>CAWBQO010000004.1:0-79168 GCA_963790965.1 uncultured Bacteroidota bacterium
TGCTCGGATAGACGCGGCGCACGAGCACGACGAGCGCAACGACCACGAACGCCCACGGCAGGACCTCGAAGAGGTACCACCGGAGCGACCCGCGGGCCGGTTTGTTCTTCTTCTCCTTTTTCATAAACGAGCCGGGAAAGCGACGGCGCCTGTAGTCCGAACGTCGCAACTACCGGCTGTGTTGCCGGGCGGCCGGGTGTGTTACGCGGGGCCGGATGCGCGGCGCGCTGCCTATGACGCCATTAGATTGACAGAAAGCGATGTAGGCGGCTGAAAATCTGAACCAGAGTACCAACGCCACTTCATTCGTGACGGAGATTCCCGGAGGCGTTAGAAGCCGTTCCAGCCACGCAGATCGTCCTGAGCATCTGGAATGTATCTCATCGGTGCGGGATCAACAGGCTCTTAGGACTGAGTGTTGCGGCGCCCGGCTTGTCAACGCCCGGCCAGGGTGCGGCGGGCCTTACGCGTTCATTCACATACCCTTCCAAGCCGCCTCACCCGTATGTCGACGGTGAGCCGGTTCCTTTCAACAAGCGCCGGCGCAGGTCGTCCCGACGAAGATTCCATCCTGGGAGACGAACACACGCGGACCACGGCACGGACAGTGGGACCTCCGGCGGTGGAGATTGCCCAACAACGGCTTGGACCGTGCCGCGCCATTGAAGGACTTCGGCAGAGCTGCGGGGGAGTACAACAGAGCGGAAGCCTCCGTCGGCGGCCTCGAAAATCCCGGGTTCGCGCTGGAGGCGCAGAAGGCGAACGTCCGCCGGCACCGAGACCGGGCGCATGATGCGGGTGCGGTAGCTCGCGCGACTCCCCTTTGCTGAACGCAATGAGGCCGGTCGAAGCAGTTGCCTCGTCCGGCCTCATTCATTCTCCGGCGCGCTTAGAAGAGTCGCCCGAAGCGAATGCCGACGGTGGCGGCGGGGCCGCTCATGTCTGCCTGTCTGAGCGCGTGCGATTTGCCGGCCATCGCGAAGCGGTAGGAGCCGCCCACCATCACGTTCATCCAGCGGGTGACGCCGATCTCCGCTCCGATGCCGGGTTCGAGCACGAGCGAAGTGGTGTGGTTCGCGTCGCGGTTCTTGCGGTCTAGGACGCCGTCCCAGAAGCCGTCGCGCCAGTGCGCCTCGGCCCAGCCGACGAGCATCTTCGGGGCAACGTTGACGCGGTCATTGACCGCATATCCATACGCCGCACTGACGCCGCCGTACATGAAGTAGACGTTTGCTTCACCGTCGGGCGAGGGCTGGACGGCCTCGATGTTGTTCAGGAGCGTGTAGTTTTCGAGTCCGAGCATCAGGTTTCCCTTCGGTGCCCATTGGACTTTGAAGCCGGACATGACGGCCGCTTCGCCGCCCACCGTGGTGGCCTGCGCCGCCGGGCCGATGTACCAGCCGCGCCCGAAGGCGTCGGGGGTCTGTGCCGACGCCGTGTTGATCGCGCCGAAAAGGACCAACAGGATGGCGATGGCTGCGCTGCCGAGGACTGTGTTTCTTGCTGACTGAGCGTTCATGATGGTTCGATGTTTATCGTTGGGTGAGTTCGGGTGCCGTCACGCTTGCACCTCTTCGAGGCGGCAGACGCAGACGAGCGGGATGCCGAGGTCGCGGATGCGGCTGAGCATTCCGTGAAGCTGCGCCTGATCGGCCACAAGGCCCGTGAGGACGGTAACCGTCTGCCCCGAGGGTAGCCGATCGTAGCGCGCGTCCATGTTGTCGAAGTTCGCGGTCCACGAAGCGTCCAGTCGGCCGGCTACGGAGATCCGGTAGCGTGCGGCGTCGGTGGATGCGTGATGCGTTTCAGGCTGTGTCATGGGGTTTGGCTTGGAAAGGCCGTCTCGTTGCGTGACGGTTCAATAGTAGCGACTTCCGCCCCCGCCGCGCCTCCCCCGAACGGGTGATTCGAGGGTGAAAGGGCGGGGGAGTTGCGGTCAGGGATGGAGTAGGCGCGGGGCGGGGCGAGATGTAACCCGCCGTGTAAGCACTTTCATATGCGTTTGCGCCGGTGCATTAGCTTATCTTTCGGACGATTCCACCTCGATCATAGCGGAGGTGCGCCGCGTGCCGGCATTCCTCGTTCCCTATACTGTTTGAATAATTATCGCCGCTCTATGAAGTCATTCTCTCATCAGCGCAGCATTCTCTTCCTCGCGCTCCTCCTGCTCACCCTTCCCGCTCGGGCCCAGGAGCGCGCCGTTACGTCGCCGGACGGGACGCTCGCGGTCACGTTCAGCCTGCAGGACGGCACGCCATTCTACACGCTCGCGCGCTTCGGGCTGCCGGTCCTGAAGCCCTCCCGCCTTGGGTTCGTTCTCAAGGACGCGCCGCCGCTCGAAGACGGGTTCGCCGTCGTATCGGCTGAGAACAGCGCGGTGGATGAAACGTGGACGCAGCCCTGGGGCGAGAAGAAGAACATCCGCAATCACTACAATGAACTGCGCGTGATGCTCAAGCAGCAGGACGCCGCGGCGCGCACGCTTGCGGTCGTCTTTCGCGTTTATGATGATGGCATCGGCTTTCGCTATGAGGTGCCTGCGCAGCCGAACCTCGGCGCGTTCGAGATCATGGACGAACGGTCGGAATTTGCCTTCGCCGGAGATTTATCGGCGTGGTACATCGACGCCTATCAGCCGAACCGCTATGAATACATTTACGCGAACGCGCCGCTGAGCCGCCTCGACACGGTCCACACGCCGCTCACAATGGAGTCTAAGGAAGGTCTCTTCTTCAGCATCCACGAAGCGGCGCTCGTCGATTACAGCTCGATGACGCTGGCTCGTACGGACTCCTTCACGCTCGAGGCCGACCTCATCCCGTGGTCCGATGGTGTGAAAGTGAAAACGCAGGCTCCGATGAAAACTCCGTGGCGCACGCTGCAGGTGGGCGACACGCCGGGCGAGCTGATCACGTCGTCTCTCATCCTTAACCTCAACGACCCCTCCAAAATAGAAGATACTTCGTGGATCAAGCCGGGCAAGTACGTCGGCATCTGGTGGGAAATGCACCTCGACAAGACGACCTGGAGCTCAGGTGCCAGGCACGGCGCTACGACGGCGAACACGAAGCGCTACATGGATTTCGCGGCCGCCAACGGCTTCGACGGCGTACTCGTCGAAGGGTGGAACGAGGGATGGGACGGCGACTGGGTGGCCAACGGCAACAAGTTTAACTTCACCAAGCCGTATCCGGACTTCGACATCGAGGAGCTGACACGCTACGGCGAGGCGAAGGGCGTTCGCCTCATCGGGCATAATGAAACCGGCGGCGGCGTGCTCAATTATGACCGCCAGCTCGAGGACGCCTATCGCTACTACGAGGGCCTCGGCGTTCGCGCCGTGAAGACGGGGTACGTCAACTACGGCACCGGCATCAAGCGCCTCGACGAGAACGGGCAGGAGCAGGGCGAGTGGCACCACGGGCAGTTCATGGTCGAGCACTATCAACGGACGGTCGAAGCGGCGGCGCGGCACCACATCATGCTCGACATCCACGAGCCGATAAAGGACACCGGCCTCCGGCGCACGTGGCCGAACCTGATGACGCGCGAGGGCGCGCGCGGACAGGAGTACAACGCCTGGGGCGAGAATGGCGGCAATCCGCCGGACCACACTACCATTCTGCCGTTCACGCGGATGCTCGCCGGCCCGATGGACTATACGCCCGGCATCTTCGATTTGCTTTTTGAGGAGGAGCGGCCGAATAACCGCATCAACTCCACCCTCGCGCAGCAGCTCGCGCTCTACGTCGTTCTCTACAGTCCGCTGCAGATGGCGGCCGATCTGCCGGAGAATTACGAAGCGCGCCCCGACGCCTTCCAGTTCATCAAGGACGTGGCCGCGGATTGGGAGGATACGCGCGTGCTCAACGGCAGCATTGGCAACTATGTGACCATTGCCCGGCAGAAACGGAACAGCGCAGAGTGGTTCATCGGGAGCATCACGGACGAGAATGGCCGCACGCTCGATGCGCCGCTCTCTTTCCTGCCGTCCGGCCAGACCTACGTGGCCGAGATCTACGCCGACGGCGACAACGGGGACTGGGTGACGAACCCATACGCCATGAAGATTCGGCATGTCCTCGTCGATGGAGGAACGGTGCTGCCGCTGCGGCTCGCCCCCGGAGGCGGGCAGGCCGTGAGGCTCCGCCCCGCCACCACGGCAGATCTGGACGCGCTCGACCGCCTCGCGCCCTGAAATAAGGTCGGCGACGGACGTAGGGAGTAGCATGGGAACGGGGGTGGGCCGCGGCTCGCCTCCGTTCTTCATGTATTATTGCCTCCCGCGTGCCGCCTGCGAAGAACTGCGGAAGAAGGTCGCGCCTTACGAGCCGGCTGTTCGGGCGTACGGGCGCTCCACGACGGGAGAAGCGATAACGGCGGCGGTGTCGTACCTTCCCGCCGCGCGGCGTTCGCTTCCGACTCGGCTAAATGGCCTCCTGGAGTCAAGTATTATGTGGATCATGCTGGCACTGCTGGCCGCTCTCGGTTCGGCAGGTACATCGCTGGTGCTCAAGCGCGTCGTGGCGCACGGCGGCATCGTCGTGTCGACGGTTGCGTTCCGCGCGGTTGCGGGCGTGCTGCTGCTGGGCGTCGTCGCCGTCTCCGGCGCGGTGCCGCACCTCTCGGCGCACTACTGGCGAACGGCGGCGCTCGTGATGGTGCCCGAAGTCGGCGGCATGATCCTGATGGCGCTGGCGCTGAGCCGGGGCGAGTTGTCCGTGGTGCAGCCGCTCATGGGGCTTCTGCCGCTCTTCGTGATGCTGGGCGGTGCCGTTTTCCTTGGCGAAGTGCCCTCCGCCGGGGCGGTTTTCGGGATCGTGCTCGTAGGGGCCGGCGTGTACGCGACGGGCATGGAGCGCGGCGGGTCATTGTGGCAACCCTTGCGGGCGCTCGTCTACGCGCCCGCCGGACGCTACGCCGCCGGAGCCGCGTTCTGCTGGAGTTTCACGGCCGTGCTCCACCGCGTCGGCGTCGCGGCCGTGGGCGCGTTCCCCTGGGCGGTCACGCTCTGCATCGGCTCGGCGCTGGTGCTCGGCCTCTCCATACCGCTTATGGCCCGCATACGGCCCGTCATCCTGCCCGAGCGCGGCGGACCGTGGGGCAAGCTCGTCGTTCTCTGCGGAGTTCTCTTTGCCGTGCAGCAGACGGGACTGCAACTCGCCCTCAGCCTCGCCTACGCGAGTCTCGTGATCGCCGTCACGAGCGTGAGCATTTTCCTTGGCACTTTGCTCGGCGTGCTCGTCCTCCGGGAGCGCACGTCGCTCGGGCAGCGACTTGCGGGAGGATTATTTGTGAGTGTAGGGGCCGCTCTGGTCGCTTTCTTCGGGTGAGGATGACTTTTGGTCTTGACTTTGGAAAAGAAAATGATTAAATAGTAGCCATTCAATAAAATCATTGGAGGAAATCAGCGGCGCGGCGTTGTAAGCGCATCCGCGAAGGCCACGAGGCCGGCTTTTCTCCTGATCCATGTTTTTGTTAATCCTGCCTGAAAGCGCTCCCGTGTCTGTCGAGCTTTTCGGGAGCTTTTCACGACCCAATCATTTTTTCGCGACGCTCTGAACGCATGTCAAGTATGATACGCACTCTCTGCACCGGACTCCTTCTCCTGTTTTCAACGCTGGGCCTGGCTTCTTCAGCGGCCGCGCAGGGCAGAATCTCCGGCACCGTTAAAGACGCCGGCACCGGCGAAACGCTCGTCGGCGCAAACGTGATCATCCAGGGCACCAGCATTGGGGCCGCAACGGACGCGGACGGTCGTTATACCATTACTTCCGCCCCTGTCGGCACTCGGACGCTCGTCGTTAGCTACCTCGGCTATGACAATGAGGAGCGAACGGTAACGATCCCGAGTGGCGGGCGGCTCACGGAAAACTTCGAACTCACCTTTGGCGGCGTTGAGGGTGAAGAGGTGATCGTGACCGCGCAGGCGAGCGGTCAGCTCTCGGCCATTAACCAGCAGCTCCAGTCGAACACAATTTCAAACATCGTCTCGGCCGACCGTATACAGGAGCTGCCGGACGTAAACGCGGCAGAGTCGATCGGGCGACTCCCGGGTGTCTCTATCCAGCGATCAGGCGGAGAGGCGACCAAGATCGCCATCCGCGGCCTCTCGCCTAAGTACAGCACCGTGACCGTCAACGGCGTCCGGGTGCCCTCGACCGGCGGCGACGACCGCGACGTCGATCTTTCCCTCATCTCCTCCAACATGCTCGGCGGCATCGAAGTCAAGAAGGCCATCACGCCGGACATGGACGCCGACGCCGTGGCCGGCTCGGTGGACCTCAAGCTCCGCAACGCGCCCGCAGGCTTTCTCGTGGATGTGCTCGCGCAGGGCGGCTATAACCAGCTTCAGGACTACTACGGCAATTACAAGGTCGCCGGAACGCTCAGCAACCGCTTCGTCGGCAATCGGCTGGGCGTGATTGCAACCGCCAACATCGACCGGTATGATCGCAGCGCCGACAAGTTCAACGCCGGGTATCGCCGCGTCACGAACCTGGAAGGGGACGCGCAGATGGTGATCAACTCGCTCAACCTTCGGGAGGAGGTCGTCGAGCGAGGCCGTACCGGAGCGAGCTTCCTGTTCGACTACAAGATCCCGCTGGGGACGATCACCGGCAACACGTTCTACAACCAGCTGTCGAGCAACGGCACCTACCGTGTCAACCGGCTCAGCGTCGAGAACAACCGGCACTTCTACGATCTGAACGCCACCGAGGGCAAGACGTCCATACTCACCGGCGCGCTCTCCGCCTCGCAGGATTTTGGGTGGGTGCAGTACGATGCGACCGTTTCGCGCTCGGCTTCGCGTAACAAGAACCCCCGCGACTACACTTGGAACTTCGTTCAGGAGACGAGCGCCTTTAACTTCGGCTCCTACCTCGTGAGCGACTCGACGCGGCCCACTGAGCTGCTGAATTATGCGACGCTCGACTCCGCCAGCACCGGCCTTGCCGACGTCTACTACGACCGCGTGCGCCTCGAGGAGAACCAGACGGGTCTTCAGATGAACCTCACGTTCCCGTTCCGTCTCGGCAACCATTTCGATGGATATCTTAAAACCGGCGGCAAGCTGCGCTGGCTGGACCGCGCCAACAACCGCGAGCGCACCGGGCGCAATGGTCTCCAGTATGGGACGACCGGGGGTCGGATAAATCAGTATCTGCTCTGCGCCAATTCGATGATCACTAACGGGTTCAACGGGTACGACATTCAGCAGACCACTGCCGCAGACAACGTGCTGCCGATCTACGTCTTTAACGACGGATACACGCGCGACAACTTCCTCGATGGCGACTACGAGCTGGGCTATACCGTCAATCCGGAATACGCGAAGCAGTTTTCGCAGGCGCTTGACCAGTGCGGCTACTTCAAGGAGTATCCGAACGAGAGTCGCGGCAGCGACTACAGCGGCGACGAGCGCTACCATGCGGGCTACGTCATGGCCGAGATCAACCTGGGCCGGTACGTGACGCTCATCCCCGGCGTGCGCTACGAGGCGGACTGGTCGAAGTACCAGGGTCAGCGCTTCCGCGAAGTGGTCCTGAACAACGAGCAGCGGGAACCGACCGACCTCGACACGCTGACCGTGGAACGCGATTTCTCGTTCTGGCTGCCGATGCTCCACCTGCAGATCGACCCGGCACCGTGGCTCAAGATTCGCCTCGCCCGGACGAAGACGCTCCAGCGGCCCGGTTACCAGCAGTACGCGCCGATTTCGCGCATTGACGCGCAGCAGCAGTACGCCTATGCGGGGAACAGCCTGCTCAAGCCGGCGCAGTCGACCAACTATGATGCGGCCGTTTCGATCTACCAGAACTACGTGGGTCTCTTTACGGCCGCGGCGTTCCACAAGAGCGTCCAGGACCACATTATCTGGGTGCGGTACTTCAGCTCTCCCGCGCGTCCGCTGCTCCCCGGCTTAAACGTGCCGGACGAGTGGATCGTGGACCCGAAGACGGGCAAGCCGAACAACCCGAAGGTTGACACCTACATCAACAACCGGAACGACGCCGTCTACTACGGCGCTGAGTTCGACTGGCAGACCAACTTCTGGTATTTGCCCTCCTTCCTGAAGGGGCTGGTCCTGAACGTCAACTACACGCGCATTTTCTCCGACACGAAGTATGACGCCTTCACGACGGAATCCGTGTGCGTGGCCAATTGTGGAACCCGGCGCGAGGTAACGCAGACGGTCACCATCGACACGTCGCGGGTAGGCCGCATGGTCGATCAGCCGGCGAACGTAGCCAACGTGACGCTCGGGTACGACATCAAGGGCTTCTCCGCCCGCCTGTCATACCTCTACCAGGACGACCGCGCCGCCTCTATTGCGGCGCAGGTTCCCGCCGAGGATACGTTCTCCGGCGCGTATTCCCGCGTTGATCTGACGCTCCGCCAGAAACTCAGCGGGCGCTTCAACGGGCTCGAGTTCTTTGCCAATTTCAACAATCTCAACAACCGGGAGGACCGCAACTTCATCACCTCGCCGACCAGCGGCGACCCGACGTACGTCGAGTACTATGGTTTCACCATGGATCTCGGCGCTCGGTACCGGTTCTGAACCAGTGTTCCCGCTGTGCGGCCCCTCGTGGACGCACAGCGGAACGATGCAACACCACCAACCATCCACTCTACTCAGAGGATGAACATGAAACTCAGGTATCAGTTTGTGCTGACGGCGCTCATCGCTGCAGCGTTCCTATGGCCGGCAGCGGTACAGGCGCAGGACGCCCCTGCCTTCACCTCTTGCCTGGACACGCAGGACGAATGCCTCGTCGACTACTACTTCAACGGCGGTATCGTCAACAACGCGCTTCGCAACACGATCATAGATGACATTGACAACGGCGGCGTGCCTGCCGGCCGTGTCTACAAGCTGCTTCGGGGCGGCCTGTACTACAACGAAGATCGTATCGAAAATGCAGGCTTCCACCTGCGCATCGTCGGTCAGACGAAGGAAGAAGCCGGCCCGGATGCCTTCGCCTGCGGCGACTCTGGTGATCAGGACTGCGGTCCGGCCGTTATTCAAATGGTCACCCGCGCTGACGGCAGCATCGATCAGCGGATGATCACGGGCCAGGATGATATCACGCTCAGGAATCTTTGGATCACGGGCCAGGACGACGCCGGCCTTACGAACGCTTACACGCCGATCCAGATCGACGCTTCGAACCACCGCTACGTGTTCGACAACATCATCTTCGAGCGCAGCAACTTCGCCCTCGTCCAGTTCACCGGGCAGGACAACGACGTGAAGGTGATGAACTCCAAGTTCCGCAACTTCGTCAACTCGGCGCAGCAGTGGGAGGGACGCGGGATGCAGTTCTCCGCCGGCGCGGACTCGGTCTGGTTCGAGAACAACACGTTCTTCCAGGTCGGCTTCACCGTCGTTCAGAGCGAGGCCCGCCCGATCAACTACATCCTGTTCAACCACAACACGATGGTGAACATCGGCCGCCAGATCAACACGGGCGGCATCTGGAAGTCGGCGTTCTTCACGAACAACCTCCTCGTCAACGGCTTCTGGCATGGCGAGGGCTATGCGGATATTAACACGCCCGGTCGCGACACCGAGACGGCGGGCCTCTTCAGCATCGCCGAGTTGCCCGCGCAGTACGGCACGAACCTCGAGCGCCGCATCGTCTTTGCCAACACCTCGACCTGGCGCGATCCCAAGTTCGCGGCCTACTACGCGGACTCAATTCGCGCGCAACCGCTCTTCAACGAAGTGACGGCCGAGTTCTTCGCCGACTACGACAATATGCAGGCGGTGGACAACCTGGAAGGTGTTGATCCGGGTCTGAAGGTGTACCCGCAGCTCACGAGCGCGGGCGTCATCGAGAACATGATCCAGAACATGAAGGATCTGCGCGCCGGCGTTACGCCCGCACAGACCTGGCTCTGGGATCCCGGTCGCGATGCGACCAACTTCCTCGGCGTCGGCTTCGTATGGCCGCTGCCGGAGGATCTCTCCTACACCAACGCGACGCTTATGACCGCGGGTACGGACAACCTGCCGCTCGGCGACCTGAACTGGTTCCCGACGGCCAAGGAAACGTACACGAACAATCGGATGCAGTACATCCACGCGATTGAGAACATGGCGGTCGCGCCGGAAGTCAACATCGTGGCTACGGTCGAGGCCGAAGCGGGCAGCCTACAGGATCAGGCGAGCGTCGCGACGGTTGCCGGGGCAACGTTCCTCAAGATCACCCCCGGCTCGTCGTTCTCCTGGACGTTTGAGATCCCGGAATCGAAGGAGTACGCGCTGGATTACCACTTGAACATGGCCGGCCGCGCCACGAGCGGCGTGGACATGGTTCTGAACGGCACGAACATCTTTGATCTCCGCGGTTGGGGACAGTTCGTTGTGCCGCCGGAAAACTCCGGGGTTGCGCTCAATGATTGGGTGACGCTGCGTTACACACAGGCGGACCTCCACACCAACTCCGCTGGTGCGCTTACGCTTCCCGCTGGAACGAACACGCTCAAGATCGGGCAGCAGTGGGCGGACAACACGATGTGGAGTGGCGTCGACGTAGTCGACCCGGGCACCGGCAACATCGTTGCGTCGCTTACTGCGCCGGAAGCGATGGTCGAGGGCGCTGCGCCTGGTTGCGTAGATCCGAACGAATACTGCCCAAGCGGTTTCAAATCGGTCAACATCGAGAATGGCAGCGTGACCTGGACGATCGACGTGCCGAGTGCCGGACAGTATTTCGCCCGCGTGTTTTATAACGCGCCCGATGGCGGAACCGGCACGATCAGCATCGACGGAGCGCCGGCCGTTCCCGTTGTAACGTTCGACGCCGCCAACGGCAACGTGCTCACGAGCGAGTTCACGATCGCGACGACCGGCTCCAAGACGGTCACGCTTACGGCCAACGGTGGCGTGATGGTGGACCGGATTCAGCTGCTCAACGTCCGCGCCGTCACCTCCAGCGAGAAGCAGGAGCTTCCGGAGGGCTACGCGCTCGATCAGAACTACCCGAACCCGTTCAGCGTCTCGACGACGATTGCCTACACGATGAAGGCGGCCGGATCGGTTCGCCTGGAAGTGTATGACCTCCTCGGCCGTAGCGTTGCTACGCTCGTCGACGCGCAGGTAGGTGCTGGAGCGCATACCGTCACCTTCGACGGCAGCGCGCTGAACCTGCCCAGCGGCCTCTACCTGTATCGCCTGCAGACGCCTGTCGGCAACCAGGTTCGCAAGATGATGCTCGTTCAGTAACGGCATCCGCTCGCACGGGCGCGCAGACGCGCGCCACGCTTACCCGCGCCGGGGGACCGGGGGCCTTGTGCCCCCTCCCCCGCGCCCGTGGGCGGGAAGCCGCATTCTTCGAAAGGCGCATCCATCCGAGGCCTCTTTCGAAGGGTATCGTTTCCACACCTTCTGTGGCCTGAATCCGGCACCCGGCACCCGGCACCATGACCTCCTCTCTGCAGGAAGACCGGCCGCATAGGCGCGGCACGTCTGTTCGCAACGCCCCCGAACGCTCTCTATGAACCTTCATATCATCGACGTGCTCATTATTGGAGCCTACGTCGCAGCTACCATTCTGATCGGCTTCTGGATCTCGCGGCGAGCTTCCCGGAGCATGGAGAATTACTTTCTCGGGGGTAACACGATTCCCTGGTACGCGCTCGGCCTCTCGAACGCATCCGGCATGTTCGATATCAGCGGGACGATGTGGCTGGTCACGTTGCTGTTCGTCTACGGCCTGAAGAGCATCTGGATACCGTGGCTGTGGCCGGTATTCAACCAGATCTTCCTGATGATCTTCCTCTCGGTCTGGCTGCGCCGCTCCGGGGTTATGACCGGTGCCGAGTGGATTCGCTTCCGGTTCGGAGACGGGCGCGGCGCGCAGCTGGCGCACATCGTCGTCGTCATATTCGCGTTAATTAACGTCGTTGGCTTCCTCGCGTACGGCTTCATCGGCATCGGTAAGTTCGCGGCGATCTTCCTGCCGTGGCAGCTTTCCGCCGATCCGGCCACGAACGTGAACCTCTATGGCCTAATCGTTACGGCCATCACGACCGTGTATGTGGTCAAGGGCGGCATGTTCAGCGTCGTCTTTACGGAGGTGCTGCAGTTTGTCATCATGACGATTGCCTGCATCTGGGTCGGCATCATTGCCATACAGACGGTTTCGCCCGACAGCTGGCTGCAGTGGTGCCGGCGGGATGGGAGCAGGTCTTTTTCGGTTGGAAACTCGACCTGAACTGGTCCGGCTTGATGGATGCCGCTAACACGAAGATCCACCACGGACGGCTTCGGCATCTTCGGTGCCTTCTTCATGATGATGGTGTTTAAGGGCGTCTTGACGAGTGGCGCGGGGCCGGCACCCAACTACGACATGCAGCGCATCCTCTCGGCGAAGACGCCGCGCGAAGCGGCGAAGATGAGCGGACTCGTGAGCCTCGTCTTGATGGTCCCCCGGTATATGCTCATCGCAGGTCTGGCGGTGCTCGCGCTCGCGTTCTTCAGCGACCAGCTCAACGCCATGGGCGCAGCGGTGGACTTCGAGCTGGTGCTGCCGTTCGCGATGCGGGAGTTCATCCCGACGGGCCTTCTCGGGCTTCTGATTGCGGCGCTCCTTGCGGCCTTCATGTCCACCTTCGCCGCCACGGTCAATGCCGCGCCCGCCTACATCGTCAACGACATTTACAAGCGCTACATCAACCCGCACGCCTCGGAGAAGCGGTACGTATGGATGAGCTATGCGGCCTCGGTTGCCGTCGTGATCGTGGGCACGGGCTTTGGCTTTGTCATTCCGGATCTCAACAGCATCGTGCTCTGGATCGTGGCGTGCGCTTTATGGCGGCTATACGGCTGCAAACGTGCTGAAGTGGTACTGGTGGCGCTTTAATGCCTATGGCTACTTCTGGGGGATGGTGGCCGGCATCGCGGCGGCGGGCATCGTCTCGCAGTCGATGACGTGGATCTTCGGCGCGGGCGCGTTCGGAGAGGCGGCCCCGGTATACGGCTTCCCGTTCATCCTCGGGATCTCGCTCGTCGGTTGCATCGCAGGAAGCCTTCTCACGCCGCCGGACGACCGGGCCGTGCTGAAGAAGTTCTACTATACCGTCCGCCCATGGGGTTTCTGGAGGCCGATCCACGACGAGCTGCTGCAGGAGCACCCAAACCTCATGGCGAACAAGGACTTCGGACGCGACATGTTCAACGTCCTGGTGGGCATCGCCTGGCAGACGGCGCTCGTCGCGGCGGGTATCTACATCGTGGTGCAGAACTGGACGGCGCTCGCTATCTGCGCCGGCCATCATCCTTCTGACCATGGCAGTGCTCAAGTTCAACTGGCTGCGACAAGCTGGAGGATAATCCGGCCGACCTCGTCGCGGAACGTTGGTCTGTGGCTCAGGACCGCGCCATGACCGTCGACAAGCCCATGCGGCCGGTAAATGCAGATAGATAACAGATAGAAATGGATCAGGCAAATCCGGGTCTCCTTTGGCCCGCCGACGATTTCGACACGCGCCACGAACGGCTCGAAAGCGAGCATGAAGCGCTGCTTGGGCGGCCCAATGAAAGGGTTGCCGACACGAACGGCGTCATCGTCCGTTACGCCTATCCCGTACTCACGGCGCCTCATACGCCGCTTTTCTGGCGCTACGACCTGAATCCGGCACCAATCCCTTTCTGATGGAGCGCATCGGCATCAACGCCGCCTTCAACGCGGGCGCCATCCAGCTGAACGGCAGATATCTGCTCGTGGTGCGCGTGGAAGGCGTGGACCGCAAGTCCTTCTTCGCCGTGGCGGAAAGCCCGAACGGCGTAGACAAGTTCCGCTTCTGGGACCGCCCGGTGCTGCTTCCGGAAACGGAAGAACCCGGACACGAACGTCTATGACATGCGCCTGACCGCGCACGAGGACGGCTGGATCTACGGCATCTTCTGCACCGAGCGCAAAGACCCTGATGCCCCTCCGGGCGACCATTCGGCGCCGTCGCGCAGTGCGGCATCGTGCGGACGCAGCGATCTCGGGACCTGGGAGCGGCTGCCCGACCTCCAGAACGCACTCCGCCCAGCAGCGCAACGTGGTCCTGCACCCCGAGTTTGTCGACGGCAGGTATGCCTTCTACACCCGCCCGCAGGACGGCTTCATCGACACCGGCTCCGGCGGCGGCATCGGCTGGGGCCTGTGCGAGAGCATGGAGCAGGCCGAGGTCGGCGAGGAGACGCATCATCGATCCGCGAGTCTACCACACGATCAACGAGGTGAAGAACGGGCAGGGGCCGCCGCCGCTCCAGACCGAGGAAGGCTGGCTGCATCTGGCCCACGGCGTGCGCAACACCGCTGCCGGGCTGCGCTACGTGCTCTACCTGTTCCTGACCGATCTTGACGAACCCTGGCGAGTCACCCACAGCCCGGCCGGCTACTTCATTGCGCCCGAGGGACAAGAGCGCGTGGGCGACGTTTCCAACGTGGTCTTCTCCAACGGCTGGGTTCGCAAGGACAACGACGAAGTGCTGATTTACTACGCCTCGTCAGACACCCGAACGCATGTGGCGGTCTCCTCTGTGCCCCGCCTGCTCGACTACGTCAAGCATACACCGCCGGACGCGCTTACCTCCGCGGCGGTGGTTCATGACCGCATGCAGCTCATTCGCCGAAATCTTGAACGGCTAAGACGCGATGACTGAACTAACCGAACTGGCCGCCCTTCGTGCCGCCACTTTGAAGGACCTGACCGAAAACATCCTTCCCTTCTGGATGCGGAAGGCCGCCGACCACCGCTACGGCGGGTTTGTCGGGCGGATAACCGAGGCGGGAGCGGTCGTTCCCGAAGCGGCGAAGGGCGTGGTGCTGAACGCGCGCATCTTATGGACTTTCTCCTCCGCGACGCGGCAGCTGCCCCATCCGGATTACCGGCGGACTGCGGACCGGGCGTACGAGTACCTCCGCGATCACTTTATCGACAAAGAGTTTGGCGGCGTCTACTGGAGCGTGAACTACCTTGGCGAGCCGCTGGACCGGCGCAAACAGATCTACGCGCAAGCTTTCGCCATTTACGGGCTGGCCGCCTACTATCTCGCCTCCGGCGACGAGGCGGCGCGCCGGAGCGCCTTTGATCTCTTCGACCTTGTTGAGCAGTACGGTTATGACAGCGTCGGCGGGGGTTATTTCGAGGCGTTTGCGCAGGACTGGTCGCTGGTGGAAGATGTACGCTTGAGCGAGAAAGACCTGAACGCGCCCAAGAGCATGAACACGCTCTTGCACGTCATGGAAGCTTACGCCGCGCTGCACCGCATCTCACCCACCGAGGCGTTGCGGGAACGCCTTGCCGAGCTTGTAGCCCTGTTTATCGACACCGTCCGGGACCCGGAGACCGGCCATATGCGGACGTTCTTTTCGGAAGGCTTCGACTCGGTCTCGCCTCGCTACTCCTTCGGGCACGACATTGAAGCCGCATGGCTGGTCTACGATGCCGCGGAAGCCGTCGGGGACGAAGCGCTGCTCGAGCGCGCCCGCGCGTTCGCCCTCGAGACGGCCGACCTCACGATCCGGGAAGGTCTGGACGAAGACGGCGGTTTGCTCAACGAAGCGGACGCTTCCGGCTGGATCGACACCGACAAACACTGGTGGCCGCAGGCGGAGGCAATGGTCGGTTTCCTGAATGCGTACGAGCTATCGGGCAGCGAAAGCTACGTGCGGGCCGCCACGCAGTCATGGGACTTCATCGCCCGCCACGTCATCAACCGGGAACAGGGCGAGTGGCGCAACCGGCTCCACCGCGACGGAACGCCGTACGAAGGCGAGGACCGCCTGGGCCTCTGGAAATGTCCTTATCACAACAGCCGGGCGTGCCTCGAAATCATGCGCCGCGTGCCCGCGCCCCTTTCAAAAGCAGAACGAATCGTGCGCGGGCGCGGAGTTGCTGCGCGCTACTAATGGCTCATGAGCTTCCGCAAACTCCTCTTCGTCGCTACCCGAATGCTGGCAGCTGCGGTGCTCGTTTCGAGCGCCGTTTCCGGCTGCGCGCCGTCCGCAAAGATGGCCGGTGGCAGCTCCCTGCTTGCTGACCCGGCGGCGACACCCGAGACGCGCGCGCTGTTCCTCAACCTGCAGCGGCTTGCGCCGGACCATGTGCTCCTCGGGCACCACGACGACACGTCCTACGGCGTCGGCTGGCATGATGAAGCCGGGCGCTCGGACGTAAAGGAGTCCTCCGGCTCCTACCCGGCGCTCTATGGGTGGGACGTCATGGCCCTCTACAACCACGGGCAGTACGACCCGGCGCGCGCGCAGCGCCTTAGAGAGCGTATGCTCCAGGCCTACGAACGCGGCGGTGTTAACGCTTTAGCCTGGCACATGGACAATCCCGTGAGCGGCGGAAACGCATGGGATACGACGCGGGCCGTGGCGGCGGTGCTGCCGGGCGGTTCGGCTCATGCCCTCTATGTCGCGAAGCTCGACAGCGTGGCTGCGTTCATGAAGAGCCTGAGGGCGTCCGACGGAACGCTCGCGCCGGTGATCTTCCGCCCCTTTCATGAGCACACCGGAAGCTGGTTCTGGTGGGGCCGCCGGCACAGCAGCATTGACGAGTTCAAGCGGCTCTGGCAGTTTACCGTGACCTACCTGCGCGACCAGAAGCACGTTCACAACCTGCTCTATTCCTATTCGTCCGATGTGTTTGCGACAAAGGAAGCGTACCTGGAACGCTACCCCGGCGACGCTTTCATCGACGTGCTCGGGCTGGACGATTACCAGAGCATCAAGACTGTGGAGACAGGGGATGTTTTCGTTGGCCGTTTGCGGATGCTGGTCGAGATGGCGGAGAGCCGGGGCAAACTCGCCGCGGTAACCGAAACGGGAGTCGAAGGCGTTCCGGACGCGAACTGGTGGACCGGCGTGCTGCTTCCCGCGTTGCAGGCGGACCCGGTGGCAACAAGAATCTCCTTCCTCATGCTCTGGCGCAATGCCTTTGACATCCCCGGCCACCACTACGCCCCCTATGCCGGCCATCCGAGCGCGCCCGACTTTGTGCGCTTCCGTGACTCCAACTTGATGCTCTTCGAAGACGAACTTCCGCCGCTCTACAAGCTGCCATAAGGTTGTTCGAATACCACGCAGTCTCCTATGCCTGAATCTTTCTCCGAGAACCGTTACGACACCATGCCCTATGCCCGGTGCGGGCGCAGCGGACTCCTTCTGCCTCGGCTCTCGCTCGGCCTCTGGCACAACTTCGGTGGCGTGGATCGCTATGAAAACGCCCGTGCGCTCACGCGGCGCGCGTTTGACCTCGGGATCACGCACTTCGACCTCGCCAACAACTACGGTCCGCCGCCCGGATCGGCCGAGGAGACCTTCGGGCGGATCCTGAAGGATGACCTCGCGCCCTACCGCGATGAACTGATCATTTCCTCCAAGGCGGGCTATCGGATGCAGCCTGGGCCGTACGGCGACGGCGGCTCCCGGAAGTACCTTCTGGCCTCGTTGGATGCGAGCTTGCGCCGCATGGGCCTCGACTACGTCGACATCTTCTATCATCACCGGCCCGACAACGATACGCCGCTCGAAGAGACGATGGGCGCGCTCGATCAGGCGGTGCGCAGCGGCCGGGCGCTCTACGTAGGCGTCTCTAATTACGGCCCGGAGGCAACCCGTGAGGCCGCCCGTTTGCTGCGGTCGATGGGAACGCCGTTCATCATCCATCAGCCGAAGTACAGCATGTACGAACGCAGTCCCGAGCACGGCCTGTTCAGCGCCCTCCGCGACGAAGGTCTCGGAGCGATTGTGTTCTCGCCGCTTGCGCAGGGGCTGTTGACCGGACGCTACCTCGACGGCATCCCGGAAGACTCACGCGCGGGCGGTTCGAGCGTGTTTCTTGGTCCGGAGCAGATTACTGAAGAACGGCTGCGGCAACTGCATCGCCTGAATGAGGTGGCCCGGGGACGCGGGCAGTCGCTGGCGCAGATGGCGCTTGCATGGGTACTGCGGCGGCCGGAAGTCACGACGGCGCTCATCGGAGCCAGCCGCGTCTCACAACTCGAGGAAAACGTTGCGGCTCTGCAGAACCTGTCCTTCTCCGATGACGAACTCCACCGGATCGATGCGATCCTCAATAATGACGAGAGTGCATCCTAAGCGCACGGCTTCTTTGTTGACGGCCATCCTCCTCGTCGCCGGTTTCGGTTTTGCCGGCCCGGGCGCGGCGCAGGAGATGAACCGGGTCGAGTTCAACGGACAGCCGCTCTGGCTCAGCGGCGGCAACGTCGCTTGGGTGAACTTCGCGCGTGACATCGGACCCGGCACGACGGACTTTGCCGCGTTCGAGCGCATTTTTAAGCAAGTTCACGAAAATGGCGGCAACAGCATGAGGCTGTGGCTGCACACGACCGGCGAGAACACGCCTGCGTGGAACGGAAACGCCGTGAGCGGTCCCGGTGCCGGGGCCATCTCCGACCTTCGCCGAATCGTCGATCTTGCCTGGGAGAACGAAGTTGGGCTGATACTCTGCCTCTGGTCGTTCGACATGATGGTTACGGGCCGCGGAACCACCGTTTTGAACCGGTCTCGCGCAATCCTCACGGAGGACGCGGCCATGCAGACGTACATCGACAACGCACTCATTCCGATGGTGGATTCGCTCGAGGGGAACCCGGGCGTGATTGCGTGGGAGATCTTCAACGAGGCCGAGGGAATGAGCAACGAGTTCGGCTGGAGCCATACGACGCACGTGCCGATGAGCGCCATACAGCGATTCGTCAACCGCACGGCCGGGGCCATTCACCGCGCCGATCTCGCCGCAAAAGTCACGACGGGTGCATGGGCGTTTCAGGCGCTTACGGATGTGCCGATCTCCGGTGTATCCGGTACGAACAATCGCAACTACTACCGGGATGACCGGCTCGTTGCGGCCGGCGGAGACGCCGACGGAACGCTCGACTTTTACACCGTCCATTATTACGAGTGGGCGGGCACGGCGCAGTCTCCCTTCCACCATGACTACTCGACCTGGGGCCTTACTAAGCCGCTCGTAGTTGCCGAGTTTTTCATGGGTGGCGGAGACGACGGCAATCCAAACGCGACGTATTCCGTCCCGCAGGCGGACCTGTACACCACCCTGTACGACCGCGGCTATGCGGGTGCGATGGCCTGGCAGTGGTACAATTACCCCAACTCCGGCGAAGGCGTGATCAACTGGCCGCGCGCGCTTGCCGGCATGAAGTCGGTGCTGCTTGCGCATCCGGAAGCCGTCGATGTTGTTCCCGGCGTGCGAATCCTCGCGTTCACTGCCCGTCCGCCCGACATCGAGACAGGCGGCTCAAGCGTGCTCACGTGGCGGGTGAGTGGCGCAACCACCACGACCCTCGACGTTGAGCCGGTCGATTCGATCGGCACGCGCACCGTCTCGCCGGAGACGACGACGACCTACACGCTCCGCGCGAAGGACGAAGCCGGCGGCGGAGATACGCTTGCCGTGACCGTCCGCGTGCTCGATCCGTCGGAGATTAACTGCTCGCTCAACCAGCCGGTCCGCTCGTCCACAACGGAGCAGTGCTGCGGCAATGATGCCCGCGCCGTCAATGCTGTGGATGGGGATCTTGCCACGCGGTGGAGCAGTGCCTGGGAAGTCGGCGACGCCGACGACGATCCGGCCGATGAATGGATCGACGTGGACCTTGGGAGGGCGTACAGCCTCGATCGCGTGGTTCTGCGCTGGGAAGCAGCTTACGGAGCGGCTTACGGCATCGACGTGTCGTATGACGGACGACTGTGGACGCGCGTCTTTACCGAAACGAACGGGAACGGCGGCGTGGATGAGATCGCGTTTCTGACGCCCGTCGATGCCCGTTACGTGCGGATGACGGGGGAGCGGCGTGGCGGATCGTGGGGATACTCGCTCTGGGAGATGGAGACGTACGGCCTCCCGGCCGAGAATCAGCCACCGGAGGTTGCAATAGCGACGCCGATGCAGGGCGCGCTCTTTGCCCCGGGCGATCCGGTAACGCTTACAGCAACGGCAACGGATGACGGGTCGATTGCGGACGTTACGTTCGTCGCAGATGGGGAAGAGCTTGGGACCGTCTCGACCGCGCCCTATACCTTAATCTGGGACGCGCCGCCGGGCGACCACACCGTCATGGCGGTAGCACGCGATGATGAGGGCGCGCGCGTCTCCTCGACACCCTTTCCGCTATTCGTCGCCGAACAGGGTGCCGCGCAGCGGTACGAATGGGAGAGCGCGGCATATACGGGAGACGTAACCCGGGTGCAGCGGCTTGCCGGAGCGAGTGCGAGTCAGGTCCTCGACATGAAGGACAGCGGCACCATTACGCTGGACGGTTTGCAAGCTGAAGCCCCCGGCGAATACCTCCTCGTGCTCGGCTACCGGCTTGCTTATGACACGCCGAAGGGGCAACTGCTCTACGTGAATGGCGATTCGCTGGGCGAAGTCCTGTTTGCCGGGGAGCGCAATGCGTGGCTGCGGCGCGGCGTCGTGGTGCCGCTCAACGCCGGCTCCAACTCCGTCGAGATTCGAAAGGGCTGGGGCTGGATGCAGTTTGATTATATCGACCTCGTGCCAACGGCGCTGCGGGTCGGACGCGGCGAAGCGGAAACACTGCCGGCGCTCGCCGAACTCCTTCCGAGCTTTCCGAACCCTTTTCGGGAGCGCGCGACCATTCCCTTCACGCTCGGCAAGGCCGCAGACGTTCGCCTTGAAGTCTTCGACGCCGCCGGTCGGCGCGTGGCCGTGATCGCGGAGGGCTTCCGCGCTGCGGGCCGCTACGAGGCGACACTCTCATCGGCAGGACTCGCCGCCGGGGTGTATTTCTGCCGCCTACAGGCGGGCGCTTCCTCCGACACGCAACCGCTGGTGATCGTACAATAACGTCCCATATGCCTGTCGGAATATCATGAACCTCGGCCGAACATCAAAGCTTACTGGCTTTTGCGCCGACGCCACGTTCGCCCAAAGACGATAAGCAGGGGGTGTTTGGCAGTGTTCCAGCCACGTGCATCGCCCCCGTAAATCCGCGACGTACCTCAACTGTGATAGATGAACAGCCTCTTAACGGTAAACTCTCAATGATGTCAAAGAACCTATTTCTGACCGCGGCGGCGCTGCTGCTTTTGCTGGGCGGCTGCCGTAGTGCCAAAGAAGCTGCGGTGGACAATGGCGGCCCGGTAGACCGGCAGGCGACCGCCGAAACGCGCGCGCTGCTTAAAAACCTAAAAGCCCTCGCCCCGGATCATATCCTGTTCGGCCATCAGGACGACCTTGCCTACGGCACTACATGGTGGGCCGAAGCCGGTCGCTCAGACGTCAAAGAGGTCTCCGGCTCCTATCCGGCGGTCTACGGCTGGGATCTCGGCGGGATCGAGTTGGGAAACGCCCTGAACCTCGACAGCGTCCGTTTCTCCGATATGCGGCAGTGGATTCAGGAAAGCTACCGCCGGGGTGGGGTGAACACTCTCTCATGGCATCTCGCCAATCCTGTTACCGGCGGAGGTGCGTGGGACACGACGCTTGCCGTCTCCCGCGTCCTTCCCGGCGGCGATGCCAACGACACGTACCGCCATTACATGGACCGGCTTGCGGCGTTCGTCGCGAGCCTGAAGGACGACAGCGGCAGGCCCATTCCCGTCATCTTCCGTCCCTACCATGAGCAAACGGGCTTCTGGTTCTGGTGGGGCATTCGGCACCGTTCCATCGAGGAATACCAGCAGCTTTACCGCTACACCGTCGCGTACCTTCGCGACGAAAAGGGCCTGCACAACCTGCTCTATGCCTACGCGCCCAATGCAGCTGATAACCCCAATTACGGTGCCTACATGGACGGCTATCCGGGCGACGATTTCATCGACATCTTTGGCTACGACGACTATTACACGCTGCGCACGAAAACCCCGGAGGCACTGACGGAGAAGCTCGCATGGATAGCGGGGGAGGCGGAGAAGCGCGGCAAGGTGGCGGCCTTTACAGAGACAGGCCACGAGGGCTTGCCTGATGCCAACTATTGGACCTCCCGTCTGCTTGCTGCCATCGAAGCTGACCCGATGGCGCGGCGGATGGCCTATGTGCTCGTTTGGCGCAACGCTCCTTCCTCAACCCACGCCGGCCACTTCTATGCGCCGTATCCGGGGCAGGCCAGTGCGGCAGACTTCATCCGCTTCCGCAACAGCGATTTCGTGCTGTTCGAGGACGAGATGCCGAACATGTACCGGTAAACCGCCCTCCGCCCCTTCGACACGCCGTACCCGACGAGGCGCAGGTTGTGCCTCGTGGACTTTGCTCGACTCAATAGATCCTTGTTGTGAATACAAAAATACTTGCCGCTTTCCTCGCCTGCCTCTCGTTCCTTCCCGCCGGCGCGCGCGCGCAATCCGCTGACTTCGTGGAGGTACGCGACGGAAAGTTCTTCATCGGCGACAGCGTCTACTATTACACCGGCGCAAACCTCTGGTACGGCATGAACCTCGGCTCGGAAGGGGAGGGGGGCGACCGCGAGCGGCTCGTGCGAGAGCTCGACCGGCTGCAGGCGCTCGGCCTCACCAACCTACGCGTCATGGCTTCGAGTGAAGGCCCTGCCACGGAACCGATGCGCGTCCACCCGGCTGTGCAGAACGAACCGGGCGTCTATGATGAAACCTTGCTGAAAGGCCTCGACTTTCTACTCGCAGAGATGGGCAAGCGCGACATGAAGGCGGTCATGGTGATGAACAACTTCTTCATGTGGTCCGGCGGCATGGCGCAGTATGTCAAGTGGGTGCAGGGGACGAACATCCCGTACCCCGGAATGGCGCAGGGCGGCGGCTCCTGGGATGATTTCCAGAGGTACTCCGCGCGCTTTTACACGGACGAACGTGCGCAAAGGCTCTTCCTCGACTACCTCGATGCGGTGATCCACCGCGAAAATACGATAACGGGAACGCTCTACCGCGATGACCCGACGATCATGGCGTGGCAACTCGCCAACGAGCCGCGGGGCTACGGCCAGAACGAAAGCTACCTCCGCTGGGTGGACAGCGCCGCCGGGTTCATTCAGATGATGGACCCCAACCATCTCGTGTCGCTCGGCGGAGAGGGCAAGATCTCGCCGTGGGGCGGGACGGAGTTTGAGCGCGTGAGCCGCTCGCCCAACCTCGACTACCTCACCATGCACCTCTGGGTGGAGAACTGGAATTGGTTCGAGCCTGAACTTCGGGAGGAGACCTTCGACGTGGCGATGGGAAAGGGTGTGGGCTACCTCGGCGATCACGTCAGCATCGCGAACGAGGTCGGCAAGCCGCTGGTGCTGGAGGAGTACGGGATGTCGCGCGACGGGGGTGCCTTCGGGGCGGAGGCAACGACGGCGCTTCGCGATCGCTACTACACGATCTTGCTCGAAGCAATCTTAAAACTCGCGCAAGAAGGCAATGTGATGGCCGGAAGCAACGTCTGGTCGTGGTCCGGCGAGGGCCTCCCGCGCGACCCGGGGCAAGCGTGGCAGGACGGAGACGATTTCACCGGCGATCCGCCGCACGAAAGCCAGGGCTGGTACTCGATCTACCAGGGCGACACGAGCACGCAGTCCCTACTCAGCCACTACGCGAAGGCGATGCGCGAAGTTGGCTGGGGCACGGCTGAATAACTTGCGGCGAGAATGCCGCCGGCCCATCGCGTGCCGACATATGAAACCTGAGACTCAAATGATGAAGACGACGCTCCCCCTGCTGCTTCTGCTTTTCGTCGCAGCGTGTTCCACTTCCAGGCCCGACCCCGACACCCTCCAGGAGGGGGCCATTCACCTGAACCAGATCGGGTTTTATCCCGACGGGCCGAAGCAGGCCGTCGTGCAGGGCGCGGCCGAAGGTACGTTCGAGGTTATCGCCGAAAATGGAGAGCGCCGCTTTACAGGTCAACTCTCGTCAGAGGAAGCCTGGGAAATGTCGGGTGAACGCGTTCGCGTGGCTGATTTTTCGGACCTGGATGTCCCGGGCGTCTACCGCCTCCGGGTGCCCGGCGTGGGCGATTCGGATCCGTTCGAGATCAAAAGGGCCGTCCTTTCGGACCTGACGAAAGGCATCTTGAAGGGCTTCTATTATCAGCGCGCATCGAGCGCGCTTCCGGAGGCATATGCGGGGCGGTGGGCACGCGCGGCCGGGCACCCCGACGACAAGGTCATGGTTCACCCGTCGGCGGCTTCTCCCGGCCGGCCGGCCGGCACGATCCTCTCGATGCCGAAAGGCTGGTACGATGCGGGCGATTACAACAAGTACATTGTAAACTCGGGCATCACGACCGGCACGTTGCTGGCGCTTTACGAGCAGTTCCCTGCGTTCTTCGATTCGTTTAGCCTGAACATTCCGGAATCCGGCGGCGCAATGCCGGACTTGCTCGACGAAGCGCTCTGGAATCTGCGGTGGATGATGGCCATGCAGGACCCGGCCGATGGGGGCGTTTATCACAAACTCACGACCGCGAACTTCGAGGGCATGGTTCGGCCGGATCAGGCGCGCGCGCAGCGCTATGTGGTGCAGAAGAGCACGGCCGCTGCGCTCGACTTCGCAGCCGTGATGGCTCGGGCGGCGCGGGTTTATCGGGGCCGTGCAGGCGTGCCGGGCCTCGCGGACTCCATGCTTACTGCCGCGGCATCTGCCTGGGACTGGGCCGCCGCGAACCCGTCGGTGCCTTACCGGCAGAACGAGATGAATAGTCGGTTTGACCCGGACGTTGCGACCGGGGCCTACGACGACGAGCAGTTCGAGGACGAGTTCGCCTGGGCAGCCGCCGAGCTGTACGCGACGACCAAAGACGCCCGTTACCTCGACGGACACGACCCGCGCCAGATATCCCGGACCAGCGTTCCCTCCTGGGGCAACGTGCAGGCAATGGCCTTGATGGCGCTGCTCGACAATCGCGACGCCGTAGATGCCGGTTCGGCCGGTGCGGCAATCACCTCCCTCGCCGACGAGCTTGTCCAAGCGCAGCGCGCATCCGCCTACCGAATGCCCTTTGGAGCCGGCCGCAGCGATTTCGCCTGGGGAAGCACGGCTGTCGCAGCGAACCAGGGTTTGATCTTGTTGCAAGCCTATCGTCTCACCGGCGACCAACGCTATTTTGATGCGGCGGTGGCAAATCTGGACTACCTGTTGGGTCGCAATCCCCTGAACCTGACGTTCGTGACGGGCTTCGGAGACCGCAGCCCCATGCACCCCCATCATCGCCCTTCCGTTTCAGACGGCATCGACGATCCCGTACCGGGTATGCTCGTCGGCGGCCCCAATCCGGGGATGCAGGACGCCGCGAATTGTTCGACCGCGTATCCGTCCAAGCTGCCCGCGCTGGCCTATCTCGACAACGACTGCAGCTACGCATCGAACGAGATCGCCATCAACTGGCAGGCGTCGATCGCCTACCTCGCGGGCGCAATAGAAGCGCTGGAAGCAGGCGAGGGTATGTAGGCTCGCCTGCTGGTCGATTCCACAAAGCCTCTGCGGCGGAAAAAGCCTCCGCACCGGCGGCAGAATAGAACAATCAAGTTGATTTGCTGTTTTAGCCGCCTGCCGATCATGCCCACGCGCTCTCCGGTACCCACCTCATGCTGCTCAGTTCACGCTAAATAGGCCATGACCGACCAATACGCAGACGGTTCTTACGGCCACTTCGATGATGACGCGCGCGAGTACGTCATCTCGCGCCCGGATACCCCATGGCCGTGGCTCAACTACATCGGACAAGAAGACCTGTTCGGTCTCTGCTCCAATACCGCGGGCGGGTACACGTTCTGGCGTGACGCGCGCATGCGCCGCCTGACCCGCTACCGGTACAACAACGTCCCCATAGACACCGGCGGCCGTTACCTTTACGTGCGGCATAACGGCAGCGTGTGGAACCCCGGATGGAAGCCCGTCAAGACGACGCTGGATCGGTACGAATGTCGCCACGGGCTTGGATACACGCGCATCGTGGGTGAGAAGGACGGCATCGAAGTGGAAGTGTACTTCTTCGTGCCGCTCGGAGAAACGACGGAAGTCTGGAAGGTGTCGGTGCGCAATAAGACCGGCCAGCGGCAGGACGTTCAGCTATTCTCCTTTGCCGAGTTCTGCCTCTTCGACGCGCAGAATGACGCCACGAACTACCAGCGCACCTATTCTATCGGTGAGGTGGAGGTTGAAGGCGGCGCGATCTATCATAAATCAGAGTTTCGCGAGCGGCGCAACCACTACACGCTCTTCGCCTGCACGCGCGCGGTAGAAGGATTCGATACCGACCGCGACGCTTTTATCGGGCTGCACAACGGCTTCCATGAGGCGCAGGTGCCGATGGAGGGCCGGTCGCGAAACAGCATCGCGCACGGGTGGAATCCGGTTGGATCCCACGGCGTCGATCTCTCACTCGCGCCGGGCGAAACGTCGTCGTTCTCGTTCCTGCTCGCTTACGTCGACCAGGGCGACGAGCCGACGTTCGAAGCACTGGGCGTGCTGAACAAAACGAAAGGCCGCGCGCTCGTCGCGCGTTTTTCCGAAGAAGGCGCGGTGGAACGAGCGTTCGCGGACCTGCAGTCGTACTGGGACGGTCTTCTGGGCGGATTTCAGGCGCAGACGCCGAGCACGGACGCGAACCGGATGGCGAACATCTGGAACCAGTACCAGTGCATGGCGACCTTCAATCTCTCTCGTTCCGCCAGCTTCTTTGAAAGCGGGATCGGGCGGGGCATGGGCTACCGCGACAGCAATCAGGACCTGCTCGGGTTCGTCCACATGATCCCGGACCGCGCGCGCGGCCGTCTGCTCGACATCGCAGGGACGCAGCTTTCGAGCGGGGCATGCTTCCACCAGTATCAGCCGCTTACGCGCCAGGGCAACGCCGAGATCGGCGGAGACTTCTATGACGATCATCTCTGGCTTATCCTGAGCACGTGCGCTTATCTAAAAGAAACGGGCGACACGTCGATCCTGGAGGAGCCGGTGGGTTACGCGGACACGCCCGGAAGCGGCGAGACGCTCTTGCACCACCTCGAGACCAGCATCGCGTACACGCTTTCACACCGGGGGCCGCATGGTCTGCCGCTGATTGGCCACGCCGACTGGAACGATTGTCTCAACCTGAACTGTTTCTCCACAGAGCCGAACGAGAGTTTCCAGACGGCAGGAGACGTAGAGGGATCCTCAGCAGAGTCGGTGATGATTGCGGGGCTTTTCCTCTACGCTGCGCGTGAGATGAAGGGCCTTTACGAGTGGCTGGGCCGCGAGGCCGATGCCGGACGCATGGCCTCCCATTATGAGGGCATGCTACAAACCGTCGAGCGGGAGGCGTGGGACGGGGCGTGGTACCGCCGCGCGTATGATGCCGAGGGGCGGCCCGTCGGTTCCGCCGAAAATGAGGAGGGCAAGATCTTTATCGAGAGCCAAGGCTGGTGCGTGCTCGGAGGCGCAGGAGCGGACAACGGCCGCGCGCGGCAAGCGCTCGAAAGCGTTCACGAGCACCTCTTCACGCCCGACGGCATTCTGCTGCAGACACCGCCCTACCGCACCTACCATCCCGAACTCGGGGAGATTTCCAGTTATCCGCCGGGCTATAAAGAGAACGCCGGCATCTTCTGCCACAACAACACCTGGATCCATCTCGGGCTGTGCCTGCAAGGCATGGGCGACCGCGCGTTCGAGTATTACTTGAGCATCTGCCCCTCTGCCCAGGACGACCCCGACACCTATCGCTGCGAGCCGTACGTGTACGCTCAGATGATCGCCGGGCGCGACGCCGCGACGCCGGGAGAGGCCAAGAACTCGTGGCTGACGGGCACCGCGGCATGGACGTTCGTTACCCTGTCGCAGGGCATCCTTGGCGTTCAGCCGCAGTACGAGGGACTCCGAATCGATCCGTGTATCCCCTCAGGGTGGGGCGGATTTACCGTGACGCGGCGGTTTAGAGGAACGGACTACCGAATCCGGGTGCGCAATCCCGACGGCGTCAGCAAAGGCGTTGCGCGGCTGTTGGTAGATGGAAAGGAGATGCGCGGGAATGAGATTCCTCTTTCGTCCAGCGAGTCAGTTGATGTGGAAGTCGTCCTCGGAGCATCCACGCCGACGGTGCCGGAGCAGGATCAAATGGCCGACGTTCGCTTCGAATAGGAATACCTGGGACAACCAATCGGATCAATGCACAGCCTCCTCACGCTCTTGCTTCTGGCCACGGCCGCTTCGGACAGCCTCTTTCTGGAGGCGGAATCGGCGCGGCTTGTCGGCACCGAAATCTCTACCGAGCGCCAGGGGTATTTTGGCGAAGGCTATGTGACCGGGTTCGATGCCCCCGAGGACAGCGTCGTCTTTTCAGCGACCGTTGACGCGGGCATCTACGTGCTGTGGGCGCGGGTCTCGGCGACCGGGCGGTTCACGCCGCTGACGTTCAACGTCGATGGAGCCGAGTCCACGAGCTACATGCTCGGCACGGGCGCTGTATTTGCCTACCGCAAACACGCCGAGCAATTCCTGTCGGCGGGAATGCACCGAATAGCGGTAACGGGGACGATGGACCTCGACCGGCTGCTGCTCGTCCGCCTTCGGTATGCACCCCCTGAACCTCCGGCGTCGATGCTCGCAGATTCTGCGGCCACGGCCTCCGCGCGCGCCTTGTACGCTTTCATGCGGAGTGTTTATGGAGAGAAGATCATTGCCGGGCAGCAGGATCTGACGGAAGTGCAGTATATCCGGCAAGTCACGGGCCGGGAGCCTGCCATCGGCGCTTTCGACCTCATCGACTACTCGCCCTCCCGGGTGGCTTGCGGCACGCGCCCCGGTCGCTCCGTTGAAAACTGGATCGACTGGGCGGATCAGGACGGCATCGTCTCCCTCTCCTGGCACTGGAACGCGCCCACCGACCTGAAGGACGACGACTGCAACACGAGCAACAATGCGTCCGGCGAAGAATGGTGGAGCGGCTTCTACACCCGCGCCACCACGTTCGACTTTGCCGCCGCACTCGCCGACACGACTTCGGAGCGCTACGACTTGATCCTGCGAGACATTGATGCCATTGCGGAGCAGCTAAAGAAGTTCGACAGGGCCGACGTTCCCGTACTCTGGCGGCCGCTCCACGAAGCGGCGGGCGGTTGGTTCTGGTGGGGAGCCCGAGGGTCGGAGGCGTACGTCAAGCTCTGGCGACTGCTCTACGACCGGCTCGTTCATCACCACGGATTGCACAACCTGATCTGGGTGTACACGCACGAGCCGAACGCCGCTGCCTGGTATCCCGGCGATGACTATGTGGACATCGTTTCCCGCGACGTTTACGCATCGAGCCAGGCGGCCACCATGATAAGCGACTGGGATGACCTGCAAACGCTCTACGGCGATCGTAAGCTCATAGCGCTCTCGGAGTCCGGCACGTTGCCTGATCCAGAGGTCGTTACCGCCTATGGCATCTACTGGAATTACATGGCCGTTTGGAGCGGAAGCTTCATCCGCAACATCGACCGCGATTACCTGACGCGGGTGTTCAATAGTCCACTGGTCATCACGCGGGACGAGTTGCCGGCGTGGCGCTCTTTCGTTCTCTCAAGCGAAAGCCCGACGGGTGCCGAGGCGCTCAAGATCGAGATTTACCCGAACCCCGCCTCGTCGCGGGCGACGCTATTGGTCGCGCTCGACACGCCTCTTGCCGAGAATGCGACGGTGGAGATGTTCGACCTCTTGGGGAGGCGCGTCGAGCGCTTCACCATCGGCCCACAACCGGCCGGTGTGCTGCGGCTCACGGTTGACGTAAGCGCCCTTTCCTCCGGAGTGTATCTGCTGCGCTTGCAGCCCGGCGGCCGGACGGCTTCCCTCGTCATTGCGCGCTAAAAAGGCCTGCTTGAACGTCCGGTATCGCTTTCTCACTTCGCGTCGATGGTGGTCTCCAGGCGAATGTCCGCGGAGGACGCTCCGATGAGGAGGCGCACCGGACCGGCCTCGAATTGCCACCGGTCTCGGTCGGCGTCCCAGTAAGCCAGACCAGAGGCGCGGAGCGGCAGGACGATCTCTCGTGTCTCGCCCGGCTGGAGGCTAATCCGTTTGAAGCCGACGAGCGCTTTCTGTGGACGCGCGACCGCCGAATGCGGGAAGGAGGCGTAGAGCTGGACGACCTCGTCTCCTGCGCGGGTGCCGGTGTTGGTCAGGCGAACCTGAACCTGAAGGGTGTCCGACGCCCGCAGCGTACCCCTGTCCGTCGTGAGGTGTTCGTAGCGGAAGGTGGTGTAGGACAGGCCGAAGCCGAACGGGTAGAGTGGATCGCCGGCGTAGTAGCGATACGTGCGCCCGTCGAGGCTGTAGTCAAGACGGGGCGGCAGCTCGTCTTCGGACGTGACCCACGTATGGACGAGTCTTCCCGCAGGGTTGTAATCGCCGAAGAGCACGTCGGCCAGGGCGCTGCCCATCTCCTGACTGCTTTGCGCCATGTGAACGATGGCCGGAATGTTGTTCTGCGTCCAATTGATGGCAAACGGGAAGGAAGCGGCCAAAACAACCACCGTCTTCGGCTGCGCCCGTCGCACGGCCTTGATGAGCGACTCCTCGGGAAGCTGCAGGCTCTGCCGGTCGCGCGCCTCGCGTCCCCATGTCGGCTCGTCGCACTCAGCCCAGCCGGGATCAAAGCACGTCGGGTGGTTTCCCGCGACGACTATGGCCAGATCGGACGCGCGGGCGAGCGCGACGGCAGCGGCCGTGTCGGCACCGGCGGCAAAGTCCACGCGCCCACGCCGTCCGGCCCGGGCGCGGATACCTTCGAGCGGGGTGACGGCGTAAAGCGTGTCGCCGCTGTACCAGTCGAGCAGAACGTCGTCCGCAAAGGGGCCGATGACGGCGATGGAGCGCACGTCTGCGGCGAGGGGCAGGAGGCCGTCATTCTTGAGCAGCACGATGCTCTCCTGCGTTACGCGGCGGGCGGCATCGCGGTGGGCGGGGAGCGTCCATGGCTCAGGCTCCTCCCCGACACCGATGGAGCGGTAAGGCACCCGGTCAAGCGGATCGAGTTGTCCGAGCCGGATCATGACGCGGTAGACGCCCCGCAGCGTGCTATCGATGTCGGCCTCCGTGAGCAGTCCTTCGTCGAGGGCCTGCTGGACTGGCTCCCGGTACTCGTCGAGGAACTGGTTGATGCCTGCCTTGATGCCCTCCGCCGCTCCCCAGGCCACGTCGGGGTAGAAGTCGTGATCTGAAACGAGCAACCGGAGTGCTCCGCCGTCGGTGCAGATGATGCCGTCGAGGCCCCACCTCTCCATCGTCAACTCGCGAAGGAGCGGGTGGACCATCATTGGCACGCCGTTGACGGCGTTGTAAGCGGCCATGTAGGCGTTCGCGCCACCCTCGAGGACGCCCATGCGGAAAGGCACCGCATAATACTCGTGCAGCGCGCGCTCGCTCAGGTTGGAGGAGCCGAACGTGCGCTCGTCCTCGTTGCTATTGGCGAGGAAATGCTTCATCAAGGAGGCGGTGCGCCAGTAGCGCGGGTCGTCGCCCTGGAGGCCGCGCGTGAAAGCGGCTGTGAGGGTGCCCGCCAGGAACGGGTCTTCGCCGTAGCTCTCCTCGGTGCGGCCCCAGCGGGGATCCCGGGCGAGATCAGCGTTGGGGGCGCGGACGACCAGTCCCGCCCGCTGATAGCCGCTTTGAAAAAGATAGCGGGCTTCGTAGCTCTCCACCTCGGCGGCAAGGCGGACGGCGTCGGGATTCCACGTCATTCCGAGGCCGACGGCCTGGGGAAACTGGGTGGTTGGCACCGGATTCCGGCGACCCCAGTTGCTCGGGCCGCCCTGTGCCAGCCCGTGCAGCCCTTCCACATGCGGACTCCCGACGATGCCGAGTCTTGGAACACTCGGATTCGTGCCGAGCGCTTCAATCTTCTCGTCAAGCGTCATGCGCCCGAGCAGGTCGTCGATGCGCTGCTCCACGGGCACATCAGGGTTGCGGAAAGGCAGCGGCTGCGCCTGCGCGCTTGCGGCAAAGACGACGATCAGCAAAGAGAAGAGGGAAGAGCGCTGCATATCCGGTGGGGCTTTTGCTCAGCGGCGAACGGTGAGGATGCGGAAGGCGACGGCCGGCGCGTCAGGCTCCGTATCGGGCATCGCGAGGATGAGGCCGGCGGCATCCTGAGACCAGCGGACCGGGAGGCCCGACGCGACGTGCTCCGCGCCCCTTATGACGGTGCCCTCCGGCATGTAGGCCGGCGCGAAGGCGGTGAGGAGGACATTCGTGCCGGGTGCCGGCCGTCCCAGCGCGACGGCGTAGACCGTGTCGCCGCGCGTCGTGTAGCGATAGTCCGCCGCCGTGTAGTCGATGTGGGGAAGGAAGTGGCCCGCCGTCTCCTGCCGCGTCGGCCCTTCGCCGAAGGTGTACCAGGGGCGCGTCCCGTAGATCGCCTCGCCATTCTGCGCAAGCCAGGCGCCGATGGCGCGGAGCACGAGTTGCTGATCGTCCGGAATCACGCCGTCGGCCCGGGGCGAGACGTTGAGCATCAAGGTCCCGTTCTTGCTGACCGCGTCGATGAGGACGTGCAGAATGTCCGCCGCAGACTTGAGTTCCAGGCCCTCTGTGTAGCTCCAGCTTCCCGTCGAAATGGTCTCGTCCGTCAGCCAGGGGCGCTCGGTTATTCTGTCGGTGCGGCCCTTTTCGTAGTCCGGCAGGGAGACTTCTTCGGGCAGTTCGCCATTCTTGTGCGTCACGACGACTGGCTTGCCGCGTTCTGCAGACTGATTCAGGTAATGGGCGAGGAACGCCTTCCGGTAATCCTCCGGAATCTTGCCGAGCAGTCCGTCGAAGTAGATGAGGTCCGGGTGGTATGCGTCGACGACCTCCTCCAGCTTTGCGAGCCAGTTACGGAAGAACGTGTCCGGTGGGACGTTGCCGTAGAGCATTCGCAGGAGCGGGTCGGCGGAGGCTGTGGCGGTGCCGGGCAAGTAGGGGAAGTAACTCGAGTCCGTCTGCGCCTCGACCGGCCGATCAGCGTAGATCTGGAGATTGCGCGCCATATGAAAGGTCGCGACGAAGGGCATCCCCCGGCCGTGAACGGCCCGCTCGAAGTCTCCGAGTACATCCCGGTGCGGACCCATGTCGGCAGCGTTCCAGGGATTCACGTCGCTGTTCCACATGGAGAACCCGTCGTGATGCTCCGCAACCATGCCGGCGAAGCGCGCTCCGGATGCCTGGAATAGATCAGCCCATGCTTCCGGGTCGTAACGTTCGGCCCTGAACATCGGAACGAAGTCGTGGTAGCCGAACGCGGAGAGCGGCCCGTACATGGCGACCTGATGCTCGTACTCGCGCCCACCTTCAAGGTGCATCGCGCGCGGGTACCAGTCGTGCGCGAAGGCGGGCACCGAGAGGACGCCCCAGTGCAGATAAATGCCGAACTTTGCGTCTCGGAACCACGCGGGTGCCTCGTCATAGCGGGCGAGCGAGACCCACGTCGGTTCGTACTCGGCCGGGGCATTCCGCGCGGACCCTCCGGTGCCGGAGCACCCGGATAGGATGAGCAAAAGGAGAGCGAGGCTGAAGAGGGCGCGGGCCATAGATCGCGAACGAGACGGCACTACTGCGGACGGTACGTTGTAGACGGTGTGACGGCGAAGCGCACCCGGCCACCGAAAGGATCGCCATCAATTTGCCACGACCCGCCGCTTCGGCGCAGGTGTACTTCGCGCAGTTGCGCCTCGGGCGGCAGTGCCACAAGGCTGGTCGCCGCGTCCGGTGCGTCGCCATAGACGACAAGCGTGATCCGCGACCAGTCCATTGAGGCGGTTGACTGCGCCAGCGCCAGGTGCGGCACGACGGCACCGGCGCGAACGAGGAGCACGACAGGGATTTCACCTGCGCTGATGGTGTGCCAGCCGCCCTCGTAAGAAGAACCTGTCTGATAGTCGATCCAGCCGCCCGGCGGCAGGTAGACGGCCCGCTCGCCGGCTTCTTCGAAGAGTGGAGCCACGAGCAGGTCTTGCCCGAAGAGGTACTCGTCCTCGATCGGCCAGGAGCCGGGGTCGTCCGGGTACTCCACAAAGAGGGCGCGGACCATGGGCAGGCCTTTTGATGCGCTCTGCCGCGCTTGTGCGTAGACATAGGGCATCAGTCGGTACTTCAGCTCGTCCGCCCGCCGGTAGTCGTTCAGGAACGAGCGGCTAAAGAGCCAGGGTTCTTTGGGCGGTGTCCCGTGGCTGCGCGTGTGCGAGGTCAGAAAACCGAAGGGTGCCCAGCGGCGATAAAGGCTCTCCGGCGTCTGCGCCGTAAAACCGCCGATGTCGTGGCTCCAGAAGGTGAATCCCGAAAGGCCGAGCGACAGCCCTCCGTGCAGCGTCGCCTCCATGCCGATGTCGGTGTTGGCCGCGTCGCCGCCCCAGTGGACGGGATAGCGCTGCGAACCTGCCCAGGCGCTGCGCGCCCACATAATTGAATCGCCGGTCACGCGACGAGTCACTTCAGCCACTGCGCGGTTGTAGCGAAGCGGATAAAGGTTATGCTCGTACCAGCCCGTGCGCCCGGAGTGATAGAGGCCGGAAAGCGGTGCGGCCTCGCCGAAGTCCACCTTGATCGCTCCGACACCCATTTCGAGCAGCCCTGCAAGCTGGTTCTGATACCAGGAGACGGTCTCCGGGTTCGAGAAATCGAGCATGGCGTCTTCGTAGGGCAGGTTGCCGGAGGCGTCGCGCACGTACAATCCCTTCGTCACAATCTCAGGGAAGAGCCGGTTCTTTGGGACGAAGTAGGGCAGTTGCCACAGGCTGATGTGCAGGCCCATCTCCGCGAGGTCGTCGATCATTCCCTGCGGATTGTTGAAGCGGGAGGGGGCAAACCGGTAGTCCGTCCGCCAGTCCGTTTCGAACCATCCCGTGTCGAGGTGGATAACGTCGGACGGAATGCGGTTACTGCGAAGGCTATCCGCTACGGCGCGCACTTCGTCCTCAGAAAAGTAGGTGATACGACTCATCCAGAGGCCGAAGCTCCATAGCGGCGGCATGGAGGCCTTTCCCGTCAGATCGGTGTAGGCATCGAGCACTTCTTTCGGCCCGCCGAAGAAGAAGAACAGGTCCAGGTCGTCGTCTCCCACCAAGAGCGTGCTCCCGCCGAGATAGTCCACGCCGAAGTCGAACGTCATAGGAACGCTCTCGTGGAGGAACATGCCGTAACCTCGGCTGCTGAGGAAGAAGGGAATAGGCTTGTACATGGCCATGTTCTCCGCTCCGTTTGCATCGTCGGCGAAGAGGATCACCTTCTGCCCGCGTTTGTCCAGACCGGTGAAGCTCTCCCCGGTGCCGAAGATTTTCTCGCCGGGGGAAAGGGAGAAAGTGGCCGCAAACTCCTGCTTATAGTCCGAGGCCCTCTTTACGTAGGAGAACGGCAGGACGGGCGTGAGGGTAGGGGCGTTGTCGGCCTGGTGGTTCGTCCCGGTCAGCACCCGCCCGGCGGCGTCGCGGAAGACGACGTGCCACGGGTAAGTCGTCACGGTGACGGACCCATACGGCCCCGTATAGCGGTGTCCTTCCGGGACGCGCTTGTAGGTCCAAGCGTCGGGCGCGCTCGGCGCGCTCCCACCGACGAGCATCAGCGACGGCTCCTCCGGCCGCAACTGCGGCTTCGTATGCACCCGCAGCCGGACCGTCCGATCCGATACGAACTCAAGCTCAAACGGCTGCTCCGGCACCGCCGCATACTCGCCGCCGGGGAAAACGACTTCTTCGCGCGGCTGGAGTACGGCAAGCATGTTGTTGAACGCCGTGCGCGTCACATATTCGTGCCGCCGATACTGAATGGTGCCGGAGGCCGTCGCCGGATCGAAAGAGGCGAGGCTGTCGGCGAGAAAGTACCCGTTGCCGAAGTCGTGGAAGTCCTGGCTGACGTCCACGACCTGGTTCACCAGATTCGGCGCGTACGGCGTCTGCGCGAGCGCGGGCGCGCCAACGAGCACGGTGAGCAGCGCGGCAAGAGCAGCAGTGATTCGCATGGTGGTCTGCGGGGTCGAAGCCTCCTATTGTACAACCGTGATCTTGCGGGTCACGGACACGCCACCCGGCAGCCGGATTTCACACAAGTAAAGTCCGGCCGGGAGGTCTTCTACCGACAAGTTGAAGGTATGCGCGCCCGGCGCAACGAAGCCTGGATCTTTCTGCTGAACGACGCGCCCGGTGAGATCGAAAAGGCGGATGCGCACTGCGCCGGCTTCCGTCGCAGCAAGGTCGATCATTACCGCTCCGCGTGCAGGATTCGGATAGACCGCGACTCGCGCCTCGTCGGCCGTGGGCGAATCGTCTTCCCTGCTTACGACGCCGGCCTGAGCTTCCAGGACAACGTAGAAACTGCCGAAACGCGGCGCGGCGAACACGATCTCGCCGTCTCCGCCGATGGTCCCGGTGAACGCCGGTACGCTCTCGTACGCTTCGGGTCCGCCGCCGTCCTGCGTCCCCGTCTGGCCGTTTGTGTAGATCTTGCGGCTGTTGGGGTCGTTCGTCTGGACTTCGTAGAGATAGTAGCGGTCGCCGACCTTTGCATTCCGCACCTGCAGTTTCACCACCTGATCGAAAGCGGTCGGGTTCACGACGACGGTGCCGATCTCGCCGGAGTGAAACCGCGACGCAAATGCCTGAATGCCACTCGACTCGCCGGAGGAGGCTACCATCACATCGCCGAAGAAGCGCGTGAAGTAGTAGTACGTGTAGAAGGACCCGTGGGGGGTGTCCGGACGGACGCCAGGCTCGTCCGAGTTGGCGAGCAGGCCGTGGTCACTGCCGCCGGCCCAGCCGTTCTCGAGGTCCCACGCGGTCGCGAGCGCAAACTCGTTCTTGATGAGTTTCCCGAAGGCAAGGGCGAACAGAACGGAATTGAGCTGCCCGACGGCGTAAGTGCAGTTGACGTTGGCCGTACACCTGTAGTCGGACTGCATGTTGAACTCCGTCATCGCCAGCGGAATCGGCTCCTTGCCGGTCACGGACCGCCACTGATTGCGCACATAGGGGGCAATCTGATCGACCCAGTTTGCGGCAGCGATAATGGGACCGGGAGAAACCTGCGGCGGCTGGAAGGGGCCGAAGTAGGCATGGACACTGAGGAAGTCGGCGCAGTCCGCTATGTGCGGAAACATGCGCTGGTTCCACTGATTGTAGTTGTTATTGTAACCCACCGGCATCTCGACGGTCACCGCTCCCACTTTGATGGACGGATCGACCGCGCGCATGGCGTTCGCAAAAACGCAGAAGTCGCGCCCGTACTCGTCGCCTGTTATGGTGCCCTTGCCGGGCACGTTGTAGCCGGACTGCCACGGGCCGTAGTTCTCGTTGCCGACTTCCCAGTACTTGATATTGCGGCCGCGGGTTATGTTGGCGTCGCGCACCCACGCGGCGGCGTAATCGGCGGCGCGCTGCACCGGATCGGCGCTCGTGCCATAGCGCGCGTACGAATAGTTGACGGAAATAATGCCCTCCGCGCCAACAGAATCGAGCAGCGTGTAATAGTCGGCGGGCGTCATCTTCCAGTATTCATAATTGGCCTGCGCGCTCTTGGCGGGAACGGTGTCTCCGCTGTTCATGATGCCGATGTCCTTTGGCAGGTCGGATTTCATACTTGCATCCCAGAAGTATTCGTTGCTGAGATTGCCTCCCGGAAAACGGAGCACCGACAGGTTCGCGTTGCGGTAGTGGCGCACGCGCTCCTTGACGCCGTGGCTGGCCTGCTGCCATGAAACGGCATTGTTGCCGAAGATAGAAGGCGGCACGATAGCGACCGTGTCGGCGGCATATACCGTGATGATCACCGTTGCGGGGAGCGTAGGAACGGCGTGCGGTTCGGTCGAGGGCACGCCGTCGAAGGTCTTTGCCTCCCACGGAGATCCAAAGTAGTATTCTTGCGCCTGGACCTGCCGCGCTCCCGCGATCAGAACGAAAAGCAGGAGGGCGGTGCGGTAAGCGTACTTCATCATTAACGCGGCTTTGCTGATAGATTACGTTGAACGGTGGCGTCTCAGTATTCGGTGTATCCCTGTCGCGGGCGATCCGGATCGTCTTCGTTGAGCTGCCGGCCGGTGCCGTATAGAAGGTCCAGCAGCGCGGCGGGCGTGATCGAGGTCGCGGGCGCGAAGTCGCTGGAGGCGGCGTAGCGGAGCAGGGCGGCGTAGAGGGCGCGCGCCTCCGGGGACTGCTGCAGCGACGGCAGATCGGTCGAGGCGACGAGAAGCCGCCCCTCACCGACACGAAACTCAAAGATGAGACCGAGTTTGTGGTTACGGTTGACGTTGTCGATCGTCTGCACGAGCGGCCGATAGGCTGCGTCCGTAGCATCAAGAATGACCGGGCGGCTCGCCTTCACAATGGACCACCACTGCCAGTCGGAGTGAAACTCCGTCGGAAACGTTTTGAAGATCGGATGCGCGGGGTCCATGAGGAGGCCCATCGTTCCGGGGGAAACGTCCGGAGCGCCGTCGCCATACTGAAACGCGAGCTGCCGAAACATACCGTAGTTCCAGAACTCAGGAATGAACTGGCCGCCGACGGCATTGCTGTCCACGCTGCCCGGCTCCGGCAACAGCAGCATGCGCGCGCCGCCTTCGAGCGACTGCATAGCCTCTCTGTCCAGATGCCGCACCACCTTCACCCCGGGCGGAATCGCAGTGGAAGGTTCGGCCGGGTAGACCCAGACGGGATATTCCGTCTGCACCTCGGTTCCTTCCAGGGTGAGACGCATCGTCAGTCGTTCGGCTCCGCGACCGCTGGAAAGGTCGGCACTAATGGATCCGAGCGTTTGAAGAGCGCCCTGCGCGACCATCTTTCCGTCGACTACGCCGGATGCAACGGGGCCGTCGCCGGAGAGCAGTTCCCAGCGAACACCGGCGTCTGGGAGCGCAGCCGGTCCGTAGTTGGCGATCTGAATGTCCGCCTGAAACAGCTCGTCGCGCGTCCATGTGTAGCGATCCATGAGCAGCAGCAGGACGACGGGGCCGTTGAACTGCCGGAAGTCCTCCGGCTCGATCAGCCCTTTGCTGTCCATAAAAGCATCCAAAATGCCGACGAGCGCCGTGCCCTGGCCGGGATAATCCTGCAGATCGAGCAGCTGAAAGCCGCCAAAGCCAGGGGTGCGAAGTGCGCCTTCGATCTCTGCGCGGTAGGAGAGAACCGCCAGCGCTCCGGAGGCGCGGAAGAAGCGGTCCGCCTCGTCGAGCATTCCTTTCCTTGCAAGCGCGCTCCGGAACGTCGCGAAGTTCCACGGCTGGAGCACGCCGGTGTACTTCGTCATCTCGCCGAAATTCGGGTAAATACTGTACTCGCCGATCTCGTGCCCGACGACCGGCACGGGCGAGCGGCGGATGGCATCGGCGTAGTTCCACCGCGTAGATGGATAGCGGGTGTTCAGGATGCCGCCCTCCTCAGAGTCGAGATGAGAGATCGAGGCGCGCACGTCCGTGGAGAAATCCGGCTGCTCGCTGCCGGTGCGGAACGTCACCCAGAAGTCGTCGCCCTCCGCATAAGAGGCGTCCCAGAGGCGATTGTTTGATCCTTGGGCGTAGAGCGGCCTCGGGTCGTGTGCGCGAAACCGGTCGACCGTTCCTTTGAGCAGCGCGCGCTCCTGGCTGATCTCGTTGCCGAGCGCGAACATGACGAAGGAGGCATGATTGCCGTAGCTGTCGAGTATCTGCGTCCCCTCGTCCATCATGAACTGCATCTGGTCAGGGTCATCGGCCTTGAAGCCGTACCAGATGGGCAGCTCGGGCTGCAGGTAGATGCCGGCTACGTCGGCGGCGAGGAAGGCCGCCTCCGGCGGCGTCCACGAGTGGAAGCGATAGTGATTGATGCCGTAGGACCGAGCGATGCGGAAGACGCGGCCCCAGGAGGCGGTGTCCATGGGCGGGTAGCCGGTCAGCGGGAAAACGGCCGCGTCATGCTTGCCGCGCAGGAAAGTGGTCTCTCCGTTGATGGTGAACTGCGTCCCGCTCGTGGCGAAGCGGCGCAGGCCGAAAGTCGTCTCCTGCTGGTCCAGCAACTCGTTTCCGTCGAGCAAGGCCACGCTGAGCCTGAATAGCGCCGGGTCGAACTCGCTCCACAACGGGGCGTCCTGTCCGAGGTCGTACAAGACGGAGAAAGGCGCGTCCGCCGCGCCGGGGGTGACGCCCACCGAAAGCTCCCCCGCATGGTACGCCTTGTCGGTGTTCCACGATGAAGCCGAGATCTTCAAGCGAAGGGGCCGCGCGCGCTGCTCGCCGCCGGCGATCTGCACCTCTATCCGTGCCGAACGGGCTGCAAGATCCGGAAAGACGCGCACCCGCTCCAATCTTGTCGGGGAAGAGGCGATAAGCTGCATCTTTCCGATAATGCCGTTCCAGTTCGTCTGCGTGTTCTCCGAGTAGGCGTGAGAGCCTTCGACAGGTACGAGCGCGGGATCGTTGTCCACCACCACCGTGATCGTGTGCGTGCCCGGACGCGCGAGGCCGGTAAGGTCGTAGAGTTGGGGCGTGAAGAGGTTCTGCCGCGATCCGATCTCCTTTCCATCGAGCCAAAGGCGGGTGACCTTCGTCCGCTCGAGGAGGAGTTCGACGTGCTTTCCCGCCCACCGTTCAGGTACCGTGATGGTGCGGCGATACCATGCCGGGCCGGTGTACTCGTAGAGCCGGTTCAAGCGCTGATCCGTCGTGTCCCGGTTGGCGAAGCCCTTCCCGTTCTCGTCGAGGGTGCCCGGCAGATGAACGGTGTCCGTAAACACCTCTCCGGCGCGACTCTGCGTACGGAGCGTCGAGGTGGTGTCCAGCAGCAGCTGCCACGTGCCCGCAAGAGAGAGCGTGTCGCTGGCCGGCGGAGGCGGCGCGGCAAAGGTGGGCAGCAGCGAGGCGCAGAGAAGGGGGACCAGCAGGATGTTCATGACCACACGACCGTAGTAACTGCTCCGATGCCCACTCTCCTGCAACTCATAATTATCAGCCCGCTTTTCTCGTGTTCGGCACCGGAGCGGGCGGAAGGGCCGACCCCTTCGCGCCCGCTGCCGTAGCCGCTATTCCTATGCGCTCTTAATACGTCAGGCCAAAGCCGAACGGGAAGAGCGGGTCGTAGGGCGAGTCGCCCACGTTGATCGGAAGCTGCGCCATGGATCGGGGCCACGTATAGGAGAGCTTGCCCGTGGGGGCGTAGCTTCCGAGCAGCACGTCCGCAACGCCCTGACCTTCGGTGCCGGGCAGCCACGCCGCTACAAAGGCGTCGGCCTCGCCGAGCACGTCGTTGACGATCAGCGGACGACCCGAGAGCAGCACAACGACCACCGGCATCCCGGCTGCCTTCATGTTGCGAACGGCCGTCATGTCCTCGTCGGAGAGCGTCAAGTCCAGCCGGTCGCCCTCCATTTCGGCGTAAGGCTCTTCGCCGATCACGACGACGCCCACGTCCGCGCCCGCCGCGCCGGTGCCGTCCAGCGAATACGTCACCTCGGTGCCGCTACCGACCTCCTGCCGAATGCCTTCCAGAATGGTCGTTCCGCCGGTTGTCACCGCGCCCATTTCGCCCTGCCAGGAGATGGTCCAGCCGCCCGTTTGCATGCCGATATTATCGGCACCGCGCCCGGCGACGTGTATGCGCGCCGCATCCTTCTTAATGGGAAGGGCATCGTTCTCATTCTTCAGCAGCACGAGCGATTCGCGAACCGCCTGCCGGGCTGCCTGCCGGTGCTCGTCCGTCCCGAACTGCGACCAGAGGCTCCGGTCAGCCATTAGCGAGGCTCCTTCGTCCATCAGGCCCATGGCAAACTTGACGCGAAGAATGCGCCGCACGGCGTCGTCGATCCGCTCCATCGGCACGCGGCCTTCTTCCACAAGCTCGGTCAGGACGCGAATGAACTCGGGATAGCGGTCCGGCACCATCACCATGTCCATTCCGGCGTTGATCGAAGTCTCAACGGAGCGCTTGTAGTCGTCTGGGAAGATCTGATCGAGCGCGCGGTAGTCGGAGATCAGGAAGCCTTCGAAGCCAAGCTCGCCCTTGAGCACGTCCGTGAGCAGATACTTGTTGCCGGACATCTTGACGCCGTTCCACGACGAGTACGACGGCATGATCGTGGCCACGCCCGCATCTACGGCCGCGTAGTAGGGGAAGAGGTGGACGCTACGGACCGTAGCGGTGTCCATCCGCATATCGCCCTGATCGAGGCCGGCACCTTCGAGGCCGATGCCGGAGCCGGGCACCGTCCCGCCGTCGCCGAGGAAGTGCTTGGCGGTGGCTGCTACGGCAAGGGGACCGGAGAGGTCCTGCGTCTGCAGGCCGCGAATGGCGGCTACGCCGAGTTCACTGACGAGATTCGGGTCTTCGGAGAAGCCCTCGTAGGTGCGTCCCCAGCGCTCGTCCTGCGGCACGGTCACGGCCGGGGCGAACGTCCAGTGGGCACCGGTGGCGCGCATCTCAATGGCCGTGATGCGGGCGAGCTTCTCGACAAGCTCGGGGTTGCGCGTCGCGCCGAGACCGATGTTGTGCGGCATCACGACGGCTCCAAGCACGTTGTTATGCCCGTGAACGGCGTCGACGCCAAAGATGAGCGGAATGCCCAGCCGGGTGCTTAGCGCCTGCTGCTGGTAGGCGTCGTACATATCCGTCCAGGCTTCGAGGCTGTTGCCGGCCTTCGGATCGGAATTGCCACCGGCAAGCACGGAGCCGAGGTTGTACTTGGCAATATCCGCCGGATCGGCGATGTACTCCTGATCAGGCTGTGTCATCTGCCCGATCTTCTCGGCCAGCGTCATCTGCGAAAGGAGGGCCTCGACGGCCTCGTCGTTGGCGTGGTAATCGAGCGCCGCCGCCGGCTCGGTCGTATCGGTGCTCTTGCACGAGACCGAAAGCAAGGTCGCGCCGGCAAGGATGACCACCGGGAGGAGCCGGTTGAGAATGGAATTAGGAGAGCGCATCTTAAAGGTTCGGATCGTTGGTTGAAGAGGCAGCCGGCCCGGCGTACTGGTTATCTCGCCGGACCGTTGTAAGATCGACTGAAGCTACTGAAAATAGTTCAACCGAATCTGCCGGGGAAACCCGGCTGCCTTGGCCGTCCGCTTAACGATTCCCGAAGCGAGTAACATTCCACTTGATCTTCCCGGAAGACGGATCATTGGCCAGCCGGTAACTGCCGCCTCTCCGCTGGAGCTGGAGCGTTTGCACCTGCCCTTCGGGAAGGGCAAAGAGTCCCGTCGCCGTTCCGCCAGGTTCGCCGAAAACCCGCAGTTCGACGTTCGACCAGTCGATCTCGGAGGTGCTTTGCGCAACGGCGACCTCCGGAATGACCGCCCCGCTGCGAACAAGGAGCACAATAGGAATCTCTCCGGCCGTGATCTCGTGCCACTGCGCGCCTTCATACGAGCGGCCCGTCTGATAGTCGATCCACGTTCCCGGCGGGAGGTAGACGCGGCGCGTGTCCGTCTCTTCGAAGAGCGGAGCCACCAGCATCTCTTTACCGAACAGGTACTCGTCCTCGATGAGCCACGAGGTCGGGTCTTCCGGATACTCGAAGAAGAGCGCCCGCATGACGGGGTGGCCCTTGGACGAGGCATCAACGGACTGCGCGTAGATGTACGGCATGAGCGAATACTTCAGCTCCATGGCCCGGCGAAAATCGTCGGCGAGGGCTTCGTCGTATTCCCAAGGCTCACGCGGAGGCGCGCCGTGGGTTCGGGTGTGAGAGGTCAGCGCGCCGAACGGCGTCCACCGGCGGTAAAGCGCGCGCGGCGACCGGTTGACGAATCCGCCGATGTCGTGACTCCAGTAAGTAAAGCCGGAAAGCCCAAAAGAAAGCCCGGCACGCAACGAGGCCGCCATAGCGGAGTTCGTGTTCTCGGCGTCGCCGCCCCAGTGCAGCGGGTAGCGCTGCGAGCCTGCCCAGGCGCTGCGGCCCCAGATAATGCCGCCGCCGGTGACGTCCTTCGTCACGTTGTAGACCGCCTTGTTGTAGCGCACCGGGTACAGGTTGTGCTCGTACCAGCCCGTCCGACCGGAATGGTAGAGTCCGTAGAGCGGCGCGTCCTCGCCAAAGTCAGCCTTGATGACGCTCACGCCCATGTTAAGCAGGCCGCGGAGCTTGCCCTGATACCAGGCCACGGCCTCCGGATTGCTGAAGTCCAGGATGGCGTCTTCATAAGGCAAGATGCCGCCTTCGTTGCGGACGTTGTAGCCATTCTGAACGATCTCGTCCCAGAGGCGGTTTTTGCTCGTGAAGTAGGTAAGCTGCCACAGGCTGACGTGGAAGCCCATGCCTTTCAGATCCTGGATCATTCCCTGTGGATCGTCGAAGCGGGAGGCGGCAAAGCGGTAGTCATTGCGCCAATCGGTTTCGAACCAGCCCGTGTCGAGGTGGAGCACGTCGGTCGGGATGCGGTAGTCGCGGAGCTGCTGCGCCACGCGGCGGACCTGGGCTTCGTTGTCGTACGTGATCCGGCTCATCCAGAGGCCAAAGGACCATAGCGGGGGCACGGGGCTGCGGCCCGTGAGGGCGGTGTACTCGGACAGCACCTCCTTCGGTTCGCCCAAAAAGACGAAGAGGTCCATCACCTCGTCCCCGGTGTAGACGGTCGTGTGGGCTTCGTAGTCGTGGCCGAAGTCGAGCGTCACCGGCGTGCTCGTATGAGCAAACATGCCATAGCCGTTGCTGCTCATGAAGAAAGGCACGGCCTTGTACTGATGCGTGTTCTGCGCGCCCATTGCGTCGCGAAGATAGAGGAGCATCTTCTGCCCGCGCTTGTCGAGGCGGGTGAAGGACTCGCCGCCGCCGTAGAGGTGTTCGTCCTGCTGCAACTCGAACGTGGCTGCCGTGCTTCGGCCGAAATCGCGCGCCCGCCTTACGAAGGAGAAAGGCACGTACGGAGCGAAGGAAGCTGGCTGCCCGAGCGTCTGCGTCTGCGTTAGAAGCTTACCGTCGGCGTCATAGAAGGCGATGCCGAAGGGCCGCTGGGAAATTCGCACTTGCCCGGCGCTGCTCGTGTAAACGACGACGCTGTCCTCGGTCGATACCGTCCACGCGCTGCGGCCATCCAGCACCGGGCCGTCGAGCATAACCGAAGGCTCGGCGGTCATCATTTCGAGCGGCACATGCCGGGTGTTGAACCGCAGCCGCACGGCTCGAGGAGAAGCAAAGTCGATCTGGAAAGGAAGCTCCGGGTCGCGGTCATACTCCGTTGCCGGAAACTCGTTGGATTCCGCCCGCTCGAAGGGAAGGTCGATCTTGTTGAAAGAAGTCGTCGGACCCCGCTCGTAGCGGTTCCACCGAAGCGTTCCGGACCCTGTGGCGGGGTCGAACTGAACTACTTGTGCGCCCACGAAATACGTCGAGGCAAGATCCTTGAACTGCTCGCTGATGTCGACCCGGTCGCCGAGTATGTCTTGGGCGCGAACCGCGGGTGCCGTCACGAAGAGCACGGGTAAAAGAAGGAGGCCGAGCTGGAGGGCTGCGCGCCGCAAGGAGTTAACCATAGCAGGGGAAATGTAGAGGTGACTATGTGTCGGAGGACGCCGGAGACCATTCACCGTGAGTTTACCTGTAGACGACCGTTGCGCGAGGTACCACGACAGCCGGGATGTATTAGAGCGCCTTTTCGCGGCGGCGCTTGGCGGGGCACGGGTAAGATCGCCCTTTTCCTTTTATACAACAAATGGTTTTATCAATCAACGGCATTTTGTATTTTGGTGTGGACCTCGCTCCTTCTGTCGAGGCTTTGCGGCCAAAATCAGTGTCTGCTATGAAACGTACCCTCTCGCTCTACATCAGTCTTCTGATAGCGCTTTTCGCTCCGTCGATGGCCCAGGCGCAAGTAGTTCTCGATGCCATCTACGCCAACGGCATGGTGCTGCAGCGTGAGACGCCCGTCCTGCTGCGCGGAACCGCAAACGCCGGTGCAGTCGTTAGCGCGCATTTCAATGAACTGCCGGCGGTAGAGGGCCTTGCCGACGCAAAGGGGCGCTGGAGCCTCAGCCTCCCGGCGATGGATGCCGGCGGACCGCACACCCTCCGCGTTACGAGCGGCAACACAACGCGCACCCTGACCGACGTTTACATCGGTGACGTGTGGCTCGCCTCCGGGCAGTCGAACATGGAGATGGCGCTTTCTCAGGTGCAGGTCGGTACGTCGGTTAACGAGCCGCTGATCCGCCAGTTCAAAGTGCAAAAGGGCCTCGCCAACGAACCCTCAGCCGTCCTGCCTTCGAGCGCCTGGACGAAAGCGACCTCGTCCGCGGCCGGTGCCTTCTCCGCCGTGGCCTTCTACTTCGCGCGCGATTTGAGAGCGCACGTCGATGTGCCCATCGGCATTCTGAACATTTCCTACGGCGGCAGCCGCATCGAGACGTGGATGAGCGACGAGATGCTGGGCTACGATGAGACGGACCGGGTCCTCGCAAACGGCGAACCCGAGCGCCAGCCCACCCTCGCCTTTAACAAGATGATCAACCCGGTCATCGGGTTTCCCATCAAAGGCTTCCTCTGGTACCAGGGCGAATCGAATGCGGACAACATGGAGGACGCGCTCGCCTACGGCGCACTCTTTCGCACGATGATCCAGAGCTGGCGCACGCTCTGGGGCCAGGGCGACCTGCCCTTCCTATGGGTGCAGCTCCCCGGCTACGGCACGCCCGCCGGAGACCAGCCCTCCACCTGGGACGCCTGGCCGCGCCTGCGCGTAGGCCAATCGAGCGCGCTCGCGCTCCCGAACACCGGCGAGGCAATCACGATCGATGTGGGTGACACGGACATTCACCCCAAGAACAAGCTGCCCGTCGGCGTGCGCCTGTCGACGGTGGCTCGGCACGTCGCCTATGGAGAGGACATTGTCTATTCCGGTCCCCGTTACGTTAGCAATGTACTTGAGGAAAACGGCCGCGTGCGCGTCCGCTTCACCCACACGGGCGGCGGCCTCGTTGCAGAGGGATCGGACGCCGGAGTGCTCTCTTCTTTCGCTCTCGGCGATGATAGCGGCCGGTTCGTCTGGGCGAATGCAGAGGTCGACGGCGAGGAGGTTGTCCTGTGGAGCGACGCCGTCCCCGAGCCGGCCGAGGTGCGCTATGCCTGGGAGTACAATCCCGCCGACGCGAACCTTTACAATGCCGAAGGGCTGCCGGCAGCGCCGTTCCGCGCGCTGGTTAATCCCGGGTTTGGAATTGCCGCTTTTTCGGCAGACCGCATGCTCATCGAGACGGGGCAGAGCACGACCTTGACATGGATGGTCTACGGAGCCGAAACGGTGACGCTCAATGGCGCTCCTGTCGATACGTCGGGGACGCTTGTCATTCAGCCTGCCGAAACGACCACCTACACGCTCCTCGCGACGAAGCGCGGCGAGCCGGACGTTACGGAAACCGCGTCGCTGAAAGTGGAAGTCATGGATGCCGGCGACATCAACCGCGCGCTCAACCGACCCGCTACCGCCTCTTCCTACGAATCCTGCTGCGGCCCGGCGCGCCTGCCTGCCTTCGCCGTCGATGGCGTAGACACAACGCGCTGGACGAGCGCCTGGAGCAACGGCGAGAACGGCACCACGCTCGACCCGAACTTCGACGGCGATCCCAGTGATGAGTGGCTGGCCGTCGACCTCGGCTCGGTGATCGACATCAGCCGCGTCGTCATCGCCTGGGAAGCGGCCTACGCGACCGAGTACGACCTGGAGGTGTCATACGACGGCTACCGCTACGAGCGTGTCTACCGGGAGCGGCAGGGGAATGGAGGTCAGGACGTGATCGCCTTTGAGACACCCGTCTCCGGCCGGTTCCTGCGCCTTCATGCGCTTCAGCGCGGCACGCAGTGGGGCTACTCTGTCTGGGAGATGGCGGCGTACGGCACCGTATCTGAAAAGCAGCCTCCCACGGTTCAGATCGGCGCTTCGGGTGGAAACATCGGGAACGTCGGGGCTACGGTGGCGCTCTCGGTGACAGCGACGGACGCCGACGGCACGGTCGCGAAGGTTGCCTTCTATGCAGATGGGCAGCTGATCAGCGAAGACGAATCGGCACCTTACACCGCGTCCTGGGTGGCGGGGGCGCTGGGTGAAAGCAAGATCACGGCGGTCGCGACGGACAACGACGGCCTGTCCGTTCAGTCGCCGCCGCTGCTCTTCTACGTGGTGGGAACCGCCATGGCCACGCGGTATGAAGCTGAGAACGCGGTCCTTACCGGCGGGGCGGCCGTTATTGCAAGTGCGGCAACCAGCGGCGGCAAGTTCGTCGAGGGCCGGGATGCCTGGACGCTGACGTTTCCTGATGTTCAGGCAGCCACGGGTGGGGACTATCTGCTAGTTCTCGGCTACCAGCTCACCTTCGAGTCGCCCAAGGCGCAGTACCTCGTCGTTGACGGAGACACGGTCGAGACGGTGGAGTTTACCGCGCCGTCGGCGACTCAGTGGATGAAGCGAGGCGTGCGCGTGTCGCTTGGAACGGGTTCGCATGAAGTGGCGATCCACGGCTTCTGGAACTGGATGAGCTTCGATTACCTCGATCTCATCCCGCTCTCCCTGTTGGCGCCGGTAGAGCCTTCCGCGCCGGGAGGGACGGATGGACTCGGCCTCTTCGTGTTGCCGAACCCTTTCAGCCACACCGCCACGCTTCAGTACAGCCTGTCCGCCCCCGGCCCGGTGCGGCTCGACGTGTTTGACCTCGCCGGTCGCCGGGTCGCAACCCTCGTGGAAGGCGTACAGGCCGCCGGAACCCACACCGCCCTTTTTGAGGGCACGGCACTGGCAAGCGGCGTATACCTATACCGCATCGAGGCCTCCGGCGAGAGCGTCACCGGGAGGATGACGCTGGTGAGATAGTTGTGGGCGCTTTAGGCTGTGAATATCCGCTGCACACGTTATTGTGAGGGAGCGCGGTGCATCGTGCACTTGTAGCGCATCTCACGTAAACGCCTTCTTGCGTAAGCCGACGGTTGCTCCGGCAGCCTGGTATATCCAGGGTAAACAGCTTCTCAGTTCACCGCGCGGGTGGATTCGCGGACGACCAGCTCGGCCTGCAACACCACTTGCTCCACGGGTGCCCGCCCGCCTGTTTCGATTGCCCGCAGCAGCAGCTCCGCGGCCGTCGTGCCGATCTCGCGCTTGGGCACATGGACCGTCGTAAGCGGCACGCTACCATAGGCGGCAAACGGGATGTCGTCGAAGCCGACGACGGATACGTCTCCCGGCACGTGAATGCCAAGCTCCGTGAGCGCGCGAACGACGCCGAGCGCCACCATGTCATTGTAGCACGCGACGCCCGTCGGATGATCCGATCGGTGCTCGCGAAAGTAGGAGAGGGCCGCGTCGTAGCCGTCGCGCAGGTGGGCCCCTGTGGGCACGATCACGTCATCGCTGAAACGCAGGTGAGACTGGCTGAACGCCTTCTCCAGGCCGAGCACCCGGTCGATGCTGTGCTGCGAGTAGATCGGACCTGCAAAATGGACGATCCGTTCGTGCCCCGTGTCGAAAAGGTACTGAACGGCTGCCTGGAAGGCGCGCACATTGTCCACGCTAACGACGCTCGCCTGCAGGCCCGTCACGCGCTCTACAAGCACCAGGGGATATTCGCTCCGCTTGAGCTGGAAGAGCTGCGAAAGGTCGACATTGTCGTGCAGCACCGGCGCTATGATGATGCCGCTCAAAAACCGGTTGCGCATGGCCGAAACGAGCGTCCGTTCGTTTTCCGAATCTCCTTCCGAGGCGGTGATGAAAGAGAGGAACTTGCTATCGACCATGCGCTTCTGCACGGCACCGGCAACTTCGGAGAAGTAGGGATTCTCCATCTCCTTGATAACCACGCCAATCCCCGGCTCGACGGTGTTGCCGTCGTTGGGGATCCCGGCGAGGTGCCGGGCGGCGGGCGAAGGCTGATAACCGACCTGCTCGACGACGCGAAGCACCCGGCGGCGCGTCTCGTCCCGGACCGTGCTGCGTTCGTTGATCACCGCCGATACGGTCCCCGTCGAGACGCCCGCACGGCGGGCTATGTCGGATATCGTCAGCTTCTTCTCAGCCATTGCCGGTAGATTCTTAAAGCGCTTCATTTGGTGCAATGCGGCGTACGCCTGTACGGGGCAAGGGGGTATTGAGATCCACTCAGATCATCCCCTACGCAAAGTAAGAAGAATTGAAACAGGGATCACGATTGGCCTTGCTTTTCGATAAGTATTGCCGTAAATATCAGGTGCCAGGGAAAACGCCGTCGCGATGCGTTCGGATTCCCACAGGCACGGGTTGTTTGATGCGGTTCAATGAGGGGAGCGGAAGCCGGCAAGCGGCCGGAAGAAAGGCTTGAAACGTAGGTTCAGCCTTGTTTTTTGCGCTTTTTTCGGTACCGCTTTCGGGCCCCGAGCCGGCCGCCGGCACGGCGTTCATAAAGGAGTCAACTCGGCTCTTCCTATTCACCACAGATCCTTTACACCTATGCGAAGTGTGACGATCCTCAGCGCGATGCTCGCGCTGATGCTGGTTGCCCCCGCCGCCATGGCGCAGGTCGAACCAGTTTACCCTTATCCCGCGGACCCGGAGACGCCGGTCCTCGGAGATAACTTTATCTTTTTCGTCGATGGCACCAACACGAAGGTGCAGAACGTCATCGGCGGGACCATCATGAACAATCCGCAGGATGCCAGTGACAAGGTGATCAAGCTCGGCGTTGGCTCTTGGGGTCAGGCGGGCTTCGCTTGGGACGAGACCGGCGTCAACATGGAGCAGAATATTGACGACGGCGACTCGCTCTTCCTCGACATCCAGGTTCCGGCTAACACGCAGAAGCTCGTGGCACTTACCATCCGCGACTTTGCAGGAACAGTGAGTTCGGATCCCGATTCCGACCTGCCGTTCGGCGTTACGTGGTGGCTGCCGGATTCGCTCTATGACGGCAACTGGCATCACCTCGAAATTCCGCTTCCTTTCAAGACGAAGGCCATTCAGGATTCGGCGAAGATCGGCAAGTACGCCGACGGAACGGCGATCCCCGCGGAACTCATGCCGAGCCGGGCAAAGCTGAACTGGGGCTACTTCACGCCCTGGAACGGTTCCGTGAGCGTCGGCCCCGGCCATGAGCAGTGGAAGGACATGACCTGGTACCGCATTCGCCGCGTCGGTATTTCCTTCGAAGGAGACGGAGGTGCCGGTCCGCTACTCGACAACGTGTACATCGGCAACTCAGGGGTCGACATGTCGGTGGCCACGCAGCCCGCGCAGTCTCCGCTGCCGAACCTGAACGTCACCTCCGACGGGGACATGGCGTATATCACATGGACGCACGATCCGACGTCGGATATTGGCGCGTACAACCTGTACACGAGCAGCAAGCCGATCACCGGTCCGAACGATCCCGACGCGCGCTGGCTCGCCGGATTTGGCGTCGACGGAGATCTCAGCTACGAGCATCCGGTTTATTCTCCGCACCCGAGCGACGCCTCGCAGACGTACTACTATGCGCTCGTTGCGGCCAACACGTTTGGCTACGTCCCGAACGACGCGACCATAGAGACCGCAAGCCTCACCACGGAAGGCCGCCCGATTCCGTACATCTATGCGCTTACGGACGAGCAGCACGCAACCATCGAGAGCAACCTCATGGCCGGTGTTGCCTCTGCGGACGGATTTAACGGGGACGTGATGAAGCCGTTCGTCCTCATGGGCAATACGGCGACCGACTATCCCGGCGAGTATACCGGCGAGATGGACGCTTCGGCGAAGGTCTGGGTGGCATATAAAAAGGCTGCCGACTTCACGAGCTTCTATATCTATGCCGAAGTCATGGACGATTCGCCGTACCTGACGACCGTTCGCGCTCCCGAGTACGACGGCGCTTCGGGATTCAAATCGTGGGCGCACGCCGACATGGGTGACTTCCAGGATCCGACGATCTCGTGGAACGTCTATCTGCGCGATCAGCTGCAGTTTTACTTCGGCACCTACGATGTGCCGTTTACGGAAGGTTCCAAGGGTGGCCGCAAGCGCGGAGCCACGCCGGATTACTTCCTCTCGTTTACGCCATACGTGACGACGCTGGCTGAAGAGAACACCGGCAACATCGAGGACGTGCTCGTTCGCTTGTGGGCGGAAAAAGCATTGAAGCTCGACGATACGCAGGGAGATACCACCTACTTCTACAGTTCGGCAACCGAACTCGTGATTCCGCCCGTGTATGAGAATATCCTGGATGGATCCGGTGCCCGGATCGGATGGAAGATCCTCGCTGCGATTGATGCTACTGATCTGCTTCAGGCGAAGGATGCCTCCGGCAACCCGGTGGATGCCATTTTCGAGGCACCCGCTGATGACGGCATCAAGTACATCCCCTTCGCCATTAATCTGGTCGATAAGGACGATGACTTTAAGCCGAATCACGGCAACTGGTGGGAAATTGCGAGCACGACGCTCGGGTGGTCGACCAAGCCGGACGCGAGCTTCTACGAGCCGGAGCCGACTGTTAATGACGTAGGTGCCGTGGCGGTGGTCGGCCTTGACCGCATCATCGTGGCCAACGAGACGGCCGACGTGCCCGGCACGTTCGAGCTGCTGCAGAACTACCCGAACCCGTTCAACCCGAGCACGACGATTGCTTTCGAGCTTCCGACGGCTTCGGACGTGACGCTGACCGTCTATGACGTGCTCGGCCGCCGCGTTGCGACCCTCCTCCAGGGCCAGCAGTTTGCAGCGGGCCGCGTAACCGTCACGATGGACGCGCGCACGCTCACCGCGGGTACGTACTTCTACCGCGTCGAAGCCGGTGACCATACGGCCACCAGGCAGATGATGCTCGTTAAGTAAGTATTGCCTGAACGAATAAGGGGGCCGCAAGGCCCCCTTTATTCTCCTTTCCCTCGCCCTTTCCCTATGCGGTATCAGCGCCTCTTCCTGCTCCTGCTCCTGAGCGGCTTTGCATTTCCGGCTTCCCTCGTTCATGCGCAAAGCAAGGGGAAAATCTCAGGTAACGTCATCGACGACTTTGGCGCGCCTCTGCCGGGCGTTCAGGTCGTCATTGAAGGCACCCAGCGCGGCACGGTCACGGCCGCCGATGGGTTCTACCAGATCGTTAGCGTAGATCCGGGTACCTACGCCCTGAACTTCCGCTTTATCGGCTTCGCCGACCTGACCGTGACCGGCGTCCAGGTCGTTCCCGACCAGACGACCACTATCGACGCCACCATGCGCGAGGAAGTCGTGCAGGGCGAAGAGGTCGTCGTTGTGGCGCAGCGGCCTATCGTGCAGAAGGACCGCACGACGACAACGGCCTACGTGGACGAAGAGCAGATCGAAGCGCTGCCCGTCACGTCCCTTTCAGAAATTATCAACCTCCAGGCGGGCGTCGTCGACGGGCACTTCCGTGGCGGCCGCACAAACGAGGTTTCCTACGTCGTTAACGGCGTACCGATCAACAATCCGTACACGAACACGGCGGGCTTCGAGATCGAGCAGAACATGGTGTCCTCGCTCGAAGTCATCACCGGCGTCTTCAATGCCGAGTACGGCCAGGCCACGTCCGGTGTCGTGAACATCGAGACGAAGGGCGCTCCCTCGAAGTGGTCCGGCTCGGCGCTCGTTTTTGCGCGCGCCCTTGCCAGCGGCCGCAAGATGGACTTTCTGGACCGCACGGCCCCGGCCGGCTCTGCGCTCGCCTACTCGGATTTCGAGACGAAGTCCTACTCCTTCATGGATCTTGCGGGCGGCCCTACCCGCACCGAGGCAAACGTAAGTCTCGGCGGACCGCTCTACCGCAACCGCCTCGGCATCAACGTCAACGCGCGCTACATCGACGACCAGGGCTACTTCTTCGGTCGCGATCTCTTCAAGCCGGGCGACTATTCCGCGTTCATCATCAACCGGCCGCCGCGAGGCTACGCCGATCCGGAGAATCCGCAAGCTGACTACATCATCGAGTCCACCGGAAGCGGCGACTTTGTAAGCATGGCCTCGTCCAAGCGCCTTTCGCTGAATACCGCAGTCGCGCTGGATGTCTCGTCCCGCCTGAAGCTCGATTACAACCTGTTTCTGCAGGACAACGAGTGGCTCGGCTTCAGCCACGCGCGCAAGTACGCTCCGGACGGGCGCAACAAGAACTACTCGAACAACATGACCCATATCGCCGGCCTGCGGTATGTGGCGACCCCGACTACCTTTGTCGATATTTCTTACGCCTATCAGCAGGACGATTACGAGTCCTACCTCTACCAGGACCCGCTCGATGCGCGGCTCGTCCCGGGAACGTTCGACTCGCAGACGGGGCAGTACGCCTTCATGATCGGCGGCAATGAGCGCTATCAGGCGGCAAACACGACTTCTTCGCACAGCATCGTGGCCAGCGTGTCGTCGCAGCTCAACCGTATTCACCAGGTCAAGACGGGCGTTCAGGCGCGGTTCTATAGCCTCGACAACGACGCCTTCCCGATCGAGCACACGGTGTCCGACATCGATGCCGTAACGTCGCGCCCGCTTGCGTGGGTAACGTCCATCCCGGCCGTGGGCGACTGGCGGCGCAACACGCTGAATGTCAGCCCGCGCGAGTTCTCGGCCTACATTCAAGATAAGATCGAGCTGCAGCACCTGATCATCAACGCCGGACTGCGCTTCGACCGCTTCGACGCGCGCTACGATGTCCCATTGAACTGGTCGAATCCCGAACCGCTCTACCTTCCGAGTCTCGATGTGGTGGGGGATTCCGTCTACAACCGCACGCCGGCGAAGGCCAAGTACCAGCTCAGCCCGCGTATCGGTGTGGCCTTCCCGATCTCGGCCAACGGCGTGATTCGCTTTTCCTACGGCATGTTCTTCCAGGTGCCGAACTACCAGGACATCTTCTCGAATCCGAACTACATCATCAACCGCGCCTCGTCAACGACCGGCCTCGGCAACCCGGACATCGAACCGCAAAGCACCTCCACGTTTGAAGTGGGCCTGCAGCAGGGCCTGACGGACGCGCTCGGCGTCGAGCTGACGCTCTACAGCCGCGACGTGCGCGAGCTGCTTTACAACGAGATCGAACAGACCACTACCGGCGACTTCATCGTCCGCTCGGTCAACAAGAACTACGGCACCGTGCGCGGCTTTACGCTCGCCTTCTTCCAGCGCCAGGCCGGTCCGCTTGCGTGGACGCTCGACTACACGTTGCAGTTTGCCGACGGATCGTTCGCGCTTTCCGGCGACCAGTTCTTGCGCGTGCGCCGGGGCCTCGACGAGACCTACTCGCTGGCCCGCCTGACGTGGGACCGCCGCCACGTGGCCAACGCCACCATAACGCTCTCGCCCAACAAGGACCTTCGCGCAACGCTCATCAACCGGTTCCAGACCGGGCAGCCGTACACGAGCGTGCGTTCGAGCGTCATGTCGAACATCCCGAACAACGTGGACTCTCCGGCCTACTTCACGAGCGACCTGCGCGTCTACTACAAACCGTTCTTCATTCCGTTTGACGGCGCGCAGCTCTTCCTGCAGGTCGACAACATCTTCGACACGCAGGTGCAACAGGCGGTTTACGCCGACTCCGGCACGGCCACCGAGACGCCGACGATGGAGCGCGTGCGCGACACGCCGATTCAGGGCCTGAACACCATCGACGAGTACTTCTGGCAGCAGGGGTTCTTCGGTTCACCACGACAGATTGCCCTCGGACTCAACTTCCGCTTTTAGTTAGTACAGCACGCGAGACATGAACCTACGGCTGAAACTCCTTCTTTTGCTGGTACTCCTGCCGGCCGCTGCGCTCCGCAGCAACGCCCAGATTGCCAGCATTCCTCCCGAGTACCGGGGCACGATCGACCGCGTGGCCCGAGGGGTTCTCGATGGCAACCTGATCGAAACCAACTTTCGTAATCATGGCGAGCTTTCCCGCTGGAGCGATTCGCCGTGGGGCGTCTGGCCGCGTGGAACCGGCAACCGCCACATCGACGGCGTGGCGCTCATGGTCGCGGGGCGCGTTCCGGCCAACCGGCTGGACTATCCGGGGCTGTTCCCGAACGCCCGCACCGATACGACGGTCAACCCGGTCATTTTGAACTACCGCGACAACGGCAAGACGGTCGGCGCGCGGGACGGCCTTCTCTACGGCTGGCTTCCGCTTCCGGGCTTCCACAATCCCATTCGCCGCGACGCGGTCACGGGCCGCAACGAGCCGCAGCCGGCGCAAAGCGACGATCCGACCACATGGCCTGCCTTCTGGCCCGACCGCTTAAACTACTCGGACGATCCCGGCTGGGCGGGCAAGTGGAATGGCCTTTTCGGCAAGGGCGTCTTCAACGCGGACCTCGAAGCGTACTACGTGATGGATGACCATCAAGACTACGAGTACCGCATCGACCCCGAGACCGGGTTGAACAACAGCCCGTACGGCGTCTTCTATCCCGATCCGCAGGATTCCACCATGGGCGGCCTCGGGCTGCGCGTCGGCGTGCGCCTGTTGCAGTGGGCGAACATCCTGGCCGAGGACGTCATGTTCCTCCTCTATGAAGTGAACAACGACGGACGGGTGAATCACGACTCGCTCTACTTCACCAACCTGATTGACTACGGCTTCGGCGAGCAGGAAAACGACGGTATCGCCGCCTTCGACCCGCAGCTCGACATCGCTTACGGATGGGACAGGAGTGGCACGGGCGTGAAAACGAACGGTGAGGTCTACAAGATCGGGTACACCGGGTTTGCGTTCCTCGAAAGCCCCGCCTACCGCGACGACGGGATGGACAATGACGAGGACGGCATCGTCGACGAAGACCGGTTCTCGGGGCCTGGAATGCTCATCGAAGGACGAGACGCGATTCTCGCCTACGTGCAGGGCAATTACGACGTGGCGCTTTTCGAGCAGACGTTTGGTCCCGTTACCGAAACCGCCGCCTATCAACAAGGCTACTGGTGGACGGGCGACGAGAACATGAACTGGCGTGGTTTTCTCGACGAGAACAACAACGGCCGCCACGATGAGGGCGAACTGCTCTTCAACGATACCGGGCGCGACGGCCTCGGCCCGAACGACCTCGGGTACGTCGATCCGGACGAAGGCGAAGCCAACGGCCGTCCCGACGCGGGAGAGCCGAACTTCGACCGGCTGGACATCCCCGAATCGGATCAGATCGGACTCACGGGATTCGACCTCAACACCCGTCCCTTCTACGAAAACGGCAATAACCTGAAGACGGACACGTGGCTCTGGGATCGCGTGCTGTTCTCGCAGTTTCCGCTGGGCACCAAACCCGAGCAGCGCATTGCCGACGTGGAACCGTTCCTGCTCTTTACCTCCGGGCCGGTTCGCCTTGCGCCGGGGCAGACGGACTTCTTCTCGCTGGCGTGGGTGTTCGGTGCCAACCGGGACGACTTCTACAAGAATCGGCGGACGGTGCAGAACATCTACGACGCAAACTACAACTTTGCGCAGCCGCCGTTCATCCCGACGCTGACGGCGGTGCCGGGCGACGGGGAAGTGCTGCTTGGCTGGGACCAGGTCGCGTTGCTGAGCTTCGACCGCTTTACCCAGGAGTTCGATTTCGAGGGCTTCAAGCTTTACAAGGGCACCGACCCGCTCCTGATGGAATCCCGCATCATCTCCGACGCCAACGGCACCCCGACGTTCAACAAGCCCATCGCTCAGTGGGACCTCAACGACGGCATCCGTGGCACCATCCCGGTGCTGGACAATACTTCGGTCTATAATCTCGGCACTGACAACGGTCTCCAGTTCTTCTATGTCGACAAGGACGTGAAGAACGGCGTGCGGTACTACTACGCGCTCGTCGCGTACGATCAGGGAGTTATGGACTCGCTCGGTAACGTCATCATCGATCCGCAAGAGAACGTGTTCAACTTCTCCGTGGACGAGTTCTCGAACTCGCTCGGCAAGTCCAAGAACGCGCAGGTTGTTGTGCCGCAGTTCCGGACGGCCGGGTACGTCAACAGCAGCACGGATCAGGACCTCTCGCGCGTTACCACGGGCGATGGCACCGGCTCCATCGATGTGCGCGTCGTGATCGACGAGGAGGCGAAGTACGACAACGTCTACGAGATCACGTTCTTCGACTCGACGCTGGACGCGCAGACGGGCGAATACCTGACGCGCTCCTACATGGTGACCGATGTTACGGAAGGGACGGTCGTCCTGCCCCGCACGCCGATGTCTGCCTCAACGCCGCTCGTCGACGGCTTCTTCATCGAGATGTTTAACGATGAGCTTATCGAACCGTTTGCCGACCGGACGGGCTGGGTAAAGGGCCAGGGCACGCCCGACGTGCAGTATGCGCAGAATGCCGCTGAGCTTAGCGATTACGGGACCGACTGGCGCGTCCAGGTGACGAAGGGGCAGGACGCGGACGTGTGGCTCTACACGCCGGACGACTACGAGCTGCGCTTCAGCAACAACAACGTCTACTTCCCGCCGCGCTTCTTTCGTCCGGGTCTAATCCGCGATTCGATCAATGTCGAGGCGTGGAACGTCTCGAAAAATCGCCGGGCGGAACTGCTGGTTCGCGACATCAACGACAGCAAGGACTTCGACGCGGGCGACGAACTGATCATTGCCGAGCGAATCGGCGGCGGTGCCACCGGGACGCTCTACTACCGCTGGGCGGTGCGCTTCCTGGCGCCGAGCGGCGCAGGCGACGCGCCGGGCGCGGGCAACGTGGTCCGCATCAGCAATCGCAAGCCGTTCCGCACGGGCGACACGTTCCGGTTCGAACTTGGCTCAGGCTATGTCGATAACGACCTGGCCCGGGCGGAAATGGACCGCATCGGCGTGGTACCGAACCCGTACATCGCCACGAGTGAACTCGAGCTTAGGACGACCTCACAGGCGCGCGGCGACCGAAAGATCATGTTCATCGGTCTCCCGCAGCGATGTACTATCCGCATCTATAACCTTCGCGGCGAGCTAATCCGGCAACTCGAACACAATTCCGCCGGCAGTGACGGCATGGAGGAGTGGGACCTGCGCACGCGCGATAACCAGGATGTGGCTTACGGCGTGTATATCTACCATGTAGAGGCTCCCGACCTCGGCGAAGAAAAAACCGGCAAGCTGGCCCTTATCAAGTAGGTTGTACCCCCATGCAGCATAGATACCTTCCTCTCTGGGCCTTCGCGCTCGCCTGTTTGCTCCTCGTGCCGGACGCTGCGCTCGCGCAGCGCAAGGTCGGCACAACCGCCGCCCCGTTCCTTTCGCTTGGAACGGGAGCACGCGGCAGCGCCCTCGGCGACGCTTACGTGGCGAGCGCACGCGGCGCGGACGCGCTCTTCTGGAACCCCGCCGGCATGGCGATTCCCCAGGAGGGCAATCCGTTCGCCTCGCTGTTCTTCACCAACTACCAGTGGGTGGCGGACATCTCGTACAACGCCGTCGCGTTTACGCTGCCCGTCATGGCCAACCGCCTGATAGGCGTCTCCTTCGGCGCGGTCGACTACGGCACGATGGACGTGACGAACATCGACAACCCGTACGGCACCGGCGAGCGCTTCGGTGCCACGGACATGATGGTGGGCCTATCGTACGCGCAGCCGCTTACCGAACGCTTCTACATCGGCGGCACGGCCAAGTACATCTCGCAGAAGATCTGGGACATGCGGGCCAGCACCGTTGCGCTCGACATCGGCTTCGTGCTCATCACGCCGTACATCAACGGTCTGCGCCTCGCGGCTTCCATGCAGAACTTCGGCGGCCGCATGAGCCTCGACGGAATCAACACGGAGATCTTTGTGGACCCCATTCCCGGCAACGCGGGCAGCAGCGAGAATATTCCCGTTCGCTACCGCCTCGACACGTGGAGCCTGCCGCTCTCGTTCAAGTTCGGCGTTGCGGTGCCCGTCGTGAACACGAACTTCGTGCGCTGGGAAGTGATGGCGGAGTCGCAGCAGACGAACGACCAGTATTTGAACGCCGATCTCGGATCGGAGCTGCGGTTCATGCTTGGAAACACATCGTTTAACCTTCGTGGCGGATACCGCGACTTCCCGCTCGACGAGATTGCCGCGCATGCCTCCTATGGCTTTGGCATCGAGACGGGGCTTGATCCGGTGCGCGTCGGCTTTGACGTGGCCCGCGTACCGTTTGAGTACCTGGGCAACACGACCCTGATCGACCTGCGGCTGTACTTTTAGCTCTTTGCCGCCTCACGAAACGCCGGAACGGTGGCGGAGGGAACGGGTAAGCGACGTAAACCTTTGTGTTTACCGGCTATACCGGCTCCTTCTCCCTGTTCTTGTCCCCTCCGGCACCTGACGCATGTTTCGTATCTACAGATGTACCTACGCGCTGCGTTTGTTTCTCGCGGCCGTCCTGTTCTCGGTAAGCCTGACGGCCGTGGCAGGCTGCCACAAGCAGCCGGTCTACCCGTTCGATGAAGGAGCCGTTATTGCAAAGGTTAACGGCTTCGAGATCAGCCGAGAGTTCTACGAGCGCTCGTACGTCCAGCACCTGCTCGCGACGGGTGCCAACGACGACTCGCTGCAGCGCTACCTACACCTCGAGAACCTGATCGATCAGGTGTTGCTCGCGCGCGAAGCCGAGCGGCGCGGGTACGAAGACGCGACGTACCACCAGTTTGCCCGGATGCAGCAAGACCTTGCACTGAACGACCTCTACTTCTACGCGCACTTCATAGATACGAGCCGCGCGGTGTCGGAGGCCGAATCGCGGGTTGCCTATGCGCGGACGCAGGAGCAGCGGTACGTCAGTCAGCTTTTCTTCACCTCGAAGGAGGACGCCGACCGCTACTTCAGGCGGCTGCAGGAGGGCGAGTCGTTTCTTGACCTCGCGAACGAGCGATATGGAATGGCGGCCTACGATTCGTCGGCGGGATCGCTCGGCAAAGTGGAGTATTTCGACCTCGACGATGCCTTTGCCGAGGCGGCATGGGCGTTGGAGCCGGGGGCGTACTCGGAGCCGATCCGGACGCGGCAAGGATATAGCATCATTCGTGTGGATCATGTCGCCCGGAACCCGCTGCTTACTGAGCACGGTTTTGGGCAGAAGAAAGAGAAGGTGACCTACCTTGCCGGGCAGCGCCGGATGAACCTCGAAGGGGACGCCTTCATCCGCAGCGAAATGGAGCGGCTGGGAGTCGAGACCCATGCGGCCAGCATCGAGCAGGTCTACTGGGGCCTTGTTGCCCTCGCGCAGAGTCGTTCTCCGGAGCGCCGCGTGCCGGTGTCGCTCGTGGAAAGTGAGGTGGCTCCGCTTCGTAGCCGCCTTACGCCCGAGACGCCGCTCGTGACCTACAAACTCGACGGCGAGACGCGCACCTTTACCGCACAGGATTATCTCGACTGGCTTCCGTACCTGCCGTTCGAAGAAGCGCTCAACCGCACGATTCCGTCTGTAGGGCGCGCCCTTCGGTACAGCGTGTTTGCTGAATGGGCGCGGCGAGAGGGACTTGGCGCCGAGCCGTGGCTCGTCTTTAACGAGCAGTATGATCGCGTTTTCAATCTTTCGGCGCGGATGCTCGACAGCTTGAGGACGGGCGCGGTCAACGCGCCGATCCCGGACTCTGTGCGCCGAACCATAGCTGCGTCGTCGGGTGGTCGAACGCTGGCCAACTTCTGGATCGTGCGCGTAAGCAGCCTTGATCTTGCCAACCAGTACGCCTTTGCCGTGCGCGAGGGACTTAGCAAGCCTTCCGATTACATCAAGTTCAGCGCGTTTACCGAAACCGATGTTCAGAGCTTACCTGCGTTGGCCGGGCCGCTAAAGGGCGCGGCGCTCGGCGAGGTGGAGGTCGCCGGCACGCCCGATTCGTGGTACGTGTTTCAGGTGAACGCTCGCCGTACGGTTCCGGAAGACGGCGCTATGTCGGCGGCGGAAACGGCGGCGCGGTACAACACTTTTCGGCTCTTGAGCGACTTGCGCGCCGAGGCCACGATCTCCGTCGACACCACCGCTTTTAATCAACTGCTGCCGCAGGAGTGACCCGGCGGCTCTGCGATGAGGGGAGATAGGGACCCATCGCTAAAACAGCAATATCAACATGCGCCACCTACGCGGCTTCTCCGCCTCATTCGTGCTTATTCTTTCTGCCGCACTCGCGCTCTCTGCAGCCGGCTGCGACAGCGCCTCACCTGCGGACACCGCCGACGTGCCCGACCTTCCCGGCTGGACGCTCGTCTGGAACGACGAGTTTAACGGCGAGGGTGTGCCCAACGCGGCTGATTGGACCTACGACACGGGAAACAGCGGTTTCGGCAACAACGAATTGCAGACCTACTACGCCAACAACACCGAGACGGCCCGGATGGAGGGCGGCAATCTGGTCATCACCACCTCTCTTGTCGAGCGGCCAAACTACAAGGAATACCGTTCAGCGCGGCTAAAGACGGCCGGCAAGCACGCCTGGAAGTACGGCAGGATCGAGGTGCGGGCGCAGCTTCCCTCCGGCACCGGCACCTGGCCCGCGATCTGGATGCTTTCGCAGGACGGCGCTTACGGCGGCTGGCCGCGCAGCGGCGAGATCGACATCATGGAGCACGTGGGCTACGAACCGAACGTCGTCCATGGGACCGTTCACACGCAGTCGTTCAACCATATTCAAGGAACGCAGAAGGGCGACCAGCTCAGCGTTCCGACCGCCACGACGGGCTTCCACACGTACGCCATCGAGTGGTTTGAGGACCGGATAGACTTCTTCGTGGACGACGAAAAATACTTCACGTTCAACAATACGGGTAACGGATCCAATGATTGGCCGTTCGACCAGCCGTTCTTCCTCGTGCTGAATACTGCCGTCGGTGGTAATTGGGGCGGGCAGCGTGGCGTGGATGACAAAGCCTTTCCAACGCAGATGCTCGTAGACTACGTCCGCGTGTACGAAAAGGTGGGAGGCTGATACGCCCGGTCCTTCGTGTCCGCGTCGCTTGACTCCTTGCTGTCATACCGCTCAATTACCTGCATGAAACCTTCCTTTGTCCGGCTACTGCTTGGCGCGGCATGCCTGTTCCTCACGTTTCCAACCTTGATTCATGCGCAAGCGCAACCCGAACCGACCCGATTGATGGACCCCGCCGTTGAAGCCCGAATTGACGCTCTGATCGAGCGAATGACGCTCGACGAAAAGATCGGGCAAATGACGCAGCGCACGAGTTCGTACGCCTACGATCCGGATGGGCAGCTCGCCGCAATCCGGTCCGGCGCGATCGGCTCCGTGCTGAATGAAGTCGACCCGAACGTTGTCAACGAGATGCAGCGGGTTGCGGTTGAGGAAAGTCGCCTTGGCATTCCGCTCATCAACGGGCGCGACGTGATCCACGGCTTCCGTACCGTTTTCCCGATCCCGCTGGGGCAGGCTGCCACTTGGAACGAGGCGCTTGTTGAAGAGGGCGCGCACGTTGCCGCCGTCGAAGCGGCCTCGCAGGGCGTGGACTGGACGTTCGCACCGATGATCGACGTGAGTCGCGACGCCCGGTGGGGCCGCATTGCCGAGAGCCTCGGCGAAGAGCCGTACCTCGCATCCGTGCTCGGCGCGGCCATGGTGCGCGGGTTCCAGGGGAGTGACCTCTCAGAGCCGGGGCGCATCGCGGCTTCGGCCAAGCACTTCGCCGGCTACGGCGCGGCCGAAGGAGGACGCGACTACAACACGACCGTGATCGATGAGCCGTCGCTGCGCGGCATTTACCTGGCCCCCTTCAAGGCGGCGGAAGAGGCTGGTGCGGCGACGTTCATGACGGCATTCAACGAGATCAACGGCATTCCGGCTTCCGGGCACGAACACCTCATCTCGGATATACTGAAAGGCGAATGGGGCTTTAACGGCTTCGTCGTGAGCGATTGGGGATCGATTACGGAAATGATCGCGCACGGGTATGTCGAGGACGCAAAGCAGGCGGCGGAAGTGGCCGTTAACGCCGGTATCGATATGGAAATGTCGAGCGCTTCCTACGTCGACCACATGGCCGATCTCGTAGCTTCAGGCGCGGTCTCCCAAGCCCGGATCGACGATGCCGTGCGGCGTATTCTGCGCGTGAAAATGATGCTCGGGCTTTTCGACGATCCGTACGTCACGCCGGCCGATTTTCCCAAACTCCTTGCTCCCGATCACCTCGATGCCGCGCGCAAGACCGCACGGCAGAGCATGGTGCTCCTCAAGAACGACGGCGTCTTGCCACTGCGCTCCGGCGCGGGTACGGTAGCGCTCATCGGCCCACTTGCCGACGCGCCGCACGACCAGATGGGCACGTGGGTTTTCGACGGCAAGAAAGAGGATACCGTAACGCCGCTTGCTGCGCTGCGCGAGGAACTCGGATCGGATCGCGTGCGCTTCGCGCCGGGCCTGGCGCTCTCTCGCACCGAGGATCAGAGCGGCTTCGCCGAGGCCGTTGAAGCGGCGCGTGCCGCCGATGTCGCCGTTGTTGTCGTGGGAGAGGAATCCATTCTCTCCGGCGAGGCGCATTCGCGGGCGGACATCAGTTTGCCGGGCGCGCAGGACGAACTCGTCGCCGCCATTGCGGAGACGGGGACGCCGGTAGTGTTCGTGGTCATGGCAGGCAGGCCGCTCGTTATCTCGGAGGCGACCGCACGCTCCGCGGCCGTTCTTTACGCCTGGCATCCAGGAACGATGGGCGGCCCCGCGCTCGCGGACCTGCTCTTCGGGCGGGAAGCGCCGTCGGGCAAGCTGCCGATAACATTGCCGAACATGGTCGGACAGGTGCCGATCTATCTCGCTCAAAAGAACACCGGCCGGCCCGCGCCCGCCGACCCGGTCACGCTGGACAGGATCCCGCCGGAGGCCGACCAGACCTCGCTCGGCAACTCTTCGTACTATCTCGACGCGGGTTCGCAGCCGCTGTTTCCATTCGGCTTCGGACTTTCGTACACGACGTTTTCGTACAGCAACCTGCGTCTATCGGCTGAAACCATGCGGCCGGACGGGCAGCTGTCGGCCTCCGTCGACGTGACGAACACGGGCAGCGTTGCCGGCGATGAGGTCGTTCAGCTCTACACCCGCGATCTCGTGGGTAGCCTCACGCGGCCCGTCAAGGAGCTGAAAGGCTTCGAGCGCATCCGTTTGGAGCCGGGGCAGACCCGCACGGTCACGTTCAACCTCAAGGGAGATGATCTCGCCTTCTACAACCGCGACCTCGAACGCGTCACGGAGCCGGGTGCCTTCCACGTCTGGATCGGCGGAGATTCGCAGTCGGCGCTCCGGGCATCCTTCCGAGTCGTCGACTAACAACGGGCGTTGTTTTTAACCAACGACGACATCATGACTTTTGTAACCCGGTGCCTCGGCGCTCTCCTTTTAGTACAAGTCGCGCTGCTGATCGCCGGACCGGCTTCGGCGCAGAAGCTCGTGTGGTCAGACGAGTTCAACGGGGCGGCGCTCGACCAGTCGAAGTGGAATTATGAGGTCGGTGCCGGCACGAACGGCGACTGGGGCACCGGGCAGCGGGATGCGGCGACGAGTAGGCCGGAGAACGTGCGGATCGTGCAGGAAGTGGCCGGCGCGGACGGCGGCGCGCTCGCTATCGTTACCCGAAAGGAGACGTATCAGGTGCCGGGAGTCGGAACGCGGCAGTACACGAGCGGGCGCATCAACACCGCCGGTAAAGCGGCGTGGGGGCCGGGGCATCAGCTTCGCGCTCGGGTCTGGCCGCGCGACGTGCGATACGAAGGTCAGGGTTTTGCTTTCTGGGCCATGCCGAACGAGACGCCGCCGGGTCAGTCGCACCTCTCCTGGCCGCAGGGCGGGGAGATCGACATAATGGAGTACAATGGCCTGTTTGCGTACACAAACCTTGGCAGCGTTCATTATGCGCTCCGCTGGGCAAACAACGGCTGGCAGACGGACAATCACTGGCACCAGGGGGCCTACTACAGCTTCGAGACGGAGCAAGTGCCGAGCGACGTTCCGCAGTGGATTCAGGTCGATCTCGGGGCCACGCGCGAAGTGACGCGCGTTCTGCTGAACTGGGAGACGGCCTACGCCCGCGCATACAAGGTGCAGATCTCCGATGATGCCGAGACCTGGACCGATCTGTACAGCACGCTGACCGGCAACGGCGGCACGGACAATCTGACCGGTCTTTCCGGCACCGGCCGCTACGTGCGCGTCTATGCCACGCAGCGCGGCACGCAGTGGGGCTACTCTTTGTGGGAGTTTGGAGCGTACGGTGCAGACGGCACGAACCTCGCGCTGAACCGGCCCGCGAGCGCTTCCTCCGCCGAGAACAGCACGCTCGACGCGCGCGCGGCGGTGGACGGCAGCATGTCCACGCGGTGGGCCAGCGGGAGTCTTGAGGCGGAGATGAACACCGGTGCCGTCGATCCGAACGATCCAAGGGCGGCCGTATCGGGGTGGCATGTGTACGGCATAGACTGGTACGAAGACCACATGGACTTTGTCGTTGACGAGAACGTCTACCACCGGCACTTCTTCAAGGACGGAGGGGCGGCATCCGCGAACGGGCAGGATGAAAAGAGCATTCGGACCATCGCCGGCCGCCGTGTGGCTTACTCCGAGTTCTCCAACCACTTTGAAGAGTGGCATCCGTTTGAGCATGAATTCTACGTCATCCTCAGCTCCGGCGTTGGAGGAAACGGCACTTATGGCGGGGCTATCGGTCCGGATGCGGCATTCCCCGCCTCGGTGTTCGTGGACTGGGTGCGCGTTTATGAGATGAGCGGAACCGCCGCTGAAGCCAAAGCGGAGTACCCGTCGGCATTCGTCCTCCACGACAACTACCCGAACCCTTTCCGCGCGGCCACCACCCTGTCTTTCTCCTTGCCGACTCCAATGCCGGTTCGGGTCGATATCTTCGATCTGCTCGGACGGAAGGTGCTCACGCGCGACCTGGGTTTCCGCGAGGCCGGACAGCAGGAAGTTCGCGTCGACGCAGCGGACATGAGCGCGGGCGTGTACCTGTATACGGTGCGTGCAGGCACCCAATCACGAACAGGCCAGTTCACGGTAATTCGGTGAGTGTCCGCCGGCGGGCATGGCACCATCTCAGTACCATCAAAGCAGATTCGTCGCAGCATGAACATCGAAAGAACCATCCCGGCGATCCTGTTATTCGCGGCCGCTACGAGCGTGCTGGCCCCCCCCGCGACGCACGCGCAGCGATATGAACTCGTCTGGGAGGACAACTTCGATGGGACGAGCGTCGACTGGACAACCTGGTCTCCATGGATCGGCACCGCTTACAACGGCGAGGCGCAGTACTACCGCAAGGAGAATGCTTCTGTGAGCGATGGTGTGTTGTACCTGACAGCAAAGCGGCAGGATTTCGCCGGACGCAAGTACACGTCCGCGCGGCTGGAGAGCTGGCCCTACCACGGTGCGCGAGGGGCGGGAAAGGCGTGGAAGTACGGGCGCTTTGAGGTTCGCGCAAAGATGCCGCCCGCCGGGGACGGCTTCTGGCCCGCTCTCTGGCTTATGCCTGCGCTAAACCCATATGGACCCTGGCCGTATAGTGGTGAAATCGACATGATGGAGTGGCGAAGCCACGACCCCGGCCAGGTTCATGGAACGATTCACTACAGTTGCTGCGAATACCCGGGGTCCGGCAATGCGCTCTCGGACCGGCGCTCTATCGGGGGTGCATTCGTTCTACCCGAGGGCACTTTCTCCGATGACTACCACACGTTCGGGGTGGAGTGGGACGAAACCGGCGTGCGTTGGTTTGCCGACAGCACCTTCTTCCATTCCATTACGCCACAGCGACTCGGAGCCGAGCTATACCCGTTCAACAAGCCTTTCTATATCATCCTCAACCTCGCCGTTGGCGGGCAATACATCGACTACAAGCTTCCTCCGGCGGGCTTTACAGAGGCTTCGCTGCTCGTCGATTACGTGCGGGTTTATCAGGACCTGAATCAGGCTCCCAGCGCCTCGCTGCAGGCGCTGCCCGACTCGCTTCCTGCGCTCACGCCGATCGTTCTTGCTGCAGATGTTTCCGACGAGGACGGCGGGGTCGTTCGCGTACACTTCTTCTCCGGCGACACCCTCATCGCCACCGATGACGATGAGCCGTTCAGCATCGCCTGGACCACGCCTACGGACGGGTGCCACAGCGTCCGCGTGCAGGCCGAAGACAACGACGGCGGCATTTCAGCGCTCAGCGATAGTACGTGGCTCGTAGTTGGCTCCGGCTGTTCGCACCGGCCCTTCCATGATGTGGCGATTCCGCTGCCCGGAACGCTCAATTTCGCTGATTATGATTGGGGAGGGCAGAACGTAGCGTATTACGATTCATCCCCGATCGTGAATATGGGGAACGCCGAGGGCAACACGTACCGCAAGACGGAAGGCGTGGATCTGCTGCCGGCGCTTGATGAAGGGGCGATGCCGGACGTTGCCTTCGTTGAGGAAGGGGAGTGGCTCAAGTACACGGTAGATGTCGCGAAGACCGGCCTCTACGACCTGGAGTTGACGGCAGCCCCGGTGGTCTTCAACGACCGTGTGACGCTGGAGATTGACGGCGAACCGCTGGCCCGTTTCTACCGCCTCAATCCGCCCTCGGGGGAGCGTCCGTATACAACGTCCACCGCTGCCAACATTGGCCTTTCTGCGGGGCAACATGTGCTTCGCGTCGTGCCGGAGCGGCCGGGGGCCCGGCTACGCAGCCTCGCAGTGGCGCTCAAGCAGGAAACGGCATCGGAGCAACCAGCGCCCTGGGATACCTTGGTGCTCGAGCCGAACTTCCCGAATCCGTTCCGTGGCGCGACGACCGTCGTCTTTGGTTTGCCCGCGGCCGGCTACGCCCGACTCGACGTGTACGACCTGCTCGGCCGCCACATCCAGACCGCTGCTGACGGCACCTTTGCGTCCGGCGAACACACCGTACGGATCGACGCCTCCGGGCTCGCGGCAGGGGTTTACCTTTACGTCCTCACCTCGGACGAAGGTCGCCGCTCCGCGCCCATGCACGTGCTGCCGTAAGAGGCCGGTTTCGGCTCGCTGAAAAGTGCTCCGTCCACCCGCGGGAACCGCGCTTGCCTATGCGTGTTCATAACACGTGTTATTAACACAGATATGGACAGGGGCATTCTCATTCATGAGTCTTCAGGTAGAAATTCGCCAGCGGAAGCCTTTCGTTAGTCTGGAGGCGGAAGCGGCTCTTAGCATCGCGCGAACGGCTGCGGTGCTGGATAATGAACTGGCGGAGACGCTTAAACCCTATGGCCTGACGCCGACGCAGTACAATGTCTTGCGCATTTTGCGCGGTTCCGATCCGGAAGGATTGTGCCGGTTTGAAGTGGCCGACCGGCTGATTACGCCCATGCCGGACACGACACGGCTTCTCGACCGACTTGAAGACTCGAAGCTTGTGCGGCGGGAGCGGGATTCAGAGGACCGGCGGCAAGTCAAGACCTGGATCACCGAAGAGGGGCGCAGCCTCCTCGCGCGCCTCGACGAGGTACTTACGCGGCTTCATAGCGAACAGGTAGGGCGGCTTGGCGAAGAAAAGCTTCGCGTCCTTATCGACCTTCTCGTTCAGGTCCGCGACCGGCGATAGAGGCACAACACACGTCTGATCACCCCATTTAAACTCAGGAGAAATGATGGCGCAAACAACTGACTCACCCTCGCGCACCGCGGCGCTTTCGACGGCGACCCTCACCTGGGGCGCGCTTGCGGTGCTTCGCATTGGCGCGGGGCTGCTGTTTATGCAACACGGCGCACAGAAACTGTTCGGTCTTCTCGGAGGAGCAGGCGGTTCCGGAGCGCCAGTCGAGCTTTTGTCACAACTCGGGTTTGCCGGCGTGCTGGAGTTCTTTGGCGGAGCGCTCATCGTTCTTGGCCTCCTCACGCGCCCTGTGGCCGCACTGCTTGCGCTGCTGATGGTGATTGCCTATGGCATTGCGCACGCGCCGCAGGGTTTCGTGCCCGTTCAAAACGGCGGTGAGTTGGCGCTCATCTATGCGCTGGTCTTTGCTTTCCTCGCCGCTGCAGGGGCGGGCGCGTGGAGCGTCGACGGCCTTCGCAGCACCCGCTGACGTTTCTCTTTCTCGTTCAATCACTCACATCCCAAAAGCACATGAAAACGACCCTTCTTGCTCTCATTTTCGGAATCATCCTCTCGGCCGGTCCGGCCTTCGCCGCATCGGGTCCTGACGGAACTCCCGGTCCAACATCCGCGGTTGTAGAAGAGGCCGCGATGTACACGATTGATCCGGCGCATACGACTGTCGGGTTTCGGATTCGGCACATGGGCATTGCCTTCGTTGAAGGTGAGTTCGACGAGTTTGCCGGGACGATCACGTTTGACCCGAACAATCTCTCCGCGACCAGGGCCGACGTGACCGTCAAAACGACCAGCATCGATACCGATGTGGAACGGCGCGACAATCACCTCCGGTCCGCCGATTTCTTTGATGTCGAGAGCTACCCGGAGATGACGTTCACGTCAACGAGCGTGCAGCCTACCGGCCCGACTTCATTTCGCCTTCTCGGCAATCTCACGATGAAAGGCAACACGAAGCCGGTGGCGTTCGATGTGGAAGCGGCCGGGCCGATCACGACGGATCAGGGTGCCCGCATCGGATTTCACGCGACGACGGAAATAGATCGGCGTGATTTCGGCATCACCTGGGGAAGCGATATGCCGAGCGGCGTGCCGTCCGTGGGCAATACCGTCCAGCTCGTTCTCGACGTTGAAGCCGTCGCAGGATCGTAGTCGGTTTACCGCCTGATTGTACACTGTTTAACTCTCTCAATTCTGGTAGAACATCATGTCTGCTGTCAAACTGACCATCGTTTACTACTCGACCTACGGTCACAATCATCGCATGGCGAGCGTGGCGGCCGAGGCGGCGTCTGCGGCGGGCGCGGAAGTGCGCCTGCGCAAGGTTCGCGAGACGGCCCCGCAGGGCGTCGTCGACGCGCAGGCGGCATGGAAGGATCATCAGGAAAAGACCTCCGATGTGCCGGAGGTCACCCCGGCGGATATGGAGTGGGCGGATGCCTACCTCTTCTCCTCGCCGACGCGCTACGGTGGCGCGACGAGTCAGATGCGGTCGTTCATTGACACGCTCGGCCCTATCTGGCAGCAGGGGAAGCTGTCCGATAAGGCGTTCTCGGCCATGACCAGCGCGCAGAACGCGCATGGAGGGCAGGAAACGACCTTGCAGACGCTCTACTACACGGCCATGCACTGGGGCTGCGTGCTCGTTCCGCCCGGATACACCGGCAGCGAAGTTTATGCGGCCGGAGGTAATCCCTACGGTGTGAGTGTCACGGCCGGCGATTCCGACCTGACCGCCGAGGAAGAGGCGGCTATCCGGCACCAGGCGCAGCGGCTCGTCAAATTCGCCTCAAAGCTCCGTTCCTGATGAGGTAAAGGCGCGGGTGTTTAACCCTTTAGGTTTCGCGGCGCTGAGAGAAGGGAAGTGAACAGGAAGCATCTTTTCGCAAAAAGCCGAAAGATGAACGTAGGGGCACGAACTATCGTGCCCCTACAGGCATCCGGGCGAATGCCGCGAACGTCACGGCATCAAAATCTCCGCGCCTCTGCGCCTCTGCGTCTAAATCATCAGTCCCTATAAGGCATCTGCCTCCCAGACTGTCATCCCGACCAAGGCGGCGCCACCAACCCTCATCATGAACCCACCTCATCCGCCGCCGCGCGGAGGGACCTCCTCAAGGGGCAACCACGCACCCCCGCCAGCCCGCCGCCCCGGAGAAGAACAACAACGCCCCGCCCGTCATCCTGAGCGCAGCGAAGGATCTACCCTTCCGGACTGCTCAGAGTCCTTTTAAGCAAGTTTGACACGTATCTGCCGTCACAGCTTGTTCGAAATGAAACAACAGCCTGTTAGCAACGTCCGCGCGAGAAGCGAACTGCCTTAAAGACCGGCGCGCAGGAACGTCGCCCCCACGATGGCGACGGCTTCTTTCTGGATGGCGCGGAGGTGCTCCGCCCCCTTGAAGCTCTCTGCGTAGATCTTATAGATGTCTTCGGTGCCGGACGGGCGTGCGGCGAACCAGCCGTTCTCCGTCACCACCTTGAGGCCGCCTATCGGCGCGTCGTTGCCGGGCGCGCGGGTCAGCTTGGCCGTGATGCGCTCGCCGGCGAGCGTGTCCGCCTCAACGTCGTCCGGCGAAAGGCCCTTCAGAACTTCTTTCTGCGCGCGGGTTGCGGGAGCGTCCGTGCGCTCATAGACCGGGCTACCAAACGCCTCCTCCAGATCTCGGTAGTGTTCGCCCGGATCGTGATTCGTCTTGGCAGTGATCTCGGCGGCGAGCAGGTCCATGATGATGCCGTCCTTGTCAGTCGTCCACACCGTGCCGTTACGCCTGAGGAACGAGGCCCCGGCGCTCTCTTCGCCCCCAAAGCCATACGAGCCGTCCACGAGGCCCTCGACAAACCACTTGAAGCCGACGGGCACCTCGGCGAGGCGGCGTCCAAGCCGAGCCGCGACCCGGTCGATCATGGAACTCGAGACGAGCGTCTTGCCCACGGCGGCGCCCGAGGGCCAGCCCTCCCGGTGGCGGAACAGGTAATCCACCGCCACGGCAAGGTAATGATTCGGGTTCATCAATCCGGCGCTCGGCGTCACGATGCCGTGGCGGTCGAAATCGGGATCGTTGCCGAAGGCGATGTCGAAGCGGTCTTTCAGCTCGATCAGTCCGGCCATGGCCGCCGCCGACGAGCAATCCATTCGGATCTTGCCGTCCTTGTCGACGCGCATGAAGGAGAAGGTGGGATCGACGCGCGGATTAACGACATCGAGGTTAAGGCCGTATGTCTCGGCAATGGGCTCCCAGTAGTGGACACCCGCGCCGCCCATCGGATCGACACCGATGCGCAGCCCGCTCGCGCGGATGGCGTCCATGTCCACGACAGCCGTGAGGTCGCGCACGTAGGGCATGATAAAGTCGTGCTCGCGCGTCGTCTCGGCCCGGAGTGCCTTTTTGAACGGGACGCGCTTCACGTCCCGGAGACCATTCCGCAGGATCTCGTTGGCGCGCGCCTGGATCTGGGAGGTCTCTGAGGTGCCCGCCGGGCCGCCGCTCGGCGGGTTGTACTTGTAGCCGCCGTCCTCGGGTGGGTTATGTGAAGGCGTAATAACGACGCCGTCCGCGAGGCCCTCCTTGCGGCCGTGATTGTAGGTGAGGATGGCGTGCGAGACGGACGGCGTGGGCGTATAGCCGCGCCCGCTCTGGTAACGCACCTCGACGTTGTTGGCGGCGAATACCTCGAGCGCCGTCGAGTGGGCGGCTTCAGAGAGCGCGTGCGTGTCCATTCCAAGAAACAGCGGTCCGTCGATGCCGCCCGCCCGGCGATATTCGCAAAGTGCCTGCGTGACGGCGAGGATGTGCGCCTCGTTGAAGCTGCCGTCAAGCGAGGTGCCGCGGTGGCCCGACGTGCCGAAGGAGACCTGCTGGAGTACATTGCTTGGATCCGGCTGCCGGATGTAGTACTCGGAAAGCAGGCGAGGGACGTTAACGAGCATCTCAGGCGGCGCGGGCCGTCCGGCGAGTGGGTGCTGGGCCATGGAGATAGGAGATTCTTGGGTGCGAACTGGAACCGGCGAGGAAGGACACCTTCTACGGGCACCTTCCGAAGATTAAACTACGCCTGCCGCCGGACTTTGTAAAATGGCGAATGTGCCCATTTCGTGTGTCTTCATAAGCGCGGCACGGTTGAGCCGCTTCGTAACAATCGCCGCGCACCGGCTTCCGAGCGCCTTCGTCCACAGGCGCGCCTTCTTCGGTTGAGAATCGTCCGAGAGTGCTGGGCGAAGATGGTACCGGCCGGGGGCAACCTGAGCCGACCGGCCGTTGCGCGAGCTTCCATCCGCCGTCTAAACGATTGACGGAATACGCGCCGCGCCCTGAACGGGAGATCTCAGCGGCCTCGCGGCTCTGAGCCGATAACAGGCGAGGCGAGACGAATCTGCCGCGCGTCTCGCCATTCCAACGGTAGATCGCCTACCATAAAACAACCGATAATAACAGTTATGGGGAACAGTTATGCTATGCAAATACAGACAGATAGACACCATGCTCAATGTAACGACCGATAGAGTTCCGAGCTGCCGCCTGGGTGCCGCGAAGCTGTTGCGCGAAGCTCCGCGGCGGTTCTCGCTCCCGCGCTCACCGGACGCTTCGCCTGACGCTGGGTGCGGACGATTTCGCCGTCACGAGCGCGCAGTAACAGCGCCCTTCTCTCTACCGCAAGCCAACGATCATCCTCACGAACGATGCGCTCCGTCCATGGGAAGAACGTATTTCGTTATCTTATTTTTCGCTTTCTATTCCTTACTTATTCTTGCTCTTGCTCTTGCGTTTGGTCGCGGAATTAGGTATGATCTATGGGACGAGAAAAACGGCCCTGCGCGGCGCTGCGGAGGGGCTTATTCGAACAATTACACGACTCCCGGTCCGACATAACATGCCAGAAGCGCAGGTAGACAACTCCGAAGCCGCCACGCCGGATCTCGTGGTGGTTGGCGAACTGAACGTGGATCTGATCTTGGAGCGGCTAAACGAAGCGCCGGCTCTTGCAAAGGAGCGCATCGCGCGTGGCCTGACGCTCACGCTTGGCAGTTCCTCTGCCATTCTCGCTGCTAATGCCGCCCGTCTTGGGCTTTCAGTTGGATTCGCCGGCTGCATTGGAGAGGACGCTTTCGGCGACTTTGTGCGGAACGCGCTCATCGAGGCCGGCGTGGACGTGAGCCACTTGACGCGAAATGCTGACGAGGCCACCGGCCTCACCGTGATCTACACGTTCGCGGGTGATCGCGGTATGTTGACCTACCCCGGCGCAATGTCCACTTTTACCTTTGAGCAACTTCCGCTCGACTGGATCACGTCGGCGCGCCACCTGCACCTCTCATCCTATTACCTACAGCCTGCCCTCCGGCCGTCCGTGCCGGATCTATACCGCACCGCGAAGAAAGCCGGCCTTTCGACCTCGTTCGATACCAACTGGGATCCGGATGAAGCTTGGGGCGATGACATTTACGCCGTCTTTCCCTACGTGGATGTCTTCTTGCCCAATGATGCCGAAGCCAAACTCATTGCCCGTGAGGACGATCTTCAGATGGCCATTGAAAAGCTGGCGAAGCACGTGGGTATCGTGGTCGTCACTTGTGGCAAGGACGGCGTTGTCGCTCGTCGCGGTGACGAGCAGTTCCACGTCGGCGCGCTTCCGGTCACGCCCGTCGACGCCGTCGGCGCGGGCGACAGCTTTAACGCCGGGTTCCTTTCGCAGTACGTTCGTGGTGCCGACCTCGCCGGCTGTCTTACCGCCGGCACTCTCTCGGCCGCCTTTTCGACCACGAGCGCCGGTGGAACGACGGCCTTCCGCGAACGTGACCGCTACCGCGAGTTTGACGAGAAAATGCGTCCGCTCGCCGACGTCACCTCCACTCACAAAGTTTAAGAGACTGCGAATTTTCTATCGATGGGGTACATCACAGTTTTACAGGGCTTTGTACGCGACTGGAATGCCGCCTAACACCCCCGTGATCCCCCGGAAGGGGGACGATGCGTTGGTACTTTGATCCATAGTGTCAGTTACATACTGTGCTTTCTGATATTTCGACAGCCTTTTAAACGCTCCCCCCTCTCTGGAAGCTAACGACTCTCACGGATGACAAGTGTAGACAACAGGGCTGACGTTGTGCGTTCAGCCGGAAAATACCGCCGCCTCCTTCGCCTCAGCGACGCTTCCCATCGCTTCTCGATGCTTGCCATCGACCAGCGGGGATCGCTTCGCAAGATGATCGGCGCAAAGATCGGCGTTCCGCCCGAACAAGTTCCGGGCGAGGCGCTTGAATCCCTCAAACGTGTCGTGACGACGGCCGTGGCACCGCTGGCGACCGCGGTTCTCACCGACCCGCTGCACGGCTATCCCGCTTCTCCTGCTTCCATTCCCCCGCACGTCGGCCTTCTTCTGGCCGTCGAGGTGACGGGCTACGAGGCGACCGGAGAAGCCGAACGCCTTTCCACCCTTATTGAAGGTTGGAGCCCGAGGCGCATTGGTGAGGCTGGTGCCGACGCCGTCAAACTCCTCCTCTGGCACCGTCATGACGCTTCCGAGACCACGCAGCGCCACCAGGACGAGATTGTTGAACAAGTCGGAGAAGAATGTGAGCGAGAAGGGCTGCCTTTCGTGCTCGAGATTGTCACGTATCCGCTGGCCGGGCAACGCGCGGCGTCGGCCGAGTATGCCCGCGTCAAGCCGGAGATCGTGATCGACGCCGCCCGGCGCTTTTCCGAAGATCGTTTCCGGGTCGACCTCCTCAAGCTCGAGTTCCCGGGCCACCTCAAGTACGTGGACGCCTTTCAAGACCGCCCCTTCGCGGCCGGAGAAGTGGTTCACACACTCGCAGAGACGGAGGCAAACTGCCGGCGTCTGGACGAAACCTCGCGGGTGCCGTGGGTGATTCTTAGCGCGGGCGTCGACCCGGGCGAGTTCGTGGAGAACGTTCGTCTTGCCAACAAAGCCGGTGCAAGCGGCTTTCTTTGCGGCCGATCCGTATGGAAGCACGCCGTAGACTATTTCCCGGACGAGAACGCCATGCGCCTATTTGCTGAAACCACAGCGTCGGACCATTTCCGGAGAATACGCGATGCGAATGCCGGCGCAAGGCCGTGGACGCAGCACCCTCACTTTGCCGCAGTTGATGCGGAACAACGCACGTTAGCCGAGTGACCTGACGATCAGGTCGAGGACTCTTCTATGATGGACACCATGAACAAAGGTGATTCGGCCTTGGCCGAGTACCTGAACGCGCTCAGCCCGGTTAAAAACGCGCTCGGCAGCCTTCTCCAGAATCTCGAAGGACGCGATGGTATCGAGCACACGCCGCAGGAAATTGCGCAACAGCCGTTCCTCTGGCGGCGAACCGCTCGGTCGATGCGCGAGCGTGCCGCCGCGCTGAAAACGTTTCTCTCCGCGACGCATCTTTATGACGGAGACGCGCGACCAACAATCGTTCTGACCGGTGCCGGGACGTCTGATTACATCGGCCAGTCGGTGGCTGATCTTTTTCGGGAGCGACTGAATACGGCCGTTATATCATGGCCGACGACGCGCATCACGGCTAATCCGGGCACGTTCTTCGCCGGTATTCAGCCCCGGATCATGGTGCATTTTGCCCGTTCAGGAAACAGCCCCGAGAGCCTCGCCGCCCTCGATCTCGCCCTTGAGCACCAGGCGAGCCGTATCCGGCACGTGGTCATCACCTGCAATGCCGACGGAGCGCTTGCAAAGCGGGCGCAGAGGAGTGCGGACAGCGTCTACCTTGTCGTGCTGGATGAGGCCTGCAACGATCGCGGCCTCGCCATGACCAGTTCGTACACGAATATGGTCGTGGCTGCGCAATCTATCGCTTACCTCGACAACATAGATGCCTATGTCGGTATCATCGACCGGACGGCTGCAGCCGCAGAACGGTTCATCCGGCACTACTCGGACGAAATCGATGCGCTCGCGAGTCTCAACGCCTTTGACAGGGCGTTCTTCCTCGGAAACGGTGATCTATTGGGAGCCGCCTCGGAATCGGCCCTGAAGGTGCAGGAACTGACCGCCGGCCGCCTCATCGCTAAGAGCGACGACACGCTTGCCTTCCGGCACGGTCCCGTCTCCGCGGTGAATGGGCGCAGCCTCGTTTCCTTCTTCCTCTCTGCCGACGCCTTCACGCGCCGGTACGAACTCGATGTCCTCAACCAGTACCGCGAAGCCTTCGCCGCACTCGGGGCCACGACGCTGGTCATGACGGCCCGGCCGACTGACGTGGAGAACGCCGACGGATTGTCGCTCCTGTGCTACGATCCCGACGACGAGTACCGCATCCCTGCCCAGCACCAGGTCACCCTCGCCGTCCTCGTTGGCCAATTGCTGGCACTTTTCGCATCGTACGGGATGGGCTACAACGTCGACAATCCAACGGCCGACAGCGGGCTTTACGCCCGCACCGTTCAGGGCGTGCGCCTCTACCCGTATGCGCCGCTTGGTTCCGCTAAGGCGAACGATGATTCTTATGGAGGCTACCATGCATAATGCGATCTCGGCTGAAAGCAGGTCTGCCCCCGTGAAGGAGGGCCTGCCACTCATTAAATGGATGATCAACCGGCTCATTGCCGATCATCCGGGACGAGTCACCTTGCTGGCCGTGTGCCCGAACTCGGAGTCGGTTACCCGGGCGGCGCTGAAGGTCGCGCGCGAGGCGAACACGCCGATGCTGTTCGCCGCCACGCTGAACCAGGTGGACCGAGAAGGAAGCTACACCGGGTGGACGCCGGAATCGTTCACGGCCTTTCTGCGAGCGGAGTCGGAGCGAATCGGACTCCAAACCCCCGCACTCGCCTGCCTCGACCATGGCGGGCCATGGCTGAAGGACCATCATACGACCGCGGGGTTCACCCTCGAAGAGACGATGGGTGAGGTGAAGCGCTCGCTCGAGGCGTGCATCGACGCCGGTTACGCGCTGCTTCACATCGACCCGACGGTTGATCGCTCCCTGGCCAAGGGTGAGCCGATGCCGATAGAATGGGTCGTGGAGCGAACCCTTGACATGATTGAACATGCCGAGGCTTACCGCAAGTACGGACAGAAGCCTCCGATCAGCTACGAGGTCGGCACCGAGGAAGTGCATGGCGGCCTTGCAGACATGAGCACCTTTGAGCGCTTCCTCTCGAGGCTGGACGGCGGCCTTCGATCGCTCCATCTCGACGGTGCGTGGCCGAGTTTCGTGGTTGGAAAGGTGGGAACGGACCTCGACACCACCTTCTTCGACCCCGACGTGGCGGCCCAGCTCACTCGCCGCGTCAAACCCTACGGGGCGCTGATCAAGGGCCACTATTCGGACTACGTGGAAAATCCGTTCCAATATCCTCTGAGCCACATGGGCGGTGCGAACGTTGGGCCGGAGTTTACTGAAGAGGAGTTCATCGCTCTTGAAGACCTCGTTCGTCTGGAAGGCCTTCTTGGAAAGCAATCCCACTTCGAGTCGGCGCTGAGGGAGGCTGTTCTGAACAGCAATCGGTGGCAGAAGTGGCTTAAGGCGGACGAAAGAGGCCGCAACTTCAATGACCTCAGTGAGGGCCGGCAGCGCTGGTTGCTACGCACTTGCAGCCGCTACATCTGGAACAACGCCGACGTGCTAAGCGCTCGTGCCGATCTCTACCACAACGTGCGGGAACACAGGAACGCCGACCAGTTCGTTCTTTGGCGCATCGAACAGTCGATTATGAAGTACGTCCACGCGTTCAACCTTGTGGACTTCAACACGCGGCTTGGTCTGGACTGATCGTCCCGAACGGGCACCCACGCCGTAACCCTTTTCACCGCGGCTCCCACTCGAGGACGGAGACCATCTGCGGGGGCAGGGGCTGAAGGGTCTCGG
>CAWBQO010000005.1:0-115000 GCA_963790965.1 uncultured Bacteroidota bacterium
AGGGAAATGCCGGTAAAAGAGGGCGTCGGCGCCCGTGAGATCGGAATGCGAAAAGCGGCTCCGGCCGAAAGGCAAAACGCCGTTCGGCCGGAGGCTTAACTATTTATTTCGCGACGGTTGCGTGGCCGCCCGCTCCTTCAATTTGCGTCCGAGCCGAGGCGCTGAAGGCGTGCGCGGTAACGTCCAGCGCCGTCTGCAGCCTGCCATCCCCGAGAATCTTGATCAGCTGCTTCTTTCCCGCTACGCCCGCCGCAACGAGCACTTCGGGCGTCACCGGACGCTGCGGGTCGAGCAGCCCCTCCGATACGAGCGCCTGAAGCAGCCCGACGTTGACCGCCTGATACTCCGTACGGAACGGATTTTTGAACCCGAACTTCGGCACGCGCCGCTGCAGCGGCATCTGGCCGCCTTCGAACCATGCCGGAATGCTGTAGCCCGAAACGCTCTTCTGGCCTTTCGTGCCGCGCGTGGAGCTGTGGCCACCGAGGCCGGAACCAACACCGCGGCCGATGCGCTTGCGAGGTGTCGTGGAGCCTTTAGCAGGCTTGAGATTGCTGAGATCCATCGTTTACTTTTTGGCTATGCGCCCGCCGTTGGCGGACTCGCGTTGAGTGTCGTTAGCAAAGGAGAAGCCGCCTGGGCCGCCCCTGTGCTACGCCTCGACAGGCTCGGATACGACGAGGTGTTTGACCTTGTTGATCATTCCCCGCACGTGCGGCGTGTCTTCAGTAATGACGCTGTTGTTCGGCCGTCCGAGACCCAGCGCCCTGATCGTGTCCTTCTGCGGCTGAGCGTATCCGATAACGCTCTTGACCTGCGTAACCTTGATCTTAGGCATGGTTCACTTACTTGGTTTATCTCCAGCGTAGCGCGCGCGAGGCGCTCAGCCCTGGAAGACGCGCTGCAGAGAGATGCCGCGACGCTGCGCGACTTCGCTCGGGTCCTCGATGGCGGAGAGCGCGTTCATGGTGGCAGCCACCTGGTTGTGGGGGTTGCTCGTGCCGAGCGACTTCGAGAGAATGTCCCGCACGCCCGCACACTCGAGCACCGCCCGAACGCCGCCGCCTGCGATGACGCCCGTTCCCGGGGTCGCCGGTTTCAGGAGCACCTTACCGGCGTCCTGCCGCCCGTGTACCGCGTGAGGGATCGTGCCTCCCTTGAGGGGCACCCGCACGAGGTTCTTCTTCGCGTCCTCCGTGCCTTTCGAGATCGCGTCCGCCACTTCATTGGCTTTGCCGAGGCCCGCCCCGACCATGCCGTTGCCGTCGCCCACCACGACGACCGCATTGAAGGAGAAGCGACGGCCGCCTTTGACGACCTTTGCAACGCGGTTGACGGAGACGAGCCGCTCGATCCATTCACGCGAATCTTCTCCTGCACGCTCGCGATTTCGCCGATTCTTGTCCTTGGCCATAGTTCTTGTTCTTTAAAAAGCCAGTCCGTTTTCGCGAGCGCCTTCTGCGAGCGCCTGTACGCGGCCATGATAACGATATCCGTTCCGGTCGAAGATGACCGAGGTCAGCCCGGCGTCCTTCGCCTTATCGGCGAGCCGCTTGCCCACGGCACGGCTCACGTCGACGGGCTTGCCCTCTCCGATGCCGTCCTCGAGGCTCGAAGCGGCAACGAGCGTCCTGCTGTCGGAGTCGTTGATGATCTGCGCGTAAATGTGCGCATTCGAACGGTAAACGGTGAGACGCGGACGCTCCTGCGTGCCGCTCACCTTCGCCCGGATGCCACGCCTTACGCGCAGTCGCCGTGCATTTTTCTTGTTCTTAGGCATTCCTGTAGTGCTTCTCGCCGAAAGATTTCCGACCCTTCGGCCTGTTCCTTGCATTTGGATCCTCGCGCGGCCCGGTACCCGGGCGCGGCTGAGGACTTACCGCGCGGCAGTCTTACCAGCCTTCCGGCGGACATACTCGTCGACGTAGCGGACGCCCTTGCCCTTGTAAGGCTCCGGCGGACGCAGCGCGCGCAGCTTGGCGGCAACCTGCCCCACAACCTGCTTGTCCGCGCCTTCAATTACGATGATCGCGTTCTTACCACGCTTCGCGTCCACATCTACCGAGACGCCGGAGGGAGGCATGAAGTAGATCGGGTGGGAGAATCCAAGCGCGAGTTCGAGGATGCCGTTGTTCATCACGGCACGGTAGCCGACGCCGATCACTTCGAGTTCACGGCGGTAGCCCTGCGAAACGCCCGTCACCATGTTCTGCAACAGGGAGCGGTAAAGACCGTGCATGGACTTGTGCCGCTTCTGCTCGGTGGGGCGCTCGACCTGGAGAACACCGTCCGACGTGTTGACGTCGATATCGGGATCCACCTGCAGCGTCAGTTCGCCCTTGGGTCCCTTAACGGTGACAAGGTTATTGCGGGCCACGTCCACCGTCACGCCCTGGCCGATTTCAATCGGCATTTTGCCAATTCGAGACATGACTCTATTCTAATTCTAAGTGTGTGCTCAAACGAAGCCACCGCAACCATGCGGCGGCAGGAAGAGAAGGGCTAAGAGACGTAAGCGAGAACCTCGCCGCCGACCTTTTCGATCTTCGCTTCCTTGTTCGTCATGACGCCCTTGGAGGTGGACATGATGGCGATGCCGAGGCCATTCTTCACGCGGGGCAGATCGCGCGCGCTCACGTAGTTACGAAGCCCCGGGCGAGAGACGCGCTTGATGTCCTGAATGGCCGGCGCTCCCGTTGGTCCGTACTTGAGGTAAACGCGAATCAGCCCCTGCTTGCCGTCGTCTACGTCGAGGTAGTTTCGGACGTAGCCCTTCGATACCAGGATCTTGGTGATGGCCCGCTTCAGCTTGGAGGCCGGAATGTCCACGTGGCGGTGCCGGGACTTCTGCGCGTTGCGAATACGCGCGAGGTAGTCCGCTACCGGATCTGTAATTGCACTCATTCTTAATTGATGTTTTAGCCAGTTCGCCCCGTTGCTCCTTGTGAGCCGGCAGCGCTTAGCTAAGTCCTGTACTATTTTCCACCGCGGGCAAGCAGACAATACTGCGCGCGCCGCCGGCGGTTTACCAGCTCGCCTTGCGGACGCCTGGAATCTTGCCCTCGAGGGCCATCTTCCGGAAGACGATACGCGACACGCCGAAGTCCCGGATGAACCCGCGCCGGCGGCCCGTCAGCGGGCAGCGGTTGACGAGGCGCACGGGGCTTGCGTTGCGCGGCAGCTTCTGGAGTCCTTCCCAATCGCCCGCCTTCTTCATAGCCTTGCGGCGGTCGGCGTACTTGGCGACGAGGCGGCGGCGCTTCATCTCGCGAGCCATCCAACTTTTCTTTGCCATCTCTTTCTCTGTTCTTTATGCGATGCTCCGGCCGAGGCCGAACCTTTAGGCGGGCTGCCCTTCAGCTTCCTCCCCGCGCCGGACGAACGGCATTCCCATGCTCTTGAGCAGGGCGTATGCCTCCTCATCGGTGCGGGCCGTCGTGACAAACGTCACGTCGAGGCCGCTGATGCGGTCGACCTTGTCCACGTCGATCTCAGGGAAGATGATCTGTTCCTTGATGCCGAGCGTGTAATTGCCGCGCCCGTCGAAGCTCCGGTCCGGGATGCCGCGAAAGTCGCGCACGCGCGGCAAGGCCAGCGTGATGAGGCGGTCCATGAAGTCGAACATGCGTTCGCCGCGCAGCGTGACCGACACGCCGACGGGGTAGCCCTCGCGAATCTTGAAGTTCGATACGCTCTTGCGGGCGCGGCGAATGACGGGCTGCTGCCCGGTCACCTTCCGCACTTCTTCAACCGCGTCGTCGAGGATCTTCTTGTTGGTTGGCGCTTCGCCGACCCCCTTGTTCACGGAGATCTTCACGAGGCGCGGCACCTCCATGACATTCTTGTAGCTGAACTGCTCGGTGAGCGCCTTCACGACCTCGTCGCGGTAGCGCGTCTTGAATCTGGAAACGTAAGCCATCGATCTTATCTCGTTGTTACCGGCGTAGCCCCGTGTACGTCCTTGTATTTATTCAGTATGCACACGATGCGGCAGCGCGGGAAGAGGCATTGTAATTGGCAGACCGCGCCGGGTTCCGTGCAGCGCGACCACCAGAGGGCGGATCTACCGGTCCAGCTCTTCGCCGGTAGATTTGGCGTAGCGTACCCAGCGGCCCTTGCCGGTCTCCGCGTCGACGATGCGCTTGCGTCCGACGCGCGTCGCCTGCCCGTTGCCGTCGACCGGCAACACGTTTGAGGCGTGTATCGGCATCTCGCGCTCGATACGGCCGCCGTTCGGATACTGCTGGTTGGCCTTCGTGTGGCGAACGCGCATATTCACGCCTTCGATGATGATGCGCTCCGTAGCCGGAAACACGCGCAGCACCTTGCCGACATAGCCCTTGCGACGGGAGAGCCGGTCCTCGTAGGCGGTAATGTCCTTCAGGAGCATCACGCGGTCCCCCTTCTTGACGTGCAGCTTCTTGCGCTGCGGCTCTTTAACTTTGGACATGGATCTGGATATTAAAGTCGTCTAAAGCACTTCGGGGGCGAGGGACACGATACGCATAAACTGCTTCTCCCTCAGTTCGCGTGCGACAGGCCCGAAGATACGGGTGCCGCGAGGCTCATCCTGCGCGTTTAGCAAAACGGCCGCGTTTTCATCGAAACGGATGTACGATCCGTCCGCCCGGCGATATTCTTTCTTCGTGCGAACGACGACGGCCGTGGACACGTCGCCCTTCTTGACGCCGCCTCCGGGGATAGCGGACTTCACGGAGACGATGATTTTGTCTCCCACGCGCGCATAGCGGCGCTTGCTGCCGCCGAGGACGCGAATGCAAAGAACCTCCTTCGCTCCGCTGTTATCCGCGACGTTGAGTCTGGATTCTTGCTGAATCATGGCTGTATACGGTGGTGATCGGGTGTTCGGGTAAAAGGCAGGTCGGCAAACGCCGCCCGCATGAAAACCAGAGCACCAGTGCTATTTGGCGCGTTCGATGATGTTGACGAGACGCCAACGCTTGTTCTTGCTCATCGGGCGCGTCTCCATGATGAGGACGGTGTCTCCCGGGTGGGCGTCGTTGTTCTCGTCGTGCGCCATAAGCTTGCTCGTCTTCTTGATGAACTTGTGGTAGATCGGGTGCTTGACCTGCCGCTTCACGGCTACCGTGATGCTCTTGTCCATCTTGTCGGAGACGACAATGCCGATACGCTCCTTCCGATTGGTTCTTGCTTGCTGTTCCATATTGATTCTGTTAGGCTTGGTGAGCCGTGTACCGTGTCCTCACCAACTACCGTGATCGAGCGCCGAGTTAAACGGCCTCTCCTTTCTGCGCCAGGATCGTCCGCAGCCGCGCGATGAGGCGCCGCTTCGTGCGAATCTGGATGGGGTCCGAGAGCGTCGCGACGGCGTGCTGGAAACGGAAGTGCTCGAGCTGCTCTTCCTCCTCGCGGATCCGCTCGCGAATCTCGTCTGCGCCCAGTTCTCTAATTTCTTTGGCCTTCATGATCTCAGTCGATTAAATACCCGTAGGGGCTTGGCGTCAAACGCGGGGCGCGGCCTCGGCGGCCTTGTAATCCGGCCGCGTGATAAACTTCGTCTTGATCGGCAGCTTCGCCTGCGCCAGCGCCATCGACTCGCGGGCCAGGTCCTCCGGGACGCCGCCGCCGATTTCGAAGAGCACGCGCCCGGGCCGCACGACGGCTACCCAGTACTCCGGCGCGCCCTTGCCGCCGCCCATTCGGGTTTCAGCAGGCTTCTTGGTGATGGGCTTGTCCGGGAAGATGCGAATCCACACCTTTCCGACGCGCTTCATTCGGCGGGTCATGGCGATACGAGCCGCTTCGATCTGCCGGCTCGTGATGCGTCCGGATTCGAGGGCCTTGATGCCGAAGTCGCCGAAGCTGATCAGCGTTCCGCGCGTGGCTTCACCGCGAATGCGCCCCTTCTGCATACGGCGGAACTTGGTCCGCTTGGGCATTAACATGGCAATATCCTCAACAGTCTACTTTTGCTTGAATACTCTGGGCGAAACGAGCCGCCTACGACCGGCGACGCCCACCGCCACCGCCGCCCTGTCCGCGCTCGCTGCGGCCACCGGCCTGTCCGCCCTGCCCGCGCTCGCTGCGGCCGCCGCCTTGTCCGCCGCCGCCCCGCTCATCGCGGCCGCGACGTTCGCGGCGCCTGCGCTCGGGCGGTCCTTGCTGCTGCTGCTGCATCTGCTGCCGCTGCGCCTGCACGTTCGGGCTGAGATCCGGCTTGCCGATGATTTCGCCGCGGAAGATCCAGACTTTGACGCCCGTGGTGCCATAGATCGTGAACGCAGTCGCTTCGGCGTAGTCGATGTCCGCGCGGATCGTATGCAGCGGCACGCGGCCTTCCATATACTGCTCCGTGCGGCTCATTTCAGCGCCACCGAGGCGGCCGGCGACCTTTATACGGATGCCCTCAGCGCCCATGCGGATGGCAGCCGTCATGGCCTGCTTCATCGCGCGGCGGAAAGAGACGCGGCCTTCCAGCTGCTGCGCAACGTTCTGCGCAACCAGGCTCGCGTCAAGCTCCGGGCGCTTGATCTCGTTGATGTTAATCTGCACGTCCTTGTTCGTGAGCTTCTTCAGCTCCTCGCGCAGCTTCTCCACCTCCTGCCCGCCACGGCCGATCACGACGCCGGGACGGCTCGTGTGCAGCGTAAGGATGACGCGCTTAGGCGTGCGCTCGATGACCGAGCGGCTCATGCCGGCTCGCTTCAGACGCGCCGACAAGTACTTCCTGATCTCTTCATCCTCGATGAGCTTCTCGGGAAGATCTTTCTCAGCGTACCAGTTCGAATCCCAGCCTCGGATGACCCCCAGACGAAAACCGACAGGATGCGTTTTCTGACCCACAGTAATAACCTCTCTTCTCGTTTCTATGCGATGCGTTTACGCGGCATCCCTGCCGGTCGTGGATACGACCACCGTGATGTGGCTCGTACGCTTCTTGATCGAGTGCGCCCGGCCTCGGGAGACCGGCTGAAACCGCTTGAACATCGGACCTTCGTCCACCCGGGCGTCGCTCACCACCAGTTCTTCCTCGCGGAAGCGCGCGTCGCGGTTCTGGTCCATCAAGTTGTGAACTGCCGACTGCAGCGTGATCTCGACGGGGCGCGTGCCTTTGTGAGGCAGGTAGTGCAGGATGCTCAGCGCCTCCGGCACCTTCTTGCCGCGAATGAGATTGATCAACGTCCGCATCTTGCGCGGGGAGCTTCGAATATGCTTGCGTACCGCTCTTGCTTCCATCTTCCGTAACCTGGTTGGGATGTGTTGCCGTGCCGCTCACGCGGCCGGGGCGCATCCGGTCTTATCGTTTGCCTCTCTTGTCCACCTTCGTTCCGGCGTGTCCGCGGAACGTGCGCGTGGGGGAGAACTCTCCGAGCTTGTGGCCCACCATGTTCTCGGTCACATAGACCGGAATAAACTGCTTGCCGTTATGAACGGCAAAGGTGTGACCTACGAAATCCGGCGTCACGAGCGATGCGCGGCTCCAGGTCTTGATCACCTTCTTGCGGCCGCTCTTGTTCATCTCGTCTACTTTGCGTTGGAGCTTGTAGTAGACGAAGGGGCCTTTCTTCAGTGAACGTGGCATTGTCGATGTCTGCTATCGGCGCTGAACCGGACTGGCTCAGGGCACGTCGTTATTTCTTGTTGCGGCTGCGGACGATGTACTTGCTGGACGCCTTCTTGTGCTTGCGCGTCTTGTATCCCTTGGCGGGAACGCCTGAAGGCGAGCGCGGATGTCCACCGGAGGCCTTTCCTTCACCACCACCCATCGGGTGATCGACCGGGTTCATGGCAACGCCACGAACGCTCGGGCGGATGCCGCGCCAGCGGTTGCGGCCGGCCTTGCCCTGGTCGATGTTCATGTGGTCCGGGTTGCTCGTCGTGCCGATCGTCGCCATGCAGCTTACCGGCACCATGCGCGTCTCTCCCGAGGGGAGGCGAAGCGTGGCGTACTTACCTTCGCGAGCCGTAAGCTGCGCGTAGGTGCCCGCCGAACGCGCCAGCTGCGCACCCTTGCCGGGCCGCATCTCAATGGCGTGTACGAACGTACCGATCGGGATATTGCTCAGCGGCAGGCAGTTGCCGGCTTCGGGCGGTGCCGTGGGGCCGTTGAGCAGCGTCATTCCCACCTTCACCTCGTTCGGGGCGATGATGTAGCGCTTGTCTCCGTCGAGGTAGACGAGCAGCGCAATGCGGGCCGACCGGTTCGGGTCGTACTCGATTGCCGCAACGCGCGCCGGCACGTCGAGCTTGTTGCGCTTGAAGTCGATGATGCGGTACCGGCGCTTGTGACCGCCGCCCTGGTGGCGGGTCGTGACGCGGCCGTTGTTGTTGCGTCCGCCCTTGCGGGTAACCGGCGCAAGCAGATTGCGCTCCGGCTCCTTCTTGGTAATGGTTTCGAACGCGGAGACCGAGCGCTGGCGCTGGCCGGGGGTCACCGGGTTCAATCGTCTGAGTGCCATCTTCTATGCAGTCTTGGGCATACCTGCCGTCGGCCTTCCCGCCGGCTTTGCGCCCGATCTATTCGGATAGGATCAATGCTCTTTCGAGCCGGTCTTTTATACGCTCTCGAAGAAGTCAATGGCCGGGCTTTCCGGCATGAGCGTCACGATCGCTTTCTTAAAAGAGGCCGTGTTGCCCTCGGCGAGGCCCTTGCGGGTGAACTGCCGGCGGCGCTTGCCGCGGACTACCATCGTCCGCACTTCCTTGATCTTGATGTCGGGATAGCGCCGGGCAATGGCCTTTTCGATCTCGATCTTGTTCGCTGTCTTTTCCACGACGAAGGCGTAGTGGCCATGCTCCATCTGCTCGGTCATCTTTTCCGTAACGAGCGGCCGGATGAGAATCTTTCGTTTCATGATTGCGCGTTTGTCTGTCGCTCTCGCGGAATAGTTTACTGGGCGTCGACCGCGGTGGATTCTTCCGTCTCGCCGTCTCCGAGAACCGCCGAGAGTACCGGCAGAGCGGATTCGAGCAGCACCACCACCTGCGCGCTCATCACGTCGAGCGTCGACGCGCTTGCGGCGTCGCGGACGGTGAGCCGGGGAATGTTGCGCCCGGACTTGAAGACCACCTCTTGCGCCACGTCGGTCAGCAGGAGCACCTTCGTATTCCCGAGGCCAATGGTCTTGAGCAGAGACGCGACCTGGCGGGTGCTCGGTGCCGAAAGCTCGATGCCTTCGAGAACCCGGATGTTGTCCGAGAGAACCTTATGCGAGAAGGCGCTCCGCCGCGCGAGCCGCTTCGTCTTCTTATTGAGACTGTTGTTGTACGAGCGCGGCCGCGGCCCGAAGATCGTACCGCCGGTGCGACGGATCGGGCTTTTGGCGCTACCTGCGCGCGCGCCACCGGTGCCTTTCTGCCGGTAGAGCTTGCGCGTGCTGCCCGCAACCTCGCCGCGATCCTTCGCCTTGTGCGTGCCCTGGCGCGCGTTGGCCTGAATCGCCTTTACGTCCAGCCAGATGGCGTGGTCGTTCGGGATGATGCCGAAAACAGAGGGGTCGAGCGATACGGAGCGTCCCGCTTCGGTGCCGTCCTGCCGGTATACCTTGGCTTCCATAGTCTATCTATCGGAAAAAAACCTTTCGCAAAAATACGTGGAGATGAGCCGAGCCTTGGCTTACGCCGTCTTCCTCTTGTGCAGTTCGACGTAGCCGTTCTTCGGACCCGGAACCGCGCCCTTGATGAGAATGAGACCCTGCTCTTCCATGATGCGCACGACCTGCAGGTTCTTGACCTTCACGCGGTCGCCGCCCATCCGGCCGGCCATGCGCATGCCCTTGAACACGCGCGAAGGATATGAAGAGGCACCGATCGAACCCGGCGCGCGGCCGCGGTTGTGCTGGCCGTGCGTCCTCATGCCGACGCCGCTGAAGCCGTGCCGGCGCACAACGCCCTGAAACCCTTTGCCCTTCGAGATGCCGACCACGTCGATCAGCTCGCCCTCGGCAAAGAAGTCGCTCGCCGTTACCTCGCCGCCAAGCTTGGCGTCAACGGAGTAGTTGCGAAACTCCTTCACTTTGCGCTTTGGCTCCGTGTTGGCTGCTTTGAAGTGGCCCTGAAGCGCCTTGCTGGTCCGCTTGACCTTGCGCTCGCCGAGTCCGACTTGAACGGCGTTGTAGCCGTCGCTCTCCACCGTCTTGACCTGCGTAACGACGTTCACGCCCGTCTCGATGACGGTGCAGATAACGTTGTTACCGGCCGGGTTGAATATGCTCGTCATGCCGAGCTTCTTTCCTATAATTCCGCTCATTGTAATCCTGATGTTGACCCCGCCGCGCGGAGCCGGATTATGTTAAGCGCCTCCAAATAAAAGGCCACTCTACTGTCGCTTAAAAGCTAACTCCACGTCGTTCTCGAAATTGCTCCCGAGCATCGCGTTGATGAGCGCCGGTTTGGCTTGCGCCAGCAGCCGGTCATCTCCGTCGAAGTTGTATGTCAAGGCATAAGGCACCGTTTGCCCTTCTACCTCCGCCCGGAAGATCAACGTCTTCATAAGCGGCTCTACGTTGTAGACCCCCTTGAGCACCTCTGATGGCGTTCCGGTAAGGCCTTGCCGAACGATGAACGAGAAGGATCTCGAGGCTTCCATTCGCACGCGCACCAGCAAAATGCTGAGATATGGCGTGAGGTCCTCGTCTCCGGCATCGGCACCCGTCAGCAGCCACTCGCCCTGCATCCGCTCCGCATCCGTCGGCTCGTCCTTCGCGGAGTCGCAACCGGCAAGGGAGAGCACCGCCGAGAGGCAGAGCAGACCCGTGAGAAGCAGATAAGGCGCGCGGTGCGTCATCGTCAAACCTTGATTTCTACGTCGACGCCGCTCGGAAGCTCGAGCTTCATCAGCGCGTCAACGGTCTTGCTGCTCGTGGACAAGATGTCGATGAGCCGCTTATGCGAGCGCGTCTCGAACTGCTCGCGGCTCTTCTTGTCTACGTGCGGACTGCGAAGCACGGTGTAGATCACCTTCTTCGTCGGCAGCGGGATGGGCCGCTGACCACCGCCCCGGTCGACTTGACCGTGCGGATGATCTTTTCCGCGCTCTTGTCGATCAGGCTGTGGTCGTACGACTTCAGCTTGATGCGAATCTTTTGGCTTGCCATTTTTTTCTATTTAGAAACGTCGAACGACGAGTGCCGGGCGGTTTGACCCGGCACTCGCCCTTCAGCAATCGACTTAGTCGAGGATCTTCGACACGACGCCCGCACCCACGGTGCGGCCGCCTTCGCGGATGGCGAAGCGGAGGCCTTCCTCCATCGCCACCGGCTGGATGAGCTTCACGTTAAGCGCGATGTTGTCTCCCGGCATGACCATCTCCACGCCCTCGCGGCAGCTCGATGTCTCCCGTCACGTCCGTCGTACGGAAGTAGAACTGCGGGCGGTAACCCTTGAAGAACGGCGTGTGACGGCCGCCTTCTTCCTTGCTCAAAACGTACACCTCGCACTCGAACTCCTTGTGCGGCTTGACCGAGTTCGGCTTGCAGACCACCATCCCGCGCTCGACCTCTTCCTTGTCGATGCCGCGAAGCAGCAGGCCCACGTTGTCGCCCGCCTGACCCTGATCGAGCAGCTTGCGGAACATCTCGACGCCCGGTCACGACCGAGGTCTGCTTCGTCTCCTGCATGCCGATGATCTCGACCTGCTCGCTGACCTTGACGATCCCGCGCTCGATACGGCCCGTCACGACCGTGCCGCGGCCCGTGATCGAGAACACGTCCTCGATCGGCATCAGGAACGGCTTCTCCATGTCGCGCTCCGGCGTCGGAATGTAGGAGTCCACGGCGTCCATCAGCTCCATGATCTTCTGCTCCCACTTCTCGTCGCCGTTGAGCGCCAGGAGCGCCGAGCCCTGGATCACCGGAATGTCGTCGCCCGGGAACTCGTAGACCGACAGCAGCTCGCGAACCTCCATCTCGACAAGCTCCAGAAGCTCCGGGTCGTCGACGAGGTCCACCTTGTTCATGAACACGACCAGGTAAGGCACGCCCACCTGGCGGGCCAGCAGGATGTGCTCGCGCGTCTGCGGCATCGGGCCGTCGGTGGCGGCGACCACAAGGATCGCGCCGTCCATCTGGGCCGCGCCCGTGACCATGTTCTTCACGTAGTCCGCGTGCCCGGGGCAGTCGACGTGCGCGTAGTGGCGCTTGCTCGTCTCATACTCGACGTGCGCCGTGGCAATCGTGATGCCGCGCTCGCGCTCTTCAGGCGCGTTGTCGATCGAGTCGAACGAGCGGAAGCTGTTGCCCGAGACGTGCTTGGCCAGCACGTTCGTGATTGCTGCCGTGAGCGTCGTCTTGCCGTGGTCGACGTGGCCGATGGTGCCCACGTTCACGTGCGGCTTGCTCCTCTGATAGGTTTCCTTTGCCATGATAAGGTCCTGGGTGGTCTGATCCTGTAAGTTTGCTGTGGGAGGATTGCGGCTCCGGGCCGCAACCATTTGCTCAGGCAGTGGCTCCGGTCGAAGTGGAGACGATCTCCTCGGCGATGGATTTCGGAACCTCTTCGTAGTGGTCGAACTGCATCGAATAGAGCGCGCGGCCCTGCGTGATCGAACGCATATCCGTCGAGTATCCGAACATCTCCGAAAGCGGGACCTGCGCCTTGATAACCTGCGCATTCGAGCGCTGCCCCATGTTCTGGATGCGCCCGCGCCGGCTGTTCAAGTCGCCGATCACGTCCCCCATGTACTCCTCGGGAGTCGTGACCTCGACGCTCATGATCGGCTCCATGATTACCGGCTTCGCCCGGCGCGCCGCTTCGCGGAACGCCATGCGGCCCGCAATCTCAAACGAGAGCTGATCGGAGTCGACGTTGTGGAACTTGCCGTCATAAAGCCGCGCCTTGATGCCTTCGATCGGGTAACCGGCGAGCGGACCCTGGTCGAGCGCGCTCTTGATTCCCTTCTCAACCGAAGGAATATACTCGCGCGGGATGGACCCGCCTACAATCGCGTTCTCGAACTCGAACCCGACGCCGGTTTCGTTCGGACCAATCTCGACGTACACCTCGGCGAACTGGCCGCGACCGCCGGACTGCTTCTTGTGCGTATAGTGCTCGTCGATGGTCGAGCGAATCGCCTCGCGGTACGCAACCTGCGGCTTACCGACGTTCGCTTCGACCTTGAACTCGCGCCGCAACCGGTCTACGATGATCTCCAGGTGCAACTCGCCCATGCCGGCGATGATCGTCTGCCCGGTCTCTTCATCCGTATTGACCTTAAAGGTCGGGTCCTCTTCGGCCAGCTTTCCGAGGCCGGTTCCAAGCTTGTCGCTGTCCGCCTTGGTCTTCGGCTCGATGGCGATACGGATAACCGGATCGGGGAAGTCCATGCTTTCGAGCTGGATCGGATGATCCGGGTCGCACAGCGTGTCTCCCGTCTTCACATCCTTCAGCCCGACCGCAGCGGCAATGTCTCCGGCGCGAACGATCTCCACATCCTCGCGCGTGTTGGCGTGCATGAAAAGGATACGTCCCACGCGCTCTTTTCGCTCAGAGCTGGCATTGAGCACCTGGCTTCCTTTCTCAAGCGAACCGCTGTAGACGCGGAAGAACGTGAGCCGCCCGACGAACGGGTCGGTCATGATCTTGAACGCCACGGCCGCGAACGGCTCCGCGGCATCAGGCTTGCGCGTCTGCTCCGTTTCGGTACGCGGAATGATTCCCGTGACCGGCGGCACATCGAGCGGGCTTGGCAGGTAGTCGATCACGCCGTCCAGCAAACGCTGCACGCCCTTGTTCTTGAAAGACGATCCGCAGAAAACCGGTGTAATGTCGATCTCAAGGGTAGCCTTGCGTACCGTTTCGCGGATCTGCTCGGCGGAAATCTCCTCGCCCTCGAGGTAGCTCATGAGCAGCTCGTCATTGTGCTCGGCTACGGCTTCGAGGAGATTGATGCGCCAATGTCGGGCAAATCCTTCTAAATCGTGAGGAATCGGGATTTCGTCGAACGTCGCGCCCTGCGTTTCGTCGTGCCAGATGATGGCCTTGTTTGTCACGAGGTCGATGATGCCGCGGAACATGTCGCCCTCGCCGATGGGCACCTGAACCGGCACCGCATTGGCGCCGAGGCGCTCCTTCATCATCTCGACCACGTTCGCGAAGTCCGCGCCCGTGCGGTCCATCTTGTTGACGAACGCCACGCGCGGGACGTGGTACTTGTTCATCTGCCGCCAGACCGTCTCGGACTGCGGCTCGACACCGCCGACGGCGCAGAAGAGCGCAACGGCACCGTCCAGCACGCGCAGAGAACGCTCGACTTCAACGGTGAAGTCAACGTGGCCGGGCGTGTCAATGATATTGATGCGATGGTCTTTCCAGAAGCAAGTCGTCGCAGCGCTCGTGATCGTGATACCGCGCTCCTTCTCCTGCTCCATCCAGTCCATCGTGGCACCACCCTCATGCACCTCGCCCATCCGGTGGAGCTTGCCCGTATAGTACAGGATGCGCTCCGTCGTAGTGGTCTTGCCCGCATCGATGTGGGCCGAGATGCCGATGTTTCTCGTCGTAAAGAGAGAGTGTGCTGTTCCGTTTGAACTCATAGGAGATATCGTTGTCGTGGCGGCTTCTAATATGCCATCGCCGCCGCGGCTTGCTGAGAGTATATAATGCCGGACTATTACTGGTCGTCGATCCGCCGGATTAGAAGCGGAAATGGGAGAACGCTTTGTTCGCTTCGGCCATGCGGTGCGTGTCGTCCTTCTTGCGAACCGCGCCGCCTTCGCCGCGCGCGGCGCCGATAAGCTCGTTGGCGAGGCGCATGGCCATGCTCTTGTCGTTGCGCTGCCGGGCGTACGTGATGATCCAGCGAAACGCGAGCGCGACGCGCCGGTCCGGCCGAACCTCGATAGGGACCTGGTAGGTCGCACCGCCTACGCGGCGGCTCCGCACTTCAACGAGCGGGGCGACGTTGTTGACCGCCTTCTTGAATATTTCGACGCCCTGTTCCTCAGTGCGCTCTTCGATAAGGTCAAACGCGCTGTAAACGATGCGCTGCGCCGTATTCTTCTTACCGCTATCCATCACAGAGTTGACGAAGCGGGAGACGAGCTGGTCGCTGTAGAGAGGATCGGGAGCTACGGGCCGCCGTTCTGCTTTTTTTCTACGCATAGCTGGGTCTTTGTCAGTGATCAGCAGTCTTGCCTACCGGCTGCCCTGCGGCGGCCCGGCTTCTGAAGACTGCCGGCCAAAAACCGGAGTCCGGAATACCGCCCGAAGGCGGACTGAATGAGAGCGATGCCGGCCGAGGCCGGCATCGACGTTTATTTCTTGGGCCGCTTGGTGCCGTACTTCGAACGGGCCTGGCGGCGATCCTGCACGCCGGCCGTGTCGAGCGCACCGCGCACAATGTGATACTTGACGCCCGGAAGATCCTTCACGCGGCCGCCACGCACGAGCACGATCGAGTGCTCCTGCAGGTTGTGACCCTCGCCGGGAATGTAGGCAATGACCTCGACCTGGTTCGTCAAGCGCACCTTGGCTACCTTGCGCAACGCGGAGTTCGGCTTTTTCGGCGTGGTGGTATACACGCGCGTGCAAACGCCGCGACGCTGCGGGCAGGACGAGAGCGCCGGCGACTTCGTTGTCTTTACCTTCGAGCTGCGTCCCTTGCGTACGAGCTGTTGAATCGTTGGCACAGTAAACCCTGTTTGTCAGCTAAAATCTGGGAGCGACCAGCCGCTGCTGCGCTGCCCCCGGGCAGCACCCGCGCGTTGCGGTCGAGCTTTGCAATATAAGTACCAGAGCGGCACAAGTTCAACTATTTGTGTCAAGAAATGGTGCGGTTGCACCTCAGCACGCCGGAAAATGCTGAATTGCTCCCGGAGTGGTGCGCGCTGATATAGATCAACATATCATTCGCGCGCCCGAAGCACCGCCGTGGCCCTTGAGGCAAGACCGATGCTGCCGGTTGCGGAACGCCGCGCTGCTCTGGCGCGCGGGACGGGGCGTGGTCGAACTTGCGCTCGCGAAAGAGGCGCGGCTGGCCCCAAAAGTACCGACGCGCCGCCCCCTCTCGCGCTCTCTACAAAGGCTGGCCTTCGCCGTCGGCGGACGGGTACTCTTCGTCGGGCTGGACCGGCGCGATGGCACCGTCGCCGCCCTCGGCGGCCTCCGGCGCGCTCATATGCCCGTTCACGTTGACGTACTCGCCGTGCGGGCGCTCGCCGAGGATCTGGATCAGCTCCTTCGGTCCGAGCACTTCCTTCTGAAGCAGCGCCTGGGCCATGGCTTCGAGCAGCTCGCGCTTCTCCTCCAGGACCTGCCGCGCCCGCGCGCGCACCTCGTCGATGATCGCTTTTACTTCCTGATCGATCAGGAGCGCCGTCGTGTCCGAGTACGGCTTGTTGAAAGAAGGCGTTTCGGAGTCCCGCCCGGAGACGTTGAATGAAACGTACCCAACCTTCTCGCTCATGCCGTAATCAACGACCATGGCATACGACATCTTGGTGATCCGCTCAAGGTCATTCTGCGCGCCCGTCGAGATGCGGCCGAATACAAGCTCCTCGGCCACACGGCCGCCTATAGCCATCGTCATGCGGTCCACGAGGGCTTCCCGCGTGTAGAGGTAGCGCTCTTCGGGCAGGTACTGCGCGTAGCCGAGCGCTGCCAGTCCGCGCGGCACGATCGAGACCTTGACCACCGGATCGGTATACTTGAGAAACCAGCCGGTAATGGCGTGCCCGGCCTCGTGATAAGCCACGATCTCGCGCTCATCCGGCGAAATGATCTTGTTCTTCTTCTCCAACCCGGCAATGACGCGGTCGATGGCGTGCTCGAAATCCTCCATCTCGATCGACTCCTTGTCCACGCGGGCGGCCAGAAGCGCCGCCTCGTTGCACACGTTCGCGATCTCGGCCCCGGCGAAGCCCGGCGTCTGGCTTGCCAGCACTTCGAGGTTCACGTCGTCCGCGAGGATCAGGTGCCGGGTATGGACTTTGAAGATCTGGGCGCGCTCGAGCCGATCCGGCTTGTCAATCATGATCTGCCGGTCGAAACGGCCCGGGCGCATCAGGGCGGTGTCGAGCACGTCCGGACGGTTGGTCGCCGCCATGATGATGACGCCCTTGTCCGTGTTGAAGCCGTCCATCTCCACCAGGAGCTGGTTGAGCGTATTTTCGCGCTCGTCGTTGGCTCCCATCATCATGCCTTTTCCGCGCGAGCGCCCGATGGCGTCGATCTCATCGATGAAGATGATGCACGGCGCTTTCTCCTTCGCCTGCCGGAAGAGGTCGCGCACGCGCGCCGCCCCGACGCCAACAAACATCTCAACGAAATCCGAGCCGGAGAGCGAGAAGAACGGCACGCCCGCCTCGCCCGCAACGGCTTTCGCCAGGAGCGTCTTGCCCGTCCCCGGAGGACCGACCAGCAGGACGCCCTTGGGCAGCTTGCCGCCGAGTTTGGTGAACCGCTTCGGACTCCGCAGGAACTCGACCACCTCCACGACTTCCTCCTTCGCTTCGTCAAGCCCAGCCACGTCTTTGAACGTCAGCTTCTGCTCGCTCATCGAATCGAAGAGGACAGCCTTGTTCTTGCCGATATTGAGCACCTGAGAGCCTGGGTTCATCCGGCGGAGCAGGAATACCCAGAGCACCACGAGAATCAGCAGCGGGAAAACCCACGTCAGCAGCCCGCCGAACCAGTTCTCCTCTTGTTTGGCGCTGTAGGCGAGGCCTTTGTTACCGGCCGCTTCCGCCTGCTCGTTGTAGGTGCGCAGAAACTCCGTCAGGTCGTGGTCGCTCGGCTTGACCGAGATGAACCCGCGCGGATTCTCGTCGGAACCGCCGCCGAGGATGTCCTGCCTCGGCTCGGCAACCTGCACGTGGTGCGACTTGACGGCGGCTTCGGTGTACTCACCGTCGATCCGGCGATCATTGACGATCTCGACTTTGGCAACGTAGCCCGCTTCAACATACTCCAGGAAGCGGCTGTAGTCGATCGTGTTCGGCTCGTTGCGACCAACAAAGAGGAAGAAGTGGACAAGCAGCGCCGATAGGATGGCGATGTAGATCCACAGCGAGAACTTCGGGCGTCGGTCACCAAGGCGGCTCATTCGGCCGGAGGAATCGTCCCCTTTTCTCGGGTTCAACGGGTCGCGCTCTTTCTGCGCCATGTAATAATATACTTAAGGGTATCTCCGGCGATCTATATAGCGAGTGCCGTACCCCTGCCGAACGGCAATGGTTCCACCTCGTTACGCGCGACGCCCGTCGCTGCCGCCGCCGGGAAGGCCGCCGTCGCATCTTTCGGACAGCGGCAACTCGGGCCTCCATAGGTGCGCTTCGAGGTCCACCGAGCCGTCTTCCCGGAAGCGAATGCCTTCCGCGCGGAGGCGCTCTTCCATTACAAAGGGGCCTTCGAAATGCATTCGGCCGCTGAGCGCGCCAAAGCGGTTCACTACCCGGTGGCAGGGGTACCCGGAGCCGGCCGCGCTGTTGAGCGCGTAGCCGACCATGCGCGCCGAGGAGCGCAGCCCAAGGCTACCGGCGATTAGCCCGTAGGTTGTGACCTTGCCTTCCGGAATGGCGTCAACCACGCGAAGCACGCGGCTAAAGAAGTCGCCCGGTCTCTCACTGGGGGAGGATGTCGAAAGCGATGTTCCGCTCGACGCCTTTTCCGCTCGTTTCATCGGTCAATCTCAACTTGATTTGGACGCGGTCAGCCTGGTCCCACTCGGAGAGGTCCAGCACCATATACTCGGAGGCAGAGCGTTCTTCTCCGGAGTACGAGGCGCTCGTGGCGGTGCGGCTCCTTCGGTCTCGCCGCAACAGCCTCGCAAGCCCCGTTTCCCGGTCCACCCCCATGACTTCATAATCGACCCGGTAGCGCGTCTTGTCGTCGGCACCAAACACAAGGCCGTAAGCTTCGAAGTAAAGTCCGAGCAGCGCCGAAGGGGCAAGCTCGGCGTACGGGTGCGGTGCCCGGCGGCGCGCTTCGGTGACGGACGGCGGAGCCTCGGTTGGCGCGATGAGAAACGGCCGAAGGTCGCTCATTTCGAGTACTGCAGGATCCGCACTGAGCGCCACGAGCCTGTCGGACCGGCGAACGGCAAAGCCAAGCGGTGGACCCGTTTCCGCCGCGGATTCGCGCAAGCGCGCGGCGAACGTTTGCAGCTGCAGCGCCACTTCGTACGGCCCGTCGCTGCCGGCAAGCTGCAACGTCTGACCGGGAATGACCTCGCCGCCGCTGGTGGTGACGTTCGTCACGGCCATGTTGCGCATGTCGATGAGATTGCGGCGGAACTGGTCGTCATACTGGACGGCGGACGCCTTGATCACCTGAACGCCCCCGCCGAAGCCGGATCGGTTCAACTCGCGCTGCCGCCGCTTCGAGGGCGAGAGCGCGCCCGGCGGAAGGCCCCAGTAGACTTCCGTGCGCGTCGTGCCGTCGGCGTCGCGGAAACGCGCGTAGCGCACCGCCACATCGAGCGCTTTCGGGGCCATCTCGCTCTCGACGTCCGCGAAGGACACGGGCATGTTCACCTCGCGCCGCTGCACGGCTTCCAGATCTTCGGCATCGCTCTGCGCCAGCCGCCGGGACACGAAGATCTCGACCGGGTCTACGCCAACCATCGAGTTCTCGAAGATGACGCGGGCGTTCGTTCCGCCGACGCCCGCTCGCCGGATGCGCGTGCCCATGATTGGCTCCGCCCCGAGTTCGGCCGAAGTCGCCTGTTCCTCCTGCCAGAGCATATACTGCTCAACCTCGATGAACCGCGCAGCAAAATCGGCGTGGAGCACGGAAAGCCGGCCGTAGATGTGCCGCAGCACGGCAAGCAGCGTCAGCGCCTGTCCTCGGTCGCGCATGGCGGACGTGCCGCCGTTTCGTATGCGCGAAGGGATGAGATCCGCCGTCGTCCCCACGCGATACGCACCCTCGTCGTTCAAGATAAAAATATAAAGGCCCGTATAATCGACGGCGGGATAGGTCCAGACTTCATTCTTTGGGAACTCGCTGACGACGACGTTCGAACCAAACCGGATGATCTCGCGCAGCACCGGCCCGTCGTTGAAGTCAATTTCCGTTCGCCGCGTGGGTGCGCCAAAGCGCACGTAAGTCTCTCCCCTATCATCAAGCGCCGTCGGGCGGCCCGTCTCGGGAAACTCCGCTTCGGCGTAGAGCACCCGAGCAAGGTGCTCGTTGAGGCGCTCGTTCGTGAGCGTGGCCGGAACGGGATCGTGCCTGCGCCACCAGAGGGCCGGATCTGCGATGCCCCGGCCGCTGATGAGGCCAAACTGGGCGCGCAAACGGCCCACGACCGCAGCGCCTTTTTCGTCCTCCGGTTGCCCGGCCAGCAGCGACACGTAGATGGCCCCGGCCGAATCCAGCGCCCCCGGCCGTTCCGAACGCACAAGGAGCTTCAGCAGCGAGTCTGCCGCTACCGCGTCCATCTCACGCACGGCGACGGGAACCGCCTGCGCGTGTACCGGAGAGAGGATACCGAGCAGAAAGAGAAAAACGAGCGAGAGCCGGGCCTTCGAGCGTTTGCGCATCTGCCGCGTGGAAGGAGCTATAGGATTAGCCGTTCGGCCGGTGCTTGGGCGGCGCGCCGACCTCTACCCATCTCAACGGTTTAATAGTACATAGATGTTCCCCGCCGCTCACCTGCTCCACAGGCTGAGACGCCCGGCTCCTGCCCCAATCATGCAGGCGCGGCAGCTTGCCGGCGCGTCAGGGTTTCCCGCCCAACTTCTGCGAGAGATTGCTTTCGTGAAGTCTCATTCCAATGTCGCGCAGGTACTGCATATCCGCCTCGACGATACTGTGAGCGATCTGAAGCATCGTAAAGGAATGTTCGCCGGCGTGCGCCTCGCGGTTCCACACCTCTCCCGGAAGCGTGCGCAGGTATGCCACAAGCCCGTTTCTCGCTTCCGCAACCTTCAAGAGAATGTCCTCAGGCGGCATTTCATTCCACGGCGCGCTCTCGGCGAGCGTGCGCTCCTCCACCACCTCGAGTTCAGGGTCTTTCTCTGCAGCGAGTCGCTCGAACCAGCGCCTTCGAACAGCGTCATCGGCTGCCGCAATGAGGCCCAGTGTTTCCTTGATCGACCACTCCTCCGGCAGCGGCCTGCCCTCGAGTAGCAGGGGCGGAACGCGTCCGATGAGCGGGCGCAGCGCCTCCATTTCATCGGAGAGGTAGGCAAGCTGGTCCAGCACCGCCTCCCGAGCCTCCGCCTCCGTCCGGGGTCGTCGCGGCGCGGTCACGACGGCTGCGCTATGGGCAGCTGCACGTCGCTACGCTCCGGCCCTACGCGCACCCCGCCCCACGTACGGTTCGCTGCGACCATTGCCGGTTCATGCAGATGCGTGTTCTGCAGCGCCGGCATCCCTTCCGCCGCCAACCAGACCAAAAAGTGCTGATCCTTGACGCTGTGGAGGTTATTGTCCTCCTGAAAGTCCCAGTGCTGCCCGAACTGCGGGTCGCGGTAGCGCGCCAGCCAGTCCAGCCGGTCCTTTAGAAGCTCTGCCGGAATGAGCAGCCGGTCGATTCCAAAAACGGCCTCCTCCCTGCTGTGGAACGTCAGGTCGTACTGGTTGGACATGATGATCGCCTCTTCCGGACACACTTCCTCGCAGTAGCCGCAGTACATGCAGCGAAGCATGTTGATTTCGAACCAGACCGGCTCACGCTCCTTCACGTTCTCCACTTCGGAGGACTGCATCGAAATAGCCATGGGCGGACAGGCGCGGGCGCAAAGATTGCACGAGACGCAGCGCGGGCGACCGTTCTCCTCGACGAGCACCGGGCGGCCGCGAAAGACGGCGGGCGGGTACCACTGCTCCTCCGGATACTGCACGGTGTACATAGGCTCCCGCGTCATCTTCTTAAGGCTATATCCAAGCCCCTTAAAGACTTCCGGCAGATACATCCGCTCCCAGAAATTCAGCTTGCGCTCGTTCTTCGGACTCGTGTTGACTGGTTTGCCTGGCATAGGAAAGATCAGGTATGCGCGCGAGGAAAGCTCAAATATAAGGCACGAACCCCCGCATACGCATTCGGGATCCGTGAAGAGGTGGGTTTGCGTCTCGCCCTCTCCCAGGTGAAACCCGTATTGCCGCAGGCGTAGATCATGTACACGTCAAAACCCGCACCCGTCGGGAGCAGAAATAAGCCATGACTGATCACGTCCAGTTCGATTTGCCTGTGAATGTACGGTCGATCACGCGGCGCGAGCCGGACGGTTTTTGTCTACGAGCCGCGGCTCACAGCCGCCGTAAAGTGCTCCAAAACCGTCGCGCCTCGCACGGCCGTTTCAGCCTTTCAGATTATCGTTTGTTCTTTGAGACTGTAGAGACGTGAAACAAAGTTCGCGGTCGAAACCCTTCCAAATAGCGCCAACGCCGCTCCCCGCTCGAGGCGGGCAGAGGCGGCATTATGCAGCATTCCACCCGGGCAGGCCGCGCGACGCAGCCGCCGCGTAATCCCTCGAAAATCCAGGTACCTTTGCATCCCGTGGCATCCTGCCCCGCCGCAGAAATCACCGCTGACGTTGCAGCCTCGGTTGCCATTCCCGCCTCCCGGCAGTGGCACTATCCCACCGTGCCCCACTCACCGCACCGCCAGCCGCATTGCCGCCCGGATGTCGTCCGAGGCCGCGCCGACTCGCAGTTCGACCGGGGCCGCCTCCAGCACCCACTCGTCCGTGTCTGCATCCCAGTAGCTCAGGTCGTCGGCCGCGAGCGTGAATGTCACGGTGCGCCTCTCCCCTGCGGGAATATGCACGCGCTCGAACCCGCGAAGCGTCTGCTTCGGGCGCGACACGGCAGAGGACGGGAACGCGGCGTAGAGCTGCGCCACTTCGTCGCCATCCTTCGCGCCCGTGTTGGTCACGTCCACCGACACCCTCACGGTACCGCCCGCGCGAAGCGCATCGGCATCCGCGTGCAGATTCGAGTAGACAAAGCTCGTGTAACTCAGTCCGTGGCCAAAAGCATACAGCGGATCACCGTCGAAGTAGCGATAGGAGCGGCCGTCCATGTTGTAGCTCTCGAAGGGCGGCAGATCGGCCGTCGAGCGGTAGAACGTCACCGGGAGCCGCCCGGCCGGATTGTAGTCGCCAAAGAGCACATCCGCAATGGCCGTCCCCGCCGCCTGTCCCGGATACCAGGCCTCCAGGATGGCGGGCACGTGCTCATCGGCCCACCCGACGCCGAGGGCGCTGCCGTTAAGGAGGACGAGAACAGTGGGTTTTCCGAGCGCCACCACCCGTTCCATCAATCGCTGCTGAGAAGCCGGGAGGGCGATGTCCGTCCGGTCGCCCCCGCGAAAGCCCTCTATTTGCACGTCCATCTCCTCCCCTTCGAGGCGCGGCGAGAGGCCGAGCACCAGCACGACCGCATCAGCATCCCGCGCAATATCCAGAGCCTCTTCCGCGAGCGCCTCCGCATCCGGCGGACGGCTCCAGACGAGGTTCATCGTAGCGTCGCCGTACGACTCCGCTGCATCGAGCCGAATCGGATACGACCGCCCCGCCTCGAGCCACACCGGCTCCGACAAGACGACCCGCGGATCCCCCAGTTCGTCATTCATGCTGTAGCGCGAGCGCGACACGATCGTGTCGCCCACCACCAGTTCGTAACGCATCGTGGAGATCGTCCCCAAGCGATAAGCTCCGGTTGCGGGCGGACGCATGGTACCCGTCCAGCGCACGCTGAAATCATCCTTGTCAACGCCCGTGCGCGGCGCGCCCTCGCCCCAGCGGGCATCCACGACATTGACCCGCTCGTCATAGACCGGATCGTCTGCCGGCGTGTAGCTGCCGAAGATTTCCATCTTGAGTCCGCCCGGCAGTACGCTCGCGGGCACCGTCTCGATGTGCGGGAAGCCCTCGGCCAGGTCGCTTCCTCGCGCGTAGCGCACGACCGTTCTCTGCGCGACGGCCTCACGGATGCCCCGCAGCGGGGTCACGGGATCGGCCGGCGTTCCGTTGTAATTGCCGAGGAGCGTCATCCAGTCGTCAGCATTGGGGCCAATCACCGCAATGCTGCCGACATCTTTGGCAAGGGGCAAGACGCCGTCGTTCTTCAGGAGCACCATCGACTCCCGCGCAACCCGCCGCGCCAGCCGCCGATGCTCAGGCGTGTCCAGGCTATCAATAGGTATGGCCGCATATGGCACCCGCGCCGGCGGATCGAACATGCCGAGCCGGAAGCGCGCCACGAAGAGCCGCTCCAGCGCCTGGTCCACCGCCTTTTCAGAGACCAGCCCTTTCTCAACCGCTTCCACCAGGTGCGGATAGACTTCTGTACCACATTCGAGGTCCGTTCCCGCCTTCAGCGCACGGGCCGCGGCCTCAGCCGGCGTCCCAACGAGCTTGTGGTGCGCGTAGATATCGCTGAGCGCCCAGCAGTCCGACACGACGAAGCCGGCAAAGCCCCACTCGTCCCGCAGGATCGTCTGCAAGAGTTCGGGACTGCTGCACGCAGCTTCGCCGCCCACGCGGTTGTAGGCGCACATGAGGGAGTACGCGCCGCCTTCGCGGATGCCCGTCTCGAACATCGGAAGGTACGTTTCGCGAAGGTCGCGCTCGCTTACAACCGCATCAAAGACGTGCCGCTGTGGCTCCGGGCCGCTGTGAACGGCAAAATGCTTGACCGTGGCGATGGTCTTGAAGTAGTTCGGGTCGTCGCCCTGGAGGCCTCGGATGAACGGCACTGCAAGCCTGCCGGTGAGGAACGGATCCTCGCCGTAGGTCTCCTGTCCCCGCCCCCAGCGCGGATCGCGGAACAGGTTGATATTCGGCGACCATATGGTGAGGCCCTGGTAGCGGAGGCGACTGTTCTGACGAAGGTACTCGTGGTGCTTCGCTCGAGCCTCCTCCGAGATCGTCCCTGCCATTTCGAAGACGAGCGAATCGTCCCACGTCGCCGCGACCCCGATGGCCTGCGGGAAAACGGTCGCGAGTCCCGAGCGCGCTACGCCGTGAAGCGCTTCGTTCCACCAGTTGTACTCCGGCACCCCGAGCCGCTCGACGGCTGGCGCGCGGTCCAGCATCTGCGACGCTTTCTCCTCCAGCGTCATCCGCCCGACAAGGTCCGCCGCTCGCACCTCCGGCGAGAGGGAAGGATCCATGTACGCCTGCCCCTGGGCAGCCGGAACGAAAAGCAACACAGCGGCAAACGATGCAAAGGAGAGGCGCATGGGAGGAGACAGGGCGGGTTCAAGAACCGGGATGCCTAAAAGTACCCCGCCGCACGCATAGAGTCAACGCGCCCCGGGTACCGGCGTGAGGCATGGACACTTCGGACCCGTACGTTGCGGACTCGGCAGATCTACAAAACCGCCGCGGCACAGGAGCCTGTTGAAACAAGGCCAATCCAGACGGGGCATCAAAGGTCGTGTGACTTAACGCAACACCGGCCGAAAGCAAGCCTTAGATGCTTCGCTTGGCCGGCATGACACGGGCGGGACGTTCTGCTTTCCTCGTGCTCCTTCGATCTACGCCTCCTCCAACGTCCCCGGTTGTCATCCTGAACAGAGTGAAGGATCTACCCTTCCAGGCTGCCGAGAGGCTGTTGAAGCAACGTGAACACGTACCGGTCGTCAAAGCTTAAGCAAAGCTATTCAACAGTCTGGCAGAAGGCTGTTGGTTACCTATTTGATGAAAAACATCATAAATTTTGCAGACCACTGTGCGCAACCGGTCTAACATCCAATTGAATCTCCCCTCAGCGGGAGGTTGCGTTGGTGCTTTGATCCATATCGTCAGCTACATAGGGAACGCCGAGGTCGGGCCGGATGATGCCCGCGCCCAGGAATCAAGAAAACTGCTCGTGGGGTTGTAGCAAGCACGTGCCGCCTCCCCCGCATTGTCGGAGGGCGCAGCGTTTGGAGGACCCGGCAAGAGTTACGAAAATAACCTTGCCCCGCATCGCGCTCTGTACCTACCTTTCATCCGCACCGTTCTGCCGGCGGCCTGTGATGTGCCACGAGCCGACACCTTCTGCAGAATGCGCGCTCGATGGCGCCGCCTTTTCGTCGCTGCGGCTGCGGAAGGATTGGAATAATGCGGGACTGAACCCGCCCGTAAGCCGCAGACAGCCGCGATTCATCTTCGCCGTTTATCTTCCAGCATGGACCTACCTCCCTTCCCCGGCTTTCGCGAAGACGCATTCAGTTTCCTGCGTGCGCTGAAAGCAAACAACGAGCGCGACTGGTTCAAGCCGCGAAAGGCGACCTACGAGGACGAGGTCGTCTGGCCCATGCAGTGCCTCGTGGCGGACCTCGCCGGGCGCTTTGCCCGCGCCCGCGTGCCGCTCACCGCCGACCCCGCTCGCGCCGTATTCCGCATCTACCGCGACGTGCGCTTTTCCAAGAACAAAGACCCCTACAAGACGCATTGCGGAGCCTCGCTCACCCGCACCGGCGACAAGAATGACGAAGGCGTGCTCTACCTGCACGTCGAGCCTGGCGCGTCCTTTATGGCGGCCGGGTTCTGGCAGCCGGACCGCACGCTCCTCAATCGCTGGCGCGCGCGCATGGCGGCAGCGCCGGAGCCGTATCTTGAGATCATGGAGGGCTTGCACGCCGCCGGCATCGGGATCGATCAGGACGACACGCTCAAACGCCTTCCAAGGGGCTTCGAAGACCATGCCGACACCAGGATAGCCGATGCCCTTCGCTTGAAAAGCCACATTGCCATGCACTCTGTGCCGGATGACGATCTAAAACACACGACCTTTGCCGAGCACGTGTTCGCCTTTACGCGGCACGCCCTGCCTCTGCTGGAATACGGCTGGAGTCTGCGGGGTGCCGCCGAGTCCTAACGGTCCGCGCGACTTCCTCTTTCTTCGGCCGCAACCGGCCGCCTCTGCCTAATTGCTCTCATCATGAAGACCCGCCCTCTCTACCGCGCCATCGCCCTTACGCTTGCGCTCCTCGCCTCGCCGAGTTTCTATGCCACGGCACAGTCTCCCGACACCATGCGTGCCGGGCGCTTTGATTCCGGCAAGATGTGGACCTTCGAGTATCCGCCCGCCGCCTACTTCTCGAGCACCTACGGCTTCGCCGCCGACGATGCCTGGTTCGAGCAGGCGCGGCTTGGCGCGCTTCGCATTCCGGGCTGCTCCGCCTCGTTCGTCTCTCCGAACGGCCTCATGGTCACGAACCACCACTGCGCGCGCGGCTCCGTGGCCCGCGTCACGCGCGAGGGCGAGTCGCTGCTGGAGAACGGCTTCTTCGCCTCCTCCGTCGACGAAGAGCGCCCCATCCCCGGCTACTACGCCGATCAGCTCATCGGCATCGAGGACGTTTCGGATGAGATCATCCGGTCCACGGAAGGCGTCTCCGAAGAGGAGGCAGACGCCGCCGCAAAGCGCGTCGCGGAGGGCGTCCAGTCGCGCTACCCCGATCAGGGGAACGTCTGGGTCCAGGTCGTGCCGCTCTACCACGGCGGACGCTATTCGGCCTACGTGTTCAAGCGCTACGAGAACATCCGGCTCGTGGCGGCACCTGAACTCCAGCTTGGCTTCTTTGGCGGCGACGCGGACAACTTTACGTATCCCCGCTACGCCCTCGACTTCGCCTTCATGCGCGCCTACGACGACGAGGGCGCGCCAATTAAGGTCGACCATTACTTCCAGTGGAGCCGAGAAGGCGTGCAGCCCGGAGACGCCGTCTTTGTCATCGGCAATCCCGGCCCAACCAACCGCCTCACGACGATGTCCCAGATCGCGTATCAGCGCGACGTGGAGCTGCCGGCCGTTCTTGGATTCCTGCGAGCGCACCACGGCGCGCTGCTGGACTTTTACGAGGCGAACCCGGAGGAGGCCCGCCGCATGAACCTGCAGAACCGCATGTTCGGCCTCTCCAACTCGCTTAAGGCTTCAACGGGTCGGCTCGCCGCTCTTCGCGACACCATCATCCTCGCCCGCCGGCAGGATCAGGAGCGCCTCTTCCGCGAAGCTGTTGCGGCGCGGCCGGACCTTCAGGCGCGCTACGGCGGCGTCTTTGATGCTCTGGCCGAACTTCAGGAGCGGAAGGCCGCGTTCGCGCCGCTCTACACGATTTCTTACAACCTCGCGCACCGCGAGTCGTCGGCGTTGCTGCGCCGCGCTATCGCAGGCACCGTCTACACGCGGTCCAAGGAAGCAGGTGCGAGCGCCGAGCAACTCGCAGCGCTGCGCGCCGAGATTGAAGGGATAGGGAGCAATCCGGAGGCCATCGAGCAGCGCTACCTGTCCTTCCGCATCGCCGCCATGCGCCGCCACCTGAAAGCCGGGCACCCCCTCTTGCAGGCGCTGCCCGGCGGAGGCACGGCAGATGACGTTGCGTCGGACTTACTCTCCCGCTCCGTCTATGCTGATACGGACCGGACGCTTGCCGCGCTCGAGGGTGCCGGCGTGCCCACGGACGACCCCGGTGCGAAGTTTGCCGAGGCGCTGTTACCCGCGATCATGGATTTCCAGGGCGCATTCAACCGGCTCGATGAGGAGGAAAACCAGCTTCAGGCGCAGCTCGGACGGGCACATTACGAAGTCTATGGCACAGCAATGCCGCCGGACGCGACCTTCTCCCCCCGCATCACCGACGGAGTGGTGAAGCCTTACCCCTTCAACGGCACACTCGCGCCGCCCTATACCACCTTCTACGGCCTCTATGACCTCTACTACACCTTCGGCGACAGCTCGGAGTGGCGCTTGCCGAACCGGTGGGTGCCGGCGCCCGAAGCGCTGGATCTCGACACGCCGCTCAACTTTATCTCCACGGCCGACACCTACGGCGGCAACTCCGGCTCCCCTGTCGTCAACGTGAAGCTCGAACTCGTCGGCCTGAACTTCGACCGCAACATGGAGGGGCTTTCGCGGGACTACATCTACCTCCCCAGCCTCGGCCGTAACATCATGGTGGACGTACGGGCCATCCGCGAAGCGCTCGACGACGTCTACGACGCGGACCGCATCGTGGCCGAGATCGAAACCGGACGCCTCTTCCGCACCGAAGCAGAGGCCGATCAGGCGGCGACCACAACCGTTCGGTAGAGACCGTCGGGGCCGCGCGCTGCACGCCGTGCGGCCCCGGCAGGTTTCAGGTAAGCATCGCAAGACGCCGGGACGGCCGCGTGACCGCTACATAGAGCAGCGCCTGCCGCTCCGGACCCCTGCACGCCATGAGGTCCCGGTAGTCGACGAAGGCCGTGTGGTAGGTCGACCCCTGCGCCTTGTGGACCGTGGAGGCGAAACCGTAGTCCACTTGCGCAAAGCGTTCGCGGAGGGCGTAGTAGAGCTTCCAGTCTTTCTCCTCCCGGATCGCTGCGCGCTTGAGCGAAGCGAGTTCTTGCGCAAACCGTTCTTCCTCGCGCTCGTGCAGCACGAGCAGTTGCCGCGGCGGCGCGTCGTTTCGGCTCTCCACGAAAAGGCCCCAGACCTTCCACGCGCCGGTTTCGGAGTTAAAGTCCTCGCCTTCGTCTGCCGCCAGGACGCGCACTTCCTCGCTGTTGATCAGGTACGGGGTGTCGTCCTGATACCAGGTCTCCCGCGCAACGAGCCATTCGCCCGCGGTGAACCGCGGAACGTCCTGCCCGTAGATCGCCCGGCGAACCTGCCGGTTGTAGTCGCGCACCGTCGCGTTTCGGTAAGCAAGAAGGCGCGCGAAGGTGCCGTCGCTGCGAAACTCGTCCGAATCAAATGCGCGGAGCGCGCTGTCGATAAACGCCTTCTTGGTGCTCGTAGCTGCCACGCCGACGCTGCCGTCGAAGTGCGCGTCGAGTCCATCGAAGGCCCCATGCCGCACCTGCGTCGCGAGGTCAATGATCGGGTTGCCCTGCGCCTGCCGCACCACTTCTTCCAGCGTCGGACCCGGCAGATGGAAAACCGGTGAGGCCCGTTCCTTTACAGGCGGCAGCTGCGCCGGGTCGCCGACGAAGACCCACTGCAGCTCCAGCGCCTGCTCGACGTACGACCATTCTTGCGCGCCGAGCATCGAGGCCTCATCCACCACCACGACTGCGCCGCTTGGCAGACTTTTGCCCCTCTCCATAGCGAGGCGGTATCCTCCCTGCCGGTCCGGCACGAGCTTGAGGCCGAGAAAGGAATGTATGGTTTGCGTCGCCACGCCGTCCACGTCGATGCGCTCGCGGAGCACCTGCGCCGCCTTGTGCGTCGGGGCGCATACCGCAACATCGGCGTCCTCGGCCTTGAGACGCGCGATCAGGCGGGCGACGAGGTGGGTTTTGCCCGTTCCCGCATAACCCTGCAGGAGCGTATACCGGTGCCCTTCGTGCAGCCGTTCATAGACCGATTCGAAAGCAAGCAGTTGGTGGGGAGTCAGGTCGCGCCCCCACTTCTTGGAGCGACGCTTTCGCTTCAGGGCCATCGAACGACTGGGGACACGAATGCTGATGCAGGATCCGCGTAAACGCCTGCCGCTCGTGGCGGATTCCCCACAGGATTTCCTTTCCGCATGCCGATCATTCTTCATGCACGCCGTCACGGGAGGCCGCCCCGCCTTGACGCAAGAACGGGGGAAGACCCTGAAGGCCCTCCCCCGTTTGCACGTCCCCACGGACGCCTACGCGCGTTCGTTTACCGCACAAGCATCATCTTGCCGGTAGCCGTGGTGGACTTGCCACCCGCTACCGCCGTGAGCTTGTAGAAGTACGCGCCGGAAGCAAGGCTGCTGCCGTCCAGCCCAATCACCTGCGACGCGCCCGCCCCGAAGGTCTGCGCGGGCACGGCCATCACGCGGCGGCCGAGCACGTCATACACTTCCAGGCTCACTTCCGATGCCGACGGCAGATCGAAGCGGATGGTGGTCGAGGGATTGAACGGGTTCGGATAGTTGCCCTGAAGCGCAAACTCCTTCGGCATCTCTCCCTGCGGCTCCGCTGCGTCCGGCATGGACCGCGCGACCAGCTCGTTCTCATAGAACGGGAAGATCTGCGCGTCGCCTTTGAAGCGACCGAGCACGCCCGTCAGGTCGAACCACCCGTCCGGCCGTGGCGACTCGTCAAAGAAGGATTCGTCGCGATCGATGCGAATGACGATGCTGTCTCCGCGCATCGTCATCGCGAACGCGTTGACCCCTGAGCCGCTGCCGATCTTGGTCACCGGCCACGGCGAAGTCGGCGTGAGCGTCAGCCCCTCGACGGTCACCCGCATCCCCTGGAACTCGGAGTCAACCGTGGCTTCGTCGAGCTTGAGCACCTTCGGTGCAGGCAGGTCGTTACCCCGGCTGAGGATCGTGTAGTCCGATGAGTCGGTAAAGTTGATCTGAATGAGGTCATTGTAGGCCCCGATCGTCCCGTCAATGCGCACGCTGTCGCCCGCCATGAACGGCGAATTGTCCAGCGCACCACCGATCTGTCTTGAGAATCCCATGATGCCGCCGGTCACGTCCTGCATGAAGAAGTTTGCATCATAGGCGCCGTAGTCGGGCGTCGTGATGATTCCTTCGATCATGACCTTCTCGCCCGCCATGTCACGGGCACTCGCAATACTGTACACGCCACGATCAGGCACTGCAACCAGATCCGTTTCGAAGAACGGCATGAGCTGCGGCGTGTCGTTATAGCGGGTCAGCGTGCCGGTCAGGTTGAAGTAACCTTGAGGGCGCGGCGAACCGTAGAAAGCCGACTCTTCGTTGTCGAGGTATACTTGAAGCGTGTCGCCCCAGGCGTTGCGCACGTACACAGAAACGCCACCGACACCCGTCGGACCGACTTCCGGCCATGCCGACTCGTCGGTCAGCGTCACCGCGCGCACCGTCACGCGCTCGCCCTGGTGGGGCGAGTCGATCGTGGCTGCGGCGACCGGAATCACGACAGGCTCCGGCAGCGGATTATCATGGCTGAGGATTTCGTAATTGGCTGCACTGGTGATCTCAACCTCCGTAAGACCATTGTAGACAAGCACGGTGCCGGTCAGCCGGATGCTGTCTCCTGCCGCGAAGGGCGTGGCGTTCTCGACGCCGCCAACCACTCTCGAGAAAACGTTGATGCCGGCGGTGGCATCCTGCAAGAAGAACTGGCCCGTTCGGAATCCGTAGTCCGGGCTCGCGAGAACGCCTTCGACTATAACGGTTTGCCCGACGCGCTCGCGCGCTTCCGCGATCGTCGCCACTTCGACGGTGATCGGCTCGGTGAAGACGCGCCGCAGAAGCGTAGAATCAAGGACGAACGGATTCTGGTTGCCCTGATAGTGCGCGATGGCAATCGAGCGCGCGTGTTCGAGGGAGTCTGCCGGATCGGCATTGGCCCATGCGAGGAGCACGTCCCGCTGCGCGTCGAGGAAGGACTTGTCGATCTGCGCGTAGCGGATGACGGCCGCGTAGAGCGCCGCGCGAGCGGCATTGCCCTTGAACGACTCCTTCGGCTCGAAGGCCATGTCGGTGGCTTCGCTGTAGAGGTCCGCGCTCGTCGTCGTGAGCGGCGTCATGTACGAGGTGCCGTTGTACAGCCACTTCGTCACGTCCGCATCTACCAGTTCGTCGTAAGGCAGATTGCTTCGGGTTGAGTTCGCCGAGGCTTCCGCGTAATACAGGTAGTGCATGTCGCTCCTGAACGGCTCCTCCGCCACGCCCTTGCTCTGCGGCCAGATATGTTCCGCATTGAGCCCGTCGGTAAGCAGCGAACCCGAAGGATCAATAGCATTGGTGGGGAAAGCCACGATCTTTCCGGTGTACACATCCTCGACAAAGAGCGAATCTTCGTTCATCGGGTTCATCCGTCCATCGATGAACGCCATCGTGTCGCGCGCGAAGTTGTAGCCGAGCGTTTGATCCGGCGTGTAGTACTTCTGCAGGGAGTCTACGAGCGCCATGCCCTCGACGCCTTCAAAAAGGACGATCTGCGAGGCCTTCGGCACGTCGTCGTCCTCGATCAGGATGTTTACCCGGTCGAGGGCGATTCCCGATTCGTCGGCCGGGTCCTCGAGGTAGAGCATCGCATTCTCGAGACCTTCGATCATGTCGTCCTGTGTGGCCGTGATGACGACTTCCATGGAGGTGCCGTCGGTCGTTCCGGCCGGGAACGTGACGGTCTCGGCCGTGAAGTCGCTCAGATCGCCCGAATTTGCGAGCGTTCCGGGCGCGAGGCGCACGCGAACGGCAGTCTCCTCCGTGGCGTCCCCATTGATGACGACCGTAACGATCAGCCCTTCTTCGCCCTCCATGGTGCTGTATTCATCCGCACCGAAGGCGAACGTCGCCTCGCCGGTAGGCACCCCCGACGTTGGCGTCGGATCGGCCACAACGAATGTGTCCGATCCATCGGGCACGCGCTGGATCGACTGGGCGTCCTTTGTGCCGTTCTCATTTTCGTTATACTGAACCGTTTGTCCGAGCGCCGCGAGCAATCCCGCATCGTCGGCATCGTCCGTGTCGTAAACAAGAGCGTCGACGAGGTCAGTGCCCGTCACGGGCGTATTATTCGGGAAGGAGGCAGCATCGCTACGATACAAGGCAACGGCATCGGCACCGTTCTGAAGCCCATTGTCGGGAAAGTTGATAGCAGCGCCATTCACGCCCGTGTTGCCAACGAGAAAGAACCCGCCGGGAGCCAGCGTGAAGCCGTCCAGATCGACCGAGTAATACGACTGATCGTTGGAGCCGTTGTAGAAGACCAGCACGTAGTCCGCGAGGTCGATGGGTTCGGTGCCGCGGTTATAAAGCTCGACGAACTCCGCCGTGTCGGTGCCGGGCGTGTCGGCGTCGACTTCATTGATTACGAGGTAGGGTGGCCCTGCCTGCGCGTGGGCGGAGAGCGCCGGCACGAGCAGCAAAAGCAGGGTCACAGCGGATAGTAGCGTCTGTCGCATACCTGATTCCTGATGGTTGATTGAAGTTAGAGCGGGAGCATCCCGCCGGGTCCCGTTATGGTACGAAACCGCTGCCGAAATACAAGGCAATTCGCGCGTCACCATTAAGAAGAACCCGTAAACGAAGCGCTCTTAATCGTACATTCATCAACGACCGGCCCCCTCGCGACGACCACAGCCTTGCACTACCCCACAACGCCCGACGGGCGCTACTTTGTCGTGCGCGGCCGCCTCTGGCGCTGCACCAACCCGGCGCTGCCCGAGGAAGAGCAGACTGCGCTTACCCGGGCGCTCATGCGCGCCCGCGCGGACGTGGGCCGCGCGCTGCGCTCCAGGGACAAAGCCGCCGAGGCCGAGGCGCGCAGCAGGGTCCATGAAGCCAAACTCGCGCTCGGCGAGCGCGGCCCCGTGTGGTGGACGGACGGCGCGGCGGACCTCAACCGCCACATGGCGCGCAATACGCCCTATGCCGAATGGTTCAACCGCCTGCCCGACCCCGAGCGCGGTTCGGACTCATAATTTTGCGGCAGGGCTTGCCGTACTCGTTACGGACACGCGCTGCGGAAACGGTACCTTGTTGATGCGCGTATAGCGCTCGCTATGCCGGAGCGACGTCCGGCCCACTCGCCCACGGCCTCCCTACCCATGCCTCCGCCCATCAAGCTGCACCGCGTGCTGCCCCTGCTCTTCGCCCTTTGCACCATAGGGACGGCGCTGCTCCTCTCCCTCTCCGGGTGTCGGGGCGGTTCGTACGAGTCAATGATCCCGCAGGTGGACAGCACGGACTCGCGCACGAAAACGGTGCTGCGCCTGGCAGCGGACTCGAAGCAGGCCGACCGTTTTCTGCAGGCGCTGAACAAGTCCGGCCTCGATAGAACGCTGTCGGACCTCGGCCCGTGGACGCTGTTCGTCCCTGTCGACCGGGGCGTCGAAGGAGCCGGGTACCGCATCGACACGCTCTTCCTGCCCGCCCTGCAGGACTCGCTGCGCAAGCTCCTCTCCTACCACATCGTGCGCGGCCGCATCGATGCGTCCAGCATTGGCGACTCGGCAAAGATCGCCACGTACTACGATGACAAGCCGGTCGTGCTTCGATTTGGCGCCGATTCCGTGCTCTACGTCAACGAGTCGCCCGTGCTCTCGCGGACGCTCGCGCAGAACGGCTCGCTCTTCATGATCGGATCCGTGCTGCACCTACCGCCGCCGGACACGTTTGTCACCGAAAGCGTCCTCTTTGGAAAGTAATTGCCGGGAAGGCACCGCTTATATGCATAACAACCGGCACTTTCGTTACACCTGGATTGCGCTTGCGGCGGCGCTCGTGCTCGCGGCCGGGTGCCGGAACGATGCCGCGCAATCGCCGGCCGACGCGGCCGTGGATTCGCTCGATGCCTCGACCATCCTCTCCGGCCATACCGTTATGGACGTGCTCCGTAGCGACGGCCATTTCAGCGCCTTCGTCGCCGCCATCGACTCGGCGCAGATGACGGCAGACTTGAAAGGCAAGGGGCCATACACGGTGTTCGCTCCCACGAACAGCTTCTTCAGGGTGCCGTCCGGCGACCCCGCCGCGCTCCGCCGCGGAATCGGATACTACGTTGCCGAGGGAAGTTTCAGCCGGGCGCAGCTCGCCACGATGCCGTCCATGCCCACGCTCTCCGGCGCGGCGCTCCGGCCCGACACGGTGGACGGGGGTGTCGGGTTCGGAACGGCTCCCTTGGCCGAGGATGCGATCCGCGTAGGCAACGGCTTCGTGTACGTGCTTCAGGGCGCGCTCGTGCCGCCCGCCGCTGCAGACACGCTCGGCCGGTAACGCCGCCAGGGCACGGTGCCGAGTCGTGGGGAACACGTCACACGCCAGGCGCGCAACGGTGCAGGGCCTGTCGTATTTTCGAGAGACTGTCCCTTCCGCTCGCCCCAACGCCCCATGCCGACGTTTACCTACCGCTCCCGCATCGATGCCCCCGTTGAAGAGGTCTTTGCCTGGCACGAAAGACCGGGCGCTTTTGCCCGCCTGACCCCGCCGTGGGCACCCGTGCGCGTCGAACGCATGGAGGGCATCCACGACGGCGAGAAGGCTGTCTTTCATGTCAGCATCGGACCAGCCTCCGTAAAGTGGGTGGCGGAGCACTCCGAATTCGTCCAGGATCGGCAGTTCAAAGATGTGCAGGTGAAAGGCCCGTTCGAACGCTGGGAGCATCTGCACCGCTTCGAACCCGACGGCCCGGACGCTTGCACCGTCATCGACGAAATCGAGTACAAGATCCCGCTTGGCAAGTACGTCGGCTCCTTTGGCGAGCATCAGGTCGAGGAGCGGCTGGAGCGGATGTTCGCCTATCGCCACCGCGTGCTGCAGACCGACGTGCCGGCGCACCTTCGGTACGCAAAGGGTCGAAAGCTGCACGTGGCCATCAGTGGTGCCAGCGGACTCATAGGTCGCAACTTCTCGGCCTTCCTGACCTCCGGCGGGCATCAGGTGGTTAGCCTCGTACGTTCAGAACCGGCGCATCCGGCAAAGGAGATCTTCTGGAATCCGCGCGAAAAGTCGATTGACGCCGGCCGTCTCGAAGGCCTTGATGCGGTGGTCCACCTCGCGGGAGAGAACATCTTCGCCCTTCGATGGACGGAGGAGAAAAAGACCCGCATCCTCGGGAGTCGCGTTCAGGGGACGCAGGTGTTAAGCCGCGCCCTGTCCCGCCTGGAGAACCCTCCGGCGGTCTTCCTGTCCGGCTCCGCCGTGGGCTACTACGGCGATCGCGGGGAAACCGTGTTAACGGAAGAAGCCGGTCCCGGCGACAACAGTTTCCTTTCCGCCGTCGTTCAGCAGTGGGAGGGCGCGACGCGCGTTGCCGAGGAAGCAGGTATCCGGACGCTTCACAGCCGTACCGGCGTCGTCTTGACGCCTGAAGGCGGTATGCTGGACCTTGCCCTGCCCGCTTTCAAGATGGGACTCGGCGCACGCATCGGCGCGCGGGACCAGTTCATGAGCTGGATTGCCCTCGACGACCTGTTGCACGCCTTCTACCATATGCTCTGGACGGAGTCGCTCGCCGGACCGGTTAATGTCTCCGCGCCTCACCCGGTGACGATGCAGCGGTTTACGAAACGGCTTGCGGGCGTGCTTGACCGTCCGGCTTTCTTCAGCGCGCCCTCGGCCCTGCTAAAGCTGGTCTCCGGAGACGCGGCGGACGAACTGTTCCTCTCCAGCCAGCGCGCTGAACCAAAAAAGCTGCTCGAGTCCGGATTCGAGTTTCTCTACCCGTACCTGCAGGATGCGCTGAAGCACGAGCTCGGCGAATAGCGGTTCAAGGCGCGGGCAGCTCGTCGGAGGTCCAGGGCGTCTTGCGCCTTGCCGTCTCCGCACGGATGCGCGCGACATCCTCGGCGGCGATGGCCGGCGCATCGTTGCCCCACGCGGACCGAATATATGTCGCCACAGCGGCGATCTCTTCGTCTGAGAGCAGTCCGCCCCACGGCGGCATCGCGCCGGTATACTGGACGCCGTTCACCTCGACCTGTCCGATCAGCCCGTGCAGCATCACGCGCACGACGCGCTCCGGATTGCCGGTAACGTGCTCGCCGGGGTGCAGCGGCGGATAGATGCCCGGTATCCCTTCCCCTCCGGGCTGGTGGCAAGAAACGCAGCGCTTCATGAACACTGCTTGACCGAGCGGGACGTCGGCCTCAGCCGCCGCGCCGGTTTCCCGGCCATCGCCGCAGCCGGTCAAGGCGGGCGTCAGGAAAAGCACCAGGAGTACAAGGAACGCGCTGGCGCCGGTGCGAGGAGGAAAGGGTTGCGCTTGGGTCATGAGCATTTGTGCGGCCGTAGGGTCAGGCAGGGAACGGCCGCAAACTACGAACCGGCGGCGCGCCGCGCCATCATACGCTCTTCGCGATTCGCGGCCTGCGTCGCACCGGAAATTCGCGCGTGAATAGTCCCCGGGCTTCGCTGGAGACGTACATTGTGTCCATCGCTCATACGTTTTTCATTGCTTACGCGCCTTTCGTGGAGAGGCGTCTTAACCGCACCATGCCGCGACCAATCACCCTGTTCACCGGCCAGTGGGCCGATCTTCCCCTCGAGACACTCGCCCGCAAGTCAGCAGAATGGGGCTACGACGGCCTCGAACTCGCCTGTGCCGGAGACCACTTCGACGTAAGCCGCGCCCTCTCGGAAGACGGCTATTGCCGCTCCGTTCGCGAATTGCTCCAGCAACACGGCCTGGAAGTGCGCGCAATCAGCAATCACCTCGTCGGGCAGGCCGTATGCGATCGCGTTGACGAGCGCCACCGAAGCATCCTTCCCGCTTACGTCTGGGGCGACGGCAACCCCGAGGGCGTGCAGGTGCGAGCCGCGGACGAGATGAAGGCCACCGCTCGGGCCGCCGGTGAACTTGGCGTCTCCGTCGTGACGGGGTTCACCGGAAGCGCCGTCTGGCCGCTGCTCTACAGTTTCCCGCCGCTGCTCCCCGGAAGCATCGATAAGGGTTTCAACGACTTCGCGGACCGCTGGAATCCCATTCTCGACGTGTTCGATCAGGCCGGTGTCCGGTTTGCGCTGGAAGTCCACCCGACGGAGATTGCCTTCGACGTCGTCACGGCGCAGCGAGCACTGGACGCTGTCGGGGGTCGCGAAGCGTTCGGCTTCAACTTCGACCCGAGCCACCTTGCCTATCAGGGGGCCGATTACGTGGCGTTCCTCTACCGGTTTGCCGGCCGCATCTACCACGTCCATATGAAGGACGTCTGGTGGTCGGATGTCCCGATGCCGTCCGGCGTTTTCGGGGGGCACCTCGACTTTGGCGACCGGGATCGATACTGGGATTTCCGCTCCATCGGGCGCGGCCGCGTTCGTTTCGAAGAGATCATCCGCGCGCTGAACCGGATCGGCTACGACGGACCGCTCTCGGTTGAGTGGGAGGACAGCGGGATGGACAGAGAGGTCGGCGCTCGCGAGGCTTGTTCAGCCGTTCGCGCGTTTGACTTTCCGCCGTCAACCGCAGCGTTCGATGCAGCTTTCGAGCGGAAGGATTGAAGGGAACGGCACGGAACCGCCACACCTTCGTGACAACCTGCTCAAGCCCTTGTCGTAATCTGCAATGGGAAGGGGGAAAACAGCTCCCTGCAATTGCAACATAAACGATGAAGGTAAATCCATGACGCACCAAACTTCTATCCAGCGCATCCGAGCAGGCGCGTCGGTGCTGCTCGTTGCGGCACTCGTCTTCGGCGGAAGCTTTGCTTTTTCCACGGACGCCGCGGCGCAGAACAACCGCCGGCAACCGGGCGCGATGGCGTGGACGGCCCCGAGCATACCCGGAATGAGCCAGGCCGGACAAGACGCCCTCACCAACGCCTATTCGCAGAACCAGACGCAGCAAGGCAGCCCGGCGTTCCTGTGGCAAGTCGCCGAAGAACTGAAGGGCCAGCTTTCCGCCGCGGACCGGCAGTTGCTGATCGATAGCGGAAATGCGACCGTGAGCAACGCGAGGGCGGTTCGAAACACGCGTTCCGGCGGGCGTAGTGGCGCGCGCAGTGGCGGACGCATGAACAACATGCCGATGGGCGGACCGGGTGCAAACAACACCTTCCGCGACGCCTCGCAGGCGGCAATGCTGGACGTGCTAAATCTCACGGCCGATCAGCAGGCAGCCATTGAAAAGCTGCGTGCTGACCAGATGGCGCAGATGCAAGCGCTCCGCGGCACCGCGCGGCCTAATCCGGCCCTTCGCGCCGACATGCAAGCCCAGCGACTCGCGTTGATGGACGAACATCAGGAGAATCTGGCCAAGATTCTCACGCCTGACCAGATGGCAACGTGGGAGATCCATCAGGCGCTCATGTCTTCGGGCGCTTGGAACGCGCAGCGACCCAATCGCCGCCGATAGTCGCGCCAACAAAAGACAAGCGGGGCGGAGCCACTCAACCGGCTCCGCCCCGCTTTCTTGTATCGTGTCTTACCGCTTAACTGCCGTACTCGACACCCCACACGCGCGCCATGCGGTCGATAAGCTCCTTTTCTTCGACGAGAATGACGCCGTCCGCCTCGGCAATGAACTGCAGATCGGAAAGGATCGCTCGGCGCTGATGATCCGGCACAAGGTCGCGGAGGGCTTCAACGGACTCGGTGAAATAGCGCTGGTCGCCGGGACCCTGCGCGTAGGTCATCAGCACATCCTGTAGCACGTCCGTCAGCGTTTCGTCAGGCGACCCGGGCACCCACTCCTTCAGCTTGGAGGAGATCGCGTCCATCTCCTCGTCGCTCAGTTCATCATCCGACCGGTGCGCCGTCGCAATATAAACGAGCGCCAGATGGTGAAGCGCAGTCCACTCGCCCTCCGGTGCCTTGTTGAGAATGGTCCATCCGCCTCCCTCCTCGGCTGACGAATCGGAGATGTGGACGTCCCACGACTTCGCGAGTTCTCCGATGAAGGAGCCTTCGTCGTAGAGAAACTTGCCGTCGGCCATGGCGATCTCGGTCATGTCGTCGAGGATGCGGCGGCGCTGCTCGGCCGGGATGCTCTCTCGCACGGCGTCGATAGCGGCCATCACGCTGTCCTGCGCCTCGTCGTCCGTGTAGCGGTCCAGCGCTTCCTTGAGCGCGCTCAAGACCGTTTTGGACGTCCCTTCCTGCCACTGCTGCAGCCGCGCTGCGATGGCGTGTACCTCGTCGTCGTCAAGGTCGCGGTCGGTCGAATGGGCAAGGGCAATGTATATGAGGGCCAGATGCTGGATAGCTTCTTCGGAGATCTTTTGCGGCTCCATAGGTCAGTGGTTTTTGTGATGGGTGATGGCTTACTAAAACGACCAGCAGGTTGTTGGATCCTACCGGGCCAAAATGTAACACGGCACAGGAACGGGTTAAACGGCATCGAACGCGTCAGCGCTCCCTCATGCGTCCCGTTCTCGCGCGGCTCCCTCAAGCGGCCACGTCACGCGGCTACAGCGAGTCCAGACCGCTTCCGAAAGCGTATTCGCCAATCGTGATCGGAAGCCGTCCGACGGGCGAACGCAGGCCCTTGAGGATGTGGGCGGCCGCCCAGACGCTTTCGAGTGTCTGATCGTAAGCGACCAGGAAAGCGTCGGCGTCGGGATAGGTCGAAACGGCGTACGGATTGCCGAAAGTCACGAGCACAACGGGTTTGCCGGAGGCCAGCAGCCGCTGCACAAGCTGCTCCTGTCGCCTTAGCAATCCCGCCTCTCCTCGTCCGGAAACGAGCCGCAAGAAGAGGCTGAGCACGACCACGTCGGCGTCCTTGAGTTCAGCAAGCGCATCGTCCATCTCAGACTGCGACGGATCGGCGTCGAGCCGCACTTCGTCCTCCATCCCGATGGAACGGGCAAAGTGATCCATAGACGCCTGGATGCTCTCGGACCCCCTGTAGTTCGAAATCTGAACGAGACCGATTCGCTGCGACTCCTGAAGTGGAAGCGAGGAGCTGCTTTTGAGGAGCGTGACTGCGCGGTCGGCAATCGCCTGCGCCAGGTAGGCTCCCCTGGGTGCCTGAAGCATGTAGTCGAGGTGCGCCTGATCCGCATACCGGTCGCGATGCAGACCGGCGTCGGCTTTCGCCCTGAGTATGCGTCGCACCGACGCGTCGATGTTCTCGCGGCTGATGCGGCCCTGAAGCAAAGCCTCCTTGACCGCGGCAATGGCTTCGCCGAGATTGCGGGGCGTCAGAATAATGTCTGCACCTGCGAGCAGCGGGCGAACGACGCGCTCGTCGAGATCATAGTTATTCAGGAGCGCGCCCATCTTGATGTCGTCCGTGAAGACGATGCCGCGAAAACCGAGCGAATCTCGAAGAAGCTCCGACAAGGCGCGGCGGCTGAATGTCGCCGGGATTTCTTCCTCATCGAGGGCCTTGATCCAGAGGTGCGCGCTCATTACGCCCGCCGGTTGGTGCGGCTGATCAAAGATGATACGGTATGGCTTCAGTTCCGTCTCACCGAGAGAGGCAAGGCTACCCTCAACCGTTCCAAGCTCGGCGTGCGAGTCGACGGAGGTGTCTCCGTGGCCGGGAAAATGCTTGAGCGTCGTCAGGACGCCGTGTCGCTCGGCCTCGTTAACGAACGCCGCCGCCATATGCCCCACCATGTCCGGGTCTTCGCCATAGGACCGTATGTTGATGATAGGGTTCTCGGGATTGTTGTTCACGTCAACAACCGGGGCGAAAAGCAGGTTGATACCGGTCGCTTTGCTCTCCAGCGCAGTGAGCCTGCCGGCAGCGGCGGCGTAAAACGTGTCCCGCGTGGCACCGATGGCCATGTTGGAGGGCAGTTCGGTAAAAGCGTTGTTGAAGCGCCCCGCGCCGCGCTCGTAATCGGCCGCGAAGAAAAGCGGAATCTTGGACAGGCTCTGAAGCGCCTGCGTCCGCCGAAACACGGCCCGCGGCCCCGCGACGCGAGAGACCAGAAAGCCTCCGACGCCGTACACCTCGATGGCTCGCCGGGCTTCATCCCCGATCAGCGCGTCGAGGCTGCCGCTCTCCGGCAGATCAACAAGGAAAAGCTGTCCGACCCGCTCATCGAGCGTCAGCGTGCCGAGGAGTGAATCGACCCACTGCTCGGCATCCGCTGCGTCGCGGTACTGGGGCTGCAGCGCCTCCCGGTCGTAGGTTACGAAGAGCGTGTCCAGCGGGTAGAGTGCCCGGCGTGCGCTGTCGGACAGTGCCGCAAGCGCGCCTTCGGCCTCCCTCCGCGCCGCCTCTCGCGCGGCCGGATCGAACGTCGCCTCCCGGTCTCCGCAGCCGGTTGCCACAAAGGCGAAAGCCAGGAGCAAAACAGGAACGGCAAAGAAGAAGGGCTTTTGCAAGATGTTTCGGTATTTTGCACGCCGGTGCGCCATTACATTCCAACCAGAAGAAGTCCTCAGCCGAGATGTTACGCTTCGCCCGCGCCGAGTGGAGGCGGTTTCGCTTCGCCCTGCAAACGCTGCACCCGCAGACGGTGTTCGTCCTCGTGGCGGCCGTGCTGCTAATTGTCGTTCAGTTTACAGTTGGCAACCGGAACGTCTTCTACGAACACGTGGCACCGCACCTGCCCGCCGCCAATCGCGGCCTGTACGCCTGGGCGTGGTGGTTCGGCTTTCAGGGATTGACGGGTTTCGTGCTCCCGGTCCTGGCGCTCCTGCTCCTCTTCCGCCGCCGCCCCTCCGAAATCGGCCTCGGCCTCGGAGACTGGCGGCTCGCGGGGACACTCGCGGGCATCTATCTTCCACTCGTGATCGTCGGCACGTGGGTGCTCTCCAACGATCCCGCCTTCCGCTCCGTCTACCCGCACCTGCAGGAGGCGGCGTTTAGCTGGCGCACCTTCGTCCTCTACGAAAGTCTATTCCTCTTCTACTGGATGGGCTGGGAGTACCTCTGGCGCGGGTTCGTGCTCTTCGGCACCGCGCCGACGTTCGGCGTCTACAGCATCTTCGTCCAGATGATGCCCTTCGCCATTCTGCACGTGCAGAAACCGCCGGCGGAAGCCGTCCTGTCTATCGTCGGCGGAGTGGCCCTCGGGGCGCTCGTCTGGCGCTGCCGCTCTTTCTGGATCGCAGTGCCCATACACGCTGCCCAGATGGTCGCGCTCGACTTCTGGTGTACCCTCCGCATCCGCACGGGCATCGAGGGCGTAGGCCTGGAGGCCCTCAGTAGGATGGTAAAGGCATGGTTATCTTGACAACGGATTACCCACGGAAGCGTGTCAGCACGATACTTTTTGTGAGCGACGGGCATCCTCTCCGCTACATACCTCCCTCCTGTACTGCCTCGTCCCCACGGACGCGCATCGAAGCGCCGTAAACCATGCGTCCACCTACGACGCCGCACAGCGCGGCCAGGATGAGGGAGGAGAGCCACATGTGCGACGTGTAGATGCCGAGCGCCCAGAGGGCGGACGTGGCGGCAAGCTCGTCGCTCATGCGGTAGCAAAGCCGGCCGCCGACTATCGCTGCGGCGAACAGCAGCCCCGCCACCGCGACCGCAGCGCCCGTCGCCACTGCCGCCGGCGTTCTCCGTGGCGGTGACAGCTGCCAGATCAGCGCCGCCACAGAGGCGGAAGCGAGAGCGGCCACCCAGCCAAGGGGCGCAAAGCTGAGCGCGAAGAACGGCGTCTCCACCTCCGCAAACTGGAAGCGCAAGATCACAGGGAGCTGGGATGCGCCAAACAGGAGCATCCGCCGCAGAACGGAAAGGAAAAAATAAGCAGCGGGAAAGTGAGGCAACGGGGCGCGACAGGCTTGCAGCAGGACGGGGCGCGGGCGGAGTTCGGGAGAACGTACCACCTTCCAGCCGATTTCGCAAGCGACCGCCTCCCCTCCCGTATATGATAATTACGGCTCATGGACGTGCGCGCTCGTCGTTCAGGCGGCGAAAGAAGCCGCTCGGAGCCGAGCAGTGCCGCATTGACCCGCAACGCCGGCGAACCGGCCGGGCCGGAACGTCCCGCGCCTTTCCCTGTGGCGTGACGCGCTTTTCTCACTGCTTCTCGGCGCAACGCGGTACCTTGATAGTTTCACCAAAGGGAGGAGCATGAAAGATCCAGGTCCAGGCCGCATCCGGGTGGCGTCGGCGCAGTACGCGCTGCGGCCCATCACCGATTATGAGCAATTCGCGGCGCAAGTTGCCGCCGTCGCAGCTACAGCCGCCGGTTACAAGTGCCGGCTGCTCGTCTTACCCGAATACTTCACCATCCAACTCGCCTCCCTCGGCGAGACGGACCGCCCGATTGCCGCGCTCGTCCGCTCCGTTTCCGAGTACACGGAGCAGTTCATCGGGACCATGCAGGCGCTTGCGCGGCGTTATGGCCTCTACGTCGTAGCGGGCACCATCCCCACGCCGGAGGCCGACGGGCGCATCTTCAACGATTCCTACCTCTTCGCGCCCTCTGGCAAGTACGGCGTCCAGGGCAAGCTCCACATGACGCGCTTCGAGCGTGAAGACTGGGGCGTTTCGGCCCGAGACGAGCCGCGCGTTTTCGACACTGAGCTTGGCCGCATCGCCATTGCCGTCTGCTACGACGTCGAGTTTCCGGAACTCATACGCGAACTCGCGCGCCACGGCGTTCATATGCTCTGCGTGCCGAGCAGCACCGACGACCGACAGGGCTTCTTTCGCGTTCGGTACTGCGCCCACGCCCGCACCATCGAGAACCACCTCTACGTCGTTCATTCCCCCACCGTCGGCTCGCTACCGTCGATACCGGACGTGTCGCTCAACTACGGGACGGCGGCTATCCTGACCCCATGCGACTTCGCGTTCTCGCGCGACGGCGTCGCGGCCGAGGGGGTGCTCAACCAGGAAGACCTCGTCGTGGCCGAACTGGACCTGCACATGATCGAGCAAAGCCGCTCCTTCGGAACCGTCCTTCCGCTCGAGGACAGCAAACGCACGAGAGAGCTGACGAAGCACATCGAGGTGGTGTCGCTATGAGCGAAGATTCAGCGGCTTTAATTGAGGTGCGGCCGACGGCGGAGGAGCATTTTGCCGGTATCGAGGCCCTCTCCCGCATCATCTACCCGCACGACGAGCCGTACACCGCGCGCTACCTGAGCCGCCACCTGGAGGTTTTCCCGGAAGGACAGTTCGTAGCGGTTGATACGGAGACGGAGCGTGTCGTCGGCATGTGCGCCAGCCTGATCATCCTTTGGGATGAGTACGACCGGATGGATTCGTACAACGACTTCACCGACGAAGGCTACTTCACGAACCATGACCCGACGGGCCGCACACTCTACGGGGCCGAGGTCATGGTCGACTCGGCCATGCGCAGGCGGGGGATTGGATCCATGCTCTACGACGCGCGCGAGGCGCTCACGAGGCGTTCCAACCTCCTTCGCATCCGCGCCGGCGCGCGGCTGCCCGGCTACTACCGCTACGCCGATGCCATGGCCGCGGAGGAGTACGTTCGCAAGGTCATCGAAGGCGAAATTGACGATCCGACGCTTTCTTTTCAGCTCGACCGCGGGTTCGATGTGCTCGCGGTCGTGCCCAACTACTACACCCACGATCCACGGACGCGCGAATACGCCGCCCTCATCGAGTGGATCAATACCGATGCGCTGCACCTGCCGCAGACCGGTGCAGAGCCTCGTTCCAGATTTCCCCGCCGGCAGGCCCGGTAAGCACTTCCCCGATAAACGCACGCCCAAAGCATGGAAGTTTTTCGCGCGAACGAGCGCGCGCGGCTGGCCGTACTTGCCGCCGTGGCTGCTTCGCCGCTCCTCCTCGACCGGTACGTCTTAAAGGGCGGCCTCGCCCTCTGCTACGCTTACGGCAGCCCGCGCCCGTCGGCGGACCTCGACTTTGGTTCCATTGACCGGGTCGAGGGGGACCCTTCGGAAGAGACGGCCGAGCGGCTACGCGGCTTTTGTGCGGCGCTGAACAGCGAACTGGAGCGCACCGCGCCGGAGTATGGCTACGGCACCATCCGTGTATTCTGGCAGCACCTGACCGGCGAAATGCCCGGCCTCTGGGGCCGCGTCGGCTACAGCCTCGAACACGGCATCGACATGCCGGATGATTTCGAACCTTATATCGAGATGCAGGTCACGCTCGGTGCCGGTGCCTCAGATTCATTAGAAACGGAGATTCGAGGCATTCCGCTCCACGTGCCGACGCTCGAAAGCGTCCTCGCCGAAAAGCTAAAAGCGCTCCTGCAGCAGCCCGTGAGGAATGTCGAGCGGCCACACGACCTGTACGACCTGTGGTTCTTCGCCGCGAGGTCCGAACGGGCGCTCGACCGCGCTGCGATCGCGTCCCAGCTCCTCGCGCAAGCAGCCGGACAGCCGGAACTGCAACCAGTCACGGCGGCGCGATTCAGGGACGGCGAGGTACGGCGGCGCGCCTGTGCGGGGTTTGAAGACGTGAAAAGCCGCCTTCTCGACCCGGCGGCCTTTGTCCCGTGTGAGGAGGCCTTTCAAACCGTGCTGCGCCTCGTTGACCAACTCGGGCTGCGCGCAACCCTATAAAGTTCGAGGCCGGGTTTTGCACTCACCGGAAGCGAATGCCCGAGGCGGGTAGGGGCACGTACCACCGTCCTCCTACCCGCCGTTACGGGCCGAACCCTGCCTGCCGGCCTACGCCGACTTCATCTCTTCACGGAACGCCTCCAAGAACCGGATACTTGCCTGGATGCCTTGCCCGAATCGGTCAAGGCCGAAGTGCTCGTTCGGGCTGTGGATGGCGTCGGAGTCAAGCCCGAAGCCGAGAAGCACCGTGTCGATGCCGAGCAGGCGCTGGAAGTCCGCCACTACCGGAATGCTGCCGCCCTCACGCGTAAAGAACGGATCGCGACCATAGACGCCGTTCATCGCCACCTTCGCCGCCTGCATGGCCGGAGAGTCGAGCGGCGTGATGGAGGGGAAACCGCCGTGCAGGTCCTTGAACGAGAGTTGCATCGTGTCCGGCACCCGCGCCTCGAAGTAGGCCCGCAGCTTCTTTACCACGTCTTCGGGATGCTGGTGAGGCACGAGGCGCATGGAAATCTTCGCGCCCGCTTTCGAGGGCAGCACCGTCTTGGCTCCTTTGCCCTGGTAACCTCCCCAGATGCCATTCACGTCGAGCGTCGGCCGCGCCGTGGTCGCTTCGATGATCGAACAGCTCTCTTCCGTGCGTACGGCCTTCACGCCGATGGATTCCATCCACTCCTCGCGGTCGAAAGGCAAGGCTCGGAACTGCGCCTGCTCCTCCTCCGAGACCGGCTCCACGTCTTCGTAGAAGCCCGGAATCGTGACGCTGTGCTGCCCGTCGTGCAGCCCCGCTATGAGGCGCGCAAGGGCGTTGATCGGGTTCTCCACAGCGCCGCCGTAGACGCCCGAGTGCAGATCGCGATCCGGCCCCGTAAGCTCCACCTGCACGTAAGCAAGGCCGCGCAGGCCGTAGGTGATGGAAGGAACGCCCTCGGCAAATAGGGACGTGTCGGAGATCAGCACCACGTCGGCCGCGAGCTTCTCCTTATTGTTTTCAATGAACGGCGCGAGGTGGACCGACCCGCTCTCTTCCTCGCCTTCGATGAGGAACTTGAGGTTGACCGGAAGCTCCTTTCCCGCCTTCAGGTAACTCTCCGCGGCTTTGACGTGCATGAACATCTGCCCCTTGTCGTCGCTCGATCCGCGCGCGTAGAGGACGCCGTCCTTGGTCACCGGCTCGAAGGGCGGCGAGTTCCAGAGATCCAGCGGGTCCGGCGGCTGCACGTCATAATGCCCGTAGACGAGCACCGTCGGACGGCTCGCGTCTACCATGTGCTCGGCATAGACGATGGGATGCCCGCCGGTTTCGCAAAGCTCGACATGCTCGATGCCGATCTTGCGCATGTTGTCCGCCAACCACTCTGCGCAGCGGCGCACCTCGGGGGCATACTCTTCGTCCGTGCTGATCGACGGGATGCGAAGCATGGCGTCGAGTTCGCTGACAAAAGTGTCGAAGATTTTTTCGGCGTAATCGAGTGCTTTTTCCATGGTGTCAAAGATGGGCTTTGGTTTGCAGAGGCGAGCAGTGCGCCGGGCCTGTTGGTGCAGGTCAATGTACTGTTCCGCGCGCTAAAACTAAAGAACCCGCGCCTCAATTGTGCCGCGCCGGAAGAAGTGGCGGAAAGGCGGAGGCGCTGCGTTTCCCGGCCTTATTCTGCACGAACGAGGCGTTCTGTTCTACAGTTCGCTCTCGTCGCGCCAGCGCGTAAGCACCCACGCCGCTGTCGAATCCGGGCGGACGAGCAGGAAGTTTACGTTTCCGTCGCTGCGCAGCGGCTCGGCACCTTCGATGGCGATGGTGAGGTCGAAGGGCCGCACGACGCGGGCCTGCTTACCTCCGTCAAAGATGCTCTGCGAGAGAATCTGATTCCACCGAAGGCGCACGAGAGAGGCGTTCTGAAAAAGGCGCCGCGTGGACGCAATCTCCTCTGCAAAGCCCCACTGCCGCTCGACCTGCGCGTCGTAGTCGTAGTACACAAAGACGAACGCCGAGTCGAGGAGCGGCTCATAGAGCGCGATGTCCCGCAGCTCATAGGCGTTCTGGAAGTTGGCGAAGAAGCCTTCAACGGTGGCCGGATTGCCGAGCAGATCGTCGAACGGGTCCCCCTCTTCCAGGGAGGGCGCAAAGGGATTGCACCCTCCGACGAGGAACAGGATCGCCGGCAGGAGGACCGGCAGGAGCGTTTTGAATGGGCGGCGGGGCGGCATTCCGTAAGGTACGCCACCGCGAGATCTTGCGAAACACCGCTGCGCAGAACACGCAATGGGCTGCACCCTTGCGGGGCAGCCCATCAAAACGGACCGGGAGAACAGCCGCTCAGGAGGAATCCGAGCAGGCTGCAATCCTAATAGTTCGTCCGGCGGCGAGCGGTTCGAGCCGCCTTCTCACGAGCAAGCCGGTTCTCTTCGGACGGCTTCGTGAATGCCATATTGGCGCGGTAGATACGCAGCACGCGGCTACGGTTGACGGCGCGCTTGAAGCGGCGCAGCGCACGGTCGATCGACTCGTTGTCGCGAACTTTGATTCCGACTGACAAAATGATTCCCCTGTATTCGGCGGTTAATGAAGTGGCGAAAGTCTCTAAATATACACCGGAGAGACCACAGAAAGCAATACGCCGCCCGCTTGTTCCGTGAAGCCTCAGCAAAGTGCGCGGTGTAACCTCTCCGACACTGCTCGGCCCCTCGCCCGGCGAGACTTGCAACCTCCGGTCGGCCGCTGTACTTTTGCGCTCGATCAGTCGTTTGCACGCGCTCAAAACCGAACGGTTCATGGAAAATACAGGAAGAGACACCATCGTAAAGGCGCTAAACGCCGGGCTTTCACAGTCTCAGCGTGAGGCCGTGCTGGACCTGCTGCTCAGCGTAATCTTCGTCGACGCCTCCCTCCACCTCGACGAAACCAACACGCTTTACGGACTGGAAGGAGACGTTCCGTGGGAATCTCCGATTCCAATTGGGCAGTATGTCCGATCCGTGCTGCCGCGCGTTCGCGATGCCGCGTCTGGTACGGCCGCCCGCGATCTTCTCCTCTCAAGCGTCGACGAACGGCTTCGCGACAGCCGCACGCGCCGCCTCGCCCTCGACGCCGCCTCCGCAATGGCCGGCATCGACGGAACGGTCGACGGGCGAGAGGCGCAGTGGATCGAGAGTGTCCGCGCACAGTTCGACAAGAGCACGTAAGGGATGCCCGAAGATCAATCTGCTCCCGCCGCGCTGCCGATCCTCGTGCTTGCCACGCGCAACCCCGGTAAGGTCGAGGAGATGCGCAGCCTGCTCGAAGGGGTGCCCGTCCAACTCTTTTCGGCCGCCGAACTGCCCGGCGCACCCGACGTTGAGGAGGACGCGGCCACGCTCGAGGGCAACGCCCGAAAAAAAGCCCTCGCCTTGTGGGCCTTCTCCGGCAATCCGTCGGTAGCCGACGATACCGGTCTCGAAGTGGCGGCGCTCGGCGGACGGCCCGGCGTCCACTCGGCGCGCTTCGCAGGTCCGGCAGCGGACGACGCGGCCAACCGCGACCGTTTGCTGCAAGAACTGGCGGAGCGGCAAGACCGCTCGGCGCAGTTTCGGACCGTGATCGCCTACGCAACGCAGGACGGGGTACAGCTGTTCGAAGGGATTTGCCGGGGCACGATTCGGGAGAGCGAGCGCGGAGGCGGCGGCTTCGGGTATGACCGGCTGTTCGTCCCAGAGGGCCACACGCGCACCTTCGCCGAACTGGACAAAGACGAAAAGAATGCTGTCAGCCACCGGGGCCGTGCGATGCGGCTTTTCGCGGCGCACCTTCGCGGTGGGATGCCGATGAGCGATGAATAGCCGTCAGTTCTCGGCCACGAACACGCTCCGCGCCACCGCCTGTCCGACGATCTCTTCCCGCTCCCCGATATGCAGCGTGAGCGGGCCGTCGAAAGGGGCCTTCTTTATCACGCGCACTGACCGCCCGGGCATGAGTCCGAGTTCTTCGAGGTAGTGCAAGAGGTCCACGTCCTCATCGGACACGCGCCGCACGACCACCGTATCGCCCGCTGCAACGTTGGCAAGCGGGAATCCTGGTGCCTGGCCCATCTCCCCTTCGCGCGTCGGGATCGGGTCGCCATGGGGGTCGTGTGTCGGAAAGCCCAGCATCTCCTCGATCTTGCGCTCGAAATCTTCAGAAATGTGATGTTCGAGGTGCTCCGCCTCCTCATGCAACTGCTGCCAGGAGTAACCGAGCACTTCCTTGAGGTAAAGTTCAAGCAGCCGGTGGTGGCGGATGATCTCGAGCGCCACCTTCTCGCCTGGCTCCGTAAGGCTCACGCCGCGATACGACTGGTGCGAAACAAGTCCGAGCGAGGCCAGCCGCTTGATCATGTTCGTGACCGAAGCCGACGAGACGTTCATCTCCCGTGCGATCTCGGTCGTCGAGACAGCCCCCTCGCCCTGGAGTTTGTAGATGGTCTTCAGGTAATCCTCGACGGCCTGGCTCAGCATGGCTCCCTGCGCTGCGGACGAAAACACGGCACCGGATGAAGGCACGGGCAGTCCCGCCCCGGCAGTTTCGCCGTTACCTTTTAGATTCACGTTTGATCCGAAAGCGAGGTTTGGATGGGGCCGACCGGCAGATATGCGGCACCCCCTTTGTTCGGCTGCTGCGCCGCCAACGCGCGAGCATCAAGCGCCCGGTCTTCGTGATGCCGGCGGGAGTTTGGACGCCTCGCCGAACCGCGGGCTAAGTTTTCAGAACACCCAACTCGCCCCGTCAAGAAAGGCCGCGCCGTTCCGGACGGGCCGCGTCCTACCGGTAAAGAATCTCAACCGCCTGCGTGGGCGGCTTCTGCGCGTTGCGCACGGCCACGGCCGCTGCCGTCTCTTCGGCCAGCACCCTGAAGGCCTTAGCCGATTGGCTTTCCGGCTCGGCTATCACAATGGGCTTGCCCTCGTCACCCCCTTCGCGAACTGCCTGCTCGATGGGCACTTCGCCGAGAAATGACACGCCGAGGCTCTCGGCCAACCGGCGCGCGCCGCCCTGCCCGAACAGGTGGTACTTGCGGTCGGGCAGGTCCGGCGGGGTGAAGTAGGCCATGTTCTCCACAATGCCGAGCACGGGCACGTTCACGCTGCCGAACATGGCCACCCCCTTCCGCGCGTCCGAGAGCGCGACTTCCTGCGGCGTCGAAACGATGATGGCACCGGTCAGCGGCACTGTCTGCACGATCGTGAGCTGGATGTCTCCCGTTCCCGGCGGAAGATCGAGCACGAGGTAGTCAAGCTCGCCCCACTCGGCGTCACCGAGGAACTGGCGCACCGCGCTCGAAACCATCGGGCCGCGCCAGATGACGGCGCGCTCTTCTTCGACCAGAAAACCCATCGACAGCACGCGGACCCCGTAGCGCTCGAGCGGCTCGATCTTTCGGCGCTCGTTCACCCGCGGCTTTTCGCCCGTGAGGCCAAACATCGTCGGAATGGACGGCCCGTAAATATCCGTGTCCACCAGCCCCACGGCGTACCCCTGCTGCGCAAGCGCAATGGCGAGGTTCACGGCCACCGTGCTCTTTCCGACGCCCCCTTTTCCGGAGGCTACGGCAATATAGCTGACGACGCCCGGCGGCACTTTCGCCTCCTGCTTGCCGCCACCCGTTATCTCGATATCGTCGCCGAGACCGATCATTCCTCCGTCCGTCTCCACCGCGATATGCACGTCGGGGCCGAATGCCGCCGCAAGTGCTTCCCGGCACAGCCGCGCCACGTCACGGGCGAAGGCGCTTCCCGGGTCCGGCAGCACCACCGTAAAGCGGATTTCCTGTTCAGAAACCGACAGGCTGCGGATGCGGTCGAGGCGAACGATGCTCTTCTTTCGCTTCGGGTCAATGACGGTGGAGAGCGCCTTTAGAACGACGCTCGGCGTAGGGGTCATCATACTTCTGTTTGGATGTTCGCCTGTCCCTATTCCCCGGAACCGATCCTTGTTCCGGCTTCAGCGCTTTTGCAGATGCTCCACGCTTCCATCTTCGCCGCCAACGAGCACGTCGGTCGCCATGCCGATGAACAGGCCGTGGTCCAGCACCCCGGGCAAGTTGCGAATCTCTTGCGCCAGTCGGGCGGGATCGGTGATGCCCGGAAAGCGCGCGTCAATGACCCACAATCCCTGGTCGGTCACGACCGGACCATCCTTCGCCTTGCCCATGCGCAACACGGCATCGGCTCCCAGGCGCTCCAGACTGCGCCCGACCGTCGGCGCGGCCATCGGGATGACCTCAACAGGGACGGGGAAGTTCAGCCCAAGCTTCTGCACGATCTTCGACCGGTCGACGAGCACGACGAACCGCTTGCCGAGCGCGGCCACAACGCGCTCGCGTGTTTGCGCGGCACCGCGTCCTTTGATCAGGTTGAAGGCCGGGTCCACCTCGTCCGCGCCGTCGAAACAGAGGTCGAGGCTATCTACCTCATCCAACGTGACAAGGGGAATGCCGACCGTTCGCGCGAGACGCTCGGAGAAGAACGAGGTCGGCGTCCCCACGATGCGAAGTCCTTCCTCCACGACCCGTCGCCCGATTGCGCGAATGCCATAGGCCGCCGTCGAGCCGGTGCCGATGCCGATCTGCATCCCGTCCTCGACCATCTCCGCGACGCGGTCGCCCGCGCGCCGTTTCGCTACGTCTTCCTCCATACCCGCCCACAACCTGTTCCAGATCCATCTACGCGGACCACCCGCGCCCGGCGATGGTCAAGATAAGCGAAAAGACAAGGTGAGCCAAAGCCTCGATGCGTCTCAGTCTGTACGAGCGGCCGTCGATGAGGTACAGGCGTGCCGCTCTCCTTCGATCGCCCGCTCCCCCTGCCAGGGCGTCACGTCGTGAATGGATCTGCCCTACTGTCCGCAGCCGGCCGGGAGGAGCACCCCAGCGTTCTTGCTTTCTTCCACAGAATTGATTAAATAGTTGACGGGGGACTATTTACCAGCCGCGTACCAGCATGCATCGGATTCTACTTCGCTCCTTCAGAACCTTCTGCTCTCTCGTCGTGCTCCTGATCCTCGCCGCGCCGCCTGCGCGTGGCCAGTCGCAGCCGCCCAACGTTCTGCTTGTGCTGACCGACGACCAGGGCTGGGGCGACGTTCACGCGCATGGAAACTCGCTGATTGAGACGCCCACTATGGACCGCCTCGCCTCTGAGGGGGCGTCGTTCGCGCGGTTCTATGTCAGTCCGGTCTGTGCGCCCACCCGGGCATCGCTTCTGACGGGCCGGTACAGCCTGCGGACGGGCGTGCAGTGGGTGACGCGCGGCCTGGAAACGATGCGGCCCGAGGAGGTCACGATCGCGGAGGTCTTTCGGGATGCGGGCTACCGTACGGGCATCTTCGGCAAATGGCACAATGGCGAGCACTATCCATCGGATCCGGCCGGACAGGGTTTCGAGCGTGTCTTCGGCTTCACTGCCGGGCACTTCAACAACTATTTCGATCCGGTTTTGAAGAGCGATGGCACGCGCGTCAGAACTGAGGGCTTCATTACCGACGTGCTAACGGACGCTGCGATCGCGTTCATCGAATCGAGTCAGAGTCGTCCGTTTCTTGCCTACGTACCGTTTAACGCACCGCACAGCCCATTTCAGGCGCCGCAGCCGTTGTTCGAGAAGTACAAAGCACGTGGCCTGGACGATAAAACGGCGGCCGTCTACGCCATGGTCGAGAACCTTGACGACAACCTGCAAAGGCTCCTCGCCACGCTCTACCGGCTTGGAATCGCGGACAACACCATCGTCGTTTTCATGACAGACAACGGTCCGAACGGCGAGCGGTACAACGGTTTCATGCGAGGCATCAAGGCGAGCGTACATGAGGGTGGCGTCCGCGTGCCGCTATACGTCCGCTGGCCGGGTCGCGTGCCCTCTGGTCGGATCATCACGCAGATGGCGGCTCACATAGATCTGTTGCCGACGCTTGCCGAACTCACTGGCGTCAGGCTTCCGGATTCGCTCTCTCTGGACGGCCGAAGCCTGGTTCCGCTGCTCACCGGCGACGGGGGCGAATGGCCGGATAGAATGCTGTTCTTTCACCACTCCCGCGCGGAAATCCTTCAGCGTTATCCCGGTGCCGTCCGCACGGCCGACTTCCGCCTCGTGCGTGAGACGCCGGACGAGTGGCAACTTTTCAACCTTCGCGCCGATCCAGCCGAACAGGTAGACGTGAGCCGTCTCTTTCCTCGTATGGCCGACAGTCTGGCGCGAGCCTATGACACGTGGTACGACGGTGCGGCAGCCGGTTTGCGGGGTTCTCCGCCGATTGCGGTAGGCTACGCGGCGGCACCGACGGTCGAGCTGCCGGTTACGGAAGCCATTGTCAGCGGCAACGTGCATTATGAGGGCGGCAGCGGCTGGGCGAACGACTGGCTCACGGGATGGATCGGCGGGGAAGACCGGGTCTGGTGGGATCTGGACGTGAAGCAAGCCGGGCGGTACCGGGTGGAGGCCTTGTATACGGCACCTGCGAGCAGCATCGGGGCAAAGGTCTTCGCCGCGTCCGGCGGCCGTGAGACCAGAGGCGTGGTCAGAGAGGCGTATGATCCGCCGCTCCTGCCGAGTCCTGACCTGGTGCCGAGAGGGGAGGTATACGAGAAGGAATGGGCAACGCTGGACCTGGGCATATTGCCGCTGGCGGAGGGACCGCAGACGCTTACTCTTCGAGGCGTCACCCGGCCGGGAGGCTCCGTCATGGACCTGAAAGCCATTCGCCTCGTTGCGGTCGCCCCTGCCCGCCGGTGAACACGCTGCGCTGATTTAGCCAAGTGAACCTATCCTCATGACTGAGCCGAACAAGACGGCGTCCGCCGCTTCTTCTTCCCCGGCGTCCTACCGTGTGGCCTTTGCGGTCGTGACGACGCTCTTCTTCATGTGGGGCTTCATCACGGTCCTCGTCGATGCGCTCATTCCGCGCCTGCGAGCCGTGTTCGAGCTTTCCTACTTCGAGGCGGGGCTTGTTCAGTTCGCCTTTTTTACGGCTTACTTCGTCTTCTCAATTCCCAGCGGTTTTCTGATCGCGCGGATTGGCTACAAGCGAGGCGCGGTCGTGGGGTTGCTCACGATGGCGGTGGCGTGTCTCCTCTTCTATCCGGCTGCCGCATTCCGCGTGTTCGGCATCTTCCTGCTGGCCATGTTCGTGCTCGCGGCGGGCATCACGGTGTTGCAGGTAGCGGCGAACCCGTATGTCGCTGCGCTCGGCTCGCCCCGCACGGCCTCGTCGCGGCTGAATCTGTCTCAGGCCTTCAATTCGCTGGGAACGACGATTGCGCCGCTTGTCAGCGCGACGTTCATTCTCGGCTCGACCGTACTTGGTTCGGAGCAGATCAAGGCCATGGCCGAGGCCGACCGCCTGGCGTACTACGTCGCTGAGGCCGGAGCGGTGCAGGGACCCTTCCTGGTTCTGGCTGTGGTGCTGGCCGTTCTGGCCGGACTCTTCGCCGTGTTCAGTCTACCCCGGATTCTGGAGGGCGGCGAGCACGCCTCAGGGTCGTACCGTCGGGCCGTGCGCTTTCCGTATCTCCTGCTCGGCGCCGTCGGCATCTTCTTGTACGTCGGGGCCGAAGTGACGATCGGGTCTTACCTTGTCAATTACTTCCTTTCCCTGGACGTCGAGCGGCTCGTCGGCGGCAGTGGCGCAATGCGGGCGCTGGCGGAGATCCTGGCCGGCGAGAACCTGGAAGCGCTCAACCCCGCCCGGCTGGCGGGGACCTTCGTCTTTTTCTACTGGGGCGGCGCGATGGTGGGCCGTTTCGTTGGCGCCGCGCTCTTGCAGCGTGTTCGGCCGGGCCGACTGCTGGCCGTCTATGGGATCGTTGCCGTCGCTCTTCTGGGCGTTACCATGCTGACGAGCGGCCTCGTGGCGATGTGGTCGATCCTTGCCGTGGGCCTCTTCAATTCCGTGATGTTTCCGACTATCTTCACGCTTGCCATCGACGGACTGGGCGAACACACGGCGCAGGGTTCCGGGATTCTGTGCACGGCGATCGTCGGTGGGGCCATCATCCCGCCGCTCTATGGGGCGCTGGCGGACGGCTTCGGACTGCAGGCGGCGTTCCTGTTGCCGGTGGCCTGCTACCTTTACGTCATGTTCTACGGTCTGCGGGGTGCCCACATCGGAAAAACCGCCTCGCCGGCAGTCGCGAGGTAGACCCTTGCGGTGCGACCCACACGTAGTCCCGATGCCGAATCGAGGACGCCGCCGAAAACGAGCAGATCGGCCGCGCGTACGCCGTGCTTCGGAGTCTCTCGCCGTTCATTCTCGATCATCAGGGCCGGTACCTGCGGTTTTGGCGGGCCGTGCCCGTGTCCGATGCATGGCTCTATACCGGTGCGAACGGAGCATTGCGGACCGCAACGGCCAGGCAGGGGATTTAGAGGGCTTCGTCATGGTCGGCGGCGGCGTGTTCAGCCGGAGAGGTCAGGATCACACGTCGCCGGCCGCAGGGGCCTTATTCTCGCCGCGTTCCGCATACCAGACGGGCGGATCGTAGCCGTGGCCTCCCCACGGATTGCACCGCAGGATGCGATGCACGGCCAGAAGCCCGCCCTTCGCCGCGCCGTACTTCTTCACGGCCTCGACCGCGTAAACGGAACAGGTAGGCGTATAGCGGCAGGCATTTGGCAGATGCGGCCCGAGCACGGCCTGGTAAAACCGCACCAGCCCGATTAGGATGAGCGATGGAATCTTCTTAATGGCCGTAAGCATAGCGCAGCATACACGAGGGTTGTGTAGCGTCAATGCGCCCTGGTTTGCACGGTTCCGACTCTGCCCTACCGCTCCGCGCTGGTTCGCGAAACACTCGGGCGTACCGGCCGCGCGACCTTTCCGATAAGCCGCGACGAGAACCGGTGGCGGATGCGCGTGGTCGATGCGGCACGCCGCTCCTCGATCCGTTCCTCCGCGCCGGCAAAGTGGCTCCCGGCCGTTTCCATCGTGGCTTCTCCTGCATCCACGCCGTTAAAAAAGCGAAAGCGCTGCGGGTCGATGCCGAACCCGGCGACGTCCACCGGCGCGTCCCCTTCAGCCCAGACGGGCGCTGCGCCACCCGGCATGGAAACGGGACTATAGAAGTGCCGCGTCTCGATGCTGAAAGGCCGCTCGGACGCCGGCGCTTTGTAAACGTCCAGTGCAATGCCGAGCGCCTGCCGCCAAGGGGCCGAGACCGTGTTCTGGTTGAATCCCAGGATCTCCGTCCGCCGCGCCGACGGCTCGTTGAAAGCGCTGAACTGCTTTTTCTCGAGCACGACGTCCCGGTAGTTGCGCCCGCGAAAGCCCGTCTCGACCCGGTTGCGCACCACCCACGCGACGAGACGCTGCTCGTTGGCGCGGTCGGCCTCGGAGTAGAGGCATCGCGCGAGCCAGAGCACTTCGTCCATCTCCATGGGCGAAAGTCGCTGCAGCCGCGAAGCGGTTTCCGTAGGCGCGGCGTGCCACGAAGTGTCCGGCGGTGCCGGCGGCGCGGCAAGGACGGGCACACTTACGAGCAGGATCAAAAGCAGAATGGCGGTCAAAAGGCGCATAGCAGACGGGCTTCCCAGAATGGCAATCGGTGAAGGCCTACGCAACGCGCGTGCCACCCTGCAGGGTGCGCCTTGCGCCCCGGAAGCGATGACAGAGCGGCACAGTAGGAAAAAACGTCCGCCTTTTGGCTCCCACGCGCGGAAAGGGTGGAACCGCAGACTGCCTAAGGCGATAGCGTCAACCCGGCGGGACCGCCTCGCCTTTCCATTCCAAATCAACAGTACACCGTGGCTTTCCAAACGTCTCAGGTAGAAACCCTTCTCTCCCAGGTCAAGTACGACCAGAACGGCCTTGTCCTCGCCATCGCTCAGGACGAAGCCTCCGGCGATGTGCTCATGGCCGCTTACATGAACGGCGACACCCTCCGCCGCACGGTCGAGACGGGCACGATGACCTACTGGAGCCGCTCCCGCAAGCAGGTCTGGGTGAAAGGCGAAAGCAGTGGCAATACGCAGGAGGTTAAGGAAGTGCGCATCGACTGCGATGGCGACGCGCTCCTTTTCAAAGTCGTGCAGCATGGAGGAGCTGCGTGCCACACGGGTCACCGCAGCTGCTTCTATCGCAGCTTGGACGATGCCGGGTCGCTGAACGAGGAGGGCACGCCGCTCTTCGACCCGAAGACGGTCTACGGCTCCTGATCTCGTCCCTCTTCTGCAGGAATTCTTAGCTCCGGCGGGATCGTACCTTCGCCGAGCATCGCAGCGACGAGGCCAAGTAGCCGGCGCTGCTCCGGCCAGGTGAGAAGCGCTGCAGCCTCTTCGGGCGTGAACCAGCGGGACGTATCGTGTTCGCGCGAGAGCACCGGTGTCCCCTCGAAGGCGGCGGCAAATGCGGGAATGAGGTTTATTCGGTCGTGCTGCCATTCATAGAAGGCGTTCACCGAAGGCACGGACCAGAAGGTGGAAGGGCGGCAGCCGGTCTCCTCCTCAAGCTCGCGCAGCGCCGCCTGCCACGCTGTCTCCCCGCGCTCGATCTTTCCCCCGACCATCCGCCACTGGCCTGCATAGACGATTCCCGCGGCACGCCGAAGGAGCAGAAAGCGAATGCCTTCTCTGCTCAAACGATAGACGTACACGTCCACCACCCGCACGGCTGTCGTAGGCCCCACGGAAAGCTTACCGTCCCTGCCCGTCACGCACGCTTGCGACGAGCGTACGCGCGCGCTCCGTAAGTGCGGCGTAATCCTCCGAATCGATGAGCGCCTTGTCGAGTAGCGCGCTCCCTACGCCGACGGCGCACGCGCCTGCCCGGATCCAGTCGCCCGCGTTTGTGAGGGAGACGCCGCCCGTTGGCATGAGGCGAAGGTGCGGCATTGGCGCCTTGATGCCTTTGAAGAAGGCCATTCCCAGCACATCGGCCGGAAACACCTTCACCACGTCCGCCCCCGCTTCCTGCGCCAGGAGGCACTCGGTGGGCGTGAACGCGCCGGGCATGGCAGGGACGCCGTGCCGGTGCGCCTCGTCGATGATTTCCTTCTTGAAAATGGGACTGACGACGTAGCGCGCGCCGGCCTCAATCGCGCGCCGGGCCGTGTCCGCGTTCAGGACCGACCCGACACCGACGACCACCTCGTCCCCAAGCTCGCGCGTGACCTGCTCGATCATCTCCAGCGCATTGGGGACCGTCATGGTAACTTCAATGGCCGAGACGCCTCCTTTGTGAATGCTCTCCGCAACCCGTACGAGCTTTCGGGAATCCGTCATGCGGATCACCGCGACGGCCCCGATCTCAAGGAGCCTACCAACGGTCCGATCGCGGCTTTCTTTGCCGCCTGCTGCCTCTGCGTTCATCTTCTTCGATAAAAAGAGAAGGCGTTCGGGGCAGCATGGCCACCGAACGCCTTCGGGTTACTCTGCTTCGGCTTCGTCTTCCTCGACCGCCTTCGGCTCAGGGTCTACAAACTGGACCTGTCCGGAGAGCAAGTCGACCACTTTCTCATCCATGATCTTATTGCGGATGCTGTCCACATAGCCTGGATAGCGCTTCACGACCTGCCGAATGGCGTCCGGATTTTCCTGCCCGCCGATGATGCCGAGGAGGTGCGTAGCAATTTCATCTTCCGAAACGCTCAGATCATACTTGTCGATGAGGGCGGTGTAAATAAGATACCAGCGCGCCGCATCCTCTGCCTTCTCGCGGATGTCTTGATCGAAGGCCTCTTCCGTTTGGGACGCTAAAGGGCGCCCTTCCTCCTTCGCCTCTTTGCGCATCGCGTCCTCGTAGATCTTGAGGATGGGCTGCGCCACCTCGATGGGGTGCAACTGCGTCAGGCGTTCCCGGAATTGTTCGAGCAGGGACTTGTACCGAAGGCCTCGGACCGCCTCTTCGTATTGGGCTTTCATGAAGCTGCGCAAGCCCTCATCCGTGGTTTCCGCGCCTTCGGTCACCTCCATGATGAACTCCTCATCAATGTCGCGAAGCTCGCGTACCTTCACCTCGGTAAGCCGGAGTTCGTACCGGTGAACATGGGAGTGGCCGGCTCCCTCGCCTTCGTCTTCGTGGGCCTCGTGGCGAGAATCCGCAACCTCCTCCTCTTCGGCGGCTTCCGCGGGCTGCTCCGATTCCGCGTCGTCCTCTGATTCGTCAATGTCCTCAAAGAAGGCTTCATCGTAAAAGTCCTCCACGTCCTCCTCGCCGTCGAGGTGATGCTCGCCTTCGTGGACGAACTCGGCCACCGCCGTGTCGCCCGGACGCTTGCCGCGCACCGCGTCCTTCAACACGGGCGACATGCCTTCGAGGTCCATGAAGAACGAGACGTCGCGGTCGATCTGTTCCTCCAGCGGCTCGCCGGTTTCCTCGTCCAACGGCACCACGTCCAGCTGCACGTAGCTGTCCTCTCCGACCGGCTCCTCCGTCGGGACGAGATCGGCAAGCTTCCGGCGCTGTCTTTGAATGCTTTCTTCGACGTCCTCATCCGTGATCTCGTCATCATAGCGCGGGAAGGTCTCACCAGAGAGGTCCGCCAGTTCGAACTCCGGCCGTACGTAAAACTCAACGCGCGCCGAAAAGTCACTTCCGAGCGTGTAGTCAAACTCCTTGATTTCCGGAGAGGCAAGCAACGTGTACTTACCAGACTCGACAACCTCTTTATTGTATGCCTCCTGCACCTTGTCGTTGGCGACCGTCTCCCCAACTTCGTCTCCAATCATCTTCCGCAACATCGAAAGCGGCACCATTCCGGGGCGAAAGCCCTTCATCGGCGTCCTTTTGCGCTGCACCCGCAGCATCTTGTCGATGTCCTTTTCCATCTCCTCCGCCGGAACGTTAATCGTGAATGCGAAGGTCGAAGGGCTGATCTGGTCTATCTTGGTCTCCATAGTGCCTTTTTCAGTGATGCGGGGGCGGCGGTTGACGTACCGCCCGAATAGAAGAGCGAACCTACTGCAAAACCGTTCAGGTTCGACCGGTTTCCGTCCGCTCTCATGCATTTTTCACACCGAAAAGACCACCCGCCCCGTTAGAACCGGACGACAAAGCCGTTGTAGGCACCGGTCGCCTGCTTCCACTCCGGCTCGGCACGCTCGACGCGCCCGGCGGAAGGTCCGGCGCGAAGGTCCAACAGCAGCCGCTCCAGCTTCTCGCGCGGCCCCTCCGCTTCAACGAGAACGCTGCCGTCGCGCTCGTTCCGAACCCACCCGCTCAGGTCAAGTCCCCTTGCCTGCCGCCGTGCGTAGGCGCGGTAGCCGACTCCCTGTACCCGTCCGCTCACTCGTACGCGCAGCCGCTCAATTTCGTCCATACCGTCAGCCGCTGAGGAGTCCCCGGTCGCGTGTCCAGCGGGAGAAGCCGTCCACGAGTTGTTCAAAGGATTCGAGGGTGAAAAGCACGTCCTGCAAACGCCAGACATCGTAGTCCTGCTCGACGACGGCCTCCGGCGAGAAGGGGAGCACCTTCACCTCTGCCGAGAGCGCGTGCTGGACCTCGTTGCTCGACGAGATGATGCCGGCCCCAAAGATCCGGTTTCCTTCGGGCTGCCTCACGAGCCCGAACTCGACGGTGAACCAGTGAAACCGCTCCAGCTTCGGCCTGTCGGGACCTTTGCCATTCAGCGCGGCCTTGCCGAAGAGCTGATAGAAGTCGGCGAACTCCGGCTGCGCCAGCATGGGCATGTGGCCGAAGATGTCGTGAAACAGGTCCGGCGCGGGCGTATAGTCAATCTCATGCCGCCCTCGGATGTAGTCCGTGGAGGGAAAGACGCGCTGCGCCAGGAGGCCGAAGAAGTCTTTCTCGTGCAAAAGGCCGGGTATGCGAGCAACCTGCCAGCCCGTCGCCGCTTCGAGGCGGGCGCTAAGGTCTTTCAGCGCCGGTATGCGGCTTTCAGTCAACCCGAGGGTGCGAACACCGTCAAAGAACGCATCGCCGGCGCGCCCCGGCAGCAGGGCCATCTGGCGGTTGAAGAGCGTGTTCCACGTCGCCTCGTCCTCTTCCGAGTAGCCTGGATAGGCGATGCCGGATCCGGTGGGAGGCGGCCCATCAAGCGACTGGGGGACGCAGCGTGGATCCAGTCCTTCCGCACCGGCTTTCTCGTAAGCCGTCCGATCCTCAACCCCAACATCTGACTTCTCCATAATGAATCGCGCTCCTGGAAGCGCTTTTATATCTCTCAACAAGAAGAACTGCGGACCCGCTCCGGAGCTTAATGCTCCACGTCTTGCGTTTTGTTGCTTCGGGCATAACCAATACCCGCCGCGATGAGGAATGCGAGCACGCCCGCACCAATCGCCGCGATCCAGTTCACCTCCTCGTCTCCCCCGCCGCGGGGAATGACGAGCGCGAACAGCATTACGACGAGCAGTCCAATGAGCGCGCCCACAACAACGAAACTCCCGATGCCTCGCCCCGACCGCGACGGCGAGTTCGGCTTTTCCGGATTGAACGAATCTGACATAGTGCCGAACCTCTAAGAATTATCGTTTGATGATCGAATCCCCGTGGACCTGCCCGTGCCTTACCCGAAAAGCGGCATAGCTGATGCCCGAAACCAGCAGCGCCAGACCAAAGTCCCGCCACTTGAATGACAAGTCGCGTTTCAAGATGTACCGCGTGCCCGTGGTCTTCGCCATGGACGCGATTGCCCCGAAGAGCATGGACCAGAGCGGGGCGTATTTCCAAAATACATCGTTCTTTGCTGCCATTTTGCTGATAAAAGAGACTCGGAGGGACGACGAAGCCAGTTTTTCACCCGCCCTCAGGAGAAGGGTTTCCGGTCGGGCGATAACACTTATGCAACGGCACGTCTAAACCTGCAGCAATCCGGCAATGAGGTAACCGGCGGCGGAGACCGCAGCCACAAGCAAGGCATAGGGCATCTGCGTCCGCACATGATCGACGTGGTCGCAGGCGGAGGCCATGGACGAAATGATGGTGGTATCGGAAAGCGGCGAGGCATGATCGCCGAAGATGCCTCCCGAGAGCACGGCCCCAAGCACGAGCGCCGGTGAGAGGGACAGCGCCGCGGCAAGTGGCAGCGCCACCGGCATCAGGACGGCAAAACCCGTCCATGACGAACCGAGCGTGAACGAGACGAACCCCGCTACGACGAAAACGAGAGCAGGCACCCACCACGCCGGCGTCCCATTACCGATCAGCTGCACGAGATAAGGCCCCATCTCCAGCTCGCGGGAGACCTGCCCCAGCGCAAAAGCGAGCACGATGAGCACCGTTACGCCGACAAGCCCGGCCGACCCCTTCAACACGAGTTCCGTCGACCGGGCCGGCGACATGGTCGGCCCGGATCTGCCTCGCGGCAGGGCATAGAGCGCCATAGCTGCGACGATGGCAGCGGTAACGGCCCAGAAGACGGCGGTCGACCCGCTGCCTTTCATCAGGTTGCCGGACCCCGTGACGGCAAGCCCCACGAAGATCATCCCGACCAGCACGCCCAGCGGCAACACGAGGTTAATGGCGCGCGCCCCGACGCCCGGCAGCGGCTGCAAATCGGCCACTTCTTCGGCAATCATTGGGCTTGCACCCGGCCGGAGCAGTTCCCCGGTCTCGGCGGCCCGTCGCTCGGCCCGGCGCATACCACCGAAGCCCCAGCCGGTCACGGCCAGAACAAGTGCCAGCAGAATGCTGCCGATGCTGTAGAAGTTAAAGGCGAGTCCGCCAGCCAGAAGCGACACGGCCCCGTCGCCCGCGCCCTGCGCCATCAGCAGACCGAGCACGTATGCGCCCCAGCCGTTGAGCGGAATCATCATGCACACGGGCGCGCTCGTGGCGTCGCAGTAGTAGGCGAGCTTCTCCCGCGGCAGCTTGAGGCGGTCGAAGAACGGGCGAGACACGGCACCGACCATCAGGCAAGTAATGCTCGATTCAACGAAAACCGCCATTCCCACCGCGAACGCAAGCAGTTCAGCCCCCCGCCGCGTCTCTCCCCATCCGCGCCGCTGCGCCCACACGATCAGCCCGGCCACGCCGCCCGAACCCTGCACCAGCGCGACAAGGCCGCCCACGAGCAGGCAAAAGAGAACGACCCGCGTGTTGCCCGGATCGGCAAACACGTTCACGATCTGGTCGAGCAGTCCGCGCGCGCCGAGCAGCGGATTGCCGCCCGCCAAAATAACCGTCCCGAGAAGCAGCCCGGCCAGCAGCGAGAGGTACACCTCGCGCGTCCACAGCGCAAGCACAATCGCCACGAGGGGCGGTAGCAGGACGATCCACTCCATAGGCGAGGGCGCTTCCGGTCAGGGTGGCAGGGAGCACCGCTCTCCCCGGAGCGGCTCTTGGCAAGTACGCGAAGCTATTCTTCCCGCCACTTGATGCTGCAGCCGACGGACGGCACGGCGTCAAAGGTCAGCAATCGGCCTGCAAGCGCATCGTCGATGCCGCGCCGGAGGTCGTCACCGCCAGAGACGCCCGCGTCGGGCCGCGACGCATCGACCTGCCCGTGGTAAACGAGCCGCAGGTCGCCGTCCTCGTTGCGGCCGTAGACGAATGGATCGGGTGTGCAGACGGCACCAAACTCCTGCGCGACTTCCTGCGTTTCATCAAAGAGATACGGAAAAGGATATGACTGCTCCTGCGCCCGTTTGGCCAGCCCGTCGAACGAATCCTCCGGGTATCCCGCCGGATCATTGGACGAGATGGCGAGAAACTGCACCCGACGGTCGCTGTAGTCCCTCGCGAGACGAATCAGTGTCGGCTCGACGTGCCGCGCGTACGGGCAGTGGTTGCACATGAAAACGATTACGAGCACCCTCGCGTCGGCGAAGTCGTCCGAGCCGACGGTGGTCGGAGCGGAAACGCCGGGCGCGTAGGCGGCGCGCAGGCTAAATTCGGGCAGCGGCGTGTTGCGGGCGATCTCCTGGGAATAGGTCCGTGCCATAGGTGGTGTCCGGTTGTAAGGCTTCTCTGTTGTCAATGCGGCGCTCTTAGCGCATGAACGCCGGCAAGAACGGCGACCAGCGCCTGCTGCGCATCCGTCACATCACTGAAAGTACACAGCCGCGCAGCGGCGGTCGGGTAACGATCCAGTATGAACGGGCTGCCGAGCGAGGCGAGGACCACTTGCCGTCTTTCGAGAAGCTTACGCACGAAGCGCTCCTGCGCGTCAAGCAGACCAAACTTTTGCCAGGCCGCGGGCTTGACCACGAGCGCGACTACGACCGCGCCCGCTCTTCCGGCGTGCTCCAGCAGCGCGTCAAACTCCTCTTCGTTCGTCTCCGGTCCAACTTCGGCGTAAGCGGCTCCCGGAAAAGCCTCGCGCACCGCATCGCCCAATGGAGCTTCAGGCGGATCGAGGCGAGAGCGAAACGGCTTGACGAGTACGGCGAGCAGTCCGTTCTCGGTCACCCGCACTGGATCGAGCGGCAGCGGACTCTCGGGCGATTCCTCGACCTGCACCGCGCCGAGCGCAATTCGCTGCGCAAGTCGCCGGTGTTCAGGCGAACCAATGTGGCATGGCGGCGGCTTTGCGAAAACATCTTTCCCGTGGCGCTCTGCAAGACGCTCCTTCATGGCAAGGACCCTCGAAGCGGCATCATCGATGCGAGCCTCTTCGAGCAATCCGGACTCGACGGCGTGAACAAGGCCGTCCACGATGATTTCCGGATCGAGCGGATCGAGCAGAATATCCACCCCGGCCCGAAAGAGCGCCGCCGCCTGTTCCGCAACGGCCTCGGCGCTGCCGGCTCCGCGCACTGCGCCCATGAGCATACTGTCCGAGATCACGGCACCCCGAAAACCAAGCTCGTTCCGCAGGAGGTCGTTCAGGATGGGCCGGGAAAGCGTCGCGGGCGTGCCCTCCGGGTCGAGCGCGGGGTACCGCACATGGGCGGACATGACCAACTCCACCCCCGCCTCTATGGCTGCTTTGAACGGAACGAGGTCCGTCCTCTCCATCTCGTGGCGTGAGCTTCCTACGGACGGTGCCGTCTCATGCGAATCTTCGCGCGTGTTGCCGTGGCCGGGAAAGTGTTTGGCGGTCGTCAGCAAGCCCTCCTCGCGGCAGCCGCCAATGTAGGTCTGCACGAGCCGCGCAACGCCTTCCGGCTCAGTCCCAAAAGCCCGAGTCGCGATGATCGGATTGTCCAACTCCCGGTTCACGTCCGCCACGGGCGCGAAGGCGATATGAATGCCGCAGGCGAGGGCCTCGCGAGCCGTAACGTGCGCGGCCTTGCGAAGAAGTAGCGGCCCCTTTTCGCCGAGATGCGCAAAGGCCATCGCGTGCGGAAAGACCGTCGCGCCGCGCACCTGCTGCCCCAACCCTCGCTCGATGTCCGACGCGACCAGCAGCGGCACCCGGCACCGGCGCTGAAGCCGTCCCAGCAATTCCGGCGTGGTCGCCAGGTCACCGTTAAAGAGGATGACGCCTCCGAGAGGGCAGCGGTCGAGAAGGGCAAGAATGCGCTCCTCGTCTTCTTCCACGCGAACGGCAGGGTGCATGTTGGACCCGATGCGGGCAAAAACCAACTGCGCCGCTCTTTCGCGGAGGGTCATGTCGGGCAACCGGGTACTCATGCGCGCTATCGTCAGGCATCAGCCCCCATCGCTCACACGCTGAGTCACGGGGCCGACGGGTTTGGCTCTATCCCTGAAGATACAAACCTTGCGCTTCGATAAAGAGGCGAACCGGCTCCGGCACGAGATATCGGACCGAGCGCTTCGAAGCCCGCCGCGCACGTATATCAGTTGAGGAGATGCCGAGGAGCGGGGCGGCGGCAAACTGCGCGCGAACGGGAAACGGCAACGCCTCTGGCGGACCGTCCTTCCCGCGTCCGTACACGATGAGGTCGACCCGTCGCGCGATTTCTTCCGGCTCGCGCCATGATGGAAGTTGCCGGTAGCTATCGCCGCCAATTGCCAGGGAGAACTCGTCGCCCGGGGCCTCGTCCTGCAGGTGCCGGATCGTGTCGACGGTGTAGGAGACGCCGCCGCGCCGGATTTCAAGGTCCGACACGAGGAAGGCCGGGTTACCTTCCGTCGCGAGGCGCACCATCTTCAGCCGGTCTTCGGCCGAGGCCATGCCACGTGCATCCTTGTGCGGCACCCGGAAACCCGGCATCCACATCACGCGATCCAGCGCAAACTGGTCGCGAATGGCCTCCGCGATAATGAGATGGCCGGCGTGCGGCGGGTTAAACGATCCGCCAAAGAGACCTACGCGCATAAGTGCTTCCTGGGCCGGTCTCTACCGGGCGCTATTGCCCTTCGGCTATCGAAGAAAGATCCTCGATGCGGGACGCGGCCGTCCGCTGAAGTTCCTCGGCGCGGCCGTGAAGCGGGCTGTCGGGAAAGACCTGAACGAGACGCCGGTAGTCGGCGAGCGCCTTTTCGAGCCGGTCCACCTGCCGGTCCCGCACGCTCAGCTCGGCGAAATTGATGAAAGCGTTCATCGCTCCCACGAGCGCGTCATCGGCGAAGGGCGTGTCGGGGTACTGGTCGAACACGGATTCATACGTGATAGCCGCCGCCTCCCACAACTCCCGTCGCTCGTAGAGACCGGCGGCTTCATACTGCTTGCGCGCGAGCTTCTCCCGAAGCTCTCCGATCTTCGCCTCCGCATCCGGAGCTTGGGGGCTTGTCGGGAAGCGCTCTACGAAAAGCTGAAACTGACGCAGCGCCGTCTGCGTGTCCGTCTGATCCAACTCGTAAGCGGGAGAGAGTTCGTAGAAAGCCATAGCGCGCTCGTACTCCGCATCCACCCTGCGGGGATCGGTGCGGTAAAGGTCCGAGAAGCGGCTGTATTCGCTGGCAGCGAGGATGTACTGGTTCGTCTTGGCGTAGGACCGCGCAAGATAGAGCTGCGCATCGTCCGCCCACTCGGACGCGCGTCCAAATTCAAAGACAGCCTGGAAGTATTCGATGGCGCGCTCATACTTACCGCGCTCGTAGAGGGCAAAGCCCTTCTCATAGGCTTCCTTGGCGTCGGCGTAGCGCAGCTTGCCGGAGCCTGCGCAGGCGCTCAGGAGCGTCACCATCAGGAGGAGCGCCACTGGGAGGAGCGCCGGTGCGCTTGTCGTCCGAAATCCTATCTTCATGACCTTTATCGTCAGCCGTGCGTCGCCGCCGGCCATCTCATACAAAAGTGTTGCGTTGCCGATGAACCGGCAGCAAACGGAACGGCACCGGCCCTGTTCCGCGAGCGGGCGTGTTACCGGAGCCGTTCGATGCCGCCGTTGCGGTACATGAGCACGTAAAGCCCCCGGTTCGCGTTGCCGCCGTCAAAGTCGATCCGTTTGCCGAGGCCCTCATAAGGCGGCGCTGCCCTCAGCCGTTCGGCAGTCGAAAGGCCTCCCGGCCGAGCTTCGACCTGGATGAGGAATCGCGCTACGTCGAATCCGGTTACTGCAAGTTTGATGTCGCCACCGGCGAGCGTTCGGCCCGACAACTGCCGGTAGCGGCGGAAGAAATCTTGCGCCTTGCCGCTGCCCTCGTCAAGGTAAAAGTCGCTGGTGTATGTAGCTGCAAAGAGGGCTGCTTGATCTATAAAGCCAAGATCGTGCCATTCGGTGTTGCCGAGGATCCGCGCCCGGCTCCCCATGGCCGCCAGCCCGCCGAGCGCCGCGCGCGCGGAGGCTTGCGAGCGCGTGCCGGAGAGCGGCAGATAAACGGCCTGAATCGCATCGAGCACGCCTGGAGCAACGGCTTCGGGCAACCGCGACCACCCGTCGGGTGCCGAGAGAACGGAGTAAAAGAGAACATCCGCGCCAAGCTCCATCGCCTCCTGCTGAAAACCTTCCGCCATGCGCTCGCTGACGCTCCCGGCATCGTGTTCGGACAGGATGCCGAAGGTCTGCAGATTCAGTCGATCAACCGCAAAACGCGCCATCTCGCGCCCGCGCACGGCAATGGGCACATTGGCCTGGAACACGAAATCCCGGCCCTCCGAGACGCTTTCGTCGGTGGCAAGCGGCGGAACGAGCACCACGCCGGCGCGCTCGGCCACCGGGGCGGCTGCGGCCGCTTCGCCGCTGAAGAGCGGCCCGATGATCAGGTCCACGTCTTCTGCCACAAGCGCCGCGGTCGCCTCCCTCGCGGTGGCCGCTGCGCCGCCGCTGTCGCGAAAGACCATCCGAACCGGCAGTGCTCCCGGCGCGGCATTGTGCTCGTCAACCGCCAGACGAATGCCGTTGAAGAGCGTCTGCGTCAGCGCCGCGTTGCTGCCGGTGAGCGGAAGCAGGATGCCGAGGTCGAGCCGGGGCGGCGGGGCGGCACCTTCGGCCGCCTTCGCCTCGCGCGCGCGCGCCAGCGTGGCCCGGGCCTCATCGCGAAAGCCGCTCGTCGGGTACCGGGTCTCGAATCGCGAAAGATGATCGATGGCCGCCGCGTAGTCGCCCTCGCGGTAAAGCGCCTTGCCGGCCATCAAGTACGCCGCCGTCGTCTTGCGATTGACGGAGAAGGTGCTATACACCACCCGCAGACGACGGTAAGCCATGCTGAAATCGCCCGCCTCGAAGGACTCGATGCCCTGTTCGAAGAACGCCTCCGCCCGCTCGATCCGCGGCACCGCCGGCTGCGCGCGAAGCGGGGCGCTCAATACAAGACCAAACAGGACCGCCCACAGGACGACAAGAGATGCGGCACGAATCATGGCGACGAAAAAAAAGCTGATCAGGTGGCGAACAAAGGCGGTGCCCCGAAGCACCAACGCTCACTCCCACTCGATCGTTGCCGGAGGTTTGGAACTGATGTCGTAAACCGTTCGGTTGATGCCGCGCACCTCGTTGACGATGCGGTTCGACACCCGGGCAAGAAACTCGTACGGCAGCGGTGCCCAGTCCGCCGTCATCCCGTCGATGCTCGTCACAGCCCGCAGGGCGCAAACGTTTTCGTATGTTCGTTCGTCGCCCATCACTCCCACCGTCTGCACGGGCAAAAGCACCGCGAAAGCTTGCCAGACGGTGTCGTACAGTCCCGAGGAACGCAGCTCATCGATGAAGATGCTGTCCGCTTCCCGCAGAATGCGAAGCCGCTCTTCGTCCACCGCGCCGATCACGCGGATGGCGAGGCCGGGGCCGGGAAACGGGTGGCGTCCAATGATGCTTTCATCGATGCCCAGCAGCCGCCCCACCTCCCGCACTTCATCTTTGAACAGCTCTCTGAACGGCTCAAGAAGATGAAAGCCAAGCGTGTCCGGGAGTCCACCCACGTTGTGGTGCGACTTGATGGTCGCCGACGGCCCCTTGAACGACACGCTTTCGATCACGTCCGGGTACAAGGTCCCCTGCGCCAGGAACGCCGGCTTCCGTCCTACCTCCGCAACGACCGCCTTTGTGGCCTCTTCGAAAACGTCGATGAATGCGGCCCCGATTGCTTTGCGCTTTGCCTCCGGCTCGGAGATGCCGCTAAGGCGCTCAAGAAAGAGCGGCGTTGCATCCACCGAATGCAGGCGGATTCCAAAGTGATCGCGGAACGTGCGCTGGACCTGCTCCCACTCGCCCTTGCGCAGCACGCCGTTGTTGACGAAAACGCACGTGAGTTGATCGCCAATCGCCTCGTGCAAAAGCACGGCCGCCACCGACGAGTCCACGCCGCCCGAAAGGCCAAGCAGCACGCCTTCTTCCCCTACCGCCGCCCGGATCTCCCCGATCTTCTCCTCGATGAAGGAAGCCGGAGACCAGTCGCCGCGGCACCCGCAGACGCGCAGCGCGAAGTTGGAGAGAATCTGCCGCCCGGACGCAGTATGGACAACCTCCGGATGAAACTGAACGCCGTACCGAAGCCCGCTCTCGTCAACGACGGCCGCAATGGGCGCGTTGTCCGTCTTCGCGATTACACGGAAGCCGGCGGGTAGACTCGTGATGTGATCGCCGTGGCTCATCCAGACGGCCGAACCGTCCGCGACTCCTTCAAACAGCGGATCCGCGAGGCCGGGCACCACGTCGAGCTTTGCCCGCCCGAACTCGCGCCGGGACGCACGCTCGACGGAACCGCCGAGAAGACGCGCCATGGCCTGCAGACCGTAACAGATGCCGAGCACCGGCACGGGCAGCCCGTCGGCGGAACGCAGTTCGAGGAGGGAGGCGCTCAGCTGCGGAGCGCCCGCATCGTAAACCGAAGACGGGCCTCCCGAAAGCACGATTCCCTTTGGCTGCAGGTCCGCGATAACGGCCGGGTCGGTCGTGCACGGGTAAATCTCCGAATAAACGCCGATCTCACGAATGCGCCGCGCAATGAGCTGCGTGTACTGCGAGCCGTAGTCGAGGATGACGATCCTTTCGTGCATGGGGCCTATCGTGCAGGGGGTTCAACTCGGCAGAAGGAGCGTCGCGGGCGGGCTTCATAGGGCGACGGGCCGCCCGCCACCTTACTCAGCGACGACGTCCGCGTAGGCTTCCGGCGTGAGAAGGTCCTCGAGCGAAGCCCCGTCAGCCAGTTCGATCTTAACCATCCAGCCCTCGCCGTACGGGTCCTGGTTGATGACTTCGGGATTGCCGTCGATCGCTTCATTGACTTCCACGATCTTGCCCGCAACGGGCATAAAGAGTTCGGAGACGGTCTTTACGGCCTCCACCGAGCCGAACACGTCGTCCGCATCGAGGTCTTCGCCCTCTTCCTGAATATCGACGTAGACAATGTCGCCGAGTTCGTGCTGGGCAAAGTCCGTAATGCCCACGGTGGCCGTCGTTCCGTCGTCATCGAGACGGATCCATTCGTGCTCTTTCGTATAGCGCAGGTCTGCGGGGATGTTCATGTCGGATCAGTGTTAAGGGTCAAGCGCGGCGCGATCAGGCCGCAGGAGAAGGCATTTTGAAGGATTCCAGAAAGCGCGTGTCGAAGTTGCCGGATCGGAAATCCGGGTCGCGCAGCAACTCCTGGTGGAAGGGAATGGTCGTCTTGATCCCTTCGATGATGAACTCGTCGAGTGCGCGCTGCATCTTCTCGATGGCATGAGCGCGCGTCCGCCCGCGTGCTATGAGTTTGGCGATCATGCTATCATAGTTCGGCGGAATGTTGTAGCCGGTATAGACGTGCGTATCCACGCGAATGCCGTGCCCGCCCGGCGGGTGGAACGTCGTGATGCGCCCGGGCGAGGGCGCGAAGTTCTTAAACGGGTTCTCGGCGTTGATCCGGCACTCGATGGCGTGCCCGCTCGGCCGCGCATTGTCCTCGCGGATCCTCTCGCCCATCGCGACGCGGATCTGCGCCTCGATCAGGTCGGAATCCGTCACCTCCTCCGTGACGGGATGCTCGACCTGGATGCGCGTGTTCATCTCCATGAAGTAGAAGCTGCCGTCGGCGTCGAGCAGGAATTCGATCGTCCCGGCCCCTTCATACGAAACCGCAGCCGCACCTTCGACGGCCGCCTTGCCCATGGCGGCGCGGAGCGTTTCATCAACCGCGATGGAGGGCGACTCCTCGAGCAGCTTCTGATGCCGCCGCTGGATCGAGCATTCGCGTTCTCCAAAATGGACGACGTGGCCGCGCCCGTCCCCAAGAAGCTGCACCTCGATGTGGCGCGGCCGCTGGATATATTTCTCGACGTAGAGCGCCGGATTGCCGAAGGATGCTTCCGCTTCCGCTTGCGCCGCCAGGAAGTGTTTGCCGAACTCGTCTTCCTGGTTCACGATGCGCATTCCACGCCCGCCGCCCCCGGCACTGGCCTTGATGATGACCGGATAGCCAATCTCGGCCGCGAGTTTCCGGCCATGCTTCTCGTCGTGGAGCACGCCCTGCGAGCCGGGGACAACCGGCACGCCGGCCGCCCGCATGGTTTCTTTAGCGAGGCTCTTGTCGCCCATCAACCGGATCGTGCGCGGCGAGGGACCAATGAACTTTATGCCGTGATCCTCGCAAATGGCGCTGAAATCCGCGTTCTCCGACAGGAATCCATACCCTGGATGGAGCGCGTCCGCACCCGTCACTTCCGCCGCCGCGATGATGCGGTCGATGCGGAGGTAGCTGTCGCGCGAGGGCGGCGGACCGATGCAGACCGCCTCGTCGGCAAAGCGGACGTGCAGCGACTCGCGGTCCGCTGTCGAAAACACCGCTACGGTCTGCAGTCCCATCTCGCGGCAGGTGCGAATGATGCGAAGCGCGATCTCGCCGCGATTGGCAATGAGAACCTTTTTTATCACAGCAGATCGCGCGCGTTGAGCCGAAAGGACGGGGACGGGAGCAGAATCGGAAGAATCCTCAAGCCTTTTCAATGACGAAAAGCGGCTGGTCGTACTCGACCGCCTGGGCGTCTTCCACAAGGATCTTGCGCACCGTGCCGGAGAACTCCGCCTCGATCTCGTTCATCAACTTCATGGCCTCGATGATGCACAGAACGTCGCCGGTAGAAACGCGGTCGCCCACCTCGATGAAGGCCTTCGCGTCGGGAGAGGGCGAGCGGTAGAACGTTCCGACGATAGGCGCGCGAACGAGCGTCTCCCCCGCAGCCGTCTCCGGTGCGGTTTCGCCGATGGGCGGCGGCACAGGCGCAGCGACGGGTGCGGCAATCTGCGGAGGGGCGGCGGGCGGCGCGGCGGGCTGGCCCTGCGGGTAGGCCACCGGCGGATATCCGAAGTTCATCCCCGGAAAGGGCATCGACGGCTGCACGCTCACGACCGGGGCGTTCTTGCGGACCACTATTTTGACGCCGTCCTGCTCGATCTCCACCTCGGCGAGGTTCTGCTCGGAGACGATCTGAAGCAGTTCCCTTAGTTGCGTAAGATCCATCGTTTCAACCCGTTGTGAGTGGATGCCGCCGGGATTGCCGCACAGGGAGGCTGAGGTGGCACAAGATGACAAGGACGCAAGATACTGCTGACGCGCGAACCGACGGCTCAACCAGCAGAGACACGGGTGATATAATCGCCCGAATCCGTGTTCACGCGGATCGTGTCGCCCTCATTGATGAACAGCGGCACGTAGACGACCGCGCCGCTTTCGAGCGTGGCCGGCTTCGTCGCGCCTGTCGCCGTGTCGCCGCGGATGCCGGGGTCGGTCTGCGAAACGAGCAACTCGACACTCTTGGAGATCTCCGTCGCAAGCGGCACCTCCGTTTCGGCATGTACCAGCACTTCCACAATGCCGCCTTCTTTGACGAACTGCCGACCCGCGACGAGGTCCACGGGCAATGTAAGCTGTTCGTAGGTCTCCGCGTTCATGAAGTGGAGGCCGAGGTCATCCTCGTAGAGAAACTGATGCGAACGCCGCTCCACCCGCGCCGTCTCGACCTTCTCGCCCGCCCTGAACGTGTTGTCCACCACTTTCCCGGTGCGCACGTTCTTGAGCTTGCTTCGCACGAACGCGCCTCCCTTGCCCGGTTTGACGTGTTGAAACTCGATGATGCTCCAGATGTCGTTATTCCAGACTATCGCAAGTCCGTTCCTGAAATCGCTGGTATCAGCCATATAAGCGGTAAAAAAGCGTAAGGAGTATAGCCTTGTTAATATAGGCTCCGCCGGGGCAGAAGATCAACCGGTGAGGCGGCCCGAACTACGGAAGGCCTGCTCGAAGCGTCGGCAGATACGCGCTTCGCCGGCCCGGTGTCCACCCGCATGAACAATTCACTCGGAGAGCGAGGCACCATCGAGATCGCCCGCGCGGCTCAGCGGTACTGCTTTTCACGCCCGAGCATCCCTGCGAGGTCCGTCACGCCAATGGGTCCATGCCGGTAAAGAAACGGCTCGCCAAACCGCGCCCCGACGCGGTAGCCGTCCGCCCGCGCCCGCGCTTCGATCCAGTGGAAGAAGTCGGGGTTGGAAATGAACGTCTCCGGCTCGTCCTCACCCGCTTCGTATTCGGGATTGAAGAACTGCGACCGGTACGCCTGCAGAACCTGGACGCGCCGCTCCCAAACGCCGCTCACATCCACGACGAGCGTTGGATTGAACGCGATAGACTGCATGTAGTGGAGCACGTGGTGCGGCCGCCACGGCTCCTGAAGCGCGCCGTCCTCTTCATGCGTTTCGATCTTGCGCAGGCCGGAATAAAACAGCGCGTCCGCAGCGAACGTCGATGCGCGCCCGTGGTCCGGATGCCGGCATTCGGGCGGGTTGATCAGGACGATGTGCGGGCGGTAGCGCCGAACGAGCCGGATAAGGGCGAGGCGGTTTTCGGGCGTGTTCTCGATGCCGCCGTCCGGCAGTCCGAGGTTGTCCCGCGCCGAGAGGCCCATCAGGCGCGAAGCCTCGGCAGCCTCCTCGGCGCGGCCTTCCGGCGTGCCGCGAGTCCCCAGTTCGCCACGGGTAAAGTCCACGATGCCCGTCTTGTAGCCCTGCTCATGGAGCAGGCACATCGTCCCCCCCGCTGCAAGCTCGACATCGTCCGGATGCGCCGCCAGCGCAAGAACGTCGAGCCGGGCAGGACTGGTAAAAGGTGCAGCTTTCAAATGTTTTCTGCCTCTGCAGTTATTCGCATTGCGAGAAAAGCCTCTTTAACACTCCGACTGACGGCACTCTGTGGCTCCGCCAGCATTAGGAGGCCGTTGAATCAATAGAACGCAATGTATTTAGCTGACGATATGGACCAGAGTACCAACGCAACCTCCCCCTTCATGTAGACTCGAGCGTATGTTAGTCCACACTCCAGTCATGCACATTGCCCCGGAAATCTGCGATACATCCCGTCGATAGTAAATCAACAGACTCTTAATAGGACGTTGATTTATGGCGGACGCTATTTATTGCGACTTTAATATGCGCAGTGCATGCCTTAAATGCTGCGAAACACCCCCTTTAATCCCCCTCAAGGGGGAAGTTGCGTGGGTGCTTTGGTCCAGGTTGTCATTATTATGCAGCACGTTCGGTTATTTCATCGGCCTGTTAAGACTCTGTTGATGTATCATGTTTTCGCTTAAACGCTCGGTTACGACAGACATATTATAAATAAACCCTTAGCTTTCCGGAAGAACAGATCCTTCACTGCGTTCAGGATGACAATCAGGGATATTGGAAGACTGTCACAATACTATGACGCGCTGTGGGTAGCTGACGACACGGACCAAAGTACCAACGCAACCTCCCCCTTCAGGCTGATTCGAGGGGGTGTTTAGCAGCGCTCCAGTTACATACATCGTCCCGGATATTAGTAATTCATCCCATCAATAGACGTCAACAGCCTCTTAAGCACGTATCAGATATGCTATTTCGCTCAGCATGACCCGGGCGGAAGGTTCCGCTTTTCCTGAGCGCCGCCCCATTTGGCCTCCTCCGGCATCCCCACTTGTCATCCTGAACATAGTGAAGGATCTACCCTTCCCGACGGCAGAGAGACTGTCGAGATAAGATGAACTCCGGACAAACCCCAAAGCCCTTCTAAATTGCGCCGACGCCGCCTCCCATTACAGATTCTTGAAAGGGGGCTTCGAGCATGGATCAATAGTCGTTTAACCCCCCACCACAAAATTAACGATCTTGCCGGGCACGTAGATTTCCTTGCGCACCGTGCTCCCGTCGAGGTGTCGGGCGACGTTCTCTTCGGCTCGAGCCGCCTGCAGCACCGCTGCCTTTTCGGCGTCAGCGGGGACTTGTATGGTCGCGCGCAGCTTACCGTTGATCTGAATGGCAATGTTCAGTTCGTCCGCCTGGAGGTACTCCTCCTCGGCCTCCGGCCACGCTGCGTAAGCCAGCGTCCGCGAATGGCCGAGGCGCTCCCAAACCTCCTCAGCCATGTGCGGCGCAAACGGGCTGAGGAGCAGCGTGAACGGCTCCAGCACCCCCCGCGGCACGCTTTTCCACTTGTAGGCCGCATTAGTGAACTCCATCATGGCCGCAATGGCCGTATTGAAGCGCATGCCCTCAATGTCATCCGTGACCTTCCGAATCGTTGAGTGTAGCGCGCGCAGCTGCTCGCGGTCTGGAGCCTCATCGACAACGTTGGCGGAGAGTCCCGGCGCGTCTTCCTCCACCACGAGCCGCCAAACGCGGTTCAGAAAGCGGTGGACGCCGTCGACGCCGTGCGTGCTCCAGGGCTTGACCTGCTCCAGCGGCCCCATGAACATTTCGTAGAGCCGCAGCGAGTCTGCCCCGAACCGCGCCTCAACGTCGTCGGGGTTGATCACATTGCCCCGGCTTTTGCTCATCTTATGCGCGCGCGCATTTACGACCACCTCCGGCTGCTCCCGAAGCACGAACCGGTCTCCCCGCTTCTCCACCTCTTCTTCTTTGACGGTGTACGGTTCGACCTTCTCTCCGCGCAGATCCCGGTACCCTTCGGCCGCAGGCGCAACGTCTGCCGCTGAGACGAGCCCGCCGTCCGCGTGCCGGAACGCCGTGTACTCGACCTCGCCGAGGATCATGCCCTGGTGAACGAGCTTCTGGAACGGCTCCTCCGTGCTCACGACGCCTATATCGAAGAGCACCTTGTGCCAGAATCGCGCGTAGAGCAGGTGCAAGACCGAATGCTCCGCCCCGCCAACGTACAGATCAACCGGCATCCAGTACTTCTCCAACTCCGGATCAACGAGGTGCTCTTTGTCTTTCGGCGAGATGTAGCGCAGGTAGTACCAGCACGAGCCCGCCCACTGCGGCATCGTGTTGGTCTCGCGCCGCGCAGGCGCTCCGGTCGAACGCTCGGTCGTTTCGACCCACTCAGGGATGGTTGCCAGCGGACTCTCGCCCGTGCCGCTCGGTTTGTAGGTGGTTACCTCGGGCAGCAAGACCGGCAGGTCGCCCTCGGGCACTGCCACCGGCTCGTCGTCTACAAAGATGATCGGGAACGGCTCGCCCCAGTAGCGCTGCCGGCTGAAAAGCCAGTCGCGAAGCTTATAATTCGTGCGGCGTCGACCCTTGAACTTACGCTCGATCCAGAGCACGACCTTCTCCTTGGCTTCCTCCGTTGGGAGACCCTCGATCGTCAGCATCTCGCTATGCGAGTTGACTGCCACGCCCTCGCCCGTGTACGCGCCGGAGGTGAGATCGCCGCCGGAAACGACTTCGCGGATAGGCAACTTGTACTTTACGGCAAACTCGTAGTCGCGCTCGTCATGCCCGGGCACGGCCATGATGGCACCCGTGCCGTAAGTAGAAAGCACGTAGTCCGCAATCCAGACCGAAATACGTTCCCCGCTTACCGGATTGACCGCGAAAGCCCCCGTCGCGACGCCGGTTTTGTCCCGCGACAACTCCGTCCGTTCGAGGTCGCTCTTCTCCGCCGTCTGGCGCAGGTAAGCGTCCACCTCGTCCAGATGCTCCCGCGTCGTGATGCGGGGCACCAGCGGGTGCTCCGGCGCAAGCACCATGTACGTCGCGCCGAAGATCGTGTCCGGCCGGGTCGTAAAGACGGTGATCTTGTCGAGCGGAGAAGTGAAGATAGGAAACTCGATCTCCGCGCCTTCGCTCCGCCCGATCCAGTTGCGCTGCATTTCTTTGGTGCTTTCCGGCCAGTCGAGGCCGTCCAGGCCGCTCAGCAGCCGGTCCGCGTACTCCGTAATGCGCAGCACCCACTGACGCATTGGCCGGCGGACCACCGGGTACCCGCCCCGTTCGCTCCGCCCGTCAATCACTTCCTCGTTGGCCAGCACGGTCCCGAGTTCCGGGCACCAGTTCACCGGCACCTCGTCGATGTAGGCCAGGCCGCGCTTGTAGAGCTGCAGAAAGATCCACTGCGTCCACTTATAATAATTCGGGTCTGTCGAGTTCACCTCGCGCTCCCAGTCGTAGGAAAAGCCCAGCGACTTGAGCTGCTGCCGAAAGCGCTCGATGTTGCGCTCGGTCGTCTCGCGCGGATGGGTGCCGGTCTGAACGGCATACTGCTCGGCGGGCAGGCCAAAAGCGTCCCATCCCATCGGATGCAGGACGTGAAAGCCGCGCATCCTCTTGTACCGGGCGAGAATGTCGGTCGCGGTGTAGCCCTCCGGGTGGCCGACGTGCAATCCTGCCCCGCTCGGGTAGGGAAACATGTCGAGCACGTAGTACTTCGGCGTGCCCTCCGGCGCATGGTCCTCGGTGCGGAAGGTCTTGTGCTCCTCCCAGTACTGCTGCCACTTCTGCTCTATCGTCTGAAACGGATACCCGGCCATAGATCGGTTCCTGTTGAAAATCCTGCATTGCGGCCCATTATGGGCGCGATAGCCGCTCTTCGGCAAGTAGAATCGAACGCGAAGGGCGCAGCAAGGTTCATCCCGCGCACCCTCCGGCCCTCCATTGTCACGTTTATGTAGTCGAGCGAACCGACCTGCCCGACCGGCGCTCTAAGAAACACCTTCACCCATCTGCCTGCTCGCATGGACCCGCTTGCACTTCTCGAAAAAGCCCACGTCATTGCCGTCGTCGGTCTGTCTGACAGCCCCGCCGCAACCAGCCACCGCATCGGGCGCTACCTGATCGACGCCGGGTTCACGGTCGTGCCCGTCAACCCGCAGCACGAGCAGGTGCTCGGCCTTACTTCCTATCCGGACGTAAACAGCATCCCGGACACGTTCGCGGTTGACATCGTCAATATCTTCCGCCGACCGCGCTTCACTGCGGACATGGTGCGCTCGGCCGTAGACTACGCGGAACGGACCGGTCGGAAACCCGCCGTCTGGACGCAACTCGGCGTTTCTTCGGACGAGGCCGAGCGCCTGACTACAGAAGCCGGACTGCCTTACGTCCGCAACCGCTGCATCATGGTCGAACACGCGCGGGGGCAGGCTGGCGAGGCCTGGTAGCCCGCCCCTTAGCGCCTTGCGGCTTCCGGGTTTACAAGGTAAGGCATGGCGGCAGGGTCGCCGGCATACTGTGCGTCAAAGGCATTGAAGACTGCCTGAACGCATCGGCCCGCCATTCCGACATCCGGATCGAGCGCGAGCCGCGTCTGCCGGCCGCCGCTTCCAAAGTGATGAAACACCCGGACGCGCTCCTCCAGGTCCGGATCGAGCAGCGGCGAGGAGGCCGGCAGCGGCTCCGTCTGGTAAACATCCAGCGCCGCGCCCCCGATCCACTTCTCCTTCAGCGCCCGCGCGAGCGCCTCTTCGTCCACCACGGCCCCGCGCGCCGTGTTGATGAGGTACGCTGAGGGCTTCATCCGCCGCAGTTCGGCTTCCCCGATCAAGCCTTTCCATTCGGCGGTGAGCGGCATGTGCAGGCTTACGAAATCGCCTCTTTCCAGCGCCTCGTCGAGTGTCGCCACGCGGCACGTGCGGCGACGGGGCATGAGTCCCGCCTCAAATTGCACGTCCAGCATGCGCTGCAACGCTGCAGCGAGTTCAACTTTCGGCGTGCGACTGTAGAGCAGCAAATCTACTCCGAGGCCGAGGCAGCGCCGCGCAAAGGCCGTTCCAATGCGACCAAGGCCAAGCACCGCTACCGTCGAACCGGTTAGTTCATCGCCCAGGAACGGCAGGTACGGGTGCCAACCCGTCCATTCGCCCTCCCGCACCAGGCGCTCGCTCGAGTACAGCTTCCGCGCCACGCTCCCCATCATGAAGAACGCGAACTCGGCCGTTGCCTCGGTAAGCACATCGGCCGTATTCGACACGAAGATGCCGTGCCGACTCGCCGCGGCAACGTCAATGTTGTCATAGCCGACGGCATCCTGCGCGACAATCCGCAGCGTGCCGGCTCCGGCCGCGAGCACTTCCGCGTCGAGAGGGTCACGCAGCGTTGAAATCAGCGCGTCGATGCCGGAGCGTACCTTTTCGAGGATGAGTTCTTTGGGCGGCGCTTCGGGGCGCGGATAAACGTCCACCTCCCAGCCTTCGTCCCTGAGCCGGCCCAGCGCGCGCGCTCCAATGTCGCAGGTTGCAAAGAGCCGCCGGGTCTGTTGGTCTCCTGAATCGGTCGAACGGGGAGCGTATTCCATCGTAAGGTCACTGCTGATCAGAAAAAGAGGGCACGGCTTTCGCACGTGAATACGGCACAAGATAACTGAACGCGCCGCGCGTTGCGCCGCTTCTTGCAATCCTTCCGCGTCGAAGCGCCTTGCGAACCAAATAGACACAAGCACTTACCCCCGGCGGATCTACCGCGCTCGGACGGCCGTTGAACGGCTCACACTTATATTGGCGTTCTCGTTCCAAGCTTTTCGTTGATCATGAAGACCGCTCCCAAACTGTCCGCCTTACTGCACGCCCTCCTGCCGATGCTGCTGCTTGCGCTGCTGGTCCGCCCGGCCGCCGGGCAAACGTACATCGACCAGAAGGCGGTGGAAGAAATCCTCGCCATCCGTGCCGACGCGCTGGAGGACGTTCCGGAGGTCTACTACGACTTCTACACGCTCGACACGGAAAAGGAGGGCAGCGTTCTGGCGCGCAACCGGTTCTACAAGGAACTGGGGATGGGCGACCAGGAACTTGGACGCACCCGCGCCCGCGTGGTCGAGCTGCTGAACCGGGTCGATCTGCAGTTCGTCGCTTCGGGCGACACGATCGTCGTGCCGGACACCTTCGATATCGATTTTCGCGCTTACTCGCCCTTCCCCCGCTACTACCCGGGAGCGCGAGACTTCGACAAGCTCTTTATCATCCACAAAACGCCGCAGGCCTGGGCGGCCTACGAGCACGGCGAACTCGCTCGCTGGGGCCTTGTTAGCACGGGTTCGCCCGAGTCGCCCACCCCCACGGGCCGGTACAACTTCAACTGGAAAGAGCCTTATCGCGTCTCCGAGCTAAGCCCGAAGGACGAGCCGTGGGAAATGTACTGGGTCTTCAACTTCTACGCGGAGCGCGGCATTCACATCCACCAGTACGACATGCCGACGGACGGCCCGACCAGCCACGGCTGCGTCCGCCTCGTCGACTCGGATGCGCGCTGGATTTACGACTGGGCAGATGCCTGGTCCACCACCGCCAAAACGGTCGGCTACGAGTCCGCCGGTTCGCGGATTACCCGGCAAGGAACGACCGTGCTCGTCCTCGGAAAGGATCCGCCGGCAGGGCAGAAGGCCGAACTCTTCGAGCGTCACGGCCTCTATCCGGAGATGAAGCACGTCACCTTGCCGGACGACCCTTACAGCGTCCCTGCAGGCAGCGCGCAGCAAAAGGCATTTGACAAGCAGCGCAAACCGGTGAAGAGGTCGGCTGCCAAAGTCGCCGACCGCAATTAACCTTTCGCCGACGACGCATTTCATTTGGCGGAAAGCCGCTGAAAGGTGAACACCGTCACTTCCGGTGGGCAGTTGAAGCGGACGGGCACGGTGTTCATGCCAATGCCTCGGTTGACGTAGAGCCTGTTCCCCTCGTTGCCGAAGGACGGCGGTGCCCAGCCGCTTTCAGGGGCCGCACCGGCGGCCGCGTTGCCCGGCCATGACCACGGAAAAAGGAAGGGCACGCGGATTTGCCCGCCGAGCGTGTGGCCTGCGACCGCGACAGGCGCTGAACCCGCCGGTAGCGCTGCAAAGGTGCCCGGCTCGTTCATCATAACCACCCGCAGCGCCCCGGAAGGCACCTCTCGAAAGGCTTCGGCTGGATCGGCAACCCCCGCCCCGGCCGGACCGATGCCCACAACGAAGAGCGGCTCCGATCTGCTTTCACCCCTTCGGCGGATGCGCACCAGTGCCGACTCGTTCTGAAGTACGCGGATGCGCGCCCTCGCCAGTTCATCCGTCAGGGCCTCAGCAAGCTGGCGGTCGGGCGCGGACTCGCCTGGTTGCACGCGATAATCGCGATCGCCGAGTACGGCAAAGGTGGGCACTCCGGCGTTCGTCAACGGCCGCAGCAGATTGACGACGCCCTGGATGCGGTCTGCCGAAGGGGCATCCTGCCCGTAAAGGAAGTTGCCCGTGAGCAGCACGAATGCGGGTTGCTGCTCGACGGCGTAGCGCACAGCGCGGCGGATGGTGGAGACGTTGCCTCCCCAAAGTCCCACCTGCAGATCGCTGATCTGAACGAACTTCCGGTTCTCCCAGGACGCCGGCAGGTTCTCCACCGAGGCAAACTGCCGCTCCACATCGAGCGTGTACGGCTCTGCGAAACTCCATCCAACGAGCACCAGGACGAGCACAAGAAACACTTTGAACAGGCTCCTCTTCCACCCGCCTTTCTTCCGGCGTGTCGCGCGCGGGCGTACATTCTTTCGGCCGGACGGCCGTTTTCGTCCCTTCTTCCGTCCCGTTCTCATTGCCATGGGTGCCTCGTAACTGCCGCCGCCGCTTGCGAACCTCGTAGCGACGCCCGACAAGATACGTGGATCCACCACAAACATCCTCGTCAGGGCAACGCCCGGCGGGCAGAATCAGCCTCGCGTCGGAAGCGTGGCAGCAGCCGAGCACCCGAGACCATGGACGAACCGAAAAGGCAAATCAGCGCCCCGCCGCGATCGAACATCCTCCCAGGCGTGGATGCTACACCTCGTACACCGGCGAGAGAAGTGACATGAGCGCCGAACGCCCTCGGTGAATGCGGCTCTTCACCGTCCCCATGGGTAGCCCGGTGATCTGCGCGATCTCCTCATAAGAAAGCTGCTGAACGTCCCGCAGCACGACGACCTCGCGGAACTCCTCGGGAATCCTTGCAAGCGCTTCCTGAATGTGCCGGTCTTGAATCTTGCTCTCCGTGAAAGAGTCGGGCGGGCGCGTGTAATCCGGGATCTCGACCTGGTACTCCTCGTCCTCGCGCGTGAACGACTGGAGCGAGTACATCTGGCGCGACTTGCGCTTCCGGTACTCCGAGAGCGCCAGGTTGCGCGCAATCGTGTAGACCCAGGTGGTATACTTCGCAATCCGCTGGTAGCTGTACCGATTCCGATAGACGCGGAGGAAAGTTTCCTGAAGGAGATCCTCGCACGTCTGCATGTCGGCGATGTACCGGTAGATAAAGTTGATGAGCGGATCCTTGTGCCGCTGCACGAGAATATCAAACGCATCGAGCGTTCCGGCCTGGAAGTGACTCATCAGGTCCTCGTCGCTCATCGTGTTCAGGAGAGCGAACTGGTCGGGATTTGTCTGTCGCGTCATAGTCGACTGGCGTTGCTTCTGGTGATCTTCCCTGCCGGACATTGGGCGCGCTGCACCGCGTCGGCTCTTGAACAAAAACGCGCGTTCATAAGGCGTCGGGTATACCGCTCGTGGCGCTACGGTATGGTAGTGATACGACGCCATTCGTGCACCACCCCGACGCTCCAGAAAGAGCACCTTTCCCGGTAGTTTACAAGTGTTTCCGACTGAAGTTTACCCGCGCCCGGGCGGCCCATCACCAACCGGCGCACCCGCTGTTTAGAAGCGCGGCTGTTCGAACAAACAACACCGCGCGCCCTCTAAGTCAGACATGCTCCTAACAGTCTGTTGCATTATAGAAAACCCGAATCGATTGCTGAAGCAGTATGAAGCAGTCCGACGACTACTTTCCCCAGGGTGGAAATGCAAAGGGGCGTGTCGCGGCAGTGCCGTCGTGCAGGGCGCTCCATCAGCCCGTCATGCACTCGTCTGTCCGAATCGAACAGGCTCCTGATGCCGTCGCTGCGAGCGCCGGCACCGCTTCCATTGTCGGCTGTGGATCCCTTCTCCCGTCCATGGGTCTACACGTCTCCGCCACCCGCTCCCCTACAAGCTCAGATGAAATCCCTTCTCGAACTCCTTACCCGGCGCTCCTTCGTGCGTCTCGGCAGCGCAGCGGCCGCCGGCGCAGCGCTCAGTGCCTGCACGATGCCTCTCCAGTCGCGGCGAAAGGTCGCCCCCGGAAGGCAGGTGATGATCAATCTGCCCGGCCAGGAGCTTGACGCGGAAAGCGAGGCGTTCATACGCGCCCATGACATCCGGGCCGTCGTGCTCTTCCAGTACAATCTCGTCGATGCCGTGCAGACGCGAGACCTCACGGCCGCGCTTCGCGAGGTGATGGGCACCGGAGCGCTTATCGCCGTAGACCAGGAGGGCGGCAGCGTCTTCAGAACGCCCTTCCTTCCGTATGCGCCGAGCGCCATGAGCCTCGGTGCCGGCGGGAGCGAGAACCGCGCTTTTGCGGTGGGGAAAGCCGTCGGGCGCGGCTTGCATGGCCTCGGCATCAACTGGGACTTCGCGCCTTCGCTGGACGTGAATGTCAATCCCCTCAACCCGGTCATCGGCGACCGATCCTTTTCAAGCAACCCCGAAAAAGTCGCCGCGCTTGGACTCGCGTGGGCGCGGGGATGCCAGGAAGGCGGCGTCGCGACGTGCGCCAAGCACTTCCCCGGCCACGGCGACACCGTTGTGGACAGCCATCTCGGCCTTCCCGTTGTTGACCGGACTCGCGAGGAGTTGGAGCGCGTCGAACTGCTGCCCTTTCGCCAGGCAGTGGCCTCGGGTATGCCCGCGATCATGACGTCGCACATCGTCTTCCCGGCCTACGACCCCGTTCGCCCCGCGACCCTCTCCCCGCTCATCCTCAAAGGCCTGCTTCGCGAGCAGTGGAACTACGACGGCGTGGTCATCACCGACTCCATGCAGATGAAGGCCATCGCCGACGGGTGGGGACGAGACGATGCGGCCGTGCTCGCGCTGAAAGCCGGGGCTGACATGGTGCTCGCGCAGGGCAATCGGGATAATCAGATAAGGACCGTCGCCGCCATCGAACGAGCGTTGCAACACGGCGACCTTACGCCCGTCGGCCACACGCGCAGTGTGGCGCGCCTCGATCGCCTTGCTCGCCGCTTTCCCTCCGAACGCGGCACGTATACCGATGCGGACCTTGCCACTGACGCCGCCCTCATGGACAGCGCCTGGGTTTCCGGCCTCACGACGTATCGCAACCCGATGCCTCCGCCGCCCGGAGCGCGCGTGCTGCTCGTCATGGCTGCCGATGCTGCCGGCGGCGGCGCAGCCGACCGCGGCCTCCGCAGCGAAGAACTCGTCGGCTATCTGAAAGGACTCTATGACCTTCAGGTCATCACATTCGATCCGGGAGACCCCGCTGCCGCTGTTCCCGCCGTCCGCCAGGCCACGGCGCCGGGAACGCAGGTGATCTTCGCGACGACCGGGAGGCACCGCGCCGAAGACCCCTTGAAGGCCCTCATTTCGGCCGCGCGTCCGGATCTGCACCTCGCGCTCTGGAACCCGTACCTCGTCCTCGACATCGATGCGCCGGCGCTGATTGCATTCGGCTTTCGGCCGGAGGCGCTTCGGGCCGTCGCGCACTGGCTCCGAGGGGAAGTGCAGGCAGAAGGCACGTTGCCGATCGACCTGCCTGCGTGAGCGCGCGGGTCTCTCGAGGTGACGCCTTAGTTGGGATAGATGATGGGGAGGTAGGCAAGGGACGGATCGATGCCCTCGCATTCGACCACTACTTGAGCGAACTCTTCCTTAATCCGATCAATTTCGTCTTGCATCACGCGCTGAGCGACCATGTACCGCTTACCGTCGTCATACCAGAAGCCGAGGCTCCAGAGCCGACTGCCGTCCAGATGCTTCAGGATGGAAAACATAACACTTCGACTTTTATCTCTTTGCACGCGACGCCATGCTGGGCGTTAGCCACCTTCCCGCACAGATCGGAATTAAGGTTACCGGTGCATTACAAACAAGGGTTCTTTGGTTCGTATCTCATGAATAGACGCTCCGAAAGCGCAAAAGCGCGGAGCATCCATTCCACGGGAGATACTTTCCCTTGTCCATATACAAAGAACGTGCCGGTGTTTGAGAGCGGAGCACACATCCTTACTTGAAGGGCACTCTTGGCCCTTCCCATGACGGAGCGTCGGGGTCTCGGATGATCCGCAGCGGCGGCGAGTGGTTACTCTTCGGAGAGGTATGTTCGGACGAAAGTCTCGATGCCGGCGGCGTGCGCGCGGGCGAGACGGTCCAGAAACTGCGGATTCCGAAGTGCCGCTTCCTGGCGCGGAAACATCATGAAAAGCGACTCGGTGAGGGACGAAGGAAACCACGTCGGGCGCACGAGCGCAAGGCTGCGCTGCTTCGCACCGAGATCGGGGATGGTCGTAACAGCCGCGATTTCCTCATCGAGGGCTTCCGCAAGCCCCTGCGAGAACGGGTGGTAGTAGTACGTTTCGCTTCCGTATCGCAAGAAAGGATTCACTCCGTTCGGAAAAGCGTTGTTGTGGACGGAGACCAGCAAGTCGGCGTCGAGCGCCACCGCCGTGTCGACGCGCGCCCAGAGTTCCTGCGCCGCGCTGGTGCTGCTGACAAGCGGCGCGATGGTGGGGCGAGGCATGAGCACCGTTGCGCCCCTCTCCGCGAGCATGGCCGCAAGCCGTTTACCGATGGCGAGGTTCGCCTCCGCCTCGGTATACCCCGTCGGCCCGACGGCTCCACCGGGCGGGTGGCCCGTGTCCACCATGATCCGCAGGCCCTCCAGCGGCCGCGCGGCATTAAAAGCCGGCGTGCGGCGAAGGCGAACGACGAGGGCACCATCCGCGTCATAGAACGCTTTATATCCCCAGAGCGGCTGGGAAAGGCGGAGATCGAGGCGGGCGCTATCGCCGGAAAGAGCGCGCCAGGCAGCGTCCTCTATGACGCCCGCCTGCCCGAGAGCCGCGCTCTGCGCCGGTGCCCTGCGGTCGTAGAGCGTGATTCCGAGAAGACGCTTCTGAGCCTCAATGTGAAACGGCGCATAGTCCGCCGGCAGGACGATGTCCACATATCGGGCGGCAGGAACGAGCCTGGCCGGTCCGAGCGGCGCGCGCTGCGGCGAGTCGCCGGTTGAGAGGGAGACGGCACTGGAATCGATCCAGGCCGTTTGCATCGCAGACAGGCGCACGCGGTAGAAGTTACCCATTCGGCCTGTCACGGCAAGATGCGCGCCGCGCGGAAAGAACCACCTTCGATCAGCCTCCGGCGAGGGCATGGCGTAAGCCACATCTGAACCCGTGGCAAGCGTATCGGAGCCGGTGCGTACGATCCCGACCCGCTCTCCATCAAACTCGATGACGTCTGTCTTCGCCGGAGCCGGACGGCGGTAATCGTACACTTTCGCCGCCGAGTCGCCGCCCCTGTGGGCTTCAAATACGTACCGGCCGTCATCCGGCACCGGGACAAACGCGAGGAATGCGCCGTTCTCCGCCACCTCGACGGGAAGATCGTTGATCGTAAGAGAAGCATCGCCTGAGCCGACGCTGCCAAAGACGAAGGTTGAGTCCACACGTGGCTTCTGCGCCCCATCCGGCGGGTAGACGATGCTGATGCTGAGTGGACCTCGCACCGCTGCCACCGGCGGCAACCCGCTGGCCGGCTCGACACGCTCCGCTGCCTTTTCAGAGGTCGCACAACCGGCAAGAACGACCGTCAGACCCAGTATGAATGCAGAAAGACGTGAGGATGAGCGTGTCATGTGTTGGACTGCAGGGTTTTCTGAGAACGGGCGTTCATTTAGAAAATACACTTCTACCGCGTAGCAGACGGACCATCGCCGCCGCCGAATACCCGCCCGACCGGCCTCTTTACAGGAAAAGTACCCCTCACGTCGGCACCACGTAGAGCGTCACGGCGAGGTAGTGGCAGATACTCCCGCCGAGCACGAACAGGTGCCAGATGGCGTGGTTGTAAGGCAGCCGTTCCCAAAGGAAAAAGATGGTCCCTGCGCTGTAGAGCAGGCCCCCGGCAACCAGCCAGGCGAGTCCGCCCGGCGGCAGCGCGTGCAGGAGCGGTTGCGCGGCAAAGACCGCCATCCATCCCATTGCGAGATAAAGGAACGTTGAAAAGAGCGGTGCCCGACCGATAAAGAAGATCTTGTAAACGGTCCCGACGAGCGCAAGGCCCCAGACAAGCCCCAATAGCAGGTCTCTGCGCGGCGGCTCAAAGTGAACCGCAAGAAAGGGCGTATACGTTCCGGCAATCAGCAGGTAGATGCAGACGTGATCAACGATCTGCAGGATGCGTTTTATGCGCGGCTTCCGCACGCCGTGGTAAACCGTGCTGGCACCGTACATGAGGACAAGTGCAATGCCGAATACAAAGGTGGAGACGATTCTAAAGCGCTCGCCGGCCGCGACCGCGGGGGCCACCAGGAAGTAGAACCCGCCCGCGCTCAGGAGAAGCCCGAAGGCGTGCGTCATCACCGACGCCCACTCCTCCCTCGCGGAAGACGGCCTCAGAAGACCCTCCACCCATTGCCCCTTCGCCACGCGCACTCGCCCCCCGCCCTTCATCGGTTCACCCTCTCTTGATGTTGGCCGCCACGCCGGAACATACCCCGGCCGCTTTCGCAAGATCTGCGCAGAAGGAGCAATGTTGCAGGACTGTTAACAGGACCGGCTCTCATTTTTCCTTTCCAAGCGGCTACGATGTATTTTGGTCCCGTCATCAGCGATCCACGCAAACACGAAAGGTATGAGCGGCGGCATACGGCAGAATCTGGTTACACAGGAGTGGGTCATCATGGCTCCGGGAAGAAGTAAGCGTCCGCGCGACTTTGCGCAGGACATACCCGAGCGCCTCCCGCGCCCGGAGCACGACCCGTCGTGCCCGTTTTGCACGGGCAACGAGTCCATGATCCCGCCCGTCCTCGCCGAGTTTAAGTCGGAGGGTGAAACGGAATGGCAAACCCGCATCATACCCAACCGGTACCCGGTCTTAACAGCCGAAGGTTCTATTTCCCGCTACCAGGAGGGAATCTATATTGCCATGCGCGGCTACGGGCGGCACGAAGTCGTGATAGAGAGTCCCCGGCACAACGACGACATCCCGCTCATGAGCGCAGCCCACTTGCGCACGCTCGTGGACGCCTACCACAGCCGCTACATCACCCTTTGCGAAGACGACCGCAACCTGCTGATCCTTGTTTTTCGCAATCACGGTTCGCGCGCCGGCGCGTCGCTGGAGCATCCTCATTCGCAGATCATCACAACCGGCATGGTGCCCCGTCACATCCGGTGGCGCGAGCTTGAGGCGCAGCGGTATCACGACGAATGGGGCCGCTGCGTCTACTGCGACGTGCTGGACTTCGAGCTTCGCGATCAGCGGCGGGTCGTCTTTTCGAATCGCTCCTACGTCGCGTTCGTACCCTACGCTGCCGACGTGCCGTTCGAGATCTGGATCATGCCTCGCACGCACCACTCTTCCTTCGCCCTCGTCTCCGATGAGGAAAAAGAGGACCTCGCCGACGCGCTAAAAGAGGTGCTGACCAGGCTCGGCGCAAAACTGAACGACCCGGACTACAACTACGTCATCAACTCGTCCGCGCGGGCGGGCGATGAGCCGCAGTTGCACTGGTTCGTGCGTATACGGCCCCGCCTCACGACGCGGGCCGGATTTGAGATCGGAACCGGCATCCGCATCAACCCTTCGCTTCCTGAATCCGATGCTGCGTTCCTGCGGGACGAGGCGTAGCGTCGTCGCCTTCGGACTGTCGTAAGGGAAGCGTGACGACGAAGGTCGCCCCTTCGCCCGGACTGCTGTGCGCCGTAATCGACCCGCCGTGGTTTTCGGCCACCTTGCGGCAGACGGTCAGGCCAATTCCGGTGCCTCCATAGCCGTCGCCCGTATGCAGGCGTTGGAAGGGCGAGAAGATGCGGTCGAGGTATTTTTCGTCGAATCCAATGCCGTTATCCGCCACATGGATGGCGCAGGTAGGCACGTCGCACCCCGGCACATCTTCGCTCCAGATACGGATTTTCAATGGCACGTTCTCGCGACGAAACTTGACGGCATTCGCGAGCAGATCATCCAGAAGTTGCCGCATCTGCTGCCGGTCCGCCTCGATCTCCGGCAGGTCCGCGCAGCTCGGCTCGAACGAAACGTCCTCCGGCAGCACCAGCGCTTGCAGGGCGTCTTCTGCCACTTCGTTGAGATCGACGCGGGTCAGTGCGCGTTCGCGGGCCGTGATGCTGGAGAAAAGCTGAAGCCCCGCCACCAGTTGAGACATCCGCTCGGCCGAGGAGACCATGCGCTCGATATAGTGGACGGTCTCAGCCGCTAATTCACCCGCCTTTTCCGTGCGCAGCATGTCGGCGAAAGCCTGAATGCGGCGAAGCGGCTCCTGCAGGTCGTGCGCCGCGACGTGCGTGAAGTCGCGCAGTTCGCGGTTTCTTTGCTCGATGGCCTCATTGCTCCGCTGCAAACTCTCGGTCCGGTCATGGACGCGCTCTTCAAGGCTTTCGCTGAGGAGCTGGAGACTCGTTCTTTCCGTTTCGAGTTGTGCGATCTGCAGCTGGATCTGCTGCGCCATCTCGTCGAAATTGCGGGCAAGAATGCCGATCTCATCGTCTCGCTCCGTCGGCAGGTCAATCTCATCGCCCGAGCGGCCGAAACGAATGACGGCGCGCGTGATCTGGCGCAGCGGCCGCGTGACGTAGTTCGAGAGCGCAAGCGCAACGGCAACCCCGATAAGGCTGAAGAGCATCGTAACCAGAAAACTCTGGCTACGGACGCGCTCAACTCTCGCCAAGATGGTGCGCTGCGGCTCAACGATGCCGACGACCATGTTGTCCTGCGCCGTGCCCCGATTGAGCAGCACCGCCCGAAAATAGCCGACAGACGCCGGCACGCCGTTCCCGCCTTGGGACTCCGTCTTGAGGTCCGTCGACGCGCCGCTAAGCAGCGCGGCCACGGCGGGAAAGTCATTCTGGACGAGGTCGCCGCCTTCATCATCGAGGCCTGCGGGCGGGCGGATGAGGTAGTGCCCATCGCCGGCGGCGAAATAGAGCGCCTTGCTTGAATCTACGAGCGCTTGGAGCGCGTCGGAGAGGTAGCTAAAGTCAACGTCCACCACGACCACGCCAAACGGGTCGCCGTTTTCGGTATATACCGGCGTCGCCGCGTGCAGCAACACGCCCGTTCCGCCGTCCGCAGAGGCGCTTGCATCGGGCGAAAAGGCGGAAAAGTAGACGCGCCCTGCCGGCAGCTCAGCGGCATCGGTCACGTAGGCGGGTGCCGTCGAACGGTCTTCTTCCGACACCGGTGCCCGAACGACGTTGTTGCCGAGGCGCTCTACCCGCACAAGCTCCCGCCCCCCATCTCGCACGCTGATAAACCGCGCGCGCAGAAAGGAGGGCCGGCTGTAGAGAAAAGACTGAAACGTCGCGGCGAGTTGATCCGCCCATTCATAGTGAAGGATTGCGGTTTGCGGATCGAGTCCCCACTTGCTGAGGGCGCGGACCATCCCCTGCACCGGCGGCGTTTCGGCGAGGAAAATAACGTCCTTGCCTACGGCTTCCATTCCCGCGCGAAAGCGCACATCCACTACCTCTGCAGTGTGTGCGAGCCGGTCGGTAGCGCCGCCCACGAGTGCGCTGCGGGCACTGCGGTACACCATATAACCGACGGTGGCCGTCGAGACCAGCACGAGCAAAGCGGTCGTAATGGCAATCCTGCTGCCGAGTCCGAGCTTCATGACTACATGGATGGTTCGAGGTGCCTGCGGCGCACGGGTCTGACCCTCAGCCGTTCTGGAATGTAAGCCATGCTCGTGGTTTAAGCTGCGGGCGCAGCCGGGCCGAGCGTGAAAAATGCCCCATATTCTGTGCAACAATAGTTGGATGGTCGACCTTTCACGTGAACAGTGTACCTTCCGTGCCTGCCAGTACCGCCTTCCCCTTCCGATCCCATGATCCGACCCCGACGCCCCTGCCTCCCTTTGCCGCCGCCGTTGCGCGGGTCCGACGCCGGTACTTTCACGGAGGAAACAGTAACGAAGAGAATGCCGCGGGCCGTCGATCGCATACTGGCAGAGAACACCTTCGATGCAGAAGCCGACAGGCTCCTGCGCAAGTTGCAAGAAGAACTCCCAAACGGTGCCGTGCGGCCGCTGCGGGACGATTATGCGCCGGATGCCGACCTTTGGCAAGACTGGGCCGCGCCGTACGTCGGACAGTCGTGGCTGGACGTGCCCTGGTTCTTTGCTGAGGCTTACTTCTTCCGGCGGGTCGCGGAGGCCGTCGGTTTCTTCAGGGACGGCGAGGCCGGCGGCCGCGATCCGTACGCGTACCAGAAGCGGCAGGCGCTCGAGGTTTCCCGGCGAGACATCCTCACGCTGGCGGAGCATATCGACGCGCCGCGCGCCGATCCGGCGCTACCGTCGTCGATCTCCGCCTTTCTGCAGGGAGCACTTTGGGGGAACCAGGCCGACCTGAACCTCTGGCCCGCCGATGAAGATGGCCGGCCGCGCCATGATTCTGCCCGCGCCGCCGACGCGCACCTGCTCATCGACGGAAGCGCGCAGGCTGCCACCCGACTGCTCGACGCCGCTCCGGCTTCGGTGGCGCTCATAGCCGACAATGCCGGGCTTGAACTGGTGTCGGATCTCGCGCTCGTCGACTTCCTGCTCCGCGCCGGCGTGGCGTCCACCGTGACGATCTATTTGAAGAAGCATCCCATGTTCGTCTCCGATGCGATGGTCCGCAACGTTGAGGAAACGTTCCGCTTTCTTGAAGAGATGCCCGGCGACGGCGTGCGCCGTTTCGCGACGCGCCTGCGGAACGCCGTAGAAGCGCGAACGCTGCTGCTGAAGGATCACTTTTTCTGGACCTCGCCGCTGCCCGGATGGGCCATGCCGGAGGACTTGCAGCGCGAACTTGGCACCGCCACGCTGGTCATTTCGAAAGGCGACGCCAACTTCCGCAGGCTGCTCGGCGACCGTCACTGGCCCTACACGACGCCGTTCGCGGACATCGTCTGCTACTTCCCTGCGCCGCTGCTAACGCTCCGCACGCATAAGTCAGAAGTCGCCTGTGGGCTTACGTCGGAGCAAATCAACACGCTGGACCGCGTCGATTCCACCTGGCGCATCAACGGCCATTGGGGCGGAATGCAGTACGCGGACCCTTCCCTACGCGGATCGCTTCGGTGAACTCAGGTCCGGCTGTTGCGTTGCCGGAAGAACCCTGCTCCATCTCTTTCCAGAGGATTCAACAATGCGCGCGCTCACGATCCCGTTCATCCTGTGTTTCGGTCTTCTCGTTTCGGCTTGTGACAGGCCTTCGCCCGAGACCCCGCGCGCCGCGAGCGAAGACGCCATTCCGCCCGAAGAGCAAGCCGCAGCAGCGAACATGGAACAGGGTACGGAGACCTACGGCCTGCCCGCCGAACGGCAAGACACCATCACGATCGAGGGAATGCCCACGCCGATGACCATGAAACGATTCGTCGCGCCGAACCGGTTTCCTCTGCAGTTCAGCACTTTCTATCCGGAAGACATGATCGGCCAGGTTCTTTCCTCCGGCGAGGGCGAAGTGGCCCGGTTTACGGCCAACTTCGGAGGAACGCTCCAGAACAACGCGATCTTGCAGTTCTTCACCTTTCCCGTCGAGACGACGCGGGAGGACGCTCGTATTCTCACGCAGAGCGAGGTGGAGAATCATGCCGAATGGCGGGAGACCTCTTCCTCCTACCCCTGGGCATTGTACACCTGGGCCTATTCCGGCCATGACCTGACCGGCGAAACGATCCTGGGCGAACATGCCGGACGATTTTACCAGATTCAGATAGCGCATCCGCCGGAGATGGGTGACGGGTTTGCTCCGCGCGCCGAAGCAATCATTCGTAACTGGCAGTGGCGCGACAATGAGGAGGTGCTCACCGAAGGGACGGGCCGGTAGGGCGGCACCGGGATGCCGCGTCATGAGGAAACCCACGGGTGCGGGCCGAATACTAAAGGCTGAAAGTTAATTTAAAAAGCGCGATGTCCTTGCCTGTTGAAACCATAGCGGAGAGAGAGCAGGAGATCATTGACGAGTTTTCCTTCTTTGACGACTGGATGGGCCGCTACGAACATCTCATCGAGCAGAGCAAGAGCCTGCCGCCGCTCGATGCGGCGTACAAGGACGAGTCGCACCGCATCCACGGGTGCCAGTCGCACGTCTGGGTGCGCGCTGAAAAACGGAACGGCCGGATCTTTTACTCGGGCGACAGCGACGCTCACATCACCCGCGGCCTGATTGCGCTCTTGATCCGCGTGCTTAGCGGGCAACCCTCCCACGAGATCGCGTCGGCGAAGCTGGACTTTCTCGAAGAGATCGGGCTGCAGGAGCATCTGTCGCCGCACCGCAAGAACGGCCTCGCAGGCATGATCCAGCGCATGAAGGCGTATGCGATCGAAGGAGCGCCCGCAGAAGCATCTGCGACACCCTCCCCTTCAACCGACCGTTAGCGCCATGACCGTTTCCCCGCCCATCGACACGGAAGACCTCGAGCGCCGCGTAGTCGAAGCCATTCGAACGGTATTCGATCCGGAGTTGCCCGTCAACGTCTACGATCTCGGCTTGATTTACAACCTCGACATCAAGGAAGACGGATCGGTCTATGCGACCATGACGCTGACCGCTCCGGGTTGCCCGGCTGCGGGGTTCCTGCCGGGGCAGGTCGAGGACGCCATCCGCGGCGTGGAGGACGTGAGCAGCGTGCAAGTCGAACTCACCTTTGATCCGCCCTACCACCGGGATATGATGTCCGACGAAGCCAAGCTCGAACTGGGCTTCCTGTAGGCGCTACTTTCGCAGCTCCCAGGTAAGCGCCTTCACCGGCGCGGACTCGACGGCCTTCCTGAACGCATCCACCGACGCGAAGGACAAAGCCGTTAAGTAGTGCGCATCCACGTCAAGTTCGATCTCCGTCTCCGTAAACGGCCACGGATCCACCGAGACGCTGCCGTTCGCCCGTTGCCGAACGGAGTAGGCAGTTCCATCCGGCCCCTGCCCCACTTCAAGCTTTCGCTCGCCGTCGGGTAGTTCGCGGCGGCAGAGGACAAGGGAAAAGCGGTCCGCCCACTGCATGAGCGCATACGCCCGGCCGGCTTCTTCGGCGGAGACGCCGAGTTCCTTTCCCCAGGTGCGACGCAGTCGTTGCTGCTCGTCGAGGAACGCCCTGGCCTCCGCATCCTCTTCACGCAGATGCTCGTAGAGGAAGGCCATGTGCATGGAAGTGAGCAGGGCCACCCATCGACCTTGATACCGGCTCGCCGCCGCAATGCGCTTTGGCTGATCGAGAGAGAAAGGCCGCTCCCGAAAGTCTGCCGGGGTGCCGGCTGCGGTAAGCAGGCTCGCGTCGGTCCAGTCCGGTTGCCCGTTGTCGTGCTGCGCAACGGCCGCAAGCGTTTCAACCCAGCGGCGCGGACGGTCTTTCACTTTCCACTCGGCTGCGATGCGAGCGGCAAGAAGGCCGTGGGCACGCTGGAAGATGATCTCCCATCCGTCCGGGTGCTTGTGGACGATCATAGGCCGGCGGCAGGTCTACAAGCCCCGGCGCACGCGCACCTGGTTGGAAAGCTCGTCCGTGTCGTCTTGCGCCCGCGCGACGCCGCTCTTTTTCGAGCAGCTCACCACACATACCGATAGCCTCCACCAGCCCCTCCGCGAGCTTACCGCTGCGAATGCCCGTCCGCAGCCGGAGAACGACCTCTGCCCAGTCGTCCGGCTCCACCAGCTTGTTGATTCCGGCATCGCCGAGAACCTCTATCCGGCGCTCGAACAGGGAAATGAAGAGCAAGATGCCCGTGCGCTCGCGCGTGAGGAAAACCTCCTCCTCCACAAAGGCCTCCATCGCCCGCGCGTGGACGTTTCGGTCGAGCAGCCCGTCACCGGCGAGGAGTCGTTTGATAGGCGGAACGTAGGCCGCGAGGAGCGCGCCGAGCGTTCCGGCCACCAGTGCGACCAGCGCCGTACCCCATCCGGTGTAGAGCCAGGCAAGGTTCCAGCCGTGATAGAAGTGGAAAACCAGTAGCGCGAGAGCAATCGAAAGGACGGCGACGGCCGATGCCCCGCGCCAGACGGCCACGTCATAGCGGCCACTCTGTTCGGAAACAAACGGGACGATCTCGCCCGAAGTCCGAAGCTCGGCCTCACGCACGGCCACTTTGATGCGTTCGGCTTCGCCTTCTGTAAACAGGCTCTTCATGCGCTCGGTGGATTAGGGCTGCGCCGGTGCAGCGCCAAGTTGCTGTATGGCTTGCTCGGCCATGGTGTAGTTGTTTGATCCGGGCGCGGCAATCTCCTTTACCTTCTTGAACTGCTCCAGAGCCTGATCGTTACGCCCGATCATCGACAGCATGACCCCGTAGTTGAAGTTCGCCTGCTCGTGCCGCGGGTCGCTCTCGAGCACGAGCTTGATCTGACGAACGCCTTCCATGGGATCGTTGGTGCCGAGGAACGCCGTCGCCATGTCCGTCCGAACGCCGAGGTTGTTCGGCTCCTCATCCAGAACCTTCTGATAGGCCCGTATCGCGCTGCGCCCGGCCTCGACGCGCTCCTCGCCTTCCGAGCTTTCCATCCAGCCGTAATAGAGATTGCCGGCCTGCTCCCAGGCGCTGAGCGAATCGGTTGCGGCGGCAATCTGCTCCTGCTCCTGCGCGGCGAGATCGATGCGGCCGCCGTCGAGGTAGAGCGCGACGAGCCGCCGCTGCCGCGACAGGCGCTCGGCTCCCCCGAGGCCGTCCATCTCCGCGCGAAGACGAGCCACTTCCGCTTCAGCATCCGCAGTGAGCGCGCGACTCTGCATCGAGGTCGCCGCCGCTGCCGGCGTCCCCGTTTCCGCCACGGGCGCGCCCGGCGGCGCGGGCGTACTGCGGCTGAAGAGCGTCACCATGTAGAGCGCGACGACGATCAGGACGGCCGCTCCCACAATGATGCCGAGCTGCCGCCCAATGGCCTTGTCGGCACTGGTACTTCTCGGCACTGCCGCTTGCGGCGCGGCTGCCGCCCTCGGGCCGAGTGGCGGGCGGAAAGCGGCACGCGCATCGTCACGATAAATCCGGCTTCCGCAGCGAAAGCAAAAATTCGCCTCTTCGGGGTTCTTTGCGCCGCACTGACTGCAAAAGACGCCGCCTTGTACCTGCCGCTCTTCATAGACCGGCGCTTCATGGGCAAGCATCTCATCTTCAGCGTAAAACTCGCCCTCAGCCGCCGGCTCGTCGAACGAGTGTCCGCACAGATCACACGTATCCGCGCCCGGCTTCTGCCGCGCGCCGCAATCCGGACAAATTACCCCTTCTTCCTTTTCCTCCATGCTCCTTATTGAGATCGGTCAAAGCTCCTCTTTGGCAGGTCAACCCTTTGCCTGCGCGCCGTCAACGCTCCTGCGCAGCTCGCGCGACGGACGGAAGACCGGCACGTAGCGCTCGCCGACACGAACACTCTCGTTGGTCCGCGGGTTGCGCGCCACGCGCGGCGCGCGATGTTGAACCGCGAAAGATCCGAATCCGCGTATGTCCACCCGCTCGCCCTGTTCCAGCGCCAGTGCCACGGTAGCGATGAACCCGTTCACCACCGCTTCCGTTTCGATCTTCGTTAATCCGGTGCCCTGGGCGAGTTGATCGATGAGATCGGTTTTCGTCATGATGTTTCGGTAATTGACAGCCGGCCGCGCAGCGCAGAGCGCCGCCCGGGAGAGGTCCGACAGTGCGCCGTTCGCAAGCGCCTCAATAGGCGAGGACCAGATAAAGGTAAACGAGGGGCGCGGCAAGGATCATAGCGTCGAAACGGTCCAGCATGCCGCCATGTCCGGGAAGCATGTTGCCGGAGTCTTTTGCGCCGACCGAACGCTTGAGCTTGCTTTCAAAAAGATCGCCGAACTGGCTGACGGCACCGCAGATGAGCGCAACCACAAGCACCGACGGCCACGAGAGCACGCCGGCAAGGAGGGTCGCCTTCAACCCGACGGCCACGAGGAGTGCCCCTGCGGCTCCTCCTACCGCCCCTTCCCAGGTCTTTTTCGGAGAGACGGCCGGAGCCAGCGGGTGCTTGCCGAACGAACGCCCTGCAATGTAGGCGAAGGTATCCGTGGCCCAGACGAGTAGAAAGACCGTGAGCGTCAGATAGAACCCTTCGCGGGGCGTCCACGGCAGAAAAACGCCGAGGCGCAGATCGATCAGGAAGGCGAAGAGGGCCGTCGGATAGATGGCACCGAAGACCGTCGCGGAAAGATTCTGGAAGGGCTGCGCGTCGTTCACGCGAAACGGCTCCCATGCGAAAAGGCCCAGCAGCAACACGATCGCGATGGGGAGGACAAGTGGCGAAAAGGCGTGCAGGGCCAGCAAGGCCCCCAGCGCAAGCCCGCCCGTCCGCGCAGGACGCGCCCCGGTGAGCGCCAGCAGCCCGTAGACCTCGCGCTGCGCCAGAAGGCCGAGGAAGACCACGAGCACCGCCCACGGCCAGCCGCCGACGTATAGAACGCCCAGAATGAGCGGTACGCCGACGACGGCCGTCAGGACGCGCATCGTCAGGTTAGACACAGGGTGTACCGGATGCAGTTCGAGGCGTCACGGAAGTTCGTTCTCGTCTTCTTCGTCCGGAACCGAGAGGTTGATCTCCTCGATGCCCGAATCCAGCATCGCTTCGCGCGAGCGGTTGTGGGCGGCCGGATCCGCCGGGTCGGCCGACATGGCGGCGTCGTTCATCTCGGCATCAGACGGCTCGGCGGATTCGATGATCTGCCTTGCTTCCTCCAGGTGCTCCGGCGGAACCATGACGTTCACGGAGGCGAGATCGCCCATGGTGAGATTGAACGCATGATCGCGCTGCGTAAGCACAACGGCAGGGATGCCCGCGTCGTCGAGGCGGTCGCGGACGAGGTCTGCTTCGTATTCGTGCCCGGTCTTAAAGGCGACAGACCAGCCTTCGTAAATTCGTTCGCTCATGGAGTTGTCTCGTTAGGGTGAGTAGAAACGGTTGCGGATCGAGTGGCGTCGGCCGCTGCCCACCGCTGCAGCGCTGCGAGCGCGATGGCAAAGACAATCAGGCCGGCCACAACAAAATACCACGGCATCGTAAACGCTTGTGCCGTCTCGACGGCCCCATCCACTTCCGTCTTGGTGGGTGACGTTGCGGAAACGATCACCGCAAAGGCGTTGTTGGCGAAGTGTACAAGGATGGCGGGCCAGAGGCTGCCCGTGCGCCAGGTCAGATACGCGAGGAAGATGCCGAGCGCCGTCAGCGCGCCCAGTTCGCTGAGCCGGAAGTGAAACAGGCCGAAGAGTAGGCCCGAGAACACGATCCCCGTTGCCGCGCCGAGCCTGCGTTCGAGCTGCCGCTGAAGATAGCCCCGGAAGAACAGTTCTTCGCAGATGGCGGGCGTAATTGCGAGCATGAGCAGGTTGAGCCACACGTTCGTCGACTCGGCAAGGGCGCTCTCGAGCAGGGCCTCCTGCGCGCGTTGCAGCTCTTCAAGAAAGTGCGGTAGCGGGAGCGCCTGGTTGACCGAGGCCGCCCACTGCACAAAGGGTGTCAGCCCCGCCAGTCCGATGAGGGCGAGCAGGAGCACCGCGCCGGCCACGGGTCGGAGCCGGAGGAAGCCGGACGGATTGCTTGAATGAAGCCGCGCGATGAGGTACGCCGGCAGGCCCAGCCCGGCGGCCAGTCCGATCATGTTGCCCACGAGCGCCAGAGAAGCATGGTCTTCGCCGATGCGCGCCGTTGCCGCGAGTAGTCCGCTGGAGGGCACGCCCGCCGCGAGCAGCAGAGCGACCAGCGCCGCCGAACCGATGAGCTGGAAAAGCACGAATCCGAAGACGAGGACCAGCAGCGCCATCAGCAGCGGCGAGACGTGTCGCCGCTCGAGCGGCCCGTCCAGCGGCACGCGGCGCGGCTGCTCTTCCCCGGCCACCAGGCGGACTTCCGTTGCGTGTTCCTCTTTGATCTGCATGGGTACGGCTACGCGGTGCAACTAAGCTCTGTAGGGTCGGGTCGTGCCTGTTCAACGGTTAAGATAGCTATGCCGAAGCGCCAGCCCAACTGCCCGGACCTCTTCGCTGAAGAATACGCCTTAACACAGACCGTTTTGGCAGAACCGTGCAACCTTTCCGTGGGGGTTCGGTTACATTCATCAAGGCACCGCGCCGGATTTCGGCGTATTGACCTCGCCCTCGGAAGGGGCTATATTAAGGAGCGATGCGCCAGTAGCTCAGCTGGATAGAGCGTTGGATTCCGGTTCCAAAGGTCGGAGGTTCGAATCCTCTCTGGCGTACACAAAGACCCCGTTTGCAGCCTTTGCAGACGGGGTTTTGCTATTAGTAGAGCCTGGATTGGAGAAGTTGGAGTCGCCCGCCCGCAACTCCGTCACCGTCAGGACGATGAGTAGAATCCGGAGAAGCCGGGAAGGCGGGCGCAGACGCGCGAGCCGTCACGTGCCTGCTTTAGCCTTTGAAAGTAACTTAACAGAACCTGCACGGGCAATTCGCAATAAATAAATTACCGGAGCGCAACAACGCGGAACCGCTCCCGTGAAATATCAAGGCGCGTGAGACAACGCGCCCTCTTCCTCAGTGATGTGTGGCATCATTCGTGGATTGAACGCCTGGCTCTGTGGGGGAGCCGGGCGTTCCTCTTTTGCGGCAGCCGGGTCACGCAATTTTCTTCAACGAACTGCAGCCAAGACGGTACCTCGCGCGTAAGGGGCACCCCTCCATGTTCTCACCGCCCGCATCGCGCGTCGGCCGCGCGACCGGCGTATCGCCTCCCCTCGTTTTTGACTGAACCTTCCATCCCCGGCATTCGGCTTCGCAACGGCTTCACCTTTCGCCGGGGCCAGCGGCAGTTTCTCGACAAGCTGGCCGGTGCTCTGGCGGAAGGGCGCATGAACCACCTGGGCGTCTTCGTCCCGGGATACGGCAAGACGATCACGGCGCTCGCCTCTTACCTCGTCGCTCGGAGCCTCGGCGCGGCCGAACGCCTCGTCGTCTTTGTGCCCAGAGGCAACTTGCGCGACCAGTATGCAGACCCGAAGGAACTGGATCGCGTGTTCAAGAATCTCGGCGCGCCGCCCCTCACCTTCTGCGTGGCGGACTCCGAGCAGGTGTTCTTAAAAAACCTCGACACGGAAGTCATCATTACCACCTACCAGTACGCGAGCGGCCGTGGCGGCCATCGCGCGCTGGGCGAGTTTACCCGGCGGGCAAGGTGCATGTTCGTCTTCGACGAAGTCCATCACCTATCCGACGACGGTCTCTGGGCGACGAAGATCGAAGCCTTTCCCCATGCTTGTAGCGTCGCCCTCTCCGGAACGCCGATGCGCTCGGACGACAAGACGCTCTTCGGAGTCCCCTTCGAGGTGGGCGCGGACAGTCAGCAGTATTACGTGGCGCTCCACGAAGTGACGATGCGCGACGCGCACGAGGAGGGCGAGATCCTGAAGGGCGTCGAGGCGCACATCCTTGATTACAAGCTGAAGATGATGCGCGCCGACACCGGGCAGGAGGTCGAAATGTCGCTCAGTATGCTCGCCGAAGTCGCCAAGACGAACAAAGAAATCGACGTTTACCTGGCGCGGCGCAAACTTCGGTTCCATGAGGTGTACCTGGACACGCTCCTCGGTCCTGCGTTCAAGCGTCTGGCCGAGAAGAGAAGCCTCCGGCTCGCGGGAGGGATCGGGCCGGGCGGGGCCTCAGCGCGCAATCACCAGATGCTCGTCATTGCTATGAGCAACCGGCACGCCGCCGCCATTCTGGAGTTCGTCCGCAAACGGTACCCTCAGTATTCCTCCGGCCGGATCGGGCAGGACCTGCCGGCGCGTGCCTGCCTGAGTCTGCTCGACAGCTTCCGCGAGGGTACGCTCGACGTCATGGTTCAAGTGGATATGATCGGCGAAGGCACGGACATCAAGCCTATCAGCATCATCGTTAAGGCCGATCTGGTCCGCGCATATTCGAAGACCATGCAGCAGGTCTTCCGCGGTATGCGGTACTTTGCGCCTTTCGGCGAGAAGGGCAACGTGTGCGATATTTACGCCGCGAACGACTCCGAAGTCGTTCATACCTTGCAGTGGATCTCGTCTGAAGAGCAAATCGGGCTGAAGCTGCGCGTGCAGAAAGAGGCGCGCGAGGCTCCGCCGATGCCCGCACCTACGGAGGTGTCGCTTTGGGAACTGAAAGACGTGCAGAGCCAGGCAATCCAAACGCACACCATGGACCTGCAACGAACGAATGGGATCCGCGCGGTAACGCACGAGCCGCCGCCGCCCAAAGAAGCGGCCTACGCGCATGATGTGCGGCGGCAGGAGAACCTGCTCAGGAAAGAGTGTGCCTCGCTCGCTTCTCAGCTCGCGTTCACGCTGCAAGCTGCCGGACGCACGCTAACGAGCCGCGAAATTCACGCAGAAGCGAAGCGGCGACTTACGAAAGCTCAGGCGCAACTGAGCATAAAGGAACTCGAGGCCAAGCGAGACTGGCTGGAGAAGTGCCTGCGCGCCGGAAGGCTGGTGTAGCGCGAAGGCATAAAAAAACCGGACGCGCAGCTATTTGCCACCCGCCCGGACGCTGTGGAGCTAAGGGGATTCGAACCCCTGACCTCTTGAATGCCATTCAAGCGCTCTACCAACTGAGCTATAGCCCCTCTTTCGGAAGAACCGGTTATACACGGCGCGCCTGAAAAGTTTCAGCGATAACCCCCTGGAGTGCCGCTACTCCACAGACTCTTCATAAATTGCCGCCGGAGGGTGGCACTTTCCACCTCCGATTAATGGCCGCGCCGTCCTCACCTCCGCGCCTCACCACGCACAAGCATAGAACATGGCATTCACGTCTGATATCCCCTTTCAAGTCTTCAAATTTGGCGGCACCTCCGTCGCCGACGGCGAGCGCATCAAGCGCGTTGTCGACCTCGTACGGGCGGAGCCGGAAACCGCCCGGAAGGTCGTCGTTGTTTCGGCCCTCGGCGGCGTGACGGACCGCCTGCTGCAGAGCATTCGGGATGCCCTCGGGCGAACGGGAACGCACCACGACGTGCTGCAAGCGATCCGCGCGCGGCATGAGGGCGTCCTCCAGGCTGTCGCGCCGGAAGAGGAGCGCCTCGCTCTTTCGGAACAGCTTGCCGCGCTTTACCGAGAACTTTCTGAGCTACTTGACGGCGTCTATCTGCTGCGCGAATGTACACCCCGGACGCGAGACGCCATTACCGGAATGGGTGAGCGGCTATCGACGCCCCTCGCGGCAGCTGCCTTTCGGGCTGCCGGGCTGGACGCGATTGCCGTAGATGCACGCGCTTTCATACGCACCGATGCGAGTTTCGGCGAGGCAAACGTGCTCTTCGAGGAGTCCACGCGGCTCGTTCAGGAGCACTTCGATGAACTGCCCGCGCATCGGATCGCCGTCGTGACCGGGTTCATCGCGCAGACCGACCGGGGCGTCGCCACGACCCTCGGCCGGTCCGGCAGCGACTACACGGCCACCATTCTGGCCGGGGCGCTGCACGCCGAGCGCGTCATCATCTGGACGGATGTCGACGGCGTGCTCTCGGCCGACCCGCGCCTCGTGCCCGACGCCTTTCCCCTCCCCCGCCTGAGCTACCGGGAAGCCGCTGAACTCGCCTACTTTGGCGCGAAAGTGCTGCATCCTCGTACCATGCGTCCGTTGCAGGAGCGCGGCATTCCCCTACTGATCAAGAACACGCTGAACCCGAAGGCGCACGGAACGCTTATCACGAACGAGACCACGAACGTGGAGGGCCTGGTCAAAGCGGTCACCACCATCCGCGGCGTCTCCGTGGTGACGCTCGAAGGACGCGGCATGATCGGCGTGCCGGGCATCGCCGCGCGCATCTTCTCCGCTCTCGCTGCGCTGCAAATAAACGTGCTGATGATCTCGCAGGCGTCAAGCGAGCAGAGTATTTGCATCGTCGTGAGGGAAGCCGACGGCGAGCAGGCCGTGGACCTTTTGCTGCAAACCTTCGAACTGGAGCTGGCGCGGGGAGACATCCACACGGTAGAAGCGCGCTCCGAGTGCGCGGTCGTGTCGGCGGTCGGAGACAACATCCTCAACCGTCCGGGGCTTGCCGGGCAGATGTTCTCCACGCTCGGCCGGAGCGGCGTCAACGTGATTGCGATTGCGCAGGGTGCGTCGGAAACCAACATCTCGGCCGTGGTGCTCGACTCCGATGTGCGACTGGCCGTACGCTCGTTGCACGAAGCATTCCCACTCGAGCGAGACAGGGCGCATGTCTTCCTGGTCGGCACGGGGGTGATCGGGAAGGTGGTGCTCGGTATGCTCACGGAACAGGCTCCGGTTCTGCTGGACCGCATGAAGCTCAACCTGCAGCTCGTCGGACTCGCGAACACGCGGCAGATGGTGTGGGACGTGGAGGGCATTCCCTTTCAAGACGCGCTCGAGCGGCTGGAAACCTCCGACGGCCCGCGCGACCTCGACACAATCATCGACCATCTCATCCACAGCCGCCTCGAGCGCCTGATCGTCGTCGATGCAACCGCCTCCGACGAAGTCGCGCTGCGGTACCCCGAACTGCTTGATCACAGCATCGCCGTAATCACGCCCAACAAGCGCGCCAACACGCAGGGGCAGCCGTACTACAACCGCATTCAGCGCGCGGCGAGACGGCACAAGGTGCCGTATTTCTACGAGACGACCGTTGGGGCAGGACTGCCCGTCATCTCGACCTTGCGCGACTTGATGCGCTCGGGAGATACGATCCTGAAGATCGAAGGGGTCCTTTCCGGCACGCTCGCCTACATGTTCAACAACCTCTCCGAGGGACGCGCCTTTTCAGAGATTGTGCGCGAGGCGCGGCGAGAGGGGTACACCGAACCGGATCCCCGAGACGACCTCAAAGGCGAAGACGTTGCCCGAAAGCTGCTCATTCTGGCCCGCGAGATGGGCATAAATGTGGAACGATCGGACGTTGCCGTCGAATCGCTCGTACCGCCGCATCTGCTCGATGTAGCGGTAGAAGAGTTCATGGGCCGACTCGAAGAGGTTGATTATGAATGGCGTGACCGGCTTGCCGAGGCGCAGGAGACGCAGAGCCGGCTCCAGTACATTGGCCTGATCGAGCAGAAGCGGCTGAGCGTCCGCGTGCGCACGGTGGATGATCGCTCGCCCTTCGCCCACTCGCGCGGCACGGACAACATCGTCGCCTTCACGACGAAGCGCTACAACGCCGGGCCACTCGTCATTCAGGGGCCGGGAGCCGGACCGGTCGTGACGGCAGCAGGCATCCTGGCAGACCTCATCAAAGCGGCAGAACTCGTGTCCTGAATCCGCGTCCCGCCGGCAGCGAACGGGTGCAAGGCGTCTGCCGCGTGGCGAGAACGATAACGTTTCGTAAGCCGCTATGGGCTACTTACAAAATGTTTTCACTTGCCCTCCGCGTCGATGCTTATCATAGTATCTGAACGGCGGGTCTTCCGGTTGCGGCCGACGGTGTTGGCGGCCGACGGTAGTAGCGGCCGACGGTAGTAGCGGCCGACGGTAGTAGCGGCCAACGTGCCCCAAGTCATTTTCCCCCACAAGCTCACACGGAAGGATGCAAATAGCGCTCGTTGGTACCGGCCGGATGGGGAAAAGCGTTGAGGAAGCTGCAGCCCGTCGCGGGCACGTCGTCTCCGCGCGTTTCGACAGCGAACGGCCGTTGCTCGACGCTGGGAACCGGGACGCGCTAAAAGGCGCGACCGTCGTCATCGACTTCTCGCTGCCGGATCTCGCGCTGCAGCACATCGAGCGGTACGCTGAATGGAAGATCGCTGCGGTGGTTGGAACGACAGGCTGGTACGACAGGCTGGATGAGGCTCGGGAAGCCGTCCGCAAGAGCGGCGGAGCGGTTCTTTATGCGCCCAACTTCTCGATGGGTGTCGCCATCCTTTCGCGCGCCATCCGCGCCTTAACGCCGCTGCTTGAACGCCTGCCCGAATACGACGTGTCCGTCCACGAAGCACACCACACCCGCAAGGTGGACAGTCCGAGCGGGACCGCCCTCCTGCTCGGGCAGCAGCTTCTGGACGGACTCTCCCGCAAAACGCACATCGAGGCGGAGACGCAGCATCACGCCATAAATGGGGGTGCGCTGCACGTCACATCCGAGCGCGTGGGACATGTCGTTGGGCACCACGCGGTGCGTCTGGACAGCCCGTTCGACACCCTCCTTTTTACCCACGAAGCGCGCACCCGCGAGGGCTTTGCCTCCGGAGCCGTTCAGGCGGCCGAGTGGCTGCAGGGCCGCACGGGCCTCTTCACCCTCGACGATATGCTCGCAAGCTGGGACTAATCTTTTATATATCCTTTCGAATCCATGCGCACTGAACGAATCTTCGCCGGTACAGCCCCCGCCCTCGTGACCCCCTTCGACCGGGATGGCGAACTCGACCTGCAGGCTTTTAAGAACCTGATCGATTTTCAGATCGAGGGCGGCGTCGATGCCCTTGTGGTCCTCGGCACGACGGGGGAGAACGCCACGATCTGGCCGGAAGAACGGCGAACACTCGTAGATGCGGCCGTTCAGCATACTGCAGGGCGCGTGCCCGTCATCATCGGCACGGGCAATAACTCGACGAGCGAAAGCATCCTGTTCTCAAAGGAAGCCGCTGCCGCCGGTGCCGACGGGCTGCTCGTCGTGGGTCCCTATTACAACAAGCCGACCCAGGCCGGGTTTGTTGCCCACGTAAAAGCCATTGCGGACGCTACGGACTGCCCGATCATCATTTACAACGTGCCCGGCCGGACCTCCTTCAACGCCAAGGCAGCGACGACCCTGCAGATCGCCGAGGAGGTGCCGACGGTGACCGGAGTCAAAGAGGCGTCCGGCGACCTCGCCCAGATCGGCGATATTCTGCGGAGCCGCCCGGAGGGTTTCGCCGTCTATTCCGGAGACGACGAGATGACGCTTCCGCTCGCAGCGCTCGGTGCCGACGGCGTTATCAGCGTCATTTGCAACGCCATTCCAGCCGTGTTCACGTCGTTCGTGCGAGACGCCCTCGCGGGGGACCTTGCTGCCGCCCGAAAGGCTCACTTCCGGTTGCTTCCGGCCATGCGCGCGTGCTTTCTGGAAACCAACCCGATTCCCGTCAAAACCGTGCTTGCGGCGACAGGGCACATGGAAGGCACGCTTAGGCTGCCGCTCCTTACGATGTCGCAGGAGAACCGGGCGCAGGTGCTAAAGGCTTTTGCGGAGTTCACAGACGCCGCCGCGTAGTGGCTGCCAGCCCTTCGCCAAGTGGTCTGCACATGAGGACGGCAAATAAGAGTAGAACTCAGGGGACAGCATAAACCATCCGAAACGCCGCCGCAACGTTCCCTCCAAGAGTTTCAGATGCAGTGCGTAGTGCGGCGTTCCAGGCATGCGCATCGCATAGGCAAGCCGTAAGACAGAGCGCCATCTTTTAATCAATCGCCTGCCCATGACACCTGTCAAAGTGGTACCGATAGGAGCCGGATCAAGCCTCGATGCATTCAGACGCGCCGTGCTGGAGCGCTGCCGAGGAGACGCCAAGCCGCGTCCGGGCGACTGCACGGGGGCGCGCTTCGTTGTGCGGGATGATTACGCGGGAGCGTTCCGGAAGCTCGCGGCATCATACGAACTCGGCGTCCAATCCGACAGCCGCGAAGCCTTTCCCGGTCGATCGTCCCGGTAGTACGCCCGCCGGTTCAATCCTCCAGCATCAATCCGTCGCCGGGTGCCCGGTTGATGCAGTAAACGTGCGGACCCCAGTCGCCGAGCGCAAGGATGGACACGGAGGCGGAATCGACGGAGAACCGAAAGACGAAGTCCAGCGGAATGCCGAGGGCGTAGCAGAGCGCGGCGCGAATGGGATCGCCGTGGCTGACGATGACAAATGAGCCGTCCGGCTCCTGGTCGCGCAGCTGGAGCAGCGCCCCGACGAACTGCGCCTGTACCTCCGTCATCAAGCTACCGCCGGGAATGCGCGTGCCGCTTCTGAAGCTGTTAAACCGCTTGAAGGCCTCATCGTCTCCGAGGTCGTCGATGTTGGCCCCCGTCCACCTTCCGAAGTCGACTTCGCTGAAGGCTTCCATGGTCTCGACCCGTACGCCGAGCCTCTTCGCCAGCGGCGTCGCCGTTTCTTGCGCGCGTTCCATCGGGCTTGACAGCACGCGGGTGATGCCGAGACCCTCAACATACCCGGCCAGTCGTTCGGCCTGCTCGCGCCCGAGATCGGTCAGGTGGACGCCCGGCGTGCGGCCAGGCAAGAAGCCTTCGCCGCCTTCTTTTTCAGCGTGGCGGACGAGGTAAAAAGTGGCCATACCGTAAAAGAGACTACCGCTCGGTGGTTTCCGGTGGCGTCGGGTTCAACACGTGATCAACCGAATCGCCATCGGTGCCGAGGGCGGCGCGGCCATCCATGTCCGTTCCCGCGATAAACGCTTCGGTGCGCAGCCGCGCCTCGTGGTCGTCGAACTGCTGCGGTGGCGACTTCATAAAGTAGGACGAAGGCCCAATCAGCGCCCCGCCAATACCGCGATCGAGCGCCAGCTTCGCGCACCGGATGGCATCGATGACGACGCCGGCCGAGTTGGGGGAATCCCACACTTCCAGCTTGACTTCGCACATGAGCGGCACCCCGCCGAAGGTCGTGCCTTCGAGCCGAATGTGACACCATTTTCGGTCCTCCAGCCACGGGATGTAATCGCTCGGGCCTACGTGTACGTCCTTCTCCGGAAGCGGCTCGTCAAGCTGACTCGTGACGGCGTTCGTCTTGGAAATCTTCTTGGACGTGAGCCGCTCGCGTTCGAGCATGTTCTGGAAGTCCGTGTTGCCGCCAAAATTCAGCTGATAGGTGCGGTCGAGGTGTACGCCCCGTTCTCGAAAGAGGTTGGCGAGCATTCGGTGCGTGATCGTCGCGCCGACCTGGCTCTTGATGTCGTCGCCGATGATTGGCAAACCGCGCTCGGCGAACCGCCGCTCCCATTCCGGATCGGAAGCAATGAACGACGGAATACAGTTGACGAAAGCGCAGCCGGCTTCAAGCACCTCTTCCGCGTAGAAGCGTGTGGCTTCCTCGCTGCCAACGGGCAAGTAGGAGACGACAATATCGGTCTGCGTGCGCCGAAGCGTCTCGGCGATGCCGACCGGTTCGGCCTCAGACTCCACGATTACCTCCGAGAGATATTTGCCGAGGCCGTCGAGCGTCGGTCCGCGGTAAACGGGCGCATCGAGTTCGGGCACATCTGCAAACCGGTACGTGTTGTTGGGCGCAGCATAGATGGCCTCCGAGAGGTCCTTCCCCACTTTCACGGCATTCACGTCGAACGCGCAGGTAAAGACGATGTCGGCGATGCCATAGCCGCCGAGAACCGGATGCATCAGGCCGGGCAAAGGCTTACTTCCATCTGCATCCCGGTAATAAGTCGCGCCCTGCACAAGGGAGGACGCGCAGTTGCCCGCGCCAATCAGTGCGACTCGTATTTTTCTATCGCTCATTCTCTTCAGGCGATCATCCTTTCAAGCTCTTAACCGAACACCGCTGGATCGCTTACGAGCGATGGACCGGTGCCGCTCGCGGTCAATATAGCGGCAAGGAACTACAAAGCCGAAAGCCTGGATCGCGGCGGCTGTAACGATTGCGCCTTTTTGACCTTCGCGGATGGTGCCGAAGCTTCAGTTGCTCCGCTGGAGGCCTTTACGGCGTCGCAATGGAGCGCGTAAGGCTTCCGTCCCCGAACCGCGCCGCTGAGTCAGGGCGGTAGTAGCGGCGGGCATAGCGCGCGCAGAAGTCGGCAAACTCCTGTGGCACCTGCGGGGGACTGGTGTAGTGCGGCTCGATGCCTCGCTGCGCGGGCGTGAAGCAGAACGTGACCGTGACCTCGAAGTTGTCGAGCGCAGCCATCTGCCTGTCAAACCAGGCATCGACTTTCTGCTGATGATCGCGGTACGTGTCTGCCCACGAGATCCCCGTCCGCAGATAGGTGACGCCAAGCTTGCGCATCCATGCGACGGCGTCGTCGAGACGGTGGTCTTCGTAATGAAACCACTGACATAGCCCCATTTCCGGCGTGTAATCGGCGAATCGATTCAGTGCGATCTTCGGCGTGCCGTCCTCCCGAAGCAGCCCCATATAGAAGTGCCGGTAGTACGAAGACCCCTCTGCTTCGCGGTGGCGCGTCGTAGCCGGCCATGCTTTGGGAAGATCATAGAGGCTGTACCAGTGAACGCGGGGCGCATTGCCGAGCAGCAATTCAGCCGTGCGCTGCAGGCCGAAGTCTTGAACCTCCTCCGCCCCAAACGTCGAAATTCCGACTTCGGAAACCCAAACAGGCAAGTCCGTAACGGCGCGGATCTCGTTGATTTTATCCGGCCACTCGTTGATGGTCCAGTGATTCCAGTCGAGCGGAAACCCATGCACTGCGACGGCATCGAGGTGATCGAGAACGCCGTGAGACTTCATCTTCTCCATAAAAATGGGGTCGATGGGCGAGATCCCACCCAGCACACGCGGCAAATCGGAGCACTCCGCGGCGATGGCATCGGAGGCGAGTTTGGTCATTTCGGCAAACGCCTCCCACTCCGGATCGAGTTCAAAGGCCCAGTGGGACTTGTTATTAGGCTCGTTCCAGAGCATCACCGATTCAAGCATGGGTTTGCAGAGGTTCCGTTAAGACGACGTCGAGGGGTTTGTTGTAGCTGATCGACTTACGGCAAATGTAAACCTCTGTTTCCGGATGGGCTTCAATGGCAAATCCGGAACTGCGTAGCATGGCCTCGGCGCATGCGCGGTTTGGAATCCACCAGTTCGTGGGATCCCCAGAGTACTGCTGCTCTATGAAGTGAAGCTTAGGATAAGCTTCCTCGCTAAAGTGCGCCTTTTCCTCGAAATCATAATCCTCGCGAACGTCCAGCACTTCCCTGCTGCCGCGCTGCATGGACTGGAAGAGCAGATAATCTGAGGCGACGTGTTCGTGTATGAGGTCGAGGGCGAGCAGTGGATACCGAAGGTGGTAGAGCACGCCCATAAAGATCACGAGGTCGAACTTTTCTCCCAGTTCCGCCAGGTTATAGACGGAGAGGTTCCGAAACTCGATCTCCTCGCCGGCGACCTCTGCGGCAAAGCGGGCCTGTGCAAGATACCGGTCATCCGAGTCGATGCCAAGCACCCGGGCGGCCCCTCTGCGCTTCATCTCCAGCGAGTAAAACCCCGCGTTGCACCCGATGTCGAGCACACTCATGCCCGACAAGTCTTGCGGAATCGCGTTCGCGAAACGCCTCCACTTATACCCGGGGTAGTTGCCGAGGAAGTGATGCGGAGCCGTCCAGACGCCCCCGAGGTTAAGGTTGTGGAACCAGGGGCCGAGCGCGTCGATGCGGCGCTGGATGGTTTCGGTCGACAGACTCCTTTCGGATAAGGTGGAGGGCATAGGGCGGAAGGCAGAACGCTTGTTTCTCTCGTAACGGTGCGCCCCGATGGCACGGGTGCTGCATTTTCAAGAGGAGTAGAGTACATGCCCGGTGCGCAGGATACAACCGTGCGGCTGTAAACAAAGCGTAACCGCCTGCAGCAGTGCTGCCGGCATGCCCGCACGATAGCCATTGCGACGGTACGATGGGTGGGGTACTCGCCCCCTGGCTTTTGTAGTTGGGCAGCTTATCGTGTGCTGTAGACGGGTTTTGCAAACGAGTTTTCCGTACTCGCACCCCGGCGTGCCGCAAGATGAGCCGTGCCGCCGCCGCCGCGCCGGCGTTGCGCGAGTTTCCTAGCTTTAACGATCCCTGCAAGTAGCGCCCGATTCATGCGCTTGATCCTCCACCGAAAAATGTGAGGCAAGTCGACAGGATCGGGATCGTACCAGGTCCAACTGTCATGGACGACCTGGTGGTAATTATGGCCGAGATGAAGGGTGCGCCGGACGCCCCGTGGGACACGCATACAGCATTTAGTGCCAGTTCGCTTTCTACCCGGGTGAAGCTATATGCACGGCTGCGGTCTTCCGATCCGAGCAGACATTGTCAGCGTGCCCATCGCTCACCGAGGGTGGGATATGCGCGACAACACCCGCCGAGTTTCTGCAGGTGACGCCTTGCCTCGCCATACCGTCATGCCTCTGTGCTCACAGCTTGTTAAAAGCAGCTTCAAGTGTCGCTTTCATTCTCTTCTTCTCTACCTCCGGATCTGCTTTCTGCAGGTACTCTACTGCTGCGAGATCGTCACCTCGTTTGCGGTTCTGGCGCGGTTCTAAAGCCTCAATTAAAATCGCTTCAAGCGCAGGGATGAGTTTAGCGGCAGCGAACGAAGAGGGAAGTTCTTCAAGCTGCCCCCCTTCCGATACCGGTAGTAGGCCGAACCAAGAGAACCGATTCCATCTTGCCGACATGCGATCCATCGTGTGCTCGAATAGTCTTATCCCGAGCGGGCGGTCAGTTGTACGGCCAACATAAATGACCTCCCTGCCGTCATACAGAAGGTATACACCGAGTTGCTTATAAAAATCGACGGGCGTAGCACCAATGCCTTGCATGCCGAGCAGCTTGGGCGATGCGGTCCATTCGACCGCGTCTTTCTGCCAGAACATGCCGAAAGAGCTGACGATCTCGTACTGCTCCTCTGAATCCTCTGATTCGGCCACTTCCGGCGTAAGCCTGCCCGGTGTCGGCAAGATTGCCGTTTTGTCGCGAAGTGAATAAACGCCTTTCCCCATGCGGACATAAGGCGAGGCATCCTCGTCGTGTTTGAGCGAGCTTGAAATCTGGGCATTCACCGTGGCGGCGGGAGTAGCACCCAGCGTCTTTCGATATCCCTCTGAAATAATACGCTCGGTTATGTCGTTATAGTGTAGCGCCACGGATGAGGCGGCGAGCCCTTTGTAAATGGCTTCTCGCCAGGTCGATTGCGAAGGCATGGTGACGGCAGGGTTCGTTCTGCAGAATTTATGGTGATTTGGGGTCACAAACTGACGCTTCGCTCCAAGATCCCTTCCCCGCCTCCCTCATCTCCACCAGCTTATAGGATCTCATAAACGCACGAAAGGCCCCGTCTCCGATGAGGAGCGGGGCCTTTGGTGTGAAGGTAACTTGGCGGCGACCTACTCTCCCACCCTTAGAAGGGCAGTACCATCGGCGCTGCGGGGCTTAACGGATCTGTTCGGAATGGGAAGAGGTGTACCCCCCGCGCTATAGCCACCAAGAACTCGTGCTCCGGAGGCGCGCTCCGGAGAAGCTTGTCATGTCGTGATTCCGCGGCAAAGGAAAGGAGCCTTGGCGGCACCGCCTGCGCGTGTTCTAATAGATAAGGAGTTGTCTGTTTTTGTCGTACCACCTTGCCGGCGCCCGTTGCGGCCGGGGGTGGATACAGGTAAAAAGATCAGACTTCAAGGTCAAAATGGGTGATTAGTACGGCTCGGCTGAGCGTATTGCCGCGCTTACACCTGCCGCCTATCGACGTCGTAATCTTCGACGGCCCGTACCCAACAAATGGGGGGAAGCCTTGTCTTGTGGTGGGCTTCGTGCTTAGATGCTTTCAGCGCTTATCCCTTCCGAACATAGCTACCCTGCGATGCTCCTGGCGGAACAACAGGTACACTAGCGGTTCGTCCACCCCGGTCCTCTCGTACTAGAGGCAGATCCACTCAAGATTCCTACGCCCGCAGCAGATAGGGACCGAACTGTCTCACGACGTTCTGAACCCAGCTCGCGTACCGCTTTAATGGGCGAACAGCCCAACCCTTGGGACCTTCTCCAGCCCCAGGATGCGATGAGCCGACATCGAGGTGCCAAACCTCCGCGTCGATGTGAACTCTTGGCGGAGATCAGCCTGTTATCCCCGGCGTACCTTTTATCCTTTGAGCGACGGCCCTTCCATTCGGAACCGCCGGATCACTAAGTCCTGCTTTCGCACCTGCTCGACCTGTATGTCTCGCAGTCAAGCACCCTTTTGCCTTTACACTCATTGCACGATTACCGACCGTGCTGAGGGTACCTTTGAGAGCCTCCGTTACATT
>CAWBQO010000005.1:120000-181808 GCA_963790965.1 uncultured Bacteroidota bacterium
CTACGCAATCTCCCTCACTCCCGTCAACATTGGACGAGTGCACCTACGGATCAGGCGAGGAATATACGTGCGAGTCGATGCCGCAGTGCGGGGGTGCTTCTGAACAACAGGGGGGCGGCACCGCCGCGTATCCCACCCCAAGCCATGTTCAGAGGGGAACAGCGGTGACAAAGGGGGCGTAACGCCCGCGCCGCTTTCTTCAAGGAAGCAGCACCGGGGCCCGTAGCTCAGCGGTCAGAGCAGTCGACTCATAATCGATTGGTCGCAGGTTCAAACCCTGCCGGGCCCACCGGCAAAATTGCCCTCAGAATAGCCTTAAAGGCCGTTTTAAGGGTTTTTTATTGTCCATGCTGCATATGCTCCATGCAAATACAAGCAGGTTGGAAATGCAGGTTCGTGCAACGCCGTGAAGCAACTTCGGAAATATATCGAAAACGTGTATATTAGAGTTAGACAGCTCTAACGGTACGCTCTTCCCGGTATTCTGAGGCTACTTCGGAAACGGGAGATCAATCAGCCGAACGCCCGCTTGGTGGCGGCGGTCATTACGTCCGGCGCAAGGTGGCTGTAGCGCTGCGTCACCCCTTTTGCGCTGTGTCATACTCCACCCCAGCCGCACATCGCAGATTTCGTCGTCTCGACGTCCTATTCCGCGACTCATCGCCGAATTCGCCGACCCGGGCGCAGCCGAGGAGGCGCGTCGGAGGCCTTCAATATATTTCCGGGGGTGCCGCGCGGCGCGCGTTTGTCCGGCGACCGTTGCTACAGGCGTGTAGCGAGCAACTCGAGCGGCTGCACGTCCTTTCCGAGCGCCCGTCCCAGGCGGAAGAAGAGGCTGTTCCCGGCTATCCTCACTGCAGGGCCGCACACTGGCAGCCGCAAACTATCGGTAGCCCCACGCCAACCTCCTCTGCCGGTGCGCATCGCCGGATGAACGTGCGGGTGGGAACAGTTCCGCCGGTCGACCTGCTCGGCAGAGTGCGGCTTTGGCGTGCCTGGCTCTATGACCCAGATCGACCTACAAAAACGTCTCTGCCGGTCGCATTGTCGCGGTAGATGTCCAGTCCGTTTCGCGGCGGAGAAACGTCATCTGATCTGCCATACCCTCGGGCTCTACGAAGGTGTGTTCGGACGAGATCGAGTCCTCAAAAGACCAACCGTCCGGCGTCATCAGCCTCCTCTTGGATGTATCCTTCAACCGGCGCGCCGACACCTTCCTCTCGTCGCCGCCATGCAGCCCAACTTGGCCGAACTCGAGCCACTTGCATGGAGCCGTGATGCCTTTGCGTTGGTCAACCACAACCATGTCGATGGCCTCACCATCGCGCAGATAGGTCAGGCCGTACGACTCCAAACGGGATAAGTACTGCCGAACGTCGAGCGGATTCATGAATCCAACACGGCAAACTCGCCGTCTGCGCAGAGCGTGTTGTTCGGACAGTCGTTCATGAACTGCTCTGCACCACCAGGATAGTGCTCCACGATAGCGTCGGCTCGGATTACAACCGAGAGTGCTTCGATCAGTACAGGCATAGCGCTTTGATAAAGGAAGATGATATGGTCCAGCCTTCCAAGCTCTTCTACCTCGTACTATCGGCACAACCTGTCTGTGTATAATGGTAGCCTCGTTTAATCTCACAGGAAACATGGAAGGGCGATCAGACGCCGTGCTAACTGCGCCATAGGATCTTGATCGCGCCAAACGTAATCCGTATACTCGTTTAACGGACTATCCGTATGCCCCCGCCGGCCGCCCTCCTGCACTTCTTTCAGCGGCCGCATACCTGCCGGCACACAGTCCCTTGCTCCCTGACCTCGCGGGATCCTCCGCTCGCGCTGCAGGCCTCGTGGCGGCAGCCGATTTACGGTACATGGCGATCACCCATGCCGCTCACGCTGCGCATCCACCATCCGAAAACAGGAGGATTAGAGGAACGCACCTTCGACACATCGGAAGTGAGCATCGGCCGAGATCCCTCCAACCATCTCGTTCTTGCCGACGCCGAACGCGCCGTCAGTCGCCGCCACGCGACCATCAAGCTGGCTGGCCGGCCGATGCTCTTCGATCTCGGCAGCCATAACTCGACCTCGCTGAACGACCAGCCCCTGCAGTCGCACATTGCCTACGAACTGGCTCCCGGGGATGTCATCAAGGTCGGCAGCTTCCGAATCGACGTCGAAAGGATGGACTCGGCCGCAACCAACGGACGCGCAACGGACGATGACGATACCCGGTCCTCCGGCCGCCTCTCGCCCGCCTTTGAACCCCTTCCGCTCACACCCGACGGCCCCTACACGCGCTTCTTCGGCAGCAATGCGCCGGCCGGCGGACATGCCGCTCCCAACGCCGCCCTCGAGCGAGCCGTCCGGGAATTGTCCTTTCTCAATGAACTGGCCGTGGAGATTGGCACGGCCGGCGATACGGAAACGGCCGTTCGCCTGATTGTGCAGCGCGCAGTGCGAGGCGTTCAGGCCGAACAAGGAACGGTGACGCTCGCGCCCAACAAAGCCCAGCGCGCGGGCGGAACGATGATCCGCACCATGGGCGGCGACGTAGAAGCGGTGCACTCCAACCCTTTTCTGCTCTCGTGGATGGAGACGCACCAGAAGCCGCTGCTTCTGAATAACCCCCATGCGGACGCGGCCTTCGCTGCGGCCAACTGGCCCGCGTCGGTTCGCTCAGTCCTCTCCGTTCCCCTTATCGTGCGCTCGACAATGGTCGGCGTGCTGACACTTTACAATAAGCAGCATCCGGCGGGTTTTACCTGGGAGGACTTGCGCCTGCTCATCGTTATTGCGTCTCAGTCGGCGCAGGCGATTGAAAACACGAGACTTCAAGAGGAGGAGCGGCGCTACCTTCAGGTGCAGCAGGACCTTCGCGTGGCCCTCGAAATTCAGGTTCATCTGCTTCCCAAACATCCGCCTCGCGTTGCGGGATATGACATTGTCGGGCACAGCGTTCCTGCACGCACCGTGGGGGGCGATTACTTCGACTACATCCGGCTGAAGGATGGGCGGCTGGCGCTCTGCCTCGGCGACGTGGCCGGAAAGGGTCTGCCGGCTGCGCTCGTCATGGCGAGCCTTCAAGCGACCCTTCGGGCGCAGACGTACTGGTGTACGGACGTAGGTGCCTGTATCAACGGCGCCAATGACCTTCTGTTTGACAGCACCAACAAGCGCACGTTCATCACGCTCTTCTACGGCATACTCGACCCGGTCAGGCATCATTTTACCTTCGCCAATGCGGGGCACAATAAGCCATTCTTGCTCCGGCAGGGCCAACCGCCGGTGCAGCTTACCTCTGGCGGCCTTGCGCTCGCGCTCAAAGAAGGCATGGAGTGCGTCGAGGACGAAGTCGGCTTCGGTCCCGGCGATTTGCTCTTCATCTATTCGGACGGAGTGACGGAGGCCATGAGTCCGGACCGGGCCGAGTTCGGCGAGCGGCGCCTGGCGGGCATTCTGGATCGCCACCGGCGGCAAAGCTCAGGATACATCATCGACCGCGTTCTTGAACGCATTCGGGACCACGTCGGCACGGCGGACCCCTCGGACGATATTACCATGCTGGTCATCCGGCGCAATGAAGACGGCCTTTCCAATGAGGCGGCGGCTGCCGGCTGAGGTGGTGCCTCTTTCAACAAGTTGCGCCGAATCTCTGTCGGAAGAGGAAAAGGATTCCGTATCTTCTTCTTAGTATCTTCAAAAACCCCTGTCGGCAGTTCTTCCCGCGGCCACTTTACTCGGAGGAATGCATACGGCAACCGCACAGACGTTAGAGGCACCCGGGGCGTACGATAGCGTTCCTTACCCCGGACAGGCAGTCGCGCAGGCCCACCCCGCTCGGTTGGCTACGCACGCGCGGCTGTTCGGGCTAAAAGCGCCCGAGATGACCGGCGCTGCGGTCCTCGAAGTGGGCTGCGGCGACGGCAGCCACCTACTGCCACTCGCTGCCGCTTATCCCGCCGCCTCATTTACCGGAATCGATCTTTCCGGGGAAGGAATTGGCAAAGCTCAGAAGGCGCGGCGGCGCGCCGGCCTTTCGAACGTTGCCTTTATTCAAGCCGATCTCGTCGACTGGTCGCCTCCCTCCGAAGGCTACGATTACATCATCGCGCACGGGTTCTACTCCTGGGTTCCGGCACCCGCGAGAGACCGCCTCCTGGCCCTTGTCTCCGAGTCTCTGCGCCCGAACGGCGTCGCTTATGTTAGCTACGCCACTTACCCGGGTGCCTACCTCCGGCAGATGACACGGGAGATGATGCGCTACCACGTGCGGGAGCTGCACGACCCGGTTCGGAAGCAGCAGCAGGCGAGGGCGCTCGTTGATTTTCTGGAGCGCGTGCAGCCGGAGAACACGGCATACGCCGCCGCCCTGCGCAACGAACAGCGTCTGACGAACCGCTATAAGCCGGAGCACTTCTTCCATGATCAACTCTCCGGCGAGACCTTCGCCTGCTGGTTCCACGAATTTGTCGATCACGCAGCTCGGCACGGGCTGCAGTACCTCGCCGAGGCGCAGTACGGCGCAATGACGGATCGCGCCGCGCCAACCGCCGCCGCGGTTCTTGAAGGTCTTCGATCAAACAGGGTCGAATGGGAGCAATACGTCGACTTCTGCACCGGCAGGATGATGCGCCAGACGCTTCTCTGCAAAGCGGATGAACACGTGCGCGGCGACGTTGACTCCGGGGCCGTCCGTCGCTTTTGCGCAGCCGCGCCGGTGCGCCGCGCGGACATCGACCACGACCTTGATCCTGACCTGGAGAGCGATGCCGTCGCCTTCATTGGCCTCGATGATCGTCCAATCTCGACCGGCAATGCAATAACGCTTCGCATACTGGAAGCGCTCGGCGACGCATGGCCCGCGGGCCTTTCGTTCGATGCTTTGCGGAAAGAAGCGCTCCAGTCCCCTGCCGACGAGGAGCCGCTCGTTCAGTTGCTGCTCGACCTTTATGCGGACGGTTTTCTGTACCTGCAAGTCTCCCCGCCGCCCATCGCGACGGCGCTCACCGGCACGCCCCGCGCATCCGCCTTTGCGCGGGTCGAGGCTTCTTGCGGCGACCGGGTTACCGACCTTTGGCACAACACCCGCGTGTTGAGCGCCGAAGAATGCTCCCTGCTAATGCATTTGGACGGAGCGCACGACCACGACGACCTCCGCGAGTCCGCACAAGATTTTGGCCTCAGCGAAGCCGACGTCGAACGGCTTTTGCAGCAGCTTTTCGACAAAGCTTACATCATCGCGTAGCGGCCGGCCGCTTCCGCTCACCCGCCATAACAAAACCATGCTTTCGGCCCTCCTTCTTGTATCGCTTTTCGCGGGCGGAGCCTTTCCCGGCTTCACCAGTGATGCCGTGGCCACGTTGCAATCCCCTCAGGCTGAAGGCCCCTGGCCGATGTTTCGGCACGACGCGCAGAATACCGGCCGGTCCAGCGGAACGGGTCCGTCCCTGCCGACCGTCTACGCGCAGACCCGGTTCGAAGGCCGGGTTTATGCTTCACCTTCCGTAGATGGACAGGGTCACTTGTTTGCAGCGACCAACGACAGCATGTTCGCGCTCTCCGACGACGGCTCGCGCCTATGGTCCGCCCCCTCGCCCGGCCTTGGCGTTTCGTCGCCCCTCCTGACGGGAGACCTCGTCGTGGCGGGGGCGACCGACGGTAGCGTTTATGCACGCCTTTCTGCGAACGGCAGCACCGTTTGGACCGTTACCACTGAGGACGAGGTGTGGGCGTCGCCGAAGCAAGGCCCGGACGGCACCATCTACATCGGTTCGCGCGACAGGACGTTTTACGCCATCAACCCGGCGACGGGAACGGTGCGGTGGCGCTTTGTCACGGACGGCGAAATTGTCTCTTCGGCTGCCATTGCAAGCGACGGAACGGTGTACGTTGCTTCAGCCGACGACCGGCTCTACGCGCTTACGCCCGCCGGCGCCGAGCGATGGCGCTTCACCGGAGCGGGCGGGGACCTCGTAGCCTCTCCCGCCGTCGCACGCAATGGAACCATCTACATCGGCTCCCGGGACGGGCGGTTTTATGCGGTCTCTTCCACCGGGTCGCTTCTCTGGAGCCGGGCCGTTGGCAACGAAGTGATCTCGAGCGCCGCCCTTGCGGCCAATGGCAGCTCCTTCGTTGCGTCGCGAGATGGCCATCTGGCGGGATTCAGCGCGGCGGGCGATCCCCTCTGGCCTGCCCTTCAACTCGACGGAACAACGTTCGGCTCGCCGGCGCTCGACGCTGCCGGGACGCTCTACATCGGCACCCTTGCAGGAAACCTCTACGCCGTCAACACCACGACAGGACGCATAGCATGGACCTACCGCGCCGAAGCGGCCGTCTGGGGATCTACGTCCATCGGCGATAACGGACAACTCTACGTGCCGGTGCTCGATACGGTCGCGAATGCCGGACAGATGCTCGTGCTGTCGTCGCTCCCGTTTTACGTCGAGTTTACGAGTGCGCCGGTCGCCGGGCGATCGTCGTTGCTGCGCGTCCGGGCGCTGCAATTTCCGCTGCCGAGTTCCGGATCGCTTTTCATCCGCAATGCCGGCGCTCGTTTCTTCAGCGACGTTCTTACCCTGCTGCCCACCTCGCCGGGCGTCTTCGAGGCGACGATCCCGGCGGATCTCGTCAACGAACGCGGCATCGAATACTACGTCGCGTTTGACGTGGGCGAAGGATCGCTGACCGTTCCGCTTCTCAACCCGGGCGTCAAGCCGGCCTTCCAATCTGTAGAGGCGTCAAGCCTCACCATGCCGCTTGCGATGCAGGCACGAGGCTACCGGATGATCTCCGTACCCTTTGTCCTCGATGACAGCGACCCGGGCGATGTGCTGGATGAGTATGGCCCGTATCTACCGGACCGATGGCGTCTTTTTCGCTGGGACGGTGATGCGTACGCCGAATTTCCGGCGATCTCTGCGAGCATGACACCCGGCAGCGCCTTCTTCCTCATCACGAGGAGCGGGGCGCCTTTCGATGTGGGCGCGGGCCACTCGGTAAGCGCTGAGGCACCCTACCCGGTCGTGCTCCCCCCCGGCATGAGTCAGATTGCCGTTCCCTTCGCCTTCCCGGTCCGCTGGTCGGACGTGATACAGGGGGCGGCCGACGTGCAGCTCGTCGCTACTTTTGATGTGGAGACCGGAGAAATGGTGCAGAGCGAACAGGCTCTGGACGTTCTGCAGCCTTGGGACGGCTACTTTGTTTTGAACCGATCTTCGAGGCCGACGACCATCTATTTCCCACCGCTGGAGGCGCAGCAGGGATCTGGAGAGGATCAACTACGCGCAGCCGGTGCGCCGTCTCCCTTGCTCCGATTGGAGGCACGCCTTACCGGGACACGCCTGCAGGACACGCAGAACTGGGTCGGACTCAGAGCAGAAGCGGAAGCAGGCGATGATCCGTTCGACCTCATGGAAGCTCCTCCCATCGGCGAGTTCGTCCGTCTCTGGTGATGCAGGATGGGAAACCTTATGCCAGGAGCTTCAAGCCCGCCGGCGCGGGCGGCGCTTCGTGGGATGTGGAGATACGCACGTCTCACAACACAGGGACCGCGCAAACCATCCGGATCTCGGCCGTTCCCGAGTCGCCGCTGCCCGAGGGCTACGGCGCTTACCTGTTCGACACGGAAATGCAGCGCCTGATACCTCTCGCAGAAGGAACGGAAGTGCAGGTTTTCCCGGATAAGCCGGTCTTTGCAGGGCGTTTGCTCGTAGGCACGGCCGCTTACGTTTCCCAGGCAGCCCCTGAAGCCTATGTGGTCCCTGCCGAGACCAACCTGGAAAGCGGCTATCCCAATCCATTCACGGACGAAGCGCGCCTGCCTTACACCCTCCGCGAAGATGGTGAGACCGAACTGACGATCTTTGACGTTCTCGGTCGGCGCGTGCGGACGCTTCAGTCCGGAGCCAGCCAGGCCGGATATCATGTTGCAGTGTGGGACGGGCGCGCCGACAACGGCGGGCCGGCGGCTCCCGGCCTCTACGTCTGCCGCCTTGTTGCCGGCAGTAAAGTCATCATCCGCACCCTCGTTCTCGTACGCTGATAACGCCAGTTATGACCCACACACTGAACCTTCCGCGCGCGCTCTTGCTCTTGCTTTTGTTGTCCCCTGCTTTCGAGGCAAACGCGCAGGGATTGCAGGAGACGCTGAGCGAGGTGGGCAGCGCCTACAGCCGCGCCTACGTCCTGCCGCTCGCCGATGCCATCGGGACCGGGCTAAATGCAGGAATCGTTCACACAAGCCGAACCAACGATCGCCTCTTTCGGCCTGCATGTGGCTGTCGGCCTGCGCGGCCTCGGCACGTTTCTTCCCTCAGATGAAACGAAATTCGATTTCGCCTACACCGGATCGACCGTGCTGGAGCGGCGCATCGGCGGAGAAGTTTTCCGCGTCCGGGTGCCTACCACCGTCACGCTGACGGATGCGCCCACCGCTATCGGCAGCAAAGACAAAGCCGTGGCCAATGTGGTGGCCCGGTTCGACACGACGATCAGCTATCTCGGCGTGCTCGTCCCGGTCAGCTTCGATACGTCCTTCTCGCAAACGCTGATCGGCGGCGTCTACAACCAGAGCATCGCACCACTCGCCATTCCGGAAGCGGCTATCGGAACGGTGCTCGGGACCGATCTGCTCCTTCGCTTCCTGCCCGTCATCACGATACCGGACGTGGGGAACCTGTCGGCCTATGGCATCGGCTTTCGTCACAGCCTCCGCCCGTACTTTCCCAAGCTGCCCGTGAATATCGCCATCCACGCAATGCGCCAGCGCTACCATCTCGACGACGAAGGTGACCGCGTGGTGGACGGCACGACGACGGCAGGCGCGGTGGCTGTTTCACGCCGGTTCGGTCCTTTGTCTCTATACGGCGGCCTGCAAGCCGAAAGCTCGCGCATCAGCATAGCTTACACCTACTTGCCCGGCGCAAATGATGCAGATGTAGAAGCCGTGCCGGTGGAGTTCGAAATCGACGGTCGCAACACGCGCCGCGCCCTTGCGGGCGTGACGCTCTACGCCGGACCCGTCAGCTTCAGCCTCGACGGCAGCCTCGGCAATCAGTCCAACACGGTTTCCTTCGCACTGGGATTCGCTTACTAAGTTGGCCGCCGCTCCTGGCGTTACCCACACATCGTGCGCTGCGGGCGAAGGGCGCTCTTGCCGTTCTACAACTCCGCCATGATTCCCATTCCGGCGGCGAAGCCACTGAAGCTGCCGGCGGTGAAAGCGGCCTCCGTGCTTAGCCAGAACCCGTCGGAGAGGCGAAAACGCGGCGAAAGGCCAATGTCGAGCAGCGTGCGCTCCGGCTCCGCTTCGATCTTCGCGTACAGGCGAGCCTGGGTGTAGGCAGACGCCCGCAGCCACGGGTACGGACTGCGCGTGTACGAGGCGCGCAGCAGGTATTCATCGGGAAGCGCCCGCCCGGCACCGCTCTGCAGGCTGCCGCCGGTGAGATAATCGCTGCGCGCGCGCGTCCGGTAGCGCGCCACGACGCGGCTCTCGTCTCTCGCGCGGCGGAGCAAGAACTGCAGCGTGCCAACGATCTTGTTGCCGGCCTGGAAGGCGGTCTCGCCGTCAAGTTTGTCGGCTCCGTAGAGTGTGTACACCAGATCGCCGGAAAGAGCGCTGCGGTTCGTCAGCCGGTAATCGGCACCGGCCGTGAGCATGACCTCGTCGCCGGGATCGAAAGAATCGGAGAGTCCGTCCGCCGGTTCGTACGCGCCCCGCCTGTTCCATGACACCCCAATCCCTCCCGCCCACGTCTCCGAGAGCGGAAAGGCAAAAATGACGGCCGGAGCAATGTTGAAGCCCTGTCCGTAACTCGGCGTTCGGAAGGCGTATGCGTTTCGGCCGATCAGCTGGGACGTTTGGAATTCCTCCGCGGTCAGTCCCTCGCGCCCGACCGGCAGGTTCGCGCTCAAGCTTGCCACGACGCTGCTGCTCCCGATGAGCCGGTGATACGAAGCAGCCATCTGCAGGTCCGAGAGTCCCCCTATCGAAGCCACACCGTCTCCGGTGGTCGAGGCGGGGCCGGAGGCGAGGCTAAGCCCGACCGAGCGCGTCAGGGGAGCAAAGACGTAGAGCGGCGAGCTAACCTGGGACAGCGTCTGGTCGCCGTCCCACACCCGCTGATAGAGACCACCGACGGATACCTGCAGAGGCCGTCGTTCGCGCCCTATGTAAAGCGCCTCAGGCTGCGCCGCCACGGGGAGGGCAAACAGCAGGGCGAGTGTGAGCAGTAGGAGATGCCGCATGGTCCTGATGGATTTAGAAAACGCGCGTGGTGGTACGGGAATAGCCTCGGTCACTGAGCCGGAGGCAATGGCGGTTCCGGAAGGCTCGCTGTGGCTTCTTCCGCCGGCTCGCGGTTGTCCGGCCCGGGGAGTATGCCTGCGCCGACGGTGGCACCCAGCATCCCAAGCCGATCCTCCACGAGGTCGATGGATTCGCTTCCGGCGATCGAGGCTTGAACGATCTCCTCGGCAGTGCCCTGCTCTTCGGCAGTCAACTGCGCCTGATCGGCCTTTAGCCGGGCCATGCTGAACCCGGGATCGAGCGTCGCCGCGCGCTCGTACTGCGACTGCGCACCGGCAAGGTTGCCGGCATCTTCCTCCTTAAGCCCTCGGCTAAAAGCAAGGAACGCCTGCAAGTCGCTCGTGGGAATCTTCTCGATCCGGCCGCGCTGCTCCGCAGACAGTTCGACGCCGAGTTGGTTCACGATGCTGAAGACCACGTCCTTCTGAAGCCGGAAGAGGTTCTTAAGCTCGTCGGAGAGGGCGTTGGACTCAAAGGCATACGTGTCCGTATTCTCCAGATCCATGACGCCCGCGTCGACGAGAATGGAACGGCCCGCCGTCACGTTGTAACTGCCGCCGACGATGCGCCCCGCGCCGAGCAGGCGTCCGCCGCGAGGGGCAGTGCTCGCGTCAATCGCCCCCGTTTCAACAAGCGCCAGCTCCTCGAGCAGCGCTTGCAGCCGGGCGCGTTCAACGACGCGAAGTTCGTCGATCTGCGCCAGGTCGACCGAGACCATCTCCGCCAGTCCGCGCGACAGCGCTGCATAGCGCGCATCATCGCCGGTATACGTCAGCGGGAAGACGGCAACGATACGCGGCGAGGTCTGCAGCCGATCCGGACCGGTTTCTTCGCGCAGCCGTCGCTGCATTTCATCCCGAGCGACGAGACGGGCCACCCACCGGTAGCGCCCTTCCAGCCGGTCGTGAAAAGCCGATCGGCTGGGAACGTCGGCATAGGAAGCATACAGCTTGAACGCCTCCTCCCGCTTGCCCACCAGTTCCGAAGCAAGCCCGAGGTGGTAGGCCGTTGATGGATCCGTGGCGTTGCGCGCGTACGCCTGGGTAAGATACTCATAGGCGCGCATGGGCTGGTTGGTGCGCAGGTGAATGATGCCCAACTCGCGGAGCGCCTCCGCGTCTTCCGGATTGCGGATCAGCCGTTCCGTAAGGGAGGCGACCTGTCGCCTGTAGGCGCTCGGGTCTTCATAGGCACTCTCGCGGGCCGAAGAGCAGCCGAGGCCAAGGAGCAGGAGCAAGAGAAAAAAGCGAACCGTGTTGACTCGCATAGAGAACCTGTCGGTAGGCACCGTGCCGGCCGGGTACGCACGAACCCCGGCGGCGCGGTTGTGGGTGAGGTTTACCGAACCGCGAGCATGGGCGCGAGACTGTCAAGCCGGTGCTGCGCCTGCCGGTACTGCGGATCGAAATCCAGCGCCTCCTTGAACTTGCTGTATGCGCCGCTATAATCCTGCCCTTCGAGGGCCGCGAGACCTTGTGAATAGGACAGCATCGCGTCGAGCGATTGCGTATCCCGGCCCGCTTTTGCATCTGCCATGGAGACATTGATCGCCTGCGTAATCTGCCGCCCCAGTCCCTCTGTGAGATCGAAGAAGTCTGCCGGCTTGCCGATGATCTGTTCGGCCAGAAGAATCTCGCCGGTTTCCACGTCCACGAGGCGCGCGCTCATCCACATTTGCTTACCGGCCACTGAATAGGAGCCAATGAGCACGGCCCCCGCGCCGAGAAGCTTACCTGCGCGCACTGCCGTCTGCTGATCCATCAGGCTCGGATCGCGCTGCAGCTTGTGTTCTTCCAGAAGCCACTGCATTCGCTCGCGCTCGATGACTTTCAGGTCCGTGGCACCCCGGAGCTTGTTGATCATCATCGAAGCGAAGCCGCGCTGGAGCGGCGCGTACTTGTCGAAGTCGTCTCCAATAGAGGCATTCGTGAAGTCGATAATCGCAATCGTCTTGATGCCGTCGCTGCGGCCTTCGACGGCGTAGCCTCCCGTATACTCCTTGCGCGCCTCATAATAGGCGTTCATCAGCATCGGTGGCTCCTGCTCCGGATCAAGCTCGACGATGGGCGGCTCTAGTTCGATAAGCTCCGCCATTGCGCCCTGCGCCTCCTGCTGCATTCGCTTGGCGACGTAGGCGCGGCCGAGGTACTGCAACGACTGTTTTCGCTCCTGCTTGTCCACGGCCGTGTTCTGCGCGAGCTGGGAGAAAAGCTCGATGGCCGTGTCGAAGTCGGCGTTCTTGTAGGCGGCCGATGCCTCTTCGAAGCTTCCCGATTGCCCCCACGCGACGGGGACACAGAAGCCCACCGCAAGGAGCATCAAGAATGACAGGCGTGCCTTGCACCCTGTAGGAATCGCGTGTAAGACTGGGCGCATATCGTTGAATCGTTTTGGTAAGTGAAATCGTACGTTTAGATTCCCTGGCGGTGCGCACTGTGGAAGCGCATGCCGCGCGTTTAGCCGCTGGGCTGCAGTTCGAATGAGACGCGTGCCTCGGGGCGCTTGTCAAATGACGGCGCGAGCGTCACCGTCTGCTCGGCAGGCGTTTGGTAGCCAACCCGCGTTACGAGGAGCCGATACGTCCCGGCCGGGCGTTCCAGAACGACCGGGGCGCTGTCCCCCGTCGGCTGACCGTTGACAAAGAGCGACCCCCAGGTCGAGCCGCCCGTCACCACCACGCTGATGCGCGCCTGTGCGTAGCAAGTCACAGACTCGTCCGCACGCGGCGTGAGTGTCGTTCGAGCTTCCATTCCAGCCGACCCGCAGGTGACGCTCGCCGCTCTGCCCATCGGAACCTGGGTGGAGGCGCCGGACGCAACGGCGCTGCCGTTTACCCGCAGGGGAACCGGCCCCTCCGCCCGAACGGTCAAGTTGACCATGTGGGCAGGTGCGCTCGTCTCCCCGGGCACGGGCCGGGAGGGACCCGGTGACGGCCTTTCCGCCGCCGGACCGGGACCGACCTCCCCAGGATCCACCTGCTCGTCAGCAACAGATCTCAGCGTGAGGGCCATCGTTGCCTCCGCGCCGGGCTGAAGGCTCAGCATGGTATCAACGGATGCGTAGCCGCCGAGCATCAACGCGACGGAAGCCGAATCGCCCACCAAAGAGAAACCCGCTACCGGCGTCGTTCCCGCCGAACGGCCATTGATCCACACGACGGCACCCGGCGGCTGCGTCCGAATAGAGAGAACCGAAGGAGCCGCTTCCCCTTCGGGCGGACCGCCGGTGGACGGCAGCAAGAACGCGCCCAAGGCAGCAACAAGAATGAGCACGCCGCCTATCGCCGCCACGACGGGCCAACGAACCCGCTTCTTTTCGGCTTCGGGAAGAGCGCCCATCACCCTCGTTGCGTCGTCCGATGCGGCTCCGTTGGCACTCTTTCCCGATTGTTCAACATTTTCGAGGTCCGCGCACATTTCGTGGGCTGACCCGTAGCGCCGGTCCGGGTCCTTCTCGAGGGCCTTCATAATAATGGCGGCGAGCCTCGGCGGAAGGTCCTTACGGAACTCGGTTGGCGGCACGAATGGATCTTCCACGATCGTGCGCATCGTCGAAAACTCGCTGGCATCCTTGTCGAAAGGCAGTCGGCCCGCGAGCATTTCGTAGAACGTCATCCCCATCGAGTAGATGTCGCTCCGGTGATCGAGCGTCGCGAGGCCCTTTATCTGCTCGGGGGACATGTAGTAGAGCGTGCCGGCGATGCCCTGCGTCACCGTCGCGCCGTCGCCGCGGCTCTCTTTGGCGAGTCCGAAGTCAGTAATCTTGACGGAGCCGTTCTTCGCTAGCATGATGTTCCGCGGCTTGATGTCGCGGTGTACGATCCCGACGCTGTGCGCGTGCTCGAGTCCGGTGAGCATCTCCTTCATGAGCGGGAGCGCGCGCGCCCAGGGGCACGGACACGGCAAGTCGAACACCGTACCGCCGTCCACATACTCCATGACGATGAAGAACCAGTCTTCGCTCTGCCTCAGCGCATGGATGCGGACGATGTACGGGCTGTCGATCCGGGCGAGCGCCCTTGCCTCTGCCCTGAAGCGACGAAGGAATCCCTCATCATGAACCAGGTTGGGGTCGATCATCTTGATGGCCACCGACCGGGAGAGCGCAAGGTCCTCGGCCTTGTAGACCACGCCCATGCCGCCCCGCCCGAGAACTTCCGTCAGCCGGAAGCCGTCGAGTTCCATTCCTACGGCGGGTGCTTGCATGTTCAACATGGTCTTCTCGACCTTCTACAAAAGGTTAAGCTATTCGGACGATGATCACCGTAGCGTTGTCGAAGCCGCCCTGTTCGTTGGCCATTTGGATGAGGGTTTCACATGCCTGCTGCGGCGGCTGGCCGAGCACCACCCGTTGCAGGTCGGGGATGGAGATGGCGGCCAAACCGTCACTGCAAAGAACGAAATGGTCACCGGCACGGGCGGGCGGGACATTCAAGAGATCCGTCTGAAGGTTTTCATCCACGCCGACGGCACGGGTCAGGGCGTGCCGACGGGGATGGTTGAGCGCTTCCTCCTCCGAGAGGATGCCCTCTTTGCGAAGCGTCTCCGCAACCGTGTGGTCCTCCGTAAGCTGCTCGACGGCATCGTGGCGGACGCGGTAGGCGCGGCTGTCGCCCACGTGCGCGATGATCGCAGACGAATCGGAGAGTGAGAGGGCCGTGCAGGTCGTCCCCATGGTCAACTGCTCACCGCCCGCGAAAGCCATGCTGAAGATGGCTCTGTTCGCCTCGTCGAACCCGTTCTTCAGCCGCGCCTTCACCGAAGTGGGATGGTCCGCAGTGAACGCGCGGCCAATCACGTCTACAGCGGTGCTACTGGCGTCTTTTCCGCGCACGTGCCCCCCCATGCCGTCGGCAACGACGTACAAGCGTTCTTCTGCCGGCGTACCGTTCTCGGGAAAGAGGCCAAAGGTGTCTTCGTTGTTCGAGCGCACCCGCCCCACGTCCGAGGCAGCGCCGACGGTCACTTTGGACTTTGCTTTTAGTTTAATACCAAACATGCGAAGCGTGCTAATAGGCTCTGTCAGCGGCCACGGTGGTTGCGAATTGATCCGGATCTCCATCTTCACTCAGGTACGGAGCAAGCGGATTGTCAAAGTCGAACCCGAATAGCCGGGGATCTTCTCCGATAACGGCAGCGGCAAAGATTTTAAGGACATAGTCCTTCGTCTCCTCCGGCATTCGCTCGTCGTATTCCGAATAGAAGCGCCAGTAGGACCGCGCCTCCGGCGTGTCCGGAATATCTTCGAGCAGACGGTCGAGCTTGGACACCACCCGCCGTTCTCCCCAGTTATAGGAGGCCATCGCAAGGAGTCCGGAGGCGCGTGCGAGCTTGGCGTAAATGTCGCGCAGGTACCGGGCGGCGGCGTCGGAGGCGAGGGCCGCGTCGTAGCGCTCGTCTAACGGGTCAAAGACACGTTCGTCCTTGCGCGGACCGATGCGGAGGCCATACGACGCGCCCGTGTCGGGGATGAACTGCCACATACCTTTCGCAATGCCCCACCGCGTGGCAGGACCAGAGACCGTCGGCTCGAAGACGCTTTCCTGAAGGGCCAGGTAGAAGAACTCGGGCGGCAGTCCTTGCTTGCGAAAGGCCTCCACGATGAGGGGCGTATAGCCATTTTCCTGCGCCCGCTGAATACCGAGGACGAACGTCTGCCGGCCGCGCGTCTGCCAGTGGTTGTGAATGACGTCCTTGGTGGCACGCACGAAACCGGCAGGCATTTGAAGCTCACTCTCATTGAAAATGCGCGCGACCTTGTAAATAACCTTTTCCTCCTCCGTAAGTCCGCGCCGAATACCCATTTCTTCGATGAACCCGTCATAGGAGCGGCGCTTGCGTTCGCGGCGTTCTTCGAGCAGGTTCAACTGCTCCTCGACGGATGCCCCGCCCTGCTCCTCGATCAGCATTCGCAGGCGGGTCAACTCCAGGTCATCCTCACGCATCTCGGTAAACAGAGCACCCGCGCGCGCCTCCATTCGCTGCATCTGGAAGTGTTGAAATACGGCATACGCGCCGATGAGAAGCGCAATCGCGACGGCAATACCAATCGCGGTTCCGTAGGTGCGCTGCTGCTTCTTATGCACCTGCCGAAATGCCTGGCGGATGAGGATCGTCCGTTCACCGGCAGGCGCGTTTTCGTCCCCGAAGTAGTGCCTGATGGCCGTATCGACGGAACGCGGCGGCGGCCCGGACGCGGTCTGGGGGGGCGCGGCAGCGGCACGCGACGCCACGGGCGCTTTGCGCAGCGGGAAGAGCGGCTCGAACGGTTCTTCTGCCTCCGCCTCTTTCGGCGGCGCGTCGCCGGGCGCAGATTGCGGAGGCTGCCCGCGCGTGGTGATGCTGTCCACGGCGTCGAACGCGCCCGTGTGCTCCGGCGGGGCGTCGACGCGCACCTGAAGTACGGGTCCGGCATCGCCGATCGTGAGCGTCGCCTCGCCCTGCAACAAGGCCCGCGTTATGCGCACCCCGTCCACGAACGTGCCGTTGGTGCTGCCGAGATCGACGATCCACCACTGCCCTTCCTCAATGACGATCTCCGCGTGGCGCCGACTCACCCGGCTCGAATGCAGCCTCAACGCGCACTCCGGATCGCGCCCAATGCAGAACGGCTCGTCAAAACGACTGCCCGTCGATGAACCCCAATCCTCTCCCTCGCGCACCCAGATTGAACCGGGCGCGGCTACGTCGGGGCAGGATGAGGACGGTCTTTGCAATTCGAACAGACGCGTTGTAGGTGATTCGCAAGTAGATTCTACGCGGTAATTTACGGTTTTCTTAACACTTTCTTCAAATTATTCTACGCTGCCGAGGGCGGCGGTAAGGCGAAGCTCAGCATGAAGGTGGTCTCCCCCGGAAGCAAGCGCGAAGGCGGGCGGATCCGGATGACGAGCATTGCGGGTGCGTCGCCGCCATCGGCATCCACCTCGCTGACCTCCACGGCGGCTTCATCGTGGCCGGCCGATAGGCCAAGGAAGGCTCGCAGTCCGCCCTGCAGATCCGCGGCGGCCCCGGCGGAAGTCGCGCCCTCGGTCAAGCTTCTCCGAAAAACCGTGAGATACTCGGCAATGCGTCCGAGGAACAGCGAATCGGCGAGAGAGGCCGCCGCCCCTGGTCCCTTCCACACCATCGGCGTATGCGTGAGGAAGGCGGCGTCCGTGTCTGGCTTGCAGGCGAGCACCAGGAATCCGGCGTCCGCCAGTTCGGCCTGCTTCTCGTCTGAGAGCGCCACAGCAAGCGGGAGAAGCGTGCCGCCGCTCTTCCACACCGGCAGGTTCTCAATAACCACGCGGTCCGCACCCGAGAGGTGGGTAGGATGCCCTGTTTGCGCAAAGCTTCGCGCGGCTGCTGCGGCAGCAACCAGAGCGGCGCTCCCCCAGAGGATGCCTTCTTCCTCAAACGGGAACGCGCGCACGGGATTACGGGGGCCGTACGGATCCCGAAGCACGAGCGGCGGCAAGGCCAGCGCCAGAAAACGGGCGGCATCGTCTTCTCTGAGCTTGTTCCACTCGATGTAGGCAGGCTCCTGAAGGAGATGCCCTATGAACGGCAGACCAGCCAGCTTCTCCGGCGCTTCCCTATCGAAGAACGCGGGGTGGACGCCCGCTATGAGCGGCACCTGCAAACTTGCGGCGGTCTCCGCAAGCTCTTCGAGCAGCGCAACATCCTCCCTGCGGTTGGAAAATGCTGCGTCAACGATCACGAGCGACGGCGCACCCCCGGCGTCTTCCTCCCGATGCGCTTTCATCAAGACCTGGTGATACAGCGCGTCGTCGAGCGACGGCCGCGGTGCCGCGAGCATGTCCAGCAACACGTCGTTTCGGAAATCCAGGCGATCAACCAGGAATTTCAATCCTCGCCATGCGGCCTCCAGCGCCCGAACGGCCGGATGCGACAGAATGTCCGCGACGCCTTCCTGCAGCAGGGCGTCCATGCTGTCGAGCAGCGTCTGAGCGGCGGCGCGCTCCACGTGGGGCCGATCCGCGGCTCCGGCTGCCGCCCCGACGATGGCCCCGAGCAAGCCATTCCCGTCGCCCCTATGGCTATCTTCCGGAACGGCCGCTTGTTCTTCGCTGACGGCCACCATGCCCAGCAGCCGGTCGAGCGGGTCGGAGGCGGCAGGTGCGCCCTTCGTTCTCGGTGCCGGGTTGTGGTGGGCAGGCGTCTTGAACAACTCCTTCGTCATGGCTTCCGCCCGGTGCCGTTCCACGCCGATCTCAAGCAGCCGCGAAAGAAAGGTCTGCTGCTCCCGCTTCCCCTGTCGCACTTCATCGATGAGCGTTCGCAAGTCGAGCAGCGCGGCGAGGTCCGGCACCTGCGCTACGATCCCTTCCGGATGAAAGTCCTGAAGGCACCTGAACTGAAGTTGCACGTCGATAAGAGCAGGCGTGACGGCGGCCCGATCCCGCACTTCGACAGAAAGCGTGGGTGCCAGCGTCTGAAGCGTCTCCGCGAAGCTGTTGGCGTCGACAGGGAACACGTGAGCGCCACTTTGCCAGTCGGTGGTGTTCTCTTCGGGTACGAGATCGGCGGCGAAGAGAATCCGGAACGGCACCCGCGAGCGCACATGCGTGCCCTCAGGCCGGGCCTGTATCCGGGTGGTGTCGGGGTCGGACGTGATGAAAAGGCCGACTGTGCTTTTTTGGCTCTGCGACATGATTAGCTCACCCGAAGGAGTTTAGCGTCCGTTTAGTGGCGATCCCGGACAAAAGCTGCGCATCATGCGCTCCACTTGCGGCCCGAGTGTCTTGCGCGTCTTCTTAGTGAACGACGCTGTGAGTTTATAGGCGCTTCCCTCGTGAAGCACATAAACCTGTTCCTGGTAAACCCGCCGCTCCGGAGTGGGCCACCAGACAAACACGGCGCGATGGGCGGGCAGGCCGCTGTCGAGCGTCATCGGCTCTGAAAGCAGAACGCGGCAAGAATTGAGGCTCTGTTCCAGGGCCTGCACTTGCCGGTCGGCATAATCGGGGACGGAGTCCACGTCAACGTCCGGCTCTCGGTCGACCAGGACGCCGTGCTGCAGGTCGTCGTCCAGCGGGCCGGATATAATGTGAAGCGTCGTATCCTGCCAACCATCGGCAAGGCCGAGTCGGAAGCTATTGGCCAGGTAGAGGCCGGTCGGCGGCGGACCCGCCTTTGCCGGTCCTGCCATTGCCGGTCCTGCCGTTGCCGGGCCTGCCGTTGCCGGGCCTGCGGGCAAAGGCGGAGCGGCAGGAGCCGGCTTCGGCCGAGCAGGCTCCGAGGCCGGAGGCACTTGCTTCGGCTTCTCGGCGAACTGTCGGTAGTATTCAGGAATGTCTGGCATAAACGGTTTCTCTTCAGGCGTTCGTCGGGCGCTCAGACGTCGACGTGATTCCACTCGGCGAGGGTGACGCTCCCGAACTGCTTGTGCCCTCCGGCGTCGTCTATTGCTCTGACCGGCTGACCCACGGGGACGCCGTCTTCCATGAGCTGCACGCTGTATTCGAAGCGCGTATTGTATAGATGCAGGTTTACCACGCGCGGGAATTTGGCGCGTATGCGGTCGTAACCTTCCTGATCGACGCGGAAAAGGTCGAGCACTGACCAGTACCGGTCGATCCGTCTGGCTCCGGTTGCGGGATCGGTGTAAGTCCGGCTATCGGCATCGGGCAGCCGGAGGCCGCTCACCTTGAACTTGTAAGCGTCGCGGACCCAGGCGTCGACCGGCCGCACGTCGAGATCGACAACGAACGTGGATTTGGCGGCATCCACGTAGCCGGGAATGATCGAAAGACGGATGCCGGAAAAGCGCAATTCGGTCGAGTTGACGTAGAGCGTGCTCTTGGTCGTCAGGGCAAACTCGACCTTATACCGGTACAGAAGGTCGTAGAGCGCCTGCACCTCCGCATCGATGCCCGAACCGCCAAAGGGGACCGTGGCCCACTCGGGCGTGACCCTGATGGTGCTCTTCTTCCCGAAAAAGCAGTGCCGCGCGAAGGTCTCGTACTCGTTATCGGAGAAGAAGGCCACGACGAGCATTCCGGTCGCCATCAGCCCGGCACCAATCGCCCCGACGATAGCGCCCATGGGTCCGGCCGTTACGGCACCCGCCGAGATGGACTTGGCCAGAAGCACGCCCGCCGCGAAGGCCGTCATGGATGCGCCGACTGCAGTGATGGCATGGCCGGCCGCCGCTCCATAATCCTGATTGTTGAACGCCGACTTCATCGCCTTGTCTTGCGCATCCACGGCGTCGATCATGCCGGAGACAAAGCCGATGGCACCGCCCGTGAGGTGCCAGAACTTCTTGGCTTCCGCGAACTTCTCCATGACCTCAGACAGGATCCCGTAGAAATCCCCGGCAGCCCCGACGACGCCGATCAGTTTCTGCGTGTCGTCCTGCGGAAAGGCCTTTCGATAATCTTCAATGGCGGAGAGCAGCGAAGCCATCTCCAGCAGCAGTCCGATGGAAGCGCCCATCGCAGCGGCCGTGGCCCGACCGGTCTCCAGGCGTTCAGCTATGGCCAGCGTCTTCGTGGCTTTCTCGTCGAAAGTAGGAATGGCCGCATCGGCCGTCTTGACGAGCTTCTGGTACTGGCTCTGGACGCGCGCGCGCTTCGTTCCCTTGAGCTTCTTAGAGATCGCGTCGCCGGCCTCCAGGCGCTCGTGGATGATCTTGTAGTTGCCTTTGAGTTCGGTTTCGATGCTGAGATTCTTCAGATAAAGCTGAACCTTTTCGAGCGGCGACAGCCCGGGCGCAGCGTCGCGCAGGTGCTTGACCTTCGCCGCGAGCAGTTCCGTCACGGTGAAGACGGCGGCGATATGCGCTTTGCGATAGATGTTGAAGGCGCTCGGCAGGTCCGGGTTCGTGCTTTCGCCAAACAGCAGTTTGGCCGGAAGCGACTCGTTCCGCGCGAAGAGCGCGCCTGCGAGAACCCGCCCGACGGAGGTGCGCAACAGGCCGCCGCTGACGATTCCCCAGTGAATAAGCCCAACCGCAAGCGATTCTGCCCCTCCCGTGAGCGCCGACAAATCGACGGCATTGTGCTGAACGGCCTGAATAATTACGGCCACCCACTCCATGTCCCGCTCGGCCGCCGAACGGAGCCGCTTCTCTTCGTCCTTGTAGCGCTCGATAAGTTTTTCAGGAGCGCGCGCATCGGCGAGTTCGTCCTTGACATCCGCCGGGTCGCCATCTGCGGTCCAGTTCGAGAGGACCGACGCGATGAAGAGTTCTCCCTGCCGCTTGCGGTCGCTCACAAAGCCCTCCCACTTCAGCAGAGAGACGGTATAGTGCTCCCGGTGCAAGCGCTCGGCGAAGAGGTAGTGATCGACCACCTGGCACCAGGAGGTGCCGTCGCTGAGCTTTCCGATCTCGCGCAGCGGCACCAGTTCATCGATCCTGCGCAGCAGCAGGTCAATCGCTTCCGGCGTGGCGCGGATCGGGCTTAGGAAGGAACGGTATGCCTCCGACTCCAGAAGCGGCTTCTGCACCGCCAGCCGACCGGCGGTGAACTTGTCCGGTTTGAACGCCTTCTTGAACTCGGCAGGTGAATAGCGCACTTGCCACGCATCTTCGCCGTCTGCGAAGACCTCGGCGTAGACCTTTCCGGCGTCCTTGTCCAAAATATAGAGCCACTTACCGACAATGGGCGTCGACGGCTCGGGGTAGATATAGTCAGGCCCCGGCTCGCGCAGCGTGATCTGCAGCGGAGCGGCCATGATCCGATGACGATCGCCCGTTTTCACGGCGACCTGCTTTTTCGGCTCGGCGACTTTATCTCCCATATCTGCTTGTGGTGCTTGCGAGCGGGCCTACTCCGTCCAGTCGCGGCTTTCGAGATCAGGAAAGAGGATGCTGGTCTTCCCCGGCTGCACGTCCTTGACGGTGGCGAGCCCCGCCTCGTCGAGTTTGCCCTCGCGCTCGGTGCCGTCCGGGAGCGTGAGAACGTAGCGCTCGCCCGCAACGGGCCGGCCTTCGCCGTCAACGAGTTCGACTTCGACCCAGTCCTTGAAGCCGAGCAGCCCGGAGTCGGCCGTAACTCCGCGCACGTCTACCCGAAAGAAGTACTCGGGCGCGGCGTAGCCTTTCTCCGTCTCGTCGGCCCTTGGAATGTCGTCGGTGTCCTCCTGGTACTCAAACTCCCAGGCGGCCTCGACCGCTTCGTTTTCGACGGTCTTGATAATACGCGTAACAAGGTCGTGCGCCCCGTCGTCGTCGTGCTCCCAGACGGAAATTTCAGCTTCCGTGCCGTCGAAGGCGTTCTTCACGTCGGCGGTCATGCTTACGATATCGCCGCGGCGGGCGTGCGTGGCGCTCCACTTCAGGTTCAGCAGCTGGATGGCCGGCGAGAGCAGCATCGCGGGCGAGCGCCGGGAGAGGCCGTGCCGGGGCAGCTTCACTTCGGCAATGAGCGCGTCGCGCGCAGCGGCAGGAACAACGATTTTCGCGCGAAAAGAGCTGCCGTACATCTTGTCCTTATAAGCGCCGTGCTTCCGGCCGCCGGCATCGGAGAGTTCGATCTCGAGATCCGCACCTTCGCCGATGTACAAACCGCGGACTTCGAGGCTCACGCTGCTGCCCGGAGAGGCGACCGGCAGCGACCAGTACACGCCGTCGATTGCCGACGGGAGCTTGACTTTCGTGACCGTATCTGCGGGACCCTTGTAGGTTGTCTGCATGACGTGTTTTGGATCAGGGCACGTAGGCGAAACGGATGGACTCTTCAGGGCGGCGATAGCCGACATAGAGGCCCTTCTTATGGCTGAACGGCCCGGCAGCGAGGAGCCACGGGTGATCGTCGGTTGTCATCGGCTCGCCGTCGAACACGGGGCTAAGGGCACCTTCCCCGTCGACCGTGAAGAGGGTGCCCTCCTCGTCGGAGAAGAGGAAAGCTGGATCTCCCTCTGCCTCGATCACGGCGTCCACGGGCACGTAGGCGGCGGGAACGCTGAGGGCGCGCGTTGAAGTCTCTCCGGGCTTTCGTTCGGCACCCGGCACAAGTTCTGTTTCCAAGACCTGCCACGGCGCGGCAGGATCGTCCGTGCGAAGGAGCACGAAAGCCGCATAATGGTAACTCTCCGCCGCTTCATCGAAGCGCTCGCGCAGCAGCACGTTGTGCGGGACGCCGGGAAGCCCGTCGACGGTCATCTCCTCGGGGGCCGCGCCGTCGCCGGAGAGCGAGAAGCGGAGATAGCGAATGGCGCGGAGGCCGGGCGGATGGAAAAGCAGGTGGGCACGCCCCTGCCGATCCCACAGCAGCGCGTACGCGTCGTCCCGGATCGTTGCAGCCGCTATGTCTTGGACCTTCGCGCGGCCGTCCGCTCCTAAGCGAACGTGGCGAAGGCGGTTGTCGGCTGCGGTAACGAGCGCGTGCAGGACGCCCTGTTCGTCGGCCAGCGGCGAGCGCAAAAGGCGCGGCTCTGCGATCTTCAGCGGCACCTCGAAGGTCCGCGCCTCGCCGCCAGGCTCCTCCACGGCGACGCCATGCAGAATCCCTTCCCCGTCCAGCCAGACCACGAACCGGCGCGGCACGGCTTCCATCACGGCTGTGGAAGGCTGCGCGACTACCGGGGCGGCCAGTTCTGCCACCTGCCTGTTGCGAAAGAAGTTTGCGGGAACGTTGGGGCTTGACTCCAGAAGATACAGGCCGTACCTGTTCTTCGCGATGCCGTGCAGCCAGGCCGAATGCACGAGCGCGAAGGCCGGGTGGAGCGGTGCCGACTCCGCCGCCGCCATGACCGGCTCGGCGGCGGCAATGGTCACCCGAACGCGGTTGCTTTCCGCGTACGTGTTCGGGCCGGAGTTGTAGGCAGCATAAAGCTCGTATTCACCCTTCGGGAGCGTGCCGAGCCATGCCAGCGCGTCGCCGTCGAGCGTGGCTTCTTCCCCGCCGCCGAGCGAGAACTCGGGCGGGCGGCGCGGCTCGTGGAAACGCTCGCCCTCCCGCAGTTTCCAACTAATCTGCGTGCCGAGCACCTGCGTTTCGCCCGGCGCATCGGCAGCCAGCGTGACGGACTGGTTGGCGGCATCGAAGCTGTGGAGATCGAGGTTCCGGCCGGTGCCGTTGCGAAGTGTTACCGTGAACGGCATCGATTCCGATTCGATGAACGAGGTCCGCTGAAGGTCGAGGCTGAGGGTGAGTTCGCTCATAGGTGGTCTGGCGCTGCACGTGGACAGCAGGAGCAAGAGGCCGAGCGTTGAGATGGCGCGCATGGCAGGCTCAGGCGGTGACGTCTACCTCCACGGTCTCACTTGCATGGCCGTCGATCTCGAAATGAACATTGATTTTGGCCGTCCCGGCATTCTTACCCCGGAGGCGTCCCTTAAAGGTGACCGTGCGGCCGCCAATGAGGCGATTAAAGGTAACAAAGTCGGCGACGGCCGGGTCGCCGCTGACCCAACGACCCAGGCGCATGGACGTAAGGTCTTTTCGAAACGGCCCGCCGGAGTTGTTCACGGTGGCCTCCGCCGCGCCAAGCGCTTTGAATGTCAACGTTGCGTTCTTCGCCATCGCGGCTTTGTTGCCCGGAAGCGCAGCGAAGGTGTCGTTGGTGAGCTTGATCGGCTCAAACTCCTTGTAGATCAAGTTGCGGAAGCCGGCATCCGCGCTCATCCGGACGAGGTCGTAGTATCGAAGCGACAGGGCGCAGACGCCGCAGAAATGCCACGAGACGGGGTTCGCCGCCCGAACGGTCGCGCCGTCGGGGCCGAAGAAGTCGTTCTCGTAAGCCATGATGCAGACGACGGCGTCCTTCTGATCATGATCGAGCCAGTTGTCGTTGCTGATGTCGGTGGTCACGAGGTTCGTCCCGTCGAAACGGATCAGCGAATGGCGGAGATAGAGCGCGTGGCCCATCTCATGGGTGAACGTCACGGTGCCGTCGCCACGGGTGACCATAAAGAACTCGCGCTCCCCGAGATACATCCCGAGCGCGGTGGACGTCGCATGGAGATGCTTACAGAGAAAAACGAACAGGCCCGGCCGAGTAGCCTGCTTGGTGTCCGTGCGCGGACTCTTTCGGCCGGTGTCTTTGTAGGCGCGCGCAAGGAAGACCTTCGACAGCGCCTCGCCATGCGTCCAGCACCAGTCGGCGTTGGCTCCGGGGAGGTTCGGAAGGAAAAAGGACCCGAAGTTATATTTCGTGTCATCGTTGGCTACCGCCGGAGCGACGCCGACGGTGTTGATAAAGTAATTCTTGACGACGGTCTTCCAGGTAGCCTCGTCATACTTCTTCGTCTCCTTCGGTCCGTCCACTTCGACGAAGGCGGCGCGGTAGGCGTGCTTGACCTTGTCCCAGTTGATGTAGTTCGTGTCGACGTTGCTGAACGAGACGACGAGATCAATCGTCGCTTTGCGCCAGACGGTAAAGGTGCCGGTCGTTATCTGCACCGTAGCGTCTTTCGCGCCTCCGTGCAGGGGGAGGGCCTTGCCGCCGTCGTCCGTGAGCGCAAGCTTGAAGCGGTAATTGTCGCCGCCGACGGGCATTGGGAAGAAGATCACCTCAGACGCTCCGGCCGGCTGCCCGGCCGCATTGGTGACCGGGGCGACGGGCGAGCGGGCCTTCCCCGGCGACGGGGCTTCCAGCGGCTTCGGCGAGCCGGCGTTGAAGGGCGTCTTGAAGAGAACCGACGACGGGCTTCCCTTCACCGCCGGTGTGCGCATGCCGCCGAACGCGGTGGAAGCATTGTCGTCTTCCTTCGACGCGGCATTGCCCTTGTCGCGCTTGAACAGGTCGATGAACGTCCGGAGCCATGCCTTGGGGCGGGCGGGACTCATTGCTTCATCCCAGCGGGCGTACTCTTCTTCGAGATCCTCCATTTCCCACTGCGCGAAGAGGCGGCCCGCTTCTACGGGCACGCGCTTGCCGTCGCGGTACTGTTCCACTTCGAGCCGGAAGCCCACGGCGGGCCGGACGTTCTGCTCCCAGTTGTTAGCGCGGTAGTTGGCGGGCCGGGAGGTTGCGTCGGCACCACGACCGAGAAGGTTGGTGTCGGCGTCCCGCAGCGCGTGGTCATCCCGGATGAAAACGCGGTAAGCGGCCCCGGTCAGTTCGGCCCCCGTGGCGATCTCGGCGTTCGCCTCGTCTGTGAGCGAGAACAGGCAGCCGTACTTCGGACCCTGCGGCACGTGCGTCGGACCGAGAAAGGTCAGCTTTGCCTTGTACGTGAGCGGCCTCGGCGGCACCCCTGCGATTCGTTTGAAGACGTACATCTTCTTCGAATAGAGTTCGCTGCACGCGCCTCCGGGCTTCTTACAGTCCAGCGCCGGCTGCTCGCCCGGATCGAAGAAGAGAACCTCCACGCGCCGGTCCACCGGGCTTTGGTAATGCTCTGCCCGATCGTCCGTGATCGGGAAGCCTTCGCCGCATCCGATCGCGCCGCACGGCAAAAACTTCAAAGCCTCGCGCGCCGTGGCGAGGCCGGCGGCATTCGCGCCCATCATCACCTGAAGATCCGCCTCATACATGGTGAAAAACGCCTGCCATGTGGCGAGATCCATGCTTCCGCTTGCCGGAAGCGTACCGCCTTTCTCCGCATTGAACCTCTTCTTGAAGGCGATCAGCGCCGCTTGCGTTTGCGGACCGGGCTGGTTATCCACGCCGCCGGGATCGCACCCCCAGCCGAATCTCCGGTCGATCCATGCCAGGATCTGCTGGTAGTCTTCCGCGCGGTGACGACCATGGCAGACGGCGGCCCACTCGGCCTTCCCGCCTTTCAGCGCGTGCAAAAAGCCGGTTGCGCGAAGCTCCGAGAGCGTCTGGTTGTACCCGGCATCGCCGCTGCGATCGGTGTGCCCGACAACGAGTGCCGACTGCGAGGGATTGACCGCGGCGTGTTCGTAGCAGACTTTCAGGACGGCCAGCCCCATGATCTTGTCCTGATCGGCATTCCCACCGGAAAGCGCGTCCGGCCCGTAGTCCGGCATGAACACGGCGCTATCCAGATGGAAGTTGACGTCCTCGACTTCCAACATATGCGCGCTGTACTGCGTCTTGACCTGAACCGTATGCTTCTTCCCCGTCGCCAGCCGCGCAAGCCGCCCGAGTTGCCGTCGAGATATTTTGATAAGGTCGATCATAAGGGCCGTCGAACGGCTCGGGCAAGAGGGCTACAGGTCAATCTCCAGATCCGGCAGTTCAGGAAAGCGTAGGCTGTGTCGCCCGGTGGCGACGGACGGCTGCTTCAGCACGCCTTTGGCGTCGAGCTTGCCTTTCCGCACCTCGCCGGAAGCGAGGAACAGGACGTACGGCTCATCGGCAATTGCGCCACCTTCCTCGTCCAGCACGATCACCTCCAACGTGTCTTCAAAAACGAGATCGCCCGACCGCGCGCCGGAGGAGCCCACCGACACGTCGAAATAGTAGACCGGCGCTTCATACCGGCGCTTTTCGGAAAGTCCGGACGGTTCGCCCTCCGGAGGCACCTGTACGCTCTCGGCCTCGGGGTCGAAGGCATACGTCCACGGGGCTTCAATCGCGTTGCCCTGAACGGCCGCCGCGATGCGCGCGACCAGCCGATCGGCTCCGCGCACGTCCCGTTCGTAGACTTCAAAGAGGCCTTTTCGGCCCGGCTCGAAGCCGTACACCTCCGCCTTCATGCCGACCTCCTCGCCGGGGGAAGCACCCTCCTTCGACCATGCAGGCTTCATGACCCCCTGAAGCGCAATCTCGCCGGACTGAGCCTCGAGCAATCCTCTTCGAAGGCGACCGTTCCGGTTCAGCATGCCCAGGATTGGAGCCCCGCCGCCGATGGTCAGTTCGTATGGGAGACGGCCCACCGGCAGCCCGGCACTATCGACGAACTGAAATTCTATGAAATGGCCTTCCGCCACTTCGGCAACGCTGCTTCCGGTACCGGCAGCGTGGGTCGCCGATGCTACCGCGGCGGCACCGGCGCTCTTTCCAAAACCGAGGTTCGTGGCATTCGCCGCGCCTCCGCCGGCCCCGCTGCCCGAGGCCGAGCCGCCCGCGCCGCCGCCTCCCCCACCGCCGCCGCCGGATGCCGAACCCGCGCCGGCCATGCCGATGATGACCGTAAAGCAGCCCATGGCGATCACGTCCGGCGGGCCGACACAGACCAGCATATCCCCTACCGTGGCAGCGGGCATATTGCCTATCAGCACCGTTGGCACGCCGGGCCCTGTGATCGGGCCGCCGACATGCGGGACCGGCACCGGAGCGGGCGTGACCATCGGGCACACGTGCATGTCCGTCAAACGCGCCGCCGGCATCCCGCCGATGAGCACCGTCGGACAACCCAGCACGACGCTTCCGCCGTGTGCCGTCATGTCGCCAAGGCGCGCCGCCGGACCGGGCATCTTTCTACCAGTTTAGTTGATCTTTACGAGGCTGCCCTGCACGGACGTGATGCCGCTCGCCTTCACGTTCACCAGCGCCCCCGCAACGTCGTTCATTGCGCTGCCCTCCGACTTCACCATCGTGCCCTTGATGTTGTGCTGCACCCCGGCTTCCGACGTCAGGTTCGTTCCACCCTTTTGCTTCATCTCCATCTTCGCCTCGGACGTCATATTGCTGCTCTTCATCTCCCAGTTCATCTTCGCCTCTCCTTTGAAGTTCGCCGCTTCGAGGGAAGTGTCTTCCGTAGTCTTGATGGTGAGAGCCTTCGCCTTGATATCGATCGTGCCTTTGGGCGCGTGAAGGTCGATGTTGCCGTTCTTGGTCTCGACAATGATCTTGTCCGCGCCAATGTCGATGGTGATGGAGTTCTTCCCGCCTTCATCCTTGATCACCATCTTCTTATCCTTGTCGCTGACACTGATGAGGTGGCCATCCGTCGTCTTGATCGAGACGACTTTTTCCTTGTCGTCCATTTTGAGGATATGTCCGTCCTTCGTCTTGACCTCGATATTTTCGTTCTTGTCGTCGAGTGTGAGCGTATGCTTATTGGTGGTCGTGATGAGGATGCGGTCGTCTTTGTCGTCGATGAGCACGGAGTTGCCATCCGTAGACTTGATCTGCACCTGCGACTTCTCGTTCGTGTCGTCCATCAGGATCTCATTGCCGGCCATCGTCCGGATGAGGTTCTGCATCTTGTTTTCGGCGACGACCGGAGAGGTGTTGTTCTTGTTCGGCACCGTGCCAAGCGCGAGCGGCCGGTCAACATCGCCGTTGACGAAAGCAACCACCATCTCCGTTCCCGCGTGGTTGCCAAAGTGTATGCCGTAATCCTTGCCCGAGTAGGGCTGCGACATGCGGATCGGCAGCGTGGCGTTGCCGCCCGAAGCGTCGCTGAGGTCGAAGAGGAGCTTGGCGCGGTATCGGCCCGCCTCATCGACGTAGGCGTAGTCGCCGCCCGCCGTCTCGATCTTGGCCGCCATCACGCCGGGGATCTGCGGCACCGGCGTACTCCTTGCGGGCCGGAACTGCACCGTTGCAGGAATGCAGGTGAACTCGTTCTCGTACTCGGGCGCAACGGGATTTCTGTCCGACGCGCCGTTTTGATTGCCGCGGATGGCCTGCTCCTGCGTGCCACGGTGAACGACGCGCGTGACAAAGTACTTTTGGTTGAGATCGTCGCGGTAGTGCTCGGCCATATCGAATAAATATCCGGAGCGAAGGCCCGGCACGTTCGATGCGCCCTCGAGCAGTACCCGGCCTGCTTCCAGTTCTTCATTGCGAATCTTGGCGAACACCTTGCCTGCATCGTCCTGGCCGTAGTGCGGCCCGTATTCGTAGAGCAAGCCCGGCATCTTGTCGTTGATGCGGGACTCGAGCTTCAGCGGCCGGTCGGGTTCCTGATCGTTGTAGTCGCGCACGAGCGCCTTTCCTGTGACCAGCTGTTCTCGGTAAACCACGTTGTAAACCAAGGCGCGATCGCCCGCGAGCGATGGATCATCGTCGTAGGCAAGGGCACTCTCCCCCTCGACCTCCACCTGCTCAGCGCGAGCGTCGCTGATGACGAGCACGTCGTTCGTGCCTGAATGATCGAAGTAGTAGTAAAGACCTTCATGCTCCATCAGCCGGGAGATGAAGTCGAAGTCCGTTTCCTGAAACTGAACCACAAACTCCTTGGGCCGGTAGCTTCCTCTAAGTGCCAGCCGAAAGTCGGCCGCCGCGAGTCCTGCCCCTTTGATGACTTCGCTGAGAACGTCCGGCAGCGACATGTTTTGGAAGATGCGGCTCTGATGGAAGAGCGTCAGCTTCCAGAGTCGCGGCACGAAGACGGCCCGGTAAGCATACGCTCCCGGCGAGTGCCCCGCCTGCTCGAAGTGAACGACCATCCCGTGGATCACGGCAGGTTCCGCGCTGCGCGTGATCGTGAGCGTGGCCGGTTTCCCGATGATTCCCGCAAATGGAAGCGAACGATCTGCGGACGAGAGTTCGAGATCAAAACGGAACAGCCGCGAGACTTCCTCCACGCCGGTAAACCGGAGCACCCGGAACGCCGCGGCATCCAGGCCGGCGCTCTCAAAGCTGAATATGGAGATGTTGGCCGCTACACGCGCCATGGAGTACCTCTATGTGATGCGCGAAACCTCGGTGCCGCTGCCGCACGCCCGTTCTTACGCGACGGCATCGGCGACTTTGTCTGAAAACGTATAGGTGAAGTTGCCTTCCTCATCAAGCCCGAGCGTTAAACGGGCCGGTTTCTCGTCCTCCACCATCTTGCCGATCAGGGCGCGCGAAGCCTCCGGCAGCACCGTTCGGTCGATGATGAAGTCGGCGTTACGCGCCCCTGCGTCGACCTGCGTGCAGCGTTCCGCGATGCGCTCGACGACCTCCGGATCGTACTCGAATGCCATCCCGTGAGCCGCCGTCAGCCGCTTGCCGATCTTGTTGAGCTTGAGCCTGACGATGCCCTTCATCGTCTCTTTGTGGAGCGGCAGGAACGGGACGACCTTCATGCGCCCGAGCAGCGCCGGCTGGAAGTGTTCGGCCAGCCGGTCGTGAATAGCATCGCGAAGCTGATCGGCCGTCGGACTCTCGCCCTCGGGACTGACGTACGTGATGATGTCGGAGGCAAGATTTGAAGTCATCAGGATGACGGTGTTGCGGAAGTTGATCTCCCGCCCTTCTCCGTCCCGCATCGAGCCACGGTCGAACACCTGGTAAAAAATGTTGAGCACGTCCCGGTGGGCTTTCTCCACTTCATCGAGGAGGACGACCGAATACGGCCGCTGCCGCACCGCTTCCGTCAGCACGCCTCCTTCGCCGTAGCCCACGTATCCGGGCGGAGAGCCTTTGAGCTGCGACACGGTGTGCGCCTCCTGATACTCGGACATGTTGATCGTGGTAAGGAAACGCTCCCCGCCAAAGAGCATATCCGCCAGCGCCAGCGCCGTCTCCGTCTTACCGACGCCGCTCGGCCCGACAAAGAGGAACACGCCAAGAGGCGCGTCCGGATTGCCCAGCCCCGCCTTCGCCGTTCGGACACTCTCGGAAATTTCGCCGAGCGCTTCATCCTGGCCAAGGATGCGTTCGTGCAACCGGCTTTCGAGTTCGAGGAGCATCGTGGCCTGGTCCCGCATCATGTTGCCGGCCGGGATGCCCGTCCAGTCTGCCACCACTTGCGCCGCCACCTGCTGGTTCACCTCGGCGTGGACCATCGGCGACTCTCCCTGCACTTCGGCCAGTTCTTTCTGCTTCTGCGCGAGCCGTTCGCGGGTGGGGTCTTCTTCAGCGGCGTGCAGGGCGACGGCCGCGTCCGCGCCGTCCCCGGAAACGATTTCGGCGACGGACAGACCGGCGCGAAGCTCCGTTATCTCCTGCACGAGCAGCTTCTCCCGTTCCAGCCTCGCCTCCAGCAACTGCCGTTCGGCAAGCGCCGATTCGATGTCCGCGCGCAGCGACTCCAGTTTGGCGCTGTCGACGGAGTGTCCCGTCTGCACGTCCCGCTCGTGGGCGGCTCGTTCAGCTTCGAGATGGCTGAGGTGCCGGTCCAGGTCGTCGAGCTGCGCCGGGCGGGTGGTCTGGCTCATGCGCACCCTTGCCGACGCCGTATCGAGCAGATCGACCGCCTTATCCGGCAACTGGCGGCCGGAGATGAACCGGTCTGAAAGCTCGGCCGCGGCGCGAATAGCCGCGCTCGTGATGCGAACGCCGTGGTGATCCTCGTACTTGCTCTTGATGCCCCGGAGCATGATGGCGGCCGTATCAACAGAGGGCTCCTCGATCTTTACGAGCTGGAAGCGTCGTTCGAGGGCCGGGTCCTTTTCGATGTATTTTTTGTATTCGGACCACGTCGTCGCGGCCAGCGTCCGAAGCTCGCCACGGGCAAGAGCCGGCTTGAGCAGATTCGCCGCGTCGGAGGTCCCGGCAGCGCCCCCGGCACCGATGAGCGTGTGGGCCTCGTCGATAAAGAGGATGGTCGGTCTTGCGGCTTCGCGCACTTCCTGAATGACGGACTTCAGGCGGTTCTCGAACTCGCCCTTAACGCCCGCGCCCGCCTGAAGCAGACCAAGGTCCAGCGTGCGGATCTCGACTTCCTTCAGGGAGTCCGTCACGTCTCCGGCAGCGATGCGCAAGGCCAGTCCCTCCACCACGGCGCTCTTGCCCACGCCTGCCTCGCCCACGAGGATCGGGTTGTTCTTGCGGCGGCGACTGAGAATGTCTACGATCTGCCGGATTTCCTTGTCGCGCCCGAACACGGGGTCGATCTTGCCGGCGCGCGCATTGCCGGTTACGTCCAGCGTATAGAGTTCGAGCGCCGTGTTGCCCTTGCGCTCCTCCCCGCCGATGCGGGCGGCTTGCGTCGAGCGCCGCGTCGTCCGGTCCTCGGGCGATCCCCCGATGATTTCAACGAAGTTCGTCCGGAGTTCGTCGCGCTTGATGGGCTGCAGCACCTCCATGTACGACTGCGAAGCGAGGGCCTCGTGGTCGAGCAACGCCTCGAGTATTGCCCCCGAACGGATCTCCTCCGCGCCGTGATGAACCGACCCCACGACCCATGCAGACTCGAGCACGCCCAGCAGGATCGGCGAGAACGAAGGGCGGCCCGTGTTGCCCGTACGGAAGCGCTCGAGTTGCATCAGCAGCACGTCCCAGAGGCGCGTCGCATCGATGCCGAAGTGGTGCAGGATGCGGGGCACGTCGCCGGTGCCGTCTTCGAGCAGTTTCAGCAGCAGGTGCTCGACGCCCACCTCGTAGTGCCCGCGTGTAATGCAGAACCCGGCCGCCGCCTCCAGGCCGCGCGTGGTGTGGTCATTGAGCTTTTGAAGCAGGCGTTTAACGTCTTTCGTAATCATGATCAGTCTCGGCTGGCGTTGAAGGGCAATTCAGGAGGCGGGTGCTGTAGGGTGGGTGTAATCCACGCGGCGGCGGACGACGGGCGCTCGTGGCCGTCCAAGAAAAGTGGTCAGTCCGAGCCGGTTGTCGGCGCGGCCGAGCCGGAGCGGGGGAATTTCCTCAGTACGCAGCAGCAAATCGGCGTCATAGGCAAGGTGGTCCGGCGCGTAGAGGCTGACGAGCCACTGAAGCTGCCGCGCGCGCTCCCCCCCCGGCAGGAACGCCACGAAGTCCGGCAGACTCATCGGCCCGAGCGCTACGCGAAACTTGCCTGCCTCATCATAGACGCGGCGGCCCATTGTTGCGGCGTCGCCGAGGGTGAAACCGGATCCGAGCGCCGAGCGCGTACGGATCGGCACCCACTGCGGCACGTTTTCCTGTACGTCCACCGGGATGCCAAGCGCGCCGCCGACGATCTGCCGTAGGCCCTCGGCGTTCCGGCTGGGGCTTGCCAGTCGCCCGGCAAAGGCAGCGAGAACACCGGCGGGAAGCGGAGCATTCGCAAGCGCACCCGGCGTCGCAAGTCCGGCCGGCGCGAGGAGGCGCATCTCGTCGCTACGGCGCTCCACCGCGTCGATGCCGCCACGATACTTCTTCCACGCGCGGTAGTAGAAGCTGTAGAACCGGTGGTTGAACAGGTCGAGAAAGTCGCGAAGGGCGTCGTCGTCCTCCGGGTGGCCCGCAACCCTTTCGCGGAAGAACTCGGGCAGCGGCGAGCCGATGCCATAGAGTCCGAGAAACGTCACTTCCACCTCCGCCCGCTCGTCGCCCACCCGGACCGCCTTCACATCGGCGGGCGGAAAGGTGAGGCCGGCTGCCGGACGGATCCGGATGCGCTCTTCCCGCACGTCGCTGGTCTCTCCCGGCCCTGGCGCGTCTGGAAAACGACGCTCCAGCAGGCGCAAGACCTGGTTGAAGCTGAACCGGTAAGGCTCCTCCACCATGCGCCGATAAGCGTCCGCCCATCGGGGTGCCCGTTCAGCGTTCGTCATGTCGTCGTCCGCGATCCGGTTCTCTACAGAACCGGCGCGGACCCTTGCTTCGGCTTCCATTCGAATCGCTTGCCGGTGGGAGTAATGTCGATAGCCAGATGGACGAAGGAGTTCATCGTAGCAAAGGAGGAGAGGAATTCGCTCAGCACGAGGCCGAAAAGGTTCACGTCACCTTCGTCGGCGAAGTGGCCGTCCTGCACCGTCAGCGTGACTTCGACCCCGCGAAGGATCGAACCGCGCCGCATGACTTCTTTGGGCATCCAGGTCACCTCCTTAATGCCGGCGATGCGTCGCCGGTTGGCCTCGTCGCCAAGCCAGTCATAGAGGCCAAGAATGCCTGTGAGCGCCTCCCGCGTCGCGACGGAGAGATAATTGAGCGACCAGTGGGAAACGACCTTCCAGTAAAAGTCGCGCTCACGTTCGATGGGCGGACTCAGAATGAGCGTGGGCGGCGTCAGGTTGGTCGGGGCGGCAATCTGCGGCACTTCCGGTGCAAGCTGCGTAATCATGCCCTCGCGAAGCCGTTCCTTGGGCACTATTCCGTTGGTGCAGGTCAGGCGCAGCGACAAGGTCTCAGCGGTGGGAGGCTCGCCGTCGCGGCCGCGGCCGGCTTCGGCGGAGATGTAGAGGTCCGGCCGGTTGCCTGCGCCCGGCCTGCGCCGCACGACGTAGCGCCGGCCCGATGCCTGCGACGATCCGAAGGCGAAGAACGGCTCATAGGCATGACGTTTGCCCGACACATCTTCCATCCCTATGACCTCCTCCACCTCGAACGCCTCCATGCTGTGGCGGTGGCGGCGGCTCGGGACCACCCGGTACTCGGACGAAAATCCGTCGGCGCGGATAGGTTCGGCGTCGCTCTGAAACAGGTTAACGGCCGGCGCGCAGTGGAGGCGCAGGTTATCCGCCCGGAAACGCTTGTCTTCCGGATAGGCGGCGTCAAACTGCACGAAGATCTCGAACTCAGTGGCGTCCTCCGGCGCGCTCAACTGTTCGAGATCAACCATATCGACAAACCAGAACTTGCGGCGAAAACACAGATACTCTTGCAAGAGCCGGTATCCCGTGTGCGAATTGGCACCGTACGGCACGACGCCTTCGTCGGGCGAAAGGCCCACCCTGCGAACCGCGCCGGCTCCGGGCACCGACACCTCGGCCGATCCCGAGCGAAAGGTCACCCGGGAGACGTGTTGCGTGAAGAAGAGGTGCATTGCCGAGGCCGTGGGCGCCTCCGCGTGAAAGTAGAACCGTAGCGGCGAAAGATCCAGTCCGCCATAGGGCACGCCTCGATCCAGCTTGAGACGAATGGTCACCGCGCTCAGTCCATCCGTCGTCCACGAAAGCGCCGCGTCCTGCACTTGCAGCGGCAAGAGGCGCACGTCTTGCGTGGTGGCGAAGCGGCACGTGACGTAATCGTCCCCAACCGGCTCCGAGCGCAGTTCGGTGCCTTTGGGAAGCACGGTAGCCTGCTGAATAATGCCCGGCTTTGGCTTCAGTTCGACGATTGTGAGGCTCGGTATCGGCCGCAGATAGTGAGGGTAGAGCAGGTTGCAGAGCGCCTGCGTGTACTCCGGCATTTCATCGTCGAGCCGTTCATGGATGCGGCCGGAAAGAAATGCAAAGCCTTCGAAGAGCCGTTCCACATACGGGTCGCGGTCCGTCACGCTGTCCACATTCAGGTAGCGTCCGACCTCCGGGTGATTTTCGGCAAAGAGACGCCCCGCCTCGTGCAGATAGCGCATCTCTTCTTCAAAATAACGGCGCTGAACATCCATTCGGACCGGGTCCTTTACCCGCCAAGCTGTTTGCTAAAGTACGCGGCGTAGCGGCCGCACATTGGCGGGATCGTTGGAGGAAAAGGTCGTCTCGAACCGCACCGGCTGCCGGTTGAGCAGCTCGGCATTCAGGTGAAAGACGAGGCGCATCGTGTCCCCTTCAGCCTCCTTTGGTTCGATTCGGACGCGCCGGAGACGCGGTTCATACCGGTCCACGGCTTCCTTGATAATGCCCTGCAACTTGACGACCGAATCCGGAATGTCCCGGTAGATCTCCGTCACGTCGGGCAGGCCATAGTCCGGCAGATGCGGCAGCGATCCCTGCCTCGTGTTGAAGAGATAGCTGAGATTGGAAATAATCCCAGCGACGAGATGCTCGTCCTCGTCCACCTCAGAGACGCGGCGTCCGTCGGCAAAAGTGCCCGAGAGCACGTCAAAGATTCCGGCTTTCATAGGCATCGAGCAAGGGGAAGGCCGCCCCACCGGATGCGGCCTTCCCCCTACCCCGCTTCACAGCGTCTACATCAAGACCGCGTCTTTCCAGGCGTCTTCGAACTCGTAGCCGTCTACGTGCGTCCAGGTCATCTTCTCGTACATAAACCGGACGTCTTCGAGGTGCGTCTGCGTGGCCTTCGACGGGTCCTTCGTGTTGGGAAGAATCTCTTCCACGGAGGCGACCTTCACGCCTGAAAAGACGTGAGAGAAGTATTGCTCTTCTCCGCCGGTCGGGTTGATGCGGTACCAGGTGATCTTCAGTTCGTCGAGCGTCTGTCCCTGCGCGCAAGCCTGGTAGAGCTGCGGCGAGGCGGTGTCGATCTCCTTGACGATGCGGACCGGCGAGTGGACGCGCGATCCGGTGAAGATGCCGCGCTGATCGTCCGTCGGCGAGTACACCTTGTGGTTGAACTCGATGACGACGGAGCTTCCTTCACGTTTGCCCTTGGAGTTGGACCCCTGGATGTCGTTGGAGTAGTAAAGGGCGCTTTCGAGAGGCATGATGGTCCTCGTTTGGTTGGTTTGGGTGGGTGAAAGTCTCGCGTTCCGGCTCGCTTCCACGCGCCGGCCCCGGAGTTTTCAGTTTCATTGCAGACGGGATACGAAGGGAGATCGGATCCACGGCGGACCCAGGGAGATCATGCCAACCCGCGCCGTTGCCGCGCCTACTTTGCCTTTGGCATTTTGCCGACGAGCGATAGGCTGATGTCCATGCCTTCCACCTGGAAGTGCGGCATGATGGACATTTGAACCCGGTAAAAGCCGGGATTTTCTTCTATGTCGGAGACCGTCACCTGGCCACCCCTCAGCGGGTATTTGGCGATCGTGTCCTCCGACGGATTCGGCATTTTCGTGATGTAATTGCCCAGCCAGCGGTTCAATTCCGCCTCGATCTTGCCCGCGTCCTTCGTGGTGCCGATGTTCTCCCGCTGCAGCACCTTGAGGTAGTGCGATATGCGCGACGCGAGCATGATGTACGGCAGCCTGGAGTTGACGCGGCTGTTGGCCGTCGCCGCCGGGTCGTCGTAGATGGCCGGCTTCTGCGAAGAGTTCGCGGAGAAGAAGCAGGCGTAGTCCTTGCCTTGATATACGCTGAGCGGAATGAATCCGAGATTGGCCGCCGTGAACTCGAGCGTCTCGCTGATGGGCACCTCCGTCGGAATCTTCATCTCCTTTCCCTTGCCGACGTCGTAGAGGTGTACCGGCAGGTCGTCAACCTTGCCGCCCGACTGCGGCCCGCGGATCTGAACGGCCCAACCGTCCTTCATGAACGCTTCGGTCATATTCGCCGCAAACGAGAAGGCCGCGTTGCCCCACAAGTACTTTTCGTGGTCGCTCCCCTTCACATTCTCCTCGTAGTTGAAGCTCTTCACCGCCACGGTCTCTTCGCCGTAGGGCAGGCGCAGCATGAACCGCGGGAAGGTGAGGCCCACATAGCGCGCGTCCTCGGACTCGCGGAAGGAGTTCCACTTCATGTATTCGGCCGTGCCGAGATACGCCTGCAGGTCCGGGATCTTCTTCCACTCCTCAAAGGAATCCTTCCCGAAGAACTTCGGCCCGATGGACGAAATGAACGGGCAGTGGGCAGACGACGACACTTTCGAAACCTGCGTCAGCAGCGCTACGTCCTGCGGCGAGTTCGTGAACTCGTAGTTCCCGATGATGGTGCTGTAGGGATCGGCACCCGGCTGGTCGTAGGCGTTCGTATAAACGTGCTTGTAAAGGGCAGATTGGATCAGTTCCGGCGCGTCTTCGAAAGACTCGAGCAAGGCGTCCTTGGAGACGTTCAGCACCTCGATACGCACGTTCTTCCGGAAGTCCGTCCGGTCGACGAGGAACTTAAGCCCGCGCCAGGCCGACTCCAGTTGCTGAAACTTCTCGTGGTGCATGACCTCGTCGAGCTGCTCGCTGATCTGGTGGTCGATCTGCGCAACGAGGCTGTCAAGCAGCACCTTGTCCACCCGCTCGACGGGCTGGTCGAGATCCGCCACCGCGTCCACGAAAACCCGGAGGGCGGCGGCCATGAGGTCGCCCTTGGGTTTTTCGGAGTTGGCGTAGGCATCTCCAAAATCATTGATCTCGACGGCGTGGCTCGGCGCCGTCATGTCCACCTGGGAAAAGATGTTGTCGAGGAGCGAATCCTTCGATTCGATGGTCTCCACGCCCGGCGCGCCGGCTTCCTGTTTGACTTCCATAACCCCTTGCTAATATAAAATGAACGCTGGTAAACACCGCTTTCTTTCGCAACAGGCCGCTCAAGCGGCCGGAGCATCCGGCGGAGCGGCGTCTCGGGCGACCACCTGATCGAGTTCGGCCGTAAGGCGGTCAAGTGCGTCTTTGTCCTTCACGATGCTTTCGAGCTGCTTGCGAAACTGCGCCGTGCTCACGACCCGGTTTCGAAGGTCCTGGAGCAGGTTGCGCATCGCCACCAGCCGGCTAAGCTCCGGCACCTGCCGCGCCACTTCCTCCGGCGTAAACGACTTCAGGCTGTCGATCTTGAGGTTGACCTTCAGGTCCTCGTCGCCAGCGCCCTTGAGCTTGTTCTTGACCGTCGATTCCATGGAGACGTCGAGCGACTTCATCACCGACTCGAAGTTGTCCTTGTTGACGTTGATCACCTCGCGCTCTTCGAGCGGTGTGCTTTCCTCTTTGCCCTTGAAGTCGCCCGTCACCAACATGCGATGCGGCAGTTCGAGCTTCTGCTTGGCGTTGCCCTTTTGCACCTCCAGAAAGAGGTTGATACGGGCGGGGGGTTTCTCTTTTTGAAAACTCTGAGCCATCGGGGGTACCGGGTGTCCGGCCGGACGCACCTCTCCCACTGGCGCAGCATTCATGCGCTGCGTGTGGAAGATATCTGTCGGCCTGATGAAAGGAAGCTTCAGACTACGAAGCCGCGGGATACAGCAGATCGGCGTTCGAGAACAGCGTCTCGCGCTCCGAAACCGTGTTCAGAATGAGCGGCTGGACGGCGGGGTCGACCGGCCTTTACAAACATCGGGTGCAGCGCCGGCCCGGAAGGGCTACTCAGGACGCCGCATCTGAAGCAAGGGCAGCCAGAACGGATGGCCTGCCGCGCCGGGGGAGCGGACTCGGTCGGCGCATTCGCAAAGTATGCAATTTTGATGAAGGAGCAACGGATCTTTGGCGCATACTTGTTTCACCATGCAAGTTTTTTCGCGCTATCTTGGTGCGCTTGCGAGTGCAAGTCCGCGCGCCGTATCGAGGGCGCAGATCTTTTCGAACACAGCTCCCGCACGCGCGTTCATCCGCTCCTTCTCGCCGGCATCGGCATCGCCGGAGGGGCGGCAGCTGCGGTAGAGTTGTATCCAGACTTCGAGGGCAAGCGCCGGGTCCCACTCGTCGATCCGCCGGGCGGACACTTCCGCGTCGAGTCGCTCGAGCAGCGGAAGCGCCACGTCGGCCCGGCCGCCCGCGACGCAAAGCGTCGCCACGTAAAGCTGCCGGCGAAAACCCGAGAGTCGGCCCTCGTCCGTAGCGGAATCCCGGCGCATCCGGGCCACGGCTCCGGCCACATCGCCTTTGCCGAGGAGCGCCCGAGCGTCGGCGTAAGCCTCGTCGAGCGCCGCGTCGCCTGCGCCGCCGGCCACGGCCCCACCGCTGTCGCCTGAGCCGAGTATAACGTTGACATCTGTCTCCAACCACGCATGGGTGGCGGCATCGGCGAAGGACATACCGTCTGCAAAGGCGAGGTCCGCGAGGCCCGGCAATCGCCGGACGAGCACGGCGGTGTCGTAGAGCACCGCGTCCCGCGCAGCGTGATGATCGGCACCCAGCGCGTCGAGGCCCTGGACGCTAAAGCGCTGCAGATCCAGCCAGAGGGGATATTCCGCCAGCGAACTTTCGGCTTCCGTGACGAGCCGGGCGAACTGGCCTTGCGAGACGAGGCCGCTGAGGAACGCGCCTCGCTGCGCTACCGGCCCTTCAATCATCGTCTTGCCATTCTGTACGGGCGGCTCCTGGGCGAAATGTCCCCAAGCAATCGCCCGCGCCAATCGGTAGGCCCGCGGGTCCGCGTCGCTCTTCGCGAAAAAGAACTCCGCCGCCCGCCGGGCCGCTTGAAGCGCGGTTGCAGCCGTCATCTCGCCGGATGCAGAAGCCGCCTGCGTCCCGCCTCCTGCAACCGCAGGCGCTCCCGGCGTGCCGTTCGTGTCCTTTGCAGCCGCCGGAGCTGCGGGCTTCGGCACGCGGCGGAGCACCTCTTCGATGGCCTGGGAGAGGCCGCTGAGCGCTGGTGCCTGCTCCTCCATCTTTTCCATCGTGAACACCTGCAACGCGCGCGTTCGGGCAAGCGCCGCTTCCAACACCTCGCGGTCCTCCAGGACGGGCTTCAGCCCGGCGACTCGTTCCTTCAAGTTGTCCGAGAGCGACTGAAGCGCATTCTGCCGTCCAGTCATCCGGCGGGCGGGTGGATAAAGCGCCTCCCAAAATCCGGTGGTGATGCCCTCCACCACCGCGAGGCCATCCGCCAACCCGGAAGCGCCTCGCGTTCGTTCGAGAGCCACCGTGAGGTAGCAGGCCACCCGAAGGTCCTTCGATTTCCCGGCGAGAATCTTCTCGGCCAGCGCAGCTACCTCTTCGAAGTCCACAGAGCCGCCGCTCGCGGAGGACATGCTGTCGATTTCGGCTTTGAGCCGCTGAAAGTCGTCGTCGTACTGCACGTCCTTACCGGCCGGTTCGCTGCCCGGAACGGGTGCCAACATGCCTTCGGCGTAGTCGGACAAATCAACAGAAGAATCAGACAGTTCGGCCATAACCACCAGGCAGTTTATACAAGGAGACGCTTATAAAGCTTTTGAAACAATCGAACACGCTGTATATATCTGACGATATGGACCAAAGTACCAACGCAACGTCCCCCTTGAGGGGGATTCAAGGGGGTGTTAGGCATCACTTCAGTCGCGTATATCGTCTCAAATATGGGCAGTGCATTGATGGCAAATCAACGGCCTCTGATGAGACTTTTGAAACAAGGCGAATTCAAGCCCGGCAATAAAGACTATGCGAATGAATTCAACAGCGACCAGAAGCAACGCTGAAATGCTTCGCTTCGCCGACATGACACGGGTACGATGTTCTGCTTTTCTCGTGCTGCTTGGCTTTTCGCATCCTTCAACACCCCTGCTTATCATCCTGAACGCAGTGAAGGATCTGCCTTTACCAAATGCCAAGTGTCAATCGAAGCATCGTGAACACGCATCTTGTGTCACACCTTATATGAATTACACTATCAGGCGCTTATACGAAGGGCCGCGACGTGCCGAGGCTCCTTAGAACATCATCGAGGGTGGCATGCTCGTCCTCGAGCACGCGGCCCAGAGCCGGCGGAAGTTCGAGAGCGGCCCTGGCGGCGTTGCCGTCGCCCATCCTCACGAGATCGCAAATAAGCTCACTCGAAACGCCGTCCGAGAGGATCGAAGGTAGCGTTCGAGACGATATCTTACCCGGAAAGACCATCAGAAAAGGCGTTCGGCCCTCCGCCTTCTCCGTCCAGAAGAACGAACCCGGACCGCCGACTCCTGACAATACGGTGCAGAGGCGCAGCCAGAAGGGAAGGGCCTCGGCGGGCGACGAGGGAAGTGGAAACCGAAGTCCGAGCGTGAAGCCCGGCGGAACATGGCCCCCGAGCGGCATCATGACGGCAAGCAAGTTCTTGAACAGCATGTACTTGCGCCCGTCCTCGAACGTGCCCCAAAGTTCCGAAAACAGGTCTGCCGGACGCATCGGCCCCCCCGGCTGATCCTTCCCGCTCCCGTTCTGAGCGCCCAGGTAGCGGCCAAACACTTCGTTCTGCAAGTCCCGGTAGTCCACTCCGCCGGATACCGCGTCCCCGACCAGGTTGCCCGCTTTGCTGATGAAAGAACGAAGTCGCTCCGGCAGTTCGCCTGCAGCGATCCCCGGCTCGGCAACTTCGGTTGCGCAGAGAAAGGGGTACGCGCGCCCGACGCGGTCGCGGCTCATCTGCATGACACCGATAAGCGGCACGCCCACGCCCTGCCTGCTAAAGACAAACCCGTACTGCGCACCGTCCGCTGCCCCTGTCCGACCCCGCGCAGCATACATCCCTTCCTGCAGCCACTCGTCCAGAGCCCGCAACCCGGCTCCCGATGCGTTCAGGCGAACAAAATCCCCGTGGCCCGGAATCTTGCCGAAGAGCGCTACGGCGGACGCGTCTACGTGGATCGCTGATGAGGCCGGTTGAATCATGGATTGCGTTGGCCGAGGCGTTTAGAGTGTTTGCGGCAGGTCAAAGTTGAAGAACGCGCGCGCATTCGCGAACGGATTGCTCGTGCTGCGCGTCCGGAGACTGTACTGCACCGTGACGCCGTTGGGGAACGGCCACTCGAGGTGGTACTCCGTTGCCGCGTCGCGCTGCGTATTGGCAGCCTGCAGCATCCGAAACAAGGCCCAGTCACCCTCGAACTCGACCGAGGCAGGCCCCTCCTGCGTAGAAAGACGTAGCGCCGCGCCGGGACGTGCCGGCCAGACAAAAGGCGTCCACGGACGATAGCTCCCCATCGCATAGGCAAGATTGCGCCCATGAATGTCGATCTCGACCTGGCTTGCCGCTGGAGCCGAAGGCGTTCGGTCGGGAATCTCGGGCTGTAGTTCAAAATCGAGCTTCAGCACACCGCTGTCATAAAGCCCTTCGCCGATGCGGCGCGCTTGTTCGTAGGCGTTGATCGTCTGCGGGGAAGCAGCAATGCCGCGCCCCTCCCACGTCTTGACGCCCTTCCCCGTCGCACCCATGAATGGCGTCAGGTACTGCGTCCAGAAAGTGGCGAGTGTGCCGGTTTGCGGCTGGAAGAACCGCTCGAAGTCGCCAACGGGTACATCCTGCGTGCTGCCGGCGTCGAGCGGGTAACGCCCTGCGATCTGCGCCCGATAAGGTGCAACGACTTCTTCCTGCCACCGGTCGTTGAGGTGCGCCTGCCCTTCGTTTACCACCGTGGCCCACGCGGACTTTATCGGGTTGATGAAAAGCGCCGTCCGAAGCTGAGGCTCAAGCGTCGCGAGGGCGCTTTCTATCGTCTGAATCTGGCTTCTCAGTTCGCCACCGTCCGATGCGGTGATCTGGCGCACGTAGTCGGCAGACTTGCTCCGGTCCCCGGAGAGGCCGTTCAGCGTGTTGCCGACTTCCGCCAGACTCGCAAGTGCGCGGAGGAGCGCCGGCGAAGTCCCGCCGCTTGCGGCCTTGTCGGCATCGAAATCGTGCAGGCGCTTAAAACGAACTTCGAGCGGATGAAGCGCGGGTGCCATGTCTGGTCGGTCGATGTTGCCGTCTGCACCGAGCACCCGCTGTCCGGCCTGATCCGCTTTCCTTTCAACGACATTCCCGAGCCGACCCGTAACCTCTCCCACGATCCCGGCATCGTAGCGCGTCTGATTCGTGGCGGTTGCAAGCGCATACAGAATCGGCGAATCGTAGCTGTTGCCGAGGTCGGTCAGGAAGCGCGCCGCCGAGTTCATATCCCGGAACGGCAGGATGGCGAGGGCGCGCAGGAAACGGTCCCAGGCAGCCCCGTATTCATTAAAATAGATTCGCTCCAACTGCGAAGCGAGTGAGTCCTGGTTCAGCATGGAGGCCGGGAGATCCGCTTCAACGTAGCCCATCACCCAGTCCACCCGGTCCGGGGCCTTCGTCTCTCGGTCGAAAGCGTCCTTGACGTACGTGTCCCAGCCGGTGTGGGTGAAGATGCCGGAAACCTCGGGCGTGTTGGCGAAGAGTTCCAGATACCTTCCTTGAAGCGCGTCGGCAAGCGTAATCGGCGGCAGCGTCGCTTCCCCTTCCTCCTTAATGCGTTCGTAAACACGCTGCACACTCGGCGGCTCGTAAACCATCCGCCGGGCAATCGCGAGAACGCCCGCATCCGGCTTGAAGGGCTGAACGGCACCGGTCGCAAGGCCGTCCGCGAAGGCGAGCGCCTGACGCTCGAACTGCGCCTTGATGGCTTCTCGGTCGCCGGCGGACGCCTGCGAGGTGATCGTGCGGCCCGCCGCCGCCATCGAGTAGCGCACCAGGAATCGGCGATTGACTTCTTCTGAGAGCCGTGGCGCTTCGTTCGTGAGCAGTAAGTACGCCCGCAGATCGCTGTAGAGGGAGTCCCTCTCCGACTCGGAAAGTAGTCCCGGCCGGCTGGTCACGGACGAGATGCGGCGGCGCAGCCCGTCGAAAGTGGTTTGTTCAACGAGGCTGCGGACCCTATCGAAGTAAAGGTCGCGAGCGGGAGGCATGACACTCCCGGTACGGTGAAGCCCCAACTGCGTGATCGGCACGCCCCGCGTTTCGATCTGGACCAGGTTCTCGTGCAGCGCGTCGACGAAGTTCAGCCCCTGCGAGGTGGACACGCCGCCGTCCCAGCGTACGGGGCCCACAAGCGCGGCGGCCGTCTGGATGTGGTTGAGATCCGCGCGGCTACGCAAGAACGCTTGCGAAAGGGCGAGCAGGAAGAGGACGAGCACGACCAGCGCGGCCACCGAGCCACCGGCCCGGGCCATTCGGCCGCGCGTGGCCACCCTCGATGTTTGGCGGGCGAGGTACCGGTCCGGAATGACGACATCCGTAAACAGGTCTTTGATGAAGTAGCTCTTCGACTCCTCCATCGTCTCCGGCAGCGCCTCGTTCGTCGGCGAGAGGTCGAAGCGCCGGGCCACCGCGCCGATCACCTGATCGATTGGCGCGCCCTCTTGCGTGCCGCTCGTGAAGTAGAAGCCGCGAAAAATGGGGCTTTCCTGGTAGGGATTCGGCTGGAAGAGCTTCCCGACGAAATAGGCGAGATTCTCCCGGGCCATGTTGAATTCGAGCGGAAAGACGTAGACCTTGCGCCGATCCTCCCGCTTCATCGCGCGCGCAAGCCGCGTGTCCCGGAGGTTCAACAGCGATTCCTGGAGGCGCGCAAACTCCTCCTCGAAGAGAGACTTCGGATCGGACTCCTTGAGCTGATCCGCCTCCAGCGTGCTGCCCCATATCTGCTCCCGCTCTTTGCGCGACATTTCCCCGAAAAACTCCACAAAACCCTTTACGAGATCGCACTTGGTGAAGAGCAGATAGACCGGAAACTGCACCCCAAGCCGCCCAAGCAGCTCGTCGATGCGCTCGCGTATGACCGAAGCGTGCCACTCGACGTCCTCGAAAGAAGCTTGCGCAAGCGTTTCGATGCTGATGCCCACCACAATCCCGTTCACCGGACGCCCGGGCCGGTGCTTCTTCAGGATGTCCAGGAAAGCCTGCCATTCTTCGGAATCCTCGTGTTCGGTCACGTAGCGCCCCGCTGTGTCGAGAAGGATAGCCGAGTCCGTGAAGAACCAGTCGCAGTTGCGCGTCCCGCCCACACCGCGGATGCGGTTGGCACCGAGCGGAAAGTTCAGCCCCGAGTTCGCGATGGCGGTGGTCTTGCCCGTGCCGGGTGGCCCGATGAACATATACCACGGCAAAGCATGGAGCGCGTTCTTCCCACTGCGCCCCCTTCCGAGCCGCGACTCTTTGAGGCGCTGAATGGCGGCGTCGAACTGCTTCTGCAGCTCATCGATCTCCGGCTGTCGGTCCGGGCGCGTGTTGAGGCGCTGCTGTTGCCCCTGCATCTTGAGCGACTGCTCGATCAGCGCCGCGTTCTTGCCCGCGCGCATCACCCCGACGGCGAGCGCCACGACGCAGATCAGCAGAATGCCGATGATCGCGAGAAACTGCACAGTGATCGGCCATGCCAGCGCCGCCCCGAGAATCAGCACCAGGGCGATCAGGAAGACGACACCGAGGCCGATCAAGAAGTAAGCGCTCTTCAGAAAAGAAAAGATGCGTCTCATAACGAAAACCCGCGGGAGTTCAACACGAGAAAAATAGTTCAGGGCGTAAGTGTCGTCCTTGGCTCGGCCTCGATTGCCGCGGCGACGCGGTCGGCATGGTGTTCCACCAGCACCTGCGCCGTGAACCACGCGCCGAGCGCGACGAACAGAACGAAAGCCAGGATCACCCAGAGGGGCAGCTTGCTTCGGACCTCACTCGCCGCTTGCCCGCGAGGGCGGCCGTGCGGCGAAAGCGGCCCCACCTTCATGCCGGGCACCTTGCAGAGCTGACTGTGCGCGTCCTCGACCACCTGCCGCAGTCGCTCCTGATCGTACAGAAGGTATTTACCCTTGAAGCCGAGTGCTACGCACAGGTAGTAAACCTCCAACACATCCGCATGGAGTGTCGGCTGCGACTGAAGCCCGTCGAGGCGCACGAAAAACTCCTCCCCTGCATCGTACCTGTTGTACCGCTCGAGCTGCAGCGGGCGGGCGATCCAGCGGTCCTTCTCCGACCATTCCGAGGATAGAATCGTCTCGTCGAGCAAAGCCACGAGGGCGAACGAGGCCGACTGCACGTCCTGCGGCATAAAGCCCAGCCGCGCGGCGTCACGCTCGGAGAGATCCAGCAGCTGCTTGACGCGGCGGCGCAACAGATCGGCGTCGCCAAACTCTCCGGATTCGCGGAGCTGGAGCGCGAGCGCGTAACAGGGGGCGTAAAGCTCCGCCAGGCGCTGCTTCTGCGTCTCGTCGAACAGGACGGGCGGCGGTTCCGACTGAGTCGGTCTTTCGGCGGTTTTTAGCATGGTACTTGGTCAGTGGCTACGGCCTGTCGACCGCGATGAGCTGTATGTTCACTTCCGCAAACTCGGCAGGGATGAACAGGCTCAGCGCGCCGCTCTCGACCACGGCATCCCAGAAGGGACCCCGTTTCTGCACCTGGAAATAGTTCGCCTGCCCGTCCATCGGAACGCCCGGCGGAAGCCGGTTCGTGTGCTCGACCACCAGCGCCCGGGTGTAGCTGCGAAGCACCGCGTCGATCGTCTCCGGAGACGCAATGCGCAGCATTTTTGGAATCTCGCTGACGAGCATCTCCTCCGCATGTCGCTCGCTGCGCGCCATCAGGAAGAAGCTGCGACCGCTCGAGGGTGTCACGATCTATGCGAGCCATAAAAAGCCCCTCCCGAACCCGCTCCAACTTAATGAGCGTGTAGTTCGCCCTCGGCGCAGCGGTGCCGAGCAGCTCGCGCAGCGCTTCATCCATGGCGTTGAAGCACGCCGACGGACGCGCATGGTCGTACACGGGAAAGTCGCGGGGGCTGATCTGCGAATCGAGCACCCAATTGGATAGCTGCCCGGCCAGCCCGAGCAGTAACCTGTAAAGGCTTTCCGGATGCCCTTCCGCCAGACTGTGGAAGTGGTTGAGCAGCGGCGTGGCCCCACTGATGGCACCCGAGAGGCCCAGCGTAGCAACGTCGGCCGGCGAAAGCTCGCGCTGCGCGAGGATGTTCCGGCGCCTTTCCGTCATTGCTGCGCCTCTGGAAACCAGCACTTCAAGCAAGCGGCGCGCTATCGTGAGAAGCCGATCGGAGGCCGCAATGCTCAAGGAAGGCGGAATGAACGACTCGTTCAGTATGAACTCGCCCGTCGGCCCTCGTTTCACTTCCGCGATCTGCAGAGTGGTGTAGTCTGTTAGCGATTCGCGCCCGAGACGAAGCCGCAGATTCGGAAAAGCGACCTCGATAGGCCGGTCATCCGCTCCGGTGTTGGCATCCGAGACGACCATGGTGTCCGCCCGGTAGCGCGTCTCGCGGCTTGCGGCACTGCCTTGAAGCGCGAAGCTACCGCCGCTCACGCCCTCGAGCGGAAGCGCGAGGAAGACCGGCATCACGTCGTCGGTGGCCGCAAAATGCTCCTGGATGCTGCGAGGGGCCGGGACAGGCTCTGAATCGGGAAAATCGAAGACAAAGCCATCCGGGAGGACGCCGCTCGCCTTCTGAAGCGCAAACTGCCCGTTGGCAAGCGCTTCCCGGTCGACGCGCAGCCGGAGCAAGCCGTAATCGAAGGGCGTCATCGAGCGGAAGCGCGCGTCGAGCGTGCCTTCCTGATAACGATCCCACTGTTGCAGATGGTGCGGATCGAGCGTCATGCCCTCGAACCACACGACCCGCCTGCGTTCATACGCCATGCATACCCCTGAAAGCTTGATGAACCTTCCGGCTCAGGAACGAATAGAGCGCAACTCTCCCACAGGCGCTGCCCAAACGCCGGGAACTGCTCTAACAAAGCGTCCAGGAAACCGGCAGGCGCGCCGGTGGACGGGACCTATTCCGTATCGACGATAAGGCCGGTTTCTCCAACCCTCACGCTAACGCGCTTTCCTTTCACCTCTTTGGCCGGAAAGATGGCGCGCCAGTTATCCGCCACCGGATTGCGCAAATCTGCCGCAACACCGATGTATTTAACGTCTTTTTCGATCTTCAAGTCTATCTCCCGGGCCTGATCGGGATAAATGACGTACTCCTGCGTCGGCCGGAGAAGCTCATTGCCAAGCGCCTCCTCGTCGCTGCGCCAGAAGGACTCCACTGTGGAGCGGGTGAACTTTGTGTTGTTTGAAAGCTCGTAGATGCGCACCACGGCAGCGTTTCCGCCGCTATTCATGTCCGGGCCGCCCCGAAGCGTCATCTCCATTGGACCTTTGCAGCCCACGGACCAGCCCGCAAGGACCAACAGCACACCCGCCAGTATCCCTTTGCTCTTTAAGATTTTAGTCATATTACCCGATGGACCGATTACTTACGGCTCGTGAGCCGCGATAGATACGCTTTGATGAAGGCAGGGCGAAATACCCGCCGCTCTGCCACAGACCAGTCCTCTCCGCCCAGCTCGTGCTTCTTCTCGATCAATAGGTCCGTCACGCGCGCTTTTCGGTGGAGCGAGGAGAGCTGGTTAAGGGCACCCTGCTGTCGTACAGTTTCTTCAATCGCTTCCGGGTCCATCTCATCCAGCAGCGCTTTCGTGCCCTGCTGAACGCACGCCCGGTAGCCGTCCAGAAGTCCCACTTGGTGGAGCGCGAGATCTTCGGCAACGGACTCGACCTGCGCGCGGCGGCGCTCTGCCTCTTCGGCGGGCACCGCTTCGGTAAGGTAATCGCGCAGCGCGTCCGCATCGCCGCCGAAGAGCGCAGCGGAGTCAGCGGTGTGGCGTATAGTTTGGCCAATGAACTCGTTGCGGAACTGCCCCGGCATCCCGGCGACGCGCACGAAGAGCCGGAGAAACGTGTCGAGCAGCGGTCCGCTCTCGGCGTCAGTTGCCGGCGCGACCCCTTTCTGCGACTCAAAGGCTGCCGCATAAGGCGGCTGCGCGGCGTAGACTTCGCGCGCGTAGGGTGCCGGCTCGGCCGCGGGCTGCGGCGGAATATCGACATACGCACCGAAGGACGGCGAAGCTGCGGCCGGGCCGAACGCGCGCGCAATGATCACGTCCACTTCATCCTCTCCGGAGGCGGCGCCGGCGCGTTCAAGCGCATCCACGAGCGCGTCGGCGCGTCGCGCGGGCTGCTCGCGCTCGAAGCGGGTGCGCAGCGCGGAGAGCGCCTTGACAAAGGCAGCCGCATCGTCCTCGAACGGGTTGGCGAAACTTGCGTCGAAAACCGTACGATCCTCGGCAGGAGCGTCCGCAAACGTCACTTCGAAAGTGACCTCAAACTCGCCCAGACGAACGGCGTCGCCGGTCCGGAGATCGTACGGGATGCCCGCCTGCACCCGTTTCCCGTTGAGGTAGGTGAAGTTCTTGCTGCCGAGGTCCCAAAGTTCGTAAGCATCCCCGGAGCGTTTAATCTCAGCATGTTGCTTGCTGATGACCCGCTGCTGATCCGGGAGGGTGAGGTCCGCTGCGCTGTCGCGGCCGAGCACGACGCGCTCCTGCGAAAAAACGTACTCATCCGGCGCGTCCGCGGAGGCGCTGCGCGAGACAAGGAGCCGAATAGGCATAGGCGCGGGCAGGTGAGGGATGGGCGGCGTAAGAACCGGCTTGCGGGAAGAGCCTCGCCGCCGTCAAGGGGTTTCTTGTGAACAAGGTATGAAGCTCCGCCAAAAGAAACCACCGTCTTTTGGCGCAACGTTGGCGTGGCCTCGGGTGGAGCGTATTACTTCCACGACCGGGTTTACCCGACCCCCGGACCCGCACAAGTACACGCGACGCATTGCAGCGCCGTGGCGGGCAGCGTACGCCACGGCTGGTATTCCGAGAAGGCAAACGGCCCTTCCCCCATCGGCCACGGCGCCGTTCGCCGGCAAAGCGGCCCGTCCACCGCCGGGGCGGGCGGTTGACGAATGCCCTGAACGTGCAGGGTTGCGTCTTTTTCCCGCCGCTCTGGGCGTATCCCTCAGCTCCTGCGCAATGTAGTGGGGTAAGTGTCCCAGATGTACCTGCCGTGCGCTCGCCTCACTCACGCTAATAAAATGCGGACCGTGTTCTACCGACGTTTGCTGCCATACAGCGCCCTCTATTCTTCGTAAAGAGACAAAGGATGCGCTCGGCATCATTCATCCGCAACCGTTCAAAGGAAAGAATAGAGCATGCTCTTAATATCTTTACTTGGAGCCTGCTGAAGCAATAGAACGCCCTGTTTGCGGCTGGCGATACGGACCAACGTACAAACGCAACCTCCCCCTTGAGGGGGATTCAAGGGGGTGTTAGGCCGCATTCCAGTCATAGACACGGCCCCGAATATCCGCGTTACATCCCACCAATAGCAAGTCAACAGCCTCTTAGCTTTCGTAAAGGGCAGATCCTTCACTGCGTTCAGGATGACAAGTAGGGATGTTGGAGATGGCGATAATTAAAGGACCACAAGGAAGGCAGTACCTTACCCGCGTGTCATGCTGAGCGAAGCGAAGCATCTCGGCCTTGCTTAAAGCCGCCTTTTGTTCGATTCAGATTGATTTTTTTGTCGGGCCGGCTTCACCTTGTTACAACGGTCTCTCAGGAAACGCCGTGAGGGTCATTCCGCCCATCGGTCGCGTAACAATCGAACCAACAGACAACACGGTGGCCTTGGGCGAACCGGTCCGCTATCGCGTTCAAATCTATAGCCCTGATGGGGCAGAGAAGCACGGATTACCGACCGCAGTCGCTACGCGCCTGCTTACCCTCTCTCTGCCTTTGCGGCGTCCTCTATGAGGTCGTCGAAAAGCTGCACGTGCTGCTGCCAGTCGAGGTGTTCGGGAATGCCGCGAAGCGTCTGTACGGGCAGCGGGCGCTCCTCTCCTTTCAGAATGCCGGCGAGGATGTGGAAAAGCGCCTCTTCGTCATCGTAGAGGATCGGCGCGTGCAGCAAGGGCCGGTGGAGCGACTCGGGAATCAACTCGGGATATGAGAGCCGGTTCGGAAGCAGTGGGTGGCATCCGCAGTAGATCGCTTCCATAATAGCGATCCCGAAGAATTCGTGAATCGAAGTGGACACCACCAGGTCCGCCCGATGGAGCAGCCGGCTGTACTCTTCGAAATCTTCGGCGTAACCGTAGTGCAAGATGCGCTCTGCATAACGCTCGAAGGCCTTGTCGAACTCGTACGGGCGTTCTTCAAAGTGCTCGCCGGCCAGCAGCAGTCGGAACGTGTGCCCCGCGTCGTCCAGCCGGTTCATGATGCGGAAAAAACCCTCCGGATTCTTGTCGTACTCCCAGCGCTGGTTCCAGAGCACGATGGGCGGCTTCATGCCGGGGCCCCAAGAGTGCGCCGGAAACTCGGCCGCATAACGGTCATGCCCCCGCAGGTCCATGCCGAGGTGCAACACCTCGGACCGTGCGCGAATCTCCTGGACCGTGTTGAGATGCGTATAATCCGGAAACGCGCGCAGCAACATCGGCAGCGCCTCCATGAAACTCTCGTAGTGGAAACGCGAATTGAAAACGATCCGGTCAGCCGCAAGGCAAGAGAGATAGTTGATGTAGCCGTACGTATGGTCCCGTTCGACGCCCGCAGCAAGCGGGTAGGTCAGCTGGTTCTCATGGAAGTACAGAATGACCGGCGTCTCGGCGAACGCGCCTCGCGTCAGCGCGAGAAAAGCAGGTACGTTGACCATGCTCGTCGCGAAGATCACATCCGGCTTAAACCCGTCAGCGGCAGCCTGGAGCGCCTTTTTCGCCATCGTGACGGCACCGCCGTGCATTCGCCACTTCCAGAACCGCGCCGCCATGGTCACTGAAGAATAGGTGTGGCGGCTGACGGCTTCCATGCCGTCCATAAAATTGCGGTGGGAGCCGCCATACCACGGCTCGAGGTACAGAACGTTCATTGATTGCGGGATACGCCCTCCCACCGGAGGGCCGCGTTGGAGCGCCGAAAAACGGGCGCGCATCAAAGCCGCCGTCGAACTATGACGGGCGCTCGGTCGCCTCGCCCTGCACGTCCTCGGACGTTTCGCCCGCCTCTTCTTCGAGCCTGCGGACGAGTTCAGCCTCCTCCTCTTCGCTGGCCGGGCGGACGATCGAGACCGCCCGCACCTGAAGATGCTCCCGCAGAATCGGATCGCGCACCTCACGGGCCGTGACAAGCTGTTCTTCACCCGGCTCCAACCGAATAAAACGAGTCCCCATCTCGATTTCTACGAGCCGGGGATTTGTATTTTTGATCAGCATTCCGCGTCGTTTCGCCATGCTGTAGCTTACGAGGATTGAAGGTGAAAGACAAACGAGCCGGCGGCGAATGGGCCGTCCAACTCTCCGCCGCTCAGGAGGCGGGGGGCCTTCATAATACGACTTTTCGCTCACCCCGCGTCGGTGTAAGGCAAATAGGTTGGACCTCGCCCCATATTTTTACCCTTTCCGCACGATGAACGTACGCCTGCGCTCTTTTTGGCTCGTCCGTTTCGCGCAGCTGCTCGCCGCCGGCCTGCTCGACCTTGCCTACCCGCGCGTGTGCGTTCACTGCGGCCGGCCGGCTCCGGACCTTCTCCTTCCACTCTGCCCCGCTTGCCTCCGGCACGCTTCTTCGGTCGACGACACCGACCTTTGCCGTCTCGCCGCGCGCACCGTCTCGGCAGCGACGGTTATGGTCCTCTGGCGGTTTGAACAGGGCGGACCGGTTCAGTCGCTCCACCACGCCCTAAAGTACGGTAACCGGCCCACCTACGGAAGCACTCTTGGTAAACTCATCGGCGCGAAGTACGACGGCCCCCCGCCCGACGCTGTCCTGCCGGTGCCGCTACACGCTGCGCGGCGCTACGAGCGCGGGTACAACCAGGCGGAAATGCTCGCCCGCGGCATCGGAGAAACGCTCGGCTGCCCGGTGGACAACAACCTGCTCGCTCGCGTGCGTTCAACAAAAACGCAGACGCACTTGAGCGCGGACGAGCGGCAGCGAAACGTCGCAGGGGCCTTCGCCGTCGCCGGCGCGGATCGCGTCAAGAACCGCCACTTCTTGCTCGTGGATGACATCCTCACGACCGGGGCTACGCTGAACGCAGCCCGGGCGTCGCTGCTCGCGTCGGGTGCCCGGCAGGTGGACCTGGCCGTTCTCGCAGTCGCCGAATAATTGGCCTCCCGTTCGGTGTGGGCACTTGTCGGATGAGCGGGTTATCTTTGCAGCCTCTATCCGCCGGATCCTGGTCTCTTCGATGCTCCTCCTTCGTCGCCTATTCTCCGTCTTGATCGTTGGCCTCACGGCATTGCTGTTGGGTCCCGTGCCCGCGCACGCGCAAAGCAGCCGCCTTTTGCCGGTCGGCCACTGGAGCTATGACTACATCGCTGCGCTGCAGACTCGCGGTTATTTGCTTGAACTCAATCCAACGGCGCTCCCGTATGCGGAAGGACCCGTTGCAGAAGCCCTTCGCCGCATTCCTCTTAGCGACCTGTCGCCCGTCGAACTGCGCTGGGTACGACTCCTCCAGCGGCTGATCCGCATCGCTGAACCAGGGCCGGGCGAGGTCGTCATCGGCGGCGATATTGGTGCCGGACTCGACGCCACCAACAACGACCGGCTCGATCCGCTGCGCTACACGGATGCGGGCGACCCGACGTTCGTCCTCGGCGACATGCGGCTGTTCCCGTGGGCAGACGGCCACCTTTTTATCGAAAAGAAAGGGCTGATTGCCCGGATCGCCCTGCGACACGATGTCTACTACGACGTCGACCCGGACGGACTCGACGCCGTCAACCGCCTCTATATCCGCAGTCAGGACAGCTATGTCGGCTACAACAGCCGGTTTGCGGACCTCTATGTCGGACGCTTTCGCCAGCACTGGGGCACCGCCGGCTCGGAGGGTGTGATCGTGAGCGACAATCCCGTGCCGTATGACGTGCTCACGCTGCGCCTCGGCGGTGAACGCTTCGCGCTCCGCTCGTTCGTCGGGGAGCTGGATGCCGCCACGCCCGGCGGCGAGTTTACAGGCACCGTCGGGAGCCTGCCCGCCGATGAGCGCGCGAGAAGCATCCGGCGGTTCATCTCCGCCCACCGCTTCGACTGGCGACCATCCAAAAAGCTGACCCTTAGCATCCTCGAATCTACGCTGTACTCCAGCCCGGGTGCAGGCTTCTCGCTCAAGTTCCTCAATCCGCTGCAGGCCTTCGTTTTTGAAGTAGACAATACGCCGAAGAACGACGAAAACAATGGAATGCTGGCCGGCCTGCTGTGGGCGCAGCATCGGCGGCTTACGCTCACCGGACAGCTGCTCATCGACGACTACGACCTCATGGGGTCGAGCGGAGAACCGGGATCGTTTGCCCTCTTCGGGGCGCTCGCGTATGCCCCCCGAGGGGCCATCTGGGATGCGAGCGCGTCGCTGACCGCTGCGTCTGCGCGCGTCTACAACACCCATCAGCCGGAAGGACGTTATCTCTACCTCAACCGGGGCCTCGGGATGCAGTACAACGACTTCCTTCTCCTGACCTTGCACGCTAACGTCTACCTCGATCGACTGGTCAGGGGCCTTACGGCAACTCCGAAGCTGCAAGCGCTCTGGCAGGGAGAGGAGCGCATCAGCAATCCTTACCCGAAAACTGGCGAAGTGGACTTCATCCTTAACGGTACCGTGGAGCGCACGATCCGCCCTTCGCTTGAACTTCGCTATCAGCCCTCGCCCTGGTGGTGGGCCAGGCTGAACGTCGGGGTGAACGCGCTCGAAGACGCCAACCATCAGCCCGGCGTGACAGACGTGCGAAGCGTCGCGAGCTTCAGCATTGGCGCGAGGCTGCAGAGCGCCGGCGTATTCAGCCTGGATCCGAGGTAGACTACCGTGACGCATCCTTTCGAGCGCTACCGGTCCATTGTCGATGATTGGGGCGCGTTTATCGCTGCGACGGAGCGCCCTCTACCAACGTGCCTTTGGACGAATACGCTGCGGACGACACCGGCGCAGCTCTCCAAATGGATGGAAGGGGAAGGCTATTCCCTACAGCCGATCCCGTGGCTGCCGGGTGCCTTCCGGTACGATGGACCGGATACGCCTGGCACGACGCTCGCCTATCGCACGGGGCATTACCACCTGCAGGAGGAAGTGTCGCTGCTCCCGCCCCTGCTGCTGCGCGCGCTGCCGGGAGAACGCATCCTCGACCTGTGCGCCGCGCCGGGAAATAAGACCGTGCAAATGGCGGTGGGGATGCACAACCGGGGAACGCTGGTCGCCAACGACCGCAGCGACGGTCGACTTCACGTGCTGCGGCGAAGCGCGGCAAGGCTCGGCATCCTTAACGTCACGACCACCTGCATGGATGCCGCCCGGTACCCCATGCGCGCCGGTCATTTCGACGGCGTCCTGGCAGACGTGCCGTGCTCGTGCGAGGGCACGGTTCGCAAGCACCCGCGCGTGCTCAGCACCGCAGGAAAGGAGCAATCCTGCCGTCTCGCGCACCTGCAGGCGCAAATACTCCAACGCGCCGCAGCGCGCTGCCGACCCGGAGGCCGCATCGTTTATTCGACCTGCACGTTTGCCCCGGAAGAGAACGAATGCGTGCTGCACGAACTGCTGGGCAGCGCAGAGGGGGAGAGCCTCTCCGTGGTGCCCATCGACGGTGCCGGGCTAAGAGGCGCGCCGGGGCTGACCGACTGGGAAGGCCGCGCGCTTCATCCTTTACTCTCCAATGCTCTTCGCATCTGGCCGCACATGAACGACACCGGCGGCTTCTTCGTCGCACTTTTGCAAAAGGCCACCTGATGCGCTCTTCCCCTCTTCTGCCCGTTGTATCACGAGATGAGCGTCAGGTATGGATCCGCTACTGGGAGGAAGAGTTCGGCGTGCCGCCCTCCGCATTTGAGCCGTACGAGATACTGAGGCCGTCGGACAAGTACGTCTCGATCGTCTGCGCCGGGCACGATCCACCCGCGAGGCCGCCTTCCGCGAGCACGGGCCTGATCCTCGTGCGCACGCACCGCCGCTTTCCCAAGCCCACCACCGCCGCCGCCCTCGCCTTCGGCCCGCTGGCGACGCGCAACACCGTTGATGTCAGCCGCGCCGATGCGGACGCTTATCTCCTCCGCAAGCCGATTTTCGTTACGGCGGACAAGGCGCAGCATTGCACCGGCACAGGATACGTGATCGTGCGTTATGATGAGTTTATACTGGGAGTTGGGCTGTTCCGGATGGACGCTTCAGGCGGCGGATTGATCGAGAGCGAATTTCCCAAGGCGTGGGCGTTCGGCTAAGCTATCCGCGGGAGGTCCAGCGAATTTACAGGCACTCCGCGCGATTGCGCTTGCAAAATCCCTCCGTCTTCTATAGGTTTAAGGCATTATGTTTGCTGTCGACAATATCCTCATCTCAGACGAACTGCTCGATGCGCCGTTCGCCTGCAATCTTGCGGGCTGCCTCGGAGGCTGCTGCGTGCAGGGACACTCGGGCGCACCCGTGCTCGCCGAAGAACGCGAAGCGCTGGAGCGCGCGTTGCCCGTCGTCGCGCCGCACCTGCGTCCGGAAGCCCTCCGCGTGATCGAGCGCGACGGTGTTTGGGAAAGCACCGGGCCGGATCGCTACGCTACCACATGCGTGGGCGGTGCCGAGTGCGTGTTCGTTGTCTACGACGGCCGCATTGCCAAATGCTCCCTCCAGCAGGCATTCCACAAAGGCAAGCTCGACTTTGAAAAGCCGATCTCCTGCCACCTTTACCCGCTGCGCATCGAGCAGTACGGCGACCTGGAAGTGATCAATTACCAGTCGATCCCGCTGTGTTCGCCCGCGCGCCGGCACGGACGGCGAACGGCGAGCCAGCTTGCCGACTATCTGCGGGTGCCGCTCGAACGCCGTTATGGATCCGAGTGGTACCAGAAGTTCACCGTCGCGCTCGACGAGAGGCGCAAAGCACTCGGCATCTATTCGGAGGATGCTCCAGGGCCGGCCATGGCCGGCGCTCCGGCGCAGTAGCCTGATTCTACCATGTTAAACCTCCAGCAAAGACAATCTCTTCAGCAGAAGCTTTCGCCGCAGCAGATTCAATACATCAAGCTGCTGCAACTGCCTACGCTTGCCCTCGAGCAGCGCATCAAGGCCGAAATGGAGGTTAACCCGCTCCTCGAAGAGGGCGACGAAGAAGAGGAAGAGCAGGAAACGGCCACGGAGGACGAACCGGCTACCGAGGCCGAACGCGAGGAAGAACAGCGCGAAGAAGAAGAGTACGACTGGGACGAGTACCTCAACAACGCCGATGACCTCTACGGTCATAAGGCGAGGGTCGACCAGAGCGACGAAGAGGACCGCCGAGAGATGCCGATGCCGGCGCGCACGAGCATGACCGAGCATCTGACGGAGCAACTCTCCTTCCTCCACCTCGACGAAACCGAGCGCGTCGTGGCCGAACAGATCATCGGCTCCATAGACGAGGACGGCTATCTCCGACGGCCCCTCGAGTCGGTTATGGACGACGTGATGTTCAATTACGGACTCATCGTGACGGACGAGGATGTGGAGCAGGTGCTCAAGCGCGTTCAGAACCTGGATCCCGTTGGAATCGCTTCCCGCGACCTTCAGGAATGTCTGCTCGTGCAGCTATACAGCATGCCCGACGACACCCCGGGCGTCGACGTGGCCATTGAAATGCTGGAGAAGGCTTACAAGCAGTTCACCATGAAGCATTTCGAGAGCATCCAAAAAAAGCTCGACGTGAGCGGGGAAGGTCTCAAGGACGCTTTCGACCTCATCCAGCGGCTGAACCCGAAGCCCGGCGAAGGCGAGTTCTCCGCGCAGCAGAACTACATCACGCCCGACTTCACCGTCCGTTACGAAGAGGAGGAGTTCATCATTCTGCTCAATGGCCGCAACGCACCCGAGCTGCGCATCTCGCGCCATTACCAGTCCATGCTCCAGCGCCTCTCCGACGATCAGAAGCGCGGACAGCCTCAGTCGCGCAACGGGTACGACACGGACACGAAGCAGTTTTTGAAGAACAAGATGGAGGCGGCGCGCTGGTTCATTAACTCCATCAACCAGCGGCGGCAGACCATGATGAAGGTCATGCACGCGATCGTGGAGCTTCAGCAGGACTTCTTCAAGTTCGGCGAAGGGTTCTTGCGTCCCATGATCTTGAAGGACGTAGCCGAACGCATCGAGATGGACATATCCACCATCAGCCGCGTCGTGAACGGCAAGTACGTTCAGACTGAGTTCGGCGTTTATGAACTCAAGTACTACTTCTCCGAGGGACTTTCGACCGATTCCGGCGAGGAGGTCTCAAACAAGGAAGTTAAGGCCATCATCGACACGATTATTTCGGAAGAAGACAAGAAGCGGCCTTTGTCCGATCAGAAGATCGCGATCATGCTCGAAAAGCGCGGCTTCCAGATTGCCCGCCGCACCGTGACAAAGTACCGGGAGCAGCTCGGCATCCCCGTCGCCCGTCTCAGGAAAGAAATCGTGCTGGCATAAGGGTACCGAAGAGGAAAATTCTTTGCTGCGCCTACGATAACATCTTAGTGCAGAATTAGTTAGATTGTAGCTACACACGCTTCTTGGTCATCTGCGAAGAACCAGGACAGAGCGTTACGCGAGTACCCGGCCACCTTCCGGTGCCATGGAGACGGACGAGTGGAAGGAGCCACAGGAGTGAGAACCCGATGTCAAGAGTAGCTGCCCTTATTATCGCGCTCGTGATCGGCCATTCCGCTCAGGCGCAGGGCCTGGAGGGGCTGTGTCCCGATTCGCTGGCTGCAGGCGCTCGAGCGTTCGAGGGCAGCAACCCCCGCGACCTCGTCGGCACGTACTGGTTGATCATGATTCCCACGTTTCATGTAATGGCCGAGCCGGTCGAGTCCACGCTGACCCTATGGTGGGAGCCGCTCTACGAACCCGCCCGTATAGATTCGGCGTTCATTAACGGATATCCCCTTGTCGGTTTCATGAAGGGAGACTGCGAAGCAGCGGCTCTGGCCTGCCCGTCCGATCTTGAATCCACCGATCCCGAGCGGCCCGGCCTGCGCTACGACCCGTCGGAAAGGATGCTCCGGCTCTCCGGAGATGTCGCCGGCGCAATGGGCTTCGATCTCCCGATGTTCGATTTTAGCATTACATACGTGACCCCGACGGGCTTCATCGGAGACTGGGCATCCTCTTTCGGCAACCTACAGATCGAAATGGCGGACGGCGCGCTGGTGCGAGAGGCGGTGGGACGTTTCTGCGCTATTCGAGTGGCCGGTGAACGCAGATAAGGATCAGGCCCTGCGGAGCCGCACCGCGCGATCAGGATAGTCCATAATCAGGCCGTTCACACGCAGCGCGCTCGAAGCTTCGCTCAACCAGGCCATGATCCGCGCTGCGCAGCGGGTTGTCGTGCTCTGCGACTCTTCCAAGTTCGGCCGTCGCGGCTTCAGCCGCATCTGCGGCGTAACGGAAGTCGATCACGTCATCACGGACTCCGGCGTCTCGGAAGCCGTTCTCCGGCGCTGTGCGGAAATCGAGTTGTCGGTACAGGTCGTGTAGTCCCGTAGCGGCGCTCACACGGCCGGCATCCACTAATCTGGGGGTGCCATCCGGAAGGCGCACGCTCAACCGCAGTCTCGGACGATCGTCAGAAAAGGCGGCCAAAGAGCAGTCCTACCGACGGCGTGCCGAAGTAGTGCTGCGCGCTTCCCTGCACGTCTTTTTCGAGAAGCTGAATCGCCCGTCCGAAATAGGAGAACGTGTAGCCCACACGGACGCTCTGCACCGCCCGTCGGCTCCTTCCAAAATGCGCGCCCACAAACAGGCTCCCTCCGAAACCCACTCGCAGCGCTCCCTTCGGCAGCGCCGTAATGGCATCGTACGACTTCTCGTTTCCCCCGGACTCGCACGGCGTGTTCGAGTCGAAACGACCGTCATCGTTGCAGTCTCTGAAGTACGGATACTCCCATCCGAATGACGGACCCGCACCAAGCTGCAGAAACGGCCGGAAATTGTTTTCTATCTCGTTCCGGAAAAGCCTCCGCTGGACGCCAATCTGCACCGGCGCTATAAGAAGATAATTGGCCTTGTTCGGAATGGTCGAACGGAAGTAGTTGCTAAACTTGAACTCCCGCTCGTCTTTTCCGGGCGCAAAACTCACCTCTGCGAAGAGAGAGGACGCGGGCGAGACGGCGTGCTTGTAGTAGCCGCCGAGACCAAAGCCGCTGTTCGTCAAGATGACTTCGAAGCCTGCGCCGGTTCCAAACTCGTTGTCCCGACCTGCCGCCTCCTGCGCCGCCAGCGGCCGCGCGAGGAGCGATACGCAGACAAGAAGGAGCACGGCGAGAAAACGTGCGAAAGGCATACGCGCAGGCTGATGTAGAACGGATGCGGTTGCAACCTACCGTCGCAGCCGTTTGTTCTGAGGCTGCCGTATCTTCAAACCCCGCCGGGTGCGCCTGGAGGCGCGGGCGGCCGGCGAACTTGTGTTTCGCCACACCCTGCAATGCGGGCTTTCCGAATGAACTACCGTCTTCTCATCGCCCGCCGCTACCTGGTCAGTCGCAAGCAGGTGACGATGATCTCGGCCATTACCGGCATCTCCATCGCCGGCGTTTCTTTGGGCGTGGCGGCGCTGATCGTCGTGCTCTCGGTCATGAACGGGTTCTACGATTTCGTTCGCGACCTTCTCGTCTCGCTGGATCCACACGTCCGCATCACCGCCGTCGAGTCGCGGGGCATCCCGGCAGCGACGGCCGACAGCCTGGTTGCCCTCTCGGTGGCACTCAGCGACGTGCAACATGCGGCACCGTATGTCGAAGGCCGGGCGCTTTTCCTGCACGACGGATCCAGTGAGGTCAACAAGGTCGTCATCGT
>CAWBQO010000006.1:0-917500 GCA_963790965.1 uncultured Bacteroidota bacterium
TTTGGCCTTTTCAACCACCGCGGCGTCGAATCCATCCGGTCCTGGCGTTTTTCCAGAAAATAAGAATAATTGCCCCGGTAGCGGTAAATCGTATTGCCTTCCATTTCCAGAATTTCATTGCAAACCCGATCCAGAAAATACCGGTCATGTGTGACCATGAACAAGGTGATTTTGGTCTTTTCCAGGTAATTTTCCAGCCATTCAATCATCTCCAGATCAAGGTGGTTGGTAGGTTCATCGAGCATCAGCAAATCCGGTTCATTGATCAGCACATTGGCCAGGGCTACGCGTTTTTTTTGTCCTCCTGAAAGTTCCGAAATCAGCTGGTCGTAATCAGTGATTTTCAGCTGGGTAAGGATCTGTTTGACTTTCACCTCATAGTCCCAGGCATGATGGCGTTCCATCAGTTCGGTGTATTTTGTAATATCGTCCTTGTGATTCAAGCGCAGGGCCTCTTCAAAATTCCGAATGGTTTCCACCATTTCATCGCCCGATTGAAAAACAGCCTCAAAGACCGTGTTATTTTCATCAAGATCAGGAATTTGCTTCAGATAGCCAATGCGGATATCGCCTGTCCTGGTAATTTGTCCCGATTCAGGGGTATCATTTCCGGCCAGCAATTCCATGAGGGTGGTTTTCCCTGTGCCATTTCGGGCAATGAGGGCAATCTTTTGATGTTCAAATATCGTAAATGAAATATTTTCGAAAAGTAGCTGTTCGCCAAAACGCTTCGATAAATTTTCAGCCTGTAAAAACGGGGTCATATTTTTTTCTGCAAAAATAACAATTTCAACCGAACAAGTCCAATGAACACAATCAGTTGAATCAGGGTAAAATTTTATACATCTTTGTCTTTAAGCTGCCCATTTTTGATTATTAAGTTTGGTTTGTTTAAATTTGAAAGAATTAAAAGTCAGAAGATGGAGAAAAAAGAACTATTTGAACGGGTGATCAGTTATTTTCAGAAGGAAATGCCCATTGCCGAAACCGAACTGGATTATCAGAATCCATACCAGTTGTTGGTGGCGGTCATTTTATCGGCCCAATGTACCGACAAGCGGGTCAATCAGATCACGCCTGAATTGTTCAAACGTTTTCCCAACCCCTGAAATGCTTGCTGCTGTTGATGCAGAGGAAGTTTTTGACTATATCCGTTCTTGCTCCTATCCCAACAACAAGGCCAAGCATCTGGTTGGCATGGCCCGCATGTTGGTCAATGATTTCGGAGGAACCATTCCCGATGACATGGAGAATTGCAAAAACTGCCCGGTGTTGGACGAAAAACAGCCAATGTGATTGCTTCGGTCATTTACAGTCAAACCCACCATGGCCGTCGATACCCATGTTTTCAGGGTGGCTGCCCGCATTGGACTGACCACCCAATCAAAAACACCTTTGGAAACAGAAAGGCAACTGCTCGAATATTTTCCCGCAGAATTGCTCGGCATCGCCCATCATTGGTTGATTCTGCATGGCCGGTACGTTTGCCTGGCCCGATCGCCCAAATGTGCAAAATGCGGATTAACAGATGTTTGCAACTATTACCTGGAGTTGACAAAAAATAAAGGGATAGATCTGAAGCCTCAACAAGGTGAACCTAAATATTGAAGAGCCTTGAAATTCAAGCCTTTCAACCTTCTAAAAATAAATATCATGTTTTTCGCGAAATAAATTTTGTTAATTTTTTTATTTTTCGCAAACTTCTTACATTTGTCACGTATAAAACTTAAAAGAAAAGAGTTATGGTCTTCTTTTGCTGCGCCTACGATAACATCTTAGTGCAGAATTAGTTAGATTGTAGCTACACACGCTTCTTGGTCATCTGCGAAGAACCAGGACAGAGCGTTACGCGAGTACCCGGCCACCTTCCGGTGCCATGGAGACGGACGAGTGGAAGGAGCCACAGGAGTGAGAACCCGATGTCAAGAGTAGCTGCCCTTATTATCGCGCTCGTGATCGGCCATTCCGCTCAGGCGCAGGGCCTGGAGGGGCTGTGTCCCGATTCGCTGGCTGCAGGCGCTCGAGCGTTCGAGGGCAGCAACCCCCGCGACCTCGTCGGCACGTACTGGTTGATCATGATTCCCACGTTTCATGTAATGGCCGAGCCGGTCGAGTCCACGCTGACCCTATGGTGGGAGCCGCTCTACGAACCCGCCCGTATAGATTCGGCGTTCATTAACGGATATCCCCTTGTCGGTTTCATGAAGGGAGACTGCGAAGCAGCGGCTCTGGCCTGCCCGTCCGATCTTGAATCCACCGATCCCGAGCGGCCCGGCCTGCGCTACGACCCGTCGGAAAGGATGCTCCGGCTCTCCGGAGATGTCGCCGGCGCAATGGGCTTCGATCTCCCGATGTTCGATTTTAGCATTACATACGTGACCCCGACGGGCTTCATCGGAGACTGGGCATCCTCTTTCGGCAACCTACAGATCGAAATGGCGGACGGCGCGCTGGTGCGAGAGGCGGTGGGACGTTTCTGCGCTATTCGAGTGGCCGGTGAACGCAGATAAGGATCAGGCCCTGCGGAGCCGCACCGCGCGATCAGGATAGTCCATAATCAGGCCGTTCACACGCAGCGCGCTCGAAGCTTCGCTCAACCAGGCCATGATCCGCGCTGCGCAGCGGGTTGTCGTGCTCTGCGACTCTTCCAAGTTCGGCCGTCGCGGCTTCAGCCGCATCTGCGGCGTAACGGAAGTCGATCACGTCATCACGGACTCCGGCGTCTCGGAAGCCGTTCTCCGGCGCTGTGCGGAAATCGAGTTGTCGGTACAGGTCGTGTAGTCCCGTAGCGGCGCTCACACGGCCGGCATCCACTAATCTGGGGGTGCCATCCGGAAGGCGCACGCTCAACCGCAGTCTCGGACGATCGTCAGAAAAGGCGGCCAAAGAGCAGTCCACCGACGGCGTGCCGAAGTAGTGCTGCGCGCTTCCCTGCACGTCTTTTTCGAGAAGCTGAATCGCCCGTCCGAAATAGGAGAACGTGTAGCCCACACGGACGCTCTGCACCGCCCGTCGGCTCCTTCCAAAATGCGCGCCCACAAACAGGCTCCCTCCGAAACCCACTCGCAGCGCTCCCTTCGGCAGCGCCGTAATGGCATCGTACGACTTCTCGTTTCCCCGGACTCGCACGGCGTGTTCGAGTCGAAACGACCGTCATCGTTGCAGTCTCTGAAGTACGGATACTCCCATCCGAATGACGGACCCGCACCAAGCTGCAGAAACGGCCGGAAATTGTTTTCTATCTCGTTCCGGAAAAGCCTCCGCTGGACGCCAATCTGCACCGGCGCTATAAGAAGATAATTGGCCTTGTTCGGAATGGTCGAACGGAAGTAGTTGCTAAACTTGAACTCCCGCTCGTCTTTTCCGGGCGCAAAACTCACCTCTGCGAAGAGAGAGGACGCGGGCGAGACGGCGTGCTTGTAGGAGCGCCGAGACCAAAGCCGCTGTTCGTCAAGATGGCTTCGAAGCCTGCGCCGGTTCCAAACTCGTTGTCCCGACCTGCCGCCTCCTGCGCCGCCAGCGGCCGCGCGAGGAGCGATACGCAGACAAGAAGGAGCACGGCGAGAAAACGTGCGAAAGGCATACGCGCAGGCTGATGTAGAACGGATGCGGTTGCAACCTACCGTCGCAGCCGTTTGTTCTGAGGCTGCCGTATCTTCAAACCCCGCCGGGTGCGCCTGGAGGCGCGGGCGGCCGGCGAACTTGTGTTTCGCCACACCCTGCAATGCGGGCTTTCCGAATGAACTACCGTCTTCTCATCGCCCGCCGCTACCTGGTCAGTCGCAAGCAGGTGACGATGATCTCGGCCATTACCGGCATCTCCATCGCCGGCGTTTCTTTGGGCGTGGCGGCGCTGATCGTCGTGCTCTCGGTCATGAACGGGTTCTACGATTTCGTTCGCGACCTTCTCGTCTCGCTGGATCCACACGTCCGCATCACCGCCGTCGAGTCGCGGGGCATCCCGGCAGCGACGGCCGACAGCCTGGTTGCCCTCTCGGTGGCACTCAGCGATGTGCAACATGCGGCGCCGTATGTCGAAGGCCGGGCGCTTTTCCTGCACGACGGATCCAGTGAGGTCAACAAGGTCGTTATCGTTCGCGGCGTCGACCCGGAACGGCTCGGCGGCGTCAGCGATGTGGTTGAGAAGACCGGTTTCGGGTCTTTTGATCTGAGGAGCGGACCGGGCGGGGCAGGAATGGTCGTCGGGATGAGCCTCGCGCAGCGGTTCGGTCTTGCCCCCGGAGGCGGAACGGCCGAGCCGAGCCGGGTCGCACTCCTTTCCGCACAGGCGCTGGAACGCTCACTCACCCAGGTGTTCGGCGCGCCGCGTCCGGCGCAGTTTGAAGTCCGAGGTCTCTTCGAACTTGAACCCACCTATGACGAGAGCCACGTGTTCATCGGCGTTGCGGACGCGCAGCGACTGTTTCGAATGTCCGGCCTCGTCTCCGGCATCGAGCTGCGCCTGGACGACATCGGAAAGGCGGATCAGGTGAAGTCGGCGCTTACCCGCTCGCTCGATCCGGCGCAGTATCGCGTTCAGACCTGGTACGACCTGCAGGCATCCCTCTACGACGTCATGCTGCTGGAAAAGTGGGTGGCCTCCATTATTCTGATCCTGATCGTGGTCGTGGCGGCATTCAACATCGTCGGCTCGCTGACGATGGTCGTCGTTGAGAAACGCTCGGACATTGGCGTGCTGCAGGCCATGGGCGTCGCTCCGGCCGACATCAGGCGCATTTTCCTCCTCGAGGGGCTTCTCATCGGGGGCGTGGGTACGGGTCTCGGGCTGGTGCTTGGACTTGGACTCTCGTTGGCGCAGCAGTACTTCAAGCTCGTGCCCCTCGCCGGTGCCGACTCCTTCATGATCGATGCTTATCCGGTATCCATTCAGCCGCTCGATCTCGTGCTGATCGTTTCCGCGTCGCTCGGGCTTTGTGTGCTGGCCGCGTTCTATCCCGCCACCCGCGCGGCGCGTATCGAGCCTGCCCGAGCGGTGCAGATGGACTGAGCCTATCCTGAACCGCCGCTCCTTCGGCCGCGCCGGGCGAGATGTTACATCAGGAGACCGCTTTCAGGCAGCCCGGCCACATTGCCGAGCGCTCGCGCGTTTCCTAAATCTGCGGTAGCCCTGCCTAACGTCGCTGCATTCGAAGCATCAAGGGCCAACCCATGTCAGCCACTCCGGTCGGGAATACGCATCATCGAGACCTGGTCGTTCGGTCCGGACAGGACCGTGCAGGTCATACGCGCCACGTTTTCGGCGGCCTTCGCATCGACGCAAAGGTGCTGCCGCAGGAAACGAACGGGAACGTCTACGTCATCCAGCATACGGATGAGGAGAAGGGCGGTCCGCCGCGCCACGTCCACCACGCCCAAGACGAGTGGTTTTACGTGCTCCAGGGCACCTATCGCATGGTGATCGGAGAGGAAGGATTCGACCTCGGGCCGGGGGACGCGGTTCTCGCGCCGCGAACCGTTCCGCACGTCTGGGCACACGTGAGCGAGGGTACCGGCAGCCTCATCATCGCTTTCCAGCCCGCGGGCGAGATGGAGTCGTTCCTCGACGCGCTCGCCGGCATGGGGCGAACCCCGGCTCCGGAACGTATGGCCTCGCTTTTCGCCTCCCACGGCATGACGATGCTCGGCCCTCCCCTGCCGCTTCAGTGAACGCCCCGGGCAGGCGCAAAGCCGCAGACGCCCTCCGGCACGTATCTTGGCGACGGACTCGTCAATCGTCCCTATCTTTCGTCCCGTTCAGACGCTACGCCGCGCCTGCGCCACTTCCATTCTGAACCTTCACGCTGCGCCCATGAACACCGTTCTCACCCGCGATCAACTGCTCGAATACTGGCTCGGCCAGCGCCGCGTTACCCGGCGCACCATCGAGGCTTTTCCCGACGACGAAGCCTTCCGTTCCTTTTCCATCGGGGGAATGCGCCCCATTGCCGAGCTGGTGAACGAGTTTCTGGGAATGTCCGTGCCGACGCTCAAGGGCATCGTTTCGGGGGAATGGCCGTGGGAGCAGCGGGAAGCGCCGTCGACGCGGGAAGACGCGCTTTCGCGCTGGGACGACGATACCAAACAAATTGAGGCGCTGTGGCCGCAGATCCCGGAAGGAAGGTTTCAGGAGACCGACACGGCCTTTGGGCAGTGGACCATGCCGGTGTGGGACCTCCTCTTCTACATCATCGACAACGAAATTCATCATCGGGGGCAGGCGTACGTCTACCTCCGCGCGCTCGGAGTCGAGCCGCCGCAGTTCCCGGACCGCAGCTAATAGGGCGTTCCGAAGCAGAAGTAATAAGTCCCCGTTTGCGTCACCTCCTTTCGAAGATGATCCATCAGCAGTTCAGCTTGATCGATCTGCCGCAGCGGCCCGTGCGACCCCGGCAGGAAGGCCTTACCCTCATGCTCGACAAGGGCCTCGCGCCTCGTCAGGTTGAGGACTTTCTCGAAGTTGCCGGCGAGTACGTCGACATTGTAAAACTCGGGTGGGGCACCGGAGCCATCACCCCGTCGCTCGAGCGCAAGCTGAACATCTACCGCGAAGCCGGCGTCCCCGTTTACTTCGGCGGCACGCTCTTCGAAGCGTTCTATTTGCGCGGACAACTCGGCTCCTACCGCCAGATCCTCAGCCGCTTGAGGATCGAACACGTCGAGGTCTCCGACGGGTCGGTGGAGATGCCGCACGAGAGCAAACTGCGGTGTATCAGAGAATTGTCTCAGGACTTTACCGTACTGAGCGAGGTCGGATCGAAAGACGCCGACAAGATTATGCCGCCCTACCGCTGGGTGCAACTGATTCAGGCGGCACTCGAAGCCGGAAGCTGGAAAGTCATTTGCGAAGCGCGGGAGAGTGGCACGGTCGGGCTTTTTCGCGGCAACGGCGAGATCCGGTCGGGCCTGGTCGATGAAATGGTGGACCTCGTGGACCGCAACAAGCTCATCTTTGAAGCGCCCCAGAAGGCGCAGCAGGTGTGGTTTATCCGCCACTCGGGCGCAAACGTAAACCTCGGCAACATTGCGCCGGACGAGGTGCTCCCGCTCGAGACCTTGCGCCTGGGCCTTCGCGCAGATACGCTCTTCGAGTTTGTGACGCCCCGCACCGCTACAATGTCCGTGACCGGCGGAGACGGACACGCAAGCGGCGAGAGCGCCTCGTAAGCTTCTCGTTTTCTGCACGGAACAATGACGGCCGCTTTGCCTAAAAGCGCCTTCTATCGCTGGGGACTCCCCGGCGTGCTTGCAATGGAGCTGCCGCTTGTCGTATCTTGTAAAGCTACGGTCGCGGCAGCGGCCTCATATTTTCTCATCATGCTCCGACGCGAACGGATCTAAAAGGCAGGGTATAGCGATGGCTCGCAGGGACGAGATCACGGGGAAAGGCGCAATGGCCGGGAATCACGTTTCCCACGCGCATAACAAGGCCAAGCGCCGCTTCGCAGTCAATCTGCAGAAGAAACGGTTCTTCATTCCCGAAGAAAACCGCTGGGTGACCCTCCGCGTTACGGCGCAGACGATCAAGACGATTAACAAGAACGGCATCCATGCCGTCCTCGCAGAGGCCCGCCGCAACGGCGTGTCCCTCTGACAGACTCCAATAGACGATGGCTAAGGGAAAAGACGTTCGTATTCAGGTGATCCTCGAGTGTACCGAGGCCCCCGGCACGTCGCGCTACTCGACGACGAAGAACCGCCGCAACACGACGGGACGCATGGAGCTGAAGAAGTACAATCCGGTGCTCCGCAAACACACCGTCCATAAAGAGATTAAGTAATCATGGGAAAAGTAAACAAGAACCAGCGCACCGACCGCTCCAAGAATCGCCAGGAAAACAAGATGGCGAAGATCGTTGTGGCGGAGAAGAAGGAGAACGGCCAGTTCCGCTTCCGCACCAAGATGGTCGCCATGGACCAGGTGCAGCAGGAAATGAAGTCGATGCGTTCGCTCTAAGGGCGCGCAACTCTTCGGCGACGTTGCATAGGCCAATTGAGCCTCCGCACTGATAAGGCGGTGACGTTTGGACAGAGCACTCTGTTCGATCGTCATCGCCTTGTGCTTTGATATGGCCTCAGCCACACTTCTGTAACGGCCGTCTCTTCGGCTTGTGCTTACGGCCGGCAGCATGTACACTGCCGCCGCACAATCCCCGCCGGCGTGCACTCTCTTCTCCCCGTCAGACGCTCCAGCAAGGTGATCCCGGTTGAACTCCCCAAAAGCTGAGGATAGGGTCCCGCCAAAAGCAAACATCCGCACGGTCTTCGCCGGGCTGATGCTCGGTATGTTCCTCGGCGCAGTGAACCAGACGATCATCGCGCCCGCCATGCCGCGCATCGTGGCCGAACTGGGTGGGATGTCCCATTACAGCTGGATCGCCGTCTCTTCGCTTCTGGCATCGACGGTCGTGGTTCCCATCGTCGGCAAGCTGTCGGACCTCTTCGGCCGCAAAGCGTTCTACGTCGGCGGTATTCTGGTCTTTATGGCCTCCTCGGTCGTTGGCGGCCTCGCGCCCACGTTTGAGATCTTTATGGTCGCGCGCGTGCTCGAAGGCCTCGGCATGGGCACGATGATGCCACTTTCGCAGGCGATCATCGGGGACATCATCTCGCCGCGCGAGCGTGGCAAGTACCAGGGCCTCATGGGAGCCGTTTTCGGGCTGGCCTCGGTCGTGGGTCCTTTCTTCGGCGGCTGGATAACGGACGGATTGGGCTGGCGCTACCTCTTCTTCGCCAACATTCCACTTGGCGTGCTTGCGCTCGGGTTCATCATTCCGTTCATGCACCTCCCCTTCGAGAAGCGGGCGCACACCATCGATTACGGCGGCTTCGTCACGCTCACGCTCGGGCTGATTGCGGTGCTGCTTGCCGTCACGTGGGGAGGTACGGAATACGCATGGACCTCTGCCGTCGTTGTCGGACTTTTTGCGGGCGGTGCAGCGATCCTGGCGCTCTTCGTCTGGATTGAAAGCCGCGCCGCCGAACCGGTGCTGCCGCTGCATCTGTGGCGAAATAGCATCTTCACTTCGTCGCTCATCGCCAATATGGCCGTGGCCATGTCGATGTTCGGGGCCATCTACTACATCCCTGTTTTCGTGCAGGGTGTGCTCGGGGCCAGTGTGACCGGCTCCGGGGCGGTCCTCACCCCCATGATGCTCGCCATCGTTTTTGTGAGCACCCTCACCGGCTACGTGATCACGAGGACGGGCCACTACAAGGTGCCCGTCCTTATCGGGATTGTGATTCTCGGCGTCGGCATGTTCCTGCTCACGCGCATGAACGAGGCGACCACCTACGCCGCGATCGTGCGCAACATGATCTTTATCGGCTTCGGCCTCGGGGCGGGAATGCAGACTTTCGTGCTCATCGTGCAGAACGCCGTGGGGCGAGAGGATCTCGGCGTCGCCACGGCATCGACGCAGCTCTTCCGCTCGATTGGCGCAAGTGCAGGAACGGCTATTCTCGGCACGATTCTAACAAGCCGGATGGCCGCCGAAATGGAGCGAACCCTTTCGCCCGAAGCGCTGGCTATGCTCAATGAAGGGGGCGCGCAGGCGGCCGGGGCGGGCGCGCTGCTCAATCCGCAGCTCATGTCCCACCTGCCCCCGGAAGTGCTGACGATCATGCGAGAGGCCCTTGCGGCGGCGCTGCATCCCGTGTTCGTCGCCGCCCTTCCCTTCGTTGCGATCGCCTTCGTCGCCGCCCTCTTCATCCGCGAGATACCGCTTCGCCGCACCGTCGGGCCGGAGCCGGAGCACGCCGGACGAGAGCTGCTCGCCGAGATGAACCAGGCCGGCGAGAGCGATGCCGCACCGGTCATCGGAAACCTCAATCCCGGTTACCGCGAACGATCCACTTTCCTCGGCGCACTTTTCCGTCAGATTCTGAGCATGGATCTGGATCATCTCGGACCCGAAGCCGCCGCCTTGTTGCAGCAGTTCGGGCGCGGCGACGTAGCTGCGGGCCGACGGCGTCTTCTTGGACTCGCCGAGGCGCTGTTGCGCGAATGTGACGAATGCGACGACCATTCGCTCGATTCGCTCGATGCTCGCGCCGCCCTCGACCGCGTCATCGCCGAGCGACCGAGCGGCCTGCCGGACCGGCTGGACAGCCTGCTCGTCCAAGCGGACCTCCCGCCGCGAGAGGTCCTTACCCCTCCCGACGTTGATGCGCTCGAGCGGGTGGGCATCATATTGAGCGTCGCCCTCCTGATGGACCGCGCCGAACGACTCGGCGGCGACTGAACCGCACCCGACGCTCGTTGCGCCTTTTTTGACGCGCATTGCAAGCGCCGCGCCTTACGAACACCCGGTTTATCGGAGAGGCCGAACGCCTTCTCGTTGCCGCCGCGCTTCAGGCGCACGTCAACGGCGTGGTTCAGCCCGGGCAATGAGATGAAGTGTTCTTGCTTACGGCGGTGCTTCCGAGCGCCCAAGATAACACACGGGGGCGTTGGAGGAGGTTATAAAGCGACGGAGGACAAGGAAAGCAGAACGTCCCCACCGAGTCCCATGGGAGCACCGAAGAGTCTCTGGCTGCGAAAGAAAACAGATCCTTCACTGCGCTCAGGATGACAGCCCGGGAGCACGGAGGGTCGACGTAATTGGCAAAGTCGCTGTAGAGGATCGCGGGCTGATCGGAAGCGAAAGTCCGTCTGTTTCCGGGGATGTATACGCCGCAGCGGTCCAGTTCGGCACGTGCTCGTATTGCCTCTTGGGTGCCGGGGCTTAAGGGAGCGGGTTCATCCGGGAAACAAGGGTCGTGATCGGGGTTTTGCAAGGGGTCGTTCACAGGCCTCTCTAAGGGTTGCATGCAGAGAGAGAGTACAACGGTTCTTGCTTTCAGGCAAGCCGCTCCTTACATTAGTTGAACATAACTTTCAAGGCTGTGATGAAGACAGAAGACCGCCTCCTATCCGCGCCGGAAGCGGGACGCCGGAAGTGCTGTTCCCGCCAGGCGATAGCGCAGAACATCGAGGCCGGACGCCTGAACGCCATTCGCCTGGGCCGCTTCTAGTTCGTCGAAAACGACGATACCTTCCAGGCCTTCCAGCCCACCGGCGGGCCGCACGCGAGACAGGAAGCGCCATGATACGCCTGGAGCCGCACGCCATAGCAGACTATCAGAGAAGGTGAAGCCATGCGCATTACAATCAGTCCCGCCCGCAACGTGGCGTACATCCGTTTTGCCGACGCCCCGGCGACCGAACTGGAGACGGTGGCGGTATCCGATGACGTGTTCGTTGACCGAACGCCGGACGGCCGGATATACGGCGTCGAACTCCTCAACGCCGCCGAAGGGCTTCTCTCGGGTAGCGTGGAAGTTGAGAATGAGGAGAGCGGCGGAAGAGTGCGGCTGCCCTTCTCCCATGCGGCTTAGATTACGTGCCTCGCCACCGTTCATCTCCGGGCGCAGAAAGCAAGGGACGGCAAGGCCGTCTCGTGCTACTATGCGGAGTTCTACAGCCCGGAGCAGACGCCCGCACGTAAGCGCATCTCCCTGAAGACCTCGGACAAGAGCGCCGCGCGAATGCAGCTTGCCCGCCTGGAGCGGGAGTTTCACGCGGGGCTGTTCGATCCGTAGAACGACACGTTCGGGCGGGACGCGACGCCGGTTGCCGATGCCGTCGAACGCTTCATGAAAACCCGCGCCGATCTGCGACCGAAGACACAGCAAACGTACCGTAGTATCCTGGAGTTATTCCGGCAGAGCTTGCGCCCCGGCCTGCCCCTCTCGGCTGTCGAAGAGAAGCACGTCGCGGCCTTTCTTGACGGGCGGCAGATCGGGGATCGCAGCCGTCAGACCTATACGACGCACCTGAAAGCGTTCTTCCGGTGGGCATCGGCTGAGGGCATTTACTCGGACGCGCTGCCCACCGGCAAGAAGACGCGCAAGGCCCGGCAGGCGTCGCTGCCGAAGTTTCTCTCCGAGGCCGAATACGGCCGGTTGCTCGCGGCCATCGATGCCGACGGCGTGCTCACCGGAACCGCCGCCGCCGCTGCCGCCATAGGCCGCGCCGTCCGCTTCGCCGCCGGGACGGGCCTTCGCCTCGGGGAAGTGTGCTCCCTCCACTGGAGCGCCATTTCCAGAGAAACCGGGTTCGTGACGGTCGCCAACACGGAAGACTTCCAGACGAAGAGCGGTAGCGCACGGAGCGTCTACCTTGCCGGAGACGCCCGGCGCGTGATCGATGATCTGCACGAGCTTCGCACGTCAGAGGCCGACGATTACGTTTTCCTCCGCCCGGACGGGCAGCCGCTCGGCACGGAGTACCTTTCCAAACGATTCGCCTAGTGCCGCCGCGAAGCGCGCCTTCCGGCCTGGATCCATTTCCACAGCTTGCGGCATACGTTTGCCGCGTGGTTCGTCACGCGGGGCGGGGACCTTTACCGGCTGCGAACGATCCTTGGCCATGCGGACGTGAAAACGACGATGGTGTACGCGCATCTCCGGCCGGAGGCCATGCGGCAGGATATGGAGCGCTTCTTCGGGGACGGGCAGGAGGAAGACAAGGACGAAATTATCCGGCGTCTACGGGAGCGGTGCGCCGCGCTGGCGCGGAGAGTACGGCGCTTGGACCGGCCTTTCTAACGCGCATGCCGGAGCGGAGGGACAAATAAGGGACAAAAAGCTGCAAGGAATCGCTCCATTTAGGATGCCACGAGTACCCCCTCTGAATGGCCCGAAAAGGCCGATTTTGTAGGTACAAATAAGATACAAATCGGTGCATATCATGGCATTATTTGGCATTTTGCGGCATTTTCGGCCTGAATGCAAAAAGCCCCGGAGTCGGCCTTGGTGGCTAATTCCGGGGCATTTTTGGGGTGCTCCCGCAAGGACTCGAACCTTGGACCCGCTGATTAAGAGTCAGCTGCTCTACCAACTGAGCTACAGGAGCAATAGGCCGCATACTACCCGCACTTCCACCCTTTGGTTCTCCCCGTTCGCACCAAAAACCATTTTCACGCAGGCTTCTTCTCCACGATCAGCGTCACGGGACCGTCGTTTACAAGGCTCACCGCCATCATCGCCCCGAAGATGCCTTTTGCGACCGGCTTTCCCGTGAGCGCGCCGATGCTGCTGCAGAAAGCCTCGTACAGGGGTTCTGCTCGGTCTGGTGCCGCGGCTTCGATGAACGAGGGCCGGTTGCCCCTCCCGGCGTCGCCGTAAAGGGTGAACTGCGACACCACGAGCACCTCGCCGCCCGCATCCACCACGGAGCGGTTCATCTTTCCGTCTTCATCCTCGAAAATGCGCAGAGCCGCGCACTTGCGCGCTACCCACTCCTCTTCGCGCCCGGTGTCCTCCCGGTGTACCCCCAGCAGGATCAGGAGGCCTCGCCGGATCCGCCCGGCGACCTCGCCATCTATGGATACCGAAGCTTCCGAAACACGTTGAACCAGAGCAATCATTGCCTGCAGGATAAAAGGAGCTTTGTTTTGTACCTTTTAGAACACCAGCTGCAACTGGTGAATGAAGTGTGGAATGACGAATGGCTGCAGCAGCATCGTTAGCAATAGTCCGCCGAGCGCCCCGCCTACATGCGCCTCGTGCGCAATGCCCCCACTCGCGCCCTGCTCGCGGCCGACTTTCATCGCGTAGATCGAACCCGCAACGTACAGGAAGGCGAATAGAATGGCCGGGATACCGATGGGGATGAGAAAGATGTAGATCTTTTCGAAGGGCAGCCACAAGCAGAAGGCAAACACGATTCCGCTAACGGCTCCGGACGCCCCTACCGCTGAATAACTGGTGCTCTTTCGGTGCATGTAGAGCGCGAGGCCGTGCGCCGCCAGCTCGGAGCCGAAGTAGAGGACGATGAACCGCCATATACCGAGGATCCCCTCCAAGACCGGCCCAAAAAAGAACAACGTGAACATGTTGAAGAACAGGTGCCCGAGGCTCACATGAATGAACCCCGCCGTGAGCAGCCGATCGTACTCGCGCTCGCGCAATATCTTCGCCGGCCGAAACGAATACCGCTCGATCAGGCTATGATCAAAGAAGAGCGCGTACAAGCTCGCCATGACGTTTACCAGGATCAGGAAAAGCGTAATCGGAGAGTCGGAGAAATTGAACAAAGAAGTAGCGCCTTTTCTTGTTTTAGAGTGCTCTTGCCGGTTTCGCGCTTACTGCTTCACTGCGTCGAGCGCGTCGAGGACGGACCGGAAGAGGAGCGCGCCGTCGCCTGAACCGAGCACCGTTTCGACGCACCGCTCCGGATGGGGCATCATGCCGAGCACGTTGCCCTCTTCGTTAACAATTCCCGCAATGCCTCGGGCGCTGCCGTTGGGATTGCTCGCCGGCGTCACAAGGCCGTCCGCGTCGGCGTACCGGAATGCGACCTGCCCGTTGCTCTCGAGCCGGTCGAGCACCGCGTCTTCGGCGAAGTAGTTGCCCTCCCCGTGCGCAATCGGAACGCGGATCACCTGACCTTCCTCAAACGACGTGGTGAATGGCGTATCCGCGCGCTCCACCCGGAGAAAGACGTTCTTGCACGCAAAGCGTAGCGAACTGTTGCGCATGAGCGCACCGGGCAACAGTCCGGCTTCGCAAAGCACCTGAAAACCATTACAAATGCCGAGAACCATCCCGCCGTCCCTTGCAAACCGGACCACATCAGCCATGACGGGAGAGAACCGCGCAATGGCACCGGCGCGCAAGTAATCGCCATAAGAGAACCCGCCGGGCACGACCACGACATCTACGTCGCCCACGGACGCCTCTTTGTGCCAGATAAAGCGCGCCTCCTGATGGAGCACGTGTCGCGCTGCGTGGTAGGCGTCGTGGTCACAGTTAGAGCCAGGAAACTGGATGATTCCGAACTTTGCCGGCATATTGCGTGTTGTTGAAAGCGGTTTAACGAAGAGGCTCTGCGTGAGCAGTCTTACACCCACCCTTTCGATGGAGCGATGATTCCCCGCGAACTGTTCAGGAAGATACGCCGGATGGAGATCCGGACGAAGGGCTTGGTCAATAACGTCTTCGGCGGCGAGTATCACTCCGCCTTCAAAGGGCGCGGCATCGAGTTCTCGGAAGTGCGGCCTTACCAGGTTGGCGATGACATTCGAAGCATCGACTGGAACGTCTCGGCGCGCACGGGCGAAACGTTCATCAAAGTCTTTCAGGAAGAACGCGAGCAGACGCTCATGCTTCTGGTAGACGTTTCCGGCTCCGGCGAGTTCGGGTCGCACGGTATGTTCAAGCGCGAATTGGCCGCGGAGATCTGCGCCGTCATCGCCTTCAGCGCCATTAAGAACAACGACAAGGTGGGCATGGTGCTGTTCTCGGACCACGTGGAGCTGTCCGTGCCGCCCAAGAAAGGCCGCCGGCATGTGCTGCGCCTCATCCGCGACTTGTTTGCACATGAGCCGGAAGGAAAGGGCACGCGGCTCGCTTCAGCCCTTGACCACGTCGCGCGCGTGCTCCGGCGGCGCTCCATCGTCATCCTCCTCTCAGACTTTTTCGACAACGGCTACGAGCGCTCGCTCCGCGTACTCTCGCGCCGGCACGATGTCGTCTCCATCGAACTGCGCGATCCGCGCGAGTCGGAACTGCCGAGCATGGGACTGCTCGAAGTGCGCGACGCCGAGACGGGCCAAACGCTCGTGCTCGACACGCAGAGCGCATCCGTGCGCCGGGCTTACAGCGAACGCGCCAATGCCCGCCAAAAGGCCACCAATGATCTCTTCAGGCGTCTTCAGGTTGACCGCATCCAGATCAGCACCGACGAGAGCTATACCGAGCCTCTCGTTCAGTTTTTCCGCAAGCGGATGAGGCGCGCGTAGACAAGCGAAAGCCCCGGGGGAACGGATTGATATTACCGTTCGCCCGGGGCCGATTCCGCTATTCGGATCGTGTCGTCCTTTCCTTAGAAAGCCACGACGCCTTCGATCATGAGGCCGCCGAACTCGGCGTTATGATAGATGCTGCTGACGGGGTAGTCGTTGTACTGCTGCTGCACGTAAGAGACTTTCGTCAGGACGTTGGGGGTGATGAACCAGCCCGCGCCTACTTCAAACCGATGCGTGCTGACTTCTGCGTCCGAGAAGGGCATAAGCTCCCCCTTGACCAGATTGTACCGGCCACCAACGTATGCCTGCCGGCTTTCCAGGAAGCGGTAGACGGCGTCCACAGCAAACTGGTTGACCGACCGGTTGTTCGGCTCCGCCGCAAGGCTCCCGGTCGCGTGCTCGTACACTCCGAAAAGCTCCAGCCCCTGGAACTGCACGAACGGGTTGATCTGGAACGCCGTATTGTCGTCACGGAAGTTCGGATCCATACGCGGCGCGGTGAAAGGCGCGGCATAGGCCGTCTCAAAGATGGAATAGTAGCGAGCGCCTGCACGGTCGCCGCCGTAGAGCGTATTGTTGTCTGACTTGACCGTCGTGTAGGCCGAACCAGTCAGGCGAACGCGCACGTCCGGCTGCAGCATTTTGTCAAACCCGATTTTGCCGTAGAAGGAAGGTGCGCGCCCGTCAGGGTTGGTCACGCCGCCGTGAATTTCGCCGTTGGTGACGCCGACCATTGCCAGAGCGCCCTTGTTGCGGAAATACACCTCGCCGCCGATTTCCGTCGTGAAGGCATCCATGATGTAGTTGCCGACGAACGGGTTCATGATCGCGTTGCCGTTGTCCGTCCGGCGGAAGTGCGCGTCTCCGTAGTTGATTTCGAAGTGCCCGGCCTTGATCGTCAGGTACCGCATCAGGTTGTCGATGGCCGCGCTATGGAAGAACGGCATTTCGTCGACGAGCAGGTACCCGCCCTTGACCCACGTCTCCGAGTGGTGACGGGAGGAGAGATAGGTGGTCAGGTTGACCCGGACGCCCGGCGTAAGGAGCGCGCCGACATAGAGGTTGGCCGTGGCGAGATTGAAGCCGGGGCCGATGTCCACCAACTCGTTCTCGTTCAAACCATCTCCGTTCGGATCGAGGTCGGCTTCGTTGCTCTGCGTAAGCGCCTGGAACTGCTGCGTAAAGGCGGCACCGAGATAGAGGGTAAGACCGTCATAATCCGACACTTGAAGCTGGGGTGCCTCGAAGCGGTAGCCGCTCACGGGATCGTAGTCGCGGAAGGTCTGCAGCCGCAGGTCGTGCTGCGCGTAGGCGGTAAGCGGCGCTGCGGCAATGAAAAGGAGGAGGAGAAAGCGCGCGCGTCGTAAGAGTTTGAATCGCATGGATCGTGGCCGGCATTCACCGGAAGTCAGGTTGTTGAAGATGAGAACAGGGCAGCCCGCCGCCCCTGTGGTGTGCGTCTATTTTAACACACACCGAACCGCGGGAGTGTGCGATCTTCCCTAGAGGCTTTGTAGGGGAGTCGATAGTTGTTGTGACAGGTAAATGCGCTCAGAACGCATTCAGATCCCGCAGACAAACGTGTTTACGGTGAAACCTTATCCATCGCTCCCCCACAGGGCAGTGGTTTCCCCTACGCGCCTAACCGGTCAAAGCGGGAGCGAAGGCAGCCGGCCGAGGCAAGGCGTCCGCGCGGTTCACGAACGCGGGAGGCGCTATCCCGAATGGCACCCATTCGGCCCGCAGTGACAGGCGCACTTGCTCTGCACCTCGAGCCAGCGCACGGCCTCGCGCACCAGGTCCGCCATTCCTTCAATATGAAGCTTGCTGCGAATACGCGCCCGGTAAGAATCGACCGTCTTTGCCGAAAGCGCCAGCCGGTCAGCAATCTCCTGAGCGCTGAATCCGTGACCTGTCAGCTCGAACACCTCCAACTCCCGTCCGCTCAGGGCTTCCTTTGGAGAGAGGATGAGGCCGGACGGTGCCTGCACGACGGCGCGCAAGAGCTGGTTCAACAAGCCTTCCTGCAGGAAGTATTCACCGCCGAGCGCCCGCCTGAGCGCAGGCACGAGAGATTCTTCGGCTTCCTGTTTGGTGACGTAGCCCATCGCCCCGGCCCGTAGGGTCCGCTCCGCGCATAGCACGTCATTCTGCACCGACATCCCGACGAGAGCCATCTGAGGCCGCTCACGATGCAGGGTGCGGATTAAATCCAGACCGTTCATGTCCTGAAGAGATAGCTCTATAACCGCAGCGTCGGCGCTTCCCTCCTTCATCCATTCTAAAGCTTGCTCAGCCGTTGCCGCCTGCAGGCACACCTCGAGATCGCCCTCGGCTTCGACGAGGTGCGCCAGCGCCCACCGCGTGAGCGCGAGACCGTCCACCAGCAGCACTTGCTTCATATTATAGCACCACCCTCCCCGCCGTGCGGCGAGAAGGGTGGCAGCATCACGTTTGTAAAGAGCGAGCTTTACTGAGCCGAACTACAAGGCCGGCTCTGCGCGGCGATGTCCGCGTAAGCGCTCCATCCTTCCACCCCTTCTTTCCTGGCCTCTGCAATGAGCAGCGGACAGGCGGCAACCACGTCGAAGTGGACTTCGATTTCATCCCTCACCTTCACCATACCGAGCAGCGCCGTGGGCGGATCTACGCCAAAGTCCGTCATGCGCAGCGGCATACTTCCCCGCACGCGATAGAGGCCGTCCGCAAGCCTTATGCCCTCCGCCGGAATGGTCACCAGGCGCTCCTCCCCTGCAATCTCCAACCGACCCAAGGCGCGCAAGCCGTACCAGCCGGTTGACGAAGCCGGCGCGGCCACCACTTCAGCAGACTGCAGCTCGAATTGAATATAAGGAAAGTCGCCGGCGCGAAGCGCGTCGCGGAGGTCGGAGTTCATGCGCGCCTTTCCGCAGTCAAGTTGCTGAACCGGAATGGTCATATGCGCTTGCGCCCGTGCGGAATGCCCGGTCGACACAGACACGATGTTTCCCGCCAGTCGCCCTCCTCCGGCAACGTCATCCGCCTCGCAAGTGAACGAACTCACGGACGACGTTCCCTCGATCCAGAACCGGCTTTCCTTCGGCTGTATCTCAAACCGGGTCTGCGCGCGGACAACGCCCGCGCTCATAAAAAAGAGAATCGACAAGAATAGAATGGTGGCGCGTCGGTTCGTCTGTGTCATTCCGGTTCCTCTTCTTGCTCAGCCTTCGTGTATTCGTTTCGGGACTCTGGTCGGCACGCTCTGGCGGTCCGCCTACCTGTCCGCGATGATTTCGAAATGCACCTCAACGTCGGGGCCGGCCTTGATCGTGCCGAGCATCGCCGTTGGCGGGTCGATATCGAATTCGGGCATAGAGACGGTCGTCACGCCGTTGAAGAGGAGACGGCCGTTAGCGAGGCGCTCGCCCTCAACGTTCAGATCGACCGGCTTCGTCTCGCCCGCCAGCGTGAGCTGACCTGCGGCTTTCAGGCGGAACTTCTCGCTTCCGGCCACCGGCATGACCTGCAATTGCTTGAGATTGAACTTGATGATCTTGTGCTTCGAGGTCTTCAGCGCGTCCCGCATCTTCTTATTCATGGTCCCGTTGTCGCAGTTAACCGCTCCGGCCGGCACCACCACGTTGATCTCCTGAATGCTCGACAGCGACTCATAATCTGCCTGGAAGGAGCCTGCGAAGTCATCGACCTTGCACTCCCAGTCGTGCACCGTAGAGGTGCCCTCGATCCACATCTTGCTGCCCGAGGCGAACGTGTAGGGACTCGGCGCCGTTGGCCCGGCAAACCCGGCGGAAAGGATTACGAAGAGGGCAAGAGCACTCAGTAGAACGGTCGGTTGCTTACGCATAGCTTCTCTTGTACTTAATGGCGAATGGATGATAGCTGGGGGCGAGCCGAGTTTGCCTTGCACGAAGATTCGGCCCGATAGCCGTAATATGACCTTCCGCCCATTTAGTTGTTGCGAGGAGTACCTTATGCGGCATGGCAGTGCCTCTCCTTATATCATCGTCGGGCAATTCCCTACAACCTCTGTAGGGGCGTCAGGTAGAGCAGTATATATCTACGCAATCATCATGCCGGGTCCGCGACGTCCTTTCGTCGCCACCTGCGCAGTCTCTACTAACTGCACCCAGCGGCTGTGTTGCCTTTACTTGACAAGGTGTACACCCCGGACGCCATTCGCCCGGGTGTGCCGTTCGGCACAACTTAGATGCGCCCACGGTTATGTTCTTCGATGCGCAGCAGTAGAATATGTTCTCACGTCGGGTGTAGGGCGGCGCAGAACGCTCTCCATTATTACACCGTCTTTTCGCGACCTGCCGCCGTGCGGGTACCGAAAGAAGAACCCTTCTCCGGCGGAACGGCCAGGTGCGACGCGCGGCCGGAAGGAACACCGCGCGCTTTCAAGCTTTACTGTCCTCTTCGGGGCGTAGCGCAGCCCGGTAGCGCATCTGCTTTGGGAGCAGAGGGTCGTCGGTTCAAATCCGGCCGCCCCGACGGAGGAGCCAGGGAAGCTCTCGCCTCGCGCAGGGCTTCCCTTTTTGGCCGCGTAAGGGCCAGGGTGGGAAACGCAATCCCGGCGGCTTCGTAGAAGGCTTTCTCGGACGGAAAGAGCACGGCTGCAGTGCTCACCTGCGCCCGTAGCTCAACCGGACAGAGCGGCGGACTTCTAATCCGCAGGTTGCAGGTTCGAGTCCTGCCGGGCGTACCCTTCGGGTGCATGGTTCTTTACGGTGACGTGGCCGAGTGGTTAGGCAAGGGTCTGCAAAACCCTGTACAGCGGTTCAAATCCGCTCGTCACCTCTGTTAATAACGCTGCGAAAAGACGCCTAACCACAAAGAGTAACGTCACCTTTTACAAGGGCTTAGCGTACTCAGGCGAACGGGGATCGAGGGCGTAGCGGTGGGAAAGTGGCTGCGATTCCGTTACAATGTGCGATAACGGGTATACCCCCTTAGTTTGGCTGTATTCGGCGGTTGGTGTTCGTTTGGTGTCAGCTTTGGTGACAGATGCATCCGTGCTGTAGACGCGCTTTTGCGTACTTAACACCATGCCCAACCTTATCAAGCGTCGAAACGGGCGTTGCTCAGCGCAGGTCTATGCTGCTTCCCGTGAGCCGTCCTCTCTGCCGGTGCGCCTTTTCGTTGTGGAGTCACACCAAGGCTGCCGCAGATAGTTCGCGGGGGTCGCTTCTGCCCCGTCGCAGCCGATCTTCTAATATCCGCTCCGGCGCTCCCAGCGCTTCAGTACCGCGTTGTAGCGCGTGGTGGCAATCCGCCGGCCCTCCGCGTCGTAGTGCTCGTACTGGTTCAGTAGGCGGTTGAACTTCCGCGTCTCCGTTCGCCGCCCGCGTGCATCGTAGACTTCGTCCTGGCCGAGCAGTTCGTTGTGGCGGGTCGTTCCGGTCTGCCGACCCTTCGCGTCAAAGTGAACCTCCCGGTTCAGCAGGTCCTCATAGCGCGAGGTGCCGAGGCTGCGCCCCGCGGCGTCGAAGAATTCCGTCCGATTCAGCAGCTCGTTGAAGCGCGCCGTCTCGACCAGACGCCCCGAGGCGTCTCTTGTCTCGTAACGCTGAAGCGTCTCGTTGTACCACGTTGTGGTAGCGGGCTGCGCGGCGGCCGAGGTCAGCAGGAGCAGCGGGAAAACGAAGGCGAAAAGTTGTACGCGCATGGCGGTCCACATCTCTTTCGTTCTGTTTACATTTCGGGGCGGCGCGCTCGCAGTGCTCTGAAGGCACACACTCCTTCTAACACGCGCACGGTTACACAAGGTTCGTGCTTGCGTCGGACGCTATGCGTCGATACGCGCGTGGTCGATGGTGCCCGGCCGCGCCGCGCCAAGGCCGAACACGAGCTTGCCCGCAAGCACGACGAGGAGGAAGGCGAGCGGAATGGTCCACCCGCTCGTCGCGTCGTGCAGGAAGCCGAACAGGATCGGCCCGGCTGCGGCCAGCAAGTACCCGGCCGACTGTGCCATCCCCGAAAGCGCCGTTGCCACCTGTGCATCCGGCGCGCGGAGCACGAGAAACAGCAGCGAAAGCCCAAAGGTGCCGCCCAGCACAAAGCCAAGCATCGCCACCCAGACGGCCGCCGCCGTAGCTCCGGCCAGGAGCAGTCCCGCGAGCGCTACCGCCTCGATCGCTGCCAGGACGCCTACAATCCGCCGCTGATCGAGCTTGCGTCCGGCCCAAATCGGGATCAGGGCGGAGCCGCCAATGCCGGAAGCCTGAGAGAGCGCTAACATCCATCCGGCCTCCGCCGCGCCCATCCCCTCCGACTGCAGCAGATCCGGTAGCCAGGCAAGGATGACGTAGAACGTCAGCGACTGTAGCCCCAGATACAGCGCGATCTGCCACGCGAGCGGCGAACGGCCAAGGGCGCGAATGGAGTGCGCCGCATTCCACACCGGCCGCTCTGCGCGGCTTCCTCTGAGCCTCGGCAGCCAAACCGCGAGCGCCACGAACGCCGGAATGGCCCAGACCTGCAGGGCAGCCTCCCAGCCCATCGCCAGCGCAAGCGGCACGCTAATGCCGGCGGCAACCGTTGCGCCGATACCCATCACGCTGGAGTAAAGGCTCGTCATAGGGCCGGAGTGATCCGGAAACTCCTGCTTCACAAGGGCCGGAAGCAGCACGTTACCAAGCGCGATTCCGATGCCGATGAGCAATGTCCCCCCAAACAGCCAACCGGAAGCGGTACTTGCCCGGATCATGGCACCTACGCCGAGGAGCACCAGCGCCGCCGCCAAGGCTCCGCCGATGCCGAGTCGCCTCGTGACGAACGGCGTCAGAGGCGAGACGAGGCCGAACGCCAGAAGCGGCAGTGTCGTCAGCAGGCCGAGCGCCGTGTTCGACAAACCCGTTGCCGCCCGGATGCTGTCGATGAGCGGCCCGACACTCGCCAGCGCTGGGCGCAGGTTAACCGCCACCAGCACGATCGCGAGCAGGAGAAGACCACGCTGAACCCTGTCGGTGCGTTTGGAAGTAGCGAGCGCCATTTATCAACCCGGAAATACAATTATAACGAATGCAGACTACGACGCCCACAGAACGATCGCCGTGAGAGAAGCGACGCCGACGGAAACCCAGAGGAGAACGCCCTGCACCAGCGGCCGCACGCCCACCGCGCGAAGTGTGCTTCGGCTCAGACCCGCACCAATAAGGAACAGCGTGAGCACGAGGCCCCGCCGGGCCAGAAGTACCAGCACGTCGAAGAACGGTTCACCGGCAGGAAGCAGCGCGCGCAGCGCGGACGCCAGCGCGAAGAGTCCGATGAACCACGGCACCGCCACCTTCACGTCCTTTCCGCCCCGGCTTCGGTGCCAGAGCGCAGCCGCAAAGGCCAGCGGCACGATCCAGAGCGCGCGCGTGAGCTTGAGCACGGTCGCCAGCGCCAGCGCCTCCTTCCCGTAAATCGCCGCCGCACCGACCACGGAGGACGTATCATGAATCGCAATGGCCGCCCAGAGGCCGAACTGGCTTTGCGATAGGTGCAGGAGGTGCCCCACGGCGGGGAAGACGTACAGGGCCACGCCGTTCAGGATGAACACCGTCGCGAGCGACACACCCATCGCTTCCGCTCCGGCCCCGAGCGCCGGACCCAGCGCTGCGATGGCGCTTCCTCCACAAATGGCGGTGCCGCCCGAGATGAGCGCACCCGTCACCACGTCGACCCGCAGGAGACGGGCCAGTAGGAATCCCACGGTGAGCGCGAAGAGGATGCCGAGGGCCGTCACCCCCACCCCGTCCCGGCCGACCGCAAGCACCGCCGGCAAAGACATTCCGAAGCCAAGCCCGACGACACACGCCTTCAGCAGCCACTTCGAGAACCGGGCGCTCTGCACCGGAAAAGGTCCGCCGAAGACCAGCCCGAGCGCCGCGCCCGCACCCAGCCCCACCGCGGGCGAAACGCCGGGCAGCAGACTCGCCCCCGCCAGTACGAGAAAAAGAACCTTCAGCCAACGCGGAGAATCTCCTGCGGCGCTCGTTATCGTCATCAACCTACCCGGTAGCCGGAGGAAGGCGGCAGCTCGCGCCGGGTCCCCACAAACATCTCCGTTGAAAATTAAGCCGGGTTGAACGCCGTTCGTCGCAGGGGTTTCTGCAGCCGCGCCCTGTTCACGGAAACCTAAAAGAAGCTTCTGCAGAGCGCGCCCAGTACCGGCGTTCAGTGCGCATGCTCTACCGGATCAAGGCCGCAGTGAGTGCAGGAATAGTGCATCACCCCATCAACCCAGCGGGTCTCGCGCTCGCAAGCGAAGCAGAACCCTCGAACCGCCGCAGGCAAACGCGAACTGCGGGAGAGATCAAACAGGCGGCCTTTTATCGAATAGACGCGTTTCATAGACGTTTGGAATGGTGTCGCGTGGCCTACCCGGGCCACATCGCACCCCAACGTCCGCCACCCTGAGACGATGCGCTCCGGCACTTACCGGAAACGCTTGCGATTCAAGATCTTGCCAGAAGCGTTTCCGCTCGCGCGGTCTGGAAAGCCCACCGGTTTCCTGCCGCTTACGAACGGAAACACGCGACAAATTCATCGCGGTCCAGCAGCCAGAGACCTGTCGAGGCCACCTTCTCCCCGGTAATGGCCTCCCAGTGAGTCGCGTACGTGGTAAGCTGGGGCGAATAGGTGGCCCGGAGCCGTGCCGGTGCGCCTTCATCAGACGCCGCGTCGGTCTTGAAGTCGATGATTTGCCACCCGTCCGGCGTTCGGTACACGAGGTCTATCACGCCTCGGATCAACCCGTCATCCATGCCTGCGCCGAAGGGGACCTCTGTCAGCACGGAATGCGGCAGCGCCCGCACCGCTTTGATCCCGGCCCACAGCGCCGACCCGCAGAAGGCGGAGAAGCTTTTCAACGCGGGTTCCGCATAACCCAAATCGGCACCCTCCTCCGTGAGCAGGGCGCGGACGAGCACCGGCACGTCCTTTTCCGCTATTCGCCCCGCGATGAAGGCGTCCATCAACCGGTGCATGACGCGGCCGTACGCCACCCCGCGCCCCGTACCTTTGGGCACAACGATGGCCGCGCCGCCCTCGTGTTCGGTCGCCACGTGCGACTGATAGGAGGACGCCGCCAGAGAGGCGTCCAGTCCATAGTCGCCGGACCCGAACGTTGAAGAAACATGCCGGACCTGAGGAAAGGCTGTTTCGTGATGCTCTAGTTCCTCCACGTGTTCCAGCCCGTCGTGCAGCGCGTCCCAGTAGAGCGGCTTGTACTCGCCTTTTTTGTCCCGGTACTCGGATACGACCAGCATCCGCTCTGCCCGCGTCGCTGCAACGTACAGGAGCCGGTTATGCTCGGCCTCCTCAAACTGCTGCTCTTCACGTTCGTGTTCTGGCCAGTCGGCCGGCGCAAAGGCCAGACCCGCAGGCCGGTCTTCAAACCCTTTCCCGTAGACCGGCAGCACCACGCGCGGCTCGCCTCCGAATCGCGACACGTGAATCGTCGTCTTGTAGAGCTTGCTCATGGGCGAGTAGGGATCGACGAGGAAGACGACCGGCGCTTCCAGTCCCTTCGCTTTGTGCAAGTTCATCAGACGCACGGCCGACGGCCGGCCACTACCTGCACCGCTGCCGGTTTCCAGCGATAGGCCGTCCGTCTTGTCGCCGCGGGCCGCAAGGTCGTGCAGCCGCTCGCGAAGCAGGGTCCAATCGGAAGACGCCTCCGCTGCGACGTCGTCGGCGATAGCCAGGATCTTGAGCAAGCCGCCCGCGCGCGTCGACCCGCCTCTGCCCGTCGCGGAGAGCGCCAGTAGCCCCGTTTCCTGTAGCAAACCTTCGAGCGCCGCCTGCGGCGGGAGCGTCGCGAACAAGGATTTCGCTCGGCGAATGAGGCCACAAGCCGCCTCGAATCGCGCGCGCAAAGGAGCCTCGAGTGCTTCCGGCACGTCGGAGGTGGCGATGAACTTTCCGCCTGCGCTGTGAAAGGCGAAGAAATCAGCGTCCGATAATCCCGCAAGCGGGCCGCGCAGATAGGCGACGAACGTCACCGAGTCGTTGGGATCGTAGACAACGTCGAGCACCGTCAGAAGGGCGCGCAAGTCCTCCGAATCGCCGAGCTTACCGGCACCGGTAAGTTCGAACGGGATTCCCGCCGCTTCGAGCGCGTCTGCGTACACGTCGAGCCTGCCGGTATAATAGGTCAGGATCATGAAGTCGCCGTATGCCGGGTCTGCCGGAACGAGACCGGCGTCCACATACCGCTGCCGCAGCGGCGGGTCCTCATTGCGCACCATCGCGGCAATGAAACCGGCTATTCGGCGCGCCTCCTGCGCCGCGATGGGTGCCGCATAGTTGCTGGGGACGCCTTCTGTTGTGATCTTGCGCACGCGCGACAAATCATGAACGTCCTCCTTGGCCTCGGAAGGCAGGAGCGGACCAAATGGCGCCTGGTACGGACCTTCCGGATGCTTGCCGAAGATGTCCGGGAAACCTTGATTAACCCATCCGCACAGGTTTCCGTGTGCCCGAAAGGAACGGTTGAGATAGACCACCTGCCCCGACACTTCCATCCGCCGGCGCACAAAGTCAAACGTCTCGAAGTCCGCCCGGCGAAACCGGTACACCGACTGTTTACCGTCCCCAACGAGAAAGAGCCGCCCGGGCGAGGGCCGTAGCACGGTCCAGTCCGGCTCCTCTACGCGCTCCGTATCGCTGAGATAGAACAGAATCTCGGCCTGCACCGGGTCGGTATCTTGAAACTCATCCACAAAAAGGTACTGGAACCGGTCCTGAAACAGTCTGCGAACGTCCGGCCGATCCCGCAACAGGTCGCGTGTGCGAAGCAGCAAATCGTTGAACGTCAGGACGCCTTGTTGCAGCCGGTCCGCCTCGAAAATGCCTACGGCAGGCCTCACGAAGTCGGCCAGCTGCGCATACACGTAGGCCCTCCACTGGGCCAGGGGATCTCTGAGGCCTCTCGCGAACTGGGGCAGGAGGTCGTCTCTCAGCATTTTTGCGTACTTCCCGTCCGGCCATCTCGCCAGCGTCACCTTTCCCTTTGGTGCATCGCCGTCGGCACCTGAGACAGCGCCCGCCATGATCAGCAGAAAGCGGGCCTGGTCCTCGACTGCTTCCAAGCCGACGTTATCCGCGAACAACTGCGCCGTCCTGAATGCTAACTGCGCATCATCGAACCCTTCCGGCTTGATTGGAGCGGCCGATATCTGGGGTCCGACCTCCTCCAGGAGCGCCAGCGCCAGGGAAACCGGGGATTGCAAGTCCGGCTCCTCTGCATCGGGATTGTGGAGCGGAAGGTCTGAAAACTCGCAGAGCCGCTTAAAAAAGCTGCTCAAGTGATACCGGCTGACGCCGAGGCGTGCCACGCGCTCGGCCTGTTCCGCCGGAGCGGTCCGAAGGTAGGAGCGCCAAGCTTCGTCCTGCAGTTTGTCCGCTTCGCGGGCATCGACCTCGCGGAACTCGGGAGTGAGTTTCGCCGCGAGAGGCCGCTCGCGCAGAAGTCGCCCGCAGAAAGAATGGATCGTGCCGATGAAGCACTGATCGATCTGCCGCAGCGCCGCGCCGAGCGCGGAGGCGGTACGCGGCGGGGCATCGGTGGCGGCCTCCTGCAGCCGCTGAAAGAACCGCTCCTGCATCTCTCCGGCCGCTTTGCGCGTGAACGTGATTGCCGCGATCTGCGCGACCGGCACGCCCGTCGACACCAGTGCCACCATGCGCCCGATCATCTCGTGCGTCTTTCCCGCTCCGGCACCTGCGAGCACCATGATGTTCTCGCCAAGAACGGACCCGATCACCTCGCGCGCAAGGCGGTCTTGCTCGGCAATCTCCAGAACGGCTTCGGAACCAAACGCTTCTAACATATTCACTACAGCACCGTCCTCCCCGGAAGCAGGACCATTACCGGTGCATTGCTAAAACAAACCTGCCGTTCAAGGTACGAAAGATCGACGCCCCTATGCGCGCGCGCCGCCACGTTTTGCACGTTCCGAGTCGCCCTTCTACATTTCCATCGCGGCGGGTATGGCACGCTCGTACGGTTCCCTCAGTTCGGCGGTCGAGAGATGCAGGAGGCTTTCGCCGCCGGCAGAGAGGCGGAGTCCCTCTTGCGTCACCGTGCCGATCCGAGTCGCCCGCGCGCCGTGCTCCCGGGCCGCTCGCTGCAGGGCTTCCAGGTTCTCCGTCAGGGCGGAAACGACGACGCGCGACTGCGCCTCGCCAAAGAGCACGGCGTCCAGCCGCGCCCCGGCCCTTTCCGGAAGGTCTATCTCTGCCCCCCGTCCGCTGAACAGGGCGGCTTCGGCCAGGCAAACCGCCAGTCCTCCGTCCGACACGTCATGCGCGCTGCGGACTAAGCCGTTCCGTATCATCGCCGCGAGTGCGCCCTGCACCGCCTGTTCTTCCGGTAGCACGAAGTGCGGCGCGTCTCCCTCCGTCTTACCCTGAACGACGGACAGGTACTCGGAGGCCTCGATGCCCCCGGCCTGCCACCACCCCGCCGGCGTAAGCAGCAGTACGGCGTCGCCCGCGGCCTGGAAGCCGGAGGGCGTCGCGTGCCGTTCGGCATCTTCCACGAGGCCGAGCATTCCGATCACGGGCGTCGGGAAAACGGCTCCTTCCGGGTTCTCATTGTAAAAAGACACGTTTCCGCCCGTGACGGGCGTCCCGAAGGCGCGGCACGCCTCGCCCATCCCGGCGACGGCCTCCGTAAAGACCCAGTACACCTCCGGTTTGTACGGATTCCCGAAGTTGAGGCAGTTCGTGATCGCCAGCGGCCTGCCCCCGGCACACACGACGTTTCGCGCCGCCTCCGCCACGGCGATCTGCCCGCCCTTCCTCGGATTAAGGTAGACGTACCGGCCGTTGCAATCCGTCTTCATTGCCAGCGCCCGGTTTGTCCCCTTGATCCGCACGACCGCAGCGTCGCTGGGGCCGGGGCCTACGAGCGTGTTCGTGCGCACCATCGTGTCGTACTGCTCATAAACCCACCGCTTGGAGGCGATGTTGGGCGAGCCGAGCAGGCGTACGAGCACACTTGCCGCCTCCCCCGGCTCCACATCCTGCAGCCTGTCGAGCGCAAAGGCAGCCGTCTTGTCGAGGTAAGCAGGACGCTTGCGCTCCCGGTGGTAAACCGGCGCACCTCCGCCGAGAACCAGGTGCTCGGCAGGGACGTCAGCCACGAGTTCGCCGTGTTGGAACACCCTCACCCGGCCGTCGCCCGTCACCTCGCCGATCTCGGCCGCGTGCAAATCCCACTTTTCGAACACGGCAAGCAGCGCCGCTTCCCTGCCTTTCTCGCACACGATCAGCATACGCTCCTGACTTTCGGAGAGCATGATCTCGTAGGGCGACATGCCGGCCTCGCGGATCGGCACCCGGTCGAGGTGCAGCGTCATGCCACTGGCTCCCTTGGCGCTCATCTCGCACGAGGAGCAGGTGATCCCGGCCGCCCCCATGTCCTGAATGCCGACGACCGCGCCGCTCCCGATCACTTCGAGACTGGCCTCGAGGAGTAGCTTTTCCGTAAATGGATCGCCCACCTGCACGCTCGGGCGCTTGCTTTCACTGGCCTCGGAGATCTCTTCCGACGCGAACGTAGCCCCGTGTATCCCGTCGCGCCCGGTCGAGGAGCCGACGATGAAAACCGGGTTTCCGATGCCCTCGGCAATGGCCGACGCCGTATGCCCGACCTTCACCACACCGACACTCATCGCGTTCACGAGCGGATTGCCTTCGTACGACGGATCGAAGTAGACATCTCCCGCAACCGTGGGCACACCGAACGAATTTCCGTAGTCGCTGATTCCCCGCACGACGCCATCGAAAAGGTACCGCACGCGCGGCGTCTCGAGGCTCCCGAAGCGCAGCGAGTCGAGGGAGGCAATCGGCCGGGCACCCATGGTGAAGATGTCCCGGTGAATGCCGCCCACGCCCGTCGCCGCGCCCTGGTACGGTTCGACGGCCGACGGGTGGTTGTGCGACTCTATCTTGAAAGCAACCGCAAGGCCGTCGCCAATATCGACCAGTCCGGCATTCTCCTCCCCCGCTCCGACGAGGAGCGCCCCCCCTTCGCGCGGCAGCGTCTTGAGGATGGCGATGGAGTTCTTGTAGGAACAGTGCTCGCTCCACATCACCGAGTAAATGCCGAGTTCTGTGAAGGTCGGCGTCCGGCCCAGCCTCTCGACAACCCAACCGTACTCCTCGTCGGTGAGTCCGTGGGCGCGGGCGAGTTCCGGCGTGACTTCGGGTTCGATGGCGGGAAGTGGCGGCATGAGCGGCGTTTGTGGTTGTGCGGGGGGCCGTGGCAAGGATCCTCAAAGATACGACGCAGCGCCGGCCCGTGAGGCGGACGCGCGCAGAAGGCGTCGCCTCTCGTAACGGGATGATCGGCTTGTAACAGGCTGTTGCCGCGCGGACCGTACCCGCGAAAGGCGCGTTTCCTTCCTTCCAGGCAGCCTGCAGAGGGCTGCTGCATGTTTCTATTGAGGGACTTTCCATGTTGGCCGCCGACCATCAAAACCGCGAAAAGCCGTCACCTTCCTTCGCGCACCGGGTACTGGTGACCGTTGGAATTGTCGGGGCTGCGCTGCTGCTCCTGTTCTTTTTGCGCGCAACGATAAGCGTGCTGTTGCTGATATTTGCCGGAATCCTGCTCTCAGTGCTTCTGCACGGCCTCGCGAAGCGCCTGGCGGAGCACACGCCGCTTTCGCACGGCTGGGCGCTCGGCATCGTCATCCTGCTGATCGTGTCGGCACTCGGCCTCGGGGGCTGGCTCATCGCGCCCGAACTCGCCCGGCAGACCGACCAGCTATCGCAAACCATCCCGCAGTCGCTCGATGCCGTCCAGCAAACCATTTCCGAGTATACCTGGGGCGCTTACCTGCTGAAACAGGCACCGGCACCTGACAAAATGCTCGGAAGCGGCGACGTGTGGAGCCGGCTCACCGGCTTCTTTTCCACGTCCATCGGGATCATCGGCAACACGCTCATCATCATCGGTATCGGCATTTATCTGTCGATCAACCCGTCGCTTTATCAAAACGGCGTGGCGCTGCTTTTTCCGGAGAGACGACGCCCGCGCGTGCATGAGGTGCTGAAGGCCACCGGAGGCGCGCTCTGGAGCTGGCTCGGCGGACAGCTTATCTCGATGGCAATCGTCGGCACGCTCACGGGTGTAGGGCTAATGCTGCTCGGGGTGCCGATGGCCCTCGCCCTTGGCATCATCGCCGGGCTTAGCGAGTTCGTGCCCCTCATCGGCCCCTGGGTTGGTGCCGTACCGGGCATCCTCATTGCGCTCGTGCAAAGCCCGAATCTTGCGCTCTACACGGCCGCGCTCTACCTCGGGGTGCAGCAGATCGAGAGCAACTTGATCACGCCCATCGTCATGAAGAAGGCCGTCTCCCTGCCGCCCGCCCTCACGATCTCCGCTACGATCCTCGCGGGCGCGCTCTTTGGCATCGCGGGCGTGCTCTTGGCCACGCCGCTGGCTGTCGCGACGATGGTGCTTATCCGAATGGTCTACATCCACGACCTTCTGGGCGATGAGGACGTAGAGCCTGTGCCCTGACAGCCTGTTGAAAGGAGATGAACTTCAGACGTAACTGAGAAACTCCCAAACAGGCCCGAGGCTGTTTCCCCCTTGAGAGCGACAAAGGGGGGGTTCTGCAGCTTTTGAGACCGGCAAAACGCAGGCGTGCTGCACGCAACCCACGCTCTGCTACAGTTCAAAAGCCCTTTGGCGGAGAAGCTTTGCAAATGTCTGGTAAGTGATCGGCAGCGCTCCGGTAGAGCGTATATTTGTCCTGCTGCCCCCCGAGCCGCGATGAGGTTCGTTCCGCGGTCGTTCATCTAAACGGTGTGTCGAATATGGAAAAGCAGTTGTCCATCGGTAGTCGCTTCGGGCGCGCGGCCATGGGCACGATGGGTCTCTGGGCCCTCGTCTTCATCATCCTGCCCACCGAACAAGTCTGGCAGTCATGGCCCGATGGGGCCGTGTCCCTGTTGACGATTGTCTCTGCCCCTGCGGTATACGTCCTGTTTTTCCTTGCCTCCGCCCACGCCTCGCCCCGAACTCCCGGTGAGCAGCGCAGAGCCGCCATCTACGGCGCAGCGGTCGGCGTCATTCTCGCGACCTTCGGGCAGTACTTCTCCTGAGAGGCGGCGGCCCGCCCTGTCACTGCGAGGAGCGCAGCGACAGAGCGGTCTCATGACGAGGAGGCAAAGGTCCCGGGAGTGCTTCGCTGCGCTGCTCATGAAGACGTGGCGGACGTTCACCCTTTCTTATCCTCCTCAGCAGACGGGCGGAGCTTGCCTTGCACGCCTCATAACGCGGCGCAGCCACATCTGGCGTTCGCCGCGGCTTAAACCCTCTGCCACCTTTAGTCTCTACTTTCTGGCACGCCCTTGCCGCGATCACTGATCGACAACGCCGATGGTGGTTCGCTGCCGGATGTCGGCCGACGAGGCGCCCACCTGCAGCTCGACCGGACCGGCCTCCACCACCCACTCATCCGTCTCAGCATCCCAGTATGCCAGATCGGCGGCTTGGATGTTGAACGCGACGCGGCGCGTCTCGCCCGGTGTCAGCGTGATGCGCTCGAAGCCTCTCAAGGCCTTCAGCGGACGCTCGACTCCGGAGTGCGGATGGGCAACGTAGAGCTGTACGACTTCGTCGCCCGCCCGTTCACCCACGTTGGTGATGTCTACACGAATCGCGACTGAATCGCCATCATGCAGCGTCGCAGTGCTTGTTTGAAGGTTGGCGTACCGGAACGCTGTGTAGCTGAGGCCGTGGCCAAATGGATAGAGCGGCTCCCCCGTGAAGTAGCGATAAGTGCGCCCGTCCATGTCGTAGTTCTCGAAATGCGGCAGATCCTCCATTGAGCGGTAGAACGTCACCGGCAGACGGCCGGCGGGGTTGTAGTTGCCCACGAGCACGTCGGCGACGGCGGTGCCGCCGGCCTGCCCGGGATACCACGCCTGCAGGATCGAGTCGACCCCGGGCGCGGGAAGGGCGACGGCACTGCCGGAGAGGTTTACCATCACGATCGGTTTGCCCGCGGTCCGTAACGCCTCCAGGAGACGCACCTGGAGCGGAGGCAACTCGATGCGCAACCGATCTCCCCCATCGAATCCCTCGTAGTCGACCGGCATCGCCTCACCCTCGAGTTGACCCGAGATGCCGCCCACGTAGACGACCACGTCGGCGGCTTCCGCTACGGCCACGGCCTCGTCGATACCAGCGTCGGCCGGCGGCGTCTCCCACTCGATCGAAACGGCCATCGGCCCCTCGCCCTGGGTGTACTCCAGGCGAAGCGGGAGTGTAGCGTTGTCGGGGAGGGTATGCGTGACGCGGACATCCCGCATCTCTGCTTCCTGGCCCGCGGGAGGCACCCAGGAGTCGATAATGGTCTCTTCGCCTACCAGGAGCCGGAAGCCGCCGCGCCCCCGCACGACGAGTTCGTAGTCACCCCCGAGCGTCGTCATCAGCTCGCCCGTCCAGCGGGCGGATATGCCCTCGTCCGGCACGCCAACGGGCAGGCCGCCGAACCGCTGGCGGGAGCCGAGGTCGAAATTGAGCGGGCGCTCGGTGCGGCTCGCAGCCGGCTCGCCCGCGAGGTCGGGATTGTCATAGTAGGCCCCGTGGAACCAGCCTGACATGATCGTCCGCATCCCCGCGGGCCGCGCGGCGTAGTCAGTGCCGTGGGCGTAAGTCACCTCGACGCCCGCCGGTTCGAGGGCGGCCTTAAGGCCCTGCAGCACGGTCACGGGAGCGTAGGGGGTTCCATTATAGTTCCCAACGAGCGCCGGTACGGACGTGGCGTTCGGCCCGACCACGGCGATGCGGCGCACGCGCCCCGTTTTCTCGTAGACGCGGAGCGGCAGCAGGCCCTCGTTCTTGAGCAGCACCATAGACTCGCGGGCTGCGTGCAGGGCAAGAGCCGCGTGCTCCGGGGTGCCGTTAAGGGTCGGGGAAATGTCGTTGAAGCCTACGCGGTCCTTCGGGTCGAAGAAGCCGAGGCGAAACATCGTGCGAACGAGCGGGGCAAGCCCCGCGTCGATCTCGGCCCCGGTGACAAGGCCGAGCCGGGCCGCTTCAAGCAAATTGGCGGACTCGCCGCCGCAGCGCAAGTTCATGCCTGCCTTCAGGGCCAGGGCGTTCGCCTCCGCGCCGCTCGCCGCCACCTTATACGTCCGGTGAAGATCGCCGACCGAGCCGCAGTCGGACGTAACGTGGCCGTCGAAGCCCCAGTCATCCAGCAAGCTATAGAGTTGCGGGTTGATCGAGGCCGGAACGCCGTAAACCGCGTTGTACGCCGGCATGACGATCTCGACCTTTCCCTCGCGCACAACGTCTTCGAAAGCGGGGAGGTACGTCTCGTAGAAATCCCGCTCGGGAGGCGAAGCATTGAAATGGTGCCGCAACGGCTCGGGGCCGCTATGCACGGCGAAATGCTTCGCGCCTGCAGCGGCAAGGAGATAGTGCGGGTCGCTCCCCTGTAGGCCGCGCACGAAGGCGACGCCGAGACGACCGGTCAGGTACGGGTCTTCCCCGTACGTCTCCTGGCCGCGCCCCCAGCGTGGGTCCCTGAAGATATTGATGTTGGGCGACCAGAAGGTGAGCCCGCGGAAGATCTCACCCTCGAGCGGCGTCCCCACGTACCCGTTGAACTTTGCGCGCCCTTCGACACCGATGACATGAGCGATGCGTTCTTGCAGCGGCGCGTCCCACATTGCGGCCAGGCCGATCGCCTGTGGAAAGACAGTGGCGTAGCCCGCATTGGCCACGCCGTGCAGCGCCTCGCTCCACCAGTCGTATTTCGGGATGCCGAGCCGAGGCACGCCGGGCGTCGCATTGCTCATCATGGAGGTCTTCTCCTCCAGCGTCATGCGCCCGATGAGATCCTGCACCCGCGCCTCAAGAGGCAGGTCGGGATTCTGATAAGGATGAACCAGCTGGGCATGGACGGGAGCTGCAAGGACGGTGATCAGGACCAGCAGCGCTCCGGCGCAGGAGAAACACTTCATGACCGGTGGGGATGGGTGAGTTCAGCTTCCCGGCGAGGCGGAGAGAAATTCATTGACTACGAGCCAGTACATGAACGCATCAAACCAGCGGTTACTGGTGCGCCCCGGGTTGCCGAGTCCGAAACCGTGGCCGCCGTTCTGGTACAGGTGAAATTCAACAGGCACGCCGGCATCGAACCAGGATTGGATCACGCCGAACTGACCACCGAAGAGAAAATCGTCGGCGGCGATGACGTTGAACATAGGAGGAGCATCCGCCGGCACATCGACCGGGCCCATACCGCCGTAGACTGGTCCGATGAAGGCAAGATTCATGGACTGCGAGTTGAGCGTCGCGTACATCGTGAGGCCGGCACCGGCCGAGAAGCCGATCATGCCTATCCGGCTGGTATCAACCTTCCATTCCCCGGCCCGCTCGACGATAATGGCATAGGCAGCCTCGGCGTCCTGGAGCTGGTTGGAAAGATCCCAGCGCGGCCGCGGTGCCGGTGACTCGTCTTGCGGAGCGCCCGAAGAATCGGCGGCAGCGGCAAAGGTGCGGTTCATGGAGTCTCTGAAGTCGTCGAGCGACTCCGGCGTCGGCTGAAGACGGTACTTGAGCACGAAGGCAGCAATGCCCCGCTCGGCGAGCGCCTCGGCGACTTCCCATCCCTCGTTGCCCATCGAGAGCCATCTGAAACCGCCGCCGGGCGCTACGATGATGGCGGTACCGTTCGCCTTTCCCGGTTTGGGAAGAAAGGGCGTGAGGGTCGCCGTGGAGATATTCCGCGCCATCGGATCCCCCCACTGCCGGAACCAGGTCTCGGGCGCACGCTGACCTTCCACGCCGCCGGTGCCCAGAAGAATGGCGTTTGGCTCGGCAGGCGCTTCGAGCGGGTAGATCGTGCCGTCCTGCGCCGCGGCTGGTGCAGCAAAAGCGAGCGCGAACAGGGTGAAGGCGAGGGCGCGGATTAAGGTCGTGAAGGAGGTCATGAAAGTATCCCTCATGCTGGGGTGGTGATTGCAGGCACTCGCGTATTCGCGGCCACGGAAGGCTGGCGGCTCAGCCACGAGGAGTGTATAGAACGAACAATATACCTGCTGCGGACATACTGAGTCAAGACACGATGACGCCTTGCGTGGAAGCACAGTGGCGTGCAAGGGGCGGGTGTTGAATGCTGAGGGTTGAGTATTGAAGATTGAATGCAGGGATGCAGAGGCGAGGAGGAATTCTGGAGTGGAGACTCCGCGAGCTTGGGAGGAGCGAAGCGCGAGTGGCGATTGTTTGATATCGCGTGGCGAGGGGGTGGGCTTGCGTGTTGGGTGGTGAGTGTGGGCTGCAGAAGAGTGGCGCACACTCAGCGCTCGTGCAAAGCCCGAATCTTGCGCTCTACACGGCCGCGCTCTACCTCGGGGTGCAGCAGATCGAGAGCAACCTGATCACGCCCATCGTCATGAAGAAGGCCGTCTCCCTGCCGCCCGCCCTCACGATCTCCGCTACGATCCTCGCGGGCGCGCTCTTTGGCATCGCGGGCGTGCTCTTGGCCACGCCGCTGGCTGTCGCGACGATGGTGCTTATCCGCATGGTCTACATCCACGACCTTCTGGGCGATGAGGACGTAGAGCCTGTGCCCTGATGCAGAAGGCCGGGGTTCTTTAAATTGCGCTTGCCCTCTTCGATGCCTATACTGTTCTATAATGCACGGAGGCTGAACTTTCGAACGGTATCGTTATCTCTGGTGCCAAAGATGGATGTACTTTCGCCCATTCGGAGCCGCGTGTTGCGCGCCGCGCCAAGGGGGGTCCTACTTCGCCAGTTCGCTTCCGGCTGCTGCGCCTATGCTGCGCGCCGTCGCACGGCACCTTTGGGGCCGCTTGAACCCTGCTTCGCTTCAGGCGTTTAGCGGCGCGGACGAGGTCCGACCTGTCCTTCCCGCACCTCCCACGTTTTCCGGGTAGTCTTTTGGAGCCGCAGACGCAGCCGTATCATTCCCGCGTCGCTCGGGAGAGCATCCTCTCGACCGACGACCGCAAGCCGAAGGATCGCTACTGGTTGCACCTTCTCCTGTTCGCCCTCACCCTCGCCTCGACCATCTTCACCGGCGGGCAGTTTATCGGGCGTTTTGAAGCCTATAGCGCCACGCCGATCCTGTTCGAACTCGGCGGACTCCCCGTCACCACCGGCCTGCTCCTCGACGGCTTTCGGTTCGCCTTCTCGCTCCTCCTCTTCCTGACCGTCCACGAGTTCGGGCACTACTTTGCGGCCCGCCGCCACGGCATCGACACCTCGCTGCCTTACTACATCCCGACGCCGCTCGTTGGCTTTGGGACGCTTGGTGCCGTGATCCGCATCCGGGAGCCGATCCCCGACACGCGCCGCCTCTTCGACGTGGGCGCAGCCGGGCCGCTGGCAGGCTTCGTCGTGGCCGTCGCCGTGCTCCTTTACGCCCTCATCACCCTGCCGCCGCCGGAATACCTTTTCGGAGTGCCGGGGCACGAGGCGCTGAAAGCCTACATCGGCGCACACGGCTCCTACCCCGCAGCCATGCTCCAGGAGAACGCCGATCCGAATACGATGGTGATCGTCATGGGGCCGACGCTGCTCTACTGGGGACTGACGCAGCTTTTCAATGGCGTCCCGCCGATGTACGAGATGTACCACTACCCCGTCCTCCTGGCGGGCTGGCTCGGCCTCTTCTTCACGGCGCTCAATCTGCTTCCCGTGGGGCAACTCGACGGCGGACACGTTCTTTACGCCCTCTTCGGACGCAAATGGCACCGCATTCTCGCGCGCGTCTTCTTCTGCGTTCTCCTCCTCTCCGGCTCGCTCGGCTTCATGCAAATGGACGGGCCGTGGTACGGTGGGTGGGAGCCGACCGAGCCGGTTCGTTGGATCCTGCTGGCCGCCATCCTCTTCTTCTTCCTGTATCGCGTGTTCGGGATGAACCTGAAATGGCTGGCTCCGGTGCTCGTCACGCTCGTGCTGCTGACCGCCGGCATCCTTGCCGTTGAGCCGCTCGCGGTCGAGCTTGGCTACTTCGGCTGGTTCGTGTTCGGCCTCCTGATCGTGCTCCTGGTGCGCATCGATCATCCGCCGGCCGGCTACGAGCGCCCCCTGACCCGGACGCAGCGAATGCTGGGCTATGCCTGTATTCTGATCTTTGTGCTTTGCTTCAGCATTCGGCCGCTCTACATCATGTAGCGACGAACCTTTGCGGGGGCGTCTCGTAAAGCTGCGCCATGGGATGGAAGTACGTTCTCGGCACAGCAATCATTTCCGGCGCACTGTTCGCGCTGGACCTTTACGTTTACCGGAACTGGCGGCGGTTTGCCCTGTATCGCGGCCACGCGCTTCGGCGAACCCTTCCGGCTTATGGCGTGCTTCTGGCGCTGATGCCGTTCACGCTGCCCGCGTACCTCTTCTTTTTCCGCTGGTGGGAAGTCGACCCGAAGTGGCCGCGCTATCTCTTTTTCGCCGCGTGGAGCCTCTACTATTTGCCCAAGCTCCCGATCCTGGTCGTGATCGCGCTCAAGGATGCCGCCAAAGGTGCAGCATGGCTCTTTGACTGGTTCAAGGAGCGACTGAAGCCGGCCGCCGCTCCGGCCATCTCCCCGGCCGCCGTGCCTGCTTCGCTCGATCTGGCGGATATGCCGAAACTCAGCCGTACGGAGTTTCTGCAGAAGATGGGGTGGACGGCTGCGGCCGTTCCCTTCGTCGTGGTTGGGTATAGCGTCTTTCGCTCCCTGTATGATTTTGAGGTGCATCGCGCCACCGTGCGCGTCGACGGGCTGCCGCGCGCGCTCGAAGGCATGATGATCGCGCAGATCTCCGACCTCCACGCCGGGTCGCTCTTCAGCGCGAAACCCATGCAAGAGGCCGTCGACCTCGTTATGCGCCTGCAGCCTGACCTCGTCGCCGTAACGGGAGACTTCGTCAATCATGATGCTGCCGAGACACCGCTCATCCTCCCCGCGCTCAACCGGTTGAAAGCGCCTCTCGGTGTGTATGGCTGCTTCGGCAATCATGATCATTATGCCAACATCCGCACGGTGGGGGGGCAGATTGCCGAGACGCCGATTCGGCTGCTCGTCAACCAGAACCGCACGATCTCGGTGGACGGAGCCGCTCTCAGCATCGTGGGGACGGACAACACCGGCTTCAATCAGAACTTCGCCAACCTCCCCGAGGCGCTTCGCGGCGTCGATGCGGAGCGAGACGGCTTCCGCCTGCTGCTCGCCCACGACCCGACGTTCTGGGACAAGGTGGTTCGTCCCGGCTTTCCACAAATCGACCTGATGCTTGCCGGGCATACCCACGGCGGACAGTTCGGCTTCGAACTCGGTCCACTTCGGTGGAGCCTCGCTCAAATCATGTACAGCCGGTGGGCTGGGCTTTACGGCGAGAGCCGAACCCGCGGAGCCGGGACTCAGTATCTCTACGTCAACCGGGGACTGAGCACCGTCGGGCCGCCCATCCGCATCGGCATTCGGCCGGAAGTGACGTTGCTTACCCTGACCGGAGAGCGTGCCTGAGGGCAAGCGTTGACTATGACCTACCTGCACCGGCAGATCCTGCGCATGTTGCCCGGGCCGTTCTTTGGATGGCTCGGGATGCTCATGTTCCTGCTCGTCATGCAGTTCCTGATCCGTTATCTGCCGGATATCGTCGGAAAGGGCTTACCCGTCGGGGTGATCCTCGAGCTGATCGCGTACAACCTCGCCTACATGGTGGTGCTGGCCGTCCCGATGTCCGTGCTGATCGCCGTGCTCATGTCCTTTGGGAGGCTCGCCGAGACGAATGCCTACATGGTCGTCAAGAGCGCGGGCATTTCCGTCACGCAGATCATGTGGCCGACGCTCGTGGTGGGTGCGGCGCTGATGGGGTTGATGTGGAAGTTCAACAACGACATTCTGCCCGAAGCCAACTTTCGCGCCCGCAACCTGTGGATCGATATTCAGCGAAAGCGACCCGACTTTGAGCTGCAGCCCGGCGTCTTCTATGGCGGGCTGAACGGGTACAGCATCCTCGTCCAGCGCATTCCCGCCTACTCCTCCACCCTCGAAGACATCCTCATCTACGACTACACCGAAGGCGCGCACCGGCGCTCTGACATCAAGGCGCGGCGAGGCTGGATCACGCCGGCCGGTCCGGACCAGATGAATCTCACGCTCGAAGACGGCGAAATCCACCGGCTCATGTCGGATTATGGACCCAATCTCGTTGAGCGTTACGAGCGCATTCAGTTCGACCGGCTGCGCCTCTCGCTCGACCTCTCCGCGTTCCAGTTCGAGCGGTCCGACGTGACCGAAGGCTACCGTTCGGATCGCACGATGCGGTCGGCGGAGATGATTCGAGAGGTGGACAGTATCCGCGTCAACGTCGATCGGGAGCAGGGCGTCCTGCGGGATCGGCTGGTCAAGCTGCTCCAATATCCGCCGGTAGCGTCCTCCGACTACCGCTCCACCGCCGACACCGCGGTCTCTCCCGATTCGCTCTATGCTTCCGAGGACTCCGCGGCCGTTTTGACGCGCCGTTCCCTGCTCGCGGGCGTTCCCGCGCAAGAGCGGCTGGAGATGCTCGTCTCGACTGCCGAGCGCGTGCGGAGCGCGCGGACGGGAATGGAGGACATGCAGCGCACCATCGAATGGGAGAACGCGCGGGCCGACCGGCAGCGCGTCGAGATCCACAAGAAGCGCTCTATCGCTGCCGCTTGCCTCATCTTCATGCTCATCGGCGCGCCGCTCGGTCTGAGCATTCGCCGCGGCGGACTCGGGACGGCGGCGGCGCTCGCGATCGGTATCTTCCTCTTTTACTGGGTCACGCTCGTTCAGGGGGAGAAACTGGCGGACCGAGGTCTCCTGCGCCCGTGGATCGGGATGTGGATCGCGAACCTCGCCATGGTCCTGTTCGGCCTCTGGCTCATTGTGTACACCACGCTCGATCTTCACGCCACGCCCACGCTGCGGCGGCGCCTCGCGATGTGGTTGCGAAAAGTGAAGAGCGCGCGCATTGTCTGATGCGTCACACCCTTCCCGCACTTGAAGAGGTGATTGCGCTTGAAGGGGCGCGCCGGCAAGCTGCGCCGTCTGTATATTACTGTTCCTTCCGAAGGTAAAACGGGGCCGCTCGGCGGCTCGCAAAGAGGATAAGTTATGGCTACGGTCGACGTTACGATGCCCAAGATGGGCGAGAGTATCACCGAAGGCACCATCATCGCCTGGCACAAACAACCCGGCGACCACGTCGATCTCGACGAGACCATCCTGGAGATCGGCACGGACAAAGTCGACACCGAAGTGCCCTCGCCCGCTGAGGGAACGCTGAAGGAGCACCTTGTAGCCGAAGGGGACACGGTAGACGTGGGCACCCGCCTCGCCGTCATTGACACGGACGGACAAGCCGCCACCGATGCGGCGTCCGCCAATGAGACGGCGTCCGCGCCGCCGCCGGAGGATGAACCGAGGGCCGAGACGGCTTCCGCGCAAGAAGAGGCACCGGCAGCCGAGACGCCTTCGTCCGCTCCCCCCGAAGAGGGCACCGGCGAGGCCGGCGGAGAGCGCATCGACGTCGTCATGCCGAAGATGGGCGAGAGCATCATGGAAGGCACGATCATAGCCTGGCACAAAAAGCCCGGCGACGCCATCGAGCTTGACGAGACGCTGCTCGAGATCGCTACCGACAAGGTCGATACTGAAGTGCCGTCCCCAGTCGCGGGCACGGTGGTCGAGCTGCTTTACGAAGAGGGCGATACGGTAGAAGTGAACGAGCGTATCGCCGTGATCAGTACGGGAGCCGCCGCCCCGGCTTCGCCGGCGTCTGCCGCGCCCCGATCTGCCGCGCCCAAGCCTGCCGCGCCCAAGGCAAACGCCGCGGCTTTGCAGTCTGCGCCGGCACCCGTGGCAGCAGAACCCGTTCCGGATCCTGCCTTTGCGCCGCCTGCAGAGTCGAGCGGCCCGGTTGAGCGGCAAGGTGAGAGCGGACGCTTCTACTCGCCGCTCGTGCGCTCGATCGCCGAGAAGGAAGGCGTGTCGATGGCCGAACTGGAACGCATCGACGGCACCGGGCGCGAAGGACGCGTCTCCAAAGCCGATTTGCTGGGCTACATCGAGCAGCGGAAACAAGGCGGGACCGCAGCGCCTCCCGTGCAGCCGCCGCCCGCCGCTCCGGCAAAGGCTCCTCAGCCGAGTCGATCCGCGCCTCCTGCCTTCGCCTCCACTACGGATTCCGGCGAGCGGGTCGAGATCGTCGAGATGGACCGCATGAGGCAGATCATCGCCGCGCACATGATTCGCTCCAAGGCGACCTCGGCGCACGTTACGTCCTTCGCCGAGGCGGACGTGACGAACCTCGTTCGCCTGCGCGAGCGCAACAAGGATGCTTTCCTGAAGCGCGAGGGCGTCAAGCTGACGTTCACGCCGTTCTTCGTTCAAGCGGCGGTAGAGGCTCTCAAGGAGCACCCGTTCTTCAACGCCTCCGTCGAGGAGCAGCGTATCATCGTAAAGAAAGACCTCCACATCGGCATTGCCGTTGCGCTCGGCAAATCGGGACTGATTGCGCCCGTTATCCGGAACGCGGGCGACAAGAACCTCATCGGCCTCGCGAAAGCCGCGGCGGACCTTGCCGAGCGCGCGCGCAGCAAAGCGCTCCAGCCGGACGAGATCCAGGGCGGCACCTTCACGCTCACCAACATCGGCTCGCTCGGCTCCATCATGGGAACGCCGATCATCAACCAGCCGCAAGTTGCGATTCTGGCGACCGGAGCTATCAAGAAGCGTCCGGCCGTCATCGAAAACCCGTACCTCGGGGACGTGATTGCCGTGCGGCACATGATGTATCTCTCCCTCTCCTACGATCACCGCATCATCGACGGGGCGATGGGATCCTCCTTCCTGCGCGCTTTCGTCGACGCTGTTGAAGCGCTCGACCCGACGCGCGATCTCTGAGACGACCTCTGTGAGATAAGGCGACATTTGTGATCGCCCGTTATTGACAATGTGCTGCTCGGTGGTTTCCTTAACGACCCGCCCATTCTCCACCGAGCAGCACCGTTATGCCAGACACTCACGCGACTACCCGTACCGCCGCCGGTCCGCTGCACCTGACTTCAGGCGAGTTGGAGCGGCGCATAGGGGACTTCGTCCGCGAGTACCTGAAGGAGAAGAGCAAGGAGACCGCAGGCACCTACCGGCGCTCGCTCAACGAGTTTGAACGCTGGTTTGCGCAGCAGCAAGGGCGATTCGCGTTCACCGAGGAGGGCGTCGAGGCGTACAAAAAGTACCTCATGGAGACACGCGGACTGCACCAGGTCTCGGTCTCGACCTACCTCACCGCTCTGCGGCGATTCTCTCAGTACCTGGTCGACATAGGGCTTCTGGAGGAGAACCCGGCTCGAACCGTGAAAGGCAACAGCCGTCCGGGCACCCATTCGCGTGCGGTTCTGACCGAGAACGAGATCGAGGACCTGCTCGCGGCGCTCGACACCGAAACGCAGATCGGCAGGCGCGACCGGGCCATCGTTTTCCTTATGCTCTACGGCGGCTTGAGCGAGATCGAAATCGTGCGGGCAGACATCGCAGACCTGGAGCAGACGCTGCTCGGCTGGTACCTGAGGGTGCAGGGCAAAGGTCGCACGATCAAGGACGCGCAAGTCCCCATCGACGCGCCCGTGATGGACGCGATCAGGCTTTATCTCGACACCCGGCGTATCCGTCCGGACGCCCCTCTGTTCGTCTCGCACGGGTACCGGTCCGATGGCGAACGGCTCAACACGCGCTCGGTCCGCTCGCGGATTGTGCGGTGGCTGCAGAACGCCGGTATTAAGCGCCGGAGCGTGACGCCGCACAGCCTCACCCACACAGCGGCCCTGCTGTGGCTCAACAGCGGTCTCTCCGTCGAAGAGGTGCGCGTGCGAATGCGCCACGGCACGCTCGACACGACCATGATCTACTTCAAGAAACAGGGCCTCTTGACCCGGTCCCCCGAAGAGATCAGGAAGATGGACCTGCAGTAGATTTCGGCGCAGCGCCCGGGGTGGAGAGGGGATTCGGTGGCGAGAGAACAAACGCAAGTGACGCAGGGGCACCGTATATTGCCCCGAACACGTCGGCATGAACCCATTTGATGCTGGGATGCCCCGGCAACGGCATTGCGTTGTTGGAGCGGCATTTAGGCGCGGGAGCGTTGACAGCTGTGAAGGTCAATCTCCGCGCGGCGACCCGGGCATCCGGGGCCTGATGCCGAGACTGGAAAAGGTTGTGGAGGCGCTGGAGCTCACCGCGAGTCTGTAAGCGCTTCCACCACCAAGAAGATTTGGCGAATTAGCTCTGTTCGACTCAATCGGGCTTATGAACGATCAACTCGCCGAGATGCCACCGCTCCGCCGCGCGCTTACGGGCGATTGGCGGGATAAGGCGCGCGCCATGAACCTCGACCTTGAGAACAACCACTATCGCGGCTTTGCCCCATACGGCGGCACCCGCGGCGACGTGCCCGTCGAGGGTGACATCAACATTGTCGATGAGGGCGAGGACTACGTCGTGTTTAACGTAAGCGGCGCGCACACGATGACGGCTCGCCGGCAGGGCAACGATGAGATCGTGCTCTCGGTAGAGGGCGGCGAGGACGGAGAAGGCGTCGTGCTTCGCCGGCCCTGACCCTTTCGTTCGCCGACGCCCTTACGATCAAGCTTCCGGTCGGAGTTCGGCGGCTACGACGCGCATCAACTCGGCCACGGACGTGTCGCCCGCGAGAACGGCTTCCCGTGCGGCGGACTGCAGCGTGGTCATGCCTTCGGCGATGGCCTGGTTGCGCAGCGCGTCGATGTCCACCATTCCCTGAGCGGTTGCAATGGTGTTGCGGATCCCCGGCGAGAAGACCATGATTTCATTGAGCGCCCTGCGGCCGCTGTAGCCGCTCCCGTGGCAGGAGGGGCAAGATTCGTCGTGGGCGGCGGTCAGGAAGCGGCCGCTTTCCATTTCGTCCTCAGCAAACCCGATCTGCCGAAGCAAATAGGTGTCGGGGTTCGAATCCACCGTCTTGCAAACGGGGCACAGCGTGCGAATGAGGCGCTGCGCGACCACAAGGTTGATGGCGTAAGCGATAAGGAACGGCTCGATCCCCATCTTGAAGAGGCGGCTGACGGCGCTCGGCGCATCGTTGGTGTGCAGCGTCGAGAAGGTGAGGTGGCCGGTGTTGGCGAGCTTGATGGCCAGGTCCGCCGTCTCCCTGTCGCGCATCTCCCCCACCATGACCACATCCGGGTCGTGCCGCAGAACGTAGCGAAGCGCGTCCTCGAGCGGAAGTTTGTGGCCGACCTTTATTTGCCGCGCGCCGCGGATGCTGTACTCAACCGGGTCCTCGATGGTGAGCACGTTCACCTTGGGCGTGATGACGTGGCTTAGCGCAGCCACGAGCGTGGTGCTCTTACCCGATCCCGTAGGACCGGTCATAAGAATCATGCCTTGCGGCTGACGCAGCGCCCACTCGAAGCGCCTGAGGTCGTCTTTCCGGTAGATGAGTTTGTCAAGCTCCCGCACCATCTTGCGGTCGTCAAGAACGCGGATGATGATGCTTTCAGAGCGAGAGGCGTTCGCCGGGCCGGAGACCGGCATCACAGAAACGCGGAAGCGAATGACTGCGCCGTCAATCTCGCGTTCCATATAGCCGTCCTGCGCCGTGTCGCGCTCAAAGCGGTCAACGTTGAGCGCGTTGTCCTTCGCAACGGCGAAGAAGGCCTCCGGGGGCACGCTGTCATCATCGTGCCACTCGACGAGTTCGCCGTCCTGGCGAAAGTAGATTCCGATTCGGCGGGGCGCGTGCTCGAAGATGTGAACGTCCGAAGCGCCGCGATGCACGGCTTCGACCAACATGGCTTCGAAGAGGTTGATCAGTGCCGAGTTGGTGATTTCCGCCTCCAGCGCTTCATCGTCCACGAGACGAACGGCCTCGGCGTGGGCGACGCCCAGCTCGCGCGCCGGCTGATTCTTGCGCAACCTGTCGAGGTAAATGTTGGAGCGTCCGAAGGCGTGCGACAGCAGCGCGTCGACTTGCGCCTTCGGGGCGTAGCGCACTTCTGAGGAATGTGCAAGGCGCTCAACGAGGCGCAGCACATCCGGATGGGACGGATCGTGCGTGGCGAACGTCCAACTCACGCCTTTCCCGTCGGCCAGCGTCCTTTTGCCTATAGGTGCGACGCCGATTTCTTTCAGTTCTTTGCGCGCGGGCGCTTCAAACTCGCCCGCATTCATCAACAAGAACTTGACTGCTTCCGCCTGCGTCAGGTTGGCGCTCTGGAAGCCATAGACCTCCGCCGCGACCTCGAAAATGCGTGCCCTGTCGACTCCGGGAGCCTCGAGGAGCAGCCGCCAGAAGCGCGCCGACGGTGCTTGTTTTTGCTTGCTCCACTTCTCCCATGCTGCGGCGACCTGGTCGGTTCGCACGACCTCGTGGAATAGCAGCATAATCACGACGCGGTCCCGCACGATGGCCTCGAAGTCCACCGGACGCGCGTCCTCCGCTGCCGTTTCCGAGGCGAGGGCATCGGTATTCTTGTCCCACGCCGAGCGGCCGGCGGCGGAGAGAAACTGCGTTACGTCGGTGCTCGGGCGCTCGGGTTCACCATGCGCGGCACCGTCGCCGATATGAGACTCAGCCGGTTCTCCGCCTGTCTTACCGTCAAGCGGAAACGGGGCGCTCTCCAGTTCGTCCAGCACATCGAGGAATGCTTCCGGCGCGTTTTCTTTGACGCGGGAAGAAGGGACCATCCGCCGTTCCGAATCCTGTTCTTTTGTCTGGCGAGAGGCGCGACCAACAAGCGATGCAATGGCAGCAAGCATAGGAGTCTTTCAGGGGAGGTGAGTTTCCCTCTGTATCGGACTCCTGAAACCGATCTAAAGCCTGTCCCCATGTTTTACTGGAGGCACGGGGGCACGGCCGCGCCGCCTCGCGCCGGACGCTCCCCTATGGCTCGTACTCACGGGCCGCTTCGGAACGGCGGCATCGTAGGGGCCGGCCCCGTTGCTGCCACTGCAGATCAAAGCCGTCCGGCGTCTCGCAATTCAGGCGGTACGCTGGTGGGCGCGTCGAACTCGCCGATGAAGGAGATCTCCGTCTCCAGGTGGTGCCCGGTTTCCTTCTCGACCGTCTCTTGCACATGGCGGATGAGGCCCTGCACGTCGGCTGCGCGCGCGCCGCCCCGGTTGATCATAATGTTCGCGTGGCGCTTCGTAATCTCCGCGCCGCCGAGGCGCGCGCCCTTCAGCCCGCAACCGTCGATGAGGCGTCCCGCGCCGACTCCCTCGATCTTCTTGAAGATGGACCCGGCGCTCGGCTCCGTGTCGAGCGGCGGATGCCTTTCGCGCCGCCAGTCGAGATTGGCTTCCATGATCTCCCGCATCCGCTCCTTATCTCCGCTCTCCAGTTGAAACGTAGCGGTCAGCACGACGTCCCGCCGGTCATGAAGGATGGAGTAGTCGTAGCCGAACTGGAAGTAGTCCGCATCAACCGTGCGCCGGTCGCCTTCTTCCGTCAACAGGTCGGCGCCATGCACGACCTCGGCGATGAACATTGTTCGGTCGCGATCCGGCGGTGGGGACAAGAAGTGCAGATTCTGCCAGAGCGCGCCGCCGACCGTCGAGGGAATGCCGACGTAATGCTCCAGGCCCGAAAGGCCATGCTGCACAGCGAGTTCAATCAGATCCGGGTATATCACGGCCCCGCTCTCCGCCCAGACGCGATTGGCCGTCTCATCAACGCGGGTGTGGCGGGCACCGTTGTGGATCACGAGGCCGCGGTAGCCAAGGTCGCCTACAAGGATATTGGCCCCAAGCCCGAGGAGGTGAAAATGAACGTCGTACTCGCGAGCGATCAGAATGGCCGCCGCAAGCTCATCGGCCGTGCGCGCTTCGTAAAAAAGGTCTGCCGGGCCGCCAATCTTGAAGGTCGTATAAGGGGCGAGCTTGACGTTGCGCTGCAGGCGGTCTTCTCCGAGACGTGCAGCGAGCGCCTGAAAAGCGTCGCGTTCGATAGAAGCAGGGCGGGTGGTGGTCATGATCCGAACAATGCGGGTTCTGGAGGGCTGGTTCTCTGAACCCGAGCGGCCGACGGTCTGATTCGTTCGGCACCCATGTCAGAGCGGGAAGCATGCAACATTCCGGCTACGATTCCTTACAAGCGGGGACACCCTGTCCATTCTCACAGCAAGCAATCCTACATGAGCACGCTTTCAACTTATCCGAATCTGCGTAGCGCCCTTACCAAGCTGAGCCTTGTGCTGGCGCTCGTCCTCATCGGGGGGCTGGCGGCCGTTGGCTGTATGTCCACGACCATCGAGTCCGGCGAGGCGGGGGTGCGCTACAGCATCTTCGGCGGCACGGACCTGGGCAGCGTCTATGGCGAGGGCTTGAACGTTCACGCGCCGTGGGTGAAGGTATACGAATATGACGTTCGCATTCAGGAGATCGTGGAGGACGTGACGGTGCTTTCGTCCAACGGACTTTCGATCGGAATGGACGTGAGCATTCGGTGGCGGCCGGACACCGAGCAATTGCCGCGGCTGCACACCACCTACGGCGTCGGTTACTTTGAGAAGCTGATCCTGCCCGTTCTCCGAAGCGCGGCGCGCGAGATCGTGAGCCAGTATACGCCCGAAGAGCTTTATTCGTCGCGCCGAACGCTGCTGCAGGAGGAGATCGAGCAGCGGGTCAAGGCGGGCGTCGAGGGGCAGTACGTGCTGATCGAGGCGGTCCTTATCCGCGACGTGCGTCTGCCGGAGCAGATTCAGCGCGCTATCGAGCGGAAGCTTCAGGAGGAGCAGGAGGCCGAGCGCTATAAGTTCACGCTGCAGAAGGAGAAGCTCGAAGCGGAGCGGAAGCAGATCGAAGCGAGCGGCGAGGCGGAGTACCAGCGCATCATCACGCAGAGCCTCTCTCCTCAGTACCTCACCTTCAAGGGTATCGAAGCGACGCAGAAACTCGCCGAGTCGCCCAACACGAAGACCGTGATCGTCGGCAGCGGCAAGCAGGGCCTGCCGATTATCCTGGGGGACAACTAACAAGGCAGATCGGTTGCAGGACGACGCAGAATGAAAGGAAGGCGGTGGATAGATGTGAGCCGAGCCAAGCGTCTATGTAGGGCGAGCAATTTGCACGTCTGCCGTCCATAACATATTGTAAGGTCTCTATTAACAACGTCCCCGGAGGATGGGACCGAGTGGAATAGTGTTCCTGTCACCAAAACGAGTTCGATTATGAAGCGCCCAGAAATTTACCATTCCGACCCCGGAGTTCTCGGTGGTACTGCGGTCTTCACCGGCACCCGCGTTCCTGTTGATAGTTTGATTGCGCACCTCAAAGCGGGCGACTCGATCGAGGAATTCCTCACTGGCTTTCCATCGGTTCGTTCCGAGCAGGTGCAAGCGTTTCTCGACCTCGCTCTTGAAGACGCGCTTGAGGCGTCCTCTCACGAGGAATTGGCCTGATGCGCATGTTGCTGGATGAGCCGATAGATTGACGGCTGAAGCGGTTGATTGATGCGCAGCATGAGGTCGAAAGCGTGCGCGATCGCGACTGGATTGGTGCGCGAAACGGCGAGCTACTCCGGGCTGCGGCCACTGTGTTTGACGTCTTTATCACTATGGACCGAGGCATCGAGCACCAGCAAAATATCGTCGCCCTGGACATCGCCGTGGTGCTCATCTCCGCCGGGAGCAATCGTCTCCGGGACGTGGAGCCTGCCATTCCGGCGTTAAACCGCTTACTACCCGACGTAGAGCCTGGCAAGCTCTACCATGTATCCGCGTAACAGCCGCTGCGCACGGTTGGCGCTTGATAGATTCGGATTCCCTCTGTTTCTCTGCCTGTTATAAGTGCCTGACGCATCCGCCGTGTTCTCGCGCAAGCGGCCACGCGTTGCTTTACTCAGCCCGTAAATTCGTCTCTTGGTCTCCGCGGGTTAAAGCTGTTATACTGAGCTGTGAGCGAAGTGGAAGCACGAGTTGGACACGATTTTTCCAAGCAGGGCATCAGGCGCTTCGACCGGCCTAAATAACCAACGTTAAATTTTTGGCGTGATCAGCTGACGCAAGTTCTACGGCGGCGTTGCCGTCGCTGACGTAGAATATCTTACAGAAGAGGCCCCGGCATTGGTGCGTGCCGGGGCCTTTTTCGTCTCATCCCTTCAAAGCTGCCGTCAGGGCATCAGGAAGCGGTCGAGCCAGTCAAAGAAGACGCGGTGCCAGAGGAGTCCGTTCTGCGGCTTGAGGATCCAGTGCCCTTCCTCCGGGAAGTAAAGGAAGCGGCTCGGGATGCCTTTCACCTGGAGCGCCGTAAACGCCTGCATTCCCTGCGCTACCGGCACGCGAAAATCCTTTTCGCCGTGGATGATGAGCATGGGCGTGTCCCAGTTGCCTACAAAATGGTGCGGGGAAAACTGCGCGTAACTGGCCGGGGTGGGCGACTCCCAGTACGGACCGCCGAGATCGAAATCAACGAAGAAGAGTTCTTCCGTCGATCCGTACATGCTCTCGAGGTTGAACACGCCGGCATGGGCGACAAACGTTTTGAACCGTCCTTCGTGGTGGCCGGCCAGCCAGTACATCGAGTAGCCGCCAAAAGACGCGCCGATGGCCCCGAGCCGGTCATTGTCCACATAAGGCTCGGCGGCAACGGCATCCGTGGCGCTCAAGAGGTCGCGCATGGCCTGGCCGCCCCAATCCCCCGAAATCTCCTCATTCCACGCCTGCCCAAAGCCCGGAAGTCCGCGACGGTTCGGGGCGATGATGATGTAGCCGTTGCCTGCCATAAGCTGGAAATTCCAGCGATAGGAGAAGAACTGGCTCACCTGCGACTGCGGACCGCCCTGCGCGTAGAGCAGCGCGGGGTACTTCTTTGACGGATCGAAGTCGGGCGGGTAGATCACCCAGGTCAGGATCTCTTTGCCGTCCGTGGCTTCGATCATGCGCTTTTCGACGCGGCCCATTTTGATCGGAGCGAGCAGATCGGCATTGATCTGCGTCAGCGCTGCCGCCTGGCCCGTCTGCATATCGATCCGGTAAAGATCGGTCGGGGCGCTCATCGACTGCCGGGCCGCGATGATCTGCAGAGCTGTCCCTGTGCCCGCAAGATCAAAACCCAGGTAATCGTGCATTCCCTCCGTAATGCGGCGCATTTCTCCCGTCTCTGCGTGGGCGGCATAGAGCTGGACGGTTCCCTGCGTCTCACTGGTGAAGACGACGGCGGACCCATCAGGCGTCCATTCGGGGGCGTGCGCGTTGGCGTCGAAGCCCTGGCTGAGTTCGCGCTTTTGCCCGGTCGCAAGGTCGAGCACGAAGAGGCGGTTGCGGTCGGCCTCATAGCCTTCGCGCGCCATGCTGAGCCAGGCCAGCGTCTTTCCATTTGGGGAGAACGCCGGTTCCTCATCATAGCCGGGCATCCCCGCGGTGAGGTTCGTCGTCTTGCGCGTGGCGAGGTCGTAGCGGTAAAGGTCCGAGTTCGTGCTGCGCGCGGCAACGGCGCCATTCAGCTTTTTGCTGACATAGACGATGGACCTCCCATCCGGGTGCCACGCGATGCCTTCGACGCCACCGAACGGTCCGCGGGGCGTGTCAAAGCGTTCGCCGGGCATGGCGTCGACGCCCTCGCCGAGTCCCGATTCAGCATAGGGCGCGATAAAGAGGTGGCTGTACTTGAAGTCGTGCCACTGATCCCAGTGCCGGTACATGAGGTCGTCGATGATGCGGGCGTCGGCGAGGGGGAGATCGGCGTAGAGGTCCTGCACGGTCGAGTCGAGCTTGACGTCGGACGTGTACGAGACGTGCTTTCCGTCGGGGGCGTAGAGGAAGTTCGCGATGCCGCCCTCAACGCGAGAGACTTGCCGGGGCGTGCCGCCGTCGGGAGCAACCTCCCAGAGCTGCGGATCGCCGGACTCGGTTGCGAGGAATCCGATGGCTCCGCCGTCGGGCCGCCACTGCGGGTCGTATTCCTTGCCCGGGAGCGTCGTGATCTGCCGCGGCTCACCGCCCGCGACAGGGATCGTGTAGAGGTCGATGTTGCTGCCGTTGGCGGCCACGTCGTAGGTGGTGACGGTAAAAGCAGCGGTGCGACCGTCGGGCGACACGGCGGGCGCAGAGATCCGGCGCAGCTGCCAGAGTCCTTCCGGCGTCAGTGTTTGTTGCGCGGTGGCGGGCAGCGCAAGCAGGAGAAAGGCCGCGGCGAGCGTGGTGGCGACGCTGCGACGAAGAAGCAGGTTGATCATGAGAAGTTGGCGAGTAAAGTGGTAGTTTGGCAGACAATGTACGGACGGCACGTATTTCACGCTTGCAACGAGAGGCGGAATGTTGGCAGCGGGAGTTCTGACTCGGCCGCAGAGGCGCAGAGGCTTTTGCGGCGTCAAGCTGCGGAACCGCTGAACGAAAGGCCGGGGCGTTGACGTGAGCGCGCCATTGCGATCTGGCAAGCCGTTGCATTTTGGTAAGAAGCCGGGAACGAAGAGGCGGGTTTGACTTTGGCGTGAACCACCGTCGCCCATCTTCCCTGCCCGTCCATGCCCGCTCGGCTTTTCGTACGCTTCGGCTCGATCATCCTGCTTGTCACCGTCGGCTGGATATGGACACCTTGCCCGTCCTTAGCGCAGTCTGGATCGGTGCGCGGGCAGGTGGTTGACGCGCTCACGCAAGAGCCGCTCCCCGGCGTCAACGTCGTGATCGCGGGCACGACGAAGGGCGCCGCGACGGACACCGAAGGGTCTTTCGTCATCAACGCGCTTCCGGCAGCGTCGTACACGCTCCGGGCCACGTTTTTGGGGTACGAGACGCAGGTGAAAACGGACGTTGTCGTTCAGCCGAGCCGTCCAACGTTCGTTCTCATCGAACTCCGGGAGGCGGCGGTTGAACTGGAGAATGTCATAGTGCGCGGGGAGGTGTTTCCTCAGGTGTCGGACGCGCCCGTTTCCGTGCAGGTGCTTGGCGCTGAGGAAGTGCGCCGTACGCCGGGTGGTCAAAATGATCTTTCCCGGACGCTCCTGTCGCTTCCCGGCGTCGTGGGAGGCGTGGACAACCGGAACGACATTCTGGTCCGAGGCGGCGGTCCGTCGGAGAACGCCTATTTCGTGGACGGCATCGAGGTGCCGCAGATCAACCACTTTGCAACGCAGGGAGCGAGTGGCGGCGCGCTCGGACTTCTGAACGTGGATTTTATCAGAGAGTCCGAGTTCTACACAGGCGGCTTTCCCGCCCGCTACGGCGACGCGCTCTCGTCGGTTCTGGTGGTCGAGAATCGTCCCGGCTCCCCCGGCGGCCTCGCGGGCGACTTCACGCTTGGTGCCATCGAGACGGCCCTTACGCTGGACGGCCCGGCGGGGAGCAATGCCAACTGGCTCTTTTCGGTGCGCCGCTCCTACCTGCAGTTCCTTTTCCAGCTGCTCGACCTGCCCATTCGCCCCTCATATTGGGACGCTCAGACGCGGATCGAAGTGAATCCCGATACGAAGAACCGCTTTACCTTGATTGGACTCGGCGCAATCGACAACTTCGACATCGTGCGGCCGGACGCGGAGGACTTTGAAAGCAGCGAGACGTTCGAGCGCGTTCTGGATAACGACCAGCGATCGTACACCGTGGGCGGCACGTGGCGGCACCTCGCGGGAGAGGGCTTTTACACCGTCGCGCTGAGCCGGTCCTACCAGTCCTTCCGTTTTGCCGACGTTGATCCCGAGGGTATCGACCTGCTTGCCAACAAGTCGGTGGAGGTGGACAACCGACTGCGAGTGGATGCGGAGCGCCGATTCAGCCGGTTCGTGTCGCTCGGCTACGGAAGCGGCCTGACGCTCGGGCAGGTGGATACGCGCTTCTCTGAGAGCGCAAGACCGGGCAATTCGCTTGTGCGGGACCTGCGCTTCTCCAGCCGATTGGACGTGTGGAAGCCGTTCTCCTACGGACAACTCACCATCCGCAAGTTCGGAGGCCGACTGACCAGCAATGTCGGCCTGCGACTCGACGGCAACACCTTTCTCGATCAGCCGATTGCGATTTCGCCGCGCTTGAGCACGGCATGGAGTGCCGGGCGGGGCGTTACGCTGAGCGCGGCGGCCGGCGTTTATACGCAGTCGCCGGAATACCTGGCGCTGACGGTGCGGGATTCGAGCGGTTCGTATGCCAATCGAGCCTTGCCGTTCACGAAAGCCGACCAACTCGTGCTCGGCGCGGCGTGGCAGGCGCGTCCCGCGCTGCGACTGACGCTGGAAGGGGTCTATAAGAACTACCGCGACTACCCGGTGTCGGCTAATGACCCGCGTATTTCGCTGGCGAATCTTGGCGGAGACTACGGGTATGTCGGCGCGGAACCGCTGCTGGGCGAGGGGGAGGGCCGCGCCTACGGCGTGGAGGCGTTTGCGCAGCGAAAGCTCGTGGACCGATGGTACTTTCTCGGGGCCTACACCCTTTCCTGGAGCGAGTTTGCCGGGCTGGACCGCACACTTCGGCCATCGAGTTGGGACGTGCGGCACAGCTTTTCGTTAACGGCCGGATTTCGGCCGGGAAGGAAGTGGGAGCTGGGTGCAAAATGGCGGCTGTTGTCCGGTCGCCCCTACACGCCGTTCGATCTCGCCTCTTCGGAGGACGAGTACGCGCTGACGCGGCGCGGCGTAATCGACCTCGACCGGCTCAACAGCGAGCGTACGCCCGCGTATCACCGGCTGGACGTGCGCGTGGACCGGCGGTTCGCCTTCCGCCGGTGGAACGCGCTTATTTACTTCGATATCCAGAACCTGTACAACCGGACGAACCTCTTCGGATACGAGTACACGGAGGACCCGTCTGTACCTGGGCGGATTCGTGCAACCGAGAACATCGGGTTGCTTCCGAACTTCGGCTTTAGCATTGAATTTTAGCGGTTTACAGCGATCCTGCGCGAGCTTCTTGCCTTTCTACATAACACGATAGTCACTTTCGCAGCGGAACAGGGATGGACCGCCTCTGTAGCAACGGCCTATTGAAGCGCCATAATGTACTCGCAGCCGAGACAACGCGACTGGTGCTTTTTACCTCGTCAAATCGTATTTTACACGATCGCCCGCAACGCAACCCAACCTTACAAAAACATGAATCGACTGAGCATCCTACTGCTGGCGCTGTTAACCTTTACCTTCGTGGCCTGCCAGACTGAAACTGACACAGCGGGCCTGCCGGAGACCACGATCTCCGACAACGATCGCGCTATGGTTGTCGCCGACGTAGATAGCCAGCTGGCTTCGCTCGACCGCGACCTTGCCGACCTGGAAGTGCGAGCTGCCACCGCGCCGGAAGACGTTCGCGAGGAGATCGACGGCGAGATTGTCAAAGCTCGTGAGGAGCGCCGGGACATCAACGCGCTCCAGGCAAACCTTGGCACCGCCGAGGATATGGAGGACTGGCGCGACACGCAGGGCAAGATCTGGGAGGAAATCCGCGATCTCGACGCCCTCATCACCCAGGCGCGGCTCGAAGCCACCAATGAACTTGCCGACTTCCAGGACGTCGCCGGAAGCGAAATGGAATCTCTCGACCGCGACATCGCCCGCATGGAGGCACGTGCTTCCACGATGGACGAAAGCGCCCGTGCCAACTACGACCAGCAGCTTGCGCAGCTTCGCGAGCGCCGCGACGCATTCAACACGAACTGGCAGGAAGTTCAGAATGCCACCGAGGAGAACTGGCGCGACGTGCGCAACAGCTTCGCCGAGGGATGGCGCGACCTCCGCGGCTCTTTCTACGACATGCGCGTCCCGGATGTGAATGTGGACGTATCCTCGCAGCCGGTTGGCAACGTAGACTAATCGACTAAAGCTTCTATCGCTTTGCGAAGGGGTGGCGGGTTTCGACCGGCCACCCCTTCTTTGCGCTTATACCGTCGCCACCCCGTGATCGCAAATTACTTTACGCTTCGGGCGCTTGCGCAGGAATGGTCGGCCGACATGCCGGGCAGTGTCCTTGCAGACGCCTATTCGCAAGCGCGTGACGAACTGACGCTCGCCTTTTCCTCTGCGGGCAAAGAATGGATGGTGCGCGCGTCCGTCCGGTCCGACCGGCCATTCCTCTATCGCGGTGAGGGGTACAACCGCGCCCGCCGAAACGTGACGACGCTTTTTAAGCACGCCCTCGGCCGAGAGCTTGAGGGCGTGCGCGTTGCCGAGCGCGATCGAATCGTGTACTTCGACCTGGCGGGCAATCTCTCGGTGCAGGTGCGGCTTTTCGGACCCCGCGCGAACGTGTTCGTCGTTGATGATGAACAGGAAGTTCTAAATGCCTTTCGCGACGAGCGGACGTGGATCGGCACCACGGCCGCGGCACCCCATCCGGCTCCCGACGTAGCCGACTTCAACCAATTTCAAGAGCGACTGAGACCGCTCAGGAACTCAGTCGGGCAGACGGCTGCTCAGGCGGTGCCGCTATTCCAGCGGGCGCTCGCAGAAGAGGCGATGTACCGGGCAGGCGTGGAAGAGAAGGAGCCGAAACAGGTTTCAGAGGCCGAGTGGCGGTCCATCTTCGATGCCGTGGCGGAACTGCGGCGGGAGCTTGCCGAACCTACCGGCCGGATCTTGTGGCGCGGGAAGATGGCTGACGCCTTCTCGCTCGTACCGCTGCGGAGCCGCATGGCGCAGTCGCCGAAAATTACGACGGAGGTATTTCCGACTGTTGATGCGGCGGTTTCGGTGTACGTGCGCCGCTCGCTCTCAGACGCGCGGTTCATGGAGACTTACGCGCCGCTTGAGCGGACGCTTGCGGCCGAGAGCCGGCGGGTAAGGCGTGGTGCGGACCGAATGATGGAGGAACTGCTGAATGAGAGCCGCGCGGATCGCTACGAGCAGTGGGCCCATTTGCTGATGGCTTCGGCGGCCCGAGAGCCGGCGGGCAGGACTGCGTGTACGCTGCCGGACCTCTTTGGCGGCGAGACGATGGTCGTGATACCGCTCGACCCGTCGCTTACGGCCGTGCAGAATGCCGAGGCGTTCTACGAACGTGCGCGCCGAACGCGCGCTGCGCGGGCGAACGCCGAAGAGCGCTACGCCGAGGTCGAACGAGCCGCCGAGGCGTCCGAGCGGCTGCTGGAGCGCCTCCGCGCCATCACCTCCCTTGACGCGCTCGATCTGTTTCTGCGGGAAGAGGCCGAGGCGCTTGCCCGGTTCTCCTCGCGGAAAGGCGGCGGCGGCGACGGCGTGCCCTTCCGGCGATACGACCTTGGAGGCGGGTATGAAGTGTGGGTGGGCCGCAACGCGCAGCAGAACGACGACCTGACGTTCCATCACGCGCGCAAGTACGACCTCTGGATGCACGCGCGCGGCGTGGCCGGATCGCACGCGGTGTTGCGACTGCCGAACCGACAGGCGCAGCCCGACAAGCGCATTTTGGAGAGGGCTGCCGCCATTGCGGCGTACCACAGCAAAGCGCAGGGGAGCGGACTGGCACCCGTGAGCGTCACGGAGCGCAAATTCGTCAGGAAGCCGAGAGGTGCCGCGCCGGGTGCCGTACTGATCGAGCGGGAGCGTGTGCTGCTCGTCGAGCCGGGCGTACCTCCCGCATGATCAGGCGGCGCTGCCGGCCTCCTCCCCTTCCGACATCAGAACGACAGACCACCACTCGTTCTCCGTCGCTTCCCGGATGAGGCGCAGCGGCGCGGCTGCTTTCAGCATGGCGTCGCGGTCCTGCTGAAGCAGGCCGGCGAGAACAAGGCGTCCGCCGGGGACGAGCCGCTCGCGAAAACCCGGCAACATTTCCATGAGGATGTTGCGGTTGATGTTGGCAACGACCACGTCAAAGTTGCACTCCGGCACCACGTCGAGCGTGCCTTCGCGGAAGACCACCTGATCCTGCACGCCGTTCAGAATGAAGTTCTCGACGGCATTGGTTTGTGCCCATTCGTCGTTGTCGAACGCGACGGCGGCGTGGGCGCCAAGTTTTATGGCGGCAACAGCAAGGATGCCGGTGCCGGTGCCTGCGTCCAGCACGCGGTCGTCCCGCCCAATCACTTCGGGCAAGAAGCGCAGCGCCAGGCGGGTGCTCTCATGGTAGCCCGTTCCGAAACTCATCTTCGGGTCGATCTCCAGCAGCGTCTTGCCTTCAGCTTCCCGCGGCAGCTCCGCCCAGGTCGGCTTGATAACAAACGCGCCCACGATGATAGGCTTGATGGTTTCTTCCCAGACGCGGTTCCAGTTCTCAGGTGGGACCTCCCGTTCCGACACAGGGCCGCCTCCGTATGCCAGCGCCAGCCGCTCCACCTCGTCCCTGTTCGTGTCCGACCAGCGATTCGCGGGTATGAAAGCCTTCAGGAGATTGTCTTCTTGCAGGAAAGCGTCGAAGTCCAGATCCGAAAGGTCGGCAATCAACCGTTCGTGTCCGTCGTCGGACAGCGGAATGGACACTTCGATGGTAGGCATGGTGCGAATGGTTGGTGAACCGGGGCGGTCAAGATACGAACGCCCCTATTCGCCCGCACTACCGCTCACCCACACCCTGATCCCCCAGTCGTCCGGCGCGTCCGGCCCGAATACGTCAAAGTCGTCGTACGCGTAGGATGGGTCGGAGGTGTAGTGGACGGTGTAGTCTCCGGCGGGCAGCTTGATCGTGGCATCCGCAAGACGGTTGCGCTCGTCGCCGCCGGCCGGTACGGTGTTGTCCAGCCGCATCTCCCAAACGATGGCTCCGTCGCCGCTACGGGTAATCCAGCCGTAATCGCTGCGGACGTTGGCGTTAATTTCGCCCAGCGCGCGGACGTGCAGGTCCCCTTCGCCGGTGTAGGTGAAGGACTCCTCGCGAACCTGATCATTGCCGACCTGCGTGATGGAGGCGAGCATCGTACCATTCGGCTCCGGCAACGCCGGAAGTGGCGGCGGCTGCGGGATCTCGGACCCATCTACCCGCTCCTCATCTGCATCCCCCATGCTCTCCTTGTGGCGCGAACGGATGGTCACGCCAGACGAATCGGTCCCGGGATCGAGTGGGAAGATGGTCACTCCCCAACGCTCGGGATGTGTGGGCGCGTCCTGGTTCCAGCTACCGTATGCGTGCGAGTCGTCCGTTTCGTAAAGGAGCGTGTAGACACCGGGCCGCAGATCAAGGAAGGCAGCCTCAAAGCGATTCTTGCTTGCGCCACCCGCGTGCCCGTCGTGCTCGCCGGTCATCCGCCAGACCGTTTGCCCGGCTTCGCCCTGGAGCGTTGCAAAGTCAGCCACGTTTTCGTGCACGATTTCGCCGGTGGCGCAGACGAGAACCGGAAGCTCACTGTTGACCCTGAACTCAATGGCATGCTTTTCATTGTCGCCCACGCGCGCGATCTGAACGAGCGGCGTCCGAGTGCGCCACGGATCGAAGTCCGACGCGCCCCGGCCGGCGCTGCGATCGGTGAGGGTAAGACCCCATCCTTCCGGATCCAAGGGTGGATTTGCTTCCCAGTCGTCGTACTGCTGCCCACCTCCGGCCTGAAAGCCCGCGCGGTAAACGCCGGGTGGCAGCGTCAGATCGCCCTCAAAGCGTCTGTTCATAGCGGCACCTCCAGCCGGCGTCGTGTTGGCTTCGGTCATTTCCCAAACGCGGTTGCCTGACACGACTTCCTCGATCCATGCGGCGGGTTCGCCGGCTCCTCCTTCAAAGGAACCCACTGCATAAGCGCGGAGCGTATCGGGCCGGCTGATCTCGAAGAGGCCTTCCGACTCCTCGCTCCGAAGCGGCCCGGCGCTCCACGACGTGATCATCGCTTCGGCCCTTCTGTTGCTGTCGAAAGAGCGAACACGCGCGGCGCGATCCTGCTGCCCGTCTACCGGATCTGCGACGAACTCCCAGCGGTGGGCACCGTGCTGCCAGCCGCCCGCCCCACCAAAGAGGGAGCGCAGCTGCAAGTCCTCTCCGTCGGTTTCACGGTCGTTGCCAAAGGCGGCGAAGTAGGCTTCGTAGTTGCCGGCGGGGAGATCAAGCGTGTCTGCCACCGACGCAAGCAGCCCGCGCCCCGGCTCGGCGTGCCGGGCCTCCATGATCCACACCGGCTTGCGAGAGTCGGCTCGGAGGATCCACCCGTACGCGGCAAGCTGGTCTCTTCCTGCTGCTCCGCTCTCGTAGGACCCGGTGGCCTGCACCACCATGCGGACCGGGCGAGCGACGGTAAAAAGCTGCCGATGAAGGGACTTCGCCTCGATGTCTTTCATGGAAACGACGGCATCGTCATCATCGCCGAGGTTGGACGCGCGCCAGAAGACGAGCACCGCCGCAACCGCGAGCAGCATCAACAGCGGACGAACAGTCTTGGGGCGATCCATGATGAAAATGCGCGAGGCAGGGATGGTTGGAAAGCGATACGGAGGGAAGCTGCAAAAGTTACCGGTGCGCATCCCCCGCGGCTGGGAATGCACATCCGGGCTGGCCGGTATTGCGGCATCGTGTAACAAAACAATACCGAATTCAGTAGTATCTATTTACGCGCTCTTCCGCATTCCGCGGCGCACCCACCCGCAGACGCCATGCTCAGGCACATCTTAACGAGTTCGACGGAAGGCGTCATGCGCTTTTCAGAGGCGAGCCGCGTGCGCCCGGTCATCCTGGCGTTGCTTTTCGCGCTCGGATACATGGCGGGAGTAGGCTACCATCTGCTCGTCCAGCAGCGGGGCCTCGACAGCGGCGGCTCGGTGGCCGTTCTGTACCACATCGGCGTGTTGGTGGGCTACGGGATGCTCTGGATCCTGATGTCGTACCTGCTCCGGCTGCGCACCTCTTCTCCGATCCGAATCTTCTGGACGACCATCTTTTTCGGACTCTGCTTTCTGGCGCTCGGGCGCTTTACGCTCTCACTGGGGCACACGACGGAGCTTAGCCTTCCCGCCGGCCTGGCGGTCGCCGGCTTTGACATCGATACGGGCGCGCCGCTGACGATTGCGACCGTGTTCAAGATGAACATCGTCAGCCTGCTCGAGGTGCTCTTTTCGTTCTTGCTGCTGCTGCGCCTCCGCGATCTGGTGCTCTTCAAGCGGACGGTGGCCAGTCAGCGCAACTGGCGGCTGATGCTTTTCTTTATGCTGGTTGCCTCGGTCTCCGCCTTTTTGAAGCGGCCGGGATCGGACATCGGCGTCTTGCAGGGCGTCGCGATGGTGCCGGCGGTCGGGCTGATGGTGGTCAACTCGTTCCGCCTGTCCTGGATCGTGTACCTGCCCTTCCGCCAGAAGATGACCGGCATCGGCCTGGCCGTTCTGCTCCTTGTCCTTCTCGGCGGCTCTTACGGCATGAACGACGTTTCGCTGCTGCCGGGGGCCTACAGTTACCTTTCGCACTACAGCTACCCGCTGACGCTTTTCTCTCTGCTCGCGTTCGTTTTCGGTATTCTTTACTGCACGACGGCTTTTCTGTCGCTGCTCTTCCATCTGCCCACAACGGGCGATTTCCAGCAGAAGGCGGGAGAAGTTGCGGCCATGCACTCGCTGACGACGCTGGTCAACCAGGCGCTCGATCCGGAGCGGCTCGTGGCCTCCATCGTGGCCTCGCCCGTGGAAGCCGGCGCGGCGACGGGCGCGTGGCTGAGCGCGCGTGATCTTGAAAGCGGCTCGCTGCGCCCGCGCATCCTTGCCACGCACCACATCGCACCCGAGGACCTGGCGGAAAAGGTGGACGTCGCCGCCCTCTTCGACGAGGTCAGCGCGCGGCGCAAGGCGCTGCTCATCGACCAGGCCGCCGCCGACCACCGGTTCCGGATCCGCCCCAGCGACGGCTTTGGGAGCGTTCTCGGCGTTCCGCTCATCACGCAGCAGAAGGTGCTGGCCGTCCTCTTTGTCACGAAGGCGGTCAGTCATGGGTTTGAGAAGGACGACGTAGAGGCCGTCAGCGTGTTTGCAGCCCAGGCGGCGCTTGCGCTCGATCACGCACGGCTCTTCCGGGAGCAGGTTGAGAAGGAGCGCCTTTCGCGCGAGATCGACATTGCCCAGGAGGTCCAGCGCAAGTTGATGCCGCAGCGGCTCCCGACGGCGCGCGGCGTGGTTTTCGGCGCGTCCAATGTTCCGGCGCAAGAAGTGGGGGGCGACTACTATGATTTCGTGCGTCTCGACGAAAATAGGCTCGCGTTTATCGTGGCCGACGTGTCTGGTAAGGGCACGTCGGCGGCGTTCTACATGGCAACCATGCAGGGGATCTTCCAATCGGCGAGCCGCATCGTGACGCAGCCGGTACGGTTTCTCACCCACGCCAACGACGTTCTCTCCGGCTGCCTCGAACGCCACGTTTTCATCTCCGTCATCTACGGCGTGATCGACACCGCCGATGAGACCGTCACGATTGCCCGCGCCGGGCACTGCCCGGCGGCAATGATTCGGATCGGCGGGGACGGACGCTTCTTGAGAACGCGGGGGCTGGGACTCGGCCTCGACCGCAGCGGCGGATTCGGAGCGTCCATTACAGAGGAACGCATTCGGCTGCAACCGGGCGATGTGTTCGCGCTCTACACCGACGGCGTTGTCGAAAGCCGCAATCCCGCCGGGGAAGAATACGGCTACGAGCGCCTTATGAACACGCTCGCAGCCAACCGGCACGAAGAGGCCACGGTGCTGCACGACACGATGATTCAGAATCTTCGGGCGTTCACCGGGCGCGACGGTTACGACGACGACATGACGATGCTGGTGATCAAGTGGCACGGATCCGCGCCCACCAATGGTTTGCCGGACAAACTCGACGCGAACGCTGCCGAGGTTCAGCGTAGCGGCCGGCTCGAAGTAAGTCCGCAACCTTAACTCTCCCGAAGCGTCAATCCCCACGCGCCCGAAGCTTCCTGAATTAAGGTCCTATTATGAGCAACTTTTCCGTCGGTTTTCGCCCTTACGAAGGGGTTCACGTGCTTGACCTGAAGGGCGAACTCGATGCCCACACGGCCTCCGAGCTTGAGGCTGCCATCCAGCGATGCCGCGAGCTTGAGCACAATCGCATCATCGTCAATGGCGAGCACCTGCAGTACATCTCCAGCGCAGGCCTTGGCGTGTTCATGGCCTATATCGAAGAGGTGCGAGACAGCGGCGGCGACATTAAAATCGCCGCGCTTCAGCCCAAGGTTTACAACGTCTTCGACCTGTTGGGCTTCCCGATGCTCTTCGACATCGTCGACACGGATCAAGAAGCTGCCGCCCGGTTCGCGTCCGGCGCAAAAGAAGCGTAAAGAACGTCGACCGAACCTACCCGCCCGCTTTAACGCCCGCCCCTGTGCCACAATCCAGCTTCAGGCAGACATTTTCCAGCTCGACGAGCCACCTGGAAGAGGTGCGACGTTTCGTCGAGCATAGCTGCGCAGATATAGGCATGGCGGCGGACATGATCGAACAGATCAAGATCGCGGTGGACGAGGCGTGTACCAACATCATCAAGCACGCCTACCACGGCCGCTCGGACCAGCCCATCGACGTGGTTGTGACGCATGAGGCGGACCGCTGCACCATCCTCGTTCGCGATGCCGGAGATTCGTTTCGCGCGGAGGCTTACCACGTACCAAACATTCTGGAGTCGGTCAAACACCGCCGCCCGGGTGGGTATGGGGTCCACATCATGCGTCGCCTGATGGACCGCGTCGAATACCGAAAGCACGGCCGGTTCAACGAAGTTTGCATGACCAAGTATCTGGGCAACGGGGTCGGCGACACCGACGGCGCTTCGCAGTAGCGGCGCTGGAGGACGCGACCGACAGGCCCTTCGCCATACGGCATGGGGAAGCTTGGCCCCTGTGGCCGACGTCGGAATCTGCAGGCGTTACATCCCTGCTGATATGCGCCGGGCGGTTTCCGTGAAGGGGCGAAAGGTGCAGCCCAGTTCCTCTACCGCCTTGCTGTTGTCGTAGAACGTCGTGCGGGCCGACGTGCGTGCGGTCTCGAGCGTAAGGAACGGGCGGGTCCGCGTTACCCTTCCCACCGTCTCGGAGAGCGCGGCGGCGAAGGTGGCGAGTGCGGGCGGGATGGTCCGTCGAGGCGGCGCTACCCCGAAAGCATCCGCGAGGACGCCGATGATCTCTCGCCACGAAAGATTCTCGTGGCCGAGAATATACCGCTCGCCCGTTCGACCGCGCTCGAGAGCAAGCCGGTGCCCTTCCGCTACATCTTTAACGTCCACGACGCAGGTGCCACCGGACGGAACGCCGGGCAGCTTGCGGTCGCGAACACTCTCGACAATTTGCCGCGTGTTCTCCCCTGCCCTTGCCAGTCCAAAAATGAGCGCCGGGTTCACGATGACCGCGTCGAGGCCCTCGGCGATGGCGCGATGCACTTCCAACTCGGCCAGGTGTTTGCTCAGCGCGTAAGCGGTGTTTGCGGAGGAATCTTCCCAGTTTGCTCGCTCGTCGATCTGCGAAAACGCTGCGTCCGATCTACCGAGGGCGGCGATGCTCGAGGTGAAGACCAGCCGTTCCACGCCCTTCGCCCGCGCCGCGTCCAGCACGAGCGCCGTCCCACGCACATTCACGTCATAGAGACGCTTCCAGTCGCGCCTGCCGCCAAAACCGACGTAGGCGGCCGCATGAAAGACGGAAGACACCCCTTCCATGGCGTCCATAAGGAGCGAGGGATCGGAGAGATCTCCGACGACCCTTTCCACCTCGGCCGCTGCGTCCCCGAGCAGGGCGAGGGAGGAGGTCGCGCGGTGAAGGATGCGCACGTCATGGCCGTTCGCCAGAAGCGTCCGGACGAGTTCAGATCCCAGCAGCCCGGTTGCCCCGGTTACCAAAGTTTTCATGCAGCGCAGCTCAGGGGTCGAACGAAAGCAGAATCTGATTCTTGGTAACGGCGTCTCCGGCGGAAACGCGGATGGCGCGCACGGTGCCTTCGCCAATCGCGCGTAGCTCGTTCTCCATTTTCATCGCTTCAAGGATGACAAGGCCGTCGCCCGGCGCGACGTGGTCTCCTTCCGAAACGAGCACGCGCACGACGAGGCCGGGCATAGGCGCGCGAACGTCCAAATGAGCGGCGTCGACGGCGGACTTCACGCCGAAGCGCTGCAGGAGCAAGTCCGCCTCGCCGGAGACGCGAACCCGGTACGCCTCGTTATTGATCATGACGCGCACCATTCCGCCGCCCTCGTCTGTGACCTGCGCCGTGACGCTGCGGCCGTCGAGAAGGAGAGAAACAATACCGGGTGCCACCCAGAAGGCGTCGGAGGGTACCGGATCGCCGTTTATGTGCAGCAGACCGTCCGTCCACTGCAATTCGTACGGGTGACCGTTGACCTCGGCCACGGAGCGGCCCGAGGGGACCTGACCGTTTTGCTGTGCCATAAGAACCTTCGTTTGTGGTTCCCGCTACGAGCGGAAACCCTGCTGAAGATGTATCTTGCCGCATGGACGAACTCACGACGGACATGCTGCTCTACGCCTACCGGAACGGGTACTTTCCGATGGCTGATCCGCACGCGGCCGATACAATATACTGGTACGCGCCCGATCCGCGTGGGATCATTCCGCTGGACCGCTTTCATGTTTCTCGTAATCTTGCAAAGCTCGTCCGGCGCGGCGTGTTCGAGGTGTCCACCGACCGGTGCTTCGAAGAAGTCATGCGCGCGTGCAGCGGGCGCCTGGTGACGTGGATTTCCGAGGAGATCATCAGCACGTATACGCAGTTGCACCGCATGGGCTTTGCCCATAGCGTCGAATGCTGGAGCAAGGGGCGGCTCGCGGGCGGCCTCTACGGCGTTGCAATCGGCGGCGCTTTCTTCGGAGAATCCATGTTTTCGCGGGAGCGAGACGCTTCCAAAGTCGCTCTGGTTCATCTCGTGGACCTTTTGCACCGAGGCGGGTACCGTCTGCTCGACACGCAGTTTATTACACCGCATCTGGAGCAGTTCGGCGCGGTCGAAGTAACACGAGCGGAGTACGGGAAGCGGCTTGCGCAAGCGCTTGCCGTCGACGGCATCTGGTCGTCTTGATCCCTTGAACCTTCCGGCACGCCGCTTCATTCCCCTCACAGTCTCCGATTCCTCTTTCGGTCCCCGCCATGCGTTCTTTGCTGCTTTTCGCCCTCCTGTTGACGGCCACACTCGGTTGCCGCGCCGATGACACCGCCGCTCCCGCGGCCGCGCCCCAAGAAACGACGCTTGCCGCCGGAGCACCCGGCGACTCGCTCGACCCTAAGACCGCGAAGACCTTCAATGAGATCATGCGGTACGCGCAGCAAGAGCGTCTTTCAGAGCGTCCGCTTGGGGAGATCATGCAAGCGGTGGGCCTTCGGCTCAGGAAGACGCCCTACGTCGCCGGGATGCTCGACGAGCCGTCGAGCGAGACGCTGATCTGCCGGTTGGACGGGTTTGACTGCGTGACTTTTGTCGAAACGACGCTGGCGCTCGCACGGGGGATAAAGGCGCAGGATTATTCTGTTGCTTCATTCAAGAATCACATCCAGGACCAGCGCTACCGGGGCGGGCGGCTCGACGGGTACTGCAGCCGGCTGCACTACTTCTCCGAATGGATCATGGACAATGAGGAGCGTGGAAACGTTCGCAACATCTCCGAGGAAGTTGGCGGCGAGCGGCTCGCCAAAAAGATCGACTTCATGACGGCCAACCGCGAAAAGTACCCGCGCTTTGCGAAAGACGAAGCGACCTTTGAATGCGTCCGTGAAATGGAGGCGCGCCTGGAAGGCTTCGACTTCTATTATCTCCCGCAGAACAGCATCCGGAGTGCTTATGATGAATTGCAGGCCGGCGACATCGTCGCCACGGCAACGAGTGTCGGCGGACTTGACGTAACGCACTCGGGTCTCGTTTACGACGATGGAGAGGGTGGCAAGGGCTTTCTGCACGCCTCGCCGACGGGCGGCGTGAAGGTGTCGCCGGACTTGCAGGACTACATCAAGAGCAACAAGTCGCAGATTGGCATCGTTGTCGTTCGGCCGATTGCCGAATAAGGAAGAGCGCCCGGGTAATCGACGGGGGCTATAAAGGATACCTGATGGATAGTATAGATCGAATTGCCGTCTTTACCAGCGGCGGGGATGCGCCGGGAATGAACGCTTGCGTACGCGCCGTCGTGCGGGCAGCGCTCGCGCAGGACCTCGAGGTCATCGGCATCCGCCGCGGCTATGGCGGCATGATCGAGGGCGACTTTGTGGACATGGACGCCCAGAGCGTGTCCAACATCCTGCAGAAAGGCGGGACCGTGCTCAAGTGCGCGCGCTCGCAGCGCTTTCGCACACCGGAAGGCCGGGCGCAAGCCGCCGAGCAGATTCGCAGCGCTGGCATTGACGCGCTGGTCGCCATCGGCGGGGACGGCACGTTTCAGGGCGCGGCCCTCTTCCACGATGAGTACCAGATCCGTACCGTCGGCTGCCCCGGAACGATTGACAATGACCTTTTCGGGACCGACGAGACCATCGGCTTCGACACGGCGCTCAACACGGCCATCGAGAATATCGACCGCATCCGGGACACGGCCGACGCGCATGATCGCGTATTTCTGGTTGAAGTAATGGGCCGGGATGCCGGCTTCATCGCGCTCAACTCCGGCATCGGCGGCGGCGCGGAGCTGATTCTCATTCCGGAGACGCTCACCGGCATGGCCGAAATCAAGGAGCGAATTTTCTCGCTGATGAGCGCGCAGTCCCGCTCGTCCATCGTTGTCGTTGCCGAGGGCGATGATCTCGGCGGGGCGACGCAGATCGGGAAAGTGCTGAAAGAGGACCCCGCCTTTGCGGGAATTGACCTCCGAATCTGCATCCTTGGGCATACGCAGCGGGGCGGGTCGCCAACGGCGCGGGACCGCGTGCTCGCCAGCCGGCTCGGCGCGGCAGCCGTCGACGCGCTGACGGAAGGCCACACGAACGTCATGGTGGGCATCGTGAACAACGAGATCAAGCTCACCCCTATGCGCAACGTCTGGAGCCGGAAAAAGAACATCAACTTCGAGCTCCTGAAGCTGACGCAGCTCCTCAGTTGACGACCAACACGATCATGCAGCCACCACCGCCCATCGGCGAAGCGCAGGGAAAAAAGGGAAAGGTCGAAGCAATGTTCGACCGCATCGCGCCCCGCTACGACCTGCTCAATCTCATCCTCAGCTTTGGAATCGACCGCCTGTGGAGGCGCAAGGCCGTCCGCCTGCTTCGTACGGACCATCCGAAAGAGATCCTCGACGTGGCCACCGGCACGGGCGACCTCGCCATTGCGGCGCTCGCGCTCGATCCGGAGCGCGTCGTCGGGGTGGATATCTCCGAGGGCATGCTCGCGCTCGGGCGCAAGAAGATCGAGGCGCGCGGCCTTTCCGGCCGCATTACCCTCGCCACCGGGGATTCGGAAAATCTGCCGTTCGGCGACGCATCGTTCGACGCCGTGCTCGTTGCCTTCGGAGTGCGCAACTTCGAGAATCTTGGCCGAGGGCTTGAAGAGATGAGGCGCGTGCTGAGGCCGGACGGGGCGCTGGTCGTGCTCGAGTTCAGCCGCCCGACGGCTTTCCCGATCAAACAACTCTACCGCTTCTACTCGGAGCACGTCATGCCGCGCATCGGCGGGGCGCTTTCGAAGGACAGGGCGGCATACGAATACCTGCCCGAATCAGCGGCGGTCTTTCCGGCGGGCGAGGAGTTTCTGGAGCGTATGCGGCGGGCCGGCTACCGCGACGCGAGCGCAAAGCCGCTTACTTTTGGCATCGCATCGCTGTACAAAGGCTATAAGTAAACGTAGCGATCAGACCGTCAGGTGCTCCTCTACGCAGCGGGAGCAGTCCAACCACGGTTCGGCCGGTATGTGGGTGAGCGCTCGGGGGCTACGTCCGCGCTCAAAGACGGGCCGGTAAAGCACCTCCCCCTGCCGGTGCGCCTCGCCGCACGAGTGGCAGGTACCCTCTCCGTTAAGCTCAACCGGTGTGTAGCCGTTGATCACCCAGCCGTCGTGCCCCGTATGCGCAGCGAGGCTTTCGAGTGCGGCACGGACGGTCTGCGACTTGTTGCCGTTGTAGTAAGACTCCGAAAGGCGGTCGAGCAGAGAGACCGTCGCGTCGTCCAGCGTAAAGTTGAGTCTATGCATGACAGGCAACGGGTTCAGTCTGCGCTGCGGCGGGCACGTCGCGATGCGGGACGTTGCAGACAGCCCCGGAACGCCAGTTGCGCCAGTGTCCGCTGACGAGGATGATGCTGCCGGTTATCGTCGTTATGGTCTCGGTGGAGGCACCCGGCGCTTTGTGGCCGAGCACGCCGGCCGCGAGAACCACGATGAGGCCCAACATGAGGTGAACGAGGATGCCCCGGTTCTGGTGGTGACGCCAGCCGTGCAGGCCCGCGAAGATCGTCGTCGGGACGAGTAGCACGGCAAAGACGGGGTGCAGCCAGGCGTGGAGCACGTCCCCCATCGGCCAGAGTGGGGCGGTCGCGAGGATGATCGGCAAGGTCAGGCAATGCACGAGGCAAATGCCGGATACGCTGATGCCGATTCGATCCCAGCGGCCGAGGGTTTCACCAGAGCGCATACAGAAGAGCAGTGTAGATGAACGGAGCAGGCGTGTGTAGAATAATACACACGCCTGCTACTTACGATCATACACACGGTTCCGATGAGCGGGCGGTCAATGGCCCTTGCTCTTTTCCCGGGGAATGGCGTCGCGCTCACGCTCGGATTCGTGTCGCTGCGCCATGTGCTCTTTTTCAGGATCCGGCGAAATGATGTGTTTGTGAACTCCTTCCTCGGGAAGGCTCTGCGGATCGTTGCTCACCTGCGGCGTGCGGTCGGCGTCGGGTTCTCCTCGTTTGTTCATAGCTACCTCAAAGGGTGTTCGGTCTCTGGCGTTTCCTTAAAGTCATTACCCCTGGCGGGCCGGGACGGTTGTGGGGCGTACGTGACAGCTTGGACAAGTTCTCACCATCCCTGAACCTGCTCCTCGTCGTCGTACTCCTCTTCCGCTGGATGATCTGCCGCAGAGACACTGACGGCCGGGGCGACGGATTGTCGCTGCACGGCGGGTTGGGGCGGCGTTCGAGGGGCGGGTGGAGGCGACGCGCTGCGCTGCGCCGCCGCCGGGGTTTCTTCGTCGGCGTAGGTGGGCAGCGTGCCCCGGCGCGTATCGTCGGTCGGCGTCATCAGTAAGTCGATGTACCGCTTGCCGGAACTGGAGAGCGTCGGCGCAGCCGCAGTGCCGGAAACGTGGCTGGTGACGAGCGCATAGGAGGCGTCCGACGAGCGCGCGTAGGCTACGAACGGTTCCGGCGCGGGTCGGTACGAGCTTGCGAGACGCACCGGGAGTCCCGACTGCGTGAAGGCCATTTCAAAGGAGGGCGCGTTTGCATCAAACTCGTGGCCCGCAAGCCAGGGATACCGGTACTGCAGATCGGAAAGGTGGCTGTTCGGCACGAGGATGCTGAAGAACGGCTCTTGCCGGGCGATGAACCCTCGAATCGTGAGCGTCGGGTCCTGCTGGAGCGCGAGGTAGAGCGCGGCGACGTCGATTCCGGCAAGATTGAGGCCGTTATATGCACCGTGGTTATTCTCCGATCGCTTGAAGTTGGCGCTGTGCCAGTCGTCGAAAGCCTGGTTCAGGAGCATGTTAATTTCGAAGTGAACGTGCGCCCTTCGCCGGTCGATGCCGCGTCCGGTGTAGCCCATAATGCCGATGGGGTCGCCCTGCCGGAGGCGCTGACCGCGATGCACGTGGGCGCTGCCGAGATGGGCATACAGGCTGTAGAACGGCGAGCCGCTCCACCAATGCTCCACCACCACGTACTTGCCGTAGTTCGACTCCTTCGGCTCGAAATTGACGTAAACGACCTTGCCACTGTCCACCACGCGGACGGTATCGAGCGGCTCGCCGTCCCGGTCGCGGTAGACCGGCTTGATGTCCAGCCCTTCATGAAAGCGCGTAAAGACGGCTCCGGCCGGCGTGTCCTTCAGGTTGCGCACGAAGCCGTACCCTCCGCCTTCCCACGGCGTCGACCGGCGGCCTTTGTAGTTGCGATCCGTAAACTGGTAGAACGCCGGGCCGTCGCCGCGCAGGAGGGCATCATTTCGCGTTGGCAAAATGAGTCGAAGAGGCTGCGCGGCTGCGGGAAGGCCCGTCAGGAGAACAACCAGGGCCAGAACAAATCCGCGAACAATCATCATCCCTGCTATCCTGCTACAAACTTCCAGTCCGTGATCGAAATGTGGCGATCACGGCAAACTACCCGGCCTCGAACAAGCGTCCCCTCTCGCCCTCTATTACCCTTCTGGAAAGATTCAGAAGTGGACGCGGTAGAGCAGCCTGACATTGATGCCGGGTTCGGGCATGATGACGCGGACGCGCGACAGGTGATCCCGGTAGACGGCATCCGTGAGGTTCTCGATTGAAAAATCGACGGTATGGAGGAAATCGCCGGCCGTCCGGTGGAACTGCGCAGAGGCGTCCCAGACAAGATAGCCGTCGGTGGGCGTCTCAAACTCAGCGAGCCGATCCTGTCGCAGTGCGCTCCGAGCGGCAATGCCGAGGGTCAGGACGCCAACGTCTCGCTGCAGCTCCAGCCGACCGGCACCGGGCGGCATCATCGGCAGCGGCGCGGAGCCTCCGGCGAGGGAGCCGCGCACGTAGCTTCCCGAGCCGAGCACGCGCCAGGCGCGTCCAAGCGCGGCAGAGGCGGAGACTTCCGCTCCGGCCATGAGCACATCGGCACCGGTGAACTGATATTCCGGCAAGAGAACGCTGAAGTTGAGTCTGCCGGTATTCATCGGGTAAATGTAGCGGGCAATGCGGCTCGCAAAAAGCGTTAAGGTGCCCCGCGCCCGCTCGCCCGTGTGGCGAAGGAAAACCTCACCACCTACGCCCTTCTCAACCTTCAAGTCGGGGTTTCCCACTTCGAACGAGTAGGCTGCCAGGTGAGGGCCTTCTGAAAATAGCTCTTCGATGCCGGGCATCCGAATGGAGCGCATGAGAGAGCCGCCCGTAGCCCACGCGCTGCCAAGCGGTAGGGTCGCCGAAGCCGACAGGGCGATTCCGCCAAAGGTACGCCGCCGGATATGACCGATCCGGGCGACCTCTTCCTCATCCGGAGTGACGATGCGGCCTTCCGCGCGCCCGCCGATCTGCAGCGTTGCCGGGCCTGCTGCCGTCTGCAAATAGGTGAACGCCGCCGCCGTTCTTTCCGTGGTAGCCGGGGTGAAGCTGTAGCCTCCGGAGTCCGTGCGCCTGCCGGAAACCCACACGCCCGCCGCGCCGCCGGAGAACGGCCCGATCTTGTTTGTGAAAGCGGTCAGCGAACCTTCTGCGGACAGAACGCCGAACTCGACCCCCACCCGCCCGCTTTTTTCAAACTCCTGATGAAAGTAATTCGTGGCGAGGCCCCGAACCTCCAGTCGTTCCACCCAGCGCTGGTGCGGGTGCAAACCACCGCGAACTTCCGCCTGAAGTTTGTGAATCTCGATGTCGACTCCGCCGGGGTGCGCGCCGACGAAGCCGCCGGGAATGCCGTAGTTTGAAGCGTACGCCGTGAAGGCCGCGCCCATATGGTTGTGCCCGGAGAAGCGAGTGGCACCAATGGCCCCGCTGAACGTCTGCAGCGCCGTGTTGCCAAGGACGCCCTCCGGCGTGTGGACATCGGAGGCATTGCGGTAGCTTCCGTCCGCGCGAACGGCGTAGTTGCCGAGCGGCACTTCGGCGGAGACCCCGGTCGCGAGGCCGCTGCTCACGGACTGCCCCTGCACGCCCACACTAAAGACAGGCGTGCGGAGCTGTTCGTAGGGAATGGTGCCGCGCACGACGTTCACCACGCCGCCGAGCGCATTGGCTCCGAACTGAAGTGCCGCTGGGCCGCGCACTACGTCGATACGGTCCGCGGTCATCGGGTCTATCACTACGGCGTGATCGGACGATGTGGCGGAGAGATCACCCGTGCGGCCGCCGTCTTGCAGCACCAGCAGCCGCTCGCCACCAAGCCCTCGCAGGACCGGACGCGCAGGTGCCGGACCCATCGACCGCATGGCGACGCCCGGCTGATCCTCCAGCGATTCCGCGATGGTCGTTCCGAGATGCCGCCTGAGATCCCGCCCGCCCAGTGAGAGGGATGCGGCACTCCGGCCGGCATCGTCATGCTCAGCCGTGACGAGCACCGATCCGGAAAGAAGCGGCGCGGCCTGCATATGGAGCGTGATCCGGGCTGTGTCGGAGGCCGTGACGGATACCGTCTGCTCGAGTGCGTCATATCCGATGCGGTACGACTTGATGGCATACTTACCTTCCGGCACGCTTATGATGCGAAACACGCCCTTTTCGTCTGCTCCCGCCGAGCGTTCCGCCTCGACGAGCAGCACTTGCGCGAAGCCTATCGGCTCATGCGTATCTGCATCCACGACGCGGCCGACGAGAGAACCATTCCCCTTCTGCCCGAAAGCAGCAGGGGCGGTCAGCGACGCAATGGTAAGCAGAGCAAAGAGCAGAAGAGGGCGCGCCGCGGTCGGCTTCCTCATTGCGCGACCCGGACGGGGAGCGGGTTACTGCGAAAATCGGCGTGACCTTCGTGAAGCACCTCGATGAGCAGCGTCGTCTCGCCGGCGGCGAGGCCCTGCACGCCAAGGGTGAACTTGCCGAGAGCCGTCACGGCAACAAGGGACGAATTTGCTACGGTGAACTGCATCGCGTGCTCATCGCCGAAATGGTCGCGGTCGATGCGCTCGCCGTCTTCGTCCAGAAAGTAGACTTCCGTGGCGACGGGTGAAGTCCCAATGCCGACGGCAAGCGGCGTTGCTGTTTCTCCTTCAAAGTAGCGCAGCGCTACGGTGCCATTCTGCACGAGTTCGAGTCCATAGGCGCGAACGTGCGCGCTTTCGTCGTGCTTAACGTCGTTGCCCCAGTCGCAGCCGGACCAGAGCGTCGCCAGCAAGAAAGCGACGACGGGAAATAGTCGTGTCATGATTGTCCTCAATAAGCGTCCAAGGTGTCCCATCTATGCGGGAAGGATCCAGGACGAGAGGCGCAAGCACGGTGCAATAGAGTACGCCGCAAAGTCGGGCGCTGCAGCCTCTCGTCAGCAGGCAAATCGAGGAGGACCGCGGTCATTCGGCCGGGAGGCGTCTGCCGAGCGGGCGCGGAACACCGGGTCGGAGAAAGCCATCGCTCCGTTTTCGAGCGAAAACACCTCATGAATGCCGTCCGCCGAGGCTTGAACGACGGTGTTGCAGAGGCTGCAGGCCGCATTCAGATGAAGATGGATTGGGGGCCCGGCGCTGTACAGCGGCGCGTCGCCATGAATATGCCCGGCGATCTGATGGGCGGCTTTCTGTTGCTGCGCGTGCGCGAGCGCGTGATCGACGCGGTGAGCGACCGGCAAGAGCACGCCTCCCGTCGCGAAGACGAAGAGCATCACCCAGGCTGCTATGTGGTCCCTTCTCGTCATTTTCCGGCTCAAAGAATCAGCATCGGGCCTCAAGTCAGGGGATGGACTTTTCGCCGCTGGTTCGGACCGGGTAGTCAGCCTCTACATTCCCGAGCGACATTTCCCGAAGGCGGCGCTTCAACAAGCGCCTCCGAAACGCGCTGATGCGGTCGACGAAGAGAATGCCTTCGAGGTGGTCATACTCATGCTGAATGACGCGGGCGAGCATGTCGGACGCGCGAAGCTCCTTCTTTTCGAAGTTACGGTCGAGATAGCGAACGAGGATCGCTTCCGGGCGGATCACAATCTCACGCAGGTCGGGAATGGAGAGGCATCCTTCCTCCATCTCGCACTCTTCCTCGCTTTCGTCCGCGATTTCGGGATTGATAAACGCCATAGGCTGCGGTGGCAGCTCAATTCCCTCCTGTTCAAGGTCCTCGCGGAGCGGCGAGAGGTCGACAACAAAGAGCCGTTCGCTGCGGCCGACTTGCGGAGCGGCAAGTCCAATGCCAGTCGCACCCGCCATCGTCTCGATCATGTCATCGATGAGCGTTTGCAGCTCCGGCGTATTCTCCGTCACAGGGATGGTGTCTTCTCGCAGGACCGGTTCGCCGTAAACGAAGATCGGTAATACCATGGCCTTTTAACGGGTGCGTCTGAAGATAACTGCTGCGTTTGGGGTCATATACCCGTAGGCGAGGCATTCGTTGCCGGACCGCGGCGGGTTAGAGGCCGTCGAGATATTCCTGCAGGATGATAGCCGCGGCTGCCGCATCGACGCGGGCTTTGTTGCGGCGCGACTTCCGCCTTGCGCCGGAGGCGCGAATGGCCTCCTCGGCGAGAAAGGAAGTGTAGAACTCGTCGCGCTTCTCCAGGGGAACGTCCGGCAGGGCGTCGCGAATGCCGTCGATGAAGCGCTGCACGAAAGCAGTCGCCTCGCCTTCTTCTCCGTCCGGCGTCAGGGGCCAACCGACGAGCAGAAGCTCGATACCCTCGTCGCGATGCAAGTCGCGCAGCACCTGCGTGACGGCCTCCGGAGCGAACGTGCCAAAGGGTTGCGCGAAGAGGCGCAGCGGGTCGGCTACGGCGAGGCCAACGCGGCGCAAGCCGTAATCCACCGCCACGAGGCGAGCGGACGAGTCCATAGCGCGGCGCTTACAGAAGAACGTAGAACCGGGGCACGCGAAAGCCACCCCGGTTCATGCGAAAACGACGTGGTGCGCCGGCGATCAGTTGACCGTGCTGACGGCGTGGCCGTTGCGGGGCCGAAGCGCGGCTTCGCGCAGATCGGCGCTGCCCTCGGGAATGAGGTAATTAAGCTCCTTAAGCGGTGTCTGAAGCACCGACTTGAGCCGCTTGCTCGGCTTGAAATGCGTCTTGCGCCGGCTCGGGATGAAGACGGTCTCGTTGGTCTTCGGGTTGCGGGCTTTCGGTTTTGCCTTTGTCTTTTTGACTTCAAAGACGCCGAAATCGCGCAGTTCGATGCGGATTTCAGGGTCCGCCTCGATCATCAGTTCACCGAGCGCCTCGATGACCGCGCTTACCCACGGCTCGCTTCTGTAGATCGGCTCGTCGACCATTTCCGCTACTCGGCGGGCTACGTCTTTCTTGGTGAGCGTCTTGGGACGGTCTTGCATGATGGAACTCCTTTAGGAACGGTTATAGTAGCTCAATTGCTCATATCATAGTCAGCGCTGCCTTCATGTCCGTTCCCGATCCGCCACCATTGGCGGCCGCAACGTCGCTCCAGAAGGCTACTCAGCCGATCTATCTTCTGAAATGTCAAATAGTTCGCCGTGTGTCGGCATCTATTTTACAAAATCTCTTGTTTATATCAACCGTAATCTAAGCAACTTTAGGTGCCGGATGCAAAATATATATTAATTCACTACTTATTGGTCGGTGCAACGACTACAATCTTCCCGACCTACCGGCGCGCGGTAATGCGGGCGGTGCCGACTTGCCCCATCCCGAGGCGAAGCCGGTTGCGCGCGCGCTGGAGCGCCTGCTCGACGCGCGCACGCTCCTCGAGGTCTTCAGCATTGCGAAGACGTTCGAGCGCGCGTTCTTCAGCTGCCCGCGCGCGCTCCACGTCGATCTCGGCCGCCGGCTCGGCGGTTTCGGCAAGGACGGTCACCTGGTTTTCGATCACCTCCAGAAATCCGCCGCTCGTGGCGTAGACGATCGCTTCGCCGGCAAGGTTGGTGATGTGGATCTCACCCACGCCGAAAGCGGCAATCATTGGCGCGTGGTTGTGCCGAACTTCGAAGGAGCCTTCGACGCCCGGTGCGCGCACCCCCGTCGCCTCGCCGCTGAATACCTGCCGGTCCGGCGAGACGACGTTTACGTTTAGAGTACCTGGCATACTGTTGGGCTATGCGTTTCTTTCAACCTTCCTGAAGCATCTTCTCTCCGGCCTCGATGACCTCCTCGATGGCACCCTTGTAAGCAAAGGCACCCTCGGGCAAGTGATCCAACTCGCCGCTGAGAATCATCTTGAAGGCGCGAATGGTGTCTTCCACCTTGACGTACTTGCCTTCGAATCCGGTAAACTGCTGCGCTACGAAGAACGGCTGGCTCATGTAGCGCTGCGCACGGCGAGCGCGGTGAACAACCTGCTTGTCGTCGTCCGAGAGTTCGTCCATGCCGAGGATGGCGATGATGTCCTGAAGCTCACGGTAGCGCTGAAGGAGCATCTTCACGTTCTGCGCCGTGTTGTAATGGTCTTCACCGACGATACGCGCGTCAAGAATGCGGCTGGTCGAGTCCAGCGGGTCCACGGCCGGATAGATGCCGAGCGAGGCAATCTGGCGCGAGAGCGTCGTAGTGGCGTCCAGGTGCGCGAAGGTCGTTGCAGGAGCCGGGTCGGTGAGGTCGTCCGCCGGCACGTAGATGGCCTGAACGGAGGTAATGGCCCCGCGCTTGGTAGAGGTGATGCGCTCCTGCATGGTGCCCATCTCCGTCGCGAGGGTCGGCTGGTAGCCTACGGCCGAGGGCATACGGCCGAGGAGCGCCGAAACCTCAGAGCCGGCCTGGGTAAAGCGGAAGATGTTGTCGATGAAGAAGAGCACGTCTGTACCCCCGAGGTCGCGGTAGTACTCAGCAATCGTCAGGCCGGAGAGCGCCACGCGCGCGCGCGCGCCCGGCGGCTCATTCATCTGGCCAAAGACAAAAGTTAGCTGACTGTCCTTGATGCTTTCCATGTCCACCTTGGAAAGATCCCAGCCGCCTTCCTCCATCGAGTGCATGAAGTCGTCGCCATAGCGGATGATGCCGGATTCGAGCATTTCGCGCAGAAGGTCGTTGCCCTCGCGCGTACGCTCGCCCACACCCGCGAACACAGACATTCCGGAGTGCGCCTTCGCAATGTTGTTGATCAGCTCCTGGATCAAGACCGTCTTGCCCACTCCGGCACCACCGAAGAGGCCGATCTTGCCGCCGCGCACGTAAGGCTCGAGCAGGTCGACCACCTTGATGCCCGTTTCGAGCATTTCGGCGTTCGTGGAGAGCTGGTCGAACGGCGGCGGATCGGAGTGGATGGGCCGGTAGGCTTCGGCTTTCGGCTGCGGCAGGCCGTCAATGGCGCGGCCGACGACGTTGAAGAGTCGGCCACGAATCTCCTCACCCGTGGGCATCGAAATGGCGCGCCCGGTGTTGACGACGGCGGTGCCGCGCTTGAGGCCGTCGGTCGTGTCCATCGAGACCGTGCGGACGCGGCTTTCTCCAAGGTGCTGCTGCACTTCGAGCACGAGCGGGACCCCGTCTGCCTGCTCGATCTCGAGAGCGTCGTAGATCTCCGGTACGGAATCGGGGGCAAACTGTACGTCCACGACCGGACCAACGACCTGAATGACCTCTCCTGTGCTATTGTTTAGTGCTCTGGCTTCCATCGAGTAGCGTTATACTGTGCGTGGGACCCGCGCTAAGTAGGGCGGTGCAACATCGGCAAGAAACGGAAGATAAGACCAAGAGCCGTCGTTCGCCCGTGTAAATCTCGCCTCTTCCGGCGCGCTTTCGCAAAGAATTAAGGAATTATGCAAAGGCGGCGCGCCGAAGACGTGCTATGCCGCCCGTTCGCATCGCCGCGTTCGCCATTCTGCGGAGATGACCTTGCGCTTTGATGCCAAAAGGGATCGCGGCACGACGGTGCCGCCTTGGGCACGGGCCGTCCTCGATCACGGCTGCGCCAACCGCCGTAAACGGATCATCCGCCTGCGCGCACGAGGCCGCAAGCGGATGGTCCGTAACATCGGCACCGGCGGCCCGTCTCAACCTTTCCTTACGTCCGCTGGGGCCGTAAACGCGGGACGGCTCGACGTCAGGCTACGCGCGCGAGTCGCCGTGCGGGCGCGTCGAGGGTGAAGAGGGCCGTCACTTCGCTCAAGTTGGCGGTCACGCGCGCGAGGTCGTGAACGGAGGAGGCTACCGCCGAGGCGCTGCGCGAGACTTCTCCGGACGAAGTGGAGATCGAGAGCACGTTCCGCGAAATCTGCTCGCTCGTGGCGGACTGCTCTTCCGTCGCCGCGGCGACTTGCCCGATCTCGGAGACGCTCGCTTTCGTTTCTTCCGCAACGCTTCTCATCGCCGCGTTGGCCTTTGCGGCCGCCTCCTTGCTGGCCGCGACGGCGGCGCTGCTGCGCTCCATGACCTTCTCCGCTCCGGCCGTCTCGACCCACATCCGGTCGAGCATGTCGGCGATCTCTTTCGTTGCCGATTGCGTGCGTTCGGCCAGCTTCCGAACCTCGTCCGCCACGACGGCGAACCCGCGCCCCTGCTCGCCTGCCCGCGCGGCCTCGATGGCGGCGTTCAGCGCGAGCATGTTGGTCTGGTTCGCAATGTCGTCGATCACGGACGCAATCGTCCCGATTTCTCGGCTGGATGAAGCTACCGAACGAATAGCCTCGGCCACTTCGCCGGAGATCGTCCCCACGGCGTCGAGCTGCGCGGCGGTCTCCTCCATAAGGCGACTGCTCTCGCCGGCCCGCTGACCGTTGGCTTCGGCCTTAATGGCAATGCCGCTTGCGCTCTGCGCATTGTCGATGATGGTGCGGTTCATCTGCTCGACGGCCGCCGCGACTTCATCCGACTGCGCCGACTGCTCTGCGCTTTGCGCCGCGAGGTCATTGCTGGTCGCGCTGAGTTCGTCGCTTGCCGAGACGATGTTGCGGGAGGATTGCACCACCACTTCAAGGGTGTGGCGCATCTTCTGAACGGCCCCATTGAAGGCGGCGAAGAGCACCTTATGCGAATCAAGCTGAAGTTCTGCCGTCGGAAGTTGGATCGTGAGGTCCCCTTCGGCGAGGCGCTCCATGCCCATCGTGAGCCGTCCGGCCATCTCGTCGCGGTGGACCTTGGCGGCGTCGGCACTCCGCTGCGCCTCCACGACGCGCTCGGCTTCCTGACGCGCAAGCTCCGCCTCCCGCTGCACCGCTTCCTGAGACGCCTTGATGCGATCAACCAGACTGTTGTAGCCCTGGTATAGCTCACGCGCTTCATCGCGGGTCGCCGGCAGCGCTGCGGAGGCCATGTTGTCGGCCTCTGCCGCCTTTTTCATGATGTCGTTCAGCTTGATGAGCGGCTTTGTGACGAAGTGCTCGATGACCTTTTCTCTGGCAGCGCTGAATGCAAGTGCCACGACCGCCCAGATGAAGAGTTCGGTGAGCGAGACTCCTCCGCCGATCTTATAGCCGATGAAGAACACCAGCAACGCGTATGGCTGATAGGCGAAGGTGATCTTGCTTTGCAGCCCGAAGCGTGTCTTGACGTACTGAGAGCCACTGGTCAGCGCAGCCACGATCAGAGCGACCACTGCGACAGTTGAAAATCCTAATCCTTCCACAATAGTTCGGGGATTCAATGGTGGGGTGTGGCCGGGAAGCACTCGCCCGGCGTTTGGATCACAGGCGGACCACCGGCGGCGAAGCCGTCCTGCAATTCCCCGAGTATCGCCCCATTTAATCCAGGCTTTAGGCGGCAAGCAGTGTGCAATAGGTGCGGGTGGCGGTCGCACCTTAGCCCATCAAGCCCCTTTCCGCCAGCGAGGTGTGCAGCGCGCCCGCAATGATGATGTGGTCGTGGACGGGCACACCAAGCATTTTGCCTGCCTCAACGAGCTGCTTCGTGACGTTGATGTCCTCGCGGCTCGGCTCGGGATTGCCGGACGGGTGGTTGTGCAGGCATATGACGGCGGCAGCGTTCTCAGCCAAGGCGCGTTTGAAGACGAGACGGGGCTCAACGATGCTGGATGCGATGCCTCCCTCGCTGCCGGTGAAGTCGCCGATGATGTAGTTGGCGGTGTTGAGGAGAACCACTTTAAGGATTTCGCGGGGCAGGTCTCGCATCACGGGTCCGTAGACGGCCGCCACGTCTGCCGGCGAGCAGACCTGCACCTTCGGCCCGTTCCGCTGCGCCTCGGCGCGCCGCCCGATCTCGAAAGCGGCGACGAGCGTTACGGCCTTTGCAGGGCCGACGCCGAGCACTTCCTGAAGGTCCGTACTCTCCCGCTTCGACAGCCGGTGCAAGGAGCGCCACTTGCGAAGAAGCGCCTGCCCGAGCTGCACCGCAGAAAGAGGCCCGTCCGCCGTCCTGGTCCCGGTGCCGAACAGGATCGCGATCAGTTCGGCGTCGGAGAGGGACGCCGCGCCTTGCCGCAAGAGCTTCTCGCGGGGGCGGTCGTCCTCATGCCATTCGCGTATCGGCACGTTATAGCGGATCTCCGGCTCGGCGGCCGGATCGGGATCAATGTCGAAGCTGGAGGAAGGCACAAACGGAATGCTTTTTCATCCCATGACCTCCCGCGCGCGCCTTTCCACCCGCGGTTGTGCGCCGAAGAGATTTATTGCAGAATTAGTAAAAGGCTCTGGCGTTAACCTTCTATTGTCAGTATTCTTAGGCAGATCGTTCTCCCCCACCGATTCGGACTTGTGGCTGTGAATTCGAATCTTCCGACCCATTCCCACGAGGCGCATGGACAGCTGCCGCCGGCCGTCTCGCTCTGGCCCGGCCGCGCCCTCGCTGCCGCCGTGATTCTTGTAATAGCGGCACTCTTCCTCCTCCCTCGCGCCTTTGGCCGGAGCGAAGGACTTCTCGCCGGCGCGTTCGCGGTTCTCGCCGCCGGAGGGGCGTTCTGGCTTTTTTTACGCGAGCAGGCATTCGCGCGCCGGTTTGCGGCTTTAACGGACGCAGAGGAGAAGCTTCGCGACGAGGCCGCGTCGGCCGCTCGCACGCGAGACGAAGTGCTCGCCATCGTTTCGCACGACCTGCGGAGTCCGCTTTCCGCCATTTCGCTGGCAGCCAAGCTACTCTCCGGCGACGCAACGGCGGAGAAGCGCGCGCGGCACACGAGCATGATCATCCGCTCCGTCAGCCGAATGAACCGCCTGATCCAGGACCTGCTCGACGTTTCGCGGCTGGACAGCGGGCAAGCGCTAACGCTTCGCAAGGAAGAATTCGACCCGGGAGCGCTCGTAGAGGATGTGGCGGCGGATTATGAGGAGGAAGCGGCGCTGAAAGGCATCTCTTTCACCCTCGACATTGCGGACTCCCTGCCTGATCTGGTGCTTGACCGCCACCGGCTGGCGCAAGCGGTGGGCATCTATCTCGAGAACGCCATTAAACACACGCCTGAACTGGGTTCAGTCGGCGTTCGCGCGGAGATAGAAGCGGAGGAGGTTGTATTGACCGTTTCTTCCGGCGGTGCCGCCATTCCGGCGAAGGACGCAGAAAGTATCTTTAAGCCGTACTGGCAGGTCGGCCGTCCGGCGGCGCAGGGGTCGGGCCTCAGTCTTGCCATCGTCAAAGGCATCGCCGAAGCGCACGGTGGCAGTGCGGGCGTGCATACGCGCGCCGGAGACGGCGCTTCGTTCTACCTTCGCCTGCCCGCCGTAGCGGCCGCTCCCGCCGCCGAACCCGGCAACGTCGAGGTGCCGGCCGGGTTGAACGCCTCCCGGAACAAGGCTGCGGCGCTGCCTCAGTAATCCTCCATAGAACCGGCGGGGATGAGGCTGTCGAGCAGGTCGTCGTTGGTGGGCGTCTGCTGGAGGTGACGCAGAAGGGCCTGCATGGCGTCGATTGGAGGACGCGAGTTCAAGACGCGAAACAGCTTGTGATGCTGGTTCGTCTTGTCGCCCAATAGGATCTCCTCGTTGCGCGTGCCGCTCTTCCGGAGGTTGATGGCGGGAAAGATGCGCTTGTTCGCCATTTCGCGGTCGAGCACGATTTCGGCGTTACCCGTTCCCTTGAACTCCTCGAAGATGACCTCATCCATGCGGCTGCCCGTCTCGATGAGCGCCGTCGCGATGATCGTGAGCGAGCCGCCGCCCTCGATGTTGCGGGCCGAACCGAAGATCTTGCGCGGGATTTGCATGGCGCGCGCATCGAGACCTCCCGACATCGTGCGCCCGCTGCCTTCGGTGTAGAGATTGAATGTGCGCCCGAGGCGGGTGAGCGAATCGAGAAGCAGCACCACGTCGCGCTTCATCTCGACAAGGCGCTTCGCGTATTCGAGCGCGAGCGTTGAAACGCGGACATGGTTGTCCTCCTCCCGGTCGTTCGAGGATGCAAAGACCGTCGCCGTGGTGGACCGGCGGAAATCCGTTACCTCCTCCGGGCGCTCGTCAACGAGCAACGCCACAAGTTCGATCTCCGGATGATTCTTCGAGATCGACTCCGCCATCTTCTTCAGGATGATCGTCTTGCCTGTGCGCGGCGGCGCGACGATGAGCGCGCGTTGGCCTTTTCCAAGCGGAGCTGCGAGGTCAACGACCCGCATGGTCAGGTCGCCGGGGCCGGTGACGAGTTGGAGCTTCTCGTCGGGAAAGATCGTCTGGCCTTTTTCGAACTCGCGCGCCTGCAGCCACTCATTCGTTGAGACGCCCATGACCGTGTCGATCGCATGGACCTGCATGGCTCCCTTACGCCCGGGGCGGAGGGTTCCTTCAACGACAACGCCGTCGCGGAGCCTGAACTTCTTGATGAGCGGTGGCGGTACGAAAGCGTCGTCGCTGCCTTTGGGGAGATCCTGCCGGAACTCGCGTACAAACCCGAACTTCTTGTCACCGATCAGCTCGATGATGCCGCGAAAACTCGTTTCTGCCATGAAATAGGACGAATGAAGTAGGACTGCAAAAAGGCCTCGAGCGGCGGGGCAGTCCGAGAGGTGAACAGCCAATCCTCATGGACGGGCAAACTGGGTTAAAATAGAAATATGGCCGCTCCATCGCGGCGCAGAAATCAGACGTGGGGCAGGCTGCAAGATGGTCGCATTCGGCACCTCGTGCGGATCGGACGAGCGCTCTGCTCCTAAGAACGGCTTCTACGCCCGTGTCAAGTCGGTAAGCAGCATAAAGGGCCGACAACCGAACGGTGCGCTGCGATGATTCAGTGATGCTCAACCGAATCCTTCGCACGGCTTTGCGATTTGCCTCACGGGGCGTTGCGAGCGCCGGGCGCGGGGCGGGCAGCCCTGTTGCATGGCGCGTGGGGACAACCGCGTTACGCACTCTCTGGAACGAGGGCTAAAATAGATGGTTTCCGGGACAGCATCAACCCCGCTCTCTTGCTTCCTCCGTCGTTTTTACATCCTCTGCAGTATGGTTTCCTCTTCGTATAACATCGACCGGCTTCAGGTGCAGGTTACAGGGCCGCAAGAGGGGGAGCCGGTTCTGGTCCTTCACGGCTGGGGCAGTAGTGCCGCCGTGATGGCGGGGTTGGCCCGGTCGCTCAGCGATCCGTTCCGCGTGTTCGCGGTCGACCTGCCGGGGCACGGCGGTTCGCCGCCGCCCTCCGAGCCGTGGGGCGTGCCCGAACACGCGCAGCTCGTCCTGCGCTTTATCCGGGAGCGCATTGGTGGGCCGGTGACGGTGGTCGGGCACTCGAACGGCGGGCGCATCGCGCTCTACATGGCGTCGGAGACCGACATGGCACCGCTCATCCGCCGGCTGGTTCTTATCAGCCCTTCCGGCATCCCGCGCCGCCGTACGCTGAAGTATCGGCTGCGGAGTGGCGCAGCGAAGTGGCTTAAGGCTCCTTTTGAACGGATGCCCGATCCCGTAAGGGCGTTCGGTCTCGACTGGCTGCGGCATTCACTCGTATGGAAGATGCTCGGCTCTTCCGACTACGCGCAGCTCGACGGCGTCATGCGCGACACGTTCGTGCGCACCGTCAACTTCTACGTCACCGACCGACTCTCCCGTATCAGCGCGCCCACGCTGCTTTTCTGGGGAGACCGGGACGAGGCCATTTCGCGCGAACAGATGGAGACCTTGGCCTCCGGCATCCCCGACGCCGGCCTTGTCGAACTGAAAGGCGCGTCGCACTACGGCTTCCTCGACGATCCGGACACGGTGATACTCGCCACGCGCCACTTTCTCGAACACGCGCCGGAGGAGACGCCGGCGGCGTGAGCGCCCTGCTATTTAATCTTGCGTCCATCTATGCTCCGCATTCTCGCCGTTAAGTTTGGAATCATCGCCTCCGCCTTCGCCGGGTGGCGCGTCTGGCGGCGGCTCCGCTTCTTTCTGCACCTCTATCAGCTCGAAGGCTACAAGGGAAACGAGTACAACACTTGGGTCGGTAAGAACCTGCCCCGGGTGGGCGTGCGCCTGTCGCACAAGCTCGGCGCGGGCGTCCTGCTGCTCCTCGGGCTCGGCGGCCGCGTTCTCTCCCCGCTCACTTCGGCCCTCATTGCCCTGCCACTCTGGAGCGTGGCCTTTGCGTCCTCACGGATCTACCGGAGCGAAAAGCAGAAGAAGCCGCTCAAGTACACGCCCCGGCTTAAACGGCTCCTTGGGACGGCGGGGATCCTGGCGGCTGCGCCGGTCGCGGCGGGTCTTGTCGGCATTGCGCGGCGGAAAGAGCGTGGCGTGGCCGGGCTGCTCTTCGGGTTCTTCGTGGCCGATCTATTCGCTCCGGCATGGGTTGCGCTCGCGGGTGCGGTGAACAAGCCGCTCGAAGAGCACTTTCAGCAAGGCTTCAAGCGTAAGGCGCGCGGCATTCTAAAGGAGCGGCCGAACCTGACGGTGGTGGGAATTACCGGCTCTTATGGAAAGACGAGCGTCAAGTTCATACTTGCCGAGATCCTGCGCCAGCGGTACAACGTGCTGGCGACGCCGGGTTCATACAATACGCCGATGGGCATCACGCTCGTTGTCAACGAGAAACTGCGCCCGGAGCATCAAGTGCTCGTGCTCGAAATGGGGATGCGGTACCCGGGCGACATCAAAGAACTCTGCGAGATCGCCCGGCCGGACATCGGCGTCGTCACCTCTGTGGGCCTGGCGCACCTCGAAACCATGGGGTCCATCGAGGCCATTGCCCGGGAGAAAGGTTCGCTCCTGGAGCACATGAAGCGCGGCGGCGCGGCGGTCCTGAACGCCGACGATCCGCGCGTGGCGGCAATGCGGGACCGCGCGCCGAGCGGCCGCGTCTGGACGGTGTCGGCCGCCGGAAAGACCGACGCGGACATTGTGGCGCGGGACATCCAGTACGGGTCCGAAGGAGCCACCTTCATCGTGCGCGACGACACGGGGGCGGAAGAGACGTTTCAGACAAAGCTCCTCGGCGAGCACAACGTCCTGAACATCCTCCTCGGCGTAGCCGTCGGGCGGCAAATGGACCTGCGCTTGCGGCAGATCGCAAAGGCTATGCGCCGCGTGCAGCCCGTGGAGCACCGTCTTGCGCTGCGGCAGGAAAACGGAATCAACATCATTGACGACGCCTTCAACTCGAACCCGGTGGGCGCGCGCAACGCGGTCGAGATTCTCGGGCACTTCTCCGGTGGACGCCGGGTGATTATCACGCCGGGGATGGTGGAGCTTGGCGAGCGGCAGCACGAGGAGAACCGCGTCTTTGGGGGGCATATCGCCGAACACGCGGACCTGGCCGTGCTCGTGGGTGCAAAGCAGACCGCGCCGATCCAGGAGGGGCTGCGCGCGGCGGGGTACCCGGAAGAGCAGATCAAGGTCTTCGGCTCGCTCTTCGAGGCGCAAGCTTTCCTGAAGAGCACCCTCCGCCCGGGAGACACCGTCCTCTACGAAAATGACCTCCCGGACCAGTACAACGAGCCTGCGGCGTGAGCGGCTTTCGGCTGGTTCTTCGCAGATCGCCGGAAGGTGCTCCCGGCTGCAACCGAGCGACATCGCCGTTGAGATGACATTCTGAATGCAGTAGGGACACGAGGTATTGTGCCCCTGCGCCGGGCGACGGCTGGGCGGTGAGGGCAGAGAGTGCGGCGTTGCCTGTTGAGGAGGTCCCTCCGCGCGGCGGCGGGTGATGTGGGGTCATGATGAGGGTCCGTAGCGCCGCCTTGGTCGGGATGGCACTTTGGGAGGCATGTGCCTTTCGGGGCGGATGGTTTTGACGCAGAGGCGCGGAGGCGCAGAGATTGTTTTTGCGTGACCTTCGCGGCCGCGAGGTAGGGGCGCGATGCCTCATGGTCCTACAAGAACAGGCACCGCCCCGAACCCTCTGCGTCTTTGCGCCTCTGCGTCAAGTCTTCTACACCTGACGCGCTCAAAACCCTCCGCGTCTCTGCGCCTCTGCGTCTATTCTTCTGCACATGACACGGCGCGGCATCTCGGCTGTGCTGGTTTGAGGAGGTCCCTCCGCGCGGCGGCGGATGGTGTCGTCTCATGATGAAGGCCGGCAGCGCCGCCTTGGTCGGGATGACAGGGTGGGAGACTCGAGGAGGCGGGAATGGTATGCGCGCCTGAAAGGCGGAACGTGCCTACCGAGCCATACCGAAGAGGTGGTGGGGCCGCCGCTGCGTCCCATCCTCATCAGCGCAGCATTGCGCTACGCAAATAAATAGCATGGGTACAGGTGTGCAAAGGGTGCTACACCTTCGCGGCGCAGGGGCCTTCGTCGTCGATGTTGCGTTATACTCCCCGCTTCTGCCCCCACCCGATCCTACCCGCTCTTGCCTATGCATCTCGATGCTCCACTCGGCGCAACGTGTTCCGCCGAAGGTGTTCAGTTCCGCATCTGGGCACCGCGCTTCCACGCGCTCACCTTGCTCGTCTCCAACGAATCGCTGCCCGTGCGCCCCTACGGCGGCGCGCCAGAGGACCAGCGGCAGCAAACACAGCCCGGCGTCTCGTGGAGGCGTTTTGAAGCGAAGGCGGAAGGCGACGGCTTCTTCAGCCACTTCGTGCCCGACGCGGCCCCCGGAATGCTCTACGCCTACGAAGCGGACGGCAGCCTCTTTCCGGATCCGGCATCTCGCTTCCAACCCTTCGGCGTACATGGCCCGTCGCAGGTGGTAGATGCCGCGCGCTTTCTCTGGCACGACGAGGCGTGGAAAGGTCTGCCGCTCAAGGACGTGGTCTTCTACGAGCTGCACGTGGGCACCTTTACACCGGAGGGCACCCTCCAGGCCGCTGCCGAAAAACTGCCGTACCTGCGCGACCTCGGCGTCACGGCCGTCGAGATCATGCCCGTCGCCGACTTCCCCGGGCGCTGGAACTGGGGCTACGATCAGGCCTCGCTCTGGGCACCTTCCCGCGCCTACGGCTCGCCGGACGACCTCCGCCGCTTCATCGAAGAGGCGCACCGCATCGGGCTTGCCGTCTACCTCGACGTGATCTACAACCACTTTGGACCCGACGGGGCCTACGCGGCCGCCTTCGGCAACTTCTTCAGCGAAAAGCACAAAAACCCCTGGGGCGCGGCAATCAATCTCGACGGCGACGGAGCCGAAGGGGTCCGCACTTTCTTCATTCAGAACGCGCGCCACTGGCTGACCGAGTACCACGCCGACGGCCTCCGCCTCGACGCGACGCACGTGCTCATCGACGATTCTCCGCAGCACTTCCTTGCAGAACTTTCGGAAGCCGTCTCTTCCCTCGACGGCCCACCGCGGCTCCTCGTGGCTGAGGATGAGCGCAATCTGAACACGCTGCTCGTTCCGCGCGAAAAGGGCGGCTACGGCCTCAATGCGGTGTGGGCGGACGACTTCCACCACCAGGTGCGCAACCTCATCGCCGGGGACGAGCACGGGTACTACGCCGACTTCGCCCAAACGACGGCGGCCGATCTAAAGAAGACCCTGGAGAACGGCTGGTTCTTCACCGGCCAGAAGTCAAAGCTCCTTGGACATGAGCGCGGCACAAAGCCGAAAGGTGCGGACCTGAATCGCTTCGTCATTTGCATCCAGAACCACGACCAGGTCGGCAACCGCGCGCAGGGCAACCGCCTCACCTCCGACACATCGGAGGCCGCCTACCGCGCCGCTTCTGCCCTGTTTCTATTTGCCGCCCAGACACCGCTCCTCTTCCAGGGGCAAGAGTGGGGCACCCAAACACCTTTCCAGTTCTTCACGGATCACAACCCCGAACTGGGCCGCCTCGTGAGCGAGGGGCGCCGCAAAGAGTTTGAAGCCTTCGCCTCGTTCAGCGGCACCGTCCCCGATCCGCAGGACCCGGACACCTTCCGGCGTAGCGAACTCGACTGGACCGAACGCCGGAAGCCCGAGCATAGCGCCACGCTTGCGCTCTACAGCCGCTTGCTCGCGCTCCGTAAATCGCTGCCGGAAGGGATAGAGGTTGAGGCGTCCGGCAACGCCGGTCTGTCCCTCCGCCGTGGCGAGTATCTGATGCTGCTCGCCCTTCGCGAGGGCGAAACCGTGCCCGTGCCCACGCGCGCTGAAAAGGTCTTTCATACGGAAGAGGAGCCGTTCGCCACTAACGGCACCGCTCCGATCTTCGACAGCGGCAGCGTGCATTTCATGGTTCCCGCCGCCGTAATCATGCGGCTGCTCTCCTGACACTTCAGTTGCCCCACGTCGCCGGAAGGCGCATCAATGGCTGAGCATTTCGCCCTGCCCGTAACCAATCCGGTGGTGGTGTTCGCCATCGTGATGCTGATCTTGCTGGTCGCGCCGCTCGTCTTTGCGAGGCTGCGCGTCCCCGGCATCGTCGGGCTAATCATCTCGGGCGTCATCGTCGGCCCGCACGCGCTCGGCGTTCTTGAGCGCGGGGAGACGATGGAGCTGCTCGGGATGGTGGGCCTTCTCTACATCATGTTCATTGCCGGTCTTGAGATCGACCTGAACGAGTTCAGTCGCTACCGTAAGCGCAGCATGATTTTCGGAGCCATCACGTATGGCTTGCCGCAACTCATCGGCGCTGCGCTTGCCGCCATTCTGCTCGGCATGAGTCCGGCTGCCGCCGTGCTCTTCGGCAGCATCATCGCCTCGCACACGCTCGTCGCCTACCCGATCGTGAGCCGGCTCGGCCTGGCGCAGAACCAGCCCGTCACGACGGCCGTGGGCGCAACGATCATCACGGACAGCGCGGCCCTGCTCGTGCTTGCCGTCGTCGCCGGTTCGGCCGAAGGCGACATCAATATGGCGTTCGCGCTGCGCCTCGGCGGCTCACTTGCCGTCTATGTAGCGGCCGTGTTTGTGATCGTGCCTCGCATCGGCAAATGGTTCTTTCGCAACCTGGAGGAGAGTTCCGGCGAGACGGAGTTCGTCTTTGTCCTCGCGGTCGTCTTTACCGTCGCCTTCCTTGCCGAGGTGGCGGGCGTGGAGCCGATCATTGGCGCGTTCCTGGCCGGCCTCGCGCTGAACCGCCTCGTCCCGAAGCGAAGCACGCTCATGAACCGCATCGCATTCGTTGGCGAGTCGCTGTTCATCCCGTTCTTCCTGCTTTCTGTGGGAATGCTGGTCGACGTGGCAGCGCTGTTCGTGAACCCGGATGCGTGGCTCGTCGCGGGCATCATGCTCGCGGTCGTAGTCGGCACGAAGTGGGTGGCCGCGTTCTCCACGCGCTGGCTCTTCGGCTTCTCGAGCGACGATGCCTGGATGATCTTCGGCCTTACCGTTGCGCAGGCGGCAGCGACGCTGGCCGCCGTGCTCATCGGCATCCGCATTGGCCTGCTCAGCGAAGAAGTGCTGAACGGCACCATCCTCATGATCCTCGTCACCTGCCTGATCGGTCCGTGGGTGAGCGAGAGGTACGGCCGACGCGTTGCGCTCGCAGAGGCAGAGAAACCCTACGAGCCGTCGGAAGCGCCTGAGCGCATCCTCGTCCCGGTCATCGATGTCGAAAAGGCCGCCGGCCTCGTCGAGTTGGCCATGCTCATCCGCGACCCTCGTTCGGAACAGGCCATCTACCCGCTCACGGTGGCCGGCGAGGGCGTCAATGTCCAGGAAAAGGTCGCCCTCTCACAAAAGCTTCTGGAGAACGTCGCCGGAACCGGCACCGCGGCGGACATTCCCGTCGTCCCCATTACCCGCGTCGATGCGGACGTTGCCGGCGGCATCCAACGCGCTATCACCGAAGAAAGCATCACCACCGTCGTCATGGGCTGGGACGGCAACAGCGCCGCCCGGGGCGTGATGTTCGGCGGCGTGCTGGACCGGCTGCTCAAGGAGACGCGCGGCATGGCGCTCGTCTGCCGCACCCTCGCCCCGCTCAACACGATGTCGCGCATTCTGTGGACGGTCCCGCCCTTCGCGGACCGCGAGCCCGGCTTCGCAACCGCCATGCGCCTCGTAAAGACACTCGCAAGCCAGCTTGGCGGCCGCCTTGTTGTAATGGCCCTTCCGGACATGGAGACGTCTTTGAAGAACAGGCTGGACGCGCTCAAACCGGAAGTCAAGACCGAATGGACGTCGGTAGAGCGCTGGGACCGCCTCTTGCCGTCGCTCGACAGCACCATCAGCCCGAACGATCTCCTCGTCATGATGACCGTCCGGGAAGGTGCTCTCGCCTGGCGTCCCGGTCTCAACCGCCTGCCGCGCGTCGTGTCCCAGCGATTTCGGGATACGAGTCAGATTTATCTCTTCCCGTCCGAAGTCCCGCCGCGCGCCGCGCCCGCGGCAGATCGCCCGAACGGCGAAACGGAAAGCTCGCCGTTCAACTTCTGCGAAAAGATGCAGGTTCACCTGTCGGCGTCCGGCGCTTCCTGGGAGGAGGTGCTGACGCGGATCTTGGTCCAAACGTCGGACACGTCATGGAGCAGGCTTGAAGGCACCGTGCAAGCGCTCACGGACTTTCGCTCCGGCTATGCGCCCGAGTGCGGGCGCGGAACGGCGCTCCTGCACGCGCACGTGCCCGGCCTTCAAGAACCCCAGCTTCACGTCGCCGTCAGCCGGGACGGGCTGAAGCTTGCCGCTACGTCCGGGCCGGTCTACCTGCTCGTCGTCCTGCTCAATCCCGAAGAGCCGGAGGATACCGCCTACCTCGAGCGCCTCACCGAAACGGCCGCCCTGCTGCGGGACGAAGATCTGGCGCAAGCGCTTCGCTACGCCGCCTCTCCCGAAGAGGTGCGCCGCGCGCTGACTGAAGGTGCGAGCCTGGCGAGCGGTTAACCTTGCTCACCCACCCGCTCCAGAAGCGAGCCGGTGAGCACATAAAGGTTCAACTCCGCCTGCTTGGCCTCGAACCGCGCCGTCACAAGGCGGCTGCGCGTGTTCAGGAGCGCCGTCTGCACCTCTCGCAGTTCAATGGAAGTGATCGAGCCGAGCTGAAATTGCTCCAGCGCCACGTCCACGTTCTGCGTGGCAAGAACAACGTTCTCTTCTTCGAGCGCCACGAGTTCAAGGCTGCTCCGGTAGTTCTCGTATGCCTGCGCGAGTCCGGCAGCGACGAGCGTCGATGCCTCCGCGATGGCGAGACGCGCATTTTCAAGGTCGATCTGCGCGTTCTGCAAACGCCGCCGCCTGTTGAAGCCGTCGAATAGATCCAGAGACGCCGTGATGCCGTACTGGAACCCTCCGCGACGGCTGCCCACAAGTCCCGCCGACTCCACCAGGTCGTTGAAGACGTACCCGCCCGTGAGGTCGATCTGAGGAAACCAGTCGGCGCGGACTTCCCGCCGCGCGAGAAGAGACACTTCCCTCGCGTTCTCCGCGAGCTGCAGTTGCCGGTTATCCTCAGCGGCATTCTCGCTGAGGCGCGCGAGGCTTAAGCCCGGGTCGACCGAAATTTCGCCTTCAACTTCGAACGGGCCATCAGGAGCGCCGCCGAGCCTCTGGACAAGGACGGCCTTCGACCCCGCAATATCCGCCTGTAGCCGGAGCAGCGCGGCGCGGTCCGCATTCAGATCGACGCGGGCGCGCCGGGCCTCCATTTCGGAGGCGGAGCCGAGGTCGCGTCGCAGCTCCGCGATGCGCAGACGCTCTTCAGAAGTAGCCACCACGTCCCGGAACACTTCGATCTGCTGCCGCTGCCGAACGATGCTGTAGTAGAGGACCAGCACATTGGCAATCGTCTCTTCGGCCACCTGTTCAGAAAAGATGACCGCGCGGCTGCTGAGCTTGCCGAGCCGCCGGTATCTCGCCGCCCGCGAGCCGCCGCTGTAGATCGTATAGGTCGCGCCCGCCGAAACATCGACGGCGTTGCGCCCCGCTATCCCCGTCGGCGTGGTCTGCGACGATAAGAGACCGTTCTGGCTGTTGCGGGCCGTAAGGCCAAGGCTCGGCAGATAACCGGCATTCCCCAGCGAATACTCGTTCCGAGCAATTCGCGCGTCGTTCTCCACCATCTGCACGGTGAAGTTCTGCCGCAAGGCCAGTTCCACCGTCTCCTCCGCGGTCAGAAGTGGTGCGAGCGAATCCGCGCGCTGGGCCTGCGCCCGGCCGCATCCCAGCCAGAACATCGCGACCACAAGGACGGACCGCAACCACACCGCTCTACACACCATACCTTTGCTCCTCAAATATCAAGCGCCCTACACGGCCACCGGCTCCTCCACACTGTCGACGGAAATCTCGGCCAGCGTGGCCGTCGCTTTGTGCGAGGTCAAGAGCGTGTAAATGGCCGGGATGACGTACAGCGTAAACACGGTCCCGATAATCAGTCCGCCCACGACGGCAATGCCCATCGGCACGCGACTCTCGGCTCCCGCGCCGAGCGCAAGAGCAATCGGGAGAATGCCGAGGACCGTTGAAAGCGAAGTCATCAGGATCGGCCGAAATCGCGCCGCCGCCGCCTCTGCTGCCGCCTCGATCACCGTTCGCCCCGAAGCCTTACGCTGGTTCGCAAACTCTACGATCAGAATACCGTTCTTCGTCACCAGGCCAATAAGCATGATCATGCCGATCTGGCTGAAGATGTTCATCGTCTGGTTGAAGTACCAGAGCGATACGAGCGCGCCGGTCAGCGCCAGCGGTACGGTAAGCAGGATGATAAGCGGGTCGCGGAAGCTTTCAAACTGCGCCGCCAGGACAAGGTAGATGAGGATCAGCGCGAGCAGGAACACGAACGCGAGACTGTTGGAGCTTTCGACAAAGTCGCGCGAGGTCCCGTCGAGCGCCGTCGAGAACGTCTCGTCCAGCACCTCGTCGGCATGGCGCTGCATGGCCTCGATGCCGTCCTGAATCGTGTATCCCGGTGCCAGCTGCGCCGACACGGTAGCGGACGTGAACCGGTTGAACCGGTAGAGCTGCGGCGGGCGGCTGTCCTCTGCCACCTGAACGAGATTGTCCAGCGCCACCGGCCGGCCACTCGCCGTCCGAACGTACAAACTCCGCAGGTCGAGCGTCTCGGACCGGTGCTCCCGATCCACCTGCGCGATGACCTGGTACTGCTGCCCGTTTCGGATGAAGTATCCGATACGCTGCTCGGCCAGGGCAAGCTGCAGCGTCTGCGCTACGTCGAGAACGGAAATCCCGAGGCTCTCCGCCCGCTCGCGGTTAATGGAAACCGTCAATTCGGGCTTGTTGAACTTGAGGTTTACGTCAACGAACGCGAACGTCTCGTCCTGCTGCGCCGATTCCAGGAAGCGCGGCACGGCGTCTTTCAGCTTGTTCAGGTTCGCCGCCTGGATGACGAACTGCACCGGCAATCCGCCACGCCGGTTCAGCGCAATCGTCTGTTCCTGCGAGACGTAAACGCGGGCCCCGGAGAGCTGCCCCACCCGCCGCGTAAGCGCGGTCGCAATCTGGTCCTGCGTGCGGCCCCGATCTTCGGCAGGAACAAGCATAATGCGCGAGAACCCTGAGTTCGTGTTGCCGCCGCCAAACCCCGGCGAGGTGATCGTCACGATCGCGTCCGCCTCAGGGACTTCATCTACAATAGCCTGCTGCAAGGCGTCCATGTAGGCGAGCATATAATCGTACGACGCGCCTTCCGGTGCCGAGGCGCTGACACTGAGCCTGCTTCGATCCTCCAGTGGAGCCAGCTCCGAGGGCAAGGCCCGGAAGATGAGCACACTCGCGCCCGCACACACGAGCAAAATGACAAAGGCATACCACCGGTGCCGAAGAATGCCATCGAGCGACGACCGGTACCGGCGCGTCAACCACAGGAAGAACGGCTCCGTCACCCGGTAGAACCACGGAAACCGCTCATGCTTGCGCAGCAGCTTGGACGACAACATGGGCGTCAGCGTCAGCGCGACAAAGGACGAGATGACGACCGAGCCGGCCAGCACGATCCCAAACTCGCGGAACAGCCGCCCCGTCAGGCCGCCCAGGAAGATGACGGGCATGAACACGGCCACGAGCGCCAGCGTCGTCGCAACGACGGCAAAGAAGATCTCCTTCGTCCCCTGAATGCCCGCCGCCACCGGGTCCATCCCGTCCTCGACCTTGGTGTAAATGTTCTCCAGCACCACGATAGCGTCGTCCACCACGATGCCGATGGCAAGCACGATGGCAAGCAGCGTCAGCACGTTGATCGTGAACCCGGACAGGTACATGATGAAGAACGCGCCGATCAGCGAAACCGGGATGGCGAGGATCGGGATGAGCGTCGTCCGCCAGTCGCGCAGGAAAAGGAAGATCACCATCACCACGAGCAGGAAGGCGATAAAGACGGTCTCCTTCACTTCCTGAATGGCCCGGCGGATCTCCTGCGTCGTGTCAAACCCGATCGCCGTCTCGATGTCCGGCGGCAAGTCCGACTTGATCTCTTCGAGCCGGTCATAAAAAGCGTCCGCAATTGCAATGCTGTTCGACCCCGGCAGCGGCCGCAGGACGACCAGCACCATCGGGATGTTGTCGCGCTTGAGCAGCGTCTGCAAATTTTCCGGTGCCAGCTCCGCCCGGCCCACATCCTTGAAGCGGACAATGGCACCTTCGTTCTCCTTGAGAATCAGGTTGCTGAAGTCCTCTACAGTCTGCAGGCGACTCAATGTCCGCACGCCCAGATCGACACTCTGCCCCTGAATACGGCCGGACGGCAGCTCGATATTCGACCGGCTCAGCGCGTTCCGAATATCCACCGCCGTGAGGTTGAAGGCCGCCAGCCGCTGCGGGTCGATCCAGAGGCGCATCGAGTAGCGCTTCTCGCCCCAGATGTCCACGCGGCTCACGCCGGGGATCGTCTGCAGGCGTTCCTTGAAGATGTTGTCGGCAATGTCGGAAAGCTCGAGCAGATCACGGCTCTTGCTGTAGAGGCTCACGCCGATGATGGGATTGCCGTCGGCGTCGGCTTTCGAGACGACCGGCGGGTCCACGTCCGGCGGCAGCACGCCCATCGCGCGCGAGACGCGGTCGCGGACGTCGTTTGCGGCGCGCTCCAGATCGATGCCGAGGTCGAACTCCACCGAAATACTGGAGCGCCCCTCCCGGCTCACCGACGTGAGTGTCCGAATGCCGTCGATGCCGTTGATGGATTCCTCCAGCGGCTCGGTGATCTGCGCGTCGATCACATCGGAGTTCGCGCCCCGGTAGGTGGTCGAAACGCTTACCACCGGCGTCTCGATGTTCGGGTAATCGCGAACGCCGAGGAAAAAGAATCCGATGATGCCAAAAATGACCACCACGATCGACATGACCGTCGCAAGAACCGGCCGCCGGATGCTCAGCGCGTAAAGAGACATGGTGTCAACCTGGTGGAATGAAAGTATCCGCCCCTACTGGCGCAGGTCCGTAATCCGAACCGGCAACCCCGGCCTGACTTGCTGCAGTCCGCTCGTGAGCACGGTGTCACCCGAGGAGATGCCCGTCAGAACCTGCACCACCGAGTCCGTCCGCATTCCCGTTGTGACGGGGCGCTGCTCAACGCGCCCGCCGTTGAGCGCGAACACGCTGGCCCCGCTCAGCTGCGGCACAACCGCGATGGCGGGAACCGTCAGCGCCTCTTCCTCCGTGCCGAGGCTCACCTCAACCTCTGCAAACGCGCCGGGCACCAGCGTTCGGTCGCTATTGCCTGTTTGCGCGCGAAGCTGCACGCTTCGCGTGTTCTCGGATATGTTCGGCTCAACGGCGTAGATCCGCCCGCGGTACGTCCGGTCGACGCCCTGCACGCGGAACGTGATGTCGTCGCCAGGTCGTAGTCTGCCGGAATAGCGCTCCGGCACCGTAAAGTCGATCTTGATCGGGTCGAGGCTCTGCAGCGTCGCGATACGCGTTTGCGGCGAGATAAAGCTTCCCTCGCTCACGTATCGCAAGCCGACGACGCCGCTGAACGGCGCGCGAATCTCGGTTTTTTCGATCTGCGCGTCGATGACATTGATCTCGGCCCGGAGCACGTTGACTTCGTTGAGCACCTCGTCATACGCCTCCTGACTGATGCCTCCTTTGTCGAGGATCTGCCGCTGCCGCTTCTCCCGCTCTTCAGCAAGCCGCAGCCGGTATACGGCCCTTTCTCGCTGCGCCTGCAGGTCGGCGTCGTTGATCTTCAGGAGCAACGCGCCGGCCTCTACCGCCGTGCCCTCGCGAACGAGTATGTTCGTCAGCTTCCCCGAAGCCTCGCTAACCAGATCAACCGATTCGTTCGCCCGAACGGTTCCGGTCGTGAAAATTCGGTCTACGAGCGCCGTCGGCCCGACGACGTAAGCGCTCACCTGCAGGGTGTCCCGCGCCCGCGACGCGCCCGGCCCCGCCGCAGCGCTGTCGTCCGGCTTAAGCTTTGGCAGGGCAAGCAGCCCAAGCAGAACAAGGAGCATTACCGCGCCAACGGCTCGCTTGCCGTAGCGCGCCCAGACGCTCTTCCGTTCGGCCACTCCCGCAGGATTCTCGTCAATCATTATTCTATGCCCTAATTCAGGCGAGCCGCTCGGCCAGCATCTTGTTCACCAACGACGGGTCCGCCTTGCCGCCGGTTTTCTTCATGACCTGCCCCACGAACAGGCCCATCAGTCCCGTCTTTCCCGCGCGGTACTGCGCAACCTTATCAGGCATCGCCTGAAGAACAGCCTCGACCATCGGGGCGAGCGTTTCAGGATCGTTCACGGGCCGAAGTCCTTTCTCTTCGATGATGGCTTCAGGGTCTCCGCCACGCTGAACGAGTTCGGCGAGCACGTCCCGCGCAAGGCCGCCCGTGAGCGCGTTCCCATCTACCATGCGCACCAGCCGGGCGAACGCCTGCGCCGTGAACGGAAGATCCACCGGCTCCCGGTCCTTGAGTTCACGCCGCAATTCGTTGATGAGCCAGTTCGCCACCGTTTGCGGGCTGTTGTAGGATGCTACCGCCTCTTCAAAGAACGTCGCCAGACCGGCGTCCGCCGCCAGGATGAGGGCATCGTCCAACTGCAGGTTCAATTCTTTCGTATACCGAACTACCGCTTCCCGCTCGGCTTCACCGAGCCGTTCCATCGGGTCGCTCGCCGCCGCGACCGGTGCCGAGGCTTCCGTTCTCGCGCCGTTCACCTCGTCCGACGGCGTAGATGGCCGCTCCGCGGCAGAGGGGCGGTCCGGCGCAGCCACCTTCGCCCAGGAGTCGCGCAGCGACACAATCCGGTTGAAGACGAGCGCCCCGGGCGAAGCATCGACAGGATCGCGCCAGAAATATCCAAGCCGCTCGAACTGGTACCGCGTGTCCACCGCGTCCTCCGCCACGCTCGGCTCGATCCGCGCGCCCTTCAGGATCTCCAGCGAATCGGGGTTGAGCGTCTCAAGGAACGAACGGTCACCCGCCTCCGGGTCCGGCTCGCTGAAGAGCCGGTCATAGAGCCGCACTTCGGCCTCCAGCGCGTGCGCCGCTGAGACCCAGTGGATGGTACCCTGCACCTTCCGTCCGTCCGGCGCGTCGCCGCCGCGCGTGGCGGGGTCATACGTGCAATGCACCTCCACCACTTCGCCGGTCGCGTCCTTTACCACGTCCGTGCAGCGCACGAAATAGCCGTACCGCAAACGCACCTCGCGCCCGGGAGCGAGCCGGTGGTACTTGGCCGTCGGCGTCTCCATGAAGTCGTCTCGCTCGATGAACAGTTCGCGCGTGAACGGGACCCGCCGTGACCCTTCCTTGGGCACGTCGTGCGGCCAGTAAGAGGCGTCGATCCAGTCCGTCTCTCCCTCGGGAAAGTTGGTGACCACCACTTTGAGCGGGCGCAGAACGCACATGACGCGCGGCGCGCGAAAGTTCAGGTCGTTTCGCAAGCTGTATTCGAGCAGCGCCAGATCGACCCGGCTGTTCACCTTCGCCACCCCGATACGCTCGCAGAAATCCCGTAGCGCCTCGGGCGTATAGCCGCGCCGCTGAATACCCGCAAGCGTGGGCATACGCGGATCGTCCCACCCGCTCACGTGGTTTTCGCGAACGAGCTGGAGCAGCTTGCGCTTGCTGAGTACCGTATAATCGAGCGCAAGACGGGCGAACTCGTACTGATGCGGCCTCGGCTCGGCAACCAGCCGGTCGAGCACCCAGTCGTAGATCTCGCGGTTATTGTCAAACTCGAGCGTGCAGAGTGAATGCGTGATGCCTTCGATCGCGTCCGAGAGTGGATGCGCGAAGTCGTACATCGGGTAGATGCACCACGTTTCGCCCCGGCGGTAATGATTGGCGTGCCGAATGCGGTACAGCAACGGGTCTCGCATCTTCATGTTGGGCGAGGCCATGTCTCCTCTGGCCCGCAGCACGTGCGCCCCGTCTGGAAACTCGCCCGCACGCATCCGGCGGAAGAGGTCCAGGTTCTCCTCGATGCTCCGGCTCCGGTACGGGCTTGCCGTGCCGGGCACGGTCACCGTTCCCCGTCCGGCACGAATCTCCTCTTCCGAGCCGCTGTCAACGTACGCATTCCCGTCCTCGATGAGCCGCTCGGCGAAACTGTAGAGCTGCTCAAAGTAGTCGGAGGCAAAAAACTCGCGTCCTTCCCAGCTGTACCCGAGCCAGCGCACGCCCTGCCGGATGGCTTCCACGTACTCCATGCTCTCCGTCTCGGGGTTTGTGTCGTCGTAGCGGAGGTTGCACGCGCCGCCGAAATCCGCCGCCAACCCGAAGTTCAGCACGATCGACTTGATATGGCCGATGTGCGGATAGCCGTTCGGCTCCGGCGGAAAGCGCGTCACGACCTTGCCGCCATAGGTGCCCTTCCGAACGTCCTCGTCTACAATGTCCCTGACGAAGTTGGACGAGGGCGCGTCTCGGCGAGACGCGGGAACGGCATCGGGCCTCTCAGCGGCCGAGCGGGCGGAGTCGGTAACCACGAGTACGGAGGTCTTGGTCTCAGGGGCGCGGACAAGGCAGCGGTCCGCAAGAAGGAAGCTCACGTATACACGCAAGTAACGATCTTGCTCCCCTCCCCACGACATGCGCCGATCCTGCCGCCTTCGGCAAGACCTACCCCGTGCTTGCGCAGGATTTGGTCTCAACCCTCGCCGCTGAGCAGCCTGTCGGCCGCGAGCGTCAGCAGGAGGAAGTGGCTCGATCCGCCGCCCATTACGTATTCCACCTGCTGCCACAGAAAGGGAAACTCCTTCATTTCAGGAAAATCGGGGCGGATGAGCGCGGTCCCGGACACGACGCCGCCCGGAATGTACGACCAGTCCGCCCGGTTCAGTCCGTACCCGATGGTCATCGACCGGGCACCGACGCCCGAGGCAAACGAGGCCGTGTTCGCTCCGGGATGCACGCCCAGAATGAAGTTGAGCGCGCTGAGCAGATAAGCCGGGTCTACGAGATCGGGAAAGGCGCGGTGCAGGAAATACTGCTGCACCCCAAACGCCTGGATGCCCCAACCCGCACCCCAGATATATGGCCGGTACGGAATGCCGTACGGCGTCTCCGTTCCCTGCGCCTGCACCTCCGCCTGGTAGCCGGCAACGGCTCTGCGAATGGCGTCGCTAAACGCCCGGTCCCCGATGACAGGCAGTGCCTTGCCCACGACCCATCCTGTGGAAGCGATGCGCTCGGCAATGCGCGACTGCTCATTCAGCAGAAAGTCGCGGTAAGAATCTTTTCCGGTCGTCAAAAGCAACTCAACGGCCGCCGCGACCTTCTCGTCAAACCCTTCGCCCTCGGGCCGCTCCCGGCTCCACATCGCTTCCGCCGCCCGCACAGAGCGCTCCGCCAGGTCCGGATTCGTGCTACGAAGCACCCGCCCTGCAATCGCCAGCGCCGCTACGCCCTTGTACTCGTGGCCGGCGTTGGTCTCGGTAAAGACCCAGCGGTCGTCCGGCACGCCCTGCATACTGTCGCTGCCCGCCACATAATCCACATTGTTCGTGCTGTTGGTCACGTCTCCGAGTAGCACGTACTGGCCCAGCGTCGGCACGATGATGCCCCGGTAAAACCGGTCCATGGCTTCGTAAGAACCCAGCACCGTCCGAACGCCGTGCTCGATCTGCTGCAGCAGGTCCGGCACGCCGTCCGGCTGATGTATGCGCGTCACGAGCGCAGCCTCGTCCACGGTCGTGTTGTCGTAGTCCACGCCGAAGAGTTCATAAGCGGAAGCGAGCAGATAAACCTCGTCCGCCTGCGACTCGATGCGAAGGTCATCGTCTCCGGCATCGTGCCATCCACCGCGATCCAGCCCCGGAACGTGTTCTCCCGGCGCGAACCGCGTCATGGTAGACGGCCCCTGGATGTACCCGTCAAAAAGCGTTGAGTCGGTGGGAGCCATGCGCGCATCATCCAGGTGGCAGGCGCCGTGCCAGACGCGGTACTGTTCCTCCACCCGCATATGGCACATCTGGACGGGCAAAAAATACTCGACCACCGCCTGCCAGACGCCCCGGTCGTACACGTCCGCCCCAATGCGAAACGCATGGCTCCGCACATCACGAAAAGCAACCATGTACAAGCCCGGCTCCCGAACGTCGCTGAAGTCGAAGGTGCGGTAGTCGTACCGCAGAAACCGGCCCCATTTTGCCGCATCGCCGCTCTTGACCGTGCGCAAACTGCCGTCCTCCTCGACTCGCAACAGCCGCGCCTCTCCGCCCGCACCGTCACACGCGTCAAGCTCTACAACCGCCAATTTCGGCTGCGCCGGATGATAGCCGACTTGCGAAACCTGCACCACCGGGCCGTGCCGCCACGCCGGGTCCGATGTCGGTTCGATGTACCACTCGACTGCACCTTTGGCCACGCCGGCACGCACCAGCGAGCGCACCACGAACCAGCCGTTGTTGTGCTTGTTGCGCCCGTCGAGGAGCTGCAAATCCCCCGTCCGGCTCTCGATAACCATTCGCTGCCGCTCCGTCTCGGGGGCGACCACGAGCCGCCGCCCCGTCGCAAGCGGCACCGGCTGCGCCTCTCCGCGCGCGTCGCGCACCACCGGCCCCCCGGGTTGCCTCGGAAACGCCCCGGCCTCTCCGTCCACATACCAGTTCTTCCCGAAAAGGTCGCCGGGGAAGAGTTCGAGGTTAAACCCGACGCGCCCGACCCACTCGTCCGGAAGCGGCCGGTCGAGGTCCACGCGCACGCGCACGCCCGGCCCCTCACCCTCCACGCGCACGGTGTACGGCAGGTAAAGGTCGGGATAGTCAATGGGATTGAACCCCTGCCGGTGACGGCTCGAATCTGGGAATGCAAGGCGCACTGTGATGGCGTTGCCGAGCGAATCGACAGTTCGGCCGTGCTGAATGGGAATGGGCTGCCACTGTCCCGGCGTCGGCTCGAGGCGCAGATCGCCATTGCTCGCCACCCGCACGCCGTTCTGTATGATGCCGACTCCGCCCTGATGCCCCTCCGGGTAGATGTCCTGGAAGACCATCACGTTCACACCGCCTCCCTCGAAATAGCCGAGACTATTCACGTGCAGCGGTGCTTCCTGCGCACACACCCTCACGAGCGGAGCCGCCGACAGGACAAGTGCAACAAGCGCGAAGTGGCGCGCCCAACCGGATAAGAAACTACTCATACTTCGTCAACAACGATTTTTCTCGTTCCCCCTATTGCCGAATTAACGTTTACGCTCAGCCCACAACCGCCACCTTGCCGCCCGTCCGCGCGGCCTCCACCACTGCCTCGATCACGCGCAGATCACGCAGGCCTTCCTCGCCGGAGACGCGAAGCGGCGTTCCGTCGCGCATCGCCGCCGCCTGGGCGTCCATCTGCACCGCCTGCTGGTTCGGCTGCGGATAGGAAAGAACGCCATCCGACGTGTACCCGCGGATGCCCGAATAAGACTGAAAGGGTTCCAAACCGAACTTGCCCCGTTCCGCCACCACATCGAGCCGGTTCATTGAGATGCCGTGGCTCGTCACGAGGTCCGCGCGCGCGCCACTTGGAAACGCGAGTTGGAACATGACCGTCTCAGGCACTTCCTTGAAGATGCTCGGCCGAAGCGTATAGCTCTGCGCCGTCACAGATACCGGCTCTTCTCCGGTCACGCACCGCGCGGCCTGAAGCGGATACACGCCCATGTCATAGAGCGGGCCGCCGCCCAGCGCGAGGTCGGTCTTCCAGTGCCCGGTCAGGTCGGCGCGGAAGCCGCCGCCGGAGCTCACGAGCAGCACCGGCCCGTACACCCGTTCCTGTCCGAGGCGCATAACCTCTTGCGTCGTCGCCTCGTACTGCATGCGGTAGCCCACCGCCAGCCGCCGGCCCGCCTTCTCCGCGGCCTCGATCATGCTTTCGCACTCCCGAACGCTCATCGCCATGGGCTTCTCGCAAATGACGTGCTTGCCCGCGCGCAATGCCCGTGTCGTGTACTCAGCGTGCATCCCGTTCGGCAGGACAATGTAGACGATGTTGATGTCGGGGTTGTCCGCCATCCGGTCCATCGTCTCGTAGTTGTACACGTTCCGAGCCGGAAGATCGTACTTCTCCCGCCACGCTTTCGCCTTGGCGGGAGTCCCCGTCACGATCCCCGCGAGATAGGTGTTCTCCGTCTCCTGCAGCGCCGGGGCAAGCTGTCCGGTGCTGTACCGGCCCAGCCCAACGAGCGCCATGCCCATCTTCTTCCCCGAAGCGGGGCGGGTGGGCCAGACGGGCCGCGCCAACATTCCGGCTCCAGCCATCCCGGCGGTGGCCGCCAAAAAACGGCGGCGACTAAGGCGACTGCTCGGCTCGTTCATTGCGCTGCAAGGCTATGTGGCAAGGACGCTTACGCCGTCCATTTCCGCATGGAATCGAAAAGGTACGTGGCGACGTTTTCCTTTGGAATGCGGACCTGCTGCATCGAATCGCGCTCGCGCACGGTCACGCTTCCTTCGGTAGCCGTCTCGCCGTCCACCGTAATGCAGAACGGCGTCCCGATCTCGTCCATGCGGCGGTAGCGGCGGCCGACTGCCCCCTTCTCGTCGTAAAAAACGTTGAAGTGCGGTCGCAGATCGGCTTCGATAGCGTGCGCAAGTTCCGGCATCCCGTCCTTCTTGACGAGCGGGAAAATGGCGGCCTTAATCGGCGCGAGGTTCGGCTGAAAGCGCATCATCGTCCGCTGCTCGCCGTTGACTTCCTCCTCCGTGTACGCCTCGCTCAGCACCATCAGGATCGTCCGGTCCAGCCCGACAGATGTTTCCACCACGTACGGAATGTAATGCTCATTGGCGGGCTGATCGAAGTATTCGAGCTTCTTGCCCGAGAACTCCTGATGCCGCTTGAGATCGTAATCCGTCCGGGAATGGATGCCCTCGACTTCCTGCCACCCGATCGGGAACTGGTACTGAATGTCCTGCGCCGCGTCGGCGTAATGCGCCAGTTTCTCATGCTCGTGCCACCGCAGATGCTCGGCCCGAATGCCGTTGCCAAGGTGCCACTGCATCCGCTTCTCCCGCCACGCCTCAAAAGCTTCCATCTGCGTGCCCGGCTTCACGAAGTACTGCATCTCCATCTGCTCGAACTCGCGCATCCGGAAGATGAACTGCCGCGCGACAATCTCATTGCGAAACGCCTTTCCAATCTGCGCAATGCCAAAGGGCACCTGCAGCCGCGCCGTCTCCCGCACGTTGTGGAAGTTGACGAAAATGCCCTGCGCCGTCTCGGGGCGCAAATAGACGCGGCTCTCGTCGTCGGGCACCGGACCGATGTGCGTCGAAAACATGAGGCTGAACTGCCGCACTTCCGTCCAGTCGAACGCCCCTGAATCGGGCGCACGGATCTCTTCTTCCATGATGAGATCGTACAGCTGCTTGGGCGTATCCTCGGCGTTGAGCGCGTCTACGAGTTTCGCGTAGACGGCCTCCGCGCGGTCCTCCTTGCCGTTCTTGCGCAGCTTCTCGATGTGCCCCTCGATGAGCTGATCCGCCCGGTAGCGCATTTTGGAGGCCTTGTCGTCGATCAGCGGGTCGTTGAACGCATCGACGTGCCCGGATGCCTTCCACACCGTCGGATGCATCAGGATCGCCGCATCGATGCCCTCGATGTTCTCGTGTTCATGCACCATCGAGCGCCACCAGCGCCCCTGCACGTTGCGCTTCAGCTCGACGCCAAGTGGACCGTAATCGTACGTGGCACCGAGGCCTCCATAAATCTCAGAGGAGGGGAAAATAAAGCCGCGCCGCTTGCACAACGAGACGAGCTTCTCAAATACGTCGCTCATTATATAAGGATAAAGGGTAAGTGGTAACCGGGCTGAAAGCACGCCGCCCAGCGAGGCGCGCGTTCCTGGTGCCCCAAAATAAGACTTCCATCGGTCGGTTGCACTACGACGGCAGCTTCAGTGGCGATGCGCGCCGCTCGGGTGCTTTAGGCAGGCCACGCGCAATCCCACCCTCGCCTTCGGCGCCGCGCTCATCCACCTGTCGCGGCGGCCGGCTCGATCTGCCGCGCGCGCTCCCCGGGCTGCGTCAGCGCCTGTGCCAGCAGCACGCCCGCCGCCGCCCCAAACACTGCGCCGGTCACGACCCGGCTCACGGGCGAGTTGTGCCACAGTCCCAGCGCGCCGAGCAGCCAGTCGGCGGCCGGAATGCCGATGCCGACCAGGATCAGCGCGCCCGCTCGCTTCGACAGGGACGAACCGAACCGCCGTAGCGGCAGAAAGGCCGCCGCACCGAGAAAGAGGCCCAGGTACGTTCCAAAGCACCGGTGGCACACGGCGAACGCGACCCCGTGAAAGTGCGGCGAACGTTCCGGAATCTGGTGGCAAACCGGGGAGAATACGAGCCGAATGATGGAGCGCAACGGCTCATCCACAAACGGCGGGGCCATCACGGCAACCAGCAACACGCCCAAGCTCACGAGCGCAGCCAGCCAACCGGCCCGTTCGCGGCGGCTCATGGCCCATGGTGCGTCCCGTGCGAAGCTGTGCAAAGTGCCGAGCGGTCAGAGGAAAAAAAACGTGGAGCGCAAACGCGCTCCGCCTCTCTGAGAAGCCCCCCACCCGTGCGAGGTTCCTCGCTCCGAATAGCTACTTCTCCGCTCCGCTCCGCCGGCTCGGTGCCCTGTAATTGGCATCCGGCGGCACGTCCCACGCCGAAAGGAGCCGGTTGATCAAGTCCTCCTCCCGGTCGAGAAAAAGCCCGTCGGCGTTCGCAATCTTGATGAGGTCCTGCAGCGCCGCTGCACGTCTGTCGGTGGGCATCCCGTGTTTGACGGTCAGCACGGCCTCTTCATAGCGCTCCTCGGCGTCGCCCGAAGCGTACGCCTGCAACGCCCCGTCGAGCAGGATGCGTACTTCGTTTTCACTATGCTCCGGCTGCCATTCCATCAGCCGACTGAGCATGACCTGCCGTTCCTCGACGCTCAGCTCCTCGTCGGTGCCGTGCGCAAGTGTCAGATAGATGTAGGCCAGCGCCTGCAGCACCTGCGGACTCGCGGGCGGCGGCGGCGGTTCGCGCTGCGCAGCCTCAAGCTCCTCGGGGATCTCCCACGATACCGCCAGTGTGCGCAGCAGGATCTGCTCGTTCTCCATGATGATCCCGTCGGCTCGGGCAATTGCAAGCAGATCCCGCAGCGCCGCGCTGCGCTGCTGCCGCCCCAGCCCGTGCCTTACGGCGCGGATCGCCTCCATGATGCGGACCGTCGGCTGACGGTCGTCGGCGAACTCCTGCAGAATCTCTTCAACGGTCGCATGGATCTCTTCGGATGTTCGGTTCGGATGAAGCACGCCGAGGCGTTCGGAAACAGCGTCCCGCTCCGAGAGGCTCAGCACCCCGTCCGTGCCCTTTCCCATGGCAAGGTAGAGCAGAGAGAGGTTGCGAAAATGCCTGTCCGAATCATAAACACCGATCATTTGCGTCCCCCCTTCTATTCCTCCGCCGGCTCCTGCCTCGGAAGCGAAACAACGAAACTGCTTCCCTTCCCCTTCGCGCTCTTCACCTCGATCGTTCCGCCCACCAGCGCAATGAGCCGCTGCGATACCGTAAGGCCGAGACCGCTTCCCTGGTGCGTCCGCTCGAGGCCCGTGCTCTCCTGCGCGAACTCGTCGAAAACATGAGGAATGAACGTCGGCTCAATGCCGATACCCGTGTCCGTCACCACGACGTGAACGGCATCCGGCGTGCCGTTGACGCTCATTTCGATGTTTCCCTCCGATGTGAACTTGAGCGCATTGTCAAACACGTTGTTCAGCACCCGGATCAGAATGCGATGGTCGGCGCGCACGAACGCACGCTCCGTCCCGAGACTGACCTTTAGCTGCAGACCTTTCTCCTCCGCCAACGGCCGAAGCGCTTCGGCCTCGCTCCGGACTACTTCGACGACATTGAAGAGACGCAGGTCCGGCTGCATGGCACCGCCCTCGAGTTGCGCCAGATCGAGGATGCTGTCGAGCATCAGCAGCAAACGCCGCCCGCTTCGGTCGATCACATGAACGAACCGCTGGTACTCGTCCCGGACGCCCTGCTTCAACATCGACGTGAACCCGAGGATGACGGTAAGCGGCGTGCGCACCTCGTGGGTCATGTTGGTCAAGAAAGCCGACTTGATGCGTGACATTTCCTCTGCCCGCTCCTTGGACTCGATTAACTCCGCCTCGTATCGCTTCAGATCCGTTACGTCCGTCATGACCGAGAGTACGCACGCGGTGCCATTCACGGTGATAGGCTGAGCGTGCATCAGCACCGTTCGGTCCTCCCCGCGGCTGCCGGCGATCAGCGTTTCGCCGCCCCCGGCTTCAGATTCCTCGCCCGCCGGTGCCCAGCGCCGGGGCTGGACGCCGATCTCCTCCGGCGTCTTGCCGATGGCTTCCTCGATCTTACATCCCGTAAGCGCCGCCCAAGCGGCATTCACGTCGATGAAGCGCCCGTCCTCTGCGCGCGTGATCGTGACCGCTGCCGGACTCGCGTGGAAAACGGCGGCAAAGAGGTCGCGGCTCTCTCGCTCGGCCGTAAGAGCGCGTTCCCGCTCGGTCACGTCAAGGGCCACCGTAAGCAGGCAGTCCTGATCGCCCACTACCACGCGGTGCATGGAGGCAATGAGGTGCGCGTGCGTTCCGTCCTTACGGCTCATCTTGAAGGAGCGCGAGCGAACAAGTCCTTTCGCATCGATTTCGCCGATGATCTCGTCCCGCAGACGCTCGCTCGGCCACAAACCGACTTCGAGCGCGCTGTGCCCGATGAGTTCGGCGCGGTCGTACCCGCTAAGCCGCACATATTCATCGTTCGCGTCCAACAGCAGCCCGTCTGAACGGCGCGAAATGGAGAACGCGGCGGGACTCGACTCGAATGCTTCTTTGAACAGGTTCTCCGAAGCCGCAAGCGCTTTCTCGAGTCGGCTCCGGTCTGTAATGTCCCGCGCCGTGCTCAGCACAGCCGCTCGGCCGCGATACCGCACCTCAACCGAAAGCGACTCCACGAGCCGCCGCTCGCCGTCGAGCCGCTTCAGATGCTGCTCCGCAAGCGAGGCCGAATGCTCCTTTCCCAGTTCTGTCGCAACCTGCTGAATGGCTTCGGCGCTGTCGGGATCAAAAAACTGCAAGACGGAGCGGCCGATAACCTCGTCCTCCTTCTCCGCCCCCACGAGCCGAAGCCCGGCCGGGTTCACGTACAGCAGCTTGCCCTTATGATCGGAGATTATAATGGCATCCGGTAGCTGCTCGAGCAGACGCTGGTACAGCTTTTCAGACCGACGGACGGGCTTTGTCGCTGCGCGGGCAACGGCACCCTGCCGCACCGATCCGATCACCTTCGGCACCTCGCCCTCCGTGTCGCGGAAGGGAACGAGCCGGACCTGCCATTCCCTCCGCGCCTCGCCTGCAACTTCATAGGCCTGGTAGGCCACCGGCCTGCCATGCTCGCGCGCCTCCTCCGCGTGGCGAAGGAGCGTTTCTTCCGAGAACCAGGGGCGCTGCGCAAGTCCACTCGGCACCGTAAGCTCCGGTGCCGCGACGGCTTTCTCAGAGGCCTTCCACTGCACTTCGACGAGAAATCCGTCGCGCGCCGTTCGCCCAAAAAGCCGACGGTAAGCCGACACCTGCGCGCGCAGGCTCCGCTCGCTCTGCTTGCGCGCGGAGAGTTCGCTCTTCAGCCGCTCTACTTCGGTCTTGAGGCTTTCGGCGGTTCGTTTACTATCGTCCATGAAGGGCTTCTGCAGGCGCTGGCTCGGCAAAGACGCCCTTCCGGCAACCTCGCGCCGGAAGGGCCACTCGCCACACTTAATCGGTTCTTCAAGGTACGCGAAACCGGGCCAAGCCTATCCCCTGAAATCCCGCTTACCCGTTACGACCTTGCAAGAAGCCGCGACCCGCCTATGCAGAGACCTCCTTGACGGCTCGCACCATCTCCTCCTCCGGATCGCTGCTGCGGACAATCTTGAAGCCCAGCTTCTCGCTCACCAGCTGCATGGCATGGTTTTGAACGAGAATGTCCGCCACGATCTGCTCCACATCCTCGTCCCGCGCAACGTCGATCAACCGGCGCAGAAGCTCTGTCCCAAGCCCTTGCTTCTGGTAAGGGTCGCTGACGATCAGCGCGAACTCAGCATCCGAGGTCCCATGCCGCTTCGTGAGCCGCCCCACGCCGATGATCTCGCACGCCTTCGTCTCCGGATTCTCAAGCTCGGCCACGAGTGCCATTTCCCGGTTGTAATCGATAAAGCAGATCCGCGCCAACCGCTCGTGCGCCACGCGCTGGCTCAGCTTCATCATGCTGGCGTACCGGAAGTACACGCTCTGCTCGGAGAGCGCGCCGTGAAACTGCACCATCGACGGTTCGTCCTCCGGACGGATCGGGCGGATCATCACCTTCCGACCGTCTCGCATCGTCCATTCACGTGCATATTGCACGGGATAGGGGCGAATGGCCGGGTAAGGAATGTCCTCTTCTTTAACGTCAACCTCGTGAAGCACTACGCGCGCGTCGAGCGCGACGAGCTTCTCCGGCGAGGCCACGAGCGGGTTGATGTCAATCTCTTTGATGAGCCGCTGCTCGGATACGAGCTGGCTGAACTGCACCAGCAGCTTCTCCAGCGCGTCCATATCTACCGTCTCGCGCCCTCGCACGCCCTGAAGCGCCTTGTAGATTCGCGTCTGCTCCATGAGCCGCCGCGCAAGCGTCGTATTCAGCGGCGGAAGCGCCAGCGCGCGGTCTTTGTAAACTTCGACGAGCTGGCCACCGGAACCGAACAGCAACACCGGACCAAACTGCGGATCGAGGCTGCTCCCGATGATCAGTTCGTAGCCTTCCAGCTTGATCATCGGCTGCACGGTCACGCCGTCAAACCCGTCCGCCTGCCCGAGTTTTTCCAGCCCTTCCTTGATGCCGCCGAACGCCTTCCGAACCGCGTCGGCCGAACCGAGGTTGAGCTTGACACCGCCCACGTCCGTCTTGTGCGTGATCGTGTTCGAGTGCAGCTTGAGCACCACCGGATAGCCGATAGCGTCTGCATGGGTCACCGCTTCGTCCTCGGTCGTGGCAATCTCCGTCGCCACCGTCGGGATGCCGTAGGTCTCCAGCAGTTTCTTGGACTCATACTCGGTTAAGAGCGTCCGCCCTTCTGAGCGCGCCTGCTGGACGATCTCACGCGCCCGGTCGCGCTGCGGATACCCGGCCGCGTCGGCCGGCATACTCGGGGTTTCATACAAGCCCTTCACGTTGTAGCTATAGTGCCACATATAGTTGAAGAGCCGCGCGGCGGTGTCCGGATAGCCAAACGTCGGGATGCCCGCATTATTGAGAATGCGTTCGCCCGCAGCCACCTCGGAACCGCCCATCCAGCTCGCCAGAACCGGCTTGTTGCCCATCTGCGCGTACGGCTTGAGCATTTCCGCCGTGCGCGTCGGGTCGGTCATGGCCTGCGGCGTAAGCACAACCAGGAGGCCGTCGCTGTTCTCATCCCGTCCCGCAATCTCGAGGCTCTTCGCGTAGCGCTCCGGATCGGCGTCGCCGAGAATGTCCACCGGGTTGCCGTGGCTCCACTGCTCGGGCAAGAAGGCATTGAACTCGACCATCGCCTCCTCGGAGATCGGCGTAAGCTCGCCCTGCCCTCCCACGAGCGCGTCGGTCGCCAGCACGCCGGGACCACCGGCATTCGTGAGGATCGTCAGCCGGGAGCCGCGAGGACGAGGCTGTTTTGAAAGCACCTCGGCCATATAGAAAAGGTCGGCAATGCTGTCCACCCGGAGCACGCCCGAACGGCGGAAAGCGGCGCTAAGCACCTCATCGCTGCCGGCCAGCGTGCCCGTGTGGGAGGCTGCCGCCTTGGCCGCCTGCTCACTTCGTCCCGCTTTAATCACAATGATAGGCTTGCGGAAGCCCACCTCGCGCGCTGCGGACAGGAACGCCGCCGCGTCCCCCACGGACTCCATGTAGAGCAGAATGCTGCGCGTGCGCGGGTCGTCGCCCAGGTAGTGAATCAGGTCGCCCCAACCCACGTCGAGCATCGAGCCGATGGATATAAAGGATGAAAAGCCGACGTTTTCGCGAAAACTCCAGTCGAGGATCGCCGTCAAGAGCGCGCCGCTCTGGCTGATGAAGGCAACGTTGCCGGGCCTCGCCATCTGCCCCGCGAACGTCGCGTTTAGGCCGCTCACCGGCCGCATCACGCCCAGGCAGTTCGGACCCACGATCCGCATCCGGCCCTTACGCGCCTCTGCAAGGATCTCCTGCTCCAATCGCTCGCCTTCCTCGCCGATCTCCTTGAATCCGGCCGAGATCACGATCGCGCCCTTGACGCCGCACCGCACGCATTCGCGCACTACATCCGGGACCGTTTTGGCCGGGGTGACAATCACGGCAAGGTCCACCTCATCGGGGATGTCGCTCACCGAAGGATAGGCCCGGATGCCGAGCACGTTCGGCCGCTTCGGGTTGACCGGATACACGGTCCCCCCAAAGGGGCTGCTGATGAGATTCCAGAGAATCGTTCGCCCGACGCTTCCGGCGCGCTCGCTCGCGCCAATCACCGCGACCGTTCTCGGGTTGAAGATGAAGTCCAGTGGCTGCTGTCTTGAAGATAACAGGTCGTAGGAAGGGTCCGTGGATTCTTTCTTGCGCTCTCGGCGCTGTTCTGTTTGGCTCATTCTATTGCAAGTACGCGCTCGTTCACATCGATGCTCCCGCACGCCTGGTCGCATGACGAGGAGGATAGTTACCGGTGGCAATAAGATAATGAGCACGCCGCACCCGCTTATGAAGCCGTTGCAAATAGATTGAGCCTTTTCTGTGATAGCGGCACAATGAGTAGCACCCGCCTACAAAAAAGCGTGGCGAGCACCCCGAAGGACACCCGCCACGCTTCAAAACCATTCGCGCCTCAGCTTCAGCTGATCGGCACCGCAGCCTCGTTCGCCTCCGGCGAAAGCCCGTCGACTACCGCTGCCGCCTGCTCGGCCGCCGCGCGCGCGTTGTCGTACGCCCCGGAAACGTCGCCAAACTCCATTGCGGCGCGTGCGTCGCTCACGAGCGACTGCGCGGACCGCGCATCTTCCTGCAGCGACACGAGCGCAACCGGGCTGTTCTTAACCCGAGCTGCAGCCGCCATCAACTCGCCCGCTTGCGCGATGGAGGCTTCAGCCTGCGCAAGCAGAGACTCCGTCTCGGCGCGCATAGCCTCCTTGCGGACTTCTACCTGATCCTGCGCCTGCGTGGCCGTCTCGGTAGCAAAGGCGAGGAGCGCCTCGGCATGGTCGTAGTCCCGCGAAGTGGACGAGGCCTCCTTCTGCCCCTCGATCTCCATCTGCGCCAGCGTGAACGAATCCTGCGCTGCGGTGTAAAGATCCGCGACATACAGGTCAGCGTCAACGGAATCGGCTACGAGAAGCGCCCGCTGCGCCTGCTCGACTTGCGCCACCGGCTCCTGCGCGCAGCCGGACATCATAAAGAACACCGCGACGGTGACAATGCCCGTCGCAAAACGATATAGATTCATGAGAACGTTGTTTCGGTAAACCAATTAGAGTGCAGCTGTTGGAAGCAAAAGCCACGGCGACTTTCTCCTTCAGCATAGCCAATATCCGGCGCGACGGCCACGACTGCATAAAAGCCGGATTAAAAGAACTTACAGCACCTATAATCTGGCTTTAATCATGCTCCTCCTTCTGCTGATGGCCCTCCTGGCACAAGCCCCCAACGCCGACGTTCCGCCGGTGAACTCCCTGCGCGTCGCGACCTTCAACATTCGCCTCAACATCCCGCAGGACAGCCTCTTCGCATGGCCACACCGTAAGGAGCACGCCGCAGCACTCATTCGTTACCACGATGCCGACATCGTTGGCGTGCAGGAAGCCTTCTCGGGCCAGCTCGACGACCTGCTGGAACGCCTCCCCGGCTGGCAATACGTCGGCGTTGGGCGCGACGACGGCAGGCGCGGCGGTGAGCATTCCGCCATTCTCTACAAGGCCTCGCGCCTGGAGGTCCTCTTCGACAGCACTTTCTGGCTCTCCGAGACACCGACCGTTCCCGGCAGCCTCGGCTGGGACGCCCGCTTCCCCCGCGTCGTGACCTTCGCCCGCTTCCGGGACCGCACGACGGACAAGGAGTTCTTCGTCTTCAACACCCACTTCGATCACGAGGGACCCGTAGCCCGCCGCAGCAGTGCCCGGATGCTGCTCGAAACCGTTCACGAGACGGCAGGCTCGCTCCCGGCGATCATCATGGGCGACTTCAACAGCACGCCGGAGAGCGAACCGTACACGATTCTTGCCTCCACCCTCACCGATGCTCGCGAGGTGTCCGAAGAGGATCATTACGGCCCGGAGGGCACCTTCTACGGCTTTCAGGTCACGGACCAGCCCGGCCCGCGCATTGATCACATCTTTGTCCTGAACGGAGTCAAGGTTCGTCGCCACGCGACCCTGAGCGACCAGTGGAACGGCACCTACGCCTCAGACCACTTGCCCGTCCTCGTGGAAGTTGAGATCTGACCACTTGCCCAACAAATTGCTTCAATCTGCAAGCGGCCGGATGCGGATATTGCGGAACGCCACTTCGGAGCCGTGGTCCTGAAGCGCGACGTGCCCGCCGCCTATGGTCTTGCCGAACGCGGGCCACTGCGTAAACTTACTGGCCGCGACTGCACGGTCCCACCGAGGGCCGCTCCGCTCATATTCCAGCACTTCTTCCCCGTTCAACCAGTGCTCAACCTGCCCGGCCTCCACGACAATTCGCCCCTCGTTCCACATTCCCGCCGGACGAAGCGCCGCGTCGACGGCAGGAAAGAGATCGTACGCGGAGGCCGTATGCTGCGCCGAATCTACTGAAGCGTAGTTTTCGCAGTCATCGTCGAGAAGCTGGTATTCGGGTCCGGTATGCCAGGTCGCTTCGCCGCCGAGGTCGACGCCGTATACAACGCCCGAGTTCGCGCACTCAGAAAGGCGAAACTCGAAACGTAGGTCAAAGGTCTCGAACGTCTCCCTCGTCACCAGATCGCCCGCGCCTTCGCTATCCGGCCGCAGGACGAGTGCGCCGCCCCGTAATTCCCAGCTTCCGGGCGGCTCCTCCGCATCCAGTCCGCGCCAGGCCGAAAGATCGTTTCCGTCGAAAAGCGCCACCCACGACGCGGAATCCGCCTCCACCCGCTCCGCCTCCCGCCCGAACTCCTCCGCGCGCGGCCCGTCGTCCCCGCATCCGGCGTAAAGGAGGGTAAAAAGAAGAGGGGCGACCGCCGGAATGGACGGGAAGTGAGCCATGATTTTGGGTCTCCCCGAGTTTAAGGAAAGCAACTGGAGAACAAACAATATACACGCCGCCGCCACACCATGTCATTACCCTTGCCATGTCATTGCGAGGAGCGAAGCGACGCGGCAATCCCGACACCCCTCACCATGTCATTGCGAGGAGCGCAGCGACGCGGCAATCCCGACACCACGAGCACGCCCATGTCATTGCGAGGAGCGCAGCGACGCGGCAATCCAGACATGACGTGCACGATGTACGAGATTGCTTCGCTACGCTCGCAATGACATTGTGCCTGACCCGCACAGCCACCCCTCACCATGTCATTGCGAGGAGCGCAGCGACGCGGCAATCCCGAGAAGAGCAGCACAAGTCCCGAGATTGCTTCGCTACGCTCGCAATGACAGTATTCCTTATCCGGCCGGCCCGCCCCTGTCATTGCGAGGAGCGCAGCGACGCGGCAATCCAGACATGACGTGCACGCCCATGTCATTGCGAGGAGCGCAGCGACGCGGCAATCCAGACATGACGTGCACGATGTACGAGATTGCTTCGCTACGCTCGCAATGACATTGTGCCTGACCCGCACAGCCACCCCTCACCATGTCATTGCGAGGAGCGCAGCGACGCGGCAATCCCGAGAAGAGCAGCACAAGTCCCGAGATTGCTTCGCTACGCTCGCAATGACAGTATTCCTTATCCGGCCGGCCCGCCCCTGTCATTGCGAGGAGCGAAGCGACACGGCAATCCCGACACGCGCGGCACCCTTGTCATTGCGAGGAGCGCAGCGACGCGGCAATCCCGAGAAGAGCAGCACAAGTCCCGAGATTGCTTCGCTACGCTCGCAATGACAGTATTCCTTACCCGCCCAGCCGCCACCCCTCACCATGTCATTACCCCTGCCATGTCATTGCGAGGAGCGCAGCGACGTGGCGATCTCGAGAAGAGCAGCACAAGTCCCGAGATTGCTTCGCTACGCTCGCAATGACAGTATTGCTTACCCGATAGGCCGGGCACGACGTACGATCTGCGCGCAAGCCGGGGGGCGGCACGAAACGAAAAGGTGCGCGGGTCCCATATACAACGGCCCCTTCGGAAGACAATCGCTTCAGAAGGGGCCGAGCCTACGCTTGCCCCGCTTGCGGGGAGCAGACGAACAAAAGAACTACAGAACCGTGCTCATCTTCTGCATGATTTCGCGGCGCGATTCGCCGGTCTTATCATGAATAAGACCAATCATAAGCCCAAGGTTTCCTCGCGCGTTCTTCATCTCTCCGTCTTCGAATTCCACTTCGCTCCAGAGAGCGCGGATGCGATCCTTAACGTCGCTCCAGGAATCGTTCATTTGTGCGGTCGCCATAATAATTCACTCGTCTCTTTCACAGGTCACACTTAATATAATGTTACGGGTGCCTCTCCGCGAGGTTTCCTGCCACTGTGAATGAACGACGAAGCGCCCGCTGCCCCGCGGCTCGGGCCGCAACAACGACCATGGACGTAATTATCATCGGAGGCGGCATAGCCGGACTCACGGCCGCGCACACGCTCAAAGCCGCAGGCCGTCACGCCGCCGTGCTCGAAGCGTCGCAGCGCGCGGGCGGGGCGATACACTCGCTCCACGCCGGCGGCTACATCGTCGAGGAAGGTCCCAACTCCATCATGAGCGGCTCAGAGGCGCTCGACGGCCTGATTCGTTCCGCCGGCGTGGAGAACGACATGGTAGACGCCGATACGTCCTCTTCCAAACGCTACGTCGTGCGGGAGGGCCGGCCGGTGCCACTGCCTTCCGGTCCAGGCTCTTTCCTCACCTCGCCCCTCTTTTCGACCGCGGCCAAACTCAGGCTGCTGAGAGAGCCGTTCATCGGCCCGGCTCCCGCCGATGCCGAAGAAACCGTTGCCCAGTTCGTGCGCCGCCGCCTCGGCCCTGCCTTCCTCGACTACGCCATTAACCCTTTCGTTGCCGGCATCTACGCGGGCGATCCGGAGAAACTCTCGGTGCGCCACGCTTTTCCCAAGCTCCACCGGCTCGAACAAAACTACGGGTCGCTCATCCGAGGGCAAATGGCCCTGGCTCGCGAGCGCAAGGCCGCCCAAGCGCCCTTCCCGAACCGCCGGATGTACTCCTTTCGGGATGGCCTCTCCACCCTCCCGGATGCGCTTGCGGCCAGACTCGGCAAAGATCTCCACCTGAACACCCGCGTCACGCGCATTGCACGCGCCGGCCGGAGGTGGACCGTGCAGACGACCGGGCCGCAGGGTGAGCGCACCTTCGACGCGACTTGCGTGCTCCTGACCTCGCCCTTGCACAGCCTTCCGATCCTCGACATGGCGCGCGGGGACCAAGCCGCGCAACTGGCGCGCGCGACCTATGCGCCGGTTGCCGTCGTTGGCGTGGGCTTTCCGCGCGAGCGCGTCGCGCACCCGCTTGACGGATTCGGCCTTCTCATACCGCAGGTGGAACGGAGGCTGCGCACCCTCGGCGTGCTCTTCTCCTCCACCCTCTTCCCGAACCGCGCCCCCGCCGGGCACGTCCTTCTGACCGTCTTTGCCGGCGGCATGAGAAATCCCGCCCTCGCGCAAGCCCCTGACGAGGAACTGCTCCGCACCGTCCGCGCCGACCTTGCCACGCTTTTCGGCGCAGCGGGCGAGCCTTACTTTATCCACATCAAACGCTGGCGGCACGCCATTCCGCAATACCAGCCCGGCTACGGTGCCGTCAAAGCGGCCATTGCGGATCTGGAGGGCGCGAACGCGGGCTTCTTCCTCTCCGGCAACTTCCGCTCCGGCATTTCCGTCTCCGACACCGTTACCTCGGCCTCGGAAACAGCCGGGCGAATAGACGCTTTCCTCGCAGTACAGGCGTCATAGGTACTCCCTAAGCTCGTCCGTTCGCACTACTGAGCGCGAGGTGCCGCATCAGCTTGCGCTTCGCCACCGGCAGCATCGTCTGCTCGAAGGGGAAGTCGAGATCCGTGTCGAAGAAAAAAGTCGCCGGGTTCGGAAGATCGCGCGTCCTCTCCAGAAGCCGCAGTTTGATGCTCTGCGGTGAAGGAACGACCGTGCCCACCTCAACCGACTCGACAAGCGCGGTTTTAAGCGTCCGGTACCGCTCCCCCGATTCCACGATGATCGAAAGGCTGTAGCGCAGCACATGCAACACCGCCGCTCCTTTGTCCGGCACGAACAAGTAGCCTTCTTCCACAAACGAAGGAACGAGGCCCACTTCGCCCATGTGCAGGTTCTCTTCCACGAATTCAAAGATCGCCCGCCCTTCCTCGACTGCGCTCCGAATGTGCGGCATCGCCCAGCGGACCATCTCCTCTACACCCTCTAAATGTCCGCCGCCGCTGAGCGCGCGCTCGTAAATCACCCGGTTGGTTTCGGGATCAAGACCAACCATCTTTCTCGGCAGCGCCTCTCGAAATCCACGAAGTTGATCTGAGAGTTCCTGCAGCGCACTGTGTAAACGGACGAGTTCTCCGAGATGCGGATAAATGACGTTGTTCGTGAACGCGCGCCGGATTTGCCCGAGACTGTCGAGCATCCGGTACTGCGCCGCCTCTACGTCACCGCCGGCAGCCAGAAAGGATTCGAGGTTCAACTGCGTCATAGGACCACCCTTTATGATGAAGACCACGTGAAGATTATAAGCCTCTCTCCACGAAAGATCCAGACCATAAGGCGTGCCCTTCCTGCGCCACAGGATCGTTGCACAACAACCTTTGCCGACCGAACCCCTGATCCTACAGCATCAGGTTCTCAAAAATGCCCGCTGCGCCCATGCCGCCGCCTACGCACATCGTGCAAAGCCCGTAGCGCACCTTTCTCCGCTGCATCTCGTGCAGAAGCGTAATGCTCAGCTTCGTCCCCGTACACCCCAGCGGGTGTCCGAGCGCAATGGCCCCGCCGTTCACGTTCACGACGTCGGGGTCAAGCTCCGCCTCTCGGATAACGGCAAGCGCCTGCGCCGCAAACGCTTCGTTCAATTCCACCACCCCAATGTCACTGCGCGTCAAGCCCGTCTGCCGCAGCACCTTTTCGATAGCCTGCACCGGCCCGATGCCCATCAACTCGGGCGGCACGCCCGCCAGCGCAAACCCGACCAGCCGCGCCATCGGCGCAGCGCCGTACTCCTTCATCGCGCGCTCGCTCATGACAAGCGTCGCCGCGGCACCGTCCGACCGCTGGGAAGAGTTGCCGGCCGTCACGGTTCCTCCCGCGCGGAAAACGGGAGAGAGCTTGGCGAGCGCGGCAAGGCTCGTGTCGGTGCGCGGCCCTTCGTCGTGCTCCAGCACGCGCTCGACCTTGCGCACTTCGCCCTCCTCGTAGACGGACTGCTCAATGGGAACCCGCAACGTCTCTTTATCGAAGCGCCCCTCGCGGATCGCCGCCAGCGCGCGCTCGTGGGAGCGGAGCGCAATGGCGTCCTGATCTTCCCGCGACACGCCGTACTTCTCCGCAACGTTCTCCGCCGTCACGCCCATCGAGACGTAGACCTCCGGGTCGCGCGCCACGGTTTCCGGGTCGGGTTGGAAGAAAAAGCCGCTCATCGGCACCATGCTCATCGACTCCGCGCCACCCGCAACGATCACGTCCGCGTGCGAGGCCATAACGGCTTGCGTCGCCATAGCAATGGTTTGCAAACCGGACGAGCAAAACCGGTTGATCGTAGCCCCCGGGATCTCGTCCGGCAGCCCCGCCTTTTGAGCAATGATGCGTCCGATGTTCATTCCCTGCGGTCCCTCGGGAAACGCGCACCCGATGAGCACGTCGTCGATGCGCTCCGGTGGCAGATCCGGCACACGTGCGGCCACCTCTTTCACCACCAGGGCACCCAGCTCTTCCGGCCGAAAGTGCGCCAGCGACCCACGAGGGGCTTTCCCGACCGGCGTCCGCACAGCGGCAACAATGTAGGCTCCGTTCTTTGCTTCCATATTCAAAGTCCATCGCGGCCCGATCGCCGCTTTCAGTGTCAGTTGCGAAGCGGCTTGCCGGTAAGCAGCAGGTTGGTAATGCGCTCCTGCGTCTTCTTCTCGCCGAGCAGCCGCATGAACGTCTCGCGTTCAAGCTCGATCAAGTACGACTCCGGCACCTCTTGCGGTGCCGAGAGATCCCCGCCCGTGAGCACGTACGCCAACTCGAGCGCAAGCTGCATATCGTACTCGCTGATGAACCCGCCGTCGCGGTACTGCCGCACACCCACTTCGAGGGCGGCCCTTGTCGGGCGGCCGAGCACCATGATGTGCGATAGCAACGGCGGAGGCCGGTAGCCCTCTCGCGCCAACCTGATAACCTCCTCTCGTGCCACGAACAATCTCCGTTCAGCGTTCATCACCACGCGCGCATGAGGCGCGAGAAAGCCCATCACCTGCGCCTCCCGCGCGCTGGTCGCCACCCGCGCCATCGCGACGTTCTCGAAGAACTGCTGAATCCACGGCTGTATTTCGCTTGGATGCCCGTTTGGCGCGCGGGATGCCGCCAGCGCGGCCAGTCGCATAGTGCCGGTGCCCGCGGGGATAAGGCCCACGCCCAGCTCGACCAACCCGATGTAACTCTCCGCCGCCGCCACCGGCTGCGGAGAGGCCATCACCATCTCACACCCGCCGCCCAGCGCCCTGCCATGCACCGCCACGACGACAGGCTTGGCCGCGTACCGGATCCGCTGCACGGTCGCCTGGAATCCTTCCACAAACTGCTCGATGACGCCAAACTGCCCCGCTGCCGCCGCCATAGCCGCCTCTCCGAGGTTCGCCCCCACGGAAAAGTTCTTCCCGTCATTCCCAACCACGAGTCCGAGTAGGTCACCGTCCTTTTCTACGCGCCCGATGGCCTCCATCAGCCCCTGCATCACATTCTGTCCGAGGCTGTTGGCCTTCGACCTGAACTCGTAGAGCGCCACGCCCTCCCCCATGTCGAGCAGCGCCGCTTCCTCGTTCTTCCACAACACGTTCTCAGCGCGCCCGCCAATCACCGCCGCGCGAAGCTCATCGGCGGGCTGCGGATCATCAGCGTACCGCCGCGCGGCGGGAATGTAAACTGACCGGCCCTCGCCTGCATCCAGGTAAAAGGCCGCATGGCCTTCCGCCTGCATCGCGCCTACCCACGAGGGCAGGTCCACTTCCGCCGCCTGCATGGCCGCTACGACCTCTTCCATACCGATGGCGTCCCAAATCTCGAACGGGCCGAGATCCCACCCGAAGCCCCACCGGATCGCGCGGTCGAGGTCTGCCGGGTTGTCGGTGATCTCGGGGATGCGCCGCGCGCTGTAGGCCAGCAGGTCAAGCAGCGCCGGCCGCACGAACGCGCCCGCCCTTCCCCGGTCCTCAAACAGCGCCTTGATGCGCGACTTAACGCCGCCCGCTTTCCAGATCGCGTCCATTCCCTCGATCTTCGCGTCTTTTTTCGCTCGGTATGCGCCCGTCGAGGGATCGAGCACCTTGAGATCCTTCCCCTCCTTTTTGTAGAACCCGCTCTTCGTCTTCTCCCCGAGCGCGCCTTTCTTCACGAGCGACCGCAGCACGTCCGGCGCGCGGAACACCTCCCGGCTCTCGTCCTCCGGAAGCCCCTCATAAAGATTGTCCGCCACGCTCAGGAGCACGTCCAATCCCACGAGATCCGCCGTCCGGAAGGTCGCCGACTTCGGCCGCCCTACGATCGGCCCCGTGAGCGCCTCGATCTCTTCCATCGAGTAGTCGCCGCGGACGTACTGCGCTACGGCCTGCATCATCCCGTAAACGCCAATCCGGTTGCCGATGAAGTACGGCCGGTCTTTCGCCACGACGATACCCTTGCCGAGGTGCATTCGTCCAAAATGCGCCACCCGTCCCAGCACCTCTGCATCCGTATCCTCGGTGGGAATTAGTTCGAGCAGTTTGAGGTAGCGGGGCGGGTTGAAGAAGTGCGTCCCAAGAAATCGCCGCCTGAACGACGCGCTCCGCCCTTCTACGATCTCGGCAATGGGCAACCCGCTCGTGTTTGTGGAAATTACTGCGTCCGGCCGCGCCGCCGCCTCGATGCGCTCGGCCATCTGCCGCTTGATGTCCATCCGCTCGACCACGACCTCGATGACCCAGTCCGCCTCTCCCACGCGCCCAAAATGATCCTCGAAGTTGCCCGCGCGGATGCGTTTGGCCGTCTCCTTCGTGAAGAATGGATCAGGCTTGGCGCGCTGCGCCTGCTTCAGTCCCTTCTCGGCCAGCGCGTCCCGACTGCCGTCGGTGGAAGGCATATCGAGCAGATCGACCTGCAATCCCGCGTTCGCCAGGTGCGCCGCAATTTGCGCGCCCATGGTTCCGGCCCCGAGCACCGCCGCGCGCCGAAAGGGTGGATACCACCTGCCCGCGTCAATCTCAGATCGCGTAATCGTTTCTTGTGCCTGCATGGCTATGGTGTTCAGTTGGTACGAATTCTAAAGTCTACGCCCTCGTCAAGGGTTCGGATCGAACAGGCGACCGTAGCAGCACTCACTCGATCACAGGAACCACAGCGCGAGATCGAAGCGGAGACAACCCTATGAAGCTGTTAATTCAATATATATAAGCCTTGACGATAGATACGTTTCACGTTGCTCCGACTGCCTCTCAGCAGCCCGTAAAACAGATCCTTCACTGCGTTCAGGATGACAACGTGGGGGCGCTGGAGGAGGCTAAAAAGCGATGGAGCACAAGGAAAGCAGAACGTCCCGCCCATGTCACGCCGGCGAAGCGAAGTATCTAAGGCCTGTTAAAAAACGGTGTTGATTCAGTTTACATAAGCTTTGATGACAGATACATGTTTACGCTGCTTCGACTGCCTCTCAGCAGCCCCGAAAAACAGATCCTTCACTGCTCCAGGATGAAAAGCCGGGATTCCGGAGAAAGTGAAAATGGATGGAGCACAAGGAAAGCAGAACGTCCCGCCCATGTCACGCCGAGTGAAGCGAAGCATCTCAGCCTTGCCATAGAGCGCTGTTGATTCGATTCACACGACCGTTGATGCCCGGATCAGGTTCATTTCATTTATCAATATTCTAAGAGATCGCTGATATAATAAAAACGCGCTGCATGTAAATGGCGCTATTTCCCAGATCGCCGACGCCACTTCCCCTTTAGGGTGATAAAAGGAGTGCTATGCAGTATTTAAATCATGCACATCGTATTTAAAAATCGCAAGGAAAGGAGTCCATCGCTAATCAATAGTCCCCTACACAAAGGCACTCTCCCCTGTAATTGCGCGACCTACAACGAGCGTGTTTATCTCGTTCGTGCCCTCGTAGGAGTAAATAGCCTCCGCGTCGCAGAACTGCCGGGCCACGTCGTTCTCGAGCAAGATGCCGTTTCCGCCGAAAAGGTCGCGCCCGAGCGCTACGGTCTCGCGGCAACGCGCCGCCGCCCACACCTTCGCCAGGGAAGCGTGCTCGTCCTTCATCGCGCCCGCGTCTTGCAACTGAGACAGGCGCAAACAAAGCGTTTGCATCGCCGTCACGTTGCCGAGCATCCGCACGAGCTTGTCCTGGATGAGCTGGAACGACGCAATCGGCCGCCCAAACTGCTCGCGCTCCCTCGCGTAGTGCGCGGCCGCTTCGTACGCGCCGAGCGCGCAGCCGACGGCCAGCCATGCCACGCCGGCCCGCGTGGCGCGCAGCACCTTTGCAACCGTGCGCCAGCCTTCGGTCGCCTGCAACCGATCCTTTTCGGCCACGCGGCAATCGGCGAGCGTCACCAGCCCGTTCTCGACCGCCCTGAGCGCGATCTTGCCTTTGATCTGCTCGACGCTCATCCCCGGCACCCCCTTCTCGACGATAAACCCCTGCACCGTTCCCGTCTCTTCCTCTCGCGCCCAGATGATGATGAGATCAGCGAACGTTGCGTTCCCGATCCACTTCTTCTGGCCATTGATAATCCACTCGTCGCCATCTCGGCGACACGTGGTCGTCAAACCGCCCGCCGCCCCGGAGCCGACCTCCGGCTCGGTCAGCCCGAACGCGCCGACCACGTCCAGATTAAGCATTTTCGGCATCCAGGCCTGCTTCTGCTCCTCGGAGCCGCCGAACAAAATCGACTGCATGGCCAGCCCGGAGTGAACGCCAAAGAATGTCGCGGTGGAAACGTCCACCCGCGCCATTTCCATCGTAATGATCCCTTCGAGCACCGCCGCACCCGGCTTGCGCGATCCGTCCTCGTCGAAGAGTTCTCTTGCGAGGCCAAGTTCGCGCAGCTTCGGTATGATCTCGCGCGGCGTCTCTTCGCGCTGCCAGTAATCATTGATGATCGGCCGAACAGCCTCCTCCATGAACGCCTGCACGCGCCCCTGCACCGCCCGCTGCTCTTCGGTGAGCAGTTCCGCCATCTGGAAAAAGTCCAACGTCACCGGCGGCCGCTCCCTCGGCTGCCCATTCCCCTGCTTCTTCAGCATCGACGTCATCTGAACGAGCGTTGCCTCGTCCATCCGGGAAACAAGTCCAATAAGTTCGCCGAGGTCGATCTTCTCGGAGAGCTTCATCACCTTGTCGATGTCCATCTTCTGAGCAAGCTGCATGAGCTTACCCATCTGTGCAAAATCCATAGGTTTACTGCCTGATCGTTCTTGATAGTAAGAATCACGGGTAAGGCCTTCTCGCCGTCAAGCCTCCACCCCCTCGCCGCGCGTCTCGCCCGCCTCGATTCCTTCGTAAAGCCGGCTGATCTCGTCGGCATAGACCTCTCGCACCCGGCTCCGCTTGAGCTTCATCGTCGGCGTGAGCAGCCCATTCTCCGTGCTCAGCGACTGCGGGACAAGGTGGAAGCGCTTGACCGTCGACCACGGGTCCATGCCCTCGTTCGCCTTGTCGACGATCTCCTGGAAGCGCGCAATCACCACCGGCTCTTTGACCAGCCGTTCAAAGGGTTGGTTTTCGCTCATGCCTCGCGAACGGACGAACACGCGAAGCACGTCCTCATCCGGAAACAGGAGCGCCGCGCAGTACTTGTGCCCCGTCCCGATCACAACCGCTTGCGCCACCAGCGGCTCGGCCCCGAGTCGAGACTCGAGCGGCTGCGGCGTCACGAATTTGCCCGTCGACAGCTTGAAGAGGTCCTTCTTGCGGTCCGTTATCGTCACATACCCATCGTCGGATAACGTCCCGATGTCGCCCGTATGCAGCCAGCCGTCGCGGTCGATGGCCTCGCCCGTGCGCGCCGGATCGAGGTAATAGCCCATCATCACGTGCGGGCCTCGGGTAAGGATCTCGCCGTCCTCGGCAATCGTCACCTCCACGAGCGGAAGCGGCGGCCCGACGGTGCCCGCGCGGTTCGCATCCGGCCGGTTGTAGGATATGACGGGGCTGCTTTCCGTAAGTCCGTAACCTTGCAGCACGGGCACTCTCGCCGCCGCGAAGATGTTGGTGAGGTCCGCAGCAAGCGCCGCGCCTCCGGAGATAATGAACCGCACCCGCCCCCCGAGCGCCTCCCGCCACTTGGCGAACACGAGCCGGTCGAGCAGGGCGTGCTTCGCGCGCTGCAAAAGCGACTGCTTAGCGCCCAGCCGGTAAGCACCTGCAAACGCCAGCGACTCCTGAAGGAGCGCCTTCTTTACGCCCGTGAGCGTCGCGGCGCGCTGGCGAATGCGGCTGTAGACTTTCTCGAGAAGCCGCGGCACTGTGGCGAAGGTTGTCGGCCGGACGCGCTGCAGGTCGGCCGAGAGCGCTTCCGGGGTCGAAAAGTAGATCGTGCTTCCGTACGCCATGAAGCCGTAGTAGAGCGTCCGCGCGAACACATGAGTCAGCGGTAGAAAGGATATCGTCACCTCGCCGCCCGGCCCTCTCCTGAAGCCCGTCAGTTCGCTAAAAGCAGCCAGGGCGTTGGAGGAAATGTTTTCGTGCGAGAGCATCACACCCTTGGGTTCGCCGGTGGTCCCGCTCGTGTAAATGATCGTGGCAAGGTCCGAAGCGCGGTTCATCGACCGCATACGCGAAGCGTCCTCCCCGCGCGTTCGAGCGAAACGGCCTTTTGCCCGCAACTCGTCGAGCGTCAGGCACTGAACGCCCTCCGGCAGTTCCGGCAGGTCACCGCCGAGATCGTTCTCCACCATCACGATGAACCGCAACTCGGGCAGGCCCGGCAAAAGGTCCTGCAACCTGCCCGCATCGCTTCCCTTCGAGATGAACAAGACGCGCGATCCGGAGTGCCGGGCAACGAACTGCACGGCGTGGGACGCATGGGTGACGTAGATCGGCACGTCAACCATCCCCGCGATGAGGCAACCCATGTCCGCGAGGCAGAAATGAAGGTCGCTCTCCATGAGAAGCGCTACGCGGTCTCCCCGCCCCAACCCGAGCGCCACGAGTCCCAGCGCAATCTCCTCGGCGCGCTCGCGGAAGAGCGTCGTCGATATGGACGACCACCCGCTGCCGTCGGGCTGGTTGAACGCCACCGGGTTTTCGTCTGCCTCGTAGAGCAAGTCCGGTATGGTCTTGCCGAGCAACATCAGGCCGGCGGCGGCCGGGCGCGTGTGTACGGGACCGTGCATGGCTGCTTCTTTACAGATGTAGGTTATCTAAAACCAATTGGCTGCTGCCGGCCGTTTCCTCTGAGGGAGAAGCGAGCAGCAGGGTGCGCTTCACAGCGGCAAGCGTAGCGCTCAGCAACTGCGAAACATCAGCATCCGCGTCCAGCCGCCGCGCGCTCAGAAGCGAGACCATGCCGTGGAGCTGCGCCCAGACGACGCTCGCCACCACGTCGGGATCGCCCGCTATGAAAAGCCCCTCCGCCTGGCCCCGCTGAACGGTTTCGATCATCAGTTCCAGATTCCGCCGCGCGCGGCGATACTTGTCTCTCGGAAACCGCTCCAAATGATCCGGCTGAAGCGAAAACATGATTTCATAGTACTCCTGCTCTTCCAGCGCAAAGTCGACGTATGCACCGGCAAGCGCCGTCAGCCGCTCGACCGGTCCCTCACCAGCCTCCCGGGCCGCTCGAACCAACCGCGCGTTCAACCGGTCCATTCCCTCCTCGATCAGCGCGTGAAAGAGCGCATCTTTGTCCCTGAAATGCAGGTAAATACTGGTCGCGCTATAGCCAATCTCCCGCGCGAGCTTACGCATGGAGAGTCCCCGGTAGCCCTCGCGAACGAGCAGCCGCCGCGCTGTAGTGAGGATCGACTGACGCAGACCGGCGTCTTCCACCGCCCTTCCCATGGTCTTTCGGGTTGCTTAACACCGTTAATCTAAGCCGGATTCGATGCAAAAGCTGCCGCTGAACGGGCGGAGCTGTAACGTACATGCAAATTGGTGGAAGCGCTTTGCCGTCCACGCGCCGCGCGGTCGAACTTCCCCTCCACAGATGCCGCAAAGTCCCCGCTCCCTATGACCGAAAATCGCCTCGCTGCCGAACAAAGCCCCTACCTCCTTCAGCACCGCCACAACCCGGTGGACTGGTACCCGTGGGGAGAAGAAGCCTTTGCGCGCGCGCAGGCCGAGGACCGCCCCGTGTTTCTCTCCATCGGCTATGCCACCTGCCACTGGTGCCACGTCATGGAACGCGAGAGCTTCGAGGATGAAGAGGTCGCCGCTCGCCTCAACGAGGGCTTCGTGAGCATTAAGGTCGACCGAGAAGAGCGGCCGGACATCGACGGCATCTACATGGCCGCCTGCCAGACCATGTCCGGCGCGGGCGGATGGCCGCTCACCATCATCATGACGCCGGACCGGAGGCCGTTCTTCGCCGGCACCTACTTCCCCAAAGAAACCCGCTTCGGCCGCATCGGACTCCTGGAGGTGCTGGAGAAGATCCGCGCGCTCTGGACGGGGGATCGCGAACAAATTGAAGGCATCGCGAATGAACTTACCGGGCTGTTGCGAGAACCCGCTGCGGGAGAGGACCTTCCGTTCTCCCTCGGCGCGGAGACGCTCGCCCGCGCCTACCGCGAGCTGCTCGCCCGTTATGATGCCGAAAACGGCGGTTTCGGGCGACAGCCCAAATTCCCGACCCCGCACAACCTGCTCTTTCTCCTTCGCTTCGCGGTCCGCAGCGCCGACGAGCGCCCGCTGACGATGGTGACGACCACCCTCGACGCCATGCGCAGGGGCGGCATCTTCGATCAGGTCGGGTTCGGCTTCCACCGCTACAGCACCGACGCGAAATGGCTCGTGCCGCACTTCGAAAAGATGCTCTACGACCAGGCGCTCCTCCTGACGGCTTACGCGGAGGCGTTCCGCGTGACGGGCGAGGAAGCCTTCCGCCAGATGGCCCGAGACATCATTACCTACCTGCTTCGCGATATGCAAGCGCCGGAGGGCGGCTTCTTCTCCGCCGAAGATGCCGACAGCGAGGGCGAAGAGGGGCGCTTTTACGTGTGGACGCAAGCCGAGATGCAAAGCGTCCTCGAACCCACCCTCGTGTCGATTGCCGAGGCAGCGTTCGGGGTCGCGGAGCAGGGCAACTTTGAGGAAGAGGCAAGCGGCAAGCGCAACGGCGCAAACGTTCTGCACCGGCCCGTTCCCATCGGGGCGCTGGCACATGACTTCGGCCTGACGGAGAAAGAGGTTAAGGAACGGCTGGAGACGGCTCGAAAGCTCCTGTTCGAGGCGCGCTCGGCGCGTATCCGCCCGTTACTGGACGACAAGATCCTCACCGACTGGAACGGCCTCACCATCGCCGCGCTCGCCCGCGCCGCACGAATTTTGGACGAACCGGACGCGCTCCTCGCGGCCAAGCGCGCCGCGAGGTTCGTCCTCGATCATCTCCAGAACGCCGACGGACGCCTTCTCCACCGCTACCGCGAAGGATCGGCCGGCATCAATGGCTTTCTTGACGATTATAGCTTCTTTATCTGCGGACTGCTCGAACTCCACGACGCCACGCTCGATTCGGCATGGCTGCGCGAGGCCGAGGGCCTCTGCCATGTGCTCATCGACCTCTTCTCCGCCGAAGACGGCGCGTTCTATCTTGCTCCAGGCGGTACCTCAGACCTGCTCGTTCGCCAGAAAGAGTTCTACGACGGCGCGCTTCCCTCGGGGAATGCCGTAGCCCTCAGCGTTCTCTTGCGCCTTGCGCGGCTTACGAGCAACAGCATTTGGGAAGATCACGCAGCGAGGCTCCTGACCGCCGCCTCTCCGCAGGCATGCCGGACGCCCTCCGCGCACACCGCCCTGCTCCTCGGCCTCGATCTCGCCATATCGCCCTCTCGCGAAATCGTCCTTGTTGGCTCGCCCGGGCGGCCGGAGACAGAAGCCCTCCTCCGCACCATCCGCGCCCACGAGCGTCCCGGCGACGTGCTTCTGTTCAAAGATCCGTCAAGCGCATCGCTGGACGACCTCGCCCCCTTCACGCGAGACATGAAGTCGGTCGACAACCAACCCGCCGTCTACCTGTGTCAGAATCACGCCTGCCTGCGGCCCGTTACAGAGCCGGTTGAACTGGCGGCTTTGCTTTCCCGTTGAACCTGATCCAAACTGAACTCGCTTTCACATGACCCACGCCTTCATCGTCTCCGCCGTCCGCACACCTGTTGGCAAGTTCGGCGGCTCCTTCAAGGACCTCGGGCCGGATGATCTCGCCGCCTACGCCATGCGCGCCGCTCTCGAACGCGCGGGCGTTGAGGGCAAAGACCTCGATCTTTACGTCCTCGGGAACGTGCTCCGCGCCGGTCACGGCCAGCTCATCCCCCGCCAGGCCGCCTTTAAGGCAGGCATTCCGAATGAGATCGACGGCTTCGCGGTCGACATGGTATGCTCCTCCGGCATGATGAGCGTCATGAACGCCGCCGCGCTCATTCGATCCGGCGAGGCTTCCCTCGTACTCGCCGGCGGCACCGAGTGCATGTCGAACACCGGTTTCTTTCTCTCCGCCCGCGCTCGTTGGGGCTACAAACTGCTTCTCGGCGCGCCCGAACCACTCGTCGACCTGATGCTGCGCGACGGGCTGAGCGATCCGGTCTCCGGTGAGGCCATGGGCGAGCAGAGCGAGCGCCTCGCCGCCGAGCACGGCATCACCCGGAAGGCGCTTGACGAGATAGCCGCCACCTCGAACGAACGCGCCGCCGAAGCGACGCAGTCGGGCTTTTTCAGCGAGGAGATCGTACCGGTCGAGCTTACGGTCGGTGGCAAAACCGTTCAGATCACTGAAGACGAGGGAATCCGCCCCGACACGACGGTCGATACGCTGGCGAAACTGCGCCCGGCTTTCCGGAAAGACGGCGTCCTCACGGCCGGCAACAGCAGCCAGATCAGCGACGGCGCAAGCGCGCTTCTCATTGCGAGCGAAGAAGCCGTGCAACGACTCGGCCTCACGCCCATCGCGCGGATTCTTGGCAGCTCCTGGTCGGCCGGCGAGTCCTGGCGCTTCCCGGAAGCCCCCATTCCCGCCGTCCATAAGCTGCTTGACCGCCTCGGCCGCACGATCTCGGACTTCGACCTCTTTGAGAACAATGAAGCGTTCGCGCTCAACAGCATCCTCTTCCACCGGATGCTGAACGTTCCCTACGACCGCCTGAACGTCCACGGCGGTGCCATAGCACTCGGCCATCCCATTGGTGCCTCCGGGGCGCGCATCCTTACGACGCTCGTTCACGCGCTCGGCAAGCGGCAGCTCCAGCACGGCCTCGCCGCCATCTGCCACGGCACCGGCGGCGGCACTGCCCTCGCCCTCGAACGCCTCTAATTACCTTGATCGCCTGCGCCGAGGAGCCGCAGCGCCGTCTCCAGATCCCTATCGCGTCGGAATCGGAGGTCCTGCAGCCGCAGCGGGACCTCCACGTCCGGCTGCACGCCCTCTCCCTCGAGTCGCCTGCCGGACGGCGTTACAAAGTCCCTCATGCTGACCTGCAACTCGCCGCCCCCGGGCAACCCTTCGCTCCGGGAGATGAGCACGTTGCCCGCCGTCCTTCTGCCCACGACGAAGCCGCGCCCCGTCTCCTGCACGGCAGAGGCGAACACTTCCGCCGCGCTCTGGCTGCGCGCGTCGACGAGCACCGCCACCCTGCCGGCGAAAGCTTTTCGGCCGCTTCCGCGCGTCTCGAGCGTGCGTGAGCGGCCCCCGCGAAGCCGCTCTTCTCCGAACGCCGACGGCTGCCGGTAAATGGCTGCCAGCGATCTTTTGAGCGCGCTCATCCGGCCCCCCCGGTTGAAGCGTAGGTCGAATATGGCCGCCGCCGCATCGGGGTGCGCCCGCATCCGGTCTACCATCCACCGCGACGCTTCTTCCGAAAATCGGTCGAACCGCAGATAAAGGACGTTGCCGGGCAGCATATGCTCCTCCATCGGGTCTTCATCCACGTAAAGCCGCCCATAAAGCTCGATCACATGGACAGAGTCCGCTGCGTCCTCGAAGCGCAGCCTGACGGTGTCTCCGAGGGCAACCGTGTAGCGAACGTAGGTCAGGCCGTCGTTGCCCATCGGAAACCCGTCCCATCCCGTCAGAAGCCACCCCGGCTGAACGCCTGCGTCCGCGGCCGGCGCGCCTTCCTGCACCTCCTCCACCACAAATCTGCCCTCCAGCCAGCGCCCGCGGAGGCCGAGACCCGCCGCGATGCCCTCCTCCCGCATTCCCGCGGCCTCCGGCGACCGAACCCGCGTATGCGCGTCCCGAAGCGTCTCCATCATTGCGCCGAGCGTGGCGTAGAGAGACGCTTCAGAAGAAGCGGTGTCTGCCTGGGAGCGAAACTGATCCTTCAGGCCGGCCCACTCGTCCCGGGAGACGTCAGAGTCGTAATACTCCTCGTTCACGAACTGCCACGCCCGGTCGAACGTGCGCAGGTTTCTTTCCGCGCGCCCAAGAGAGTCCGCCGCTGCCCCGGTTTCCCCGCGCAAAAGCCCGAGGACAGCGCAGGAGAGGTTCGCGCCTGCCGCCGGCGCGAGCAGCAAAACGGCAAGGAACAGCTTCTGAACGGAACGCATCTGCAGAGAGCGGCGGCGGGTGGATCAATCGGGCGTATTCTTCCCACGATGGTTGAAGCCTGTGGTTTCCGCCCCCGCCTACTTGCCCGCCGTCACGACCACTTCAACACGCCCGCCGCGGGGCAGCGCCGCTGCCGCAAACGCCGCGCGCGCCGGCGGCGCATCGGGAAAGAACGTGGCATACACCTCGTTCATGGCCGTAAAGTCCGCCATGTCGGCAAGCAGCACTTGAACCTGCACGGTGTCTGCCAATGTAAAGCCGGCGGCTTCGAGTATGGCGCTCGCGTTGCTGAGCGCCTGCCGCGCCTCCGCCTGCACCCCTCCCGGCACCATCTCGCCCGTTGTAGGATCGAGTCCCAACTGCCCGGCCACAAATAGGAAATTGCCCACCTGGACCGCCTGTGAGTACGGACCGATCGCAGCCGGAGCGCTATCCGTAGCAATGATGCGCCTCGGCGAAATCTTTTCAGTCTCCATGATGCTTCTCGTTAATCGTTAACGACGCGGCTGGAATAGCCTTCCGGCGTCATCTCTTCTATGCGACGAACCGCCCGTACGTCGCGCGGCGCTCCATAGCGTCCCGCGCATACGCAACCAGCTCCTCCGCGCGATGCGCCGCCGTGTGCGCAGAAAGTACGCGACGCCGCGCTCTTTCGCCAATGCGCCGCCGCTCTTCCTCAGACAGATTCTTCAGAAAGTGGAGCGTGTCGGCCGGACTGCCGGCCGTCAAGATTTCGGTGCCGGGCACGAAGAACGTATCCAATCCCTCCCACGTGTCGCTGATGATGGGCGTGCCGCACGCCGCCGCTTCAAAAAGCCGAACGCTCGGTGAATAGCCCGCCCGAACCATATCCGCTCGGGTGACATTGAGCGTAAACCGTTGCCGGTTGTAGAACGCGCGATGATCTGCAGGAGGCAAATGGTCGATTCGCTCGACGTTCTGCGGCCACGAGATGGAAGCGGGATACTGCGGACCCGCCACGACGAACCGGCCGTCCCGCCAGGCGCGCGCAGGATCCAGAAGCAGCTTCTCGAGCGGCGGTTGCCGGTCGTCGCTGTAGGTGCCGAGGTAGCCGAGATCATAGTCGACGTTCGCCACTTCCGGGTAGTACAGGTCCGGGTCCACCGAGCAGTAGAGCGCCCGCGCCATCGGCGAACCAAACTCCCGTTCCAGCCTCAAAAGGGTAGGCCCTCCGCTGAACGATAGGTAAAGGTCATACCTGCCGACGAGTCCAGGCGTCAGGTATTCGAAGTCCTCCCTTGCCAGCTTTGCAAGCGTCACCGGCGTATCGATGTCATAAAAGGCGCTGATTCCGCGCGCCGTGCGAACAACAAATTGCCCCACCTCCACGCCTTCAGGCACATAGGATCCAACGATCACCAGATCCGCCCGGCGGATGCTCTCCGTAAAACGATCTTCAAGCTCGATGAGGCTCCCGTACAACTCGGTCCTTCCGAAGGGCGGATCCGGAAGGTCGCGGTTGTCGCGGTACCAGGGCGCGTCGCGTTCAAGAAACAAGACCTGGTGGCCGGCCCTGTCAAGCTCCCGCACGAGGCTCCGGTAAGTGGTCGCGTGTCCGTTTCCCCACGATGACGTGATCGAAAGCCCGAGGATAACGATGTCGAACTTGTCCTCCATCAGGCCACCTCCGGCGTCGCACCGCTCGTTTCCGAAAGGACGGCCTCAAACAGCAGCGCGCGGTGGGCGTAGGTATGCTCAGAGAGCACCCGTTCCAGCGCCGCCTCCCCGATCATCCGCGCCCTCTCGGGATCGAGCTGCCGCAGATGCTCGGCCACCTCCGCGCCTCCGGCCGCCACCAGGCACTCCTTGTCCGGCGTCAGGAACAGTTCGATGCCTTCCCAGGCGTCGGTAATCAGGCACGCTCCCGCGCCCGCGGCTTCAAAGACGCGCGTGGCCGGAGAAAACCCGTAGCGCGCCATGCTCTCCCGGCTCACGTTCAGCACCGCCCTCGGCGTGCAGTTAAAGGCGTTGTGATCGGCCGTATATACGTGGCCGAGGTACTTCAGATTGGGGGCGTCGGGAACATGCGCATCCCAGCCGCTCCCGCCGAGCAGGAACCGCTCCTCCGGCAAAGCGCCCACCGGATTGAAGAAGAACTCCCACACCCGCGCTTCTCGGTCCGGCATCCGGTTGCCGAGGAACCCAAGCGTCGCATCGAAGCGGGGGTCCGGCGGCACCGGGTGGTGCGTCGAGGGATCGAGCGCATTATAGACGGGAACGCAGCGCCGCGCCCCGATGGCCTCATACCCCCGAATGACGGGATCGCCACCGCCGTAGGTCAACACAAGGTCGTACTCCGCGACGGCCTGGAGGAACGGGTCGTCCGGATCCTCCTTGACGCGGTCGAGGGTCGCCGGCGCGTCTACGTCCCAGAACGCGACGCGCGTACGGGCGCTTTGAAGCCCGAGCACTTCGCGCTCGAGAAACGCATCGAGCACACCAACGCCGCTTGCCTTTACGACAAGATCAGCCCCTCGCGCGCGCGCGAGCATTCGGCGCGCCGCCTCTTCGGTAGGTTCATAAACAACGCTACGCGCGTACGATGGGTCCTCCTTCAAATCACGATGCGCGAGACGGTCAAAGGCGTCCGGCTCATAGAACGTGATGCTGTGCCCGCGCCCATGCAGCGCCTTAAGAATGCCCCGATAGTAAGTAGCCGCCCCGTTCCAGTATGCCGAAACCAGGCTCGAACCAAAAAAAGCAATTTTCATCTCTATATTATTATCTTTAAGGACTCATACAGCAAGTTGAACACGAATCTATCGTAAAAGCTAATCACAATTACTTCAACGGCGCACAAAAGCAGGTCCGAGATGCTTCGCTTCGTTCAGCACGACGAGGCGGGATATTGCGGCTTTTCTTTTGCTCCACCCTTTGCACATCCACCGGCGTCCCTGCTTGTCATCCTGAACGCAGTGAAGGATCTGCCTTTGCCGACTGTCATGCGGCTGTTCAATTGATATGGACTGTTTCTACCACAGATTGCCTGTGCATTATGCGCGTCTTAAAGTCTGAACAACACCCCCTTTTATCCCCCTCAAGGGGGAAGTTAAGCCGGCGCTTTGATCCGCAACTACGGCTACATACAACGCTCGTTATTATTTATGGCAGCCTCTCAGCACGACGCGCGGGGAGATTGCGGCTTTCATTTTGCTCCGCCCTACTTTCATATCCTCCAGCATCCCTGCTTGTCATCCTGAACGCAGTGAAGAATCTGCCTTTGCCGACTGTCATGCGGCTGTTCACTTAACATGGAATGTTTCTACCACAGATTGCATGCGCATGATGCGCGTCTTAAAGTCTAAATAACGCCCCCCTTTTTTCCCCTCAAGGGAGACGTTACCTCGGTGCTATTTATAAACTGTGCGGTGCTCGAAGAGCATTCATATTACTTCAACAGCCCCATGGCAGCCGGTTTCGGCATCGTGTTCATTGGCAGCCGCTCTTCACTCCCCGTCCCTCTTTCATTACCCCTCCGTTGATCGTTGAAGCACCGGCGTGCCCAGTTCCGCTGCAATCTCTTCGAGTTCATCCACCCGGTGGGCGCACGTGTGGCGGGCAAGAACCGTTCCCAATCCTCTCTCCGCCACGGAAGCGCGTAGCGCAGCGTCATTCACCAGGTCGCGCAGATGGCGCTTCATGGCCACGCCATCTTCAGCTACCAGAAAGTCCTCCCCAGGCGTGAACAGACCTTCCGCGTCGTCCCACGGCGACGAAACGAGCGGGATGCCGCAGGCAAGGGCCTCAAAGACGCGGATCGTCGGAATGCCGGGAAGCGCCTCAACATAGGGCCGCCGGGGCACGTGAACGGTCGCGCGGTGACGTGCAAAAGCGTCCGGCGCGCGGAAATTGGGCAGCCATCCGCCGTAAGTGATCCCCGCTGCATGAAGAGCCTTCCGGGCGTGCTCGGGATAGCGAACACCATAGACCGTCGCCCTAAGCCCAAGGGCTTCAACCGGTTGAAGCAAATACTCGTGCAGCTCGGCCGTGCGCTCTTCATCGCCCCAGTTGCCCACCCAGACGAGATCACCCTCTTTCTCAACCTCCGGCATCGGGTGGAAAACGCGCGGGTCCGCCGCCTCGTGCCAGACCCACACCCTTTCCGCCCAACCGCGCTGCAGATAAAGGTCGCGAATGGCCCCGCCGAACGCGAGCACGCCGTCGTAGCCGGACAGATCATACGCAGACATCGACTCCGGCTCCGTCGCCGCGCGGTGATGCGTGTCGTGGAAGAGCAGCCGCACGTCCGGATGCTGCCTCCTGTACGCGCCGATCCGCCGCACGAGTTCATGATCGTTCCATTCATGAACCAGCACGAGATCGCACCCGTCGAGCGCCTCTTCCAGATCGATCGATCCCAGGTCGTACGCGATGCTCTTTAGCGTCGGATAAACCTGCTCGAACGCGCGAAGCGGTTCCTCGCCATGTTCCGCTTTGAGGTGGGCGAGGCTCCAGCCCTCTTCCGGCTCAAACACGCGCACGTCCCACTCCCGGCGCTGCATTTCCGTAATGATGCCCCTGAGAAAGTGCGCATTCCCGTGATTCCAGTCGGAAAGCAGCGAATGGCAGAAAATCGCAATCGTCATGCCGCTTGAACGGTTAACTTGGCCGGCGCTTCCTCCGTCGCGGTGCCGCCGTGCAGCAGGGCGGCGTAGAGATCGAGATAGGCGCGGCCCATTTGATCAGGCGCGTAAGTGAGCGCGCGCGCGCGCGCCGCCTCGGCCGCAGCGCGGCGACCGGCCTCGTCATCTATCAGTTCTTGGAGCGTCGTCGCCAGGACCACTTCATCGTCCGAAGCGACGTAACGCGCGCTGTCGCCCCAGACTTCTCGCAGCGTGGGCGTATCGGAAAGTACGAGCGCGCAGCCTGCCAATCCCGCTTCCAAAACCGAGAGTCCAAATGGCTCATAACGTGCAGGAAGCGCGTAGATCGACGCCCGGCCCATCCACCCAGCGAGTTCACTCTCGTCGAGCCGTCCCAGCGGACGAATGCCGCCCCCTAAGCCCGCTCGGGTGCCGAAGTCGGGATGCTCCTCTTCACCGGCGACGTAGACCGGCCACGTCAGCGTTTCTGAGGCATGTCGTAGCAGCGCGATGTTCTTGGCCTCGTCCCATACCCGGCCTGCCGTGAGGATGAACGGCTCCTTCCGCCTCGGCCTGAAACGGTCCGCCTGCCGTGCATTCGGGATCGCGTCCGCCCACTGGAAAAGTCCATAATGACGCCGCAGCGACTCAAGCATGGCATCGGTAGGTGCCGTGACGAGGGTGGCAGCCCGCAGGCCGCGCTGCACCTCCTCGAAGTAACGTTCGTAGGCCGCCGCTGGGGCTGAACGCCGCACGGCCTCGTGCCAGGAGTACACGCACGAATGCCCCACAACGAGAACCGGCTTTCCCCAATCCAGGGCCGCATGGACGTACCCGTTCAGGTGAATCACGTCCGCATTGAAGCGCTGCTGCAGTTCCAGCAACCACTGTCCGGCGGCAACGACATCCTCCCACGGATCGCTCATCCATTCGAGGCGATACGCGCTCTCCTCGAGGCGCACGTTGGGGAGCGCCGCTACTTCAGCGCGCTGTTTCGCACTTGGCAGCGGACCCATGGTGGCCAGCAGAACCTCGACGCCATGAGCGCCGAGCGCGCCGCACAACTCGATTGCATACTGCCACACGCCTCCGACGGCATCGGCGGTCATGAGAACACGGCGCGGTTTCGAAGATGCAAACTCGTTCATGCGGCAGGCGACCTTTTGAGCATCCCGTCGCGTCCGTAGATCCGATCGAGCACTCTCGCCACATCCACGACCTGCCGGACTTCGGGATCGAAGGACGAATCCGCCGCAAGCCGCTCGGCCCACGCCGCGACTGCACCTCCGCCCCAGGCATCCGGCGGCCCGGTCAGCCATTCCGTACGAGTACCCGTGAATCGTTCCGTGACGAACTCCGTGAAGGAGCCGTCGACGTTGCGCAGCGAAAGCCCGCCCTCTGTTCCGAAGAAGCGGACCTCGATCACGCAGTCTCGCCCGGCGGGCAGATGCCAGGAGCAGGCGAGGTTTACCGTCGCGCCGGAGGCCAGGTCAAGCCGGGCCAGCGCGTAATCCTCCACCCGAACGGCAGCGTCCATGACCGGCTCGCCCTTCTCAAAGAGCCTTCCTGTCGTATGCAGCACTTCGGGAAAGCCAAGCGACCAGAGCGCGATGTCAACGAGGTGAACGCCGAGGTCGATGAGGCACCCGCCGCCCGAGAGCGCCGGGTCGTAGAACCACGGCTTGTTCGGCCCATATGCGTTATGGAAAACCAGATCGACAGCATAGACCCGCCCGATCGCGCCGCTGCGGACGAGGTCGCGCATCTGCCGGATACCCTTGGCGTGCCGGTAAGAGAGGTCGACCGCGAGCAGCCGGTCCGCTCCGGCCGCCGCGTCCACGACGCGGGCCGTCTCCGCAGCCGTTCGTCCGAGAGGCTTCTGGCAGAACACCGCCAGACCGGCCTCGAGCGCGCGGATCGACTGCGCCGCATGAAGGGCGTTCGGCGTCGCAATGACGACGCCATCCAGCGACAGGCTGAGCAATTCTTCAAACGTCGAGGGCCGCGCTGCATCAGGAACCAACGAACACGCCTCTTCGAGCAGCTTTTCGTCCGGTTCGAGCAGCGCCGCCACATCGGCGATGCCTCTCTTCAGAAGCGCGGCCATGCGGTCGCGGCCAATCCAGCCAAGACCGATAAAGCCGAGTCGCGGCGTTTTCACCGCGCCGCCTACTTGCAACTGAGCGTCTTCTTCAACAAGGATCATGGAAAACGTACACCGGCTCGCCGGCCGCTTAGTTGATGACCAGCGCTTTCATAAAGCCCTCCGGCCGCTCGGCCGTCGCACGAAGCGCCTCGCCAAGCATGGAGAGCGGGTAGCGGTGCGTAAAGAGCGGCTCCGGGTTTAACCGCCCGTCCACCACGGCCTCGACAGCCTCGCGCATCCCGCGGAGGTAGATTTCAGGGTCACGCTCATGCGCGTTGATCACGTCGAGGCCGCGCCAGTTCCAAAGCTGCATGTTCACTTGCCGCGGCCCGTCCTGGTGATAGCCCGCAACGACCAACCGGCCGCGAACGCGCGTCAACTCGCCCGCGAGGTCAAGAGGCCACGACTTGCCTACGGCTTCTATAACCCGGTCGCATCCCTCGCCCCCCGTCAGGTCCATTACCTGCTCGATGATGCGGGCGTGGTCGTCCATCGGGATGGTCTCGGCCGCTCCGAACTGCCGCGCAACTTCGAGCGAAAAAGGTCGCCGCGAGATCGCAACGACCCTTGCGCCCGCGTCCGAGGCGAGCCGCGTAAGCAGCGCTCCGAGAAACCCCACACCGACGACAGCCACGCTTTGCCCCGGCTGTATATCCGAGCGCCGGAAGATGTTCATGGCGCACCCGAGCGGCTCCGCCGGGAAGGCCCGCCCGTTTAACGCCTCCGGCAAGCGCACGAGCGCACTCGCGGGCGCTACATCGTAATCTCCGTAGGCGTGGTACGTGATCGCTGCAACACGGTCGCCCTCGCGCGCACCGGCGACGCCCGCACCGACTGCGTCTACGACGCCCCAGCCCTCGTGGCCCGGCGCGCCCGGCTCCATGGGATAGCTGAACCACGGCCGACCTTCCCACACGGGCACGTTCGAGGCGCAGACGCCGCACCCTTCCAACCGAATGCGAACCTCACCCGGACCCGGCTCCGGCGGTGGTGCCTCTTCAATGGCAATCTCCTTCGGCCCGGCAAATACAGCGGCCCGGCCGACGTCGCTCTTTGCCCTCAACGCCGTCACCTCTCCGACCGCTGCGTCTTCCAACATCAAATCCGCCATCCTCACCACGAAACTATTGCAAAAAGAAAAAGCGCCCTATCCATCCAACTCGCCGAGCCAAATCACCACCGCTGCCACCCGCAAGAGGGGGACGGCCGGAGGCGTTAAGCAACATTAACAGTCGTGCACCGCGCTCGAAAGAGCTGTCATCCGACCTATCCTCGTTATGCCACAAGGCTCGCCGCAGCCGGCGTGCGCTGCGCCTGAAGCCAATCAATCAGCGCCGCCACTCCGTCCTGCACACTCACCTTCGGCTCCCACCCCGTCGCCTCGCGGAAGCGGGTAATATCGGAGACGTAATAGCGCTGATCGCCGGGGCGCCAGTCGGACAACGTCACGCGCGGCTGCGCCGGTTGCAGCGCCTTTATGAGGTCGAGTAGTTCCAGCAGACTCGTCGTGCGATCCGCCCCACCGCCGATGTTGAATGCGCGGCCGCGGGTGCCGTCGATCTGTTCCACCGCCAGCAGCATCGCGTCGACGAGATCCTCAACAAAGAGAATGTCCCTCACCTGCATACCGTCGCCATAGAGCGTGATCGGCTGACCCTCGATGGCACGAATGGCAAAGTGCGCGACCCAGCCCTGATCTTCCGTCCCAAACTGGTGCGGACCGTAGATGCAGCTCATTCGAAAGACGACCGTCGGGAGGCCGTAGATACGGCTGTAGTCGAGAATGTATTGATCGGCCGCTCCTTTCGAGCATCCGTAAGGGCTGTGAAAGTCCAGCGGCCGACTCTCCCCGATCCCTCGTCGCCGAACCGCCGGATCGACGGGTTCGTAGCGCCGGTCGATCTCCATGAAGGCAAGATCGTCGAGGCCGCCATAGACCTTGTTGGTCGACGTAAAGACGAGCGGCGGCGGTTCCGGAAGGGCGCGGAGGGCTTCAAGAAGATTAAGCGTTCCTTGCAAGTTCACGGCGAAATCCTCCACCGGATCGTCGACGCTCGTCGTGACTGCCACTTGCGCCGCAAAGTGATAGACGGCTGCCGCATCCCTCACCGCCCGCTTGAGCGCCGTGGCGTTCCGAACGTCATCGATGCACACTTCGAGCCGGTCCCGGTAGGTGGACTGCAACCACGCAAGGTTCTTCTCCACGCCGGCGCGAGAAAGATTGTCGAAAAGGCGAACACGTCGCCCCTGCTCCAGCAGCCGGGCTGCGACGTTGGTGCCGATAAAGCCTGCGCCTCCGGTGATAACCACCGGCTTTTCGGGGTGCGTGCCGTTTCGCTCTGCAGATAACAACTTCGTACGTGTTTTTCGTTTCTAATCCATCCAACGGGGGCTGAGAAGCGCTACAGCGTAAGCCCTCGCGCTTCCAGTTCCGCACTCGCGGCCTCCACGTGATCCTGCGCCCGCTGTCCTTCCAGCCATTCCGCGAGTTCTTCAAGGCCGTCTTCGAGGGTGACGAGAGGCTGATATCCGAACGTCGCCCGCGCGTCCGAAATGTCCGCAAAGCAGTGCCGAATATCGCCTTTCCGGTACTTGCCGGTCACGTCGGGGCGAAGGTGCGGCTTACCGAGCACGGCGGCCATTTTATCTGCGATCTCGAGAATCGTGAACGGCTTCCCACTGCCAACATTGTAGACATGCCCGGCGGTCTCGCTGCTTTCGAGCGCCATCCGGCAGGCCCGGGCCACGTCATAGACACTCACGAAATCCCGTTGCTGAAGGCCATCCTCGAAAACCATCGGCGGCTTGTTGTTCTGGTACCGCGACGCAAAGATCGCCAGCACGCCCGTGTACGGATTGGAAAGCGCCTGCCGCGACCCGTAGATATTGAAGAACCGCAGCGCCGTCGTGGGAATGCCGTATGCGCGCCCGATAATGAGCGACATCCTTTCCTGGTCGTACTTTGAAAGCGCGTACACGGAAGAGAGTGATGGCTCTTTGATCTCGATCGTCGGCACGGGTGTAAGGATCTCGCCGATTCGGTCGCGCAGCTCCCAGTCGCCCGCGCGCAGCTGGTAGTCCGATCGTTCCTTGCCCGCCACCAGGTTGCCGCCTTTGGTCCGGTAGAGGCCCTCGCCGTAGATGCTCATGCTGGAGGCCACGACGAGCTTCTCAACGGGGTTCTCAATCAACGCCTCCAGCAGCACGGCCGTCCCGACGTTGTTGACGCTGGTGTACTGCTCAACCTCGTACATACTCTGCCCCACCCCGACAGCCGCCGCAAGGTGAAACACCGCGTCCACGCCGTCGAGGGCCCGGCGCACCGCCGCTGCGTCCCGCACGTCACCGACCATCAACTCGATGTCGGCACTCAGGTAATCGGGACGCTCTGCGCCTTCGCCGTGTACCTGTGGCGAGAGGTTGTCCAGCGCGCGCACACTGTAGCCGTGCGCAAGCAGATCGTCAGCAAGGTGAGAGCCGACGAAGCCTGCTCCACCGGTAATAAGAATGCGTTTGCTCATAGAGTCAAGTTCACTTCCTCAAACAAATTGGACCGCTCCCGAGCCGGAGCCGCGAGAACGTACGGCGCGGGAAGAAGTGTTCAAGGCTACTGCACAGAGGCAGCAACATCAACATCTTCTACTCCCCTTTACGAATGCTTTACAAGCCGGCTCCTGTGGTCAGGTTTGCTCCGCGCCAACCCGCAGCCTCTTCCGCTTCATCTTCACGAGGATATAATACCCCGCACTGCCGCCCTTGGTCGTGTGCGGACACCTCTCTCGTGACAATTTCAGGTGACAAACCGGCTGTAGAAGAGGATCGCGGCCCCTGCCGCCCCGCCGCATGGCTCATCCGATCCGAACAACTACCTCGTGCCCGCCGCCGTCTCCCGCTATGGAAACGCGGACCGTGCCCTCAGCGACTTCGAGATCCTTGCCGTCGCAGGTTGCATGGATACCGGCCTCTCCGGCGCGGCTGACTGCGAAATGATAGGTCTCCTGCGTACCCGGCAGGCGGTAGACCAGCCGATAGCCCGGCCACGACTCCGGCAGGCGAGGCTGGAGCCGGAGAAAACGACCGTCTTCCACCGTAAACCCGAGTAGGGTTTCCACGGCGACGCGCCACATCCACCCCGCCGACCCGGTGTACCACGTCCACCCGCCGCGCCCGATGTGCGGCTGCACGCCATACACATCCGCGGCGATCACGTACGGCTCGACGACATATCTTTCGGCGTCCTCTTTGGTCTCGGCATGACTGACGGGCGAAAGCATTTTGAGTAGCGTTGCCGCGCGGTCGGTGCGGCCCGCCTCCGCCAGCGCGCGCACGGCCCACAAGGCCGCATGGGTATACTGCCCACCGTTCTCCCGCACGCCCGGCAAATACCCCTTGATGTAGCCGGGATCGTGGGGCGTCCTGTCGAAAGCCGGGGTAAGCAGGCGAATGATGCCCTCGTCTTCAGAGACCAGGAAGCGCTCCATGTTGCCGAGCGCCTCGTCGGCGCGCTCCTTTGGTGCCGCGCCTGAGAGCACGGCCCACGCCTGTGCCAGCGCGTCAATGCGGCACTCGTCGTTCTCGGCCGACCCAAGCGGCGCGCCGTTGTCGTAGTAAGCCCGTCGGTACCAGGCTCCGTCCCAGCCCGCTTCGTTCAACGCCTTCTGCAGATGCTCCCGGTAGCTCCAGTAGCGCGCCGCCCGCTCCTCGTCATGACGGCGGACGCAGATCGGCAAGAACTCTGCGATGATCTTATAGAGAAAGAATCCCATCCAGACACTCTCGCCCCGCCCTTCGCGGCCCACCCGGTTCATCCCGTCGTTCCAGTCGCCCGTGCCCATCAGCGGTAGGCCGTGGACACCGCGCGTGAGCGAACGGTCGAGAGCGCGGCAGCAGTGCTCGTAAAGATCCGCGCTCTCTCCGGATTCACGCGCCGACAGGAAAGCTTCGTCCTCTCCATCTTCCAGCAATCGAGCGGTGAGAAACGGCGCGATTTCGTCAAGGATGCCGCCGTCACCGGTCGTGGAGACGTAGTAGGCCGTGACGTAAGGCAACCACAGCAAATCGTCCGAGAAGCGCGTGCGGAGTCCTTTGTCAAGCGGCGGATGCCACCAGTGAAGCACGTCTCCCTCGGCAAACTGGTGCGCCGCGTGGAGCAGGATCTGCGCCCGCGTCCGTTCAGGGGCCAGATAAATGAGCGCCGCCGCGTCCTGCAGCTGGTCCCGGAACCCAAACGCGCCCCCGGACTGGTAGAACGCCGTCCTCCCCCAGATCCGGCAGCTCAGATTCTGATATACCAGCCAGCCGTTCACCATCACGTCGATCTCCGGCACCGGTGTCTCGATCTGAAGCCCGCCCACAAGATCATCCCAGAATGCTTCCACCGCTCGCAACGCCTCGTCCGCCACGCCCGCCGTGCAATAGCGTTCGATAAGCGCTTGCGCCGCTTCTACATCCGCGGTCTCGCCGAGTAGAAAGACGAATGTGCGCGACGCTCCCGGACCCAGCGAGAAAGGCGCGGAGGTCGCCGCACAAGACATCCCGCCTGCGCCGCCCCAATCCGTCGCCTCGCCCGCCCTTCCGTGCATCTGCGAGGAAGGAGGACGTTCCAACGAACTAACAAACGCTTCGCGGTCTGTCGCGAAGGACTCGCGGTGCGCGGCATCCGAGGTGAAGAAGGCGCAGCGACCGGCAAACGCACCTTCGCGTTCAGAGCTGGCGAATGTAGCCCCGGCGTCTTCGCTCTCCCAAGTGCGAACCCCCGCGCTTCCGGCCGCGTCCCCGCCAAGCACCCACTGCGCGAAAGAATGGATCGAAAGTGCGCGCGGCGCTTCCCCTGTATTCGTCACGCGCACACGGGTGATCTTGACGGGATCATGGCGCGGAACGAACTGCGTGGCTTCCGAGGTGAGTCCTTCCCCATCGAAAAGGAAAGCCGTGTAGCCAAACCCGTGGCGCACCCGGTACCGTCCTCTTCCAGGACGCGGGCCGGGCATGAGAGAACAGCACCCTCCGTCCCGCTCGTCCCGCAAGAAGAAGGCCTCGCCGGGCGGATCGGCAACGGGATCGTTGGACCACGGCGTCAGGCGGTGCTCCCGGCTGTTCAGGCTCCACGTCGTGCCGCTGCCCCGCTCCGTCGCGATGAAACCAAACGCTTCATTCGCAATGACATTCGACCACGGTGCCGGCGGCAAGTGCATCCGCCCCTCGCCATGATCCAGCCGAATCTCATAGACCCTGCCGCCATCGGCAAACCCGCCGTACGCGTTAAAGAACTGCAGGTCGTCCGGAGTGGTCTCGCCGGCGGCCGGCGAGGCGCAGGGCGCTTTCGCAATACCGGCCGGCCGCAAATCCTTTCGATCACCCAGCGCTCCGGCGAGAGCCGCAACCGCATCCGTCTGCTCAAAAGCCGCCGAAAGGCGGAACACCACCTCCGCCGATCCGCGCGCCTCCAGCCGGACTGGCGCGCGCAAGCTGAATACCGGGTCGAGGACGTTGCCCGTCGTTCCGGACAGCGGCTCGCCGTGGGCCCGCGCCGAGGCGAGATCGTTGCCGCGTCCGATGAAGCGCGCGCGGTCCGTCTCCACCGACACCGGGCCGCTCACGTCGCCGCTGACCGCATGAGCGGCGGCAATGACCCTCTCCCCCGGCGACCGCTTCCGTCGCCAGGCAACCAGGCAGCCGGGGTGCTCCTCGTAGGCGGTTTGCACGAAGAGTTTTGAAAACGCCGGGTGCGAACGGTCCGCGGCGGCGTCGCTCAATACCAGTTCCACATAGCTCGTCACGTCGAGCCGCCGTTCACGGTCCGTTAAGTTCGTGACGCGCAGCCGCCGGGTCTCCACGTTCTCGGAGGGACTTGCTGAGATGGTCAGTTCCATCTTCAGTTCATATGCAGCGTCTTGCCAGGACCGTTCTCTCTCGCCGCCCGGCCGCGCGCCCGCCGCACCCACCCGGTACACCACGCCCGCCTCAGGCTCACGCACCCACAGCGAAAAGCCCCCCGATGCCGCGATGCCCTGCGCCTTTCGGGTGATCGCCTGTCCGTCAAACGCGCTGAACCCCTCCGCCGCGGCATCCAGTGAGACGTCGTACCGCCCGTTCGAAAGGCATATCATCGCTCCAGAACCCGCCGCGCCACCACGCGCCCGGGAAGGTGTACTCTGAGAACTATTTTCCAAGAATCTTCTTCTTTAAGTGCAAGATTTATTATCCATCCGGAGTGCATCACCCACCCGTCTGGAGGCCTTAATGGAGCCAGCTACAATGTTCACGAATGCGGCCGGCACGATCTTAAGAGACTGTTAATTTACTATGGATGAAATACATCGTTTATTTAAACTGCTTTGTAATCAACTGGAATACTGCCTAACACCCCCTTGAATCCCCCTCAAGGGGGAAGTTGCGTGGGTGCTTTGGTTCATATCGACAGCTACAAACAACGCGTTCTTTTATTTCAATAGACCTGTTACGCGTTCACCATGCTTCGACAGCCTTTTGGCAGCCTGAGAGGGCAGATCCTTCGTTTCGTTCAGGATAACAAGCGGGGACGTCGGAGTGGGCGAAAAAGCGACGGCACACGAAAAGCAGAACATCCCGTCTCTGTCACGCCGGCGAAGCGAAGCATCTCAGCATACCTTTTAATCGATGTTGAGTTAAGCCACACGACCTTTAATGCCTGATGTGGATTCGCCTTATTCCAATAGGCTTTTTCCATCTCGTTTGGGGGAATTGCATGAGAGAGTTACGCAGCATTCCAGGCTCGTACAAAGCGCTAAGAATAAACGATGTTTTTCATCTATAGTTAATCAACAGTCCCTTGACGCAAACGAAAGATGGATCATAGTTGACAACGCTTCTATCCCTTAATGCCGCCCAGCATGATCCCGTCGATATAATGCTTCTGCAGCACGATGAAGAGTAAAAGCACCGGAAGAACGGTCAGCACCGCTCCCGCCATGATGAGTTCGGTGTCCTGCACGTGTTCGCCTACCATGTTCGCCAGCGCCACCGGGAGCGTGTACATGGAATTGTCGGAGAGCACGATGAGCGGCCACATAAAGTCGTTCCATGTAGCCATAAAGGTGAATACGGCGAGTGTCACGAGGATGGGCTTGAGCAGCGGCATGACGACTACCCAGTAGATCCGCCACTCGCTCGCCCCGTCCACCCGCGCCGCGTCCAGGAGCGCGTCTGGAATCGAAAGCGCATACTGCCTTACGAGGAAGATGCCAAAGATCGAGGCGAGGCCCGGCACGATCACACCCGCATACGAGTTGATCAGCCCAAAGCTTTTCATCATGAGAAAAAGCGGAAGCATCGCAACCTGCACGGGAATGACAAGCCCGGCCATGAGCACCTTGAACAGTCCCTCTCGCCCTTTGAAGCGAAACTTCGCGAAGGCGTAGCCCGCCATTGAATTGACGAGCAGCGACACGGCCGTCACCGCAAGGGCAAGCAAGGTGCTATTGAAGAAGTAGCGCCCGATGTTCATGCGCGTGAAAAGCGCGCGGTAATGATCGAGCGTCACCTCCGCCGGAAAAAGTCTTGGGGGCGAGGACAAAGCCGCCCCCGTCGGCATGAACGAGGCCGAAACCATCCACACGAGGGGGATGAGCACGAGCGCCGCAATTACGATAAGCGCGGCGTGAACGGCAATGAGGGCCAACCTGCGCGGCTTCATTCGTAACGCTCCGTTTGTAGTCGCAGCTGCACGAGCGTCGCGACGAAGATGATGAGGAAGAGCACGAACGCGATCGCCGCCGCGTACCCCATGTTCCACCACTTGAAGCCTTCGCGGTACATATGCAGCACGACGCTCAGCGTGCCGTTCTGCGGCCCGCCCTCCGTCATGACGTAAGGCTCGGCGAAAAGCTGAAAATACCCGATCATCGTAATGATGCTCACGAAGAGAAACGTCGGGGCCAGCATCGGCAGCGTGATGGTCCAGAACCGCTGCCACGCGGAAGCCCCGTCAACGACGGCCGCCTCGTATAAATAGTCAGGCACGTTCTGCAGGCCGGCCACGAAGATGATCATGTTGTAGCCGAAGTTCTTCCAAACGGCCATGAGGATGATGGCAGGCATGGCCCAGTCCGCATCGCCGAGCCAGTTCACCGGGCCGATACCGACAAAGCCGAGGGCGTAGTTGAGCAGCCCGTATCGCGCGTGAAGCAAATAGCGCCAGGCGACCGCTACGGCGACGAGCGTCGTCACAACCGGCGCAAAGTATATGGATCTAAAGAACCCCTGAAACCGGACACCGCGCGTAGAAAGGAGCAGGGCCACGCCGAGAGACATCCCGACCGAGAGCGGTCCGCCAATGAGAACGAAATATCCCGTGTTCTTCAGCGCCTGCCAGAACAACGGGTCGCTCAAGAGCGCGGCGTAGTTGCCCAGACCAACGAAACGCGCACTACCCAGATCGGCGATGGCATAGATGTCAAAGTCGGTCACGCTCAGGAGCAGCGCCGCGGCCACGGGCGCGAAAAAGAACACCGCGAGCACAAGCAGTGCCGGCGCAAGAAAGAGCAGCGCCGCAGTTGACGCACCCGTTCTCCCGCCCCGCACCCGCACCGCAGGTCCGCTCACCGGCTCCGCTACCCGCTCCGTCGGCCGCGCTGAAGTAACCGTGCTCACAACAGTATCACCCCTACTTTTTACCACGCAGTATTTTAGAAGACCAAGTCGTCATCCTTTATTGCCGCCACTCAATGCAATAACATCGCAGCGAATTACCTGCGATCATTCCCCGCTTGTCATCCTGAACGCAGTGAAGAATGTATCCTTCCGGACTTATAAAAGACCATCGAAACAAGGGAACAAAGGTCGTGTGAGTCAAACCAACAGCTAACTACAGCAACACAGATGCTTCGCTTCGCTCAGCATGACACGCCCGGGAGGTTCTGCCTTTCTTGTCCTCTTTCGTTTTCCGCCTCCCCCGTTTTCCGCCTCCGCCAACATCCCCGGTTTGTCATCCTGAACGCAGTGAAGGATCCACCCTTCCGGACCATTGAAGCAAGGAATCAAAGGTCTTATGAGTCAGATTAACCGCCACCTGAAGCAAAACAGATGCTTCGCTTCGCTCAGCATGACACGCCGGGGGCGTTCTGCCTTTCTCGTGCTCTTTCGTTTTTCGCCTCCCCCGCTTTCCACCTCCTCTCTTTTCCGCCTCCTCCAACACCCCGGTTTGTCATCCTGAACGCAGTGAAGGATCCACCCTTCCGGACCATTGACACAAGGAAACTAAGGTCGTATGAGTCAGATTAACCGCCACCTGAAGCAAAACAGATGCTTCGCTTCGCTCAGCATGACAAGGGCGGAAGGTTCTGCATTTCTTCTGGTCCGTCACTTTTGCGCCTTTTCCGTTTTTCGCCTCCTCCCTTTTTCGCCTCCTCCCTTTTCCGCCTACTCCAACACCCCTGTTTGTCGTCCTGAACGAAGTGAAGGATCTACCCTTCCCGACTGCTTAGAGACTTTTGATTAACTGTCGATGGGATGTACCGCAAATATCCCGGACCATGTACTTAGCTGAAACGCTCGCTAACACCCCCTTGAATCCCCATCGAGGGGGAAGTTGCGTTGGTACTTCGGTCCATTTCACCAGCTACATACAGCGCGTTCCATTATTTCGAAGCCTCTAAGCGTTTTAACTTTCGACCCCGTTCCTACCGCTTTTCCTTTCTCGACAATAAATACCGGCGTTTCTCGAGGATGCGATCCACGTCGCGGTCGAGCGCCGCAAGGGCCTCGTCGATCGTGAGATCGCCGCGTATGGCGGCCTCCGTGTACTCGTAGATCTTGGTCGCAATGCGCTCCCACTCCGGCACCTTCGGCGTCGGCCGCACGTGCCGCAACTGCTCCCTGAACGCGCCCGCATACGGATTCTGTTCGAGCAGCGGCGTACTCCAGGCTGTCTCACGCGGGGGGAGATCGCCGCTGAGTTCATAAAAACGCGCCTGCACGTCCGGTCGCGACAAGAACTCGATGAACTGCCACGCTTCCGCCTTCTTCTCCGACCCGGCAAAGAGCACCAGACTCGATCCGCCCGCCACGGAAATCCCCTTCTCGCCCTCTACCGGCCCCGGCATCGGCGCGGTCATCCAGTCGCCCTGCAGGCTGTCCGGCAGCCGCCGCTTGAACTCGCCGATGTTCCAGGGGCCGGTCAGGAACGCCGCAATGTAGCCCCGGCTGAACTCCTGGTAAACGTTCGAGATCTGCGTAGTACCGAGCGCGGGCGCGAGACCGTCATCGAAGAGGCCGACATAATACGTGAACGCTTTTCGAAACTCCGGACTGCTAAAATTACCATACTGATCATGGTCCCGCAGCAAATCCGGCTGGGTCTGGAGCGCAAACGAGACCGGATGCTGCCACTCGTTCGTCGGAAGAAGCACGCCGTAATCGGCCCCTTGCGCCTTCACGCGCCGCAACGCTTCCGCCCATTCGGTCCACGTATCCGGCGGAGCGGCATACCCGGCTTTCCGAAAGAGATCGGTGCGGTAAAAGACAAGCCGCGTATCGACATACCACGGGATGCCATAAACGCGGCCCTCCAGCCTGTTCGTGTCCCAGATCCCGGAAAAGTAGTCCGCCTGATCGACCACCGCAGACTGCGCTACAAGCGCATCCAGCGGCTCGAGGGCTTCAAGCGCGACGAATTCCGGCACCCACGTATTGCCGAGCTGGCATAGGTCCGGGGTCGCATTACCGACAAACGCCGTCAGCAGCTTCTCGTGCGCCGCCGTCCACGGGATCTGCTGCACGCGCACGCGAACGCCGGGATGTTCACGTTCAAAGTCGGGTACGAGTTCTTTAATCAACTCGCCCTCAACACCGATGCCCCAAAAGTCGAGCACAACCGGACCATCCGCCCGCGCCCTGCATCCAAGCAGGAGGGTAACGAGGAGCAGGACGCTCCCGAGGCTCAGTGGTCCCATTTTCCTCATGAACAGCGCCCTTCCAGCCAGCCACCCGTGAACCCCGCGCGGCAAAGTCCCTGAACGATGTACGGGTTGGTCTTCATGGTTTCCCAGACAAGCCCCGTGCGCTGATTCTCGATCATGAGCACGATGGGTCCCTGGTCGATGCCGAGTTGGTCATGATCGAACCACCCGACTCCCGGCGTGACGTGCCCATGCCCGAGATCGCGCCCGGTAAACTGGAACGTTGGGTTGAAGGCGTCGACAAAGCCGTACTGATTGTAAACGTCATCGCCGTACGCTTCCTTGATTGAACGAAGCATGGGGACGGCCTCGTCCGGGGCGAACGCAATCGACCCGCCCGCCGCTGTCGGCGCGATCGTGCCGTCGTCGCGGATGTCGCCCGCCGCCGCGCCGCGCGCCCAATACGTCTGGAACCGCACGCTGTCTCCATTGACGGGCAGCATGACGTTCGCCGGACCGTCGCTGGCCGTCAGCCCCCAGAACCGGCCATATTCGCTGAATCCTCGCGGGTTATCGACCGCATAGGCCTTCTGCGAGAGCGTCGCCCGCCGGGCATTTTCAAAGTAGTCGATGCCCTTTTCGCTCATGTAGGCGTCCTGAATGCCCCGAAAATCCACCCACACGTGCGAGTACTGGTGCCCGAAGAGCGGCGCAAAGTTGACGTGTTCATAGCCGTAAAACGGCTCCCAGCGATAGGTGGACGTGAACGTGCTCCACGCTTCCGGCCCGACCGGGTGTGTGGGCGATCCCAGCGCGAGCAGGTAGAGGATCATGGCCTCATCATACCCCCTGTAAGCGTGGCTCGAGAAGCCCCTGTCGGGGTACCAGGCCATGGTCATCAGCGGCGACTCCGTCTGAAAATACGGCCACTCCACGCGCCGGTAGAGCGAATCGGCATAGGCGCGGATCGCGACCTCCCGGGCACCCTGACCGTCGAAATATGATTGGGCAAAGAGCACCCCCGCCATCAAAAGCGCGGTGTCAATGGTCGAGAGTTCCGTGTTCTTAAAGCGGGTGCCGGTTTCCGGTTCGAGGAAATGGAAGAAGAAGCCTTTGTACCCCGCCATTCGGCTCGGGTCCGTCCCCTGCGGGAGGGTCCAGAAGTTGCGAAGCGTAGTCAGCGCCCGCTCCGCCGCCTCTTCCCGGGTGACGTACCCGCGCTCCGCCCCGACGCCATAGGCCGTCAGCGCAAACCCCACCGCCGCAATGCTCGAGAACGACCGCGTTGGCGCGCGGTCGGGTGTCAGTCCGGTGGCAGCGGGCGTCGCTTCCCAGAACCACCGGAACGTGTCTCGCTCCAGCGTTTCGATGAACGCCGCGTCTTCCCCCGCCGGGTCCTTTTCAGCACGCTGCACCACCTCACGCGCCCCGCAGCCACTCAGAATAAGAACAGCCACCAACCCGCACCAACCCCGCATCCAAAGAACCTTGTTCACCATGCCAAAAACCCGTTTTATGAACTCATTCTGTTTGGGTCACAGATCCCGTATCGAAGCACCCTCCCAACCGCTACGTTATGAAGCCGCTGAATTAATGAAATTTCAGAACAGGCATCAAAGGCTGATAAGTTAAACCGGCGGCGACTAAAGCAAAACAGATGCTTCGCTTCGCTCAGCATGACACGCCGGGAACGTTCTGCCTTTCTTGTGCTCTTTCGTTTTCCTCATCCTCCGTTTTTCACCTCCTCCATTTTGCGCCTCCTCCGCTTTTCGCCTGCTCCGCTTTTCGCCTTCTCCGTTTTCAGCCTTCTCCGGAATCCCCGCTTGTCATCCTGAACGCAGTGAAGGATCTCACCTCCCCGACTACCGAGAGGCCACTGAAATAAGGTGAACACACAATTGCCATTCAAGCCATGCGACTTGATAAGCCGCCCGCCTCAAAGCTTTACAACGGATCTGCTTACGACCTCCTCCCCTGACCGCACCTGCACGTAGTAGATACCCGCGGGCAGCGCCGTCAGGTCAACCTCGATGGCGCGCGCTCCCGCACCTCGCTCTGCGCCGCCGGCGACCTGCACTTCCCTTCCAAGCACATCGTAAACACGCACGTCGAGCGGCACCGCGCCTCCTTCGCTCAGGCGGAGTTGCACTTTACCGGCACCCGGCGATGGATAAAGCGCCTCTATGTGAAGCCGTGAACGCACGCCCGATGCCTCCTCCGCGCTAACGTAAGCCGTAAACCCGGCGCGCGCAAGTCCCCGTTGAATAGCCTCGTTCCTCATGAACGCCTCCCAAATGGCACCCGTGCGGCCATTTTCAATCATCAGCACAATCGGCCCTTGATCGATGCCGAGAAAGTCCGTCGCGTACCAGTCGCGCGCCGGATTGAGCGCATCCCGAAAACCGTATGGTCCCCAAACGCGCGGGTACGTACGGTACATATGCCGCAGCGCGGCCGCCGACTGCTCCGGCGTGAAGGCGTACGATCCTCCGGCCGCCGTGGGCGAGATCGTCCCGGCGTCGTTCATGCTCGGGGGTGCGCCGCGCGCGCGGTAGCCCTCGTACCCGTCCGAGGCGGTCAGACCCCAGAAATTCTCACCGTAGCCGAGCCACCCGAACGGATTGTCGATCGCGTATGCCTGCTGCGCTCGCGTTGCGAGGACGGAGTTCTGGAAATACGTGCTCCCCTTCTCGCGCATGAAAGCGTCCGCGCGGTCGCGAAAGTCGATCCAGACGTGCGAATACTGATGCCCGAACATCGGCGGGAAGGTGAGAAACGTCAATCCGTAGTAGCTCTGCCAGTCGCCGTCGTACCCGCTCGTGTAAGCCGCCCAGGCATCCGCCCCCACCGGGTGCGTGGGCGAACCGAGGGCGAGCAGGTACAGGATCATCGCCTCGTTGTAGCCCAGGTAGTCGTACGGAATGAACCCCGACTCCGGCCTCCAGCCATGACTGATAGCCGGGGGCCTTGCCTGCGCCCATGCCCAATCAACCCGCGCATAGAGCGAATCGGCGAGGCGGCGCACGCGCGTGCTCGCCGAGTCTTCCCCGTCAAAGTATTCGCGCACATGGAGCACACCGCCCATGAGGAGCGCGGTGTCGATCGTGGACAACTCGGACGTGCCGGAGCGCGTCGCGGTGTTCATGTTGAGGAAGTGGTAGAAAAAGCCTTTGTAGCCGATGGTGCCGGAAGCCTCGGTGCCTTGCCGCCCGTTATAGAACGTTTCCAGCGTTGCAAGGACACGCGCCAGCCCCTCCTCGCGCGTGATCCATCCGTGATCGATGCCGACGGTCAGCGCTGAGAGTCCAAAACCTACCGCCGCAACACTCGCCGCCGACGTAGGCCGGCTCCGGTCCCGAACGAGTCCGTTGGCGGGATTTGCCTCGTACCAGAAGTAGTCGAAGGCCGTTTGCTGGACGTAGTCGATGAACTCGTCCGTGCCCATTGCATGAGGATGAGCAATGATCTCGTCCGTAGGGAAAGACGTAACGCCATACTCGTTTACCGACGCTATCGTGTACGCGTACGCATACCCGTTCTCGACCGTCATGTCGGCGTAGTGCGGCGTTCGGACCGGCTGATCGGTCAGCTGGAGTGGATCGCGGTAGCCGTCCCTGAACTGAAAGATGTGGTACCCGGCCACGGCAGGGTCATCCGGGGCCTCCCAGTGCAGGATCACAGTCCCGTCGCCGTCGCGCACGACGAAAGGACCTTCCGGGGGAGCCGGCTTCGGCAGGTCGCGCCCGTCGCCAATGGCGTGGATGTGATCCACCCAGAGCGTATGCTGCGACTCGTTCGGCGCACCGTTCGTGAAGCGCACATCTTTCACCCGGGAGAGGTCAATGCCTCCGGTGGCAAAACGGGAGATCGGCATGGCAATGCGTTCCCACGTTGAAGGATCGCCGTCGATGGCGGGCACCGTCGCCAGTACCACGTTGTATCGGTCTCCGGCCGAGGGCGCAGCCCCCGTCGCGGCAAACGTGACTTCGATGCGCCAGGCCGGGTAGAGCGCCGCGCGTCCGTCCGCCGCCGAAAGGGTCAGCACCTCTAAATAGTCTCCCACGGAGGCGAGCCGCCCGTCTTTGTCTCGGTCTCTGAACCTGAAATCGTACCGATAATCGCCTTCCGACGACTCGACGTAAAACGGCACACCCACGGCGGGCATTCCGACGCCAACGGTCGACGTGTCAGAGATGTCTTCGGTAAAACGAATCGCGAAGCTTTCCGGGAAGCCCGGCCGCTCCTCTTCATACGGGCGAATGGGGATGTACGAGACGGCGTAGCGGACGTCAGGCCCACCCGCGCTCCAGCCGGACTGCTCCGCGCTATAGGCGAGCGCGTCGCCAACGGGCAGGGCAACCGGCACGGACTTGTTCTGCCCATTATCCTCAAGCCCGATGAGCGGCAACTCCCGAGCCGTCACCGGTGCCGGCGCGTTCAGGAAAAAGACGAGACTGTCGAGGCGCGAGACATCAAACACCTCCCACCCCGGCCGGGCGATGAACAGATTCCAACTACCCGAGCGGTGCTGGTACTCGAGCGCGCCACTCGCCTCGCCCGAATAGACGTGCTCTCGCTCGAGCGGCATCGCGGAACCCTGCAACCGCAACCAGTCGTCGCCGAGGCGCGCGCCGTAAGAAGAGGCGTAATAATCGCCGCCTCCTTCCGGCTCGTTAAAGATCATGATCTTCGCGATCTGCGCCTCGGCAGCAGGTGCAGCGGCCCCGGCGACCAGCAGCGTCAGGAGGATTAACAGGCGCTCTTTCATTTCTATTGCCGCTAAAGAGCCACGCCAAGCGTGAATCGCTGCACATAGTCGAGCCGCCCGAAGTCCGCCCGGGAGTAGTCAAACCGGACGCCGAAACCCTGCACCTTATAATTTAGCCCCGCGCCGTACGTCAGGCCCCCTTCAAGATCCTGTTGAAACAGGTTCTGATAACCTGCACGAAGGGCAATGACGTCCATGAACTTCCATTCGCCGCCCAGGCTGACCGCGCTCGTGTTGTCGCTCGGCTGAATGGCGTTCGCTACAATCATGAGGCTATTGTTGGTGCCCAGCGAAACGGGAAAACCAAGGCCGACGCGGAAAAGCACAGGAAGCGGGTAGTCTTCGGTCGTGAGCGCTGCCGGCAGGCTCGAGTTGTCGCCGTACTTGCGATAATCGCGGTCCCAGCGCACGCGCAGATCCCGGCCGTCATAGCTTCCACGCGATCCGAAGTTGGAGATACTCGCCCCAAGGTAGGCCCGGAACGGCAGTTCATAGAGCACGCCAAAGTTAAACCCCACCGCCGAGAGCGAGCTGTTCCAGATCGTCTCCTGGATATAGTTCGCCTGCATCCCGGCCGAGAACCGGTCGGTAATCCGGCGGCTGAACCCTACGCCAAAGGCGAGATCATTGACCGTGTACCGCTCACCCGTCCCCAGCGGCTGATCTACCGTTCGCACGTCGATCTCGCCGGAATTGAGCGAGGTGATGGTCAACAGGAGCGTGTTGGCCGCGCCCCATTTCACGGCCGCCGCCGCGTAGTTGTACTGAATGTCGGCCAGCCACGCGCTGTGCGAAAACTGCACCTGCGTCTCAGCCAGATGCCCGAGGATGCCGGGATTATAGTAGGCCGAGGTAACATCCTCAAACATCGTGACACCGGCATTCCCCATCGCGGCAACGCGCGCGCCCGGCTCGATCATAATGAACTGCCCAACCGTCGTCCCGGTCTTGCTCTGCGCCCTCACGCCGAGGGCCGGCACGGACAGCATCACGAGCAGCGCGAGCACAGGCATCCGCACCGAGCGCCGCAAGTAGTTGTTCTGGAGTTCTTGTGTCTTCACGTCCGTCCCCCGCTCACTTGATGATGGCAAACTTACCCACATGCTCGCCGATGTCACCGGCATCGACGTGGAAGATGTATAGCCCCGGCGCGACTTCGAGGTTGTCCTTGCTCCGCAGGTCCCACGGCACCATTCCGGTCGTCCCGCCGTCATGCACCAGCGTCTGCACCAACTCGCCTCGAACCGTGTAAATGCGAATCGTGCTGCCCACCGGGATCGACCTGAACTCGATGCGGCGTTCGCCACGACCGGCGACCGCAAACCGCTCCGGCTCGAACGCCGCGGAGGCGACGTACGGATTCGGCACCACGTATGGCTCCTGATCCTCGAACGCCATCTGCTCCGCCGTCTTGTCAATCGTTTCGCCGTAAACGCGGAAAGTAAAAGCGTCTCCTCCCGCATACGGCTTCTTAATGTCGAGCAAGTAAACGTCTCCGGCCCCCGGCTCGCGGATGGTTCGCCCGCCCGTCGTGTCAACCTCCATCCGCCATGTGGGCTGACGGATGCCCGTCACCGGATCCGGCGTCAGCACCTCGATGTACTCGCCGTGCGCGCTCGGAACGGCATCGCCGTTGCGGTCGCGGAATCGAAAGTCGAACTGCAATCCACTCTCAACCCCCTCGATCCTGAACCGCGTCGGGCGCGCCGGCGCACCTACGCCCACAATGGACGTATCAAGCGGCGTGTCGGCGAACGTGATCCGTAGATCCTCCGGGAATCCCGGCCGCCGCAATCCGCCGGGCAGCACGTTGACGTAGTTCGACCGAAACGGCACCACCGCGTCGCCCGCTATGAATCCGGAACCGACGGAGTCAACCGCAGGAACGCGGGGCGTATCCACCATCGGCTGAACGCCATACGCGACCGGTCCGGCTCCGCTTCCCGAGAGGTCCTCTCCCAAATCAAAGGCAAGTTGCGTGTTGCCCGCTGCGTCCGTATAGAACATTCGGTACGTCTGCGCGCGCACGCTGTCGGCCAGACCGAAAAACTCGACGCGGAACTCCGCCCCGTCCGGCACAACGGCCGAATTAAGCACGCGCACGCTGAAGTCGCCATCCCCATTGCCCGCGACGTGGCTGACCGAAGCCTCGTCGATGCCCGCAGGGCGGAAGCCCGGCACGGGCGCGTTCGGCCGCACCTGAGCGACGTTGCGCGGCAAGATGGTTCCTCCACGCAACGTCCGCGATACCGTAATCGCGTTCTCCGAGGGGAAGAAGTTGAATTTGTCGGAGCCGAAATCGTACGCTGTAACGGCGTAATAGTACGTCTGCCCGTTGACGGCGGTTGAGTCGGTGAAAGTGTGCGTCAACCCGGTATTCTGGCCGAGATAGTACGCAACACCGGAAGTCTGTTGGCTTGAGAACCCCTGATACTCATCAACGAGGTCAAACTGCGCCATCGGCACCCCGTTGCCGAACGGCCCCGTCCCGCGTCCATTCGAGATGAGTTGCACGTCCAGGAAGTTCGGGTCCGTCGAACGGTACACCCGGTACCCCTCGAAGTCGTTGCGGTTAGATACCGGGTCCACCGCCTTCTCGGCCGCATTGTCCCACGTGAGCGTCACGCGCCCATCGCCCGCAAATGCCTGCACCGTCGGCAGCGGCGGCGGCGTGGCGAACTGGTAATTTGCCGAATAGATGGACTGCACGGTCTCGACGTTCGACTCCAGCTCCGTCAAGTCCTGCCCGTAAGCGAGTGCGAGGCTGAACCGTTCCCGCCGGCCTGCTTCCAACTTGAACGGACCGGACGCGAAGAGAAACCCGATGTTGTAGTTGAGGACCAGCGGCTTGTCGAAGCGAACATTCTCGTCCGCCGCAGTGAACTGCTCGAAGAGCCGCTTCGGCCACTCGCGCTCGTTCATAAAAAAGATGATGTTATCCACTTCGCTCGACGGCGCGCCGGCGCCCGGCCGAATGCGGTTCATCTTGAATCCGGTCAGGCCAATCATGTCGGATTCGTTGATGTCCGTTCTGTCAAAATTCGGCTCTCCCGCGGTCGGCATGCCGTCCCCCTCTCCCGAGTCTGCGGGGCGATCATCGTTGGCGAACACGCCGTCCGCGCCGGTGTCGTTGAACTCGGCGCTCCAGTCAAGGTCCTCGTCGCCCGTCCACCAAACCCCCGCCACGAAGGCGGGCCGCTCGTCCAGCGGACCGAACTCCGCCTCGAAATCGGCCATGTTGAACCGCGCCATTGCCGCCGCGCGAATGGCTTCCTGCCCCTCGATCCGCTGACCCGGCCCGCTGTCGCGCATCTCGTCGATGATGCCGTCGCCGTCGCTGTCTACGCCGTCAAACGGATTGCCGGGCGTTTCGAGATAGGCGTAGCCGAGGTACCCCGTCGGCTGGCAGTTGCCTGCAAGACCAACGCCGCGCCCGGTCTTATCCCACGTATACACGAGGTTCAGGCCAAAATCGCGGTTGTAGAAGGCATTGTCATCGTCCGACTCGGCATTGCCGTCGCAGGAGCGCGCCGACCCGCCGACGCCGGAGTCCATGTAGAGGCCGAACACGATATCCTCGTACGTCACCGTTCCTTCATTGACGATGTCGTAGTGCCAGAAGATGACGTTTTGCGCCTGCGGATTCGACCACTGGAAGCCCCGTGTCTCGACGCGCAGCCCAAGTCCCTTGCGGCTCGGATCCCGCGCGTCCGGGATGAACGGCCATGCGTCGTAATACTGATCGTCCATCACGGAGAAGGATTCCTGATCGGCATTGGGCCGTTTGCCGAAGAAGCCGTTCCAGGAGCCACACCATCCGGGATCGTCGCTGTCCCCCCGCTGATCGTACCAGCAATCCTCGCTCGTATTCGTAAAGGTACACTCGCCCGTTTGCTCATTGAATCCGGTCGCTCCCGGCCAAGTGCGGCAGTCATTCGAAAGCGCGATCGAGCGGCCTTTGTTCACGAGCGGGTCTTCTTCGAAATACCCGAAGCGCGGCTCGAAACGCATGACGCGGCTCGTGTAGGGAGAGATGCCCTGCCGCTCACGGAAGCCGGTCTCCATGATGTAGTACGGATCGCCGTTTGCCCCGCGGACGCGCGCCAGCACGAACGGCGTAATGCCGTCGCTGTAGTTCATCCCCGTCCCCTTGGGTACCTCGACCGAATGGAAAACGCTCAGGTCAGGATTGGTCTCGTAGTCGCCGACCATTCCATAATTGTAAAAGAACGTTCGCAGCCGGTTGGCATCGTGCGTTCCCTGCCTTTCAGCGTCGATCTTGCCGCGCCACTCCGGCGGCGTGGTTGGCTCCAGCGCCGGAGGCGTCTGCGCCCGCGCAGAGGGCACCGCGATCGCGAGCAGCAGCATCAGCCCGGAAAGCCCCTCGAATGTTCGCCGGAGCCGCTTGCCCCATTGCCGCTTCATGCTACACAAGTTCTGCATGGCCCTACCATCAAAAGCTGTTTGATATCCAGGTAACAACACGCGCACCCTCACCCGCCAAACGCGCCGTTTAGCGAGAACCCGATCTCGATTCGCCTCGGCGCAAAGAAACGGTTGGGGTCCGGATTGATCTGCTCCAGCGGCGTCAGCGTGTAGTACGGGCTTCCCGTCTCTGCATAAACCGACCCGTTGTAATAGTGACTGTCGAACAAGTTGAACACGCGCCCGAACGCCGTCCACGTGAGGCCGCCGAGCTTGAAGAACTTTTCGGCCCGTAGGTCCACCACCAGCGCCTGCGGCTTGCGGCCCGAGTTAGGTTCCAGTTCGGCGTCAAATCCGCCGCCCACCGCCGGCGTGTACGGCTGCCCGGAAGAGAACCGCGCTATCCCCGTAAGCGCATAGTTTCCCGGCTCGTGCCAGATGACCGTCCCGTTGAGGCTGTGCCGCTGATCCCAGTTGAAGGGCACCTGCCGGGGCCTCGGGTCGCCACCGGCCGCCGCTCGGTTCGCCGTCTCCTTGGGGTCGCTCGCGTTGCCGACCGCCGACTGGTACGTGTAGTCAAGCGTGGTCGTCAGCGCTCCCGGTCCGCGCTGGTCGAGCGAGAGCGTAAAGCCGCGCACGCCGCCGAAATCGATGTTGGTAAACCGCCCATACTCGGCCGCCGTGTACGTGCTGATGAACTCAACCCCGAGCAGATCGCGAATATCCTTGTAGAAAAGGCTGATGTCCAGCCCCAGAAACGAGGCAATCTCGCTCTTGAATCCGAACTCGTACTGCGTCGTGAACTCGGGCTTGAGGTCCGGATTGCCCATGACGCCGTAGTTCACCACATCCGCTTGAAGATCACGCAGGACGGAATAATCGGCGTTATCGAAGATGGTGCCGAGGCCGGGCATCTGGTAAAAGTGCCCGTAGGAGAAAAAGAGTGAAGCCCGGTCCAGGATCGGGAACGAGACGCCGAGGCGCGGCGCAATGGCTATCTTCGCCGTCGAGTTCTTGGTCAGGCTCGGAATGGCCGGTGCCCCCGCTATCGTCCCGGCCGGATTGGCGAGGTCGTACGGCACCGTCGCATTGGCGTCGAAGTACTCGAACCGCACCCCCGCCCGGATGCGCAGGTCATGCCACTCGATCCGGTCCTGCACAAAAGCCGCTGCCTGAACCGGATGGTATTTGTTTACGATGGCGTCGATGGTGTCCGTAATAGCGACCAGCTGGCTCACGCCGTTCACTGCCTTCGCGCCGATCCTCCCCGGCGCGCCAAACTCCATGGACGCGCGCTGCGCCTCTACGCCAACCTTGATCAGGTGGACCTTCGTCACCTGGCTCGTGAGCGCGCCCTTGCCGACGTAAGAATTCGTGCGCTGCACGAAGCGCCCGAGCTGCAGCCCCTGGTACGCCGCACCGTATCCGACCGTGATGTCCGAGAGCGGCTCGCCCGCCGCGAAGTAGCGCGGGTCGTTCACGTCCTCGTACATATAGTCCTTATAATCGAATAGATTCTGCCGCAGGTTGATCTCGTAATAGGTCGTGTTGCTAAGCGTGTGACTGATGTCGAATCCGTGAACGAGCGAAAATTCGTGCTTCGTCGCCGTCCCATCCGGATTGAAGCGGAACGTGTGCGCGTAGTCTTTCCGGTCGATGAAATTGCCGATGGCCTGGTAGGATAGATTAAGCCCGCCAATGGATTTGTTGGAGAGCTTGCCCAGGAACGACCACTTTTTCTGCCACCGCATCGGCACAACGTCGCCGTTGCCCGTGCCGTTGAGCACCAGCGCGCCGCCCGGCGTCCGGTAAGAAGAGTCCGTCGGTTCGTACCGCCGCTCACCGGAGAGATAACCCATGTTAACAAACCGCTGACCATTCACGAGGAACGTTGTCTTCTTAAGCAGGGGCACCGGTCCGCTCAAACTCGCCTGGTAGTTCTGCAGCGTCAGCGGATCAATGTTTTGCACGTGCGGAAAACGGGGTACCTGCACGTCTCCGAGGTAGAAACTGCGGATCTGGACAGAGTCGTTACCCGGACTAAAGAAGTCGCCTACGAAGGTCTCGAACGAGAATTCATAGCGCTCCGGGTCGCCCGTTCGCAGGACGGCGTTCACGACGCCGCTCATCGCCTGCCCGTATTCGGCGTCAAACGTGCCGCTGATAACCTGCACCTCCTGCAGCACCGACCGGTCGAGGTTCAGCGTCGAGGCATTGTCGTAAGGATTGTTGACGGAGACGCCGTCGACCTGATACTGCACTTCGCCGATACGCCCGCCACGGAAGTGCCCGTCCACAACGCCCGCCTGCAGGTTCACAACGTCGTTGAGAGACTGCACCGGAAGCACGGCGATGTCCTCCCGCGAGAGCGTCTGCATGGACGAGGTGAGCGAGATGTCGACCAGCGGCTGGTCGGCGGTCACCACGACCTCCTCACCCTCGATCACCTCCTCCGAGAGCGTCACGTCCACGTCCGTCGTTTGGTTTGAGGCAATCCGAACGCCCTCCATGATTTTCGTCGTATACCCGACACTGCTGAAACGCACGCTGTACGCCGCCGGCGGGATCTGCAGGACGACGTAGTTGCCGTTGAGGTCCGTTACGCTGCCGAGCGTCGTGCCGACAAGAAACACCGTCGCGCCGATCACCGGCTCGCCCGCGTCATCGACGATGGTGCCCGCGAGTTTGCCGGACTGCGCGCGGGCCGCAGGCGCAAAAAACAGCGCCGCCAGAAGCCCGAGGACGAACAAAGAATGTAAATCCAGTCTGCTTTTCATCATGTTCATAACCACGCCTCCAGTACCGGGCAAGTAAGCGGTCTTTGATTACCGTTCTCCCCCGCCCCCACCTATTCCGTCCGGCATCGTCCAGCCCAAGGGCACGTTCCCGCTCGCCATGCCGGGCGGAGCGAAGCATCTCAACCTGCTTCGTGCCTGTTGAAAAAAGAGAAGCGCTGCAACAAGCCGAACGACTAAACAAAGTACGAACGCGACCTCCCACTCGCGGGCGCAATGGGGATGTTATGCAGCATTCCGGTGATGCACCGCGCCTTCTAAAAAGAACTCAAATCTGCCACTCCCCCGCCGTCCTCACCGCTGCCGGAAACAAAGGGGCCGTCGGGGAGGACCGGTTTCGGCCCTCCCCTTTGCCCCGCCGTCTATCGAACGAGCACCATCCGGCCCACTTCGCTTACCTGCTCCTTGCCACCGGCCGTCATCTGCAGACGGTACAAGTAGAGGCCCGGCGCCAGCGACGCGCCGTTGAAGTCAAACCGGTTGCTGCCGGCCGACTGGAAGCCCGTGTTCACCTGCGCCACTTCGCGCCCGAGCACGTCGTAGACGCGCAGCATAACCTCGCCCGCCGCCGGGAGACCGTATGACAGCGTCGTGGACTGGTTGAACGGGTTCGGGTAGTTGCCGTCCAGTTCGATCCGCGTCGGCAACTCGCCGGCCGTCTCGCTCCCGACGATCAGCGCCTGCGGGTCCATGAAGCCGAAGAAGGCGTAGCCCTCGCGCCGCTCTGCTCCCAGCCATGTGCGCGTGTCGTAGCTCTGCGCCGGGTCGGCGAAGGTGTCGTTGTCGTAGAGGTGGAACGTGAGGAACAGCCAGCGATCACCGAGATCTTCGGCATATCCGCCGACTTTCGTCAGGTCCATCACGATCTCCATCTGGTAGCCCTCGTCGACGTCGTTCGGGTCGGCGATGGTGGATGCGCCCTTGACGTGGGCCGCCGCCATGATGGCACCCTCGTTAAGCTGGTTGAACTTGCTTACATCTTCGCCCATCGTCACCGTGCCGCTCGAATCGACGCTGAAGCTGAAGTAGTACTGCGTCATCGTCTTGGCAGCGTCGAGGCTGTCCCGGTTCGTCAGGATCAGGCCCACGCCGTCGCCATTCTCCCCCTGAAAGCCGGAGATGAGCTGATCGTCGACATCAACGCCCACGTGGAGCTTGCCGTCACGCACGAACATTTTGAACTTCGCGAGCGACGGATCAACGACTTCCGGTGCCTGCGGGTCGGGACGGAAGTAATAGACCAGGTGCCGTCCGAACGAAGGGTTCAACTCCCAGGCCGACGGTTCCTTGTACTGGAGCGCAAACTCATAATCCACCTGATCCCAGACCGGCTCGTCCAGCATACCGTCGAGCATGAAGTCGGCGGTCGCGGGTGCCGTCTTGACGACGTAATCCGGCTCCGGTGCCATGAGCTGCGCGTCCGGCGTGTCCAGGTCTACCGTCGGACTCATCATCAGCAAAACGGCACCTTCGTTGAAGTTGTTGCCCCAGCCGTTCTGGAACCACACCTCCGTCGTGATGAACTTGTCCTGCTGAATCGGCCACTGGTAGTCCGAGTCGTAGATCCCGAGGCTGATCGGAACGACGGTTCCAAGCGGATCATCGACGTTGTAACCGAGCGTATCGAGGTCCACGCGCATCTCCATGACGTAGCCAACGTCCGGCGTCGCATCGTCGTTGGCGGTTCCATCCACCACCGTCACGCCATCCCATGCCGCTACGCGGCCGGCATCACGCTCGAGCGTATTCAAACCGCTTCCAAAGAGGCCGTTGAAGCGCGGCATCGCGCCCGGAGCGACTTTCCCCTCGTCCGTCGTGTCCGCTGCCGACCACCAGGAATAGATGTATTCGCCGATTGCAGCAAAGTTGTTCTGAGCCGCCGGGTTCATCGCCTCCGCCATGTGCCGGTCCGGAGTGAGCACGGCCATCAAGAGTCCGTCGATGTTCCACAGCCCCCGCGAGCCGCCGACGGACGCATCCTTCGCGTTGACTGCGACGTAGAGCTGGTTGCCCTTGCGGAGGAAATGGACCATGGCATCAACGGGATCCGTAGGCTCCGTGATCTGGAACGTACCATCCGTTTTCTGCCCGCTGCCGGGGAAGCCGGCGTTCTCGTTCCACTTGAGATGCACACTCTCCGACTGCCCCCAGGCGGCTTCGTCAAGCTTGCCGTCGAGCGTGATGACGTTCGTTCCGATGTCGCGCACCCAGATGTAATCTTCGCGCGGCTGCACCTGAGCCAGCGCCACGGAAGCGCCGAAGGCCGTCAGGCACATGAGCAAGGTGGTAAGTCTTTTCGTCATGAGGTTCCTCTTTGTTGGTTGTGCCGCAACAGGCGGCGTTCACGTGTTGGTTGCGTGTACTGGTTCATGCTCGAGGTCGCCGCATCCGCACGACCTGCGAAGCTTGAGACGTGTGGGCAGATACTCCTGTCGGCGCACGTGCCCGTTCTCGAAGCGCACTGCCTCCATGAGCCGGTCCATCGCCCGCGTGCCAAGCTCGCTGATGGGCACATGGACCGACGAGAGCCGGGGGTTGAGGTAGCGCGCAATGGGAATGTCGTCGAAGCCCGCCACGGCCATGTCCGCCGGGACCCGCCGGCCGCTTCTCCGCACGGCGCTCACTGCGCCAATCGCCATGGAATCGTTGGCGGCAAAGATGGCGGTTGCACCGGAGCCGGATTCAAGGAGGCGCTCGGTCGCCGCATACCCGGTGGCTTCGGTGAACGCGCCGCCGACTTCGAGCAAGTCGTCCTGCTCGATGCCACTGTCCTGCAGCGCCGCCCGGTAGCCGCGCAGCCGCTCCGCGGCGTCGTGATTCTTCGCCTCGCCCTTGATGATAGCGATGCGCCGGTGGCCGTGCCCCACGAGGTGCCGCACCATCGCATACGCCCCCCCAAAGTTGTCGATGTTGATGGCGTCGAAAGCGCCGTCGCTCACGAGGCAGTTGAGGAGCACCACCGGCATCGACTCCGGCAAGTTGCTCCGAAGCACCGTTCCGTCGATCTCAGGATACATCACGATCAGCCCGTCCACGCGGCCCCGCATAGCGCGCATCGCCGCTTCAATGCCGCTCCGGTTGGTGTGGGAGCTTGAAAGAAGCACATGGTAATCGCTCTTCTGCGCCGCCTGATCGATGCCCCGAATCACCTCCGAGAAGAAGTCGCCGTAGAGATCAGGCAAGAGCACCCCGAAGGTATGGGTCCTGGCCGTGATCAAACTTCTCGCCGATGAATTCGGCGCATACCGCAGGCGTTCCGCCACGTCATGGATCCGCGCGCGGGTAGCCGTGCTCACCGGACCGCTGCCGTTAAGCACCCGCGACACCGTGGCCGTCGACACCCCGGCTTCCTTTGCGACGTCCTTTATGGTTGCCCCCATGCGGAAAGTACCTCGACCGTTATGGGCGAAATGGAAACGTTTACTTCCCCAGCCCCCTTGCCTCGACTCTAACGATTAACCGCCGTCCGGACGGTGCCAAGCTAATGAAGAGCGACCGGCAGAATGTAACAACAAACGCACATCTGCACCGCACTCCCTATTCGCCGCGCCCGAATCTAACGCCACCCGTGATGGTTCGGTGTAAACGTTTACATAGTAAGGCAAAGAGGCCCGACTGTCAAGAGCAATTCTGAATCCCTTCCTCCGAAACGAGTAGGGAAGACGGTTGGCGGCGGTGCGGGTCGGGACTATTGTCATTGCGAGCGGAGCGAAGCAATCTCGGCACTTATGCTCCGCGTGACGGGATTGCTTCGTCGCTGCGCTCCTCGCAATGACATGGGCGTGCCGTCGTGACGAGATTGCCGCGTCGCTGCGCTCCTCGCAATGACATGGCGGGGGTAATGGCAGGGCGGGGTGGCAGCTGTGCGGGTCGGGACTATTGTCATTTGCGAGCGGAGCGAAGCAATCTCGGCACTTGTGCTCCGCGCGACGAGATTGCCGCGTCGCTGCGCTCCTCGCAATGACATGGCGGGGGTAATGGCAGGGCGGGGTGGCGGCTGTGCGGGTCGGGACTATTGTCACTGCGAACGGAGCGAAGCAATCTCGGCACTTGTGCTCCGCGTGACGAGATTGCCGCGTCGCTGCGCTCCTCTCAATGACATGGGTGAGGGGTGGCGGCTGTGCGGGTCGGGACTATTGTCATTGCGAGCGGAGCGAAGCAATCTCGGCACTTGTGCTCCGCGCGACGAGATTGCCGCGTCGCTGCGCTCCTCGCAATGACATGGCGGGGGTAATGGCAGGGCGGGGTGGCGGCTGTGCGGGTCGGGACTATTGTCATTGCGAGCGGAGCGAAGCAATCTCGGCACTTGTGCTCCGCGTGACGGGATTGCTTCGTCGCTGCGCTCCTCGCAATGACATGGCGGGGGCAATGGCAGGGCGGGGTGGCGGCTGTGCGGGTCGGGACTATTGTCACTGCGAACGGAGCGAAGCAATCTCGGCACTTGTGCTCCGCGCGACGAGATTGCCGCGTCGCTGCGCTCTTCGCAATGACATGGGCGTGCCGTCGTGACGAGATTGCCGCGTCGCTGCGCTCCTCGCAATGACATGGCGGGGGTAATGACAGGGCGGGGTGGCGGCTGTGCGGGTCGGGACTATTGTCATTGCGAGCGCAGCGAAGCAATCTCTTACGTCGTGCAGGGCCGGTCGGGATTGCTTCGTCGCTGCGCTCCTCGCAATGACATGGCATGGGCAATGACAAGGCGGGGTGGCGGCGGTGCGGGTCGGGACTATTGTCATTGCGAGCGCAGCGAAGCAATCTCGTGCGTCGTGCAAGGCCGCTCGGGATTGCTTCGTCGCTGCGCTCCTCGCAATGACATGGGCGTGCCCGTCGTGACGAGATGGCCGCGTCGCTGCGCTCCTCGCAATGACATGGCAGGGGTAATGACATGGCGCGGGGTGGCGGCGGTGCGGGTCGGGACTATTGTCATTGCGAGCGCAGCGAAGCAATCTCGTGCGTCGTGCAAGGCCGCTCGGGATTGCTTCGTCGCTGCGCTCCTCGCAATGACATGGGCGTGCCGTCGTGACGAGATTGCCGCGTCGCTGCGCTCCTCGCAATGACATGGCGGGGGTAATGACAGGGCGGGGAGGCGGCTGTGCGGGTCGGGAATATTGTCATTGCGAGCGGAGCGAAGTAATCTCGTGCGTCGTGCAGGGCCGGTCGGGATTGCTTCGTCGCTGCGCTCCTCGCAATGACATGTGCGTGCCCGTCGTGGCGGGATTGCCGCGTCGCTGCGCTCCTCGCAATGACATGGGTACCGCGCGGGGCGGGATTGCCGCGTCGCTGCGCTCCTCGCAATGATATGGGTGCCGCGCGGGGCGGGATTGCCGCGTCGCTGCGCTCCACGCAATGACAAGGGTGAGGGGCGGCGGCTTACTTTGACTCGCCTGCGTAGCGCTCGGCAACCGTTTCCGCAGGTCCCCACAGGCTGAGCGCTTTCTGCATCGTCTTGTCGATGGTGTGGTAGATGGGGAACTGCGCGCTCCGGTCAAAGAGGCGCGTGGCAATCTGAGCCTTCAAACGTGCGCGGAAAACCGCCTCGTCTTCTTTTAAAGCGGCCCGGGTGAAAACGTGCATCGTGTCCGAAACAGCGTCCTCCGCCGGTTTTTGGTCGACGAACTGCACCCCTGAAAGCTCAGCCTGGGCAATAAACCCCCGCATCATGTCCTCGGGCACTTTGTACGAGTCGATAAACGCCTGCTCCCGTCCTTCCCACGTCTCACGTAGCGCGTCGCCGTGCGTGTCCATCCATTCGCGAACAAAGACCGGCTCCACACCGAGCGCAAAGACCGTGCGCACGAGATCCGAAGCAGAGTCAAGCGGTACGATATAGTCAGGCAGAATGCCCCCGCCGCCAATAACCGTCCTGCCGAAGTCGGACTTAAACTTAAGAGAGTCGGGCACTTCCGCCAGCAACTCCTGCAGCGTCTGTCCGGCGTCGACGCGGCGCTGATCCAGCTTCGCCTCGTAATAGTGCTGCCGGTCACCGTCGTCATAGGGCGTCTGGATGAGCCTGCCCGAGGGCGTATAGTAGCGCGAGATGGTCATCCGGACCACACTCCCGTCTGAGAGGTCATATTGCCGCTGAACGAGGCCTTTTCCGAAGGTTCGCCTGCCGACGATCAACGCGCGGTCATGGTCCTGCAGCGCGCCCGCCACGATCTCGCTGGCGGATGCCGAGTTCTCGTCCACCAGCACGATCACCGGCCGATTCTCAAATGTACCGCCGCGCGTGGCGCGGAAACTCTGGTTGAACTCCGGATGCCGGCTCCGCGCACTTACAATCGGCTGCCCTTCTTCAAGAAACTCGTCGCTGATCTTGACGGCCATGTCCATGTAGCCGCCCGCGTTGCCGCGCAAATCGAGAATCAGCCGCTCCATTCCGCGCGCCTTGAGCTGGAGCATCGCCTTCATGAACTCCTCGTACGTCGTGCGCGCGAACCGGTTGACCTTGATGTAACCCGTCTCGCCGTCCACCATGTAAGCCGCATCAACCGTGAAGAGCGGGATGCGCCCGCGCTTGATCGTGTATTCGAGAGGGCGCGGGAATCCGGGACGACGAATCTTTAGATCGACCTTGGAGCCGCGTTTGCCCCGCAGGTTCTTCTGAACGTCTTCGGTCGAGAAGCCCACCGCCGATCCTCCATCGATGGTTACGATGCGGTCCCCCGACATCAGCCCGGCGTCTTCGCTCGGCCCACCGGGAATGACGCTCAGGACCATAATCGTGTCCTGCTCGGCCTCTCCCTCGATCAGTTCATAGGAGATGCCGATGCCTTCAAAGGACGCGTCGAACTGCTCGTTCACGCTCTTCATGTCCTCGGCGCTGATATAGACCGAGTGCGGGTCCATGCCCTTGAGCATTCCATCGATGGCGTCTTCGGTGAGGTGTTCACCGCCGACTTCATCCACGTAATGCTGGCTGATGATCAGGTAGGCACTTTCCAGCTTGCGGAGCTGCTCGTAGGTGCCGTCCGACGCATCGTTTCGGAACTGCATCCCAAGAAGAACGCCGCCGAGAACAAGAAAAACCGATAGTATTAGACCTTTGCTACTGCGCATCCGACATCAACCGCGAGTGAAAAAGAGAAGACCGGGTTCATCCCAAGGCTACAACGATCAACAGGTATGCCAGGCTGAACTTGCCAGCTCTGGACGCGCTGTTCTGCCCCAAATTCGAGGAGGAACTGTGAAGACGTGCGGAATTAACAGCCTGACGTGTCGATGGATCCCGCCGTACGTGTCCGCCCACGTGGACAGGGGCGAAGGTCAGTCGCTAAGAAAGACCGTCCGCGTCGCTTCCCGGTTCGCACCCGTTACCGTTTGCGCTATATTGCCGACGGCCACCGGGTCGCCCCTTTCTTACCCCTGCCTTACGGACGATGACGAATAAGGAAATTGCGCGCGCGCTAAAGCAAACGGGCGCACTCATCGAGATCACGGGCGGCAACGCCTTTCGCTCACGCGCCTTCGAAAATGCCGCCCGCACCATCGAAAGGATGGAAGAATCGGCCGAAGATCTCCTGCGAGAGGGCGAACTGACGAAAGTGCGCGGCATAGGCGACGGACTGGCTGCGCAAATTACCGAACTGCTAGACAGAGGCTCGTTCGAACTTCGCGACGAGCTGCTACGGGAAATACCTGCGGGTGTGCTCGCAATCCTGAAGGTGAAAGGATTGGGCGCGAAGAAAGTCCGCGCGTTGTGGCAGGAACGGGGCATTACTTCCATCGAGGCGCTCGAAGCCGCCGCCAGGGCAGGCCACCTCGACACGGTCAGCGGCTTCGGAGCCAAAACGCAGGCAAAGATTCTGGAAGAGATCGGCCTCATGCGGCATTATAGCCGAAGCCGCCGCTTCGCCGACGCGTACGCGCTCGCCCTTCCGCTGCTGGAGGCGCTGGACGCCGCCTACGAGGTCACCCACGTGCAGCTTACGGGCGAGATGCGCCGCCGCCTCGAGATCGTGGATGCCGTCGAGATCTTTTGCGCCACCGAAAAGGCGAACACCATCCCCCGCCTCCTCGGCGGCCTCGTTGCCGACGGCGTGGAGCAGGACGGCGTATGGACCTATAAAGGTCAGTTTCCTGACGGTTTTCCGCTCCAGGTAACAGCTTCGCCGCACGGGCAATGCGGATCCGTCCTCTGGCGAACCACGGGGTCGGAGGCGCACGTCGAAGCGTTTATCGCCTCGCATGGTGAACCGCCGAAGTCGGACGATGAGGAAGCGGTGTACGCCCACGCGGGTCTCCCCGTCATTCCGCCCGAACTCCGCGAAGGGAGCGGCGAGTTGGAAGCGGCCGGAGCAGGCCGGCTCCCGGTGCTGATTCGGGTGGAGGATCTTAAGGGGAGCTTGCACAACCACTCCACCTACAGCGACGGCGCGCATCGGCTGGAGGAGATGGTGCGCCACGCCCGCTCTATGGATCTGGCCTACTATGGCGTCTGCGACCATAGCCGCTCTCTCGTGATTGCCAACGGACTTTCCGTTGAGCGCGTGCGAGATCAGAAGGAGGAGATACAGGCGCTCAACGCAAAATTGAAAGAGGAAGGCGGTGCTCCTTTTCGCATTTTCAGCGGCACGGAATCGGATATTCTCACCGACGGCTCGCTGGATTACCCCGACGAAGTGCTCGCCGCGTTTGATTTCGTGGTGGCGAGTGTCCACTCGGGCTTCAACATGACGCGCGACGAGGCGACTGCGCGCCTCCTCACGGCCATTCAGAACCCGTACACCTCGATTCTGGGGCACGCGACAGGACGGCTGCTGCTTGCGCGGGAAGGGTATGAGATCGATCATCTGCGCGTCATCGAGGCATGTGCCGCGAACGGAGTCGCCATCGAACTCAACGCAGATCCCTCGCGCCTCGACATGGACTGGCGCTGGATAAAAGAGGCCACTTCGCGGGGCGTGCTCATCTCCATCAACCCCGATGCGCATTCGATGGAGGGACTCTCGAACGTCCGCTGGGGCGTTCAGGTCGCGCGCAAGGGTTGGCTGACGGCCGCCGACTGCCTCAATGCGAAAACTCTGCACGAATTTGAAACGTGGCTGAACGAGCGGCGCACCCGTTGCGTTGCATAGATCCCGCGAGCGGCCGCGGACCCCGCGCCGCAAGCCCTCCCTCCTGACCCTTTCTGCTTTACCGGAAGACTTTGAGCCGCTGGCCCTCCATCCTGCTCGTCCTGTTCTTCGTCCTTCTGACGGGCGGCTGGCTGACGTGGTATCTTTCCTACGGGTTCGACACCGCCCCCCCTGCAAACGCCGACCTCGCCGGCCTGTCCGCGCCCGCCGAGATTCGCTGGGACGAAAGCGGCTTTGCCACCATCGAGGCGGCATCACAGGCCGATGCGTTTCAGGCGCTCGGCTACGCGCAGACGATGGATCGCGGCGCGATGATGCTGCTCTGGCGGCAGACGGCCTCCGGACGCCTGGGCGAATGGTTCGGCGGTAACCTCCTTGGCATCGACCGCTTTTCGAGGCAGCTCGAAATGGCCACGCTTGCCCGCGCCTCCTATGACAGCCTCGCTGCAGGAGATCGCGCCCTGCTCGACGCCTTTGCGCGAGGCGTCAACCAGGCGCTTCAGACGCGGCAGGTGCGCGTTTCCGAGGATCTCGCCATTCTCGGCATCCATCCCGAACCCTGGCAGCCGTGGCACACGCTGGCTGTTGAACGGCTCTTCGCATGGCTGGTCAATGCCCGCCCCTCGGCCGATACGCTCCGGGCGCTCGGCTCCGACGGCCGCGCCTTCTTTGCCGCCGATGCGCAGATGCGCGACTGGCTGCACCTTCACGGCTTCGAACACAGCCTCGCATGGGCCGTCCGCGATTCGTCCAGCACCTACCTTTACGGCCGACAGGTTCATGGAAGCCTTGCCGTACCGTTCTTTTACGAGGCCGTCCTGCAGTGGCCGGGCGGCTCCGTGCGAGGCGCTTCACTGCCGGGAACCCCGTTCTTCCCCGTGGGCAAGAACGAGGTCCGCGCGTGGCACTTTCTGCCGCACGGCACCGCCACGCTCGAGCGGACCGTCCGCGATACCACCGCCTCCGCCGGGCCGCGCTTCGAACGACTTGAAAGCACCGACGGCAGCGAGCAAATCGTCTCCATAAGGCGCATCAACGAGCGGCTCTATTTCCTTCCGCCACCCGACACCGCCGCTTTCCGCCAACCTGCTTTCGCCGATTCTCTCTCGAGCGAGCCAGACAGTCTCGGCGGCGAGGTTTCCGCACCCTCAGACACGCTCGCATCACCACCGCCTCCTCCTGCGGTGCCGGACACGGTTTGGTCGGTGCGGTGGAGCGGGTTTCAAGAAGGCACCGACCTTTCCGCATGGCTCGCCTTGCAATCGGGCACCTCCGAGCCGTTCCGACTAGTGAGGTCTGGCGGAATCATGCTTTCTCAGGACGGGCAATGGGAGGTCTTCGGCGACCCGCTGGTCACGGTTGCGCTCGAGAACGGCGTGCTTGTGGGCAATACGCGGTGGGCGCGCTTCGTCGCGCGCGACCTCGACTCGGCGCTCGTTGCCGCGGCGCATCCGCTGGACATCAGGCGGCTCACGACCGACTACCAGAGCACCTGGGCCGCTTCGCTCGCCCCGGCGCTCGTCGCGTCCATCGACTCTATTCCCGGCCGCAACCCCGGCGTGGAAGATGCTTTGACTTACCTTCAGAACTGGGACTACTCGTACGACCGGGCAAGCATAGCGGCCACCATCTTCGACACGTGGCTTGGCGTTTATCGCGACAGCACCGGCCATCTGCCCGAAGCCGTTCCGCCCCAGGACGTGTATTTCGAGGGCTTCCGCCGCTATCAGACCCTGGCAACAGCCGTCGGAATTCTGCGCGACCGGCTCGGCTCGGACGTAAAAACGTGGCGCTGGGAAAACCTCGACCCTGCCGGGCGCGAGTTCCCGGTGTGGTCCGCCGATTCGCTCCTGGCAGAGGACGTTCCTTCGCTCGACCAGCGCTATGCGCCGGTCCACCTTCCAAACAGCGGCCACCCGAGCACGCTCTTCTGGGGTTCATCCCCGGTGCTGCCGGACGGGCCACATCCGTCGGCATGGGAAGCGTGGACGAGCACGGCCAATTGGGACGCGCTCTACATGCGCCGCTTCTTCTATCGTCCTTCAGGGTTCCTGAGCCGGTACCGCATCTCAGAGCGCGTTCCGCCGCCGGTCATTCTTCAGCCCTCGGCCGATCCTGAACGTACGACGCGACTCCGTCCGCAAGCGGCGCAATAACACGCCTGAATGAAAGAGAGCGCACGAGAAAACGTACCGCTTTACGTCGGACTCGATGCGGGCGGATCGAAGACCAGAGCGATGGCGCGCGCCGAGGGATGGCCGGACCTCGAACTGCTCGGACCCGCGGCAAACCTGCAGGTGGCGGGCATCGAAGGCGTAGTAGCGACGCTCACTGAGCTTGTCCGGCGCGCCGCGGGGCAGCGCCCCGGCGCGCGTCTCGTCTCCGCGGTCGCCGGCGTCTCGGGGGCGGGCAGACCGGACGAATGCGCAGCTCTTGAATCCACGTGGCGGGAGCGGGTCCAACGCGCCTGGCCCCACGCGCAGATTCGCGCCGTCAATGATGCCGTCATCGCTTTGGAGGGCGCTTTTGGCGGCGGGAGCGGGATCATGGTCATCGTCGGCACCGGGTCCATCGCCTATGCGCGCGACGGGGATGAAGGTTTGCAGCGTGCCGGTGGCTGGGGCCGTCTGCTCGGGGACGAGGGTGGCGGGTACGCGCTCGGCCTGGCCGGTCTGAAGGCCGTCGCCGCAGCCTTTGACGGGGGCACACCGACGGCGTTAACCCGGCAACTGAACGAGGCATTCGGCCTTGGCGACCGCGACGCGCTGATCTCCGCCGTTTACAAAGAAAGCTTCCGCCCGCCCGCATTTGCTTCGCACGTCGTTGCGGCAGCGGAACAGGGAGACGGACCGGCACAGCGCATCGTGCAGGAGCAAGCGGCGGCGCTCGCTGAGCAGATCAAAAGGCTTGCCGGTCGGTGCGCTTCAATCACGCCGCAGATCGCGTTTGTGGGAGGTCTCACAAACCTGCCGAGCTACGTGCAAGCCCTGGAAGAGGCCACCCGCTCGGTTCTTCCAGACTGGCGATTTCAGCGCCCGCTACATGATCCGGCAGAAGGCGCGCTTCAGCTCGCCATCCGCCCGGCGTAAACTGCGCCCGGCGATCACGCCAGCTCTAAAAGGTGCGGCTCGATCTCCACGCGGCGGTTCTCCATCACGGCTTCGTGCGCCTTGACGGCAACGACCGTAGCCTGGTAGCCCTGTTCGTAGCCGGCAGCCGGCGGGAACGGGCCATAGTGCATGTTGTCGATGAACTCCTTAATTGCGTAGTAGAGCGGCGTCTCCACGTTCGGATCATCCGCTGCCGGGTCCGCGCCCTGCGCCGCAAGCTTGGTTGCGTTCGCCACCAGCGCGATGCCCTTTTCCCGGTAGAAGGTGTCCTTACGGGCATACACCTCCCATCCCAAAACGGGCGCATCAACCTCCTTAAACATCCAGCCTTTCTGGTCCCGGAGCATGATCGTCGAGTCGCTGCCGTAAAACATGTCGTAGGACCCGTCGAACGACGTAGCGAGCGAAGCACCATAGGTGAGATTGACGCCACTCGGAAACTCGAACACCGTCTGGATCGTGTCCGGCAGGACCCGGCCGTCCTTCCAGTGCATCACGCGCCCGAAGCCGGTTACGGCCGTGGGCAATTCCTGAAGGAACCAGAACGACTTGTCGACCTGCTGCATGCCCACCTCGCCGATGAGGCCAAGCGACGTTTCGGGCTCCAGCCGCCAGTTCGCGTCCCGCTCCCGCTCCGGGTTCGGCGAAGCGCGACGCCAACTCTCCTTTTCGTTCCACTGCCCGCGAATTTGCACCGGGCGGCCAATGGCTCCGCTCCGGATAAACTGAAAGACGGACCGGTGCTGCGGTTCGCTTCGGCCGAGGAGTCCGACCTGAAAGATCTGTCCCTCCGCCTGCTTCGCCGCCGCAGCCATCACGCGGGCATCTTCAATCGAGGTGGCCATCGGCGCTTCGACATAGACGTGCTTACCCGCCTCCAGCGCCGCTACGGCGATCTCCCGGTGCAGGTGCGAAGGCGTGGCGATGAAGACGGCCTGAATAGCCGGGTCGCTCAGGACGGCGCGGTAGTCTTCGTGCCGCGCGGCATCGGGCACCTGGCGCTGCGCCCGCTTGAGCATCACGTCGTACGTGTCCGCTACCGCCACGAGCCTCGCCTCCGGCATCCGGCCAATCGTATCCGCCAACTCCCGCCCCCACTGGCCGAAGCCGATCAAGCCCATCGCCACTGGTTCTTTCACCGGAGCATTTGCCGGAACCGACGGATGGCGACGTTCAGCAGCGCGGATCTCGACCGCTCCCGCCATGGCAAACACGGCTGCAAGAGAGCCTTTCTTGATGAAGGCGCGACGCCCGGCGTCGGCGAGTTCTTGCTGTTCGGCGTCAACGGTACGATGAGTCATGGCTATGATGATCGAGATTAGGAAAAACTGCAGCCCACTTCGCTTATTATCGCTACCTCTACTTCGCCTCTGGAGGAGAAGTCGTTCGAACGTCCGCCGGCTCCGGGTCGCGCACGGCGATGCCTTCTGAAAAGTACCGCATTTCGCCGTGCTCCACAGCATGTACCACGAGCGCGCGGCTTTTCTGCGGTAGGAGGGGAAGATAAGGGCGCGCACGCTCACCGAGAACGAGCAGGGCGGTAGACCAGGCGTCGCAGTCTGCGGCGCTCCCTCCCGCGACCGCCGCCAGCCGAGCGCCCTCCGAAGGCGCTCCGGTGCGCGGATCCATCACGTGCCCGTATGTGCGACCCTCCTGCACAAAGCACTTGCCCCACCCGGCGGAGACCGAAAGCGACTCGTTCTCCAACGTTAACACCGCAAGCACATCCTTCTCGTCCGCACCGAATCCTTCCGGCGCGGACGAGACGGCGACGTTCCACGGGGCACCGTCAGGCTGCACGCCGAGCGCGAAAATGGCACTCGTACCACCTTGAAGGAGCGCGTTCGCAACGCCGGCCTCCCGCAGCACCGACACGGCTTCGTCGAGCGCGAACCCTTTGCCAATGGCGCCAAGGTCGAGCAGCACGCCCTCCCGCGTGAAACGAACGGTCCGCGCCGCCTCGTCCAGCTCTACATGAGCCATTCCGGAAGAGGCGCGCGCGCGCTCCTTGTCATCAGCGGAAGCAATCCGCCCCCGGCCCTCTACAAAGTCCCACGCCTTCATGAGCGACCCCACAGCCGGGTCAAAGGCCCCGTCGCTATCCTTCCACAACGCCTTTGCTCGCCGGAGCAACCGAAAAACAGTCGGACTCACCCGCACGGGTTCCTGCGCGGCGCGCGCATTGACGCGGCTTATTTCGCTGCCTGGCTTGTAAATGCTTAGCGCGCTGTCGAGCCGAGCCACCTCCCGGAGCGCTTCTTCGCCCGCAGCCCTGAGTGCCACCGGGTCGCCGTCATGGAGAACGAGTTCAAACCGGCACCCCATCGCCGCCTGCGCAAGGCAGACGGCGGGAGGCGTCTTCTGAGCGCGGACAAACTCCCTTGCGGCCATTGGAGCCACCCTTGCATTCTCCTATTGGCCGCCCGGAAGCGCGGCGTTTACGAAAGAGGCAGCATGCCGTATGTGATCGGCTCGATCTCGCGGCCGCTCCCGGCAGACACTTTCCTCGTCTTCTCGTCGAAGTAAAGCATTTCTCCAAGCCGCTCGGACATTTCGGCAAGCGAGATGATCGTCTGCGTCTTCACGGCCAGATCGATGTTTCCGTTGGGCGTTTTACCCGTGCGGATGGAAGTAAAATAGTCGGCGATGTGCTCGGGAATTTCGGGACCGGGGGTAAGCCCTTCGTAGGCCTCCTGATCCACAAGGTCGGCAAACGGCCGCTCGGGGCGCAGTTCGACGGAATTGCCGCCGAAATACAGCGTTGCTTCGTGGCCGCGCAGCACCTGTCCGAGGCCCTGTTCGTTCACCGTGCTGCCGGTTACCATGAGCATGAGGCCGCTCGGCATTTCCGCCATGAGGGCGGTATTGTCCGGCACGTCGCGGTCAGGCGTAATGCCGCGCGTTCCGAGGCAAGCCACGCGCCTTGGAAACTCCGGATTGCCCGTCGCTAGCAGCAGCGGGTGGATGCGGTGGGCGAGCAGGTCGCCGAGAATGCCCGCACAGTAGGCGTAATACTTGCGCCAGCGGTGGTACTGGTCCGCGCTGAACGGCCGGTCGGAAACCGGGCCGAGCCACTTCTCCCAGTCGATGTTCTCCGGCGTGCTCGTGTCCTCGATCTCGTAGTTCCACTCGCCGTCCGGGTTGTTGCGCTGGTAGGAGTCCTGTCCGCTCACAAGCTTGCCGATCTTGCCCGCGCGCACCAACTCGGCCGCTTTGTGCCATTTGCCTTCGCTGCAATACTGCGAGCCGATCTGAAACGTCTTTCCGGAGGCCTGGACGGCATCGTAAATGTCGAAAGCCTCCATGAGATAGCGCGTCATCGGCTTCTCGCAGTAAACGTGCTTGCCGGCGCTCAGCGCGTCGAGTGCAACCTGCCGGTGCCAGTGGTCCACCGTCCCGATGAATATGGCGTCGATGTCCTTTCGCTCGATCAGGCGCTCGTACTCGGCATATCCATCCTTTGCAGTGAGGCTCGACTCCGCAAGCGCGCGGTCGAGCCGGACCTTGTTCACGTCCGATGCCGCCGCCGCGACCGCGTTGTACTCGCCGCTGTAGCGGACAACATTGCGCACGTGCGAGTTGAACCCCTGGCCTCCAACGCCTATGAACCCGATAACCAGCCGATCGTTGGCACCGAGGACGCTGCCGAGCGCGGGTGCTTTGCGCGCTCCCGGGGTCCCGGCGCGCAGAACGGAAGGGGTGACGAGGGCAGTGGCAGCAGCCATGGCACCGCGCTGTAAGAAAGCTCGGCGCGACTGGCCGGCGGCGGAGTCCGAATGTTTTGGGTTCATCGATCGAAGAGGGTTAATAGTAGGTCCCAGCTTGTGTCAAGCTCGTCTTGCCCGGGAAGCGCACGCATGACGACGCTTTGTCCGGGGAAGTGTAAGCGTTTTTTCGACCAAAGGCAACCAATTAGCTCCAGGAATTGTAAGGCGGGAGGACTTCACTCCTCTCAGGCCGCAGCGAGCGGGTTCATCGCGCACCTGCACACGATTCGGCGCGACTCTTGCGTCGCAGGAACGATGCGCTTCTCGTCAGCGGGACGGCCTCAACGATCCCCCTCATCCTACTCGTAGAAAGCGTCTATGACACGCAAAACCCTTCTTCGGTACAGACTGCTTCTCGCGCTGTTCATTGGAACGACGGCAGTGGCCGCGCAGCCGGCGAGCTATGTGGTTCATGACGAAAGCAAGCTGTGGATCGACGGGTCTTCCAACAGGAGCGACTGGACGGTGTATGCCACGGAGATGAAAGGAACGTTCATGATGGACGCCGGCGCTCAGGGCGACGCCACGATCCAGAATCTCCGTTTCATCGTTCCGGCCGCCACGATCGTGAGCCGTAAGAGCACGATCATGGATCGCCTGATGATGGACGCCCTGAAGGTGGACGAGCATCCGCAGGTTGCCTTCAGTATGGACGAGGCCTCGATGAAGAAGGCGGCCAAGCAAGGCACCTTTTCGTCGAGTGTCACGGGCCGGCTGCAGATTGGCGGCGTCACCAAGTCCATCACCCTGCCCGTGGCCGGAGAAAGGCTACCCGATGGCCGTGTCCGCTTCACCGGATCGTACCGAATGAAGATGACAGACTACGACCTGAAGCCGCCCACTGCCCTCTTCGGCCAGCTCCATACCGGCGACGAGGTGGTGGTGAACTTCGACGTGGTCGCAGCGAAGGCGCCGTAGCCTATCGATTCTGACGATGCGCGATCAGGTCCTCCACGACACCCGGATCTGCGAGGGTGCTCGTGTCGCCGAGGTTGTCTTGCTCGTTCGCGGCGATCTTGCGGAGAATGCGCCGCATGATCTTTCCTGATCGCGTCTTCGGCAGCGAGGGCGTGAACTGGATTTGATCCGGACGAGCTATCGGCCCGATGTGCTCGCGCACATAGTCGACGAGGCTCTGACGCATGGATTCGTTCGGCTCCTCTCCGGCCACCAGCGTGACGTAGCAGTAGATGCCTTGCCCTTTCAGGTCGTGCGGGTATCCCACAACAGCCGCCTCGGAGACCTTCGGATGAGCGACAAGGGCGCTTTCAAGCTCGGCCGTTCCAATCCGGTGGCCTGACACATTTAGCACGTCGTCCACGCGGCCCGTGATCCAGTAGTATCCGTCCGCATCCCGCCGGCAGCCGTCACCCGTGTAATACTTGCCGGGGAACTGCGTAAAATAGGTATCGACGAATCGGTCGTGATCCCCATAGACGGTCCGCATCTGCCCGGGCCACGAGTCCGCCAGCGCGAGCACGCCCTGCGCTTCGCCCTGAAGCACGTTTCCATCGGCGTCCAGGACCTGGGGCTGAATGCCGAAGAAGGGCAGCGTCGCCGAGCCGGGCTTCTGCGGAATGGCACCAGGGAGCGCTGAAATGAGGATTCCCCCGGTCTCCGTCTGCCACCACGTGTCGACGACCGGACAGCGGCGATCCCCCACGTGATCATAGTACCACTGCCACGCCTCCGGGTTGATCGGCTCGCCAACGGACCCGAGCAGGCGCAATGAACCTCTGTCCGACTTCCGGACCAGGTCCTCGCCTTCGCGCATGAGCGCGCGAATGGCCGTCGGCGCGGTGTAGAAGATGGAGACCTTGTGCCGATCCACCACTCTCCAGAAGCGCCCGGCGTCGGGATAGGTCGGCGTTCCCTCGAACAGAACCTGCGTCGCGCCATTGGCGAGCGGGCCGTACACGATGTAAGAGTGCCCTGTTATCCAGCCCACGTCGGCCGTACACCAGAAGACGTCGCCTTCGTGGTAATCAAAAACGTACTGGTGGGTAATGGACGTGTAGACGAGGTAACCGGCCGTCGTATGCAGCACGCCCTTGGGCTTTCCGGTCGAACCGGACGTGTAGAGGATGAACAGCGGATCCTCGGCGTCCATCGGCTCGGGTTCGCACTCTGCCTCGACGGCTTCACGTTCGAGGTGATACCAGTAGTCGCGACCGTGTACAAAATCGACCTCGCCACCGGTGCGCTTGACGACGAGAACGGCCTGCACGTCCGGGCACCGCTCGAGGGCCTTGTCGGCGTTCTTCTTGAGCGCAACCGTCCTCCCGCCGCGGAAGCCTTCGTCGGCGGTGATGAGGTACGTCGAGCCGCCGTCGAGCACGCGGTCGGAGATGGAGTCTGGAGAGAAGCCGGCGAACACGACCGAATGCACCGCCCCGATCCGCGCGCAGGCCAGCATCGCGTAGACGGCTTCAGGAATCATCGGCAAGTAGATCGTGACCACGTCTCCCTTCTTGACGCCGTGCTTCTTGAGCACGTTCGCCATTCGGTTGACTTCTTCGAAAAGCTTCCGGAACGTGATCGTCTGTGGCGCTTCGTCGGGATTGTCCGGCTCGAAGAAGAACGCGGCCTGTTCACCCCTCTTTTCCAGATGGCGATCCACGCAGTTGACGCACGCGTTCAACTTGCCGCCCTCGTACCAGCGGATATGCACGTCGGAAGGCTTGAAGGAAACGTCCTTGACTTTCTTGAACGGCTCAATCCAGTCGATGCGTTTTGCCTGCTCCTTCCAGAACGCCTCCGGATCCTGCACGGACCGCTCGTAGACGTGCCTGTAGTCCTGCATGGAGTCGAAGAAGGCCCCTTTGCGGAAGCTGTCGGAGGCTTCAAAAATGCGATGGGCACCGGAGTATGCGGCAGTGATTTGATCGGCCATGGCGTTGGTTCACCCGTGAGCAGGAAGGCAAGGCGGAGCCATGCGCAGCAAGGATCCACATGGGGTGCAGAATACGCAACCGCAGCCGCCGCCGGTTACAGCCGCGGACGCCGTTACAAGCATGTCGCCCTTTCCGGCGTGCTACAGCAGCCGTTTCTTCGGTAAATCGTACCGCTTTGCCACCTCCTCCTGAAAGCTCTCCACCGTCGAGAACGTGTTCCGGAGCAAGTTTTGCTGCACCTTGCGCAGCGCGTACGGATCGATGCGGTTGCTCGGCTCCTCGCCGGACTCAAACGCGCGCAGCTGCTCTTCCAGGCGGAAATCGACCAGGAAGCGATAGGCATCGAGCACTTCCTCCAGCATCCGACTCATGTCAGGAAGCTGCGACGCTGCGTAAGCCAACCGGTCGAAGGTGCTCGCGGAATCGACGAATCGCAGTTCGAGCGCCAGCACGCGCGCAGCTTCAACGACCGGCAGCGTTCCGCGCTCGCGAATGTCGAAGGTGTTTCGGTTCTCGCCTGTCCGCTCGACCGAAAACCGGCGCAGGAAGTTCAGCGGCGGCCGGTGCTGCACCGCCCCTGCCGCCATGAGCGAGAGGAAACGGCGGTCGCCGTCCATCGCCTGCACGTTGAGCGCGTCGATGATGCTCTCCTTCAGCTCCGAGACGAGTTCTTGATGCCCGTGGATGCTTCGCAGATCGAAAAACGTCCCAACGCGCGAGACCAGATCGGCGTCTGAGAGGAGAATCCATTCGCGGAAGGTCAGCTTCCACTCGTGGAGAGACTTGCGCCAGCGCGCGTCACGCGCGACAAAGTCGGTCTGCGCAAACCCGCACGCCTGCAAGCCTTCGTTTACGCGCGCCGCGACCATTTCGAACCAGTTCTCCGCGCGCTTTGCTTCTTCGGGCGAGGATGGATCGGCATAGAGCAGCGCATTGTTCTGCTGCGAGTTGAGCGCCATTTCTCGCCGACCGGAGCTTCCAAGGCGCAGCCACACCCACGGCAGGTGCGAATACTGCTCCGGATGCTTTTTCCGCAAGTCGCGCTCGGCCAGCGCAAGGATGCGGACGGCAAGATGGTCAAAAATGACCGACATCATCCGGTTGATCATCTCCGGCTGCAGGCCCTGCCGGTAGAGCCGCCACATCTGCTCGTTCGTGTCCGCGCGAATGCTGACCAGCTCGGCCACGGACGGCGCGTGCTGAATGCGATCGATGGTTGCGACCGGGTCCTGGCCTCGGAAGTGCGCGATGTCGCGATCGGTCAGCATTCCGACAAGCTCCTCCGCGCCGTTCCGCTTCCGCACGATGGCGAGGCGGTTGAGGTTTCGCTCGATCATGGCCATCATGGCCTCGAAGAGCGAGGCTTCGGCGGTGATGGTCGCGACGGGCGTCGTCATGATCTCCGCCACCGGCGTGTGGATGTCGAGACCTTCCGCAAGCACACGGTGGCAGAGGTCGCGCGTGGTGAGAATGCCCGCCGAGCGTCCGTTCTCCACGACGAGCACGGACCCGACGCCTTCGCGGCGCATGATGGAGGCTGCCTCCCGGGCACTCGCCTCCGGACCGCACGTCACAGGCTCGCGATGGATGAGTTGGTGAAGTCGGCGACTGAATAGCAGATGAGCGCCCGTGACGTCCACTTCTTTATCCAACCGGCGGACATAGCGCTTCGTGTCACTGTCGAAGTAAGCGCGAAAATCGCCGTCGTCGTCGTACAATTGAGCGAACCGGGCGGCGTTGAGGAGCGCGCACACGGTTGGCTCTACCGCTTTCGCCTCGTAGATGGACCCGCCGCCCTTGAGAAGCCCGAAGGAGCCGAAGAAGTCTCCCTCGCCGCATTTGTCGAGCAGCCGCTGGTTCTCAACGTCCATCAGGCGCACGGTCCCGGACTCGACGATGTACAGCCCTTTGTGAACGGTGCTGCCCTGCTGCAGCAGCACCTCGCCGGAGCCGTAATACTCGATGGAAACATCCTTCAAAAGGTCGATCCGCGCTTCTTCCGTGATCCGGTCAAACGGCGGCGTCTGTTCCAGAAGCGCGTTGAGCCGCTCCGCAATCGTCGAATTAATCATGCTGTCAGGCCCTTAACGTGAGCCTGTAAGTTCGGCAATTTACCCTCCGTGCTGCAATAGCCCGTACCATTTACACGCCCAATTCCTGACGGCCGCGCATCCGCGCAGCACCTTCCTCCGTTCGGGCGCGGGTTGGAGCGCGACCGGAGCGCCGAAGCCTATCCCCAGGCCGATCAGCGGAAGGGCAGGCGAGCGGATCGTGGCCGCCCATCTCGCAGCGCAGAGCAACCAAATCTGCCCGATAAATAACTTCTGCGCTGCGCGGGCGGCGGCCTCTTACGCGATCAGTGGCAGGGGCGGCGCGGCGCAGAAGCGGGCACCTATACGCTCCGCCTCTTTACGGACGGCGTCGTTCCCCTCCGCTTCAAGGTAGTCGAGCAACCCCCCGCGCGGCACGCCCGGCGTCGACCGCTCGATCCCGGAGCGCTCCCGGTTGAGCAGCCGCGCCACGCCGTCCGCGTCAAGGTTTTCATCCCGCGCCAGCGCGGCAAGCGCCGTCATGAGGAGGTCCGCCACCTGCGGCAACAGCGCCATGACGGGTTCGATTTCCATTCCACAAGCGCGGCTGAGACCTTCTTCTACGGCAGGTTGCTTGTCGCCGTACAGATACTCCAAAACGGCCGCACCTTCTACCGACCTGTTGAAAGAGGCCACAGGTTCCTCCAGACTTCGCCCTCCATACTGCTTGTCGAGCATCTTGAGCAGCGCCTTCGCGTCCCGCTGCGCAGTGTTGGCCCGGCCGGCGAGCGCGCCAATGATGAGCGGAAGTGCGGCGCGCGCGGACGACGCCGTCCTGTCTGCATCTGCGCCTATGATGGCACCCATTCGGCTGAGCGCTTCGCCGGTGAGACGGTCGTGGACAAGGTCAAAGAGAACGGGCATCGAGGTAGAATTACTACTGCAAAATGGAAATACCGGCAACGCGCCGGAAGAGTCGGGCGAGGACTAATTGAGGCTCAGGCGGCGTTGGATGATAAAGCAGTTGCCCGCCCGGTCGGTCAGCGAAAGCGGGATCTGCGAAAACCCGCCCATGTCCAACGACTCCGTGCGCAGCGCTCCCGGTTGCCGCCGTATGGTGTATTCAAAATCGAACTCCGAATGCTCCCCGTCGCCGGTCATCGCGCCTGAGGGCAAGGAAGACATACGAACGGAGTTTTCCGTCCCCACATCGAATGAGTGCCATAGGTCGCGCCGGGCACGCTCGTTGGCGGGGCTTCCCGGCTTACGGTCCGCGGCCGCGCCGCCCGCGAGTGCCGTTTGGAGGGCAAGATCAGCCCTCCGCCGCCGCAGTTCGAGAAACACGATCCGAAAGATGAGCAGCGCGGGCAACACCGCCATCGAAGAGAAGAACAGCGTGAATAGGTCAAGTTCAGTCATGACGCCCTCTATGACAAAGGTAGATCTTTCAGTTTCCCCTCATATGACCGGGCGCGCGTGCAGGATCGTTCGGTTTTCGGAAAACCGGTTCCATAACGATACGGTTGCAGAGGCTTTGAACTCGCAACGACCGGCTGCCCGTTCGATATTCATTGAAATGATCCTTTAGTGCAGCCTCTGGATGCCGATACGGAATGGAGAAACCGGCATCGCCCGACCGCGGACGCCCGGCTAATGTGATGGGGATCTTGACAGGAGGCGAGAGGAAATCATTCAGAATCGCGGTCTTTCCCATCCTCGTGGATGTAGTCTAATGGGCAAGAAGGCAGCACTCGCAGGTTTCGTAGCAATCACGCTTCTTTCGCTCACTTCCTGCGGAGGTAAGCGGATGGCGCTCACCGTTCAGGAAATGGACGAGCGGGCGGCGCTGGAAGGCGTCTCCGGCATCCCGGTGCGGCTGCAGGGTGTCGTGACCTACTACGACCCGAGCTGGAACATGCTCTTCTTCCAGGATCCGACCGGCGCTTTCTACATCGACACGAAAGGCAAGCCCCTGCAGGTGCAAGCGGGAGAGAGTGTTTACCTCTCCGGCAAGACGGCCGAGGATGGTGACGGCCTGACCGATGTGCGCATCGCACATCGCCCAACGGATTGGATTCTTGAACCCGCACCCGTTCACATCTCCGATACGCATTCGAGCGACTACTGGAGCCGCTTCGTTGAAGTCCGGGGTCGCATCACATCGGCCAAGCCGGATAAAGACCGCGCCACGTTCCGGCTCGAGGAAGACTCCTCTGCCCTTACGATCCACCTGCTCAAAGTTGGTGCCTATGCTTCCGCCAGAAACTGGCTGGGTAAGGACGTTCTGGCGCGCGGCGTGATGGCGCCATCATTTGATTCGCTGGGCCAGGTCAACGACTACCAACTCTTCATCCCCGACGCCTCCTTTCTGATCCAGTCGGCCCCGATCTCCACGAACCCGGACGAGTTGCTGGCCGAAGCGGCTGCTGAAGAACCCGTCGACTGGAAAGCCCTTCCGCCCGGTGCGCCGCTGCCGGTGCTTCGCACCGTCTCACAAGTCAAGACGCTGCCGGAAGAAGCGGCCCGGCGCGGCTATCCCTTCCGGATACAGGCGGTCGTTACGTACTACGAACCAAAGCTGAACCGCCTGGCCGTGCAGGATGCCACGGGCGGCATTCACGTGCGCTGGGTAGGCGTGACGCCGTGGCTGCAACTCGGGGACCTCGTGCAGGTCGAAGGCATCACGGCCCCCGGCGGCTTCGCGCCGCTACTGGACAGCGCACGTGTGACCATGATCGGGGCCGTGGGTATGCCGAAGCCGGCGTCCGCCCCGGTGGGCGTACTCGCCGCCGGCGCGCTCGACAGCGAGTGGATCACGCTGGAAGGGATCGTCCGGTTCATCGAGCGCCGGGAAGACGGCATGATCACGCTCTATATCCGCTCGGAAGGGACCGACCTGAGGACGCGTATCGCAGGCACGGCCATTTCGCCACTTCCCCTCCACCTTCTCGACGCGAGGGTGCGCATCCAGGGCATTCTGACCGCGCGCTTTAACGAGTACCGTCAGATCATCACGCCGGAGATCCGCATTCCCTCCATCGATTACGTGACGGCGCTCGAAGCAGGCCCGTCGGACCCCTTTTCCCAGGCGGTACAGCCCTTGCGGACGCTTCAGCAGTTCAGCCCCACGGGAGACGTTAGCCGCCGCGTTCATGTGAAGGGTTCAGTTACCTTCATCGCTCCGGGCGAGGGACTGTACCTCACCGACGGCGAGCGGGGGATGTATGTGCAAACGCGCCAGGACACGCCGCTGCACATCGGGGACGAGATCAGCGTCGTCGGCTACCCGCACCCAGGCTCCTATACGCCCTCCATTGACGACGCAATTTACCGTGTCATTGGCCCCGGAAAAACGCCCCAGGCTGAACCCGTCGCGTTGGAAGAACTAATGACCGGCCGCCACGACGCGCGGCTCGTGCAGGCTTCCGGCCGCGTCGTTCGCAACACGGCAACGCAGAACGAACAGATTCTCCTGATCGAGTCCGGAGGCGTTACGTTCAGCGCGGTACTGAAGAGGAATAAAGGCGGTGCCGGCCGCTGGGCGGAAGGCAGCCTCGTGCGGATGATCGGAATCTGCCGGGTCATCACGGACGCGCCCACCGGCAACGAGAATCCGGTGCAAAGCTTCACCCTGTTGCTTCGCTCGCCGGCAGACGTACACGTCTCCCGCGCCGCGCCATGGTGGACGATGCGGCACACCGTTGGGGCACTTGCACTCTTGCTCTTCGGCATCAGCGTCTCGCTAACGTGGGTGGGCTTGCTGCGCAAACGGGTTCAGAAGCAAACGGCCTTCATTAGCCAACAACTGGAGAACGAAGCCCGTCTGAAGGACGCAGCGGAATCGGCGAGCCGCGCCAAGAGCGCCTTCCTCGCCAACATGAGCCACGAGATCCGCACGCCCATGAACGGCGTGATCGGCATGACCGAACTGACGCTGGAAACGGATCTTACGGAAGACCAACGCGAGATGCTGACCGTCGCCTCCTCATCGGCGCGCCTGATGCTGACCATCATCAACGACATTCTGGATCTCTCGAAAATCGAGGCGGGCAGGCTTGAGCTGGAGTCGATCCGGTTCAACTTGCGGGATACCATGTGCGCCGCCCTCAGGCCTTTCCTCTACCAGGCTGAGCAGAAGCACCTCACGATGGAAAAGGAAATCGACGCCACCGTGCCGGTGGAAGTCATCGGCGATCCGACGCGGTTCTCGCAGATTCTCATCAATCTCGTCGGCAATGCACTCAAGTTCACCGAAAAGGGCGGTGTCAAAATACACATCGGCCATCGGCCTCTCGAAGGCGGTTCGGTCGAACTGCTTGTCAGCGTAACCGACACCGGCCTCGGCATTCCCGAGGACCGGAGGGAGGCTATCTTCAGCGCCTTTGAGCAGGCAGACCGCTCCACGACGCGGCGGCACGGCGGCACCGGTCTCGGTCTCGCCATTTCCGAGCGGCTCGTACACCTTATGAACGGCGACATTCGCGTCGATCCGAACCCGGCGGGCGGAAGCATCTTCTCCTTCTGTATCGTCCTCCAACCCGCACCCGTGGCTGAGGCGCAGGCCGACGGCCGCTCGTTCAATCCGGCTTCACTTTCGCCGGGCGACGGGCAGGCGACCTCGGTCTTGGCCGAACCGGCCCGCAAACTGCGCATCCTTGTGGCGGAAGACAACGCGGCCAACCAGCTTCTCATGCGGCGGCTTCTTGGCCGCGAGGGGCACGACGTGGAGGTCGCGGGAGATGGCCAGGCAGCCATAGCGGCGTTCGAACGGGGCGGCTACGACATTATCCTGATGGACGTTCAGATGCCGGTCATGAACGGCCTCGAAGCGACCACAAAGATCCGCAAAATTGAAGCCGAACGGGGGCTTTCGCGCATTCCCATTATCTCGGTTACGGCGCACGCGGGCGAGGAATACCGAACCATGTGCCAGGCCGCCGGAGCCGACGACTACATTTCCAAACCCGTGCGCAAGAGCGCCCTTCTGGACGCGCTCGCCAGGTGGTGCGCCTCCGGGCGCGCGCCGGAAGTGCCTGCCCTCGCTGCGACGAACCTCGCGTTTGACCGCGAAGCGTTCATGGCGCAAGTGGACGGAGAAACCGAAGTCGCAGAACAGCTCCTTTCCATGGCGATAGAGGGCATCGCTGAAAAGCGCGTGGCGCTCGAAGACGCCCGGCAGTCCGCTGACTGGACGCGCCTTGCCTCGCTTGCGCACGGGCTGCGCGGGACGGTAGGCGTCGTCTGTGCCACGGCGTCGCTCGACGCCTCGCGCAAAGTGGAGGAAGCCGCGCGTGCGGGAGCCTTTTCGGCAGCCGAAGAAGCGCTCGGCGAACTGCAGCGTGAACTCGCCACGCTCGAAATCCTTCTCAATGAAGAGCATGGACGCCTGACGGTTGCCGTGTAGGCCGAAAGCGCCGGGTGCATCAAAAGGGCAGAATCAGGGTTGAAATTCTTTTTCAGCCCTGATTCGCTTTGCCGCCCGATGCTACAGGAAGAACCGGCCTACGACGAAGCCCTGTTCGGAAAAGACCCCGCCGCGCGGATCGTGGCCGTCGAGCCGCTGCGCGGCACCTCCGACGACGAGCAGGCGCTCATGACGGTCTACCGGAGATCGGACGACGGCCGCTCGGTCCTGAAGGAAGAAGCGCCGGTCTACCCGTTCTTCTTCCTTTCGGACCGGGCGTTTCTCCAGACCTTTTCGGCGCAGCGGTTCCGCATCCGGAAGCTCGAAGGAGAGAACCACTTCCGGCATCTTGTCTACTTTCAGACGTGGAGCGCTTACTGGGATGCCATCCGGCACGTCGAGCGGGCGCTCGGCCCCGGCATCCGCCGCGCTGACGTGCTCTACCTTTCCGGCACGCCCGCGCAGCAGTACCTCGTCCAGAGCGGCCGCACCCTCTTCAAGGGGATGGCCTTCGAGGACTTGCACCGGATGCAGATCGACATCGAGACCTATTCCGAGGAGGGCTTTCCGAATGCCGCGCGAGAACAAGACGGCATCATCATCATCGCCATGCGCGACAACCGCGGATGGAGCGGCTTATCCACAACCTAGACGGCACGGAAAAGGAGATGCTGGAGACCTTTGTCCGGCAGGTGCAGGAGCGCGACCCGGACGTGATCGAAGGATACAACCTCTTTGCGTTCGACCTGCCCTACCTCGCCAAGCGCTGCGAGCGGCACGGCGTAGTGATGGGACTCGGGCGTGACGGCACTCCGCCGCGAACATACTCCTCCGGCATTCGCTTTGCCGAACGCAGCATCGACTTTACGGCGTATGAAATAGCGGGCCGGCACGTCATCGACGTGTACTTTCAGGTGCTGGCTTTCGACACGGTCAAGCGCAACTTGCCGGGATACAGCCTGAAGGTGGCCGCGCGGTACTTCGGCCTCGCCGCGCCCGGGCGCACCTACGTCGAAGGCGATGCGATTGCAGCACTCTGGCGCGAGGACCCGAAACGCCTGCTCGCCTACGCCCGCGACGACGTGATCGAGACTGAACGGCTCGGCCGCCACCTTTCCGGCAGCGCCTTCTATCTCGCCCAAATGCTGCCGATGCCGTACGGCCAGGCCGCCCGCACCGGTCCTGCCGCCAAAATCGAGTCCCTCTTCGTCCGCGAATACCTGCGGCAAACCCACTCGCTGCCGCAGTGTGAACGGGGCACGCAGTCCGCGGGCGGCTACACGGACGTGTTCATCACCGGGGTCGTCGGACCGGTGCTCTACGCGGACGTGGAGAGTCTGTATCCGTCGATCATGCTCAACTTCGACGTAAAGCCGGAGCAGGACGACCTGGATCTTTTCCCTCTTCTGCTCCGCCGCCTGACGACGCTGCGCCTGGACGCCAAGAGCCGAATGCGCTCGGTCGGCAGCGAGGAAGAACGCAGCGAACTCGATGCGCGGCAGTCCTCCTTCAAGATCCTCATCAATTCATTCTACGGCGTCCTCGGCTTCAGCATGGCGCTCTTCAACGACTTCTCGGAGGCCGACCGCGTCGCCACAACCGGGCAGCGTCTCCTTCGCAAGATGATGGCCTTGATCCGCGAGGACGGCGGCCGCGTCATTGAAGTCGACACGGACGGCGTGCTCTTCGTCCCGCCACCGCACATCAGCGGCGAAGAGCAGGAGCGCGACTACATACGCCAGATCAGCGAGAGGATGCCCGCCGGAATTCGCGTCGGGTATGAGGGGCGGTTTCGCAAGATGCTTTCCTTCAAGAAGAAGAACTACGCGCTCCTTGGCTACGACTACCGCCTGAAGTTCAAAGGCTCGTCCCTCATCTCTCGGTCCAACGAGCGCTTCGGTCGGCAGTTTGTGCGAGAAGCCGTCCGGCTGCTACTGGAGGAAAACGTGGACGGATTGCACGCGCTCTACCTTCGGGCGCGGGACGCCGTCGTGCAGCACCATTGGGAAGAGGGCGTGCAGAGCTTTTCGCGAACGGAGACGCTTAAAGACACGCCGGCGCAGTACGAGCAGGATGTGCGCAGCGGCAAGCGCCCGCGAGCGGCGTCCTACGAGCTTGCCATCGCGCGCGCGCAGGAGACGGGTCGGATCGCGCGAAAAGGGGACCGCGTATCTTACTACATTACCGGCACAGTTTCCGGCGTGACCTCCTTCGAGAACTGCCGCCTGGCGGAAGCGTGGGATCCCGCCTCGCCGGACGAGAATACGGCTTACTACCTGAAGCGCCTCGATGAGTTTACCGCCAAGTTCGAGGCCTTTTTCGAGGACCACGCCTTCCGCCTCGTCTTCTCCCCCGAAGACCTGTTCGGCTTCTCCTCGAAGGGTATTCGCCTGAGATCTATCGAGCGCGAGATCGGCATTGAAGAACCGAGGAGCGCATTGTAAAGGCTCTTGAACGATCTACGACACTTATGAACAGCCTTCCAGCGTCTGCCGAATTGTGCGAAGTGGGACCCCGCGACGGATTCCAGTTTGAGGCCACGCCTATCCCAACGGCGCTGAAGGCGGAGACGATCGAGCGTCTGGCGGATGCCGGATTGTCTCGCATACAGGTAACCTCCTTCGTCCACCCGGCGCGGGTGCCGCAAATGGCGGATGCAGAGGAGGTATGCCGCCGGCTCGGGGCGAGGCCCGGCGTGACGTACACCGGTCTGGCCCTCAACGGGCGCGGCCTCGAACGGGCGCACGCGGCCGGATTGGAATACGTCGACCTCTCCATCGCTACGAACGAGCGCCACAGCCGCGACAATGCAGAGATGAGCGTTGCCGAAGGCATTCGAGGGGCACAGGGGATGATTCGCCGCGCACACGAGCTGGAGTTGCAGCCGCAGATTGGGCTGCAGACGGTCTTTGGCTACGCCGAGCCGGGCGATACGCCGCTACCGTTAATGGTCGATCTCTGCCGCCGGTTCGCCGATCTGGGCGTCGAGTCCATCTCCCTCGCCGATTCCACGGGCATGGCCAATCCGCTCATGGTCCGGGAGCGCGTCGAGGCCGTTCAGGAAGCGATCGGGTCGACGCCGCTCGTGCTGCACCTGCACGACACGCGCGGACTCGGGCTTGCCAACGTCGTCGCCGCGCTCGAGTGCGGCGTCACGCGCTTCGACACGTCCTTCGGCGGCCTCGGCGGCTGCCCCTTCATACCGGGCGCGACGGGCAACATTGCCACCGAGGACACGGCGTATCTACTGGAGGCGATGCACGTCCACACGGGCATTGCCGTCACCCGCGTCGCCGAGGCCTCGCGCAAAGTGGCGGCATTCCTTGAGAAGGACCTACCGGGCAAGATGTACCGGCTGCCCGCCCGGACAACAACAACAACGTGCGGCCCTTCTTAGGGTCCTCAGTGCTGCCCTTAACCTCCATCCCCCGGAGTGTCATCCTGAACGAAGTGAAGGATCTGTTCTCCCGGAAGGCTGAGATGCTTCGCTGCGCCCGCATGACACGGTGGGGAGGGTGCGGCCCTTCCCGGCGCTCATCCCGTTCCCGCTTCCTCCGCCCTCCCCGAGTGTCATCCCGACCAAGGCGGCGCTACGGACCCTCATCATGAACCCGCCTCATCCGCCGCCGCGCGGAGGGACCTCCTCACCGAGCAACGACGCACCCCCGCCTGCCCGTCGCCCCGGACAAGAACAACAACGTGCCCCCCGTCATCCTCCATCCCCCCGGAGTGTCATCCTGAAAAAAGTGAAGGATCTGTCCTCCCAGACTGCTAAAAGGCTGCTCATAATCGGTGTGATGCACTACCCTTTATCAGGCCCTTGAACGAACCTGCAAAGCGGCCTAACGCCCCCTTGAATTCGCCTCAGGGGGATGTTAGGCCGGTACTTTGATCCATATCGTCAGCTACACACAGCGCATTCCACTATTGCAACAGCCTATTGCATGTCCACGTACTCCTCCACCGGCGGGCAGGAGCAGATGAGGTTACGGTCGCCGTAGGCGTCGTCGACGCGGCGGACGGAGGGCCAGAACTTCGCATCGCGGCTATAAGACGCGGGGAAGGCTGCCTTTTCGCGGCCGTAAGGCATGTCCCATTCGTCTTGCAGTACGAACGAGGCCGTGTGCGGCGACTGCCGCAGCACGTTCTTCGTCGCATCGGCGATGCCGAGTTCCACCTCCCGAATCTCCTCCCGGATGCTGAGCATGGCCTCGCAAAAGCGGTCCAACTCGGCCTTTGACTCGCTCTCCGTCGGCTCGATCATCATGGTGCCGTGGACCGGCCAGGACATCGTCGGGGCGTGGAATCCGTAGTCCATCAGGCGCTTAGCAACGTCAACTTCGGAGATGCCGGAAGAGGCTTTCAGCGGGCGCAGATCGAGAATGAACTCGTGCGCCACGCGGCCATTGATATTCCTGTAGACGATCTTGTAAGCTCCCTCCAGCCTTTTGGCAATGTAGTTGGCGTTCAGGATCGCAAGCTCGGACGCGCGCCGCAGTCCCTCCGCGCCCATCATCGCAATGTAGGCCCAGGAAATGAGCAGGATACTTGCGCTGCCATAGGGTGCCGACGACACCGGGCCGATGCCCTCCTCACCTCCCACCGGCACGACAGGGTGACGCGGCAGGAACGACACCAGGTGCGGCGCTACGCCGATCGGCCCCACCCCCGGCCCGCCGCCGCCGTGCGGAATGGCAAACGTCTTGTGCAGGTTAAGATGGCACACGTCCGCCCCGAAGTCGCCCGGACGGCACAGGCCGACCTGGGCGTTCATGTTCGCGCCGTCGAGGTACACCTGCCCACCATGCTCATGCACGAGGTCGCATATTTCGCTGATCGGTCGTTCGAAAAGGCCGTAGGTTGTCGGATAGGTAATCATGAACGCCGCGAGCCGGTCGGCGTGCTTCTGCAGCTTCTCGCGGAGGTCGTCCAGCCGGATGTTGCCTTTCTCGTCCGTCGCCACCACCACCACCTGCATCCCCGCCATGACGGCGCTGGCCGGGTTGGTGCCGTGCGCGGAGTCCGGCACAAGGCACACGTTGCGGTGCCCCTCGCCGCGACTCGCATGATAGGCGCGGATGACCATGAGGCCCGTGTACTCGCCGGAAGCGCCCGAGTTGGGCTGAAGGGAAACGGCCTCAAATCCGGTGATCTCCGCCAGCCACGCTTGCAGCTCGTCAATGACGACGTGGTATCCCTCCACCTGCTCCTCGGGCGCGAATGGGTGTACGCCGCTGAATCCGGGTAGGGACACGGGCATCAGCTCGGCGGCCGCATTCAGCTTCATCGTGCAGGACCCGAGCGGGATCATGCTCGTCGTGAGCGAAAGATCGCGCGAGGAGAGCTTCTGCAAGTACCGCATCATTTCCGTCTCCGAACGATACGAATGGAAGACGGGATGCTCCAGGTATGCGGACGTGCGCGCAAGCGGCCCTCCGTAGCCCGCCTCGACGTGCTCCGCGACCTCTTCCGCAAGGACTTCCTCACCGCCCCGGTCGAAGACGGCGAAGAGGGTGTCGAGGTCGTCCGTCGTGACGGTCTCATCGAGCGAAACCCCGACCGATCCGTCTTCAAAAATGCGCAGGTTGACCCTGTTTGCTTCCGCAGCATCCAGAACGTCCTGCAGCGGCCGCCCGGCGAGGTCGATTTGCAGCGTGTCAAAGAACGCCTCGTTGCGGATGCCGTAGCCCTGATCCCGCAGTCCCTGGGCGAGAACATTCGTCAGATCATGAACCCGTTGGGCAATGCGGCGGATGCCTTCGGGGCCGTGATAGACGGCGTAAGCGCCGGCCATAACGGCCAGCAGCACCTGCGAGGTGCAAATGTTCGAAGTCGCTTTGTCGCGCCGGATGTGCTGCTCGCGCGTCTGTAGGGCCATGCGGAGCGCCTGGTTGCCATCCGCATCAACCGTGACCCCAATGATGCGCCCGGGCACCTGGCGCTTGAAATCCTCGTGAGCGGCAAAGTAGGCCGCGTGGGGGCCACCGTAGCCCATCGGTACGCCAAAGCGCTGCGTGCTTCCGACCGCCACGTCCGCGCCGAACTCGCCGGGCGGCCGGAGCAAGGCGAGGGCGAGCAAGTCCGCCGCAACGACGACGTAAGCGCCGGCCGCGTGGGCTTTTTCGCAGAAGTCCGCGTAGTCGTAGATCGCGCCGCCCGTGGCGGGATACTGGACCAGCGCGCCAAAGTACGAGTCCGTAAGCTCCATCGCTTCGTGATCCCCCACGACCACTTCCACGCCGATCGGCAGGGCGCGCGCCTTCACGACGGCTATGGTCTGCGGATGACACTCCTCGGAGACAAAGAACTTCGTGCGGTTTCCTTTCTTGGCCGAACGGTTGAACATCATCATCGCCTCGGCGGCCGCAGTGCCTTCGTCGAGGAGCGAGGCGTTGGCAATCTCCAGCCCCGTAAGGTCAACGACCATCGTCTGGAAGTTGAGCAGCGCCTCCAGCCTCCCTTGCGCAATCTCCGCCTGATAGGGCGTGTACTGCGTGTACCAGTTTGGATTCTCGAAGATGTTGCGCTGTATGACCGGCGGCGTGAAGGTGTCGTAGTAACCCATGCCGAGGAACGAACGGACCGGTTCATTGCGCCCGGCAAGCTCTCGGGCGCGTTCCAGCAGCGCCGCTTCGTCCAGCGGAGCCGGCAAGTCGAGGTCCCGAGAGAGCAGAATGTTTTCGGGGATCGTTTGCCCGATGAGTTCCTGAAAATCGGCTACGCCGACGGCCTGGAGCATCTCCCGAACCTCAGCGCGTGACGGACCGAGGTGACGGGAAGCAAACCGCTGTTTATTATAGAGATTAACTGGCATCTGGGTAGTCGTAAGGAAAAGTTATATCTGCTAGAGGAGGCGGGCGAGATCAGGCTTCTCGAACTCCTATGGTTAAACAGGCCCGGAGAAGGCGGGTTCTTTAACAAGGCGGCCGCATCGTCTATTCATCATCGCCCGCGCGTTTCTTTTGCTCCAGCGCTGCAAGCGCCCGGCGAGCAGCAATCTGCTCCGCTCCCTTCTTACTCGCGGCCGTGCCCTGCCCTTCCGCCTTGTTCATGACCGTCACCGCCGCCGTAAACTCCTTCTGATGTCCCGGCCCCGCCTCAGCCACGATGGCGTAGACAGGCTGCGCCCACCCGCGCGACTGGACGAACTCCAGCAGCAGGCTCTTGTAGTTCTCATTCCGCTCCGCCACACGGTCGAGATCAACGTCCTGCAGCAGCGCCCGAAACACAAACGTCCGCGCCGCCTCCATGCCCGCGTCGAGGTAGAGCGCGCCGAGAACGGCTTCGAAGGCGTCGGCGAGAATGGAAGTGTTCTTTCTCCCTCCCGTAGCCTCCATGTTACCGCTCATCTTGACGAACGCACCGAGGCCGATTCGCCCGGCTGCGGCGGCCAAATAGGCTCCGTTGACCAGCTTGGAGCGCATCCGCGTCATGAATCCTTCGTCCTGAAGCTCGTAGCGGCGATACACTTCCTCCGCCACGACAAACCCGAGCACCGCGTCGCCGAGGAACTCGAGCCGTTCATTTGAGACGAGGTGGCTTTCCACGTCTTCCCGAAAGAGCGACCGGTGCGACAGGGCCTGGTCGAACAGCGCCGTGTTCTGCACCTGGAAGCCAAGCAGCGCCGACAATGCGTCGGTGGCGTGCGGCGGTGCCGCTCCTTCCGGCGAAGTTACATCCGGGTCGTGAGGTAGATGCTCTATCAAAGACGTACGAAGATTCGATAGCCGTTCCAGTGGAAACCAAAAGATAGTGCGCCCCGTCCCGAATAAAGAACACTGGCCGGGATCATCAAGTTTTCATCCAACAAGTCGCCGCCCCCTATGCCTGCCCGCTCCGTAAATCCTTTCACCGAGAAAGAGATCGCCCGCTACGCATACCTTTCGCCTCAGGAACTCGACGAACGGCTCGGCCGAGCAGCATCGGCGTTCGAGGCCCACCGGCACACCTCCTTTGCCGAACGCGCGGAAAAGATGAACCGGCTCGCCAGCCGGTTGGAGTCTGACGCGCGCCGGCTCGGGGAGATCATGACGCGCGAAATGGGTAAGCCCATCGCCGAGGCAGTCGCGGAGGTGAAAAAGTGCGCGCTCGCGTGCCGCTTCTACGCCGAACATGCGGAAGGCTTTATGGCCGACGAGGCGGTTAGCACCGACGCTGCAAAGAGCTACGTTGCCTATCAGCCCTTCGGAGCCGTTCTCGCGGTGATGCCGTGGAACTTCCCCTTCTGGCAGGTTTTCCGCTTTGCCGCTCCGGCAGTCATGGCCGGCAACGTAGGGCTACTCAAGCACGCTTCCAACGTTATGGGGTGCGCAGTCGCTATCGAGGACCTCTTCCGGCAGGCCGGCTTCGACGCCGACGAGTTTCAGTCGCTCATCATCTCCTCCGATGCGGTCGAGGGCGTCATCGCCGATCCGCGGGTGCAGGCGGCAACCGTGACCGGCAGCACGGCGGCGGGCAGATCCGTCGGTGCGGCGGCGGGAAAACACCTGAAACCCTCCGTTCTCGAACTCGGCGGCTCGGATGCCTTTATCGTTCTGGCAGATGCGGACATCGAACGGGCCGTCGAACTCGGCGTGCGCGGGCGAATGCAGAACAACGCGCAGAGCTGCATTGCAGCCAAACGCTTCATCGTCGAGGCTCCGGTGGCGCGCGCGTTCTGCCGCCGGTTCGTCGAGCGAATGAAGGCGCTCCGCCTCGGCGACCCGATGGACGAGAACACGGAAGTCGGCCCCCTCGCGCGAGCGGACTTGCGGGAGGAGATTCACGACCAGGTGGAGCGGGCGCTTGGCGAGGGTGCGAAGCTTCTGACCGGGGGCGAGATTCCCGGAGGCACCGGCTACTTCTATCCACCTACAGTGATCGAGCATGTAAAGCCGGGAATGGTGCCTTTCGAAGAGGAGATCTTCGGTCCCGTGGCGTCGATCTCGATAGCATCGGATGCCGATCATGCCCTCGAACTCGCCAATGCGACGCCTTTTGGGCTTGGCGGTGCCGTGTTCACGGAGGACCTTGCAAAGGGTGAGGCCGTGGCGCTGCGCCTGGAGGCGGGCTGCGCCTTCGTCAACAGCATCGTAAAGAGCGACCCGAGGATGCCTTTCGGCGGCATCAAAGGAAGCGGCTACGGACGCGAACTCTCCTCGCAGGGACTGCGGGCGTTCGTAAACACCAAGACCGTCTGGATTGACTAACCGGCGGTTGGGAGAACGCGGGGCGGCCGAGCGCCGCCGGTGCCGGGCGGGACTGCCTTATATTAGGTTTTTCGCGCTCCTACTCCTGCCGGTATGCCCGACGCCGCCCCGACTGCCATGCTTCAAGATCCGAGGGCAGTCTTCGCCTACCTCGCGGGGGTGATGGCGGTTATTTTCTGGCTGAGCGGCGTTCGGGCGCTGGAGCGCATTTTCCGGGTGCTGCCGGCGGTGCTTTTCGTCTATTTCGTCCCGACTATCTCCACCACGCTCGGCATCACGCCGCCCTCCTCGCCAGTCTACGAGTGGATGACGACGTACCTGCTGCCGGTCGCCCTGCTGCTCCTCATGATCTCCGTCGACGTCCCGGCGATTCTGCGCCTCGGCGGACTCGCGCTCGTGATGATGCTGGCGGGAACGCTCGGCACGGTCGTTGGCGGACCGGTGGCGTTCTTCGTCTTCCAACACTGGCTGCCTCCCGAAGCCTGGAAGGGACTCGCGGCCCTCTCCGGGAGCTGGATCGGAGGAACCGCCAACCTCGTTGCCATTGCCGAAAGTGTCGGCACCCCGGACTCCATCATGGGGCCGGTCATCGTGGTGGACACCGTCGTCGGCTACGGCTGGATGGCCGTCCTGCTGCTGATGAGCGGCTGGCAAGGGCGCTATGACGCCGCCGTAGGCGCGCGCCTCGATGCCATCGAGGAGACGAACCGCCATCTCGCCTCGCTCGATGCGCACCGCCATCCTATCACGATCCGGCACACCGCCGTCATCGCAGGGATGGGGTTTGCCGGAGCCATTCTGGCCGTCAAGGCAGGCCAGAAGCTGCCGGCCCTCGGAGATCCTACCATCATAAGTCAGACCACATGGGCCGTGCTGATCGTCGTCACGGTGGGGCTGGCACTCTCCTTTACGCGCGTCAGGGAGATCGAGACCTACGGCGCGTCGAGGCTCGGCTACGTGGCGCTCTACCTGCTGCTCACCGCCATCGGCGCGCAGGCCGACTTGAAGGCGGTGCTCGCCGCCCCCGCCTTTCTCGCGGCCGGACTGCTCTGGATGGCCGTTCACATCTCCATCCTCTTCCTCGTCGCGCGGCTCGTGCGCGCGCCGCTTCTCTTCGTCGCGACGGGAAGCATGGCGAACATAGGCGGCCCTGCGTCCGCTCCCATCGTGGCGGGCGTGTACCATCCAGCGATGGCACCCGTCGGACTACTCATGGCCGTGGCCGGCTACATTCTCGGCATCTACGCCGCGCTCGGCTGCGCCTGGATACTCGGGGCCATGGCCGGCGCTTAGCGGATGACCGCGCCGTCTTCACCACCGGACGTAAGGGGGGACAAGCGGCCTTCCCGGTCTTCCGCCATGAGGAGCATTCCCTGGCTCTCGAAGCCCCGTAGCTTGCGCGGCGCGAGGTTTGCCACCACTGCCACCTTGCGGCCGACGAGTTCTTCAGGCGTCATCTGCTCGGCTACGCCAGCGAGAATCTGCCGCTTCTCAAAGCCGAGGTCGACTTCGAGCCGCAGGAGCTTGTCTGCTTTCGGCACGCGCTCGGCCAGGATGACGGTGCCCATGCGGAGGTCAACCTTCGCAAAGTCGTCGTAGACGATCTCCTCTTTCAGCGGCCCGAACGGCTTTGCTTCTTCGGCGGGTTGCGCTTCATTCTGACTTTCTGCGGGCGCATCGGCACCCTGCTGCAGCTTGTTAAATTGCGCTTCGATGGCTTCGTCCTCTATTTTGGTGAATAGGATGTCGGGGGTGCCGAGCCGGTGCCCGGCTTCTAATAGGGGCTGCCCGGCCTCGTCCCAGCCGCGCCCTTGCGTTGAATCGCCGCCGGGCAAACTGCTTCGCACGCCCGTCAGGTTCAGCATGTCACGCAGTCGATCGGCTGCAAACGGAACGACTGGTTCCATCAGAATGGATAGGGCGGCGCAGATCTGAAGGGAAACATAGACCGTGTTCGCGCACGCCTGCGGATCCGTCTTCCGCGTGTGCCACGGCTCGGTGTCGTTGAAGTATTTGTTACCGAGCCGCGCGAGGTTCATCGTCTCGAACACCGCTTCCCTGTTGCGGAAGGCGTCATAAGCCGCGCCGATCCTGGCGGGAAATTCGGCAAGTGCCGCCAGCGCCTCGCGGTCGGTCTCGCTCGGTGAGACGAGTTCGGGCACCTGGCCGTCGAACATCCGTTGCGCGAACGTGAGCGTCCGATTGACAAAGTTGCCGAGCACGTCGGCCAGCTCGGAATTAACCCGCGCCTGAAAATCGGACCAGGAGAAATCGGCGTCCTTCGTTTCCGGCAGGGTGCAGGCAAGCGCGTATCGGAGAAGGTCCGGCGGGAAGGCATCCAGATACTCGTGCAGCCACACGGCCCAGCCGCGACTCGTGGAAAGCTTGCGTCCCTCCAGGTTCAGGAACTCGTTGGCGGGCACGTTCTCCGGCAACACATAGCGCCCCTCCGCCATGAGCACGGCCGGAAACATGAGGCAGTGAAAGACGATGTTGTCTTTGCCGATAAAGTGGATGAGCCGCGTCTGCTCGTCCTGCCAGTAGGTGCGCCAGCGCTCCGGGTCGCCCTCCTGCTCCGCCCATTCGCGCGTGGCGGAGATATAGCCGATGGGCGCGTCGAACCAGACGTAAATCACTTTGCCGTCGGCGGAGACCCCTGCCGCTTCGGCAACATCCGGCGGGACGGGCACGCCCCAGGGGATGTCGCGCGTCATCGCACGGTCCTTCAATCCCTCGGCGAGCCAACTACGCACCTGCCCGAGCACGTTAGGCTTCCACTCCGGATGCGTCTCGATCCAGGCAGCGAGCTTCTCTTGCCAGTCGCCAAGCGGCAGGTACCAATGCAGCGTTTCGCGCAGCTCCGGCACCGCCTGCGTCAGCGCGCTGCGTGGATCGATAAGTTCGGTAGGACTCAGCGAAGTGCCGCACCGCTCGCACTGATCGCCATAAGCATCTTCGTAGCCGCAAACGGGGCAAGTGCCGCGCACAAAACGGTCTGCGAGAAAGATACCGGCTTCAGGGTCGAAGAGCTGCCTTTCCGCCTTGATCTTGAACGCGCCTTTTTCCGCGAGCGTACGAAAGATCTCCTGAGAGGTGCGCCGGTGCATGTCGGACGTCGTTCGGCCATAATAGTCGAAGCTCATGCCGAAGCGTTCAAAGCTCTCCTTGATGACGCTATGATAGCGATCCACGACCTCCTGCGGCGTGACGCCCTCGTTGTAGGCGCGCATCATGATCGCGACGCCCATCTCATCCGAGCCGCAGATATAAACGAGATCCCGGCCTTTTAGGCGGCTGTAACGACAATACAGATCGCCGGGAAGGTACGCGCCGGCCAGATGGCCCAGGTGCAGCGGGCCGTTCGCGTACGGTAGCGCAGAAGTGACGAGGGTGCGTTTGAACTCCGGGAGAGACATATTGAGCGTCGAGGGAGAAGCCTTTGCAGAGACGGTGTAATAGCCGCATGGTACGAACGCCCCGGCCCGCGTGTTCGGCTGCCGCGAAAGAAGAGCGCGCAAATTGATGCTCGGTGCGTAGATTGCGCCATCTCAACCGAACCCATTCAGTCTGCCCGCCATGCCAGCAACCGCCTTTCCGCCGCGCACCGCCGAGATCCACCGACAAACCAACGAGACGGACGTGTTCGTGCGGTTGCGGCTCGACGAGGACTTGTCCTATGAGAATGCCACCGGCGTCGGTTTCCTGGACCACATGCTGGACCTTTTGGCCCGCCATGGCCGCTTCGGCCTTGAAGTGCGGTGCAAGGGCGACCTGCACATCGACGACCATCATACGGTCGAGGACGTTGGCATTGCGCTCGGCACGGCGTTCAGAGAAGCCCTCGGCGATAAGGCATTCGTTGCCCGCTACGGTCACGCCTATGTCCCGATGGATGAAACGCTGGCCCGCGCCGTCGTGGACCTCTCCGGCCGCTTTTACCTTCACTTCGACGCTGCCTTCGAGCGGGAACGCGTTGGGGACCTCTCGACCGACATGGTGAGGCACTTCTGGTATTCCTTTGCAGAACAGCTGCGCTGCAACCTGCATCTGACGGTCCTCTACGGCGGCAATGACCACCACCGCATCGAGGCTCTGTTTAAGGCCGCCGCCCGCGCGCTGATGTCCGCCGTAGTGCGGGACGAGGCAAATGGAAAGGTTGCCTCGACCAAAGGAACCCTGTAGACGCCCCTCACAACCCGGTCCCGTCGGAATGCAGCCGGGACCTCTTCGCCTGTCCATTACCCTTCATTTGCGCCACCGAATATGCTTGACAACCAGACAATCGCCGTGATCGGGGCGGGAAACATCGGGCGCGCGCTCATTGGCGGGCTGCTCAGCGGCAAAGAGGTGGATGCCGGGCACATCCGCGCGGCGCGGCGCAACCCTGCCATGCTTGACGACCTGAAGACGCAGTTCCCCGGCATTCAAGCGGGATCGGACAATGTCAACGCCGTGACGGGAGCAAGCATCGTTGTGCTCGCCGTCAAGCCGCAAATGGCAGCCGATGTGCTGGCGGAAATCAGGAGCCATCTGAACGAACAGATGCTCTTCGTTTCCGTTCTCGCGGGGGTGACGACCGATACGCTTCGGGAAACGATTGGAATCGATATTCCCGTCGTCCGCACGATGCCGAACACGCCCATGCTGGTCGATGAAGGGGCGACCGCGATCTCGTCCGGCCGCTTCGCAACCGAAGAACACCTGGCCCTGGTCCGGCGCATGTTCGAAGCCGTCGGAAAGGTTGAGATCGTCCCCGAGTACCTGATGGACGCCGTGACGGGGCTTTCCGGCAGCGGGCCGGCCTACGTGTATATGTTCGTCGAGGCGCTCACCGACGCGGGCGTCAAACAGGGACTGCCCCGCCCCACCGCCCTTCGCCTGGCGGCGCAGACGGTCTACGGCGCGGCCAAACTGGTGATCGAAACCGGCAAGCACCCCGCCATCTTGCGAGACGAGGTCACCACTCCCGGCGGGACGGCCATCGCCGCCGTGGCGGAGCTTGAAAGCCATGGCCTTCGCACGATGCTCATCAACGCCGTCGCAACAGCCACCGCGCGCTCGGAGGAGCTGAGCCGGGTGAAGAAGTGACTCCGGCGGGGCGGGGCGGCCATGGGTTGCGGAAACCTATTGGTCCCCTTAAGTTTAATCCCCGAACATCCGAACGCGCGCTGCATGAACATGGACGTTTCCTTCTCTGAAGCAAAAGCCCGGTTTCAACAGCTTTGGGATGCGTCTGTCTCGAGTCGAGAACCTGTCTACATTCGCCGCCGCGGAGGGGAAGGAATGGCGATGCTCCCGATAGCCGAGCTTGAGGGACTTATCGCAACCGCCCATCTCTTACGATCCCCCCGGAACGCTGATCGCCTGCGATCGGCCCTCGACCGGGCGCGGAGCGGAGAGGGTGAACCGGTGGACATCACGACCCTTAAGAAAGATTTGGGACTCGATGGCGACTGAGTCCCGCAAGGCTCGGGAAGCTGTGTTTCAGCCGGAGTTCCGGGATGACCTGAGCTACTGGATCGAGACGGATCGCAGGACTGCGCGTCGCTTGATGAACCTGGTGGAGGCGGTTATGCGCGAGCCTTTCAGCGGCATCGGCGAGCCGGAGCCACTAAAAGGTCTCGTCTCGGGTGTGTGGTCGCGCCGCATCCGGCCTCGCGAGACGTGACCCGCAGAATGTGAGTGCGAAGGCACCTTGCAGCCTGCAACGTTGAGCGTGCTTGAGTGCCGCTGTCACGGCAGTAGCAAGTAAACATAGACGCCGTAGCCGGCAAGCAGCAAGGCTCCCTCGACGCGCGTGAGGCAGAAGCCGGTGCGCATGAGCGGCAGGAGCAGCACCGCGAAAAAAAGCATCGCGCCGAGGTCGAAAGGCCGAATGCCGCCGGTAGTCATTGGGCTGACGAGCGTCGCGAGGCCGAGAATGCCGAGCACGTTAAAGACGTTCGACCCGACGACGTTACCGACCGCGATGTCCCCCTCTTTCTTGAGCGCGGCAACCGTCGATGCAGCCAGTTCGGGCAAACTCGTTCCTATCGCCACGATCGTCAGCCCGATGACGGCTTCGCTCCACCCGAGCCGCTTCGCCATCGCAACGGCACCGGAGACGAGCAAGTCCGACCCAAAGGCGAGGAGCGCGAGGCCCACTGCCACGAAAACGAGGTCCACCGCAAGGTGGGTACGGCGGACCGGCAGCACCGCTTCGAGATCCTTCTCCGAGAGTCCGCCGCGCTCCTTACGCGCCTGAACGACGTTGAAGGTGACGTAAGCGATCAGACCCGCCGCAAGCACCGCCCCTTCCCACCGGAGCAACCGCCCGTCCCACAAAAAAGCGATCAGAAGGAGCGTGCAGCCGATCATCACCGGCAAATCGAGGCGAAGCACTTGCGCATGGATGCGCAGCGGCCGAATGAGGGCCGAGAGTCCTAAGATGAGCGCAATGTTCGCGATGTTCGACCCGACAACGTTGCCTATCGAAAGAGGACCCTGTCCTGCGGAGGCCGCCTGCACGCTCACGACCAGTTCAGGACTACTCGTGCCGAGCGCCACGACGGTCAGCCCGATCACGAGGGGGGTGAGTCCCGCCCGAAGCGCGAGCGCCGCCGATCCGCGTACCAGTCCCTCCGCGCCGAGGAGCAGGAGCACAAATCCGCCCGCGATGCTCATCAGGCTCGACACTGTGTTCATAAGCGTGCGTTTTAGCTGAGCTTAGTGCCCTGTTTGTTCTTGCAAACCACACGTAAACACAAAAACCTCCACCGCCCGACTTGGGCAGCGAAGGTCTCGCGGGTTGCTGCGGCCGCCGGCTCGGTGCGCGAGCGTATTGACGACGACCGCACCTGCTATTTACAGGTGCTACTCCCCTTCCAGCGCTCTTCAACGAACGCTGACGGGAAGGTTTCGCCCGAGACTCCTTCTTCGGCATATTCTGAACTCGTCCCCGCGCGCACTTGCGGACGCCGCGTGCAGATGCTTAGGAGGCTGTTGAACGAATGGAACGCGCTGTATGTAGCCGGCGTCGCGGACCAAAATACCACCGCAACCTCCCCTTTGATTAGGATGTAATAGGGTGTTAGATAGCATTCCAGTCACGTACGTTGCCGCGTAAGTCTATGATGCGCCCCATCGATAGTAAATCAACAGGCTCTCAGATGCCTTCACATTGAACGGGACACATTGACTGTCCCCGGCGTACTGCGTATTTTGTTATGCTCTGCTTGCAAAGCAGCCCTGGCTGCTTCCGCAGATTGCCCCGTCGTCTAATGGCAGGACAGCGGCCTTTGGAGCCGTATGTGGAGGTTCGAATCCTCCCGGGGCAGCTTCTGAAGTATTTCGTAAAGGGTTGAGAAGAGGCGCGCCGGATGCGGCTCCTCGGCGGCTGTGCGCCGGCCGGCACCTCGCCGGCCACCGGCGCAGGCGCGCATTTGCCCCTCCGGTTTGACCTTTCACGCATCCAGCGCAAGGCTCTCTTGAAAGACTTACCACTCGCCATATTCGCCGGCCGGTCCAACCCCGAACTCGCCCGCGCCATCGCCGTTGCCCACGGACAGGACCTCGGCCATCTGACGATCAAGGACTTTTCCGACGGCGAAATTTACGTTTCCTACCAGGAGTCGATCCGCGGATCGGACCTGTTTATCGTCCAGAGCACACCGCCGCCGGCGGACAACTGGATGGAACTGCTGCTCCTCGTGGATGCAGCCAAGCGCGCCTCGGCCGCACGCATTACGGCGGTCATCCCGTACTTCGGGTATGCCCGGCAGGAGCGAAAGGATCAACCCCGCGTCTCCATCGCCGCCAAGCTCATGGCGAACATGCTGACGACCGCCGGCGTGGACCGCGTGCTCACGATGGACCTGCACGCGCCGCAAATTCAGGGATTCTTCGACGTACCCGTGGATCATCTCTACGGCTCCGCCGTCCTTATCGACTATTTCCACAAACTCGAAGGAAACAACTGGGTCGTGGTCGGGCCGGACGTTGGTTCGCTGAAGATGGCGCGCGCCTGGGCCAAGCGGCTCGGCGTCGATCTCGCACTCATCGACAAGCGGCGTCCTCGCCAGAACGAGGCCGAAGTCATGAACATTATTGGCGAAGTGGCGGGCCGCAACGTGCTCCTGATCGACGACATGATCGACACGGCCGGCACGCTCACAAGCGCCGCAGAAGCCCTTAAACGAGCAGGCGCGCTCGACATCAACGCCGCCGGGACGCACGCGCTGCTTTCCGGCCCCGCCTACGACCGCATCGAGGCGTCCGACATCAGCCGCGTCATTGTTACCGACACGATCCCGCTCAAGCGCACCTCACCCAAGATCGAGGTTGTCAGCGTCGCAGAAATGTTCGCCGACGCCATCCACCGCATCTACACAGACGATTCCGTTTCAACCCTGTTCGAGCAGTAGCCACAAAGCCGGCACTCAGCCGCCCCGCTCGAACAAATCTTTCAATACAAACCAATGGATGTCATTCAAATCGAGGCCGGCCTTCGCGATACCGGCAAAAGGGCCGCTCGGGACACCCGCGCCAAGGGCAATGTGCCCTGCATCATCTACGGCCACGGCCAGGACTCTGTTGCCGTTGAAATAGATGCCAAGGCCCTCAAGCCGCTCATCTACACCCATGAAACCCACCGAATCTCGATTTCAGCCGGTGGCAAGTCGTGGGACTGCATCCTCAAGACGCTCGACCTCGACCCCGTCACGGAGCATCCGCTCCACGTCGACTTTCAGGCGCTGCGCGCGGGCGAAAAGGTCACCCTTACGATCCCGATGAACTTCATCGGCGTTCCGGTTGGCCAGACTGCGCAGGGCGGCAGCACGCAGTACATCCTCAACGAGGTCACCATCACCTGTCTCCCGAAGGACATTCCCTCCACCGTGGACGTGGACATCTCCGCGCTCAACATCGGCGAGTCCGTTCACATTCGTGACCTGCAGCTCCCGGGTATCGAGTTCAACGAAGGGCAGGATGTGACCGTCGTCACCGTCTCTGCGCCGCGCGTGGAAGCCGCTGCAACCGAGGAAGAGTCGCTCCTCGGCGCGACGGACGAGGCCGAAGAGGAAGAGCTTTAGCATACCGGCGCGGATTGCCGTCACCGGCCGTCCGCGCCGTAAGCTCCTGATTCCATGGCCGCCAAGCGACTGATCGTCGGGCTGGGTAACCCCGGGGCCGAGTACGAGGGCACCCGCCACAACATCGGCTTCGCCGTGGTCGATGCCCTCGCCGAACGGGAGGGCATTCGCCTTTCGCGCGAGCCGGGCAACGTCTTTGCCGGACGAGGAAGCTTGCGCGGACGGGCTGTTGAACTGGCCAAGCCGCAGACGTTCATGAACCGAAGCGGCTCGGCCGTTCAGGCTTTGCTCGGACGGCTTGGCCTCAAGCCCGATGCTATGCTTGTCGTGTTCGACGATCTCAATCTCCCCGTCGGCACGGTGCGTATCCGGCAGCAGGGCAGCGCCGGGGGACACAACGGCGTTCAAGATATCATTGATCGCCTTGGCACCGACGCCTTTCCCCGGCTACGGATCGGCATCGGAAACAGCTATCCGCGAGGAAGGCAGGCGGACTTTGTGCTCTCGCCTTTCTCGCAGCCGGAAAGGCTCGTGATGGAAGAAGCGCTCCTGCAGGCCGTCGATGCTGCGGGAGCCTTTGTGATCGACGGCCTCATCGCCGCCATGAACCGATTTAACCGAACGACCATGCCCGAGTAGGATGCCACCCCATCCTCCCGGTTTCGGACTCTCAGGGTCCACCCCGCTCCAGCCTCTGCCGGAGCGGTTCACCGTCAACGCAGGATACTAAGGAATGGACAATTCGCTCATCACCTATCTCATTCCGCTTACCGGACTTCTCGCGCTCGGGTACGCCCTCTTGCGCGCCCGGTGGATCGGGCAGCAGGACCCTGGCACGGAGCTTATGCAAGAGATCTCGGCGGCGATCTCCGAAGGCGCGAGGGCCTTCCTGCGCCGCGAGTACCGGGTTCTCATCATCTTTGTCCTCGTCGTGGCCGTCCTGCTCGGTCTGGCCAACTTCGCCGAGCCGACCTCGAGCTGGGTCATCGCGGTGTCCTTTGTGACCGGTGCGCTCTGTTCCGGGCTGGCCGGGTTCATCGGAATGACGGTCGCGACAAAGGCGAACGTCCGCACCACCAACGCCGCCCGGAAGGGACTTTCCCAGGCTCTCAACGTCGCCTTCTCCGGCGGCCTTGTAATGGGCCTAAGTGTGGTGGGCCTTGGCATCCTTGGCCTGAGCGTCCTTTTCGCCATCTACAGCAACCTCTTCATCCCGGCGGACATCGCCGGAGCTGATCTCCTGGCACCTGTTGCGCGCGTTATCAGCATCATCTCCGGCTTCTCTCTCGGCGCGTCTTCGATCGCGCTCTTTGCGCGCGTCGGCGGCGGCATCTACACGAAGGCCGCGGACGTGGGTGCCGACCTGGCGGGTAAGGTTTACGAAGGTATCCCCGAGGACGACCCCCGCAACCCGGCCACCATTGCCGACAACGTGGGCGACAACGTCGGAGACGTTGCAGGCATGGGCGCAGACCTTTTCGAAAGCTACGTCGGCGCGATTGTCGGTACGATGGTGCTCGGAGCGGCTTTCATTCCCGTGTTTCACTCGGGCGCGGGAGTTGAGGGCGTCATGGACGCCTTTAACGGCATGAGCGCGGTGCTCCTGCCGCTCGTGCTTGGTGCCGCGGGCATCCTTGTCTCGATTGCCGGATCGTTCTTCGTGCGCACGCGCGAGGGCGGCAATCCGCAGACGGCGCTCAACATCGGCGAGTTCGGCGCGGCCGGATTCATGGCCGTCCTCTCCTTCTTTATCATCCGCTGGATGCTCCCCGACCAGTGGACGTATCAGTCCTCGCTCATGGTCGGCGTCGTCGATCCGACGGTGCCCTACATCGCCTACTCCGACCTTGGCGTCTTCTACGCCGTGCTCACGGGTCTGGCTGCCGGCGTCATTATCGGCCTGATCACGGAGTACTACACCTCCACGCACAACAAGCCCGTCCTTGGCATTGCCGAGCAGAGCGTGACCGGCGCGGCGACGAACATCATCGCGGGCCTCGGCGTGGGTATGTACTCGACGGCGCTGCCGGCCATCGTGCTCGCGCTCGCCATCATCGGCTCCTACTACTTCGCCGGCCTTTACGGCATCGCCATTGCCGCCGTGGGAATGCTCTCCGTAACGGGCATCCAGCTTGCGGTGGACGCTTACGGGCCGATCTCGGACAATGCCGGTGGCATCGCGGAAATGGCCGGATTGCCTCCGGAAGTGCGCGAGCGCACCGACGCGCTCGACGCCGTCGGCAACACGACCGCCGCCATCGGCAAAGGCTTCGCCATCGGATCGGCGGCCCTCACGGCCCTCGCCCTCTTCGCGGCGTTCATGCAGACGGCGCGGATCGACACCATCGACGTGTCGCGCCCGGTGGTGCTTGGCGGCCTTCTCATCGGAGCCATGTTGCCCTACGTCTTCAGCGCCATGGCCATGGGGGCCGTGGGCCGCGCGGCCGGCGACATGATCAAGGAAGTCGGCCGCCAGTTCAGGGAGATCCCCGGACTGCGCGAGGGCACCGCCCGCGCCGAGTACGCCAAGTGCGTGGACATCTCCACCACCGCCGCCATCCGCGAGATGGTGCTTCCCGGCATCATGGCGCTCGTCGTGCCGATTGCCATCGGGTTCATCTCCAAGGACATGCTGGCCGGGCTGCTCTCCGGCGTCACCGTCTCGGGCGTGCTCTTCGCCATCTTCCAGGCCAACGCGGGCGGCGCCTGGGACAACGCGAAGAAGCGCATCGAAGGCGGCATCGAGTTCGACGGCGTGGCGTACCGCAAGGGCAGCGACGCGCACAAGGCCGCCGTCGTGGGCGATACCGTCGGCGACCCGCTGAAGGACACCTCCGGCCCGAGCTTGAACATCCTCATCAAGCTCATCGCGGTCGTGGCGCTGGTTATTGCGCCGCTGCTCGTCTGATTTCTTTCCTCTTTGTTGACGACGAGGCCCGGCAGCGTAGCGTTGTCGGGCCTCTTTTATTTCACGCGCTCGTGCTGCTGACGGCAAGTGGAAGCCCCGAAAAGGTCACGCTGAATACACTTGGGCATCTTAGCGGGCAGCCGGCGTCCCGGGCGGAGCATCGAGGTAGCCGCAGGCTGGCGGCGAGATCGGCGGCATTCCTCCGCGTGCTCGGTGGGCACGGCGCGCGTTCGGCAGCGTTGCGCGTCCGGCCAGGCAGGTTTTGGAAGCACCTCGGGCGCGGTGCCTTTGATTCGGATATGGAAAGGTGTTGGCAACCCAGCCGCATTGCCGTATTCTAACAACCGCCGCCGTGGCTGCATACAAGTCCTTCCTGAGAGGCCGCCCATGATCACGAAAACACTCCTCCCCGTGGCCGTACTCATGGCGGCGCTTCTTTATGCGGGTTGCGACTTGTTTCCGAAGGAGGACAACCCTTCCGTCGTTTGGTATACCGGCCCAATTGACCTTTCAGCGGAAAACGGTGGAGCAGGTTGGACCGGCGCTCTGGATTCGGCAGGCACGGCTGCTTCGCTTTTGCAATCTCCCGCATCCCTGCTTGTCATCCTGAAACGCTGCCTAACACCCCCTGCATACGCCTCAACGGGGTAGTCGCGTGGGTGCTTTGGTCAATATGGTCAGCTACATACAGCGCTTTCTTTTGTAGCAACAGCCTCCTACAGCCTTTCCGACGCCGAGGACGAGGTGCTCGCCGGGCAGAGACCGCTGATGGCGAAAGGGCGGCATAGCCGGCGGAGCGGGATGCACGGTTCCATTTGGAAATCGCGCCTGCCGTACCTTAGCGGGACTATCAGCTCTTCGTCCCGCCCATGCTCTACCTCGTCCCTACCCCCATCGGCAACCTTGAGGACATTACCCTCCGGGCGCTGCGTATCCTGAAGGAAGTGGACCTCGTGGCCTGCGAGGACACGCGCACCTCGGGCGTGCTCCTTTCCCACTATGGCATCGAGACGCCGCGCACGAGCTACCACGACCACAATGAAGCCCGGAAGGCGCCGCAGCTCGTGGAGAGGATGAAGGCCGGTGCCGACGTGGCGCTTATCACCGATGCCGGATCGCCCGGCATTTCCGATCCCGGCTTCTACCTCGTCCGCGCCTGCATCGAGAGCGGAGTCGGCGTGGAGGCGCTGCCGGGAGCCACGGCGTTCGTGCCCGCCCTGTCGGCAAGCGGTTTGCCAACGGAGCGGTTCGTCTTTGAAGGCTTTCTTCCGGTCAAGAAAGGGAGGCAGACCCGCCTCGCGGCGCTTGCGGACGAGCCGCGCACCATCGTCTTCTATGAATCGCCGCACCGGCTCGGGCGCACCTCGAAGGATCTCGCGGAAGCTTTCGGCGGTGAGCGGCGGGCCGCCGTTGGGCGCGAGTTGACCAAAAAGTTCGAGGAGATCCGCCGCGGAACGCTCGGCGAACTGCACACGTACTTTGCCTCGCAGCCGCGGGTGCGCGGCGAGATCGTGATCGTAGTGGCCGGCTCGGCCTATGAACCGCGTAATCCCGCACCCGAGGATGATGACGCCGAGCCGTACGGCTCGTCTCTTTAGCAAACCCACCCGCCCATGCTTCGCCGCCTCGCCTTTGTCCTACCGGTTCTCTTGCTGCTGATCCGCGTCGCTGCGGCGCAGCCTGCTCAAGACACGACGCTGACCGACGCCGAGCGCGAAGTGCAGCGGCTGATCCAGACTGACGGCATCCACGTCGTTCATTTCTGGGCACCCTGGTGCGGCAACTCGCTCTCGGAAATGCGCAAGGGATGGAGCGATCTGGTCGAAGCGAACCCGGAGGTGACGTTCACCTTTGTCACCGTTTGGAACAACGGCCTGAGCGGGCGCGAGAAGATGGACGCCCACAGCCTGCCCGCGCGTGTCGTGGAACTGACGCTGCCGGACTACGGCTCGTCCCGGGTGCGCGCGCAGCGCCGAAAGTCGTTCCTCGGCCTTCCCCTCACCTGGGTGCCCTCCACCTGGATCTTCCACAAGAACGGCGAGCTGGCCTTCGCGCTCAACTATGGTGAGATGGAGATGGAAACCCTCCAGTCGCTCATCAGCACGGCCCGCCCATAGCGCGGCCAGCGGCGGGAAGGGATTTGACGAACTCGAAACGATAGAGGGCGTCCGGCGTTCGGCTGCAACAGACGGCCTTCCGGCCTCGCGAGACTGCGCAGCCCGCGCGCATATGTAGATCCTCTTTTATGACTTCCAAGACCATCGACCGGCTCGTAGCCGCCTTCGTGTTCCTGTGGGCACTGGTGCTCTACGGCATGACGGTCTCCCCCACCGCCTCGTTCTGGGATTCGGGTGAGTTCATTGCAATCGCTAACCGATTGGAGGTTTCCCACCCGCCGGGAGCACCGTTCTACATGCTGATCGGGCGGTTCTTCTCGATGTTCGTGCCGACCGCGTACGTGGCGCTGTCGGTAAACCTCGTGTCGGTCCTTTGCAGCGCGCTCACCATCCTGCTCGCGCATCTGATCATCGTGCGCCTCGTTCGGCAGTGGCAGGGGCCGCCCTCGGGATGGACGTTCGCAGAGCGCGTGGCCGCCCTTGGTGGCGGCGTGATCGGCGCGCTCACGTTCGCGGCAACGGACTCGTTCTGGTTTAATGCCGTCGAAGCGGAGGTTTACGCGATGTCGATGTTCTTCACGGCGGCGGTCGTCTGGCTCGTGATGGTCTGGAGCGAACAAGCCTCGCGCGAGGAAGCCGTGCTCGCCGGAGGGCAGCATCCCTTCGGGCTTTCGGCGAACCGCTACCTCGTGCTCATTGCCTACCTGTTCGGACTTGCCATCGGCGTTCACTTGCTGAACCTGCTGGCAGTCTTCTTCATCGCGCTGATCGTTTTCTTCACCGAGTTCGACCGTTCCGACTGGACGCCTGCCAAGCGTTGGATCGGCATTGCGGCGGCGGGCCTTGTCTCCTGCATTGTCTTCCTGGCCATCTATCCGGGCGTCGTGCAGTGGCTCCCCTCGCTTGCTGAAGCGGCTCCAGTGCTCGTGCTCGTCGGCCTTGTTGCCCTTGTGGTGCTCGCCGTCTGGTATACGCAGAAGCAAGGCTATCAGGCCCTCAATCTGATTGCGCTCTGCGTGACGGTGGTTCTGATCGGCTACTCGACGTACGCCCTCATATTCATCCGCAGCGCCTCCGATCCGCCTATCGACGAGAATGATCCGGAGACGACGGAGGCCATCGTGTCGTACCTCAAGCGCGAGCAGTACGGCGAAACGCCGCTTGCCAAAGGCAACACGTACGATAACCGGCTCGGCCGCGTCGATCAGTCGCGCACCGTCTCCTTCCCGCGCCGCCACTCTCCCGACCCGTCGCATGGCCGCATCTACGCGCAGTACAACTCCGATTGGGATTTCTTCTGGGAATACCAGATCGGGCATATGTACCTGCGCTACTTCATGTGGAATTTCGTCGGGAAGGCCAGCGACACGCAGGACGCGCCCTGGATTTCCGGAATCTTCGAGCGGACCGGCGACGAGGTCGTCCTGCAAACTCCCAGCGAGCGTTCTACACGGAACGCCTACTACGGGCTTCCGCTTCTGCTCGGCGTCTTTGGGATGCTCTTCCACTTCATGCGAGATTGGAAACGCGCCTTCAGCGTCCTCATCTTCTTTCTCGTGACCGGCGTCGGCATCATCATCTATCTGAACCAGCCGCCATTGCAGCCGCGCGAACGCGATTACTCCTACGTCGCCAGCTTCTTCGCCTTTGCCTTCTGGGTGGGCCTCGGCGGAACGGGCCTCATTCAAATGGTCGCCGAAGCCCTTCGCGACCGGCTCAAACCGGCGCTGCAGAAGGTGGCGCTCCTCGGCCTCTTCGCCGTCACGTTCGCCGCCGTTCCGCTGCTCGTGACCGTTGAAAACTACTACGACCACGACCGCTCGGGCAACTACGTCGCCCCGGAGTATGCCTACAACATGCTGATGAGCGTGGCCGACGACGCTATCATCTTTACCAACGGGGACAATGACACTTTTCCCCTCTGGTATCTGCAGGAGGTCGAAGGTGTTCGGCAAGATGTGCGCGTCGTCAACCTGTCCCTTTTGAACACGCCGTGGTACGTTCGGCAGCTTAAGAGCCAGGCTTCCCGAGCGTCCGAGCCGCTGCCCATCTCCATCTCGGACGAACAGATCAACCGGCTTGCGCCCGTCGCCTGGGAGCCGCGCGAGGTGGCGCTTCCCGTGCAGTTCGACACCACGCTCGGAGACGGCGCTCTGCCCGTTCCTGCGTCGTCCATGAGCCGAATGGAAAGCCCGATGCGGTGGCAGTGGAATGGCCGGCCCTACAGTCAGAACTTGAACATCCTCTACGCCGCCGACCAGGTCGCGTTTGACATCCTCCAGACCAACGCCCGCGAAGGGTGGAAGCGCCCGGTTTACTTTGCCGTAACCGTCAGCCCCGATGGCCAGCTCGATCTTCAGAACTACTTCCAACTCGAAGGTCAGGCCTACCGCGTCGTTCCGATCCGCCACAACGAGGCGCTCGGGCGGATCGAGCCGGCGGTTTCCGCGGCTCGGCTCAAGGAGTTCAAGTTCACCAACCTGGACGACCCGAACGTTTACTACGACGAGAACATCCGCCGCATGGTGGACAACTACCGCAACATCTTCGCCCACACGGCGCAGCAGCTTGCGCTTCAGGGGGAGCGCGACGAAGCGCTGGCCGTGCTCGACCGGATTATGACCGAAGTGCCGTTCTCCGTGATTCCGGGCGACGAGCGCTCGTACCTCTTCATTGCGCAGGCGTACGAAAGCGCCGGTGCCGTGGACAAAGCGCTCAGCATCTGGAAACAGGCTGAGCCGCTCGTTCTCTACCGCATATCGAACGCGCAGTCGGAACGCGAAGCGCAGATGGCGGCCCAGTTCGTGCAGATGATCCGCTTCGCGTACATGGACGCGGGCGACTTCGATGCGGCAGCGGACTTTGGGCAGCGCGTCGCCACCGCGATCGATGATCCGTCGCTGCGGCTCTCTGCCGACGAGCTGCGCGTGCGCTACGGAGAAGCCGTGCGGAACGCAGTCTCAGGGTCCGACACGTTGGCCCCGTAGGCGGCATTTTGCGGTTCGTTGCGAGCGAACTGCAACATCTCAGAAGGCGGGAAGGGTAGATCCTTCACTCTGTTCAGGATGGCATACCGGCGTGTGCGGAGGATAACGGGAGCGCAGAGGAGCGCAAGAACGGCAGCACCCGCCCCGCCGGTCATGGCGGCTGCAGCGAGGCATTACGGTAGGGGCACGATCTATCGTGCCCCTACCAACGGCCGCAGCGACCTACCTGGCGCATACCATTTGCGGGGCAAGCGCGCGGCTACGGGCGAAGAACCAGGCTAAACCGGCACCTCAACCGTCAGCTCGGACCCGACGTCACGGGGCGGAGTCTTTTTTTAAGGCCTTGCGCCAAATACATCTTGACACTCTTGCTCGGCGTGCCTACATTTCCTCCAAGTTAGAGGATAATTCACATTCTCTGCTTGCCGCAAGGCGGTACTCACCCCTGCTGACACTCTCGTGTAGGGTAACGCACATTCGCTGTTCGCAAGACCGGTTTTACCTCCGGTTAGTCTCACCAGGTACCAGCCGCATCAGAAGTAGGAGGCGCCCATGACAGTTTTCCGCAGCGTCGTCAAGTGGTTTGACGCAAAGAAAGGCTATGGCTTTATCGTTCACCCCCAGGGTGAAGCCGACGTATTCGTCCACTACTCATCCATCGACACGGACCGCCGCTTCCGTACCCTGCGGACCGGCCAAGTCGTCGATTTTGAGCTTCGGGACGGCCCCAAGGGAATGCACGCCTATGAAGTGCGCAGCCTCGAACCCGTCGAGCCGCCGCACAAGGAAGCACCCGGCACCGCGCTGCCGGAGACCGCTCCCGAGTACGTCCAGGCGCACTATAGCCAGGCGTAACGAAAAGCCTCGCCGAGAACGTTGTTTTTAAGGTGGCCTGCTTCTATTTTACATAGAAGCACAAGGGTGGCTTTGCCGCGGTTTGCGTGGTGAACCAGCTTCCCTGCAGCCTCTCTTAACATCCCGGCCTCTCTTTTCCTTGCTCGCAAGGCTACCGTATGGCGTTCTCCTTCTCCTCCGCCGATCTTGACCGGATCGCTTCCGTCCTCGGCGTATCGGCCTCGCACGACGGCGCGATGGCGCGGCTCGAGCTTGTACACGAGCAGAGCGGCCGCCGTCTCGCTGTCGAAGTGCATATCGATCTGGCGCTGCCCGCATCCGTTTGCGACGAACAGCCGGGAAATCTCGTCTCGGTCTACGGATCCTCCTCGTTCATGCAGCTTCAGGGCTGCACCGGCTTCCTGGCAAGTCAGGAACTCGGCGAAGTGATCTTCTTCGCCAAGCGCAACGGCGTCACGAGCGGATTGGTCATCGAACGTGAAGCCGGATGCTCACTCTTCGCCAACGTTGACGATCGCCTCCTCTCGGCCGACTTCACGCTGCTTCCCTCTGAGATGGTCATGAGCAGCATTTCACTCTCGATGACCGAGACGATCTTCAACGACCTTCAGTAGCGATGCAGGAAGCGGAGACGGAAGGCGTGGTGATCGAGACTGATCACCCGACCCTCTCGGTAGATGAGAAGGCGGCGCGAGAGGCCGTACTGCGCGCGCTGCATGGCGAGGGGGCCGAACCCGTCTCTGTGGGCATCGTCCTCACCGGACACGAGGCCGTTCTCGAGCTTAACCGCGCCTACCTCGATCATGATTACCTCACCGACGTCCTCTCGTTTAACTTGAGCGAGGACGAGGATCCGCTCAAAATCGACGGCGAAGTGTACGTCGACCTCGACACCGCCGCTGAACGTCACGCGGAGTTCGGCGTGCCCTTTGAAGAAGAGGTGCTACGCTACATTGTCCACGGCGTCCTCCACCTCATTGGATACACGGACGATTCGCCGGAGGAGAAGGCGTTCATGCAGGAACTCGAAGACCGCTATCTGCAGTAGACGCGAAGCGGCCGTCTGCAGGCAATGCGCTCAAGGCACCGGGAGCAAAAAGGGGTCGACCACTTGCTTCCAGATAGCGTATCCCTTCTCGTTAAGATGCAGGCCGTCTTCGCGAAATAGGTCCGGCCGCGGGTTGCCGTCCATGCCGAGCATGAACTGCGCGGTATCCACAAAAGACAGCCGCGGATCGGCTTCCGTGTAGGCGCGGATCAAGTTGTTGGTGGTCCTGACTTCATCCATGAGCTGGATGCGCGCAATGCTGGGTTTGATGGCCAGAAAAGCGATGCGCGTGCGGGGAAGGCTGTCTTGAATGACGGTGACGAGCTCGTGGAACTCCGCGAGGACCTCGGCCGGCGTTAAGCCGTCGGCCAGATCGTTGTCTCCCTCATACACGAGCACGAGGCGCGGCTCGTACCGCAGCGCCATGCGGTCCGCGTAATAGACCGCATCGGCCATATGGGAGCCGCCCAGGCCGCGGCGGACGATGTTGTACTCCGGGTACGACGCCTCCAGCGTGTTCCACATTCTTACCGAAGACGAGCCGTAGAAGAGGATGCCGCCCGGCTCGGGCATGGCTTTGGCGTCCGCCGCCTCAAAGGCCTGCACCTCCTGCTCCCAGCGCGTAGGGTCCGGCCGAGCCACACGCTGCGCGGCGACAGGCCACGCGAGATGCACCATGCAGAACACAATCGCCGTCAGGATCAGCTTTTTCATGTTGCCCGCCTATTGAAATGATGAGGGGTATTCGTCCGCCCTTTGCCGTTCGGTGTAGAGACGCCGGAAGTTAAGCAGTCCGAAAACTGCAAGCACGAGAAATCCGGCATAAAGCACACTCGTAAAGTACAATCCGCGGGATGCGTATAGGGGCACGTAGATAAGATCTACCAGGATCCAGACGAACCAGTTCTCCACGAGGCGCAGGAGCAAGTAGATCTGTCCGATAAAGCTGAGCGTCGTTGTCAGCGCGTCCCAGAACGGCAAGGCACCCTCGACGCTCCGGAGGGTGTACCAGAGGGCGGCATGTGCCGCAACGCCGCCAATGATGGTCAGTAACAAACCCTGCCTCGTAAGTCGGCCAACCGGCTTTTCTTCACCGCCTGAGCCTCCTCGCTGCCACACCGCAATGGCGTAGAGGCTCGTCAGGAGATAGAAGCTCTGGATCGCCACTTCGCCAAAAAGGCGTACGCGCCAGAAAACGACCAGGTAGAGCACGATGCCGACCATGCCTACCCACCAACCCGAGACCCTGTTGCGCGCCAGCAGCCACACGCTCCACGCCGACGTGACCACCGCCCACGCTTCCGCGTGCGTCAGCGACACCCACCGTAGGTCGAAAAATGGCAAACCCAGAACGATCACGCTGACGAGCGCTGCCCCGATGAGTAGCATTACGGCGGGCGTGGACCGGCTGCGCGTCGTCTGCATCGGACTGCTCTTACTCGGATCCGTCACCACGAGGCAGGTTCTTCTTGCAGCGGTTCATAGTTGATGCGCGAAGCAAGCCACCGCTCAACGTCCTCCACCCTCATGCCCTTGCGCGCGGCGTAATCCGCCACCTGATCCGCCCCGACTTCTCCGACGTTGAAGTAATCAGCATCGGGATGCGCCAGGTAAAAACCGCAGACGGAGGCCGCCGGGTACATGGCGAGGCTTTCCGTCAGGCGAATGCCCGCGGCGTTCTCCGCATCCAGAAGCTTCCACATTGTCCACTTTTCCGTATGATCCGGACACGCAGGATAGCCGGGAGCGGGCCGAATGCCCCGGTAGCGTTCGCGCACCAGCTCCTCCTGCGACATCTTTTCGTCGGCGGCGTAGCCCCAAACCTCACGGCGAACGTGCTCGTGAAGCCACTCAGCGGCCGCCTCCGCCAGCCGGTCCGCCAGCGCCTGCGCCATGATCGCGCTGTAGTCGTCGTGCTCCTCCTTGAAGGCGTTCACGAGCGCCTCCTGCCCGATGCCCGCCGTAACGGCGAATGCACCGACATAGTCCTGCCGTCCACTTTCCTTCGGCGCGACGAAATCGGACAAGGCGCGATTGGCGTGCCCTGCACCCTTCTTCGACTGCTGCCGCAGCGTATGAAAGACCGCCTCGACACGCCCGTCGTCGTCGTAGACTTCGATGCTATCGCCGGCCGCGGAGGCTGGAAAGAGACCGAACACGGCGTTGGCTTTGAGCAAGCCCTCCTTTATGATGCGGTCAAGCAGAAGATTGGCGTCGTCATACAAGCGCCGCGCCTCCTCGCCAATGACCGGATCATCGAACAGGCGCGGGTACTTGCCTTTCATCTCCCATGCTATGAAGAACGGGTTCCAGTCGATGTAGGGCCGCAGCCTCTCCAGCGGAATGCCTTCCAGCACGTGTACGCCCGGTTCGCGGGGAGCGGTGATCGGCACCGTGTCCCAGTCACTCGCGTAGCGGTTCGCTTTCGCCTCTTGATAAGTCAGGAACGTCGTCCGAGACGTACGCCGGGCGTGGTCTGCACGGACGGCTGCGTACTCCGCCTCGATGCCTTCCGCAAAAGCAGCGCGCCCTTCTTCCGAAATGAGGTTCGATACGACCGATACGCTCCGCGACGCATCGAGCACATGAACGACCGGGCCGCTGTACGCCGGAGCGATCTTTACGGCCGTATGCACCCGCGAGGTTGTCGCGCCGCCGATAAGCAGCGGAACCGTCATCTCTTGCCGCTCCATTTCTCGCGCTACGTGAGCCATCTCGTCGAGCGACGGCGTGATGAGGCCGCTCAGGCCGATTACGTCCACCTGCTTCTCCCGCGCTTCCGCCAGAATCCGGTCCACCGGCACCATCACGCCGAGGTCGATGATCTCGTAGTTATTGCAAGCCAGCACGACCCCGACGATGTTCTTGCCGATGTCGTGAACGTCTCCCTTTACCGTCGCGAGGAGCACCCGCGCCTGCGCGCGCGCGGTACTGTTCTCCAGCTTTTCCGCTTCTATGAACGGCGTCAGGCAGGCGACAGACTTTTTCATTACGCGAGCGCTCTTGACGACTTGCGGCAGAAACATCTTGCCCGCGCCGAAGAGATCGCCGACCGTGTTCATCCCGTCCATCAGCGGCCCCTCGATGATGGACAACGCCGACGGACGTTGTAACCGCGCCTCATCCGTATCCGCTTCGATAAACTCGACGATGCCTTTGACGAGCGCATGCCGCAGCCGCTCTTCGACCGGAGCCTGCCGCCACGCCTGTTCTGCCGCTGAGTCCACCTTGCGGCCGCCGCGCGAGAGCGTATCCGCGAAGGTGACGAGCCGCTCGGTGGCGTCCGCCCGCCGGGCGAAGAGCACGTCCTCTACGCGCTCCAGCAGCTCCGGCTCGATCTCCGCGTAGACTTCGAGCTGCCCCGCATTAACGATTCCCATGTCCATTCCCGCCTGCACGGCGTGGTAGAGGAAGGCCGCGTGCATGGCCTCACGCACCCGGTCATTGCCTCGGAACGAGAAGGAGATGTTGCTGACGCCGCCCGAGACATGCACATGGGGCAGATGCTCCTTGATCCAGCGAGTCGCCTCAATGAAGTCTATCGCGTAGCGTTCATGCGCCTCGATGCCGGTCGCTACGGCAAAGATGTTGGGGTCGAAGATGATGTCCTCGGGTGGAAAGCCGACCTCGTCCACCAGCAGCCGGTAGGCACGCGAACACACGCTCTTCCGCCGTTCGAGGGTGTCTGCCTGACCTTGTTCATCGAATGCCATCACAATGGCGGCGGCCCCGTAGCGGCGCAGCAGCCGCGCGTGCTGAAGGAAAGGCTCTTCTCCTTCTTTGAGAGAAATGGAGTTCACCACCGCCTTTCCCTGCACGCATTTCAAACCGGCTTCGATTACATCCCAGCGGGAGGAGTCCAGCACTAGCGGAACGCGCGCAATGTCCGGCTCGGTCGCGATCAGGTTCAGAAAGCGCACCATGGCGGCCTCCGAGTCCAGCATCGCCTCGTCCATGTTCACGTCGATCATCTGCGCGCCGCTCTCCACCTGCTGCCGCGCAACGGACAGGGCTTCCTCGTACTGCTCCTCGCGAATGAGCCGCGCAAAACGCCGCGACCCGGTCACATTCGTGCGTTCGCCGACGTTCACAAAGTTCATGTGCGGGCGGAGCACGAACGGCTCCAGTCCGCTGAGCCGAAGCATTGGCTCGATCTCAGGCACCGTCCGAGGAGCGATGCCCGAGACGGCCTCCGCCACCGCGCGAATGTGCTCCGGCGTCGTGCCGCAACAGCCGCCCACGATGTTCAGCAGACCACCTTCAGCAAAATCCTTGATCGTTGCCGCCATGAAAGCGGGCGTTTCATCATACCCGCCGAAGGCGTTCGGCAAGCCGGCATTTGGATAAAGGCTCGTATGGACGGAGGAGATGCCGGAAAGCTCCTGAAGAAAGGTCCGCATCTGCGCGGTTCCAAGCGCGCAGTTCAACCCGACGCTGAGCAGGTTCGGCATGTGGGCAACCGAGATCCAGAACGCTTCCGTCGTTTGGCCGGAGAGTGTCCGGCCGCTCATGTCGACGATGGTGCCGGAAATCATGACGGGCACCGGTTGCCCTCTGCGCTCGCAGGCCTCCTGGATGGCGAAGAGCGCCGCCTTGCAGTTGAGCGTGTCGAAAACGGTCTCGACCAGCAGCAAATCGACGCCGCCCTCCAGAAGCGCCTCCACTTGTTCGAGGTAGGCAGCAACCATCCCGTCGAACGTGACGGCCCGGTAGCCGGGATCGCTCACGTCGGGTGAAATGGACAGGGTCTTGTTCGTCGGCCCCACGGACCCGGCCACAAAGCGAGGTTTTTCCGGAGTCCGGGCGCTCCATGCCTCCGCCGCTTCCCGGGCCAGCCGTGCCGAGGCAAGGTTCAACTCCCTCGTAATGGCCTGCTGGTCATAATCGGCCAGGGAGATGGGGTTGGCATTGAACGTATTCGTCTCGACGATGTCCGCCCCCGCTTCAAGGTAGGCCTCATGGATACTGCGGATCAGGTCCGGCTGCGTGATCGAGAGCAGGTCGTTGTTGCCCTTTAACTCGCAAGCAGACGCGGCAAACTGGTCGCCCCGATAGGCGTCTTCGCCGAGGTTGTGCCGCTGGATCATGGTGCCCATCGCACCGTCGAGGATCAGAATGCGCTGCTTGAGAAGGTCTTTGAGCTTGGAGGCGGAGTTCATGCGCTACAGGTGGACGGTAAGTCCACTTCAACAAAAGGGTAACGGGTGACGTATGGGCCGGCGGCCGCAGCGGCAAGCCTATGAACGCAGAAAGTGCAACACGGTCCGGGCAAATGGCTCCGGCACATCGGCGTGGATCCAGTGCCCGGCCCCTTTGAGCGTCACGAGAGTGGAGAGAGGAAAAAGGCGTTTGATGCCCGCCCGGTCTTCATCCTGAACGTAGTTCGAACGTTCGCCGCGGATGAAAAGGGCGGGCTTGTCGAATGGCGTCTCGCTCTCGATCTCCACCATGAGTTCCGGGTAGTGACGAACAATGGCGTCGAGATTCATGCCCCACGCCCACCGCTGCGCAGCCTTATCAAAGACGAGGTTCTTGAGCAGGAACTGCCGGATGGGCAGGGATTCAATGCGCCTCGCCAGCGCCTCATCCGCATCCGAGCGCGAACCAACTGCCGAGAGGTCGACCGACATGAGCGCGTCGAGTATGGCGTCGTGATGCGGGTCGTACGCTCTCGGCGCTATGTCCACGACCACCAGCTTCTCCACCCGCGCAGGGCGCGTGAGCGCAAAGTGCATGGCGGCCTTGCCACCCATGCTGTGCCCGAGCATATGCGCCGAGCGGATCTCGAGACGGTCCATGAGCTTTTCCAGGTCGGAAGCCATGGACGGGTAGTCGAGCAGCGGATCGTGCGGCGAGCGGCCGTGGTTGCGCTGGTCCACGGCGATGACCTGAAAATGCTTCCCGAACTCCTTCGACGCGAGTGTATGCCAGTTGCCACTCGACCCGAGCAAACCGTGAAGGACGATCAGCGCCGGCCCCGCCCCGTAGGTCTTACAGTATAAATCCATGTTCTCTCGCTCTGCTGCGGTACTGCAGCGCGTAGAACAGGGCGGGACGTAAAAGGATTCGCAAGGGGGCCGGCGGAGGCTTTCTCAAAGGATTACCGCTCCTCCTCCCCCTCATACGGATGAGGGCCTTCCTGCCCGCTGCCATCTACCGAAAGATCGGTCATGCCATTCCCGTCGCGAAAGTCGTAATCCGGCAGGCACTCTTCTTTAATGAACGAGACGGCTTCATGCAAGGAAGCGATAAACTTGACGAAGTCTTCCTTATAGAGAAAGATCTTGTGCTTCTCGAAGCGAGAATCGTCGAGGCGCTTGCTCTCGGTGATGGTCAGAAAGTAGTCGCCGCCGCTGCGCGTGTTCTTGACGTCGAAGAAATAGGTCCGTTTGCCGGCGGGGACGCGAATGGAGTAAACCTCATGCCGATACCCCGCCTCCTCCTGCCCGTACCCGCGATTTCCTTGCTCATCTGCACCGTTCCCGGAGCTTCTTTGCCCATTTTGCCCGTCCAAACTCATCTTCACACCTGTCGCGCAGCCGCCGCCTGTTTGTACATCTTCCCCGGCTCGCCGTCCGGCACATCTGTAACGCCCTCGTTACACTAACAATATCCGAAAGCCTGCAGGCAAATGCAACCGCTACGGCAGCAGCGGACGAAAAGCCCTTCCACTTTTCTTCCCCTCCGGCAAGCAGCACGCCGGCGGGTTCTACTGCGCCTCCGTCCGCAGCGCAAGCCTGATGAGCCGCGACAGATGCGTCCTCACCTTTGCGCCGACTTCGAGCACCTCGTCGTGCGCAAGCGGAACCGCCGAGAGTCCGGCGGCGGGGTTGGTGATCGTAGAGATGCCGAGCACGCGCATTCCGGCGTATCGCGCCTGAATGACCTCCGGCACCGTGCTCATGCCGACAGCGTCCGCCCCCAGGCGAGCGAACGCGCGAATCTCGGCAGGCGTCTCGTAGCTGGGCCCGCTGGTCCAGATGTAAACCCCTCGCTGCGTGGGAATGCCTTCGGCGAGCGCAGCCGCCTCGGCGCGCCTGAGCCATGCCGGATCATAGGGAGCCGACATATCCGGGAAGCGCGGCCCCTCCCCTTCGTTTGGCCCCACCAGCGGGTTCTGAAAAGCGAGGTTGATGTGGTCGGTGATGAACATCAACGTGCCGGGCGGAAACCCGGGGTTGATCCCACCCGCAGCATTCGTCACGATCAGGCTCTCGGCCCCGAGTGCGCGCGCGAGGCGGATCGGGAAGACGACGGAGTCGATGGAATGCCCTTCGTAGAAATGAACCCGCCCTTTGATGAAGAGCACCGTCCTCTCTTCAAGCTTCCCAAAGACCAGTTCGCCCGAGTGCCCGACCACCGTCGAGGCGGGATAGCCGGGGATGCCGGTCGTGGGAAGGACCCTCGCGTCCTCGGCCGAATCGGCAAGGTGTCCGAGACCGGAGCCAAGCACGAGCGCGACCTCAGGCCGCCGACCCTCGACGGCCCGAACGGCTTCCACTGCCTGACTGAGAACGTTGGTTTCGTTAGCTGATTTCATAAGAACAGACGTTTAGGAGGCTGTTGATAAACTATCGAGGGAAGTATCACAGATTTACGGGGCGATGTAAGTGACGGGTAGGGCCTAACACCTCATTGAATCCTATTCAAGGGGAGGTTGCATTGGCACTCTGGTCCATAGAGTCAGCTACATACGGCGCGTTCTGTTATTTTAACTGCCTCTTCGCTATTGGCACATTATACGCTCGCTGCCGGCTCCGCGTAAAACGCCTCAGCCGACGCAAGTTCAACCAGCTCTTGGGGCACCTTGACGACGACCATTGTCATGTCGTCGTGGCGTTCGGCTTCGCCCACAAACTGATGCACGCGCTCGGAAACGCGCTCAAGGATAGATTCCGCAGAGCCTGAGTGCGCGCTTCCAATAGCGTGCGCCAGCTCCTCGTCGCCAAACTGTTCGTGCGCCCTGTTCATCGCTTCCGAGTAGCCGTCGGTGTAGAACACAAGCACATCGCCCGGCCTGAGTTCAACGCGATCTTCGACAAGCACGCTGTCGAACCGGTCCGCCGCCGCCAGCCCGATGGCCATGCCGGCGGGCTGCCGAAACTCGGCCCGTTCGGCGTCTTTCCGCTGAAGAACTACCGGGCTGTGCCCTGCACGCGCATACGTGAAGGTGCGCGCTCTTACGTCGAGTACGCCCAGGATCATAGAGATGAACATCCCCTTCGGCGCGACCTGGCAGAAGAGCGCATTCAGATGCCGCAGCGCGTCGGCAGGCCCCCGACCGCTCTGCCCCACCGATAGGAAGAGGCCCTTGATGAGCGTCATGTAAAAAGCCGCCTGAATGCCTTTCCCGCTCACGTCGCCGATGACCAGCGCGAGCCGGTTCTCGTCCAGCTTGATAAAATCGTAGTAGTCGCCGCCGACCTCATGAGCGGGCAAACACGCGGCTGCCATGTCGATGCCTGTGAAGCGCGGCATGGACCGGGCAGGAATGATCCCTGCACCATCCGCGCGATCTCCAGTTCTCCCTTCAGGCGCTCTTCAATGGCGTGTTGCCTGACGTACGAGGGGACGTATTCGGGCAACTGCCGCCGGTCCCGCCCCGACATTAAGCCCACCACGCCGACCACAACGGCCGAGAGCAGGAGGCCGGCGAGGATCAGGAAGTTGAAGGAGAGCGGGTGGCCCTGGCTGCTCCAGATCGGCACGAAGCTCCAAAAGACACCCGCGAAAAAGTACCCGACGAGCACGACGACACTCTCATAGCGCCAGAATGCCACGGCAAGAACTGCCGTAAAGGACGCGGATGCCACGAGGTAATATCCGGTGCCCGTAAACCCAAACGGCCCTAACTGCATAAGCATACCCATTAGGACGATGCCGGGCACTACCAGCCATGCAGCCGGTTTTTTGCGATAGAGCAGCGCGCCCACGCCCATGAAGAGCAGAAGCAGGTGGATGAGCGCGGAGTAACCGTACTCGCCGATGTAGAAGGCGGCGCCAAAGCCCGGCTTCGCCCGGGTAAGCAGCCCGCCCGCGCCGGCAAGCTGCAATGAACCCGCTGGAGAGAGCATCATGAGCAGGGTCATCACGCCGAGCAGGATACCCGAAACGGCTAGGCCCCGGAGCACCGCCATTCCGACGGGCACGTTCCGGAAGAATCCAAGCCGCATGAGCGTGAGCGCCTCGATCTTCTCCGACCAGTGCTCGCGGGTTGAGGCTTCAGACACGGCCGAGACGCAGAACACCAGAAACCCTCCCGCCGCAGTTGCAATAACCACCGTCAGTGCAGCGAGCAACAACCCGACTGCTCGAGAAGGTGTCGAAAATACAATCTCAGAACCCGTCGCGGCGATCGTACCGACGGCCATAAGAAAGGACCCAAGGAGCGCGTCCCGCAACGCCGTACGCCCGTCCACGGCGCGGGCCTGAAATCGCCGCACGAGCGCGAACAAGAACACCGCGAGCAGCAGGATATAGATAACGACTTCAATGCCGTCCCGCGTATGATCGAGGCTAATGGTTGTGCCTGAATGGAGCGTTTCCATGTCCGGCACGAGGTTACTCTCGAGGTCGAGGAGCGCCCCCGTAGAGGCGAGGTGAACGGTGGCCGTCGGGCGTTGCCCGTGCAGCTCCTCGTCCGAGTGGAACCGAACCCCCGCCGTCGCGACGCCGCCGCGCTGCTCGATCCAGGTAGAGTCCGCGACGAGGTTGAGCCGGGCATAAGCGGTCTTCTCGATGTGGAACCTTGCTATCGATATTGCCTCGGCAGGCCCCAGCATGATGTCCCCGGCAGCCGGTCCCGGCACCCCGCCCGCCGCACCTTCGAGCGAGCGAAAGCTCGGCGCGCCCAGGCGGCTTTGCCGGAACGCCGGTTCATTCACAAACATGACCGACCGCCGCAAAGCCGAGTCCGGCACGGCCTGCAACGCTACGCCGGGGGACGCCGCCCGCAGCGCTTCCCGGTCTACCGGAGGGAGAACCGAGCGCGGTGGATGGAACGCCAGCACCTTGCCGCGCGTGTCCAGATCGACGACGAACGGCTCCTTCGGGGTCCTCCCCGGCCCGAGTGCCCATCTCATGCAACGCCACGCTCCACCGGTAAAACGGCAGTCGCTCTTCGCGCCGCAGCAGATTGACCGTCTCCGCCCTTGTCCGGCCCGCCTGAACCGAATCGAGGAGCACCTGATTCTCCTTCAAGGAAGCCGAAGCAGGTGCCTCGATCCGGCCATACCCGATCTCGCTCAGGTATGCCGAAGCGGCCTCGGCAGCACCGTCCTCGCCGAGGCGCAAGTCCACCGCCGCCTCCGGGTGCTGCTCTCCGATCTTCAACAGGAACAAAGCCGCGCCGAGCACCGCCAGAACGGCAAGCAGCGCATCCATGCGGCCGAACCTTCTTTGGCGAGGGAGCATCAAACCACCTTCAAAATGCGGTAGTTACGGAGACTCCAGATGACTTGTTGCGCGGTCACGCGAATAGCGGTTGCAACGGGAATGGCCACGAGCATCCCGACGATGCCCGCCACCTGCGCCCCTGTCAGGACCGCAAACAGGATCACGAGCGGGTGCGCCTGTGCCGCGCGCGAGAAGAAAAGGGGCTGAAAGAACACGTTATCGGCGAGCTGCGTCAGCGCCATCGCCACGAAGACGCCGGGCACGAGCGCAAAGTCGCCCGTCTGCGCCACACCCGCCAGCATTCCCGCAAAGAAGCCCATCAGCGGACCAAAGTAGGGGATCATGTTGGCGATGCCGGCAAATACGCCGACGGCAATGGCACTGTCCAACCCGGCGAACGTCAGCGTAATCGCCGCCACCGTGGCCACGGACAAACACTGAAGCAGGAGCGCCCGAAAGTAGCGCCCGATGTTGGCTTCGATCTTTTCGACGATCGTAAGGGCGATTTCGAAATAGCGATTGGGGACCAGGCGCAGCAGGTTGTGGCGAATCTGAACGCCATCCTTAAGGAAAAAGAAGGAGACGAGCGGAATGACAAGCGTCGCATAGAGCAGGTTCGTAAACAGCCCGACAACCGAACCCAGCGTCGCCGCGATCCGCTCCTCTTGAAAAAGCGCATTCCAGCCGCGCTCAATGGCGGCAACGAGCGCCCCCGGCTCGATCCGCACCACGCGCCCGAGCTGACGCTCCAGCATCTGCGCGACTTCGGCCAGCAGGGCAGGCGAAAACTGCTCTGCGAACAGCCGCACTTGCGCCGCAACCGATGGCGCGAAAGACGCAACCGCCATCCCGATCCCGCCGAACACGAGCAGAAACGTAAGCAAAATCGCCGGGATACGCGCCAGCCCGAGTCCCTGCATTCTGAGCACGAGCGGCCGCAGCAAAAAGGCAATGATAATCCCGATCAGGAGGTAGATGATCAGGCGCGAAAAGTACCAGAGCAGCCCGATTCCCAAAACGAACAGTACGAACCCGAACAGCATCTTGGCCGCCAGCTCGCCGCCGATCACGGGGCGCGGGCCGCCCGGGAGGGGCGTCCTTGGGGGGGTGCCTTCAGATACTACAACCTTGCTCATACGGGCAGAATGGATGAAAAGGGCGGCAGGGGTTGACCTTTGCGTTCACACGTAAGATAGCGAAAGACGAACACGTTCTTCCCGGCCGTGCCGGGGAAGCGGCGGACTACCGGCGCAATAATTCGTCGAGCACGGTGCGGATCACATCATAAGAGAAGCCGCGGCGCAGCAGATGGTCGTGCAACTTCTTCTGCCGCTTGCGAGGGTCGCTTTCACCCTGCAGTCTTGCCCACCGCTTGCCGGCCAGCTCGCGCGCCGCGTCGAGCGTCTCGCCGTCGTCAAGCACCTCTTCGAGTGCGGCGTCTATCGTGTCGGCGCTGACCCCACGCCGGCGCAGATCCATGCGGATGCGCGACGGCCCGTAGCCTTTTGCCCTGAACCTTCCCGGGCGAAGGCGCGCGCATAGGCCTCGTCGTCGATGTAGGAAAGCTCATAAAGCCGCGCGATCGCTGAATCGATCGTTTCCTCATCGAACTCCGCGCGCGCGAGCTTTTTGCGGATCTCCTGTTCCGTGCGCGGCTTGGCCGCGAGGAAGCGCACGGCTATGGCACGCGCCACGATCATCGCATCCTCCCTGAGCAAAGCCGCCTGCGCGTTCTCCGTGAGCGCCGCGCCGACGCGCAGCCCGTGGGCAAGCACAAGGTCCTGGTAAACGCCGAACGCGAACTCGCCGTCGAGAAATACCGACACGCGGTCCGGGTTCTTTCTCTGCGCTACGAGACGGGTTATCTTGCGCCCGGCGGTTTCACGGACTTCCATACCTTTTCCCGGCTGATTCACCCGTGGCGGAGACGGCAACATGAAGGGTGTCCACCGACACGCCGGCAACGATGCCGATGCCGCCCCGGACGTTGGAAACCGGTTCTCGCCGCTCCGGCGCAGCGCGGCTCGAGGCAAAGCGGGCGTAATCGGCACCGCTCCGCACCAGCCCCACGCGAAGATCGTGGTCCGGTATCGGCGATTCTTTGCCGGCGACGGGCACGGCGTAGACGCCCGACCACCGCCGAACGCCGTCCGGCCAGGTCGCAACATCTTTTTCGCGCTGCACTTCTTCCGGCCGGTAGAAGAAGTTGATTGCGGCAGCGGAGCCGAAGCCGGAGGGTTTCAGCTGGGTTCGTACCCAAAGGGCGCTGTCCGCCGCCGTCCCGTCAGGCGGTGCCTTCCACGAGACCGTTACGGAGACCGGATAGACGTACTCTCGCGTGGCAACCACGCCGGCCGTGTCCGCTCGCAGCGAGTCGATGCTTCCGGTTGCGAAGAAGATCGAATCGATGAGAACGGCCAGCACCGGTTCGTCGGGCACTTGAACGCGCACGCTGTCAATGGCGATGCGCGGCGGCACTATTCCTTCAGCCGCAAGCCGGTGCCCGCGCCACCGCGCCTCCACCGAGTACGCAGCCCGCTCCGACGCGATGAAGGCCTCTCCCTGCGGTGCGTAAGAACCCGGACGGCCCTCCACCGGCCTGTACACGACTGATTCCCCGTCCATGGACAGCATGAGATCCGCGTCCGAGATCGCTGTTGTTGCATCATCGGCGTAGCGCGCGTCGAGCGGACGGGTGCGCCGTAGTCGCATCAATGGCAGGGACTGACCGGCATCGATAAAGCCTTCGAGGACTACCGTCTCGTCCGCCTCAGGCTCAACCGTACTGCACCCCGGCCCCGCGAGCAGGGCGAAGCACGCAGCCAGGGCGGCGACAAAGATCGCGGCGGCGGACGGAGTGTACTTCACGTGTTCGTTTTTGCTTAGATGCGAACTTCCACTTCGAGCAACGGGATCAGCGGCAGACTGCGCCGGTCGAGCACCTGCACCTCGTCTCCCGTGGGGTCGTACTGCCGGCTGATCGTGCTCCGGTATCCGAGAACGTTGTAGAAATACGCTTGTACCCGCCATCGCGCAGTAAACATCCGAAACTTCCATGCAGCGCCGAGATCTGCCCGGACGTACGGCGGCAAACGTCCGTTGTTGATCGCAGGACGGTAAAGGTACGCTTCGGGCGGATCGAGCGGATCCCCGATACGATAGCGCGCCTCGGGCACGGAGTGCGGGTAGCCGCTCCGGAAGTCGCCCGTAAGGGAGAGGTCCCAGTGCTGCCGCTCGTAGCGCACGGCTCCTTGAAGCGTCACGGGCAGGTCGAAACGGGAAACGTAGTATCCTTGCTCCGGCGAGGCTTCCGTTGCGTTTACCGAACGACTCAGCGCGTAATTGAGCCATAGGTGCAGCGGACCCTGGTCGTACTTGCCCGAAAACTCGGCACCATATGCGCGGCTGCGCGCGGACGTATATTCGCCGAGCAGCGTCCCCACGTCTATGCCCGGCCCGTCAAGCCCATCCTTGGTTCGATAAACATCTTCAGGAAGCAGCACATCGCCCGACTCGCGCCAGTAGGTCTCCACCATGAGCGAGAGCGACGGCAGCGGCCGGCTCTCCCCGCTCAGCGCCACCCCAAGAGAGTGCGACGGCCTCACGGCCGCTGAGGCCGGTACCCAGCGGCTCGATACAAGGTCGTACATATAGGAATACCGATCTCGGAGACGGTGCATATACTGCACTTGCGTCCCGATGCCCGCCCGAAGAACGAGCAGCTTCGGATCGGCATTGTAGCGCACGTTCAGGCCCGGATCGATACGCCAGTAGGACCCGCTGCCAAAGAAGCTCGCCCGGATCCCCGGCACCACTTGCCACCGGTGGGAGGGCTGCCAACTGTCTTGCACGTACAGGGCCACATCCCACGCGTGAACGTCGCCGCGCTGCTGCTGCACCTCCACCGGACCGACGCCCACGCGCACCGCCGCATCGAGGTCGCTCTGGAACCGATGCCGCACCACCTGCAGCCCCGTGCGCACCTGATGCGTCAGCGCCAGATAATAGTCCACGTCGATGCGCACGCCCATATCCTTCAAAGAAACGCGGTAGTCGGACGCAATCGAGGAGCTTACCGAAGGCAGAATGTAGGCCGCTTCCTTGGCGTCATAAGCGCTCTGATAGAGGGTCGTAGTAGCGAAGAGCCGGCGCGAGGGCAAATACTGGTGCCGCAGGCTCGTCACCACGTTTCCCCACTGCTGGTCGACTTCGAAAAACAGATCGGCCGGGCGCAGCCACGAGTCGAAGTCCAGTGAGAGGTCGAACGGCAGTCTAAGATCGAGCACATCGCGGCCCCGGTAGTGGCTCACCGACAGCCTGTGGCGCGCGCCGAGTTGATACGTCAGTTTGCCGCTGAGATCGTAGAAGTGATAGCCGGTGCGCAGCGTGTCGCGCCTGCCGTCGGATCCTTGAACCGGATGCTTGCGGCCGATGAGCCGGTCGATGTACGAACGCCGCCCGGCAACCATGAACGAGGCGTTCTTTCCAAGCGGACTCTCCACCATCATGCGCCCGCTCAAGATGCTGAGGGCGGCCGAAGCGTGCGTGCCCGTTCGGCTCCCGTCCTTGAGTTGCGTGTCGAGCACCGACGAAAGCCTGCCGCCGTGCTCCGCCGGAAACGTCCCCCGGTAGAGACGCACCTCCTTGAACGTCTCCGCCTGGAAGGTCGAGATGAGGCTGAAGGCGTGCCAGGGATGATAAACCGGCACGCCGTCGAGTAAATACAGATTCTGATCGGCCTCTCCGCCACGCACGATGAGGGCCGCGTTCAACTCGCCCGGCTTCTGCACGCCCGCAACCCACTGCAGCGACTGGAAAAGATCCTGTTCACCGGTCGCCGACGGGAGTGTTTCGAGGTCCTGCGGCGTGAAGGCGTGTGCGCCCGGCAGGGTTGACGTTTCGGGAGATCCGACCTCCGCCGCCTCCACAACGACTTCCTCGGACTTGAGCGGTGCCGGCGTCAGCGCAATCGTCAGCGCGCCGTTTTCGGCACCCGCGGCAAGTTGGAGGACGCGCGTCTCATAACCCACGTAAGAGACGCGCACGGCATAATCGCCCTGTGGCAGCGCAGGAATGGCAAAATACCCTGCGGCATTGGTGGTCGTGCCCAGCCGAAGATCAACCAGCAGGACGTTCGCCCCGATCAGCCGTTCTCCCGTCGCGGCATCACTGATGTAACCGGAAATGACGCCCGGCACCGGCGCTGCGCGATGCCTTTCGGCCACCGGCCGCAGCGGCACCACGACATACTGCGTGCGCCGCACCCGTTCGACCGACAGATCGCTGCTGCGCAAGAGGCAGTCCAACGCTTCCTCGACGCGGTCGCCTTCATAGAGGCAGGTGGAGCGTCTCCCCTGCACGAGTCGTTCGGCAAAGACCACGTCCACCCCCGCCTGCTCGCCGAGTAGCTGCAGCGCATCGCCGAGAGCCAGCCCCCTTGCGTCCAAACGAATCGACTGGGCGGCCACGGCCTGCGCCGCGAACAGCATCAAGAAGAGCAAAAAGGCGTGTTGCGTAAGGCGCACGCTTCCAGAAATCCGGTATTAAGGCAGGCAACAGCCTCTGGCCGTCCGCCGCACTGCGCAGCGTTTCCCTGCCCCTTACGCCGGCTCCGGAAGAATGTTGTTACCGGCACTCCAACAACGTGGACGAAGGTCATCGCACGACGTTGTAGCCGCCACCGGGGTTTTCAACGACCGTTGCCCCGAGCGTCAGCGCAAGCGAGCGAAGGATCTCCGGCAATGGCTGCGACTGCTCGAAGGTGCCGTTTACGCGCTCCTCCGCCAGTGCAGGAGCGACCTCCACCGAAGCCCCGTAGAAGGACGAAAGCTGCGTCGCGACCGAGTCCATGCGGCTGTCCCGGAAAATGAAAAGCCCCGTCCAGTCCAGCGCCATCGTAAGATCCACAGATACCGGCGTTGTGGGCATCGCCCGCGCGGCAACACGGCTCATCTGCCCCGGCTCGAGCACCACGATCCTGTCCGGTGCTCCTTCCGGTGAGATTGCCACGCGGCCGGACGCCAGAATAACTTCCGTCAGCGCTTCACCCGCGTCAACCGAGAAGTCGGTGCCGAGCACGGTCGTAAGCGCCGTCTGCGTCTCCACCGTAAACCCATTCACGCCCGGCGCGACTTCGAAATAAGCCTTCCCGTCGAGGCGGGCGCGGCGTCCGTCGAGGCCGCTCGTGTTCGGCAGGCGCAGCACGGAACCTTCCATCAGGTGAATGCGGCTTCCGTCGGCAAGCTCGACCAGGCGCTGCTGCCCGATATCAGTGGCAAAGGTCTCGAAAGAAGCGTCCCGACGCCAGAGAAGGCCCACGACTACCAGGAAGCTCAAAACAGCCATTGCGGCCGCGGCACGCCACGCGATCTTCGTTCGGCTGACAGGCCGATTAAACGGCTGCCGGTCAGGCCGGGGTCGCCGACGCCCTTGCGCCGGAGCGGGAGTTGCCGACGGCCACACGCTCTCGAATAGCTCGCAGTCGCGCTCGATGAGGGCCGTCACGTCTCGCAGAGACTCGTGCCGCGCAAGCGCACCTTCAACGGCTTCATGTGCCGTATCGAGCCGGCCGCGCTCTTCGGCCGACAACAGCGCGGCCCGGCCGGATCGGTCCAGAGCGTGGTAGACGAGCAGCCGGCGGTCGGGTATGTCCTCTTCGAGCGCCCCGCCTATAGCGCGCCCTACTGCGAGACGCTTCGCAACCGCCTCGCGAAAAGCGGGATCGCGCTCGAGCGCAGCGCGCAGGCGTTCGGCATCCTCCGGAGCCAGGTCGCCTGCGGCGTCAGAAAGATCGATCAACTCGTCCATGCACGTAGCCAGACTAATACTACAAAAATCCGGACTGCACCCCCACACCTTTCGGGGCGCATGGCCTCTCCAAGCACTCTCTCAGCCGCTATGAGGCGGCGCAAAGTAACGGGGCAGTATTGATTTCGTCACCCGGCCAACCAGATAAGCCCCAGGAACAGTGCGAGTGCATCGCGCAGCTTTTCGAAGGATCGTTTCACTTGCATTTTGATGGCCGCCTCGGTGCTGCCGATGATCTCGGCGATCTCTTCGTAGCGGAAACCGTATTCCCGAAGCTCGATGATGCGCCGCGCCTTTGGCGTGAGCGTATCGAGCGCCCGTTCCAGATCAACGGCCCGCCCGGCTCCCGACTCGCCGCCGGCCACTTCGGGCAGCAGCTCCGGCGGGTAGAGTCGTTCGCGAAGGCCATACCGGCCGCGGTAAAGGTCTTGCACTTCAAAGAGGGCTGCCTTCAGCGCAAAGGCCTTCAGCCGCTCGGGGTCCTTGAGGTCCTCCAGTCCATTGTGAATGCGGAGGAGTGTATTCTGCACAAGGTCGTCCACCTCGACCCTGTAGCCGATCCGTTTCATGAAGAACGCCCGCAAGATCGGCTCGACGGCCGAGAGCAGCCGTTCCCGGGCAGCGGTGTCGCCGCCTTGCGCGCTGGCAACGAGCGAAGCATCGAGAACGGCAGAACGGGCCATGGATGAACAGGTCGTGATTTCGTACGGAGCGAAGATAAAAGCTTCACAGCATACGAAGAGACCGGCCGCCGGATTCGTCCCAACTTCGAACGCTCAACCGGCGACTTTCACGGCCGTCGCAAGGGCCGCCATTCCCAGCAGCATGGCCACCTTCAACCCGCCGCTCACGCGGCCCGCACGCTCGGCACCGGGAGACTGCAACGACCATAAGCCGATGAGTATGACGGCGTCGGCACCGCCGACGAGCATCATGTATGCCCCTCCGAACCCGGGCAGCGCGTATGGAAGGGGCGTGATCAGCATCGTCAGGGCCATGACGACGGTGGCCAGCCTCCCGGCCGCTCGTTCGCCCCGGAGAACAGCGAACGTAGTAGCGCCGCCTTGGCGGTCCCCTTCCACGTCTTGAATGTCTTTAACGATCTCGCGGGCGAGCGTCATGAGGAAGGCAAAGAACACCGCCACCCCGAGCACCGTCGTCCACTCCTCCGTCAAGCCGCCGAAAAGGAGTGCCTGTGCTACGAGGAACGCCACGACGACGTTGCCCAGCAGCGGCGTCTTCTTGAGCCGCCACGCATAGGCATAAAGGGTCAGGGCGGCGGCCGCAGCCAGCGCGAGGTGAACCGCCGAGACGAGCGAGGCCGCCACCAGCCCGGCACCGGTCGCTGCCAGCCAGATCACCCGCGCCTCCAGCGGCAGAAGGCGGCCCGAGGGCAGCGGCCGCTCGCGGCGGTTCACATGGTCGATCGGCAGATCGAACAGGTCGTTCAAGGCGTTGCCACCCGCCGCGATCAGCGCCGCCGAGAGGGCGGCGAGATACACCGACGCGCCGTCCGGCCATGCACCCACTCGCGCTCCGGAGAGCAGCCCGCCGAGCACCACACCGGCCGCAATCATCACGAGGTTGCCCGGCCGCGTAAGTTCAATGAATGCCAGGCCCGTGGCCCACACCGGCCTTGCGCCGGACGTTCGCAGTAAGCTCATTGCCTCAACCCGTCAGGAACCGAGCCTCTTGAGCGCCGCTTTGGCGCTCTGTTCGAGCGTCTGGTAGTAATCGTACTGGCCGTCATAATCGAGCGCGGCGTTGAACGCCTCCCGCGCCTTGTCCGGATTGCCCTTCAACGAGTAGATCTGCCCGGAATAGTAGCGGCTCCAGGGTGCCCACCGCGCCTTCGGGTCGCGCGGGTAGGCCGCCGCCGCGCCGAACGCCCGGAGCGCCTCGTCCCACTGCTCCTGCGCCTGTTTGGTCCGTCCAACCAGGTAGGCGGCCTGCGCCAGATCGTCGGCCGTTGCGGCCGGGGAGGCCGCTGCGCGGGCCAGCAGCGCTTCGGCCTTCGAGAAGCGGCGGGCGTTGAGCGCGCCGGATGCCTCGAGCAGCAGACGCTCGTCGCTGGTCATCGGGGCGGCAAGTCGCTTGCGCGCAAGGCGCAGCGCGGCCTCGTCGGTGTCGTACTTGCGGTGCGACTCCACGCTCCGGTAAAAAGCCACCGCCTCCTCCCGCCGATCCTGCATCTCGATGGACAAAGCGAGGTTCAGGTTCGTCGGCGCGCGAAGGGCCGGCCCGCGGTGCGCGGCGAGGTAGCGGCGATAGGCGCGCTCCGCCTCCGCATAGCGGCCCTGCTGGAAGAGCGCTTCGCCAAGAAAATGATCGACGTAGTCGACCGGAAAGTACCCGTCCGAACGCATCGTGCGCGAGGCCCGGGCAAACACCTTCTCCGCCTCGGCGGCCTTTCGGTTCTTGACGAGCGCGAATCCGTAGAAGAACGCGAAAAGTGGACTGCTCGGGTTACTCTGATAGACCCGGCTCAACATCGCTTCCGCATCCTCGGTGTCGCCGAAAAGCAGCCCCTGGACGAGCGCCCGCCCGAGCACCGCCTCCTCCCTGCTGAACCGGCTTTCCTCGGCCGCAATCTGCAGCTCCTTCATGCCCTCGTTCACCTCGCCGCCGTAGCCGAGCAGCCGAAGCAGCGTGCGATATGAGCGCGGCAGCGACCCGATGGAGACGTGCAGCAACCCCATCCCCTTGTACGGTTCATAAAAGTCGGGATAGCGGCGAATCGCTTCTTCCGAGCGCCCATAGGCGGCCCGCGCCGCGAGCGCCGCACGGGTGTACCGCTCTTCCTTGGCAAACACCACCATCCGCTGCAGGTGATTTTCAGCCTCGAGATAGAGTCGCCAGCGACCCTCAGGTGCCCCTTTCAGCAGCGTCAACACGGAGTCGGATCGCTCGTGGAAGGCGGCGTAGTCGGCTTCCCTGTCGGACATAACCGCTTTCAGCAGCGCCGCCGCCGCCAGGTTGTGCATCGCCGCAATCGCCCCGTCGGGCCGATGCTGCAGACGCCGAAGCGCCCGCTCGCTGTCCTCCATTCGAAAAGCCATCATATCCCCGCGCGCTTCTGACACAAGCGCTTCGGAGGCGTCCGTTTGAACCAGGAACGGCCGCTGCGCCAGTGCCGGTGGCGCGAGGAGCAGCGCGGCCAGGAACGCGAGCAAAGGCCGAATGCAGCGGCAAGGCAAGGTCATCACCATACTTAAGCCGGAGAGTGGGGTTGTTGAGGGCCGGGTCGAGCGCAGGGCGCAACAATCAGGCCGGAGCCTCCAACGCCCGCTTTCCCGAATGGTCTCACTCCCGCTCCTGCGCCTCGTAGGCGTGGATGATGTCGACGGGCGCGTGGCCGGGAGCAAGCGTGCGCAGGGCACCCTCGGATCCGGCCACGATGCAGGCCACCGTCGCATCTCCCGTGACGTTCGTTACCGTTCGCACCATGTCCAGTATTCGGTCCACCCCGAGTATGAGCGCAATGCCGGAGCCGGGAATGCCGAGCGTTTCAAGAATGACCACGAGCATGACAATACCGGCGCTTGGCACCGCCGCCGTGCCGATGGAGGCCAGCAGCGCAAGCAGCACAATGGAAAGCTGTTCCGCTACGCCGAGTCCCATTCCGAGCGCCTGCGCGATGAAAACGGCGGCGACCGCCTGGTAGAGCGCGGTGCCGTCCATGTTCACCGTGGCCCCGAGGGGAAGAACGAAGGAGGAAATCTCCTCCGAAACGCCCAGGTTCTTCTCGGCGCATTCCATGGTGACAGGGAGCGTAGCGCCGCTCGACGAGGTCGAGAAGGCGACGAGCTGCGCCGGTGCAATGCCGGAGAAGAACCCGCGCAGCACCGATGGCGCGAACAGCCGCAGCAGCAGCGGATAAAAAAGCATCGTATGGATGCCAAGCCCGACCAGCACGGCAAAGCAGTAGTACCCGAGCGCCGCCACGAGTTCTACGATCTGCGAGGGGTCGTCGCGGGCCACGGAGGTGATCGTCGCTGCCATGAGCGCGAAGACGCCCAGCGGAGCCATGAGCATGATGATCTCGACCATCTTGATCACGAGCGCGTTCAGGCTCCCAAAAAAGTCGAGCAGCGGCTTTGATCGCTCGCGCGGGACGAGCAGCAGCGCCACGCCCGCGAAGATGGCGACGAAGACGACCTGAAGCATATTCCGGTTGTCTGCCGCCGAGCCGAAGAAATTGCCTGGCACCATGTCCACGAGCGGCTGGAGCGGCCCGCGGTTAAATGCTTCGGCAGCGGTTGCCTCGCGGTTGGACGCATCCGCCTCATAGCTCTCTTGAAGACGAGTCCGCATGTCCGCCGGAACGGTCTTTCCCGGCTGCAGGAGATTGACGATGCCAAGGCCGAGCAGCAGCGCTATGGTCGTCGTCGCGAGATAGATGCCGACGGTCTTACCGCCAATTCGGGAGAGCTTCTTTAAGTCGGAGAGCGAGGCGACGCCGGTCACGAGCGATGCCAGAATCAGCGGGACGGCAATGAGCTTGAGCAGGTTGATGAAGATGGTCCCGAACGGCGCCACCCATGCGTTCACAAATCCGCCCCAGTGAAGCACTGACGCCACAATGCCGAAAACCAGCCCGAGCGCAAGGCCGAGGATGATCTGCCAGTGAAGCTTTCGGTACCAGGCCATGCGCAATACGATTGGGTGAGGTCGGTGCAGCGAGCCGCAAGATAGCACGGGTTCTACATATCCGCCGCGCCAATATCACACGTTCGATGCAAGGCGCGAGAAACGTAGGGACAGCAGGTTAATAGAACCCATCCATGCCGAAATGCGCCCGCTTCCGAACGCGGGGTAATCATGCTGTGATATCAACATTGCTTGGCCAACCGGGCCGGAACACCGCCGCCGCCACAACTTAACGAAAGTACACGCAGGTCCGGCGAACGGGCCAGAAACCTTGCTCGGTGGCAACACGGCGCGCCCGGTGTGACATTTTCTCCGCACTCTTCCTCTATGAAGTTCGACAATTTAACTTCTCAGCTTCGCGACCGCTACGGGGCCAATGCCCGGCAGGTTGAGAACGGTCACTGGGTTTTTGAAGTGCTCACCGGCGACCAGCGCTCCCAGGTGGTTCACCTCCTCCTGAAGGAGTCCGGCGCGAACGGCATCGACGGCAGCCGCATCGTGGCAGACAGCCCCATCGGGCCCCGCCCCCGCCGCTTTGATCTTGAAACGCTTCTCCGCAAGAATGCGGATCTCGATGTGGGGGCCATTTGCATCGAAGACTTTCGGGACGAGGACAATAACCTCGTCACCTACTTCACCCTGCGCGCTTCACACCTCATCGACACGGCGGACTTTGAGGAGATCTGGGAGATGGTCGAAAAAGTGGCCTTTGAGGCCGATCAGCTCGAAAAGGAAATTCACGCCCACGACGTCCTCTAACTTTCTATAGCAAACCTCATGTTTGGGAGCTTATACTACCGAATGAAGCAAGGCCAGTACCTGCGAAACCCGCAGGGCACCAAGCTCTTTGCCGAAAAGTGCATCGGTGAACTCGTACGCGGCGTGACAAAGAAGTCGGCGGTGTACCGCGAAATGAACGAGAACCTTCTCGTCGAGAAGGCCAATCTGCGCATGAGGTCGATGGAGCTGTCGGAGCGGCCCAGCCTCGACGCGGGCGAGTTCTTTATGGTTCGGCGTCAACTCTGGCTGCACAACGTCATCATAACGGCGGTCGTGGCAGCGGGCGTCTTCCTCATCTTCCTCTCTCTTTCGGCGGGCCTGGGCCAGGAGGGCGTTAGTCCCGTCCTGACGTGGCTCGTTGCGGCCGTGCTCGCCATCGTCCTCATGGGCGGCGGCCTCGTCGCCACGGAACGGTTCGTCGAGACGATCGCGCCCCGGCGGAGCATCCGAACGCAAGAACTGAAGGACGTAACCCGGTCCATTGCGCCGCTCTGGATTGTTGTGCTAGTCGCCGTTGAACTTGCCCTCTTCGGCATCGCGCAGGTCAGGGCGGACCATGTGGCCGCAAGCTTCGACAGCACGCTCCTTTACTGGGGCTTTATCATCGCCACCATGGCCCTTCCGGTCATTGCCGGTGCCATTCGCTGGGACGCCGGGCAGTACATCGACATCTATAAGACGACCACGGCGCTCCGCCAGGTCGAAAGCCGCCTCGCTCAGATCGACTCGGTGCTTCGCCAGAACGAAGAGTACGAAAGCAACTTCTTCAAAATGAAAAGCATCCAGTACTGGGACAATCTCAACGACTTCAAGACATACAAGGTCAACTACGACGAGAAGAAAGGTCGGACCGAGGAGATCGACACCCACTTCTCCCGCTCGTACGACGAGTTTCAGGCAGAGGCCAACAAACGCTATCAGGCGGATATCCGCGACTTCACCAGCGCGTCCATGCGCAGGCTCGAACCCGCGGATGCGCGCCCGCAGGGGATCGGCTCCAAGATCGGTCAGGCGGCCGGTCGCCGGCCCGTAGCAAATCCGGAAGCGCCCAACGGCACGACCACGTCGGACTCCAATGATCTTTACCTGAACCCGCAGCCGATTCGCTAAGAATGGCTGGTACTGAAAAGGTCGGTCCGTGCTTGCGGCGGGGTGCGGCCGCTTCTCCATCCACAGGCCTCACTCAGCACCTATCCGTCATGCTTCGCCTCGTTTACGTCAGCACGGCTAATCCGACGCTTTCAGATGACGACCTCCTCAACATCCTCCGAGTTAGCCGCGTCAACAACGCCAGAGACGGGGTTACCGGGCTCTTGCTCTATAAAGATGGAAACATCATACAAGCCATTGAGGGACCGGCGGAGAAAATAGAGGACCTTCTGGACCGGCTCGCGCGAGATACGCGCCACCGCGACATCCAAGTCCTTAGCCGCGAACAGGTGGAGGAACGCCTCTTCCCGAACTGGTCAATGGGGTTCCGCCGCGCTGACGATCTTGCGGAAGCCGACCGCGAGCACCTGAGCGCCTTCTTAGAAGGTGGTCGGCTTTCACTGCAGCGTGAACGCCGCACGCGGGTTCAGATCTTGCTCGATACTTTCCGGGAGATCGTGAGGTAACGCTCAGGCGGGATGCGACGGTTGTCCCTCTCTCGCTTTTTTTCTCTTCATGAACGGTACGACGACGCCTGCCAGCGCCGCAATGATGCCGGCCGTTTTCAGCGCGGCACCGGCCTGCTCGCCGTCGATGGTCCCAGTATACAAGAAGTATAAGCCGGCCTGCATCACCGCCGCGAACACGATGGCCGCCGCGCTGACCCTGAAGACATTCTTGCACGGGCGAGAGGTGGCGGCCTTGCCGACACGCGAACGGCTCAGATACTGCGCCTTCGCTTCGGCAATGACTGCAAGCAGGATGCTGAGAACGGGCAGCGCAAACCAGGCCACCGGCCCCTCCGCACCTACCACATCAGGCCGGTCGTGCCACAAGAGGACCGCCGCGAAGAGCATGAGAGCGGGAAGATATCGGGTTAAAAGACGCATTGCGGAAGAAAAGGGCGGCGTTTGAGACTACAGCGACGGTCGGTTCTACGGGGACGACGCCGAAAAGGTACGGCAGATGTAGAGAAGACGGCGCGCCGATGCCGAGAACCAGCGCAAGACTCTGAAGCAAGAACCGGTCGACGGCTCCTCAGGCGGTTGTCGTGCGAGGAAGACAGGCATGGCGCCGCCGCGGGCCGGTCACAACCTCCGACTTACTACCGGCAACATGTTCGCCATCCAACTGGAGTACGTGCCGGCAACAATCGCTTTCCGCGCTTCCCCGACAAGCCAGAGATAGAACGACAGGTTCTGCAGCGAGGCAAGCTGCAGGCCGAGAATCTCTTTGGCGATGAACAAGTGGCGCAGGTACGCTTTGCTGAACGCCGTCGAGGCGTACCGGTCCAGCCCCGGGTCAATGGCCGAGAAGTCGCGCTCCCACTTCTTGTTGCGGATATTGATAATGCCCTCGGTGGTAAAGAGCATCCCATTGCGCCCGTTGCGCGTCGGCATGACGCAGTCGAACATGTCGATACCGCGCGCAATGTTCTCCAGCAGGTTCTCCGGCGTGCCCACGCCCATGAGGTAGCGCGGCTTCTGAGGCGGCAATACCTCGCAGACGACTTCAACCATGCGGTACATATCCTCCGCCTTCTCGCCGACGGAAAGCCCCCCGATAGCGTATCCCGGAAAGTCCATCTCCACGAGCCGTTCGGCACAGTCGCGGCGAAGATCGGGATAGACCACGCCCTGCACGATGGCAAATAGCGCCTGATGGTGACCGTACAAGGATTCAGTTGCGGTCCAGCGCGTGCGGCAGCGCTCCGCCCAGCGGATGGTTCGCTCCATGGACTGTTTCGCGTAATCACGGTCTGCGTCGCCGGGCGGGCACTCGTCCAGCACCATCATGATGTCCGAGCCGATGCTGCGCTGCACGTCCACCACGGATTCGGGCGTGAAGTCGTGCCGCGAGCCGTCGATATGACTCTGGAAGCGCACACCTTCCTCCGTAATCTTGCGTCTGGCGGCGAGGGAGAACACCTGATAGCCACCTGAATCGGTGAGGATGGGTCCCGGCCAGCCGTTAAACCGGTGCAGACCGCCCGCGGCTTCGAGCAAGGCCGCGCCCGGCCTCAGATACAGGTGGTACGTGTTTCCAAGTATGATCTGCGCGCGTACGTCTGCCAGCAGCTCGCGCGGCTCCACCGCCTTCACGCTCCCCACGGTGCCGACCGGCATGAAGATGGGCGTTTCAATATGCCCGTGATCCGTCTCGATGCGCCCCGCGCGGGCGGAGGAGGCGGGATCGCGGTTTTCGAGGGTAAATCGCATGAGTGGGCGCTATTCGCCGGGGGCGTTGCCGGACCGCTTCTTTCGCCCTCGTCGGCGGAAGAGCCGTCCAGGGGAGAAGGCGTAGGCGTCCGCCGGCATGAGTTCGAACTTCAACTCATCCCGGTAAGCCTTGTAAATCGTCATGATGAGCGCCGTAGCAGGCACGGCGATCAACAAACCAAAGAGTCCAAGGAAGTACCCGAACACGAGGAGTGAGAGAATAATCAGGACGGGATGCAGTCCGACTTCGTTGCCGAGGATGCGCGGCACCAGCACGGCCTGCTCGAGCAGCGACTCGCCCAGGAGGACGAAGAAAACGGTAAGCGCCTTCACCACCCACGGGTCGCCGAACATGACGGCAAGCGCCACCCCGAGGATGTTCGTCAGGATCACCCCGATGTTGGGGATGAGGTTGAGCACGCCGGCGGCAAGCCCGATGAGCAGCGCAAAGGGCACCTTGAACAGCAGCAGTGCCACGCTCACGTTGAACGCAGCAATGGCGCTGATCGTAATCTGCCCCCGCAGGTAGTTGCCGACGATGCCGCCCGCTTTGACGAGGTAATCGCGCCTTCCGCCGAAGAGCGGGAACAGCTCAACCAGCCGCCGCTTGATGTACGGGTAGTCCTTTAGCGTATAGAAGAGAAGGACCGGAACGAGCGTAAGCGTGGTGAGCAGCCCGAGCAGCGAACCGATGTACCCGACGAGCCGCTGCGCCGCAAGCGGAATGCCCTGCGCAAACTCCGCCATCCGCGCCTCGAGGCTCGCCGAAAGCTGCCCGATGATCGCCCGCTTGTCCAGACGGAAGTTCTCCTCGAACAGGTCGAGCGCGGACGTAGTCAGCACCCAGTCGCGCAGGCTTCCGATGAGCGAGATGACGCGGACGGCCAGCGTCTCGACCTGCGCGATGAGTTTCGGCACGAGCAGCAGGATAAAGAGCGCACACGCGCCGACGAGCGCTGCCGTCACCAGCAGCGATGTTACCCAGCGCGGGATGCGGAACCGCTCCAGCGCTCCCTGCACGAGCGGGTCGAAGAAGAAGGCAAGCACATACACGACAAAGAACGGTATCAGCACCCCGCTCACCTGGTCGATGAACCAGAGCGAGATCAGGAACGCGCCCGAGAGCAAAATGGCGCGGGCGGCGGGCAGCTTGCGAACCGGCCAGATCAAGATGATGCCGGCCACAGCCACGAGCGGCGGCGTCAGAAAACGGCCGGATACGCCGCCAACGTGCATCTCGTAGAGCAGCACGAGAAAGAGTACCAGCCCCCCTGCGAGCAGCATCGCGTCATGGGCGGCGATGCTCTTGAACAAAGGCGATTCCGATGCCGGCGGTTCCGGCGGTACAACGTCAGGCATGGAGTGCAATCCGGGTGTGTCGCCGCCTGCGCTGCCGGGGCTTTATGCAGCAGGCGCAACGGCTCGCGAACGGCCCCTGTACGCCTTCCGCTGCCTCGATGATTCGGGTGTCCGGCGCGCGGCAAGAACTCTGTCAGTATCTTCACCGATAAAGAAGCGCTCCGGCGAAAGGATCAGGCCCCCGGCAAGGTTAAGGCCGCTCTCCCCGGGGCATCCGCCGGAATAAAGAGATCGCTGCTCGTCGGAGAGGATATTAAATGGACGCAGCTTCCTGGGTGGCCGATTATGGACTCTACGGCCTTGCTGTCGCCGCCTTCATTGGCGCAACGTTTATCCCGGTTTCCTCGGAGATCGCCGTCGTGGCGGCGCTCAGTCTCGGCCTTCCCGCATGGCAAGTGCTCCTTAGCGCCTCGGCCGGCAATGCGGCCGGAGCCACGTTCGATTACGGACTCGGGTGGATGTTCAGCGAAGCGACGCGCACCAAACTCGAAGGCTCCCGCGCCGGCAGGCGGAGCCTCCGATGGGTGGAAAAGTACGGCAAATGGACGCTCTTTGGCTCCTGGCTACCCGTCCTCGGCGATCCAATCTGCCTTGCCGCCGGTATGCTGCGCCTGTCTCCCGTGTTCTTCGCGGCAGCCGGTATCGGGACCCGCATTGGGCGCTACGTGTTACTTATCTACCTTTTCTAAACAGATAAGGTGTTAGTCGGTAGGATGGACCTTGAAGGGGCACGGCGGCATCGGCCCTTCATGAAGATCCTTCCGGTGGCACCACGGACGCAGCGTATGGCCGTAGTTCAGTCATATGGGACGCGGGTAAAGATACTCTTCTCCTATTACCTTGGCGGCATATACCGCCAGCTCAACGACAAGGAGATCTTCCTGTGGGCGCAGGCCATCGCCTTCAGGGTGCTCGTGACGATCGTCCCCATCGTGATCCTCGCCACCGGTATTCTCGGGCAGATCTTTTTGGGAGGCGAGGACGCCTTCGACCGCGTCGCCGGCTACATCCGCTCGTTCGTTCCCTACCAGAGCGACGAGCTGATCAACATGCTTCGGCAGCTTCAGGGTTCGACGACGACCTTTCTGAGCATCGGTGGGGTCGGCCTTCTGTATGCCGTTATGACGCTCTTCACGACGCTGCGGACCGTAATTGCCAACATCTTCCAAGAAGAGTGGCATTTGAGGCGGACAATCCTTGGCGGCTATTTGTTTGACCTCCGCATGGCGGCGCAGGTGGGGCTACTTTTCCTGCTCTCCTTCGGCCTCTCGTTCGGCATGAACGCGCTCAACAGCTTCGGCGCTGATGCGCTGATGCGGGCGGGTCTCAATTACGCTTTCCTGACGCAAGGTTGGAACTGGATCTTCAACACCTTTGGCTTGCTGCTGCCATTCCTTCTCACGGTAGGAATGTTCTTTCAGCTGTTCCTCTTCGTGCCCAAACCGCACCCGCCCAAGCGGAGCGCGTTGATGGGTGCCGTAGTAACGGGCCTTCTCTGGGAAGCGGCGAAGTTTGCCTTCACGTTCTATGCCACCCAGGCCGGCCGCTTCGACCGCTACCGAACCGTACCGGGAGACGAAGGGATAAGCCCGTTCGTGGGCGTGTTCGGTCTGCTCGTCGCCTTCGTCTTTTGGATCTACTACTCCGGCGTCGTGCTGTGCATCGGGGCCATCTTCGGGCTGCTCCACGAGAAGCGGCTGCGTTCGCGCCGGAGGCTTCGCGCAGCGCCGAGCGAAGAAGAGGAGCCGGAAACCGCCCTTGCGCTCCCGCCCGGCGACGCGGCGGGCGTCCCGCACACGGAATCGGCTCCGGAAGAGGGCGCGCTGCGGGAAGAGTCAACGGAACATTGAACACGCGCAGCATGCTCTTCGCCGGGAAACTTTCCCTGATTCTTTGCGCCATGTGCGCCTTCTCCGCCACGGCCTTTGCGCAGACGCCGCTGCGTTATATCGACGACGATACCCGGGTGAAGAGCGTAGAGTTTCGGTTCGTGTCCTCGGAGACGTTCGAAGAAAGCCTGCTTAAGGAGCAGATTCTTACCGATGGGCCGGGCTTCTGGGACAAGGTCAAAAAGGTACTCCCGTTCCTCTCGGCCGGCAAGTACCCGTTCGATCCGGTCGAGCTGCAAAAAGACGTCGTGCGGCTGCGCGCCTTCTATCGTCAAAACGGTTTCCTTGACCCCACCATCGACTACCGAGCCTCTCAGCTCGACACCTCGGCAAATACTATCCGCGTCATCTTCGCCATCGAAGAAGGGCCGCCGCTTCTTATTCAGGACGTGGGCTTCTTTGCGCCCGGCGGCGATTACGCCTACTACCAACTTCCCCCCGACCTGCAGGACAACTGGATCGGGTTCCGCGACGACATCACGGTTCGCACCGGCGACCGCTACACCGCTCTCGACCGGCTTCGCATAACGGACCAGGTCGTGCGCTGGCTCCAGAATCAGGGCTACGCTTTTGCCTCGGTCGATGCGGACGTGGATACCGACTCGGTGGACAACGTGGTCGACTTGAGCTTCGTCGTGGATCCAGGGCCGCTGGGCCGTTTTGACCCGATCGTGGTGGAAGGCGAAGGCCGCGTCTCCGAGCGGGTGATCCGGCGGGAGCTGCCGTTCAACCGGGGCGATCGGTTCGATCTTCGCAGATTGACGCAGGGCCAGCGTGAGCTGTTCGCCCTCAACGCCTTTCGCGTGGCTTTGACAGAGATTCCGGACGATCAGCCGCGAGACAGCACGGTCGGCGTGCTCGTGCGGGTTCGCGAGGCCAAGCCGCGGTACGTGACGGCGCAGACCGGCTACGGCCGCACCAACGGTGTCAGCGTCGAGGGCCAGTGGACGCACCGCAACTTCATCGGTGGCGCTCGCACGTTTACCGTGAGCGCTATCGCGCAGACGGGCTTCGGTGCCGCGCTGCCTACTGGGTCCCTTCCGGCACGCCTCTTTCGCACGGGTGTCTCGCTGCGTCAGCCCTACATCTACTCTACCAAGCTCTCCGGCACGATCTCTCCCTTCGTCCAGTACGAGTATGATCCGCAGGTGCTGCCCGGCGACGACTGGTTCGGCATCAACACGCGGCAACTCGGAGCCAATGCGAGCTTGCTTTACGAGTTCTTTCCGTACCGCACGGCCACGGCGCAGTACGCGTACACGCGCGTGCTGCTGCGCAACCGCGTACCCACCCTCATCAACCCCGACTCGGTGCTGACGGACAATCAGCGCGACCCGTTTAACCGCAGCATTCTCTCGACGAGCGCCGTCCTCGGGCGCGCCGACAACTACATCGATCCGACCAACGGCTTGCTGTTCCGGCCCTATCTGGAACTGGGCGGTGCCTTTCTCGGGTCCGATATCGAGTACTTCAAGATCGGCAGCGAAGTCACCACCTACCGGCCCATCCGAGGCCGGATCGGCTTCGCCGGTCGACTGGCGGGCGGCAAGCTCTGGCCGTTCGGCTACAGCAAGAATGCGCTCACCGGCAGCGTTCCGGTCAGCGACAGTCTGCGCTTTGAAAACCGGTTCGATCCGATCCTCTTCTACGCCGGCGGCCCGACGCTTCGCGGCTGGGTCGCGGGTCAGGCGGGGCCGAAAGATCCGCGCGTCATCGCCCGGCGCAATGCCCGCAACAACCTGATCGCGGACACCCTCTACGAAGCGCGCGGCGGCTATGCCCTGCTCGGCGGCAACGCCGAGCTAAGAATGCCCTTCCCCGGGCTGGGGCCGGCCTGGAGCAGCGCCCTTTTCTTCGACGCGGCCATGATTGGCGACGACCTTACCTCCGTCAGCGATGTTCTTATGGATATCGGCACCGGCATTCGCTACAAAACCCCGGTCGGCTTCATCCGGATAGACGTAGCCTACAAGCTCAATCCTTCCTTCGAGGACCTCCGGGATCCCAACGACGTCCTGCGCTACCGGCAAGGCAACGGCGACAAACCGGATCCGCAGTGGATGAACCGGATCAACCTCCAACTCAGCATCGGACAGGCGTTTTAATTCTATGGCGGACCTGGATCGACATAGCGATGCCCCGGAAGAGGCTCCCCGCTCGGAGGACGCTCGCGAGCACCGCCGCTGGTCCACCGGCCGGCGCGTGCTGCGTGTGGTGGGCTATGTGCTGGCGGGAATCGTCGGCGTCGTCGCCCTGCTCGTGCTCATCGTCGTCCTTGCCCTTCAAACGGAATGGGGGCGTGGCAAGACCAAGGCGTTCGCGCTCCAGCGCCTAAACGCCCTGTTCGACGGTGCCGAACTGAAAGCGGGCGATTTGCGCGGCAACATCATCGGCAACTTCACGCTGCCGGACGCCTACCTGGTTACGACCGAAGGCGACACGCTCGCCCAGGTCGACACGCTCCGCGCAAGCTATAACCTGCTGCCCCTCCTGCAAACGCGCCTCGAACTCAAGAACATCGACCTGATCGATCCAAATGTCTGGATGCACCAGGGGCGCGACGGCACGTGGGACCTGCTGAACGTAATCGCCAAAGACGACTCCGTCGCCGTCGATACCGCGGCCACGTTCTTTACCAAGCTTGTCATCAAGCTGGATCAATTAACGGTCAAGGATGGATACGTGTTCGCCGACTTTTACGCGCCGGGGCGCGACTCCACGCTGATCGTCGACAGCCTTTTTGTCGATCTCGGCGAGGTGTCGCTCCGGCAAGACCTTGCCGCGGTCATCAACAACGCCGACGCGAAGGTTCGCCCGCCCGGGCAGAGTTACCGCGCGGACTTCAGTCTGGCCGGCTCCTACAAGGACCGGTTCTTGAGCCTGACCGCGCTCAGGCTGAAGTCGCCGAAGAGCGACGTGCAGGGACGCGGGCAGCTCCGAATGCCCGGCAATGAAACGCAGAACGTTCGGGACGTGGACTTCAAAGTCGCGGCCAATCCGCTCCATTTTGCCGACATCAACCCCTTCATTCCGGCGCTGGAGGGCCAGGGCGACGTGCAGATGAACCTCGCTGTGGACGGAGCGATCGACAGCCTGAACATCAACCTCGACGCCGTCTTTTCGCGCGGTGGCACCATTAAGGCGGACGGCTTTCTCACCGCAGCCGGGAATGGACCGCAGATTTACCGCTTGAAGGGTGCCGTCGCCCGGCTCGATCCGCAGACGATCATGGGAAGCGGCGTGAGCAAAGGATTGTTTAATGCCGAGTTCGATGTCGATCTCACCGGCCCCACCCTGCAGAACGTGAGTGGGACCGTCGGCGCGCAGGTGGCCGACTCCCGCTATGGCGACTACGCGGTCTCCCGCGCCGTGCTGAACGCCGACGTGAAGAACGGCCAGGCGGATTTTGATCTCAAAACCGCCCTGCGAGGCACCGGGATCGCCGCTCAGGGCACCATCCGGCCGTTTGACGACATACCCACCTACAACATCGCCGCGCGCGTCTCCGACTTTAACATCGGCCGGTTCATGGACGGCTCGACCATGACCTCCGACCTGACCGCGCGCCTTACCGTCGTCGGCTCGGGTTTCTCCATCGACACCGCCTCCGTAGATGCCCGCATCGATGTCGAGCCGTCGACCGTCAACGGCTACCCGGTCGAGAGCGCCGCGCTGGACGTGCGTCTGCGCGAGAAGGTGGTGGATTTCGACGCCCGCGTGCTCGTTCCCGACGGCCGTTTCATCGCTGACGGCGGCCTGAATTTCCGCGGCGAAGAGCTGACGTATGAGGTTTACAGAGGTCGCTTCGAGAACGTGGATGTTGCCGCTCTGACGGGTTCGGATACCACCCGGAGCGCCTTCTTCGGCTCCTTTGCGCTCTCGGGCAAGGGCACGGATCCGCAGACCCTTTCGGCAAAGTTTGACTTGAACATTTCGAGCGGGGTTTACGGCGACATCAACATCGCCGCCGCCAATGCTCGCGGAACGCTCCGCAGCGGGCTGCTGAATGCCGCCGTCGACGCTGACCTGACGGATGCCGGTACGCTGGACCTCGCGCTCACGGCCCGTCCCTTCCGCGACGCGCCCACCTACACCATCGAGCGCGGCGTCTTCCGCAACCTCGATCTGGCGGCCCTCACCGGCAACGCCGCGCTGCAGACCGACCTCTCCGGCCGTATCACCGGCAGCGGACGCGGCTTTGATATGCAGACGCTTGCGTTTGACGGCAGGATCGACTTGCAACCCTCGCGCGTCAATGAGCAGGAAATATCGGAGGCGTCGGTGGACCTCACCATGCGGCAGGGCGCGCTCAGCTACGACCTGTACGCCAATCTTCCCGAAGGACAGACGCGGCTCAAAGGCAGGGCGCAACCGTTCGGCGACGTGCCCACGTACACCGTTAGCGACGGGCGATTTACGCATTTGAACCTCGGTGCGCTGCTCGGCAATCCGAGTCTCACTTCGGACTTGACGGGCACGCTCATCCTCGACGGACGCGGCTTCGACCCCTCCACCGCCAACATCGACGCGCGGCTGGCGCTACAGCCTTCCCGCATCAACGAGCAAGAGATCGAGTCTGCCGCAATCTCGCTGCAGGTCGACGGCGGAAGCGTGCGGTTCAGCACCCGGCTCGAACTGCCGGAGGGTACGACGCAGCTGGCCGGCAACGTGCTGCTTGGCGCCGAGCCGCCGACGTACGCCATCACCGAAGGCCGACTTCAGAACCTGAACCTCGGCGCGCTGCTTGGCAATCCCGCGCTCGACACGCGCCTTTCCGGCGACCTGTCCCTCCGGGGGCAAGGCTTCGATCCTGCCACGGCCCGAATGGACGCGCAGATCGACCTGCAACCTTCTCGCATTAACCGGCAGACGATCCAGGATGGCGTGCTCGACGCCTCGCTCCGGGACGGACGGCTCTCGTTCAACCTTGCGATGACGTACACGGGTGGAGAGACGCGGCTGACGGGCGTGGCGCGGCCCTTTGCGGAGACGCCCACCTACCGGATCGATGAGGGCCGCTTCCGCAATCTTGACGTGGGTGCACTGGCGGGAACGGACGGTTTCTCCTCCCGGCTCACCGGCCGCATCGAGACGCTGGAAGGCACCGGGTTCGATCTTGCCACCGCCCGGCTCGACGGCAGGATACTCCTCTCCAACTCCCTCATCAACCGGCAGGAGGTCGATTCGGCCGCAGTCAACGTTGGCTTGCAGGGGGGCAACCTCGCTTTTGACCTCTTCCTGAACACCGGAGACGGTCAGGCGCTGCTGGCCGGCACCGCCCGCCCATTCGACGAGGTGCCCACGTATGCCGTGAATGAGGGAAGCTTCGAAGATCTCGATCTGGGCGCTTTACTGGGCCGGGACAACTACAGCACCCGCCTCACGGGCGACCTTTCGCTCACCGGCACCGGACTGACGCCGGAGACCATGTCCCTCGACGCCCAGCTCTCCCTGGCCGCTTCGCAAATCAACGGCGTTGCCATCTCGACGGGGGATGTGCAGGTGAGCCTTGACGATGGACTTGCGCGCCTCGACGCCGACCTCGTCACGGAAGAAGGGCGCGCCCAGGTTGCCGGGACGGCGCAGCCGTTCGGAGAGGTGCCCACGTACGACCTGTCCGGGCGGATGATCAACATTAACCTCGGTGAACTCATCGGGGCGGACACCCTGCAGGCGCGCGTCACGGCAACGTTCGACATCCAGGGCACCGGTATTGACCCCGAGACGATGGCGGCCAATATCCAGGTGCGCGGCGAGTCCTCGCGGTACGAAGACGTGGTCGTAGAGCGACTCGTTCTGGACGCGGTGCTGCGCGACGGCGTGCTCGAAGCCGACTCGCTCTTCCTCCGCTCCAACGTCGCCGACGTAACCGCGTCCGGTAAGATCGCCCTCTTCGACTCGACCGCCAGTTCCGACTTCACCTTCTCCGCGCAGATCAAGGACGCCGAGACGCTCGACTCTTTCCTCGCCGGCCAGGGCATTTCGGTCGGAGAAGGCTACGTGGAAGGACGGGCAGTAGGGCAAAACGGAGCGATCTCGTTTGATGTTCAGGCGGACCTCGCCTCCTTCAGTTATGGCGAGTACCGCGTGCTCGGCCTTGACGGCCGCGTCTCCGGCGAGCTTTCGGCCAGCCGCGAGTTGCAGCTGGGAGATGTGAATGCCAAGCTCGGCTACGTGACCATTCCCGGCCTGCAGATTCAAGCGTCCGACTTCAGCCTGACTTACGAGGGCAACGACCTCATTTTTAAAGGCGCGTTTGTGGTGGACGCGCAGCGCGAAGTCAAGGTGCAGGGCCGCGTCGATCTGCGGGAGGAAAGCCGACGCGCGGAGATCGAGGACTTGCAGTTCCGATACGGCGAGCAGACGTTCGCGCTCCTTCAGCCCGCTACGATTACCTTCGGCGACGCCTACCGCGTGAGCAACTTCCTGCTCTATTCCGATTCGTCGCAGATCGCCATCGACGGCATCGTCGACCCGAACGGCACGCAGAACCTCGTCCTGACGATCGAGCAGTTCGATCTGGGCATGATAGCGGACCTCATCGGCTTTGGCGGTCTCGACGGCGCGCTCTCCGGATCCGTCGTATTGACCGGCCCCGCGGCCGCGCCGAACCTCGAAGGCAGTCTCGCGCTCGGCCTCGTCTCGGAAGGCGAGGACGTTGGAACGATGCGCGTTGACCTCGCCTATGACGAGCAGCGCCTGAACATTGAAGCCCTCCTCCAGGGCGTTCCCCAGGGAACGCTCTCCATCAACGGCTTCATCCCGATGGACCTCTCGCTCGCCCCGGGAGATTCCTCCGTCTCGGTCCCGCAGCCCGGCCGTCAAGATCAAGTCGATGTCGGGCAGGGCGTCGCGGTAAGTTCAGGAGAAGTAAGCGCCGCCAGCGGGGTTCAGCTCGAGCTTGTCGCCGACACGTTCTCTATCGGTTGGATCGATCCTTTCCTTGACCCCGAGACGATCCGCGACCTGCAGGGCACGCTCGATGCGGACATCAATATCTCCGGTACACTCAACGCGCCCGACCTCGACGGCACCTTCTCGCTCCAGCAGGGCCGGATGCATCTTACCGCCCTCGAGGTGACGTACCGCGACGTGCGCGCACAAGGCACCCTGACGGACAACGTCGTGCAACTCGACGAGCTTTTCGTCCGGGCCGGCGAGGGCACGCTTACCGGGCAAGGCTCGGTAAGTCTGGCCGAACTGACGCTCGGCGAGTTCGACATCGACGTCGCCCTCGATAATTTCCGCGCCATCGACAACGCCGATTTTTCCAACGTCCTCGTCTCCGGCAATGCCCACGTCGAGGGCACCACAAGCGCGCCCGTGATTAATGGCGACATCGATATGACGCGGGCGGACATCTTCGTAGAGAACCTGATCACGCCTGACGTTGCCGTGGTCGAGCTTAGCCAGCGCGACATCAACACACTCCAGGAGGTGTTCGGCTACCAGGTCACGGCGGCGGACACGTCCACCTTTGTGCTTTTTGACGTGCTCACGTTGAACTTGGACGCGAGCATCGAGCGGGACGTGTGGCTGCGGCAGCGCTCGAATCCGCAGCTTGCCATCCAGTTTTCCGGCGACCTGAACGTCACGAAGCAGCCGCGCATGGACCCGCAGCTCTTCGGCACGATCGACGTTGTGCCCCAGCGGAGCTTCGTCGACTACTTCGGAAAACGGTTCGACATTTCGAGCGGCCAGCTCGTCTTCAACGGCGACCCGCTCCAGTTCTTCCTTGACGTGCAGGCGCGGCACGAGGTGCGTTCGGCGCTCAGCCGCACCGAGGCCCAGGTTGTGATTACGCTCGACATCACCGGCCGCTATGGCGAGCTTACCATCGAACCAGGTTCCGAGCCGGACATGCCGATGACCGACATCGTCTCCTATCTCGCGACCGGGCGGCCGGCGGGCAGCTTCCTCAACCTGCAGGTTGGCCGCGATCTCGCCTTCGGCCAGCTCACCAGCCTCGTTGAGGGATTTGCTTCGGAAGAGTTCGGCCTCGACGTGGTGGAGATCCAGTACGACCCGATCCGCGAGAACTATGAGCTTGTGGCGGGCAAGTACGTTTCGCCCAAGTTCTTCGTCAGCCTGACGCAGGGCTTCGGCTCCGGCCCGGATCAGCAGGCCGATGCAGGCCCGGGTGCCAACACGGAAGTGACGCTCGAGTACGAGTTCTACAAATGGCTCCTCGTGCGCCTCATCGGCGGCCGGGAAGAGCTGAACCTGAACCTGCTCTGGGAGACGTCTTATTGAGCCACACGTCCTGAATCAGCTTTATCCGTTTCGGAGGTAGAGCGATGGCACACAAGCGGAAACGAGCGGGTACATGGCCCCACACGTTTTTTTATTCGGAAGCGCCGAGGTGCCTGGCCGCAGGGTGAGTTGAGCGCGCGCGTTCGGAAGTGCAGAGGGCGCAGGGTGAGCTTCGCGCTACGCAATGCAGACGAAGAAGGCGCTGCCTCTTCTACTGGCGTTCCAGCCGCCGTAGAGCGCCCAGTTACGCCGGCGTAACACAAGTTTTGCGGCGGGGCGGTGTGCCCTTTAGTCGGGGCGCTCTATCTTGTCGTAGAACCATCCGGAAGCGCTTCTCTGTGGCTGCTTCCGCCTTTTTTGATCAGGACGAGATTGGAGAACATTATGTCAAGCCCCGGCCTCAGTAAACTCAAGAACATTTCGCAGCAAGACCGCCGCATGGTCGAGGATATCGAAACGATGCTCGGCCCGGAGCCGTCGGAGATGGGCTTTGCCAAGAACCTCTTCTGGGGGCGCGTGCGGGAAGACCTCGTCTTTCCCTACCCTGCCGAAAGCGCAGCGGAACGCAAACGCTGCGACGCCCTCCTTGCAGAATTGGAGGACTATCTCAAGACCGAGCATCCGTCCGTCAAGATCGACCAGGAGCAGTTTATCCCGGAATGGGTATTCGAACGCCTCTTCAAGATGGGCGTCATGGGCATGACCGTCCCGGAACGGTACGGCGGCCTCGGACTCGGCGTGACTTCGTACAACCGCGTTTTGGAGATGCTCGGCCGCTACTGCGGCTCCACGGCCGTGGTCGTCTCCGCCCACCAGTCCATCGGCTGCAAGGCGGTCATGCTTTTCGGCACCGAGGAGCAGAAGGAGCATTACCTGCCGAAGGTCGCCCGCGAGTACCTGTCCGCCTTCTGCCTCTCCGAGCCGAACGTCGGTAGCGACGCGGCCGGACAGGAGACACGCTGCGTCAAGACGCCGGAGGGCGATTACATCCTCAACGGCGAGAAGAAGTGGAGCACCTCCGGTGCGCTCAGCGGCATGTTCACCGTCATGGCCAAGCAGCGCATGACGGACCCGAAGACGGGAAAGGAGAAGGACGCCGTCACCGCGCTCCTCCTCTCGCCCGACATGGAAGGCGTCGACGTGTTCCAGAAGAACCGGGCCAAAACCGGCATTCGCGGCACGTGGCAGGCGCGAATTCGCTTCACCAACGTCCGCGTGCCGGCCAAGAACCTCCTGCACAAAGAAGGTAAAGGCCTTAACGTTGCCCTGACTTGCCTGAACTTCGGTCGCTGCACGCTCTCGGCGGGCGTGGCCGGTGCCGCGCGGCAGAGCATGGAGCAAGGCATCAAGTATGTCCAGACGCGCTACCAGTTCGAGCGCCCCCTCGCGTCGTTCGAGTTGGTGCAACAGAAGATCGCCTCGATGGCCGCCTACACGTACGCCATCGATGCCATGCTCTATCTCGTGACGGGTATGCTCGACCGGCACGACCGCGATATCATGGTCGAAACCGCGATCTCCAAGATCTTCGCCTCGCATTTCGGCTGGCAAGTCATCGACGACGTGATGCAGATCATGGGCGGCGAAGGCTACATGACCGAGAACGAGTTTGAACGCTCCTGGCGCGACAACCGCATCCACCGCATTGTTGAAGGGTCGAACGAGGTCATGCAGTCGTTCATCTTCGGCTACGGCGGCAAGCAGCTCGCCGAGCAGATGCTTGGCATTCAGCAGGCGCTCGGATGGGAAAAGGACGAGTCGCCGGCGGACAATCTGACGCGCATCCTTAGCAGCGCACTCGACGTGCGGGTCCTGCGGCGTGCCATCCCGCTTGGTGCCGAGCTGTTCCTCGGCTACGTTCCGCCGGCACCCGGCATCACCTCCGTGCTCCCCGAACTGCAGCCTTACGCCGACCGCTTCTCCAAGCTCGTGCAGCGGCACGCGCACCTCTTCAAAATGGCGAGCAAGTGGTACCGGGAGGAGATCATCCAGCGGCAGGTCGTGCAGGCGCGCCTCGCCGACAGCGCGATGTACCTCTTCGCCATGGCCGCCACGCTCTCGCGCATGGACTATCAGGTTCGCGAGCGGGAGGTCGGTGCCGCCTTCGAGCGCGACCGGGCCGCTTTCGAGCATTTCTTCGATCTGGCTGAGGCCGCCATTCTTCAGGCGCATGGCGGCGTGCGAAACAATAGCGACGACAGCATGAGGCGCGCCGCTCAGGCCGCGATGTTCTACAACGACACGCTTCCCAACGCGGATTTCATCATTCACGAAGCCTCCCCGGTCGCGGAAGGCACCGGTCGGCCACCGGCAACGGAGAGCATCAAGCAGTTCCCCGGAGATGAAGCCGCCGGAGCGGCCGGCGATGGGCACACGGGCAAGGGCAGCGTTCCGCTCCCGTCCCGCTCCCCTGAGCCTCCCGTCGCGTAATATCCCGGTCCTTCGGGAGCGGCATGGAACGCACCGCTCCTGAAGGACCCTATTTGCCAGAGAACTATGCTTGATGCCGTTGTAGTAGGAGCAGGCCCGAACGGCCTGGCGGCAGCCGTGCGTCTTGCACAGGCCGGCCTCTCCGTTCGTCTCATCGAGGCAAACAGCGAAGTGGGCGGAGCCGTGCGGACGGGCAGCTACACCCGCCCGGGCTTCCTGCACGATTTCGGCGCTGCGATCTTTCCCTTCGGAATCGGCTCGCCCTTTTTCTCCTCCTTGCCTCTCGAAAAGCACGGCCTCGAGTGGATTCATCCGCCGTTGCCCCTCGCGCACCCTTTTGACGACGGGTCGGCTGCCGTGCTCTACCGGTCGCTTCAGGAGACGGCAGAGGAGTTCGGTACGGATGCGGAAAAGTACCTCGCGTTCATGACGCCCTTAGCGGAGGGCTGGCATGATCTTGCCGCAGAGGTGCTGCAGCCCGTGCCTCACGTGCCCCGGCATCCGCTGCTACTCGCCCGTTTTGGCCTTGCCGCCCTCCTCCCGGCCTCGATCCTGGCGCAGCGCTTCAAGAGCCGGGAGGCGCGGGCACTTCTGGCCGGAAACGCCGCCCACTCCGGACTGGACCTTGCGCAGCTGGGCTCGTCCGCCTACGCGCTCCTGCTCACCGTAGCCGCTCACGCCGTCGGCTGGCCGCTGCCTCGCGGCGGCGCGCAGGCGATCTCGGAGGCGCTTCGGAGCCTGCTCGTCTCGCTTGGCGGAGAGGTCGTGACGAACTCCCGCATCGCGCACCTTTCTGAACTGCCCGCCTCGCGCGTCGTCCTCCTCGACATCGCGGCCAGGCACCTCACCTCCGTCGCCGACGGCCTGCTCCCGCCCGAGTACGCGCAGCGACTGGAGGCGTACCGCTACGGCCCCGGCGCGTTCAAAATTCATTTCGCGCTCTCGGAGCCGATACCCTGGCAGGCCGCCGACTGCCGCCGCGCCGGAACAGTGCATCTCGGCGGCAGCTGGGAAGAAGTCGCGGCCTCAGAGCGGACGGTACACGAGGGGCGGATTTCGGAGCAGCCGTTTCTACTTGTCGGACAACCGACGCTCTTCGACCCGTCCCGGGCACCGGCGGGAGCGCACGTGGCCTGGGCGTACTGCCACGTTCCGGCCGGCAGCCGCGAAGACGTTTCAACCCGCATCGAGCGGCAGATCGAGCGATTTGCGCCCGGCTTCAAGGATACCGTGCTCGCGCGAAGCGTCGCGGGTCCGGGCGATCTGCAAAAGGCCGACGCGAACCTCGTCGGCGGCGATCTTAACGGCGGCTCAGGAAACTTGTGGCAACTGCTTGCGCGCCCAACCCTCTCCCTGCACCCGTACCGGACGCCGGTCAAGGGCGTCTACCTCTGCTCCGCCGGAACGCCGCCCGGCGGGGGCGTTCATGGAATGTGCGGCTTCCACGCCGCGGAGGCTGCCCTCGGCGACTTTGACTTGTAGAGAATGAAACCTGCGCTGCACATTGGCGGAGCGGTCGCGCTGATCCTTGCCGCCGCCGCTGTGACGGCGTTGGGCGGCTGCGGACTGCATTTCGGATACGGCGACGGCGACCGTACAAAAGCGGCTTTTGAACCCGGAACGCCTGGCTTCGTCGCGGAGGGGCTGCCGGTCTACAGCGACACCTCCACCGCGATAAACGTCGTCGTTAAGGTGCTCCCGTCGACGCTGGTCTTTGAGAACACGCCGGGCGGCTACAGATCGATACTCCGCATGCGCGCGCAGATCGAGAGAGGGCGCGACCGGGTGGCGCTGGACGCGGTGGTCGATACCCTGATCGCGGCCTCTCTCGCGGAAAGCCGGCTTCTGACGCCGGTCTACCATACCCTCTATCTTCCGGCTCCACCCGGCCGCTACAACGTGGACGTGGTGGTGGAGGACCTTCAATCAAGGGAGACAACGCGGCAGACGTTTCGCGCCACGGTCTACGACCCGCAACAAGACGCCCCGTTTCTCGACGCGCTCCGCCTGGAGGACTACAGCGCACCGGAGCGCCCGACCGTGGTGGTCTCGCAGACGCTTCCCGAACGCATGACCGATCTCCGCGCGCGGGTAGCTTTCGTGAGCGCGCCCGAGCATCCGGCCGAAATCATCTTTCGCGTCCTCAGGTTTCGCTCCGACTCTTCGGTCGCCAACGTGCCCTATGGCCTTACGCCGTTCCAAGGCACACTGGCACACCGGGGCGTCTACTTCGAGCAGAAAGACACGCTCTTTGTAGCGCGCCGCGTCGTATCCGGCATGGCGCATCCCGTATTTCCAATCCCGCCCCTCACCCGCGGTGTGTTTCGAATAGAGGTGGAGGTGGATGGGGGGGCGAAGGAGGAAGCGACGCTCGTCAGCCGAGACGTAGCCGTTGTCCACCCGCTCTTCCCGAGAGTGGCCTCTCTCGACGCGATGATCGACGCGCTCGCCTACCTCGCCACGCCCCGGGAGTTGTCATACATCCAAGAGGCCGTTCAGCCCGAAGATCGACGGCGGCGCTTCGACCGCTTCTGGGGCGACGTGATCGGCAACCGGCAGAAAGCGTCTACCCTTCTTGAACGCTACTACGAACGGGTAGAAGCGGCAAACCTCATGTTCACTTCCTATAAGGAAGGTTGGAAGACCGATCGAGGCATGGTTTACATCATCATGGGACCGCCTATGTTCAAGGAAAACACCATCTCGACCATCATTTGGCGATACGACTACGGCAGCAACGATCCGTCGGCTACCTTCCTCTTCGAGCGGTCGAACACTGCCGATGACCGCGGGCATTTCGAAAACTACGTGCTCGAACGCGATCCTGAATACGACTACCGCTGGCGACGCGCCGTTGAGCGGTGGCGTAGCGGCGACGTTCTATGAGCGAGGGCGGACCAACGGCCCGCCCTCGCTGAACTGCTGCACAAAGGACGCCTCCGAACTTACAACTCGTCCGGCGTCACCACGCGGCGCGTGCGGCTGCGGTGGCGAGCGCGTCCTTCACGGATCTGCCGTTCGGCGCTTTCTACCGCTTTCATGACCGCAGTGGTCACCGACCCGTTCGCGCCGAGCGCGGTCGTCGTGCCGCTCCGTTCATTGACGATGATCCGGGCGCGGTACTCGCGGGGTGCCGGATCGAGTTTCTCCGTTTGAATGGTGACCGTCGCATCGAGCACATCGCCGCGACCACGGCCAAGCTTGGCGAGGCGGCGTTCGACCTTTTCCTTCAGATCATCGGTGAACTCTGCCGTATCGGATTGGAAATCAATCGCGAAGGTGGGTTTCTCCATGTCGTGCTCCCGTCTTTTTGGCTGAAGGGGTGAGAAGCACGGTACCTCCACCACGACGGGCACGAAGAAGGACTACCGTTTCTGGTTTACCCGCCGGGTATAAAGGGGATCCCGGATCATCCTTCACGCCTTGCGATGGGCACCGACCTCATCTCGAAAGATAGAGGTTGCGCATTTCGTATGGCCGCCGGAAATGCTCGTCGCGCAACGTATCCACGAACACGATTGCCTCGCCCGTGCTCTTCATTTCGGGACCAAGCTCCTTGGGCACTTCGGGGAATTTGTCCCACGAAAAGACCGGCTCCTTGATAGCGAATCCAACGAGCTTTGATTCAAGAACGCCGCTGTCCCGGAACGCCTGCAGCTTTTCGCCAAGCATTACCTTCGTGGCAATGTTGGAGATCGGAATGCCCGTCGCCTTCGCGACAAAGGGCACCGTCCGGGATGCGCGCGGATTCGCCTCGATGACGTAGACCACGCCGTCCTTGATGACGAGCTGCACATTGATGAGGCCCTTCACCTTCAGGCGAAGCGCAATGGCGGTAACGTACCGGCGGATCGTGTCCTGGATGTCATCGCTCAGCGAATACGGCGGCAGCACGGCGGTGGAGTCGCCCGAGTGGACGCCGGCCGGTTCGATGTGCTGCATAATGCCCGCGATCCATACCTCCTCGCCGTCACATACGGCATCGCAGTCAATCTCGACGGCATTCTCCAGGAAGAGGTCGAGCAAGATCTGGTTGTTCGGCATCAGCTTGAGAATGCGCGTAACGTACTGATCGACTTCTTTCTTGTTGATGGCGATGCGCATCCCCTGGCCACCGAGCACGTAACTCGGCCGTACGAGGATGGGGTACCCGATCTTCTCGGCCGCCACCACCGCCTCGGCGGGCGTGTGTGCGGTGCCGTAGGGCGGGTAGGGTATCTCCAGCTCCTTCAGCACGTCCGAGAACTTTCCCCGGTCCTCTGCAAGGTCCATGTAGCGGTAGGCCGTCCCGATGATCGGGATGCCGGCTGCATCGAAGCGCTCGGCAAGCTTGAGCGCCGTCTGGCCGCCGAGCTGCACGATCACGCCCTCCGGCTGCTCCTTCTCGACCACGTCCATGACGCGCTCCCAGTACACCGGCTCGAAGTAGAGCTTGTCGGCAACGTCAAAGTCGGTCGAAACCGTCTCGGGATTACAGTTCACCATCAGCGATTCGTAACCCGCCTCCTTCGCCGCCAGGACGCCGTGAACGCAGGAGTAATCGAACTCGATGCCCTGCCCGATGCGGTTCGGCCCGCTGCCGAGAATGAGCACCTTCTTACGGTCGCTGACTTCGCTCTCGTCGGACCCCTCGTAGGTCGAATAGAAGTAGGGCGTCTTTGCTTCAAACTCGCCCGCACACGTGTCGACGATCTGGAAAGACGGCAGGACGCCAAGGCCTTTCCGGTACGCACGCACGGCATCGTCGTCCACCTTGTCCTCGACGAGGAAGGCGACCTGCGCGTCGGAGAAGCCGTACTGTTTAATCCGCAGCATAAAGTCGCGGTCGATCTGCGAGAGCGCCTTTCCGGCAATCTCGTCTTCTATTCGCACGAGATCGCGAATCTGGAAGAGGAACCAGGGATCAACCTTCGTCACGTCGGCCACCTCTTCAACAGACGCCCCGAGCTTGAAGGCATTGCGTATCTGCAGCGTCCGGTCCCAATAAGATCGCCGCAAGCGGTCGCGCACTTCCATCCGGCTGGTGTCGTCGCGGTCCCCGCCAAGGCCCGAGTAGCCGATTTCCAGACTCTGCCATGCCTTTTGCAGACTTTCCGGGAACGTTCGCCCGATTGCCATGACTTCGCCGACGGCCTTCATCTGGGTCGTCAACTCTTCGTCCACGCCCTCGAACTTGTCGAAGTTGAAGCGCGGGATCTTCGTCACGACGTAGTCGATGGACGGCTCGAAACAGGCGCTCGTGGTGCCGGTCACTTCGTTGGGCAACTCGTCGAGCGTGTAGCCGACGGCCAGCCGGGCGGCGACTTTGGCGATCGGGTACCCGGTCGCTTTCGAGGCGAGGGCGGATGAACGGGAAACGCGCGGGTTGATTTCGATGGCGATCATCCGGCCCGTTCCCGGATGCACCGCAAACTGCACGTTGCAGCCACCGGCAAACGTCCCAATCGAGCGCATCATGCGGATGGCCGCGTCGCGCATGGCCTGGTACTGCTTGTCCGTCAGCGTTTGCGAGGGAGCCACCGTCACGGAGTCTCCAGTGTGGACGCCCATAGGATCGAGATTCTCAATGGAGCAGATGATGATGACATTGTCATTCTGGTCGCGCAGCAGCTCCAGCTCGTATTCCTTCCACCCGAAAAGGCACTCTTCGATGAGCACCTGGTGCACCGGCGACATTTCCAGCCCGCGCATGACCTTTCGCTCGAACTCCTCGGGGTGCCACACGATGCCGCCGCCCGAGCCGCCGAGCGTAAAGGAGGGCCGGATGACTACCGGCAGGCCACCCAGTTCCTGCGTAATTTCTTTCGCTTCGAGCAAGCTTTTTGCCACGCGGCTACGGGCCTGATCGATGCCGATGCGCTCCATGAGATCGCGAAACTTCTGCCGGTCCTCCGTAATCTGGATAGCGTCGATATCCACCCCGATCACGTCCACGCCCATTTCCTGCCAGAAGCCTTCCTCGTGCAGCACCTCGGCAAGGTTGAGCGCCGTCTGTCCGCCCATGGTCGGGAGCACCGCATCCGGCCGTTCCTTTTCGACGATCTCCCGGATGGAGGCCGGCGTGAGCGGCTGCAGATAGACCGTGTCCGCCATCATCGGGTCGGTCATGATGGTGGCCGGGTTCGAGTTGACGAGCACGACCTCGTATCCTTCCTTCCGCAGCGAACGGGATGCCTGGCTGCCGGAGTAGTCGAACTCACACGCCTGCCCGATGACGATCGGGCCGGAGCCGATGAGCAGGATCTTCTTTATATCTGTGCGCTTGGGCATCGTTGTTTTAAAGCAAAAGCATTATGGCATCTCCCCTCTTGCGAGGCGCTCGCGAAGCGCGAGAACGTCCGTCTGGTCCTTCGGCCGCAAGGACGAAGCTTTGAGCCGGATCAAGCCCGCTGCATCGAGGAACCGCACGGGCATATGCTCGCTCACCTTCGTGAGCGGCAGCAAGTCTTCATAGGTGTACCCGCTCATCTGTATGTAGATGTCCAGCGGGAAAGCCTCCACGCCGCGAACGGCACCCTCTTCGAGCGGGAAATCTTCGAGGTTCAATTCGGCCGCCGCGCCTTCTCCAAACGCCTGAAGGCAGCCCAGCATCCGCTCCAGGTTCGCCCCGGAAGTCTCAACGAGAATGTCCACGTCCTCTGTAGCGCGCACGTAGCCGTTCATGCTGACCGCCAGTCCGCCAACAAGGATGTACTCAACCCCGCTTCGGCTCAGCCCGGCCAACAACTCTTCGTACGTGTTCATCATTCGGCGGCGTCTTTGCGCCCATTTTGACGAGCAGGTTGCGCAGCTCCCAGGCACGGCGGATCGGATTGGCGGGACTGCCTGCCGTTCCTACCGTCTTCCGTATGACCTCTCCCTCGCTCATGCGGCTATTTGCTGCGCTCGCCGGTGCGAAATCGGCTCTTCGCCACGAACGAGCGAGATGAACTCCTGGAAAAGATAGTGGCTGTCGTGCGGTCCCGGCGAGGCCTCCGGGTGATACTGCACGCACATGCCCTTGAACCGCTTGAACCGCATTCCCTCGACGGTGCCGTCATTCAGGTTCAAATGCGTCACTTCTGCCGTTTCGTCCGAGATCGATTCCGCCTTCACCGCAAAGCCGTGGTTCTGCGTCGTCACCTCGACGTGGCCCGACTTCAGGTTCTTTACGGGTTGGTTCGCGCCCCGGTGGCCGACGTACATTTTGTAAACGTCGGCACCGGCCGCAAGCGCCATAAGCTGATGCCCGAGGCAGATGCCGAAAATGGGCAGCCCCAGCTTCTCTGCCTGCCGTACGGCGTCGATGGCTTCCGGCATGGCGCGCGGATCACCCGGGCCGTTCGAGAAGAAAAGGCCATCAGGCTCCCAGTTCAGCACGTCTTCCAGGGGCGTCGCCGCGGGAAAGACGCGGACGGTACAGCCGAGATTGCCGAAGTTGCGCAAAATGTTCTGCTTGACGCCAAAATCGTAGACCGCCACGCGCGGTCCGGCACCCTCGCAGAAGGTGTAGGACTTGGCCGTCGTGACGCGGGATGCCAGCTCCAGTCCGTCCATGGACGGCCAGTTGCGGGCCTTCTCCAGCAGGCTCTCGTCGTCGAGATCGAGAGCGGAGATGACTGCGTTCATCACGCCCTTGTCGCGTATGTGGCGAACGAGAAAGCGCGTGTCGACGCCCGATATGCCTACAAGCTCGTTCCGGCACATGAAGCTCTCCAGCGACTCATCGGCCAATTCGTTGGAAAAATCGTCGGAGAACTTGCGAACGACCAGACCGGCGATCATCGGCCGGGCCGCCTCGAGATCCACGTTCATCGCGCCGTAGTTGCCGATGTGCGGATACGTCATCATCATGATCTGCCCGTGGTAGGACGGATCGGTCATGATTTCCTGGTAGCCGGTCATGCTGGTGTTGAAACACAGCTCGCCGCCGGTCTCCCCGGCAAAGCCGATTGAGACGCCGGTGACGATGGTTCCATCGGCAAGGGCCAGTTTACAGGGTCGGGGTTGCGTCGTCATGGGCGTAGGGTGAACTTCGTCTTTGGCCGTCAACAAAAAAACCTTCCCCGCAAAGAACTGGGAAGGCTTCACCGGCACCGGTGGGGCATAGAGGTCGGGTTTACCTTGCCAGGCAGCGGCAGCAACGGGGACACCAAGGGGCTGAATAGTTGCGCTTCTGAACGAGCAGTCAACTTCATGGTTCCGCCGAAAGTAAGCCCCGCCCGCCGCGGCGGCGTCACTTTGCGCGTCCTGAAAGCGCTTCTATTAAGTTATTTAGGAGCCAGTAGACATCCTACGACACGCGCGGCACGATTATGCGCTCATCAGGATTTGACGCAGAGACGCAGAGGCGCAGAGATTGTTAGCGATGGTGTGCTGCACGGTGAGCCGGGCGCACGGCCCGAGGGCGGTTCTTCGCACGTCACCCCGAACGGCGCTGCACTGCATTCCGCCCCCTCCGCCCTCCCCCCTTGTCATTCTGAAAGCAGCATTCCGCCGCCGCCCTCCCCACTTGTCATTCTGAGCGCAGCAGAGAATCTGTCTTTAAGCGCGCCTGAGATGCTTCCTTCCGTTCAACATGACACGCCGGTGTAGGGGCGCGAAATATCGTGCCCCTACGCGCCGCTGCGACCTTCGCTGTTCCTCCATCCCAATGCAACGCTCCGCCCTCCCTCACTGTCATCCCGACCAAGGACGCGCCACTTACCGGCACATTGCCCCACCCTTATTTCGCGTCCGCGCGGAGGGACCTCCTACCAACAGCAAAGAACACCCGCCCACTCGGAGCCGCTCCCAACCAGCGCATCACTCGCCACACACCGGCGTCTTCCTGAACGCACCTCCGCCTCGCGGCTTTCGACACCCTGAGACGCTTCATTCCGCCGCCCCCCCCCCTTGTCATTCTGAGCGCAGCAGAGAATCTGTCTTTAAGCGCGCCTGAGATGCTTCCTTCCGTTCAACATGACACGCCGGTGTAGGGGCGCGAAATATCGTGCCCCTACGCGCCGCTGCGACCTTCGCTGTTCCTCCATCCCAATGCAACGCTCCGCCCTCCCTCACTGTCATCCCGACCAAGGACGCGCCACTTACCGGCCCATTGCCCCACCCTTATTTCGCGTCCGCGCGGAGGGACCTCCTCAACAGGCAACGACGCACCCGCTGCCGGCCCGTCGCCCCGGACAAGAACAACAACGTGCCGCCCGTCATCCCCCGCCCGCCCCCAGGCGTCATCCTGAACGCAGTGAAGGATCTGTGCCTGCTGTAGCCTAAGAGACGTTTGGCGGGACGGGGCAAACAATCGCCGATGCGCATCGTAGTTTCCGGAAGCCGACCGCGGTAAGTCAATGCCCATCGGCATCCCCAACCAACCTTCTGCCGCCTGCCGGTGCCCGCTCTCCACAGACAGCAAGACGCCTACCTTCTCCGGGTGCTCGCCTGCGCGGCCGGTGTGCTGCTCGGCGGCGTGCTGCTCTTTCGCTTCTGGCCCGTCCACAGGGATGCCGGCCCCGCGGGTTTCCCTGAAAGCGTCGAGAGAGAGGCGATTTTGCTCGAAGAGGTGCGCCCGACGCGGCAGGCCGCCTCCCCGCCGCCACCCGCCACACCGGCAACGCCGGGCGCAGTGAGGGAGAACGTCGCACTGGCGGAGATTGAACTCGACCTGCCGGACTATGCCGCCGAACCTCCGCCAAGCACAGGCACCGGCAAGACGCCGAATGCCCTCGCGTCCGCCGCATCGGGCGAGACGTACACGGCAGCGAAGCCGGTAAGGCTCGCTGTGCCTGAGTTCGACGGCGAGGTGCCTGGTGCCGGGGGCGCGGTGCTCGTGCGGGTGCGCGTCATCGTGGAAGAGACGGGCCGCGTCGGCACCGCGGAGATTTTGGCGCAAGAGTCCGCTGGCCCGGTCGGAGGGCCGGCGTCGCTCCCCGCCCACATGGAGGCATCGACGCTGGACGCAGCGCGCCGCTGCCTTTTCCAACCCGCCCGCCGTAACGGCAAACCCGTGGAGAGCGAGTACGTCTTCGAATGGCGCATCGGCGGCTGATCGCTCTCCGCCGCTCGCCTCGGTGCTGGTCGCCTTAACGAAGCCGCCGCCGTTCCCGCTTCTCGCGCTCCACCTGGTCGCTCGGCTTTCCCGGCGACACGAATAGGTTCCCCGGCACAAAGAACCGCCATGGAAACTCGACCCCTCGCGTGATCCCAATCCGCGACGACGTAGCAATGGGTAGCACTGCGGCTTCATCCGGCCTGGCAAAGTATAGCGGCGGCTGCGTCAGAGGAAGATTGTGGAAGCGGTCGTCTATGTCGAACGCAAGCGTGAGCTTACCGGGGCCGCTCGTCAAATCCGCCCGGCGGCGGATGCCCTCCCGTCGCTCGGCCATGAAGCGCTCGCCCTCCACAGGTTCGACGGCGCGCACCAAGACGGCCCCGCCGATTCCTTCCGGCTCCGTGACGACGTTGAGAAGCCAGTAGCGCCACCAGATCTTGTAGACGTACACCCTACCCGGCGGCCCGAAAAGATCGATGCCGCGTCCCCCCGGGCGGATCAAACCGGTCCTCCGATCCACGAGTCCCCAGCCGTGGAAGGCCGGATCGTCTTGCGTGTACGCCTCCGTCTCCACGACGCGCCCGACCAGCTTCATGCCGGACGGGCGCTCATGGACAAGCCACTTGCCGATTAACTCGGGCGCGACGACCAGTGTGGGGCGCGCAAAGAACGCCTGATCCAGTATCTCCACGCGCCCTGCCGGTTCAGTTGGTCCCCAGCATCTCGCGTGCCTGCTTCAGCACGTTTTCCGCCGTAAAGCCAAAGCGCTCCATCAACTCCGGCCCGGGTGCCGAGGCGCCGAAGCGGTCGATGCCGATGACGCGCCCTTCGTCCCCAACATACCGCTCCCATCCAAGCGTGATGCCCGCCTCCATGGCGATACGCTTCTCTACGCCGGAGGGAAGCACACGCTCGCGGTACTCCGCCGTCTGCTGCTCAAAGAACTCGATGCACGGCATACTCACCACGCGGACCTTCACGCCGTCGGCTTCCAGCGTGTCCGCCGCCTTCATCAGGTGCTGGACCTCGCTGCCGGTGCCGATCAGGATGATTTCCGGCGTGCCGTCGCTATCGCGAAGAATATACCCGCCTTTCAACAGCCCTTCGGCCGAGCCGTACTTCGTGCGGTCGACCGTGGGGAGTCCTTGCCGTGTCAGCGCGAACGCCGTCGGACCATCGGTTCGCAGGAGCGCCGCGCGCCACATTTGCGCCGTCTCATTGGCATCGGCGGGACGGATGACCGCAAGGTTGGGAATGGCCCTGAGCGCGACCAGGTGCTCGACGGGCTGGTGGGTCGGCCCGTCCTCGCCAAGACCGATCGAGTCGTGGGTGAAGACAAAGATCGTCGGCGCGCCCATAAGCGCGGCAAGCCGCACGGCCGGACGCATATAGTCGCTGAAGATGAGGAACGTGCCGCAATACGGGCGCAGCCCGCCGTGGAGCGCCATGCCGTTGCAAGCGGCCGCCATCCCATGCTCGCGCACGCCGAAGCGGAAGTACGAGCCTTCCGGCGTGCTCTTCTGGAAGTCGCCGCGGCCCTTCACATCCGTCTTGTTGGAGGGCGTCAGATCCGCCGAACCCCCGACGAGCATGTCCATGCGCGGCGCAATGGCACCGAGCACCTTGCCGCTCGAAGCGCGGGTCGCGGGTTTCTCGCCGGCGGGATATTCCGGGATGAAGCTCTCCCAGTCCTTCGGCAACTTGCCCGCAATCGCGTCTCTCAGCGCTGCGGCCTTGTCAGGGTAGGCGCCGGCGTAGCGCTTCATGAGCGCATCCCAGGAGGACTCCAGCTCCGATCCCTTCTTCCCTATCTCCCGCATATGGTCGTACACGCCGTCCGGCACGAGGAAGCGGGCATCCTCAGGCCAGCCAAGGTTCTTCTTCGCTTTCCGAAGCTCCTCCTCGCCGAGCGGCTCGCCATGCGCATCGGACGTGCCCTGCTTGTCCGGCGCGCCGAAGCCTATGATCGTCCGCACCATGATGAGGGTCGGGCGACCGGTGTCCTGCTGCGCCTTCCGGATCGCCGCGTCGATGGCATCGAGGTTGTTGCCGTCCTCGACCCGAAGCACCTGCCACTCATAGGCTTCAAAGCGCTTGCCAACATCTTCCGTAAAGGAGATCTGCGTCGTTCCGTCGATGGAGATGCCGTTATTATCGTAAAGCAAGATGAGCTTGCCGAGGCCGAGATGGCCTGCGAGAGACGCGGCCTCGTGCGAGATGCCCTCCATCAGGTCGCCGTCCGAGCAGATCGCGTAGGTGTAATGGTCCACCACCGGCAGGTCCTCCTCGTTGAAACAGGCGGCAAGGTGCGTTTCCGCCATGGCCATGCCGACTGCCATGGCTACGCCCTGCCCGAGCGGGCCGGTGGTTGTCTCCACGCCATCGGTCATAAAGCTCTCCGGGTGCCCGGGCGTCTTGCTGCCCATCTGCCGGAACCGCTTTAGCTCGCTGAGCGGCAAGTCGTATCCCGTCAGGTGCAGGAGCGAGTAGAGCAGCATCGAGCCGTGCCCGGCCGAGAGGATAAACCGGTCCCGGTCAAACCAGAGCGGATTGGCGGGATGGTGGCGCAGGAAGCGGTGCCAGAGCACGTACGCCATAGGCGCGGCTCCCATCGGGAGGCCGGGATGGCCGCTGTTTGCCTCCTGCACGGCATCAGCCGAGAGAAAGCGGATCGTGTTGATGGCTTTTTGTTCGATCGACTGGTCCTGGAGCTGACCTTGCGATGTGGCAACCTGCGGCATGAGCGGCATCTCTTGAGTGAATAGGACGGGGCGTTCTCGTTCTTGAACAACGCGAAACGTTAAAAGTATGACGGACGGGCCTGAATCTAAAGCGAATCCTCTGTAAAATTGGTGCGCCCGCGGCCCGGATAGATGCCGGGGCGCGGGCGCAAAACAAGAACAAACCCGGAAGGAGCGCAGGTGCCTATTTCTTCGCGGCCGCCTGCTTGATCAGTTCGGTCATGCACTCGACCGTTCGGCCGGTTCCGGCTACAAAGCGCCCGTTGATCGTAACGGCCGGCACAGAGTTGATGCCAAGCTCATTGACGGCCTGCTCGGTCTCCCGCTGGATGACGCCGCGGTACAGGCCCGTATCGAAGCGCTCGCCGAGCACCTTGGGGTCCATGCCAATCTCAGCCGCAACTTCTTTCAAACGCTCCCTCGAAAGGCCGGTGCGCGGGTCTTGCAGCGCAAACTGCCGTTCGAGCATTTCAAAGTACTTGCCTTCCTGCGCCGCCGCGTGCAGCGCCTCGACTTGCGCGAGGCTGCGGTCCGGCCAGAATACAACAGGCTTATAATAAAACCGCGCCTGCTCGCCCTCGCGTTTGGCCACCTCCTCCATCACCGGGAAAAGCGCGCGGCAGTGCCCACAGTTCGGCTCGAAAAACTCGATGACCGTCACGGGCGAGCCGGCCTTTCCGCGCGCCGGATCGGAGAAGTTGACGAGTTCAAGGTAGTTGCGCAGGGGCGCGCGCTCCGCGTCATAGGCGCACCCGGGGATCGGCTCGCCGGTAGTCGCGTCCATGACCGGCTCATTCATGGCGACCGCAGGCGTAGCCTCCAGGCGATCAAAATAGGCATAGTCGGCCCCGGCGATGAGGATAGTCAGCGCGGCCAGGGAGGCGAAGAGCGTCGCCTCGCGCTTGAAGTTACGTCCGGTCATGATTTTAGCATTTTGCCGCTCGGATCGGAAGTACGCAACCGCCTGTATCACGAATAACGCCAACGCCACGAGGGCGGACATCAGGCAAAGCGCGCAAAACTCCCGAACAGCGATGTACTGATATGAAACCAGAAAGACGGAGTACAAGAAACCGAAGACGATCAGCAACGCCCTGATCACCTTAAGCCGCGTAAGCGTCTGCCCGCTCACAAACGCGATAACGGCCGAAAGCGCCGCCACTACCACGTAAAAGAGGAATCCCCAGACGGCATTGGACACGCCGAGAAGCTTACCCGCGCCGCTCGTCACTACGGCGTTGCAGTCGAAGGTGGCCTCGACGGCTGCTGAGGTCGTAAAACCGAGGCAACCCCGGTCGAAGCCACGCCCCTGCTGGATCATCAAGTGAACGGTCACCAACAGACCCAAAAGCGCCACGGCGAACAAGAGCCGGTCGATGAGCGGTCGATAAGTAGAAAACCGGGTAGAAGCGCCGCTATTCAAAATCTTCAGGGGCAATCATACGAAGGACACGCTCCGGCACACCAGTTCGCGTGCCCGTGATCGAACACGCATACCGAGTTTGGCCGAATTGGATCCATTATTCTGCGCGACTTCTCTCCATACGACTCGTTCATGTCCCGTCCCTTTCAAGGCATCGCCGCCGACGAGGTCCCCGGCCTCTTCAATCTGCTGGCTCCGATCTATCACTTTCCGGTGGCCCTCCTCTCCGCCCCTGCCCGGCGGCGCGCACATGAACTCGCCGGTGTGCGAGACGGAGAGCGGGTGCTCGAGATCGGTGTCGGCACCGGCCTGTCTTTCCGGCGACTGCTGACGGCGAACCCTTCCGGCGTGACCGACGGCATCGACCGGTCTCCCGTCATGCTCAAGCAGGTGCGCCGGCGTGCCGCCCTCTTTCCGCCAGCGTCCTACAGTCTCAATGAAGGGGACGCGCGTTCACTCCCTTATCCTCCCGGCACGTTCGACATCGTACTTGCAGGCTACGTGCTGGACCTGCTTCCCGAACCGGACCGCTTCCGCGTTCTCCAGGAAACGGAGCGGGTGCTGAAGCCGGGTGGACGACTGGTGGCCTTTCACATGACCGTGGGTTCCGAGTGGCAACACCGCTTCTGGGACCGGCTCGGCAGAATGCACCCGCTGCTGCTCGGCGGCAGCCACGCCATCTTCGCCGCCCCGCTCATGGAACGCGCCCGGCTGGTCGTCGGAAGCCGTGAGACGATCGAGCGCTTCGGACTGCTGACGGAGATCGTTTGCGCGCACGCGCCTCTCGATTGTGGCAGAAGTATTACCCTCTCCTCGGGCGAGTGTCCGCCCGATTGACGCAGATTGTAGCCCGTCCTTCTTCGCGCCTGCCTCTCCGCCATGCCCGTCGCTTTCGACATGCAGTTCGACAACGCCATCGTTCAGGAGATCATCTACACGGTGGTCGCCCTGGTTTTTGTGGCGCTGCTCGCTCGCCTTGCAAGCCGCATCATCGCCCGATACGTGGAAGAGCCGGTGCGCCGGTACAAGGCAATCCGCCTTGCCCGCAGGTTCAGCAGCGTTGTGCTGGTGGCACTCATCGTCATCATCTGGTCCCCGGGGCAGCAGAACGTACTGACTTTCCTGACCATCGTCGGTGCCGGGCTGGCCATCGCGATGCGAGAGGCGCTCCTGAGCGTGGTCGGCTGGATGAACCTTGTCGTCCGGGGACAATTCCGCCAGGGCGACAGGATCGAAGTAAACGGCGTTCACGGCGACGTGGTGGACGTGCGCCTCATGCATTCGACGATGATGGAGATCCAGGGCTGGGTCGATGCGGATCAGAGCACCGGGCGGCTGGTCCATTTCCCAAATAGCTGGATCTTTCAACATGCCGTCTATAACTACAACCGCGAGTTCTCTTTCATTTGGAACGAGATCCCCCTCGTCCTCACGTTCCGAAGCGACTGGGCGGCGGCGCGCGAGATCATGCAGTCGCTCGCCGAGGAGTCAGCCGCCATTGTAGAGCAGCAGGCCGCCCACGAAATTCGCCGAATGTCCCGCGAATACCTCGTCCATTACGGCATCTTGACGCCGTTTGTGTACGTAAACATTCGCCGCGACGGCGTGGGGCTTACGCTCCGCTATCTCTGCGAGGCCCGCAAGCGGCGCGGCACGCAGCACGCCCTGAGCATCGAGATCCTGCGCGCGTTCGCAACGCACGGCAACATCGAGCTGGCCTACGGGATGGTCGGCCTGGCATCGATCGAGGGGCCGCAGTTCCAGCCGGAAAATTTGACGAACACCGGACCATCTTCTCACGGCCATGATCGCGGCGAGGATGCAATCGATCCTTCTTGACCGATTGTAGCTTCCCCCCGTTGCGCCCGCGCCTCCGCTTCATTATCTTACCCGCATGACGACCTCAGTGGTTCATACGGCCCCGTTCGCCTCCTCGTGGTGGCATACTCCTTCTACAGCGGGTCGTGCATTCCTGCGTCTTGCCTGACGGCCGACGCCTCCGAAGAGTCCTTGCGCGCCCGCTGCTTTCCAGGCAGTGGGCTTTTTTATTGTATCCATGATCGACCTTTCCCGTTTCCGCCGTATCGCGCAGGAGCAGCGCGCCGCCGGTACGCAGCGCTTCATCATCCCAGTCGATAAGCGGCTGGGGGCGGACCTCTTGACGCCAGTTTCTGCTTTCCTGTCCATTCGCAAGGGCGGCCGCTACGGTTTTCTGCTTGAGAGCGTCGAGGGCGGCGAAAAGCTGGCGCGGTACTCCTTCCTCGGCAAAAACCCCTTCAGAGTGCTTCGCGCTCACGGGTCCGAAGTGACGGTGGAGGACCTTCGCACCCGGCAAGGCCAGGGCGCACGGCCTTCCACGCTGCAGGAAGGAGAGAACATCTTCGCCGCCCTCCAGCGACTCATGGACGAATACACGCGCGTGGAGATGCCGGACCTTCCGCGACTCTCCTCCGGCGCGGTCGGCTACCTGGGCTATGACGGCGTGCGGCTCGTTGAGCACCTGCCGAACGCGCCCGAAGACTCGCTCGGCCTTCCTGACGCCGTCTGGTGCTTCTACGACACCGTCGCCGCCTTTGACCACGTGCGGCACGGCATCGTGATCATCGCAGACGCTTTTATCGATCCGGACACGGACATTGATCTCGCGTATGAGGACGCCGCCGAGCGGATCGCCGCGCTCGAGCGCGAACTTCAAACCGGCGTCACCGAGCGTCCACAGCCTATCGTGCCCTCCGGCGAAGGCTTGCAGTCCAACGTGTCCCGCCCGGATTTTGAAGAGGCCGTCGAGAAGGCGAAACGGTATATCTACGAAGGAGACATCTTCCAGGTCGTCCTGTCGCAGCGGTTCTCCATGCAGTTCTCGGGAGACCGCTTCAATCTTTACCGCGCGCTCCGCCAGGTCAACCCCTCGCCGTACCTCTTCTTCCTCGACTTCGAGCGGTTTGCGCTGGTTGGTTCGTCCCCGGAAGTGCTCGTGCGCGTTGAAAACGGGCGCGTAGAAGTGCTGCCGATAGCCGGCACCAGGCCGCGCGGAACCACGGCCGAAGAGGACCGGCAACTCGAAGAGGAACTCCTCGCCGACCCGAAGGAGCGGGCCGAGCATCTCATGTTGGTCGACCTCGGCCGGAACGATCTCGGCCGCGTCTGCGATTTCAATACCGTCACGGTGGACCGCTACGCATACGTCGAGCGCTACTCGCACGTCATGCACATCGTCTCCTCCGTTTCGGGCAAGCTCCGGCCGGATCGAAGCGCCATGGAAGTGCTTGCCGCCTGCTTTCCGGCAGGGACCGTGAGCGGCGCGCCCAAAGTACGAGCCATGGAGATCATCGATGAACTCGAGCCGACGCGGCGCGGCGTGTACGCCGGGGCGGTCGGCTACGTCGATTACTCGGGCAACCTGGACACCTGCATTGCCATTCGCACCATGATCGCCCAGGACAACACGGTCCATATTCAGGCGGGTGCCGGCATTGTGGCGGACAGCGATCCCGCTCGCGAGTACGAAGAAACCGTCAACAAAGCGCGCGCGCTTCAGCAGGCGATTCTTGTGGCAGCCGAAGGGCTGTTGTAGCTTCCCGGTGTCCTTCTTGATCCCCTAAACCAGAACGGCTTCGGCGGGTACAAAGGCCACCTTTTCTTCACCGGACGCGGTACTTACTCATGTTAAACGCATTCTTAAACAAGGGCGGCGCGGGCATCTCTATCTCACGGCATGAATCCCTTCGACGCGTGAACCCCTTCATCGCTGAACAAATTGCACTCGTGCGCCGCTATGATGCCCTGCTCGGTCGCACGGCCCGACCGGAACGCCTTACGGGCCTCGCGCCGCTTCTTCGCACGGCGCGCACTGACTTCGCGAAACTCTCTGAAGTCGTGCTGAGCCTCGGCGGCGTTCCTGAACACGTCGTCTCGACCGGCGAATTGCCCGTGGACGCCGACCCGGATGAACGCTTGGAGATGCGCCGTCTGCTCGACCAGGAACGTGCGTTCGGCGACCGGCTCGACGGCGAGTTCGACGGCGTCGAGCATCAGATTCATACGAGCGCCGTTCTGAATGTCGTTCGCGAAAACAGCCGGGAGCGCACGCGCTTTCTGGAAGACCTCGTCGGCGAAGGCCGTTAGTCTTTCCCGCGCTGGAAGGCTGTACAACATCAAGTAGAATCCCTTTCACAGGGGACGTTGCAGCGGCACCTTGCGGCATATTTCTACTGCTCGCGGGGCGCGCGCTCTTTTCCAACAGGCTCCTGAACCTGCATCTTTCGTAACAATGGTCCTTTCGTCTGAATCACTGTCGGCACCGGCGGTCTCTCCTGCACGTACCGCGGAAAAAGCGTCCGTGGTTGTCTCCGGCATCCAGCCGTCGGGGCAGCTGCATCTCGGCAACTATTTCGGCGCGCTGCGGCAGCACGTGGACCTGCACGCGCGGCACGAGTCCTACTACTTCATCGTAAACTACCACGCGCTCACGTCCCTTCGGGATCGCGAGGCGCTGATGCGGTACACGATGGACGTGGCGCTCGATTACCTGGCCCTCGGGTTCGATCCGGAGCGGTCCAGCCTCTTCGTCCAGAGCGACGTGCCGCAAGTGAACGAGCTTGCCTGGATTCTGTACAACCTGACGCCCGTCTCGCAGCTTGAGAAAGGCGTCTCCTACAAGGACAAGATCGCGCAGGGCCTTACGCCGAACGCCGGCCTGTTCAACTACCCCATCCTGCAGGCGGCGGACATCCTGATCTACGGCGGCACGCTCGTGCCCGTCGGTGCCGACCAGAAGCAGCACATCGAGATGACCCGGGACGTGGCGCAGCGGTTCAACAACACGTTCTGTCCCGAAGACGAACCGCTCTTCACGCTGCCAGAGCCGTACATACTGGAAGACGTGGCCGTCGTGCCCGGTCTCGATGGACGCAAGATGTCGAAGAGTTACGGCAATACGATCGGCATCTTCGATGAGGGAAAGACGCTCAAGTCGAAAGTCATGGGCATCGTGACCGACTCGACGCCGCTCGACGAACCGAAGGATCCGGCGAAGGACAACGTCTTTGCGCTTATCAAGCTTTTTGCAGACGCAGAAAACGTCGCCCGCATTGAAGCCGCTTACCGCGCCGGAGGCTACGGTTACGGGCACGCCAAGAAGGAGCTGCTCGGCCTCATCTCGGACTATTTCGCGGAAGCCCGCGAGCGGCGGCGCGCGCTGGCCTCGAACCTCGACTTCGTGCGCGATGTGCTTCGCGAAGGCGGACGCAAGGGCCGCGACAAGGCCGAGCACATCATGGAAGGCGTGCGCGACCGCGTGGGCTTGCTTACGACTTATTGAGTCCTTTTATGACGTCCGGCAAACTGGACCTCTCTCGCTGGAAGCGGATCAACACGATGCAGCAATCCCGGTGCCGATTGAGCAGTACCATGGGCGGTTCGCCGGCTCCTCGTCGCGGAGGGGCCGTGTGGCTACGTCGCCTCGGCGCGGCGCTTTTTGGAGCGCTCTTGCTCGTCCTTTCCGACAGCGATGCGGTAGCGCAGCCTTACGGCGTGCCGGAGGTCGATGACGCCGTCTATTCCTTCCTGCTGCGGCAGCAAACCGAAGGCCGCCTGCCGAACGCCTTTCTCAGCCACCTGCCTCTGGCGGGCTACATGATCGAGGGCTATCTCGATTCGCTCGCTCTATCGGCGCAAGGCATGTCCGGCGTCGACCGGTACCTGCTCGGGCGCTACCGGGGGACGATTGCGGCACCGGAGAGCGAGTGGCTGAACGGCAAGTTCGGATGGGCATACCCGAACGGGCAGGATCTCTTCTTCCTCAGCGGCGACGGCTACGCCATTCAGATCAACCCGTATTTGCACACCTCGTACGGCGCGGCGCGCGTGAAACAGCACGACGGCGAGAGCTTCGGTACGCCCGTCTGGCAGTGGGCGCGAGGTGCGCGGGCCTCCGGCCGGATCGGGAACCATTTCTTCTTTGAAGCGCGGCTTACCGAAAACGAAGCGCGGCGCATCTGGGCGGGCGACAAAGGCGGCTTTGCCCCAAGGATCGGGCAGGTGTCCGTCAACCGCGCACTCGACCGCACGACGAGGTACAGCTACTTCACCGCCTCCGGGGTCGTCGGGGTGCACACGCGCTTCTTTGAAGTGCGATATGGGCACGATCAGAACCAGTGGGGCTACGGGCCGAACAGCGTCGTCCTGTCGGATTACGCGCCCGCCTACGACCATCTGCAGATCCGCACGACCGTCGGACCGTTTCAGTACATGAACCTCTTCGCGGGCATGTCGATGCCTTCTGAGCGGCTTCAAGGCGGGCGGGACTCGGTGGTGCCGCGGAAGTACGCCGCCATGCACCGGCTCGCCGTGCAACTCTCCAGCAGGCTTCAGGTCGGCGCGTTCGAAACGGTCGTTTTCGGCGACGACTCGCTCGGGATGCGCACCGGCTTTGATATGACCTACCTGAATCCGGTGCTCTTCTACCGGGCGGCCGAGCGCGGCCGGGGTAGCCCCGACAACGTCATGCTTGGCGGCGATCTTTCCTGGATAGCGGCGGACGGACTGCGGCTCTACGGCCAGTTCGTTCTCGACGAACTCGTCGTGCCGGAAATCGGCCGCGCTTACTGGGGCAACAAGTGGGGCGGACTCGCGGGCGTTCACGCCACCCGCTTGCCCATCGAGAACCTGTCCGTTCAGGCCGAATATGCGCGCCTGCGACCGTTCCTCTACAGCCACCGCTCACCGATCACCGCCTTTATTCACAATAGCGACGTAGTCGGGCACGCCGCCGGTCCCAACGCGCAGGACCTTTCGTTCTTTGCCGAGTATCGGCCCGCTCCGCGGTGGCTTGCCGCCCTTACCGCCGCCGTCACCTGGCGCGGGCGCAACACCGACAGCCTGAATTTTGGCGCAGATCCCCTCCGATCATACACCGACCGCGTCTCTGATTACAACATCCACATCGGCGACGGCGTTGGGCAGACGTACCGGCTTCTCGAGGCGCGCGCCGGATACGAACTCCTGCCGGGCTTCATTCTTGAAGGGGCGCTGCGCTACGAACGCTACAAGGACGACCTCCTCGGCACCGACGCCTATGTTCAACCGTACCTCGTCGTCCGCTGGAACGCGCCTTACGAAAGCATCCGCTACTAACCCTACTGCGATGATTCTCGTCATAGACAACTACGACTCGTTCACCTATAATCTCGTCCACCTGGTCGGCAGCCACACGGCTGACCTTAAAGTGGTGCGCAACGACGAGATTACGGTCGACGAGATCCGAGCGCTCGGCGTAGACGGCATCCTCATTTCGCCCGGCCCCGGCCGTCCCGCCGATGCGGGCGTGACGGAGGAGGTCATTCGCGAACTCGGCCCGACGGTTCCCATTCTCGGCGTGTGCCTCGGCCACCAGGCCATTGGCGAGGTCTACGGCGGCACGGTCACGTACGCCCCGAGCCTCATGCACGGCAAGACAAGCTCGATCCACCACGACGGCGAAACGATTTTCGAGGGCGCGGCAGACCGGTTCATGGCCACCCGGTACCATTCCCTAGTCGTTGACCCGGAGACGCTGCCGGACGTGCTGGAGGTTTCGGCCCGCACGGAGGAAGGCGTGATCATGGGCTTTCGCCACCGCGATCATCCGGTCGAAGGCATCCAGTTTCATCCCGAGAGCGTCCTCACGACGGAAGGTCCGCGGCTGATCGCAAACTGGCTCGACCGGGTGCAAAGCCGCGCAACCGCAAAGATGGCCGAGGGGTCGGCAGCATGATAGAAGCCCTCCACACCCTTGCTGAAGGCCGGACCCTCTCGTCAGCGCAGGCCGAGCGCGCGATGCACCTCATGCTCAGTGGCGAATCGCAGCCCGAGAGTACGGCGGCGCTCCTGATGGGCCTTCGCGCGCGCGGCGAAACGCTCGAAGAGCTTGTTGCATTCACCCGCATCATGCGCGCCTTTGCCGTTTCGGTCGAGTCGCCGGACGAGAATGCCATCGATCTGTGCGGCACCGGAGGCGACAACCGGGGCACGTTCAACATTTCCACGGCGGCGGCGCTCGTCTGCGCCGGTGCCGGAGCCGTCGTGGCAAAGCACGGCAACCGCTCCGTGTCGTCCCAGTGCGGTTCCGCCGACGTGCTCGAGGCGCTCGGCGTGCGCGTGGATCTCCACAAGGAGGGCGTCGAATACTGTCTGCGCGAAGTCGGCATCGCGTTCCTCTTCGCGCCCTACTTCCACCCGGCCATGCGCCACGTGATGCCGGTTCGGAAGAAGCTCGGCGTCCGGACGTTCTTCAACATTCTCGGGCCGCTGTCCAATCCGGCCGGCGTTCGGCGTCAGCTCGTCGGGGCGTTCAGCGCTTCGGTAGCCGCGCAGATGGCGCACATTCTGGCGCACCTTGGCGCGGACCACGTTATCGCAGTCCACTCGGACGACGGGTTGGACGAGATATCTCCTGCCGCACCCACCCGGGCCTTCGTGTATGACGGCCGGCGGGGCGCAGAGGGCGCGCCTATGGTTGACGAAAAGACTATCGCCCCCGACGTGCTCGGCCTTCCGGCCGTGCCACTGGACGACCTGAAAGGCGGTTCAGCGGCCGACAACGCGGAGATCATGCGCCGGCTGCTCTCCGGCGAGGACGTCCCGCACCGCCATGTGGTTTTGCAAAATGCCGCGTACGCGCTCCACGTCGCCGGAAAGGCGTCTTCGCCGCAGGCGGGGTTGCAAGCGGCCCGGGAGAGCGTCGACTCGGGCGCGGCAGCAAAGGTGCTCGGCCGGCTCGTTGACGCCTCGCAAGAAGCCCCTGCCGCATGAACGCGAACGCCGTGACCATTCTCGACAAGATTGTAGTCGATACGCGCCGCCTCGTGGCCGAACGTAAGGGTTCGCTGCCGCAGTCCACGCTGGAGGCCATGCCGCTCTTCAGCCGGCCGACTCGCCCGCTCGCCGCGGCGCTCCGCGGGCCGCAGCTTTCGTTTATCGCCGAGATAAAAAAGGCGTCGCCCTCGAAAGGCGTCATCCGGGCGGACTTCGACGTGGCGGATCTCGCGCGAGCGTATCAGGAAGGCGGTGCAGCGGCAGTTTCGGTGCTGACGGAGCCGTTCTATTTCCAGGGCGATCTCTCCCACCTCGCCGCCGCACGCGTAGCCACTTCGCTTCCGCTGCTGCGCAAGGACTTCATCGTAGACTCGTACCAGCTTTTCGAGGCGCGTGCCTATGGCGCGGACGCCGTACTGCTCATTGCGGCCGTGCTCGACCGGAAAGAACTCGCCGACCTGCACGCGACCGCGACGGCACTCGGACTCTCCTGTCTCGTCGAACTCTACGACGCTTCGGAAATGGACCGCGTGGATCTGAGCCAGGTGCAGGTTCTCGGCGTCAATAACCGGGATCTGCGCACGTTCGAGGTGAACATCGAGCATTCCATTCAAGTGCTCACGGGCGTTCCGGATCATGTCGTGCGTGTTTCCGAAAGCGGGTTGCGGAGCGTGGATGACTTCGCGCGCGTCCGGGAGGCCGGTCTCGATGCGGTGCTGGTAGGCGAGACATTTATGCGCGCCTCGCAGCCGGGCAACGCCCTTGCGCAACTTCGCGCCGCCCTCGCTGCGGACGCGCGGCCCGCCCGTACCCAAGCTTGACTACTCTTCTTTATGCAGCCTGAACTTAAAATCTGCGGCATCACCCGGCTTGAAGACGCGCGCTTTTGCGCGGCCGCCGGGGCGCAGTACCTCGGCTTTATTCAGTATGAAGGCAGCCCCCGCTACATTCGTCCCAAGGAAGCCCGTGAGATCATCGAATGGCTTCACGGCCCGAAGCCCGTCGGGGTCTTTGTCAACGAGCCGCCGGACGTAGTGAACCGCGTTGCCGAGGAGGCCGGGTTCGAGTACGTTCAGCTTCACGGCACCGAGCCGCCGGAGTGGTGTGCAGAGATCGACTTTCCGATTATTAAGGCGATCCACGTCGTCCACGACGCCTCCGCGGAGCAGCTTCGCGTCCTGATAGACCGCTACAGCGAGTATGCCGAACACTTCCTGCTCGACACGCACCGAACAAGCCTGTATGGCGGCACCGGAGAGTCTTTCAACTGGCGACTCGCCCGGGAGCTTAGCGACGACTATTCGCTGTTCCTCGCCGGCGGAATCGACGCGGACAACGTCGAGGAGGCCGTACAGACCATCCGCCCCTTCGCCATCGATCTTTCGAGCAGCGTGGAGTCCGCCCCCGGCATCAAAAGTTTTGAGAAGCTGGAGCGGTTTTTCGCGGCATGGGAAGCGATGACGCGCAACCCTGCCCTGTGAACCGTCTCGCCGCCACCGCATTGCTCCTATTTCCATATCTCAGATGACCAGCAGTTTCCCTTCACCGGACACCATCTACGACGCGCCGGACAGCCACGGCCATTTCGGCACGTACGGCGGAAAGTACGTTCCGGAAATCTTGATTCCCGCGCTGGAGGCGCTCGAGAAGGCCTATGCCGAGGCCCGGCAGGACCGCTCATTCTGGACCGAGTATTTTGGCCTGCTGCAAGACTACGTCGGACGCCCCACGCCGCTGACCTTGTGCGACCGTTTAAGCGAGCGGATCGGCGGGCTAAAGATTTATCTCAAGCGCGAGGACCTTTGCCACACGGGCGCGCACAAGATCAATAACACGGTCGGGCAGATCTTGCTTGCCCGGCGCATGGGCAAGGAGCGCATCATCGCGGAAACCGGCGCGGGGCAGCACGGCGTCGCGACGGCCACCGTGTGCGCGAAGTTCGGCCTGAAGTGCATCGTCTACATGGGTGCCGAGGACATCGAGCGGCAGCATCTCAACGTGCTTAGAATGCAACTGCTCGGCGCAGAGATTCGCCCGGCCACGAGCGGCAGCCAGACGCTTAAAGATGCCACCAACGAGGCTATTCGCGACTGGGTGACAAACGTCCACGACACCTTTTACATCATCGGCTCCGTCGTTGGGCCGCATCCCTATCCGATGATGGTGCGCGATCTGCAGCGCGTCATCGGCGACGAAACGCGCAAGCAGCTTCAGTCCGCCGAAGGGCGCGAAACCCCTGACGCGGTGGTCGCCTGCGTCGGTGGCGGCTCGAACGCTATGGGCATATTCTATCCTTACCTGCAGGACGCCGGCGTCCGCCTCTTCGGCATCGAAGCAGCAGGAGAAGGCCTGCAGGGTCGCCACGCGGCGACGCTCACGCTCGGGACGCCCGGCGTTCTGCACGGGGCGCTGAGCCTGCTCTTGCAGGACGAAGAAGGACAGGTACAGCTCGCGCATTCCATTTCGGCCGGACTCGACTACCCCGGCGTCGGGCCGGAGCATGCCTACCTGCGCGACAGCGGGCGCGTCACCTACCGCAGCGTCACCGATGCCGAGGCCATCGAAGGCGTGAAGCTCCTCGCGCGCACCGAGGGCATCATCCCGGCGCTGGAGACCGCCCACGCCATCGCCGCGCTGCCTGCGCTGGCCGAAGAACTTGGCCCGGAGGCCGTCGTCGTCGTCAACTGCTCCGGCCGCGGCGACAAAGACATGGGCACGATCGCTCAGTTTCTGGACTAAACTCCTTTTCCACCCTTTCGCTCACTTACGCTCGTGCCCAGCATCCGCGCGCATCTTCAGGCGCTTGCCGCAAAGCAGGAAAAGGCCGCCGGCCTCTTTTTTACCAACGGCTTTCCCGATCCCGCCTCCACCCTGCCCATCCTCCAGGCGGTCGACCGCGCCGGGGCGGACTTCATCGAGCTGGGCATGCCCTTCAGCGACCCCCTTGCCGAGGGCCTGCCGATCCAGCACGCCAGCGAGCGGGCGCTTCGCCACGGCGTCCGGATGAAGGACACCTTCCGCACGGCCGAGCAGTTTAGATCTCAAAGCGAGACGCCCTTGCTCCTCATGGGCTACGTCAACCCGCTCATGCGATACGGCCTGGCGCAGTTCTGCCGCGACGCCGGCTCTGCAGGTGTTGACGGCCTCATCCTTCCCGATCTGCCCCCGGAGGAGGCAGCCGAGATATCGGCCGTCGCCGCGAGCGAGCGTCTCGAGATGGTGTTCCTCGTGGCCCCGAATACGCGTGAGGAGCGCATCTTGCAGGTCGGCGCACTTGCCACCGGCTTCGTCTACGCTGTGTCGATGACGGGCGTCACCGGCGGCACGCTCGGCGAACATGGAACCGTGGATCAGTATCTGGAGCGAACGCGCGCCTTGCTGCCCGACGCGCCCCTTCTTGTGGGTTTCGGGATCAAGACCCATGCCGATGCCGTCCGACTAAGCGCCCACACCGACGGGTTCATCGTCGGGTCGGCCCTCATCAACATGGTGGAAAGCCTGTGGGACGGCCCGCTTCCCGAAAGGGAACGGCTGCGAGCCGTTGAGGCGTTTGTCCGCAGGCTCAAGACCGGATCGGATGCAGAAAGCGCAGCGGCCTGACGCCGCAGGCTGCACCCCGATTCACCAGATAGAGTAGCACGCATGACTTACAAAGAAACAGCCGCCCTCCTGCCGAAAACGGGGCGCGCGGCGACGCTTCTGACAATCGCTCTTTTGGCCGTGGCCCTCTGGTCCGGCTGCGGCAACCAGGACGTGGATTTCCGGCCCTCCGCCGTCGGTAAAGAAGGCGAGGTCACCATTCTCATCGACTCTTCCCGCTGGAACGGAGCCGTCGGTGAAGCCCTGCAGGCTGAGATCGGCTCGTACATCGGCACGCTTCCCGCGCCCGAGCGTACGTTCCTGATCAATGCCGCCGGCATGGACTTGCAGTTCGAGCAGCTTCGTAGCATGAAGAACATCGTCGTCGCCGCCGTTCTGAGCGACAGCAGCGCCGAATCCCGCTTCATTCGCAGCCGCTTGCCGGAAGGTGCCGTAGACAGCCTCGGCGCGAACGACGGCATCTTCGTGGTGCGAGACAATCTCTGGCGGCAGAATCAGAAGGTCATCTACATAGCCGCCACCACACCGGACGCCCTGGTGCGGCTGGTCCACGAACGCGGCGAGGACTTGCGGTACGTGTTCAACGAGATTACCCGCCGCAGGCTCACGGTGGATATGTTCAAGAAGGGTCGCCAGACCGATCTCGAAGCGCAACTCCTGAACCGGCACGGCTTCGCGGTGAATGTGCAGCACGACTTCGTGATCGCCATGGACACGACGAACTTTGTCTGGCTCCGGCGCATCTTGAGCGATACGTGGCGCAGCGTCTTCATCTATTACATCGAGGACGCCAATCCGCAAATACTCTCGCCCGAGTGGATCTACAGCACGCGCGACTCGCTCACACGGCGATACATTCAGGGCAACCTCGGCGACTTTATTCAGGTCGATTACCGCCGGCCCCTGGAAACGGAAACGGTGAGCTTCCTCGGCCGGTACGGCTTCGAGTCGCGCGGCCTCTGGTACATGGTCGCAGACGACGAGGAGGGCGGGTTTCGCCAGCGCTCCGCCATGGGTGGGCCTTTCCTCACCTACACGTTCTACGACGAACCCTCCGGCCGCATCTACATGATCGATGGGATGGTCTTCGCCCCCGGCTTCGACAAGCGCGAGTTTCTCCGTCAGATGGAAGTCATAGCGTACACGTTCCGCACCGCACAGTCCGACAGCACGCTCGCTTCCGCGCAGCCATGAACGCGCTCCTTTAACCAGCCCACCAACCAACAGACGCTACCTTCTTGAACACGTTTATGACGGCCGGCAACGGCAATGATCCCGTTCTCCGCTTTGGACTGCCCAAAGGCAGTCTGCAGGAGGCAACCCTCGAACTCCTCGACCGCGCGGGCTACGGCTTCAGCGTTCGCGACCGCTCCTACTTCCCCTCCATTGACGATCCGGAACTGACGGCGATGCTCGTGCGCGCTCAGGAAATGGCGCGCTACGTGGAAGAGGGTGTATTCGACGCCGGCATAACCGGCCGAGACTGGGTCATCGAGACGGACGCCGATGTAGTCGCCGTTGAGGACCTGATCTATTCCAAGGCGAGCATGAGGCCGGTTCGGTGGGTACTTGCGGTATCGGAAGGTGCCGACATCCATTCCGCCGAGGACTTGCAGGGCAAGCGCATCGCCACCGAAGTGGTCAACATTACGCGCAAATGGCTCGAGTCCAAAGGCGTTGAAGCGGAGGTCGAGTTCTCCTGGGGAGCGACGGAAGCGAAGTGCCCGGAGTTGGTCGACGCGATCGTCGAGGTCACCGAGTCGGGTTCGTCGCTGCGCGCCAACAAGCTGCGCATCGTGGAGGTGCTCATGGAGTCTAACACGCAGCTCATCGCCAACCGTGCGGCGTGGGAGGACCCGTGGAAACGCCGCAAGATCGAGAACATCGCGATGCTCATGCAGGGCGCGATTCGGGCGGAGGGGCGCGTGGGCCTGAAGCTCAACGCGCGCCGCGACGACGTAAAACGCATCATCGAGACCCTGCCCGCCATGCGGATGCCCACCGTTTCCCCGCTTGCGCTCGGCGAGGACTGGGTCGCCGTCGAAACGATCATCGAACAACGTCAGGTTCGCGATCTGATACCCGAGCTAAGGCGGCTCGGGGCAGAAGGCATCATCGAATACCCGCTCAACAAGATCATTCCTTGATGGTTGCCCTCCGACGTGCCGGCTTCGGCCGCCTTTTCTGCTCGCTCGCTATCGCGTTCTGGCTCGTAGCGGCTTCGGCCTGCGCGCCGGCTGAACGCGCGACCCAGCGGGGGAATCTACCTGCGCTCCGCGTATCGGAAGATGGGCACCGCCTCGTAAATGCGGACGGGGACGTTTTCTTCTGGTTAGGGGACACCGCATGGGAGCTATTTCATCGCCTGAATACAGACGAGGCAGACGTGTATCTGCGCGATCGTGCGAGCAAGGGCTTCAACGTCATTCAGGCCGTTGCGCTGGCGGAATTAGACGGCCTGACGGTTCCGAATGCATCGGGTGCCCTGCCGCTCATCGGGCAAGACCCGTCGACGCCGAACGAGGCGTACTTCGTTCACGTGGACAGTATCGTTAGACGGGCAAACACGCTCGGGATGTACGTAGGGCTACTCCCCACCTGGGGCGACAAATGGAACTTGAAATGGGGCGTTGGGCCGGAGGTCTTTACGCCCGAGAATGCAAAGGCCTTTGGCCGCTTCCTCGGTAAGCGTTACAGCGGTGCCGGTGTCATCTGGATTCTCGGTGGAGACCGCAATCCGGAGGAGGACGAGGATTATGCCATAACCCGCGCGCTTGCTTCCGGCATCGAGGAAGGCACCGGCAGAGCGGCTTTGATCACCTACCACCCTCAGGGCGGTAGTTCGTCTGCCGACTTCTTTAACGAGGATGCCTGGCTCGACATGCACCTCTTCCAGTCCGGCCACGGCCGCCGCGATTTCCCGAATTACGAAACGACCGGGGCAGCCTACCGGCTCTCTCCGGCCCGCCCGGTAGTAGACGGCGAGCCTCGCTACGAGGATCATCCGGTAAACTGGAAGCCTGAGGAGGATTGGTTCGATGCCTTTGATGTGCGGCAGGCCGCCTACTGGTCTGTCTTGGCCGGAGCGGCAGGTCATACCTATGGCAACCACAATGTCTGGCAAATGCTGGACGATGGACGCGCTCCGATCTCGTGGGCACGCTCGACGTGGAAAGGTGCGCTTGACCATCCCGGCGCACGTCAAATGAGCTTTCTGCGCCGTCTGTTCGAGGCTCGCCCCTTCCTCACGCTCATGCCGAATCAAAGCATCATCGCGGCCGAGAATCCGGAGGACGCAGGGCACATCCAAGCAGCTCAAGACGCCGACGGAACTTACGCGATCGTCTATACACCTTACGGCCGCGATGTTAACCTGCACCTCACATTAATAGGCGGCAGGCCCTCAGCCGCGTGGTGGTTTGATCCTCGTCGGGGCCGGAGTTTACCGGCAGCTGGTTCATCCGAGGGGGGCGTAATAACCTACGACCCGCCGGGTTTGCCGGGCAGAGGAAATGACTGGGTACTGGTTCTCGACGGCCCCACGTCCAGTTACGGCCGGCCGGAGGTATCTACGGCAGGTCCCTGAACTTCGCATCCTCGACATCGTCGGAACGCAGCGGCCCTTCGGGGCCGTTTTGCGTTGCGGGCGGTCGGACGTGAATCTGCGCGTCCTGCTGAACTCCCGACTGTCTCAACCGCTCCGCCCGCGCGTCCGCACGGACGGCCGCGATCATATTGCGCACCGCGAAGGTGACGAAATAGACCAGCACAAGGATGAGAAGGAGGTCGAGCATGGACCCTTGCTACTTCGCAGCCGCCGAGAGAGGAGAAGGCCGAAACGTTGCGGTGCCCTGCCGCTCGGAGGATAGAATGAGCTGAACGAGCACTTCAAGCTCCTCCGGATTCTGAACGAAGTCGATCTCTTCCACGTCAACGATGAGCAGCGCGCTCTTTTTGTACCGCGTAAAATAAAACTCGTACGCCTCGCAAAGCGCCGCGATGTAGGCCGGGTCCATGTCGGTCTCGTACGACCTGCCTCGCTGGGCGATGTTCTTCAAAAGGCGCTCGGGCGTCGAGCGAAGGTAAACGAGCAGGTCCGGCACGGGTGTGACCGGCTCCATGATGGAGAAAAGCGTCTCGTAGAGCTGCAACTCGTCGCCCTGCAGGTTGATGTGGGCGAAGATGCGGTCCTTGTCGAACGAGTAGTCCGCCAGCACTACGGGATGAAAGAGGTTGCGATCCCCGAGGGCCTTTTGCTGCCGGAATCGACTCGCAAGAAACGACAGCTGCGTTTGAAAGCCCCAGCGCGACGGATCGGCGTAGAAGTTTTCGAGAAACGGATTTTCCTCAAACTCCTCGAGCACCAGTTCCGCATCAAAGCGCGCGGCCATCTCGCGGGAAAAAGTCGTTTTCCCTACGCCAATAACACCTTCGATGACGATGTAGCGCAGATCATCGGGAAGCGCGGTGGGCCTTGCGGCCGCGGCCTTGTGGGAATTCGGCACAGTGAAACGAGGATGTAGGAAAACAAGAGCGAAAGAAGGCCGCCGGTCTACAAAAGCGACTCCGGTATTTTAACCGGAATATTCGGGTCCGTGCAGCGCACAAGGAGGTCGCGCGCGAGCGCATCAAAGGGAGGAGGCACGTGCAGCCCGGGCGCAATATCGCAAAGGGGTTCGAGCACGAACCGGCGCTCGGCCAGCCTTGGATGCGGAATCGTCAGGCCGGGCGTCGAGACGACGTGACCCGAAAAAACGAGCAGATCAATATCGAGCGTCCGCGGTGCCCAGCGCGGTTCGCCCTCCCGGTCGCGCCCAGCCTCTTTCTCCAGCGACTGACACACGGCCAAAAACTGAGCCGGTTCAACGGTTGTCACGACCGAAATCACCGCATTGAGGTAGTCCGGCGCATCGTCCTCCGGCGACAGCGTGTGCGCCCGGCTCTCGTAAACCCACGAAACGCCCAGTATCGCGTATTTCTTGCGCGAGAACCCCTGCACCGCCCCCCGCAGCATGGCGAGGCGATCCCCCACGTTCGAACCAAGTCCGACAAAAGCAGTCGCTAACATAAGAGCCTATTCGTCCGCCCAGAGTACAACCCGCGCCGGGTTTGACTTCAACACCTTTCCGGCGAATATATAAAGAGGCGCGGCGCGGCGGGAGGTCTATCTACTCCCAACGCGCCGCGCCGATCCGTTCCACAAGTGTTTACGCTTCGCCCCACACCGGCTCGAGCTTGAGGCCGGATGCCTCCTGCTCCGCCTCGATCTCCCGCTCGCGCTCCTTCGAGAGCGTCTTGCTCTTGATCCAGTTGGTGAGGTCGTCAAAGTAGCTGTACACGACCGGCACCACGACGAGCGTAAGAATGGTTGAGGTGATCAGGCCGCCGATGACGGCGCGGGCCATCGGGGCGCGGAAGCCGCCGCCTTCGCCGAGCGCGAGCGCAATCGGGAGCATACCCGCGATCATAGCAAGCGTCGTCATCATGATCGGGCGGAGCCGAACCTGTCCCGCCTCAACGAGCGCCGTCCAGCGGTCCTTGCCCTCCGCGCGCCGCTCGTTCGCATTATCGACGAGAAGAATCGCGTTCTTGGTCACGAGGCCCATCAGCAGGATCACGCCGATCATGGACATCATGTTGAACGTGTCGCCCGTGAGCAGGAGGGCCAGCAGCACGCCAATAAGCGAGAGCGGAAGCGACAGCATGATCGCCAGCGGCTGCAAGATGGACTCGAACTGCGAAGCCAGAATGAGGTAGATCAGGATGACCGCCAGCAGGATGGCCGTTACAACATACCCCGCCGTTTCCTGCAAACGCTCGGTTTCACCGCCAAGACCAACGGAATAGCCCGGCGGCAAGTCCATCTCGGCCAGGTTCTCCGTAATGGCGGTTGAAGCTTCCGAAACCGAGAAGTCCGGCAACGTGCTCGCCGAGATGGTGGCGATGCGCTGCAGCTGGTCCCGGTCGATCTGCGCCGGCGCCTCACCCTTTTCGATGGCGGCAATCTGCCCAGCGGCACCGTAATGGCCCCGCCTCCCGCGTTGCGCTTCGACGTTGCCACGGGTATCTGAGCAATCTGCATTGCCGAGACACGCTCTTCAGGCGCGACCTGCACGACCACGTCGCGCTCCTCGCCGGACGGGTCCTCCCAGGTGGTCACGTCCTGCCCGGCCACAACCGGACGAACAACGCCCGCAACCTGCCCCACCGAAAGGCCGAGTTCGTTGGCCAGGTCTCTGTTGACGTTGATCCGGTACTCCGGCCTCGGCGCGCCAAGCGAGTTCTGCACGTCCACGATGCCGTTGATACTGTTCACGCGCTGCTCGACTTCGGCGGCAATCCGCGTAAGCTCCGCAATGTCCGGCCCGCGAACTTCGACCGCCAGCGGTGCCTGCGCCCCGCCAATGCCGCTGACGGACAGCACCTGCACGTTCACGCCGAATAGGTTGTTTATCTGGTTTCTCGCCAGCACCATGACCTTCCTCCTGCGAGAAGCTGCGATCTGCGGCGGGAACGAGCTTGACGTACACCTCGCCCTTCGTGACCGTGCCGGTCGCACCGGCACCAACAGTCGTGTACGTGTAGTCAACGCCTTCCATCTCCTTCAGGCGGGCGGCGAGGCCCAGCGCCTTCTCGCGCGTATACTCGATGCTCGAGCCTTCCGGCGTCTCGAACGTGACGGAGAACTGGCTCTGATCGTTTGGCGGCATAAACCCGCCGCCAATGAGCGGGAAGAGGGCAAATGAACCGACGAGCGCGACGGTCGCCAGAACCACGACACTCTTCTGTGGCCAAGCGCCCATTCGATGATGCCGCTATACCGGCTCGCCTGCTTGTCAAACCAGCGGTTGAACGCGCCGATCGGACGGGTAATAATGTTGCCGCCCCGCTCCCCCGCATCATGTGGATTGACCCCCCACCAGGCCGAGAGCATCGGCGTCAGCGTAAAGGAAACGAACAGGGAAACGAGCACGGCCCACGCAACCGTCAGACCGAACTGGTAAAAGAACCGCCCGATAATGCCTCCCATGAAGGCCACCGGAACGAACACCGCGACGATAGACAGCGTCGTTGCAAGCACAGCGAGGAAGATTTCCCTCGTACCGACGCCGGCGGCATAAAAGTGGTCCTGCCCCATCTCTCGGTGCCGCATGATGTTTTCGATCACCACAATGGCATCGTCGATGAGGATACCGATGGAAAGTGATAGGCCCATCAGCGTGATGATGTTCAGCGTAAAGCCGAGGGCATTCATCAGGATGAAGGCCGAGATGACGGACACCGGCAGCGCCAATGAAGTAATCGCCGTCGCCTTCCAGTCGTTGAGGAAGACCATAACGATGATGATCGTCAGGATTGCGCCGAGAATAAGCTCAAAGATGACATCTTCAACCGAGGTGCGGATCGTCACGGAGTTGTCGCGGATGACCTGCAGCTCCGTGCCTTCCGGCAGCGTGCTGTTGATCTCATTAACGACTTCCACTACCGCCTCGGCTACAGCCACTGTGTTTGCGCCGCTGACCTTCACGACCTCCATGCCGATCGCGCGGTCCTGATCGACGTAGGCGAGCGAGCGTTCGTCTTCCGTCGCAAGTTCTCACCCGCGCGACTTCGCTGAGACGGATGGGATTGCCTCCCCGGTTGCCGACGATGATCTGGTTGAACTCCGACGGATCCTTGATCCGCCCGAGGACGCGCACCAGTTCCTCCTGGTTGCCGCGCTCCAGCCGTCCGGCCGGCACCTCGAGGTTCTGCGCCTGCAAAGCACCTATGATCTCCTGCACCGACACGCCGAGCGACTGCATCTGCGAGGGCCGCAGGTAAACCCGCACCTCCTGCAGCAAACCACCCGCCAGCGTCACTTCACCCACACCGGACACCGATTCCACGGCGCGGCGAATTTCCTCGTCCGCCATCGTCGTCAGTTCCGCAACGGATTGCCGGTCGGAGGCGAGCGCGAGTGAGACGATCGGGATGGCGCTCGGATCAAACTGCTGCACGATCGGCGATTCGATGTCGGACGGAAGATCCCGACGCACCGTTTCTATCTTGCTGCGAATGTCCTGTGCCGCTTGATCGACGTTCCGGTCGAGGTCAAACTCGACAATGATCTGCGAGACGCCTTCGAGTGAGACGGACGTGATGTTGTCGACGCCGTCCACCGGGTTGAAGGCCTCCTCGAGGCGCTCGGTCACTTCGCGCTCGATCACTTCCGGACTCGCTCCCGGGTAGATCGTCTGCACGGCGACGATCGGGAACTCGATGTCGGGATACTGATCGATCGGCAGTGTCCGGAAGGAAAAAATACCTACGACGATCAGGCCAAGCATGATCATCGCCGTGAAAATGGGACGGCGAATGGCAACGCCGCTCAACCCGCCGAAGTGGGCAGGCTTCTTCTTACCCGCCGTGCCGTTGTTCGACCCGGCATTGGGATCAGGATGCTGTTGGGTAGACATAGACTATCTGTAAGGCCCTGCTCGAAGGCGAGCAGGGCGTAGAGAGAAATTTACTCGGACACGGGGGCGGCCGCCGACGCGCGGCCGGCGATCTTTACTACCGCACCCTCCGCCGCATCCTCCGAGGACGCAATGACGACCCGTTCGCCGGCCTGCAGCTCGCCTTCGACGGCGGCGGTACCTTGGCCCTCGTTTCGAGCGGTAACTTCGACGTTTCTGCGCACGAGGTGGCTGTCAACAATCGCCAGTACATACGTGCGCGTACCTTCCTGCCGGATGGCCGTCGCCGGGACGAGCAGCGCATCGCTTACTTCTTCCGAAACGATCCTACCTGTAGCGAAGAGTCCGCCGACGAGATCGCCGGGGTTATCGAGGCGCAGATAAACGCCGACCTGCCGCGTCGCAGGATCGGCCGTCGGGTCGATGCGCGCCACCTTACCCGGAACGTCCGACTCGGGTAAGCATCCATCTGGAACGTCACGGCCTGCCCCACCTTGATCCCCGCCGCCTGGTTGGCTGAAACCTGCCCTTTAAGCTCGAGTGCGTCTGTATTGACAATCGTATACACCGGCTGCCCCGGGTTGATGGCCTCGCCCTCTTCAGCCTGCCGCGCCGAGACGCTGCCTGAGAGCGGTGCCTGAATCGTCGTGCGCGAGGCCTGCTCACCTGCCGTGGCGGCCTGGGCCTGCGCTGCCTCGACCTGCGCCTGCGCCGCTTCGAGGGAGGTCCGGGCACCATCGTAGTCGAGCTGCGCCAGCGCGCCTTCCTTATAGAGCAGCTCCGCCGACTCGAACTGCCGCCGCGCCTGCGCAAGTTGCGCCTGCGCCGCCGCCACGCCCGCCCGCGCGCCCGCCGCCTGGCTACGAATGCCCTGCGCCTCGATTACGGCCATCGTCGCCCCTTGCGGCACACGGTCGCCTTCCCGGTAGCGCAGCTGCGTCAGCGTGCCGGGCACCTGCGCGTTCAGCGTCACAATGCGGAAGGGTTCGAGCGTGCCGGTGAGGGTAATACCGGACACCAGCCCGCCCTGCTCCACCGTGGCCACGTCGGCCGAGGAAAGGATAAGGGCTTGCTCCGCCTCTTGCGTGGCGGCCTCGTTCGTGCCGCAGCCGGTGAGAAGGGCGGGCACGAGCAGGACCATTGCCACGGCGAGCACGATCTTGCGCGCGAGCGCAAAGGATAAGGTCTTGATCTTCATTCTATCTGCAAGTTCAGTATAATTCATGGGTGAATTCCTGTTTATCGGCTTCCGCCGGGAACGGCGTTGGGAACGGGATCAGTCGGATCCGGCATAGCGTTTCCCGGCGGCGTCATTCCGTCCGGCATCACCGGCTGCGGCATCGTGCCCGAGGGCATCTGTACCCGCGCATTGCTCATGGCCGGCGTAACCTGCGCGCGGACGAGATCAGCGTCGGCGAGGTAGAAATCGGCCAGCGCCTGCACGAGGTTGCTGCGCGCCGAAAGCAGCGCCAGCCGCGCGTTCGACACCTCCAACTGCGTCGTGACGCCCTGTTCGTACTGGAGCGTCGTGAGGCGATAAACCCGGTCCGCCTGATCCACCGTGCGCTGCCGCGCCTCGATGAGCGTGCGCGCCCGGCGCTTTTCGCCAAGGGCTTGCTCGAGCTGCAGCCCGACCGCCTCTCTCAGCTGCGCCAGCTGATACTCGGCCCGGTTGAGTTCCACCCGCGCCTGCTGCACCGCAGCGACGCGCTGGAAGCCGCTGAAAATTGGAATTTGAAGCCCGATGCCGACGGAAAAATCCGTGCGCCAGTTGCCGCCAAAGTTAAAAACGTCATTGGCGAAAAGCTGCCGGCCGTAGGTACCTGTGGCCGCGAGTCGCGGCAGAAAGGCCGCCTTCTCGAGCCGGACCTGCGCTTCCCGCAGCCGCACCTGCTCCGCTGCAGCGCGGATTGCCGCGCGCGAGGAAAGCACGGCGTCTGCATCGAGTTCCACATTGGCCAAGGCCTCCGGCTCCGGCAGCGTGAGCGGCGTCGTAAGAGTGATCGGCTGCTCGTAGGGGATGTTCGTCAGGCGCTTCAGGTTCAGCATCGACACCTCTTGCGCGTTCTGCGCCTGAACGAGCTGCGGCCTCAGGTTCTCGAGGTCCACCTCCGCGCGAAGCACCTCGAGGTCTGACGCGCGCCCGGCACGCTTCCGAAGCTGCTCTTCGCTAAGAAACGCCTCCGCCTGCGTCAGCGCTGCCTCTGAAATGGAGACAAGCTCCCCCGCCAGCAATGACTGTATGTAAGCCTGCTCCACCTGCAAGCGTATGTTGGCCTGCTCTTCCGTAAAGTTGTACTCCGCCGCCTGCTTGAAGTGCTTCGCAATGCTAACGGCCGCGCCCGCCTGCGGCGCAAAGAGCACCTGCGATCCGTTCAAGCCGTAGGCATACGTGTTCTTCTGCCCAAACGGCAGGTTGCTGAAGAGCGCGCCGATAGCCCCGATGGCCGCCTTCTGCGCGTTGTCTTCTAGGTAGCGCACGCGCTCTTCGAGCGGCGCATTCGGATCAGGACTGAACTTCATCGAATCCGGCAAAGCCCCGCCGCCGCCGGTGCTGAACGACGACTTGATGGTGCGCGTGTACCCTGCACTCCCGTTGATCTGCGGAAAGAGGGTCGAATAGGCCTCCTTCACCTGCGCATTGGCCATGTTCACCTGCGCCTCGGCCAGTCCCACCTCCTCAGAGTTGTTGACGGCCCGGCTGATGGCGTTCTGCAGGCTCAGCCCCACCGGCGGCGTGATCTGCGCCTCGACCGGTGCAGCGGACAAGAGAGCGAAGAGGATCGCGGCCCAAACGGCCGTTGTCCCTCGCCGAAATTGAAAGTTCATAAGTGGTTTATTTTCAAAGGGAGCGCCGGTTGCGCCAGCGTTCAACCTTGTGATCGAGGTCATTGAGAACGAAGTCATAAAAGTCGCTCCACGCGGCGAGGCGTTCGCTCGCCTGCGGATCCGCATCCGGAGTAAGGTTCTTTTGGGCGTCGCAGAACAGCGCCCGCAAGCGGTCCAGCCGCTGACGCGAAAGCTCAAACAAGTGCTCGCCCGGGTTTTCGCCGATGCGGTAGAAGTCGCGCCGGTCGCCCGGCACTGTTTCCCGGCGAATCATACTGAGCGATTCGAGTTGGCGCGCGTTGGTTGAGATTGACGCCTTGCTGACCTGCAAGCGATCAGCCAGATCGTCCAGCGAATGCGCGCCTCCGTCGAGCAGCAAGAAACCGATCATCCGCCCGGCGATGCGCGGCATGCCAAGCTGTTCGGCAACCAGCCCCATTCGTTCCACAAAATCTTGGCTCGGTGTAGCCATTCTCACGTCGTTAGGTTCGTTAAGTGCAAACTAAACGGACTCAATGACGGCCGGTTCCGGCCCGGAAGCGCTACGGGAGGCGTCTTATTCAGGCTGGAAGTGCTTTTTCTGTGCCGGCCGCAAAAAAATGTCAGAACTGATGGCGGTGCGCCCAGGCGTCATCCACCTTCCGAGTTGGGCCGGGAAAGTCCACTGCTGAAAACGACGGCGCGGACGCGGCGGACCGTGCCGCCGGGCGGGCACACGGAAGCCGCCGATGCTACGAAAGAGCACACAGCGACTTCACCTCCGACCGGAAAGCTACGCCTCCGGCATCTGGTGCCGCTTGGCCCCGGCGCGCAGTAGGTCCACGAGCGAGGTTGCCGCACCGGCACGACCTCCCTGCGCAAGGAGGTGCAGCGCCTGCTCCGTCGTAGTCGCTGCGCCGGCTCCCACGTACACGTCCGGCTGTTCGTCGCGTTGGTGCCTTTTGCCGTTCACCTCCATAGAAGGTTCGTTCTCCAGCAAATCGATCAGGACGCTGCGGAGCGCGAGGGCGGGTTCGCGGATCTCGGCGGCATCCGGCGCAAGCGACCGAATGCCGGCACGTTGCAGCTCATCGGCAAGGTTGATGAGCGACTGTGTGGCCAGCACGCGGTCCGTGTACGCCGCCTCGCGGTCGAGCAGCACCGGGCGGTGAAACCAGAACACGCAGAACCGCTCCACTACGCCCCGAAGAAGCGCAATGGCGCTCCGCTCGCCGATAACGGATATCCACAGCGACGGAGCCTCCATCTTGAGGATGCGGAGCGGGAACGCCGAGGGTTCGATTCCAACCAGCCGGCACATCAACTCGTAGCCGGACTCCAGCGCGCCCAGCTTTCGAACGAGACTCCCGTAATCTGCCATGCCGCCGAACTGCAGCGCCAGGTGGTCCTCGTCGGCCCGCGGCTGGTCTGCCTGCTGCAAGACGTTGCGAATGGTGGAGAGCATCTGTCGCCCTGAGATGAGCGTCGTGTAGAGCTGAACGGCGTCGGGAAGCATCGATGCAAAGGCGTCTCCAGACGGATTGCGAACGAGCTTCTCGAAAGACGCCTGAAACGTGCCCAGTTGCCGATCCATTTCCCTGAAGAACGCCGCGTCGGAACCCTTAAAAGCCTCCGTGATCTCGACGAGCGCCTTCTGCAAGGCCGCGCCATCGCTGAAGATTTGCCCGAGCGGAAACATCTCGGTCTGCGTTTTGAGATCCGCAAGCCGCTCCTGCGCCGATTGCTGCTTGGCCGAGAACAGCGTCCGGTTCTTCGCCTGCAGCACGCCCATAAGGTCGCCGATGATGCCGTCGAACCCGCGCGCAACGATGAACAGGTACCGCGTAAGGGTGCGTTCCGGCGCAGTCGCGTCGAGAAGGATCTGAAGGTTCTTATTAAGCGCGTGCGAGGTCATGGAGGACGCCGGGTAGGTGTAGCGGGGCAATGGACACCGCCCGTGGGTGCGGGGGCGGGATGCTCTTCAGCCGGTCGAGAAAAAAGCGTGCCGTCCAGAACAAGGGCGCTCGCTGCGTTTGCATGGCAAGCTTTGCCGCAGAAAGGCGCGTTCCCGGCAAAACAAGCCATATCGTTGCATGGTAGAGACAGTCAAAGAGGCTTCGCGTTGGTATATACAAGCACGGCCCCAGGGTCGCGCATAGAACTCACCAGACGCAACAACAACGATGCCCGTACGAACTGCAAAAGCCGAATGGAACGGCGATCTGAAAGGAGGAAAAGGACAGATGAGCTTCGGAGGCGGCGCGTGGAGCGGCCCGTACTCGTTTGCTTCCCGTTTCGAGAACGGCCAGGGCACCAACCCTGAAGAGCTTATTGCGGCGGCGCACGCCGGCTGCTTCTCCATGGCTTTCTCCAACGAACTCGCCAAGGCGGGCCACAAGCCGGAATCCGTCAAGACGACTGCAAAAGCGCATTTGAATTTGGAAGGAGAAGGCCCTTCGATAGATAAGCTCGAGTTGCAGACGGAAGGCCGCGTCCCCGGGATTGACGAAAAGGAGTTCCAGTCAATCGCGGAGAGTGCGAAGAACAACTGCCCCGTCTCCAAGCTCTACAAAGGCGCTACCATTACGCTCGATGCCAAGCTCGTGAGCTGAAAAGCAACGCGCGACCGTTGATTCCGCCTTAGCATCGCATATAGCCAATTGACGAAGATGCAACCATCAAAACGGCCTATGGCTGCCCCAGATTCTACCCAGCCCACGATCTCCGACTGGCAGGCAGCGCTCGACTCCGGAGACGAGCGCTCCTTCCGAGAACTCGTGCGTCCGCACATGGACAAACTGATCGACGCGGCCCGGCAGGATCTGGACTACTACGTCGCTCAAGGAATCCTGCAGGAGACCGACTTTTCGCCGGAGGAAGTTGTCGGTGAAGGGCTGATTCACGCCTGGGACGACCGGAAGAAGCGCCCGGACGGGATATCCATCCGTGGCTGGCTACTCGGCAACTCCTACCGCACGCTCCGGCGCCTCGTCGAAGCCGAACAGGACTACGACGACGACAAACTCGTCTCCCTCGACGAACGCGTGCCGGCCGATAGTAACCGGGCCGTGCAGGAGCAATTCTGGGAATGGTACCAGCCCGACGCCGCGCTGCTCTACGAGGATATCATTCCGGCGAACGAACCGATAGATATCGAGGCCCCGCTGTTCACGAGCGAGGACACGTTCAGCCTCGATCCCGACAGTCGCCACGTGGTAATGATGCACCAGGAGTTCGAGATGCCGCTCCATGAGGTAGCTATCGTCATGAACCGCGCGCTCAAGGAAGTCAGCGAGCTTTACCAGCGCGCCCGTGTATCGCTGAGCGAGCGGCTCGGGTACGGCGGTAGCGAAAGGTCCGGCACGACGGACCACCCCGCCCCCCCACCGGGCAGCGACGAGTAGCAAGGCGGCGGGAATGGCAGTGGAGCAGGCAAAGCGTCATCTTTGCCTGCTCCTTTTCGTTCTACCCCGGCGTTCCGCGCTGTTTTCCTCCACAGCGTCGCTTCCCTACTGAAAGGCAGCCACAGTCATTACTCCCCCGCCGCCTCCCGAAGTAGGTAGTGGCGGGTTGGCCCCGCTTGCGCAGCCGGCAGCGGCGGCCCGGAGCTGCAGAGAAGCCGCCGCAAGCCATTTGCATGATGACAGGGTCGGGACCAATGGACAACGGTACGCACATGATGCGCCCTAATTGAGACTTGCAAGAGGTCAGGCCTTTTTCTTCGGGGCGGCCTCGTCCTTAAGGTGCTTGTTGAAGGCAAGGGTGCCGGCGAGAATAAGAATGGTTGCGAGCATAGCTGAGAGCGCCTTGCCGTCGTGCCCAAGATGGGCCATATAGGAGGCAAAGGCTATGGCGGCAAGCCCGAGAATCAAGGCGAATACCTGCCCGCGGCTGAATATGGACACGACGCGATCCTCCTGTCGATGCCGGTGGTCTTGCTCCTTCTCCGCCATGCGCACTATACGATCCGCAAACTCAGCCCCCGGTAGGATCTCGTTGTATTCCCGGAGCACTGCAGGCGGCGGAACGGGCCCAGAGAAACTGGACATCACCCTCAGCATCACCTCCGGATTATTCTCGAGGTAATCTTGAAGGATCTACGGATCAGCACCACTTTCACCGGGATCTCCGCTGCTTTCCCCTATTCTTCGGGGATGACGTTTGCCGCCACTTGCCATAGTCAGCGGGCTTCTTCACTAAACAGTTCAAACTGCTTACATCTATCCGCCTCCACCTCCCTGCGCGCGCGATCAAAAGCGCGCCTGACATCATTGCCTACAGCCCGCCAGTCACCATACAGCGCTTCCGCGTCCGACTTTCGTCTCCTTGAACACTCAAGCGCATTTCCCGATAAATCCACCGCGCTGCCCACTCCGGAACGGAATGCATTCAGCGCCGATGTGAGCATGACTGACAGCATAAATGTTGGGCGTTATCTTGCGATATGAGTTCGTTGGCCGGGATAGACTGCCAGCCATCGCCACGGGCGGGTCAAAAAGAAGCCGCCGTCGGCACCGCCTCAATTCCAATGTTCGTAGTATGATAGAATACAACGAGAATTCCCGGTTGTTGCGATCTCGACAACCCGCAAAAGCGAGATGCTGTGCCTCAATATGCCTAACAAGAAAAGGCACCTTCGGAAGCGATGTGCCGTGTAAATCCTCCGACCCCGTCCCGGTTCGCGGACCGTTCCCGCCCATCTTCCGACCTGCCTCGCCGCTTGAGCCAAGCTTTCGGCCCGGCGGAAGAAGAGTGCATACGGTGCGCTGAAAATTGCTCCTTGGCGCGGCTGTCGCTGACTTGTAGCGTTTGCGCACTCCCCGGTAACCCGCGGATCATTGTATAAACCCGCTAATGCACGTCCATTAGAGTCCTCTGCCCCGTCTCGCAAAGTGGAAGCAGAGGCGTCCCCTCGCATAAGGAAAGACGCCAGATGCGGGACACTCTTCAGCCACGCCTTTCTCCCAGCGCAATTCACTTTGCCGCGATGGCACAAAAAACCCCGAACCGCTCATAGTGGGCAATTCGGGGATTCATCCGCAGTGGGCCCTACTGGATTTGAACCAGTGACCTCTCGCGTGTGAGGCGAGCGCTCTAAACCGCTGAGCTAAGGGCCCGCAAATTCGGCCGGAGGCCGAAAGCGTTCTACAAACCTTTCTACTTGCCTGCAGGTTCCAGCGAAACACTGAGCAACCCTTGCGGCATGGCGAAAAAGGCCGCGTGTGTGTCGGCCACCAATGCCTCGATCCAGCGCGGTGCCGGCGCGTGGAACAGCGCGGCATATCGTTCCGAAAAACTCGTCAGTCGCTGCGGTGCGGCCGCGCGCAGCGGCGCGGCGGCAGGGGCCGCCATCACAGCTTCTATGCCGTGGGGCTTTTTGTCATCCTCACTCTCGCTCAAAAGGATGCCGCCGGAAATGAGCAGGAGAAGCAGCGTTGCACCGCCAAAAAGGCCGCCGAGTCGTCCAAAGATGGCGGAGAGGATCGGCCCCTGCGTACACATGACCTCATGCGAGAGACGGCTGCGCAGACGCGCTTCCGCGCCGCAACAAACTCCCGGCCCCCGATTGCTGTAGGCGCTGAGCATCTCGCGCGTGCGCCGCAGCGAGTCCACGTGCTCGGCGAGCGCGCCATCGGAGCGCAGGTACTCCTCAAAAACGGACCGCACCGACGGGTCCATCTCGCCGTCCACGTACTCGCATAGATACTCGTCAAGATCCGCGTACGGACAAGTATCCTGATTTGCCTCACTGTAGCCAATCCCCATAGATGCACCCGATCCTGCCAAGGCGCGCGGGCCGGCTTGCGGGCACTGCTGCAAGAAAAAACGGGCCGGAGGAGCACGTCCCCCGACCCGTTCATCGACGCGCACGGATCCGGGCTACTCTTCCTCCACAGTGTAAATGTCCTGCAGCAGTGTCTGAAGCTTTGTACGACCCCGGTTGATTCGGCTCTTCACCGTGCCCATAGGCAAGCCGGTGATTTCTGCTATTTCTTCGTAGGCAAGCTGCTGTACGTCTCGCAGCACCACTACCTCGCGAAACTCTTCCGGAATCTGCTTGAGCGCCTCTTGGATGTAGAAATCTTGTATCGTAGAATCGGTATGCTTGTCTGGAGAGAATGTTTCGTCGGGGATTTCCACCTCGTACTCCTCATCATCCCGGTTAACCGACTGCAGCGAATACAGCCGCCGCCGCTTGCGTTTGCGGTATTCGGACCGCGCAAGATTGCCCGCAATCGTGTAGAGCCACGTCGAAAACTTGGCAATCCGACGGTAGGAATGGCGGTTCCGATAGACGCGCAGGAAGGTCTCTTGCAGCAGATCCTCGCACTCCTTCATATCACCCAGAAAGCGATAGATGTAGTTCGTGAGCGGATCCTTGTAGCGACTGACAAGAATGTCGAACGCCTCGACGGTGCCCATCTGGAAATGGGACATCAGGTCCTCATCGCTCATCTGCGACAAAGCCTCGAAGTGGCGGTTGTTCGGATTGACCTTGTTCTTGCTCTGCACAACCTGCTTGCGCTGAACCGGGAAAGTCGACATGCTAAACCTATATCAGAAGCGAGCGCCGCGCCCGCGTGAAAGTATTCTATTAATATACAATATCGGAAGCGCTCCGGCGACTCTTCTTGTCCTCCGTTTTGGCTTCCGGCACGAGCTTGCCCAACAAAAGGGTCAGCACGAGCCGCTCGTCCCGCTCCGCACCCCCCTTTAACTCAAAATCGGCCGCGAGGAGCGCCTTAAACGCTTCCTCAACAAACGGCATACCCATCCGCTTCAGCGCGCTCACGTACTCCTTCAAAAAGTAAGGGGACACGCCCACGCGCCCTGCCAGTGAAGACTCCGGCACGCCGGCGGCTTTCCCCGCCCCGAGCTTCCAAAGCCTCGTAAAGTAGCCTGAGAGAACGGATACGATCATGATCGCCTCGCTCCGCCGGTAAGCAGAATGGCGCAACATCCGTTCCGCGATGCGCACCGCCTCGGCTCTGCGGCCCTCACCGATCGCTTTCTGCAACTCGAAGACGTTAAACTCGCGGGTCTGTCCAGTCGCCTGAACAATATCCTGGACAGTCAACGCCTGCCGTCCGCCAACGAAGGTAATAAGCTTTTCTACTTCCGTTGCGGCCGAGCTGAGGTTGTTACCCACCAGGTCCGCCAGCATCCCGGCAGCCTGCGCGTCAATCGTGCGCCCAGAGGCCTGGACGTACTTCTGCACCCAGCCGGGTAACTGATTGGAATAGAGGGTCTTGAACTCTGCCCACACGGCATGATCGCGCAGCGCCCGGTAGGGATGCGCCGATGCGTTGGGCTTGCCCTGACAGATGAGCAGCACGCTCGCCTGCGGGTTCGGCGATGCCGCGTAGGAAGCGAACAGCCGGTTGTTCTTCATCGAGTCGAACTCCCGGACCACAATCGCCCTTCGCTCCGCCATCATCGGGTACGACGCGCAAAGAGCCATCACGGCTTGCGTCTCCGTGTCGGTGCCGTAGACGATGTCCTGGTTGAAAGCGCGTTCATGCTCCGAAAGGACGTTTGCAAGAAAAACCTCCTGCAACTGATTCGCAAACCACGGTTCCTCTCCATAGAGGAAGTACAACGGCTTGAAATTGCGATGGCGAAAAGCCGTTTCCAGCTGCTCGTATGTAGCGCCTGCTTTGGCCACGAACGGTTGCGGGTCGGTTGAGCGTTCGGCAAGTCTGCTATAATACGCAAGCGCGCGGCCAATTCACAATTAAGATTTCGTGCTGAAGGGATCATTTCTGTGAAAATGCCCGATCCGTGCGCCACGCCGGTTTGCGCGGAGCGCCTCGGCGAAGAACCGCACGTGAGGGTGGCAGTTAAGCGCCGGGCGCACTACTTTACCGCAAGACGCCCCGCCGCCGGCTCTTTTCGGGGGGCGACGCTACCATGAACGATCTCATCGTTGTCTTCATCATCGGACTCTTCGGCAGCGCGCATTGCATTGGGATGTGCGGCGGATTTGTCGTAGCCATGGGCCAGCTGCACGGCGGCTCAGGCCGCGCGCGCGCCATGCAGAGCCTGTACTACGTCGGCAAAACGATGACGTACACCGTCTTCGGTGCCGTGGCGGGAGCCTTTGGCGCGGCGGTCGGTGCGGCCATCGGCGGCGTTCAAGACGCGCTGAGTATCGCCCTCGGCATCGTCATTGTGCTCATCGGACTCAGCCTCGCGGGTGTGTTCAGCCGCCTGCGCGCCCTGCCGACCGTTCCGGGCGTTCAGGCGCTAAGCGGTGCCATCGGCAAGCTGCTTCAGCGCCGCTCGGGAGCCTCGCTCTTCGCCCTCGGCGCGCTCAACGGACTGCTTCCGTGCGGACTCGTCTACGCGCTGCTCGTCAAGGCCGCCGCAACCGGCTCTGTCGTCGGCGGGGCGGCGACGATGGCGGTCTTTGGCCTGGCCACCGTACCCGCCCTCTACATCCTTTCTCTCAGCAGCGGCCTTATGCGGCCGCTCTGGCGGAACCGTCTCAGCCGCATCGGCGGCGTGCTCGTTGTGGTGCTCGGCCTTCTCACCATTGCACGCGGCACCCCCGCGCGCCCTGCAGTTATGGGCCTACTCCACGGCACCGGCGGCAATCAGGAGCAGTCCGGCACACGGCCACCGGAACAAGACGCCCCCGCCCGCTCTTTTTGAGCAATCGCGGACAGCGAGAGAGGCGGCATTGCCAACCGGGCTTTCGCCGCCCCCGGCACAGAGTTGCCCGGCGGCCCGTCAAGATTGCGCCGGAAGTGGACGGCACGGGACGGGAGGCGCATCCATCTTCAGGGCAGACCTGATCACAATGAGGAAGGTGCCCGATGCCGAGTGAACGAAAGTTGCTCTTTGCCCTGCTGCTGCTCGTCGCCGCCGTGATGCTCGCTGCGCTTTAACGCCTCCGCGCGCCACCTACAGCACAAGAATGTTGCTCCTTCGGGCGGCCCGGCACTTGCCGGCTCCGGCGGTGCCGGTTAGTTTAGGATCTCGACTGCCCGAGACCTTCGCCACTTCCACCGGACCCGAACGCAATGGATCAGCAAACGAACATCACCCGCCGCGCCACTGCGAGGTGGAAAGGCCCGGGCCTCGACGGTGCGGGCACCATCGCGACCACCAGCGGCGCGCTCGACGCGCTGCCGTACTCGCATCGAACCCGCTTTCGCAACGAAGATGGCCGCCTCGGGTCTAATCCCGAAGAATTGGTAGCGGCAGCTCACGCGGCCTGCTTCAACATGGCCCTGAGCTTCCGCCTCGGCGGCGCAGGATTCACCGCGGAGGACCTGCAGACCGAAGCGACGCTCGAAATGCACATGCTGGACGATTATACCATCACGCGTGTCACGCTGCGGCTCGAGGGCCGCGTGCCCGGCATTTCTGAAGAACAGTTTCTCCGGCTCGCGGAAGAAGCCAAGGCTACCTGCCCGGTGTCACGAGTGCTGAATGCCGAAGTTATTCTGCAGGCACGCCTTACGTGAACCCACGGCAAGTGGCCCGTCCATATAGACCAGAACCCGGTTGGCCGACCCGACTACATTTGGCGCGCACGCGATAGTCGTCCTTGGCGGGGGCGTGCAGCCCGACGGAACGCTACCGCGCGCCGCGAAAAACCGCGTCCATCGCGCGGCGGAATTGTACCACCGAAATGTTGCACCGCGAATCATTCTCTCGGGGCGCTGCGGACTCTCGGCCCACGAGCCGCCGCCGGTTTCTGAGGCGGCCGCGATGGCGGCGTTCGCGAAGAAACTTGGCGTGCCCTCCTCGGCGCTGCTGCTCGAGGAGGAATCGCGGGACACGCTCGGCAACGCCTACTTTGTGCGCCGCAACTTCCTTGACCCAAATGGTTGGCACAGCATCAGGATCGTGACCTCGGATTTTCATCTTTCCCGCGCCGCGTGGGTTTTTCGCAAGGTGCTCGGCGCCGCGTATGACTTCTCCTTCGTCTCCGCGCCTTCCGGCTTATCCAACCGGCTCCTGATCGAGCGCGCGCTTGAAGAGTGCCGCATCTCCATCTTTCTCATGGAGTGGATGCAGCGCGTCATCGATGCCGACGAGCCGGCGCTCGACCATATCATCCACGATGAACATTACGGCTACGCCAATGCCCCGACGATGACGAAAGAGGACATGAACCGTCGCCTTGACGAGATCGGGCGCATCAATCGCATCGACGGAAGCGTACGCTGGGTACTCTTCGGCACCAACCCCGATTCTGCGCCGGCCATCATGGACACAACCACGACCACCCCGTGAGCGCTCCCCTCGCAACGCTTCTCCTCCTTCAGGCCACGGCCGACACGACCGCTGCCGCCGACACCACCGGTGCCATGCGCAACATCGGGCGCGACGTGGGCGACGCCGGGCGGCTGCTCATTTCCGGCCAATGGGAGCTGTTCTGGTCGCGCATCTACGAAGGCATGGGCGGGCTTGTCGTGTCCTTTGTGCCGAAGCTGCTCACGGCGATCGTCGTGTTCGTCATCCTCTACGTGGGCTTCCGCGTACTCGGCTCCCTGCTGCACCAGGTGCTCAACCGCAGCCGCCGCGTAGACTCCGGCTTGCAGACGCTCTTCCTTAAAACCTTCCGCGTGATCGGCAGCATCTTTATCGCCCTCATGGTGCTTGCGCAGTTCGACATCGACGTGAGCGCGCTCCTGGCAGGCCTCGGTATCATCGGTATCGCCGTCGGCTTCGCCGCGCGCGACACGCTGGAGAACTTTATCTCGGGCATCACCATCCTCATCGACAAGCCCTTTCGCGTCTCGGACAACGTGCAGGTTGAGGACGTTTTTGGCACCGTGGAAGAGATCACGCTGCGCTCGACGCGCCTGCGCACGCTCAACAACGAAATCATGGTGATGCCGAACCTGCAGATGATCAATCAAAAACTGATCAACCACACCATGCTCGGGCTTCTCCGCGTTGAGGTCTTCTTTGGCATCGCCTACAAAGAGTCGCCCGAAGAAGCGCGGCAGGTCGTCCTTAAGCTTACCGAAGGCGACTCGCGCCTCCATCCGGACTATCCGCCAAAGGTGGTCGTGACGACGCTCAACGACTCGAGCGTGGACATGAAGCTGCACCTTTTTCTGACCAATCCCAAACTCGAAGTGCCTGTCCGTTTTGAATACACGGAGAAGATATTCAACGCCCTCACCGAAGCGGGCATCGAGATTCCCTTCCCGCACCTTCAGCTTTTCATCGATGAAGCGAAGGGGCTTGAGGGCACCGTGCTCAAGCGAACCGAACCTCCCTCGGGCGGTGACGGCGCGTGAGACCGTCCGTCCGCTAATCACCTAAACCCTACCCGCCATGCAAATCGGAATGATCGGCCTCGGAAAGATGGGGCTAAACATGACCCGCCGCCTTATTCAGGGCGGCCATTCGCTGGTCGTCAACGACCTCGACGCCGCAGCGATCAAGGAAGCCGAAGAGGCAGGTGCCTCCGGTGCCGACTCGCCCGAAGCGCTCGTAAAAAGCCTCGCGGCACCGCGCGCCGTCTGGGTCATGGTGCCGGCCGGCGAGGTGACGGAGAAGGTCATCGGCAACCTGGCGGGCCTCCTTCAACCCGGAGACACGATCATCGACGGCGGCAACAGTTACTACCGAGACACGCTCCGGCGCGGCGCAGCCTTGAAGCAGAAGAGCATTCACTACGTCGACGTCGGCACGAGCGGCGGCGTTTGGGGCCTTACGGAAGGCTACAGTCTCATGATCGGCGGCACCGCCGACGCCGTCGAACGGCTGAAGCCGCTCTTCGAAACCCTCGCTCCGGGGAAAGAGAAGGGCTGGGGCCACGTCGGCCCCGTCGGCTCCGGCCACTTTGTCAAAATGGTCCATAACGGCATCGAATACGGCATGATGCAGGCCATAGCCGAAGGCTTCGCCGTCATGGAAGGCAAGCGCGACTTTGACCTCGATCTGCATCAGATCGCCGACATCTGGCACGACGGCAGCGTCGTTCGATCCTGGCTGCTTGAACTCACCGCCGACGCGCTCGAGAAGAACCCGAAGCTCGACGGGCTCGCCGCCTATGTCAGCGATTCCGGCGAAGGCCGGTGGACGGTGCAAGAGGCCGTCGACCTCGACGTGCCCGCGCCCGTCATCACCCTCTCGCTCATCGAGCGGCTTCGCTCGCGCGTCGAAAACTCTTTTGCGGACCGGTTGCTTGCCGCGATGCGCAACGAGTTCGGCGGCCACGCCGTCAAAACGATATCGCAGAAATGATGAAGTTGTGGCGGAAGCGGCTTCAATGGTAAGCTAAATACTTAATTTTATGAGATGGTAGCGCCAACTCCGTAGCTAACGAATATATCGAAATAGAACGGAACCGGCCTGCAGTGTACGTCATAGAACGACCGTGCATCCTACTTCCCACCCATTTGTAGGATGTGCATAACCTGAATTGCTGCCGCCCCGGCTGTTTCCTGCACCCCTCGAGCCGGCAGTCTGACCGTTCGACCATGGCTTCCAGGTTGAGTAGAACGCAATCCGCCGTTTGTCTGCAGCGCCCTTCATGTCGCGCTTCTGACGCTCCGACAAGCAAAGTGGACTACGTTTGCACGGCCTTTTAGCCGGTCGTGAACACGAAGGAGAGATGCACCATGAAAACCATCAACAACGTCTATCGCATTGACATCATTGCGACGCAATCGTACCCGAACCGCCATCCTACCCACGGCTGGCAGGTGCGCGTTCGTCGCCAGGGTGTCCAGCACACCAAGTTCTTCTCTGATGACAAGTATGGCGGCCGCGAAGAGGCCCTTCAGGAGTCGATCAAGTATCGGGACAACCTGATCAAGTCGCTTCCGGAGCCTGCCAACTCTGTCGAAGAGTCTGCCAAAGCCCGTTCTAAGACGGGCGTCGTCGGCCTCAACTTCTGCAACAAGGATGACGGCAGCGGCAAGCAGAAGCCCTACATCCAGCTCAGCTGGCTGACCGGCGGCGGCTCGCGCAAGAGCGCTTCGTACTCGGTTGACAAGTGGGGCCTCCGCCGCGCCGTGTGGAATGCCGTTGTTCGCCTTCACCGGGAGAAAGGCGAAAAGGGCGATCCGTACAAAATGTTCAACCAGGCCTACAATTCGATCATTCGGCAGGAACCCCATCTGGAGCACCATCAGCCCCGCGAAGGTTCCGACCTCGAACCGCCTGATCCGAACATGCCGCCCGTTCCCTCCAAGAGGAAGTAGGCAGCCGTTGGGTCTCCTGAAGCGCGACAAATCAAAGAGAGCAGCCGGGAACGACCTCCGGCTGCTCTCTTTTTGATGCCTAAGCCGCGCTGGTCCCCGGGCCTATGCGAAGCGCCTCGGGCAAGTCGTTTTGCTGCGCTTCCGGATTCAGTACAGACAACAGCGGCAGGTCGAGCGCCGTCAGGAACCGCCCGAGCGCGGCGATGAGAAACTCCTGCTGCAGCTCGACAAAGTCCGGCTCGAAGCGGCCTTGCGCGTCCCGGTGACCTTCAATGTCGAGGTAAAGCACGCGCGGCCAGTCTGGAAGCTGCCCCTGCGCCTCCTGAATGAGCGCAAACAACTGCTGCGCGGCACCTTCGAAGGTGTCCGTCTCCGCAACCACGTGATAAAGGGAGACGGTGTTGTCGAAGTTCATCCAGACGCCGGGTGCTTCGGGCTTCTGGTAGGCTGGGACGAAAACCGAATCGGGTAATTCAGACATGAGGCATCCTCAACAAATGCTGCTGACTAATAGAACCATTAGCAAAGCGAAGCCGCGGTAAACGCGCAAAAAGGACTTTCCACATCAACGACTGCAACCACGGCGTCACGCACTCGTAACCCCTGCGGACTCCCGGCCGTTCCGGCTCCTCCTTGTTCCCTGCATTGATCCCCTCAGTATGGCTAAGAAGAAGAACGCGACCCGCACCCTGCTTGTTTGGGCGGGCGGCATCATCGGCATTCTCATAATCCTCGGCGTGGCCGGCAAAATGGCAGGCGTCTTCGGCGGCGGCAACAAGGGCGTTGAGGTGGAGACCGAACAAGCGAGCATGCGCAAGATCACGCAGGTCGTGACGGCCTCCGGCAAAGTGCAGCCGGAAGTCGAGATCAAAATTAGCCCCGACGTTTCCGGTGAGATCATCGACCTTCGCGTCCGCGAGGGGGATCAGGTGCGCCAGGGCGATCTGCTGGCCCGCATTCGCCCGGACTTCTATACGGCGCAAGTCGAGCAGGCCCAGGCCGGCGTCTTGCAGGCGCAGGCCGCTCTGGCCCAGCGCAAGGCGGACCTGCTCCGGTCGAAGACGGAAGTGGACCGGCAGAACGAGCTTTTTGACCGCAAAGTAATCGCCGAAGCCGACGCGCAGTCGGCGCGCACTGCCTATGACGTGGCGAAGGCTGCGTACGATGCGGCGGAATACGCGGTTCAGAGCGCCCAGGCGCGCCTTCGAGAAACACAGGAGCAACTCAACAAGACGAGCATCTACGCCCCAATGACGGGCACCATCAGCCAGTTGAACGTCGAGTACGGCGAGCGCGTCGTGGGGACGAGCCAGATGGCGGGCACCGAAATGATGCGTGTCGCACTGCTCGACCGCATGGAAATTGAAGTGGACGTGAACGAGAATGACGTGATTAACGTCCACGTCGGCGACACGGCCTCCGTGGACATCGACGCTTACCCGGACGGTGCGTTCGTCGGGGTCGTTACGGAGATCGCCAATTCGGCACGGATCAGCGGGTTAGGTACGCAGGACCAGGTCACGAACTTTCCCGTCAAGGTGCGCATCGTTGGAGCCGACGGCCGCGCTGTTTCGGAAGGCGTCAACACCGCCTCTACGGAAGTTCCCCCCGGCCGCCGGCGCAACGCGCTCCTTCGGCCCGGCATGACCGGCACCGTGGACATCTTCACGGAGACCGTCGGCGACGCGGTTGCCGTGCCCATTCAGGCGGTCACTATGCGGGACTTCAGCAAGTTTCCGAAAGAAGAGGCTTCCGGCAACGACGAAGGGGTACAGCCGGAGGTTACGGAGCGACCCAGAGAGGACCTCCGGAAGATGGTCTTTGTCATTCGCGAAGGCAAGGCCGAGCCGCGAGAGGTCGAAACGGGCATCGCCGACGACACTTACATCGAGGTTACGATGGGGATCGCCGGCGGCGACACGGTCATCATCGGCCCGTATAGCGCCGTCAGCCGCGCCCTTGAACCCGGCGGCGATGTTCGCATCAAGAAAGACGACGCCTCCGGTGCGGGCGGACGACCAGGTGCCTGATCTGCCACCTCATTTCTGATCTTCCGGCCGACCTTCCGTACGTCTCTATGTCTTCAATCATCGAACTGGACGCGATTAGAAAGATTTACCGCATGGGCGACCAGCAAGTCCGTGCGCTCGACGGCGTTCACCTTTCCATAGACCGCAACGAGTATGTGGCCATCATGGGGCCATCCGGTTCGGGCAAGTCCACCATGATGAACATCCTCGGCTGCCTCGACTCGCCCTCCAGCGGCTCCTATATCCTGAACAGCAAGCGCGTCAGCGACCTGGACGACGATGAACTGGCGCAGGTGCGCAACAAGGAAATCGGGTTTGTCTTTCAGACCTTCAACCTGCTTCCCCGCGTAAACTGCCTGCAAAACGTGGAACTTCCGCTCGTTTATGCCGGGATCCGCAAGCACCGGCGGCGCGAAATGGCGGAAATAGCGCTGGAAAAAGTCGGCCTCGCCGACCGCATGGACCACAAGCCGAACGAGCTTTCCGGCGGACAGCGCCAGCGCGTCGCCGTGGCCCGCGCCCTCGTCAACGATCCTTCCATCATCCTTGCCGACGAACCGACGGGTAACCTCGACTCGCGTACGGGCGAGGAGATCATGCTGCTCTTTGAAGAACTGTACCGGCGAGGCAATACGCTCTTGGTCGTTACGCACGAGGAGGACGTCGCCCGCCACGCCCGCCGCGTCGTCCGGCTGCGCGACGGCGTCGTGGAAAGCGACGTTCCGGTAGACAGCCCCGTTCTGGCTCAGGTCGACGCCATGGCGCTCGGCGTGACCTCTTAAAAGTTAGTTGCCCTCGTGCTCTACGAAATCTGGGAAAACCTGCTGATTGCCCTGCGTGCCATCCGCGTCAACAAGATGCGCGGCATTCTCACGACGCTCGGCATCATCATCGGCATTACATCCGTCACCTCCATGGTCACGGTGCTCAACGGCATTGAACGCGGCTTCAACGACTCGCTCTCGCAGCTCGGCGCGGATGTGCTCTATGTCGAGAAGTGGCCGTGGGCGGTGGGGCCGGGTTATAAGTGGTGGAAGTACATCAACCGGCCCCGCATCACCGAGGACCTCGCCGAAGTAATTACCGCACGCTCGAACTTCGCCGATGCCGTCGCCCCCGTAGCCCGGACGGGCCGCAGTGTTCAGTTTGGCTCCCGCACCGTGACGCGCGTGGGCGTCGAAGGCTCGACCGGCGCGTACGACCGGGTTCACACGGTCAGCCTCGACGCCGGCCGTTTTTATAACATCCTCGACGATCGCTCCGGCCGCAGCGTGGCCGTACTCGGCTTCGACGTAGCCGAACAGCTTTTTCCGACTGAATCGCCGCTCGGCAAGACGGTGCGCATCGGGGGCAACCCGTTCCTTGTCATCGGCGTCATGGAAAAGAAAGGAGATGGCCCCGACTCGGGTGATCGGGACATCAAGATTCCATACACCGCCTTTCGGCGACTCTTTGGGACGAGTGAACGCGACATATCCATTCACGTGCGCGTGCGCGATGCGGCGCTCATGACACCCGCCGCGGACGAGATCGTCGGCATCATGAGAGCCGCGCGAGGGCTTGAGGTTCAGGACGAGGACGACTTTGTGATCAACCAGATGGAGACGCTGCAGGCGTCGCTTGCGCCTGTCAAAACGGCCATCTTCGCGACCGGCATCTTCCTGACCGCTCTCTCCCTGCTCGTCGGCGGGATTGGCGTAATGAACATCATGTTCGTCTCCGTCCGGGAGCGCACCAAGGAAATTGGCATCCGCAAGGCCGTTGGTGCCCGGCGGCGCACCATTCTGACGCAGTTCCTGATCGAAGCCGTCGTAATCTGCCTCATCGGCGGGGCAGTGGCGGTCGTGCTCGCCCTCGGCCTCACGCGTCTGATTTCTCTTGCGATTCCGGCCTACCTGCCCTTCAGCACCATTGTGTTGGCCTTCGCCATCTGCATTCTCATCGGCATCACCTTCGGCCTGGCTCCCGCCTGGAATGCGGCCCGCGCCGAGCCGATCGACGCCTTGCGCTACGAATAGCTTCCGGTCCCAACGCTCCGAACCATGTCCTTTCTCGAAGCTCTGCAATCCGCCCTCGGCTCGCTGCGGTCGAACAAGATGCGCACGCTGCTCACCCTGCTCGGCATGGTCGTGGGCGTGTTCGCCGTCATCACTTCCGTAACGGCGGTCGAGGTCATCAAAGTTTACTTCGAGGAATCCCTCAACATCCTTGGCAACTCGACTTTCTCCGTTCAGCGCCGCCCGGCCATCTCCTTCTCCGACGACAACGAGGCGCGCAACCGGCGGCCGATCACCTACGAACAGGTCGAGCGCCTCAACGCCATGGTGACGATGCCGCTCACCATTTCGCCGCAAGAAGGCTTCGACATGACGGCCGTGCGCTTCGGCGATGCGGAGACCGAGCCGAACGTGCAGATCTCCGGAAGCGATGAGAACTTCACCCTCAACTACGCCTATGATGTTGCCGAGGGGCGCGCTTTCTCCCGCTCTGATGTTCAGTACGGCCGCCCCGTCGCGCTCCTTGGGGCCGATGTGGCGGAGGAGCTTTTCACGAACCAGTCGGCCGTTGGCAAAGACGTTCGCGTTCGGGGCCGCCGCTATCAGGTGATCGGCGTGCTCGACAAGAAGGGGAGCTTCCTCGGCATGAGCTTTGACAACCGGGTCATCCTCCCGATCACAACCGCGTTTTCGGCGTACGGTCAGCCCTGGCGAGATATTGGCTCAGTCAGCGTTCGTGCTGCAAGCCCGCTCGAGGTGCCGGCGGCGATGGAGCACGTTATCGGCCATATGCGCACCATCCGGCGGGTGCCACCCGGGGATCCGAACGACTTTGAGGTTGAGACAAACAACTCCACGCAGAGCGCTTTCGATGCCTTTACCGGCGTCCTGACTACGGGAGGCGCGGGCATCGGACTGATTGCGCTGCTGACGGCCGGCATTGGCGTGATGAACATTATGCTCGTATCCGTCACCGAACGCACGCGAGAGATCGGCATCCGCAAGTCCATCGGGGCGCGCCGCCGCGATATTACGCGGCAGTTTCTACTCGAAGCCGTCGTGCTGTGCCAGATAGGCGGACTGCTGGGCATCCTGCTCGGAGTGCTCGCGGGCAACTACGTGGCCTACCGCTTCGAGATTTCCGCCGCCTTTCCAACGGGGTGGGCGATTGCGGGCGTCATTGCCGTGACGGTCATTGCGCTTGTGTTCGGCGGCTACCCGGCCATCAAGGCCGCCCGGCTCGATCCGGTAGACGCCCTCCGCTACGAGTAGCCGGAACTGCTTGTCGACGCGCGGAAGCATGGGGCTTGTTTATTGAAGGGGCGGCACGTTAATTAGTGTTTCGCCTCGTACATTGCCCTCCATACCCATGCGCCTGTTCCCCACGCTCGTGCTACTCACCCTCTTGGCCTCGGCCACCGGAGCCGGCGCGCAGCCGGCAGACCCCCACATGGAGCACGCCTTGCGCGTGCTTCGCACCACGCCCCTGATCGACGGGCATAACGATGTCGCCTGGGAGATCCGTACCAACGCTGCCGCGCCCGGCGACGTGGTCCGCTACGGCTTCTCGTCCGGCGCGAAGGGCCAGACCGATGCCCCCCGGCTAAGACAGGGGCATGTTGGTGCCCTCTATCTCTCCGTCTACACGCCCGGCGAATGGGCGGACTCCGGCTATGCGCGGGTCCAGCTCGAGCAAATCGACACGGCGCTGCGGCTCATCGATGCCAACCCGGAAACGCTGGAGTTTGCCCTCACGGCCGATGATGTCGAGCGCATCTTCAAAGAGGGACGCATCGGTGCCATGCTCGGCCTCGAAGGCGGGCACGCCATTGAAAGCTCCCTCGGCGCGCTACGCGCCTACCATCGCCTCGGCGTCCGGTATATGACGCTTACCCACAACGTTACGCTGGATTGGGTTGACGCCGCCATGGACGCGCCGCGAAGCAACGGCCTTTCACCCTTTGGCGAGGATGTCGTTCGGGAAATGAATCGGCTCGGGATGCTCGTGGACCTCTCGCACGCATCTCCGGCCACCATGAGCGAGGTGCTCGATGTGAGCCGCGCCCCGATCATCTTTTCCCACTCCTCCGCGCGCGCGCTCGTCGACGTGCCCCGCAACGTGCCTGATTCGATCCTTGCGCGAATGCCGGCGAACGGCGGCGTTGTCATGATTACCTTTGTGCCTCCGTTCGTGTCGAGAGAAGTATCTGCCTTTTACGACCGGTACTCGGCCGTCCGCGACTCGCTTTCCGGCACGCTGCCCGGCGGGCGGAGGGAGGCGGAGGCGGCCATGCCCGCGTGGCTTGAAGCCAATCCTGCCCCGCGCGCAACCCTCGGGCAGGTGGCAGATCACATCGAGCACGTCCGCCGCGTGGCCGGCGTTGACGCCGTCGGCATCGGGAGCGACTTCGACGGCATCACCATGACGCCGGTGGGACTGGAAGACGTCTCGACCTTCCCCAACCTCTTTGCTGAACTCTCCCGCCGCGGGTGGAGCGAATCCGACCTGCGGAAGCTCGCCGGCGAAAACGTGCTCCGCGTTATGCGTGCGGCCGAGGGCGTTTCGGGAAAAATGCAGCAAGAAGAGCGATCGACGGCGGCCTCCGCCTCCGCTGCCGATGAGTAGCCTGACCCTTTCGTTCGTTTTCTCGGGATAGATTTTTACCAACCGATGCTTTCGCCTCGCTTACTGTCCGGAACGGCCGCCTGGCCCGTTGCAGCGTTACCCGTTGCGGCGGCACTGATCGTCGCGTTCATGTTGAGCGCGTCCGTGGCCTCGACAGCCGCCGGACAGACGGTAGCCGCTGACACGGCTCTCGCCGACTCGGCGCGCGTAGACTCCCTTCTCGCGGATTCGCCGGCGAGCGCGGACTCCCTGCTCATCCTCAGCGATTCGACGCGCCGGGCGCTCGATTCCGTGGCCGTAGCCGCCCTGGAGGACACGGTGGCCGTGCCGCCGCGCGAGGTGCTTCGCGGCCAACCTGTCTTTCTGCGCGGCCGCAAGATATTCGACGTATTCTCCGGCCTCGGGTCCTACGACACCGCCGAACGAGCGGACCGTCTCTCCACGCGCATAACCACCCTCGCCGCCAGCGATGTGGACGTGGAAGCACTTCAGGTTCTCGACGGACTTTCCCTCACGACCGTTCGCGCCGGAGACATGATCATCATGTCCGTCACCGATGACGACGCGCTCGGCCGCGGGACGGGGCGGCACGAGGCGGCCGTCTCTTATGCCAAGATCATACGCGAGGAGGTAAACCGCATCCGCGAACGCTCGACGCTCCGGAGCGTGCTCATCAGCGTCGGCATTTCCATTCTGCTTTTCATTCTGCTCATCTTCATCCTCAAGGGCGTAGGGCGCTTCTTTCGCTGGGCGGACAATCGCGTGCAGGTCGTCGGGAGGGCGCGTGTTCGCGGCGTGCGCGTAGGGCAGGTCGAGGTGCTCTCTCGCGATCGCATCATGCGCGCCGGGCGAACGGCAACGCAGATCTTCCGGATAGCAGTTTACCTGTTCGTTGTCTACGTTTTTCTGACCACGGTTTTCGGCCTCTTCCCGTGGACGCAGTCCTGGTCGCGCCTGCTGCTCGGCTACCTCATTGCGCCGGTGCGCGGTCTCGGAGGGGCCGTGGTGGCGGGAGCGCCCGACCTGCTGGCCATCATCGTCATCATCCTTATCGTGCGGTGGCTGATCCAGGGATCGAACTTCATCTTTGCGCAGCTGGCCACGGGCAACATCACCCTGCCCGGCTTCTACGCCGAGTTCGCCGAGCCAACGCGGAAGATCGTTCGGTTTCTGCTCATCGTGCTCGGCGTGATGCTCGTCTACCCTTACACGCCTATTGCCGATTCGAAGGTGTTCCAGGGTCTCACCATCTTCCTCGGCGTCCTGTTCTCCCTCGGGTCCTCGACCGCCATCGCGAACATTGTGGCGGGCGTCGTGCTGACCTACACCAGAGCCTTTCGCATCGGAGACCGCATCAAGGTTGCCGAGACCGTTGGCGACGTGGTGGAGAAAACCTTCCTCATCACCCGCGTACGCACGCCCAAGAATGAGGATGTGGCGATCCCCAACTCGACCATGCTCTCGGCCCAGATTACCAACTACTCGACCATGGCGCTCGTTGGAGACGGACTCGTCATCCACACGAGCGTCACCATTGGCTACGACATACCCTGGCCGAAAGTGCAGGATTTGCTGATCGAGGCGGCCAAGCGGACAACGGATGTTGAGCCGCTACCCGCCCCGTTCGTTCTGCAAACGGCACTCGGGGATTTCTCCGTCGTCTACCAGATCAACGCCTACACGCGCGCGCCCGAGCGGATGCCGAGAATCCTCTCCGACCTTCATCGCCACATTCAGGACACCTTCGCCGAGGCAAAGGTCGAAATCTTGTCGCCGGTATACGAAGCCCGGCGCGACGGCAACCCGTCAACCATTCCTCCTGCGAACGGGTAACCACTGAACGAGCGAAGCGCCGCCGTCCCGTTCCGAAACGCGCCGCAGGGTTGTGGGGGCACGGCGCATGGCGCCCCTGCCACGGCACGTGCCAACCACCCTCCGACAGGGCAACGTTTCAGGCGCATCGCGCGACGATTGTGAAAGAACCTGCAGCGATGCAGAACGTAGAGACCGAACAACCCCTCAACCACATAACTGAAAAGGAATGAAAGAGACCATGGGTGCGATCCGCCTGTTACTTCTCGTCGCACTGGTGAGCCTGGCTGCCTATGGGCCGGCGGCCGCGCAGACGAAGGACTTCGGCGTAGATCCATCAAACTTCGACACAAACGTACGTCCGCAGGACGACTTCTACCGCTTTGTGAATGGCGGCTGGCTCAAGACGGCCACCATTCCGGCAGACCGGCCGATGACCGGTTCGTTCGTTGATCTCGCCGATAGCAGCGAAGCGGCAGTCCGAACGATTCTCGATGAAGTGTCCTCGTCCTCCGCTCCCGCCGGATCGGTGGAGCGCAAGGTGGGCGACTTCTACCGCAGCTTTATGGACTCGGCCCGCGTGGAAGCGCTCGGCCTCTCTCCGCTGCAGTCTGAGCTTGACCGCATCGGTGCGGTTAACGACAAGGGAGAGCTTCCGGGGCAGTTCGCCCATCTCGCCTCTGTCGGCGTCAGCTCCCCCCTGGGCATGTTCGTCTTCCAGGACCAGAAGCAGTCGGATCGGTACATTGCCTATGTCAACCAGTCCGGGCTGGGGATGCCGGACCGCGACTACTACTTCAAGGAAGGAGAACGCTTCGACCAGGTGCGGGCGGCCTATGCCAAGTACATCGCGCAGCTGCTCGAGATGGCGGGCAACCCGAACCCGGAGAAAGCCGCCGCCGATGTGGTCGCGTTCGAGACCACGCTCGCCGAGAAGCAGTGGACCAACGTGCAGAACCGCGACCGCGAGGCGACTTACAACAAAATGTCCGTCTCGGACCTCGAAGCGATGACGCCTCGCTTCGACTGGTCGGCTTACGTCGCGGCTGTCGGGGCGGAATCCTCTCCTGCCATTGTGGTTCGCCAGCCGAGCTACGTCGAGGCGCTTGGGCCGATTTTGCAGGAGACGCCTCTGGAGACACTGAAGAACTACATGACCTTCAAGCTCATCGACGCGTACGCCTATGATCTGAGCAGCAACTTCGTGGACGCGCGATTCGACTTCCGGGGTCGCACGCTCGTCGGCCAGCAGCAGGATCGGCCTCGCTGGAAGCGGGGCGTGTCAACGGTTGAAGGCGCCCTCGGCGAGGCTGTCGGGAAGATTTATGTTGATCGCCATTTCAGCCCCGAGTCTAAGGCGCGGATGGAGGAGCTGGTCGCCAACCTCACGGCCACCTACCGCGAGGCCATCGACAATCTTGACTGGATGAGCCCGGAGACAAAAGCCGAAGCGCAGCGCAAGCTTGCGAACTTCCGCGTCAAGATCGGCTATCCGAACAAGTGGCGCGACTATACCGCGCTTGAAATTGCTCCGGACGATCTCGTCGGCAACGAGATGCGTTCAGCCAAATTCCAGCACGATGACAACGTCGGCCGCCTCGGCAAGCCGATTGACCGCGAGGAGTGGGGAATGACGCCGCAGACGGTGAACGCCTACTACAACTCGGTCATGAACGAGATCGTCTTCCCGGCCGCCATCCTGCAGCCGCCCTTCTTCAACGCGAGCGCTGACGATGCGGTGAACTATGGCGGCATTGGTGCCGTGATCGGGCATGAAATCAGCCACGGCTTCGACGATCAGGGACGCCGCTCAGACGGCGAGGGCAACCTCCGCGACTGGTGGACGGAAGCGGACGCCTCGGCTTTCCAGTCCCGTGCGGATAAGCTCATCGAGCGCTACAACGACTTCTCGCCTGTGGAGGGCATGAACGTCAATGGCGCACTTACGATCGGCGAGAACATCGGCGACCTCAGCGGCATAGCCGTCGCGTACAAAGCCTACAAGCGTTCGCTCAATGGCAAGGAAGCGCCCGTTATCAACGGGTACACGGGCGATCAGCGCTTTTTCCTTGGCTACGGTCAGATCTGGCGTTCGCTCCTGAGCGAGGATCTGCAGCGGCAGCGGCTCCTCTCCGATCCGCACTCCCCGCCGGAGTACCGGGTCAATGGCATCCTGCCGAACATCAGTGCCTTCTACGAAGCGTTTGACGTGAAGGAAGGAGACAAGATGTACTTGCCGCCGGAAGAGCGCGTTCAGATCTGGTAGGCACCGGGTCTTGACGATTGCCGAACGGTCCGGGTTCTTTGCGAATCCGGACCGTTTGCATAAACAGCCTTTGCGCAGACAGCCTTTGCGCAGACAGCCTTCGCGCAGACAGCCTTCGCGTAATTACCGGGATCGCATGGTCTATGAGTTGCCGCGTCCGGGTGATCCGGAGCCGATCCGCATCAGCATACGGCCCGCGAACACGATTGTCGCGGCCGATGCCTCGTACGTCTTCGACGCGGAGGGCCGCTTGCACTCCGCCGCCCTGCCGGACCGATTCGTGCGGCGCAGCCTCAACGGACGCTTTCTGGAAAAGCGCCGCGACGCTACGGGTCGGCGCACCCACCGCGATCTCGGCCAGGACGAAGGCGCGGGCGTGCTGGATGGCGCGCGCCGGACGGTCTCCGCCACGCTTGACGCGCTTCCCGCCGGCGCGCCGCCGGCCGTGAAGGAAAGGCTGCAATCCATCCTCGAACGGGACGACCTCGCCTACAGGGAAGACCTGGCGGCATACAGCCGAGCCTACCGGCCGGTCGGCATTCTTCCGCCGGACCAGTATCTCTCCCTCGTCCTGCAGGCGACGGAAGGGTGTCATCATAACCGTTGTCTGTTCTGCGAATTCTACCGCGAGCAGCCGTTCCACATCAAGTCGGCAGAGGAGTTTGGCGCGCACATCGATGCGGTGCGGGCTTTCGTCGGCAAAGGCATCCGGCTGCGCAGGAGCCTCTTTCTGGCAGACGCAAACGCGCTGGTGATTCCTCAAAAGCGGCTGCTGGCGCTGCTCGACGTTCTCCACCACCATTTTGCAATGGCGCCTTCTGATCTCAACGGCCGCGCTCTTGCCGGCTGGCAGGCGGCGCATCCGGACGGAATGGCCGGATGGAACTCCTTCATTGATGCGTTTACGGGAAAGAAGAAGGACGCGCATGACTTCCTGGAGCTTGCCGCGCTGGGCCTGCGCCGCATCTACATCGGCATGGAATCGGGCCACCGGCCGCTGCTCACGTTCCTGCAGAAGCCCGGTATGCCGGAGGACGTGGAAGCCGTTGCCGTCGCCGCAAAAGAGGCGGGCATCAGCGTTTCAGTCATCGCCATGACCGGAATCGGCGGCCGGACGTTCTCGGAAGGGCACGTCTCCGACACCGTTCGCCTGCTCAACCGCCTTCCGCTCGACGCAAAGGATCTCGTCTACCTGTCAGCGTATGTAGGCGCGCCTGATTCCATCTACAGCCGCGCCGCCGGCGAGGCAGGTATCGCGCCTATGACGTCGGCCGAGATTGCCGCGCAGGGAGCGGCGCTGCGAGAGGGACTTCGCTTCAAAGATCCGCCTCGCACGGCGGTATACGACATTCGCGAGTTCGTCTACTGAAGCGGGCGGCCGCGGGGAACGCTTGCCTGAACGGATGGTAGCGACCTCCTTCCATGATCCACTCAGCCGGTTTTTAATCCAATGCTATCAGGCCGTTTTTTGCTGTTGCTCCTTTTGTGCGGTTTTGTGCCGGCCATTCCCGCGTTCTCGCAGAGCCATGAGGCGGCCGAACCGGACACGAGTCTCTACGTCGTCGGCGCTTACGATCCGCTTCGAGACCCGGCGCAGGATCTGGAACTCGCCGTAGCGCGGGCGCAGCGTGAGGGCAAGCGGATCTTGCTGGAGGTGGGTGGCGACTGGTGTTCGTGGTGCCACGCGCTGGACCGCTTCGTCCATAACAACGAGGCCGTCACTGCCGCGCTGAGGGAAGACTTCTTGATCGTTAAAGTGACGATGGACGAAGAGAATCGCAACGAGGCTTTTCTCTCCAACTATCCGAAGGTGCCCGGCTATCCGCACCTTTTCGTGCTCGAGAAAGACGGCACGCTGCTGCACTCCCAGGGGACAGACACTCTGGAAGAGGGCCGCTCCTACAGCGAAGCCGCTATACTCGCCGTTCTCGAAAGGTGGGCACCGCGTGAATAGCAACCCCTTGGGTTGTAACGGATGCGGTAATCCCGGGGCAGATGCTCCATGTGCCGGACCCTTCGAAGCCTGCAAACCATCTATAGCTTCACCCCCGCGGGGCAGATTGGCCCCGCAAGTAAAACGAAACTGAAGGTGAAGAGATGAAGGTTAGCGATGTAATGACGAAGAATCCCGCGTGCGCCACGCCCGCGTCGAGCCTCACGGAAGTGGCGAAGATGATGGTCGACTGCGATTGCGGGGCGGTCCCGGTGGTGAAGGATCAGAGTGCGCTCGAAGTGCTCGGGGTCATCACGGACCGCGACATTGTGGTGCGCACGCTTGGCGAGGGGCGCAGCCCGATGGACCTGACCGCGCGAAACGTAATGACGGAGGCGGCAGTCACGATCGATCAAGACAAGAGTCTGAAAGACGCCGCTGAGTTGATGCAGAAGAAGCAAATCAGGCGCGTGGTTGTTACCGGCGCGGGAGGCAAGGTGGTCGGTATGCTCGCTCAGGCAGACCTTGCGCGCGAAGGTAAGGACCGCCTGACCGGAGATACCGTTCAGGAGATCTCGGAAAAGTAGATCAGAGTGAGAAGCCCGGTTCGGCAGCGCCGGGCCGGGCGTTTTCGCTTAGACCTGATTATTTAAGCAGATGCGGGAACCGGCCGGCCCGCGGCACGTGAAAGCACCCATAACAACGACGCGGGGTGGAGCAGTCTGGTAGCTCATCGGGCTCATAACCCGAAGGTCGCGGGTTCAAATCCCGCCCCCGCTACAATAGGCCCACTGGAGGATGCTCCGGTGGGCCTTGTGTTTTGCCCCAAAACAGCGGCGCGTTTTCGAAGGACGTGTTGCCAGGTGCCGCCGCCGACGGCCGTTGCCTACCGCTGCACTCCCGAGCAAAGGTGCTTTTAGGTGCGATATAACGACGGTACCGACGTGGATCGGCCTGCGAATATGGGGCAAAAAGAATGCGATTTCGGCGTGCGGTGCCCCCGGAAATACAGCCTGTCACCCACTCTGCGGAGGGAGGACCAAGACGGCGTGCTCCGCGCGAGCGGAGAGATCAAGAGGTGGAAGGAAAGTGCGCGTACCGGGCGCGGGTGAAACAGTAGACGCCGTAGGCCATCAGGCCGAGCGCCACAATGCCGAGGATCCAGGGCCCGAGCGGCTGCGACGCGAGCGTATCCAGGGCTCCTTCCAAGCCCTTCGTCTCCTGCGGGTCCGCCTGAAGCGCGGCCCGTATGAGAAAGACACCGATGATGACGAACGTCACGGCGCGGGCAGCGATCCCGAACTGCCCCGTGTAGAGAGCGGCATTGCGCTCCTTCTCCGTCATGGTTGCGGCGTTGTAGTGTTTCATGAATTTCGCCTGGTAGGCAGCTACCAACCGGTAAATGGCTACGCCGATGATCACCGCTCCCGCGATGCCGACCAGCCATCTTCCAAAGGGCTGCTCCATGACGCGAGCGGTCCATTCCGTCTTGGAACTGCCGTCGGACCCGGAGCTGCCTCCGCCCCAGCCGAAAACAATCGAGGCGGCCCACCAGGCGAGGCCGAGATAAAGGAGGCCGCTTAGAAGATAGGCACCGCGTTTAAGCAGGGCCTTTGCGTCGGTGCCGAGTTGCCTCGGATCTGTTACCGCCTCGATGACGCGCCAGATGCCATAGCAAAGTAGGCCAATGGCCATGATCACGAGCATTACCTGGCCGAACGGCTCATCCGAAAGCGAGCTAATAGCACCCTTCGTCCCCTCGGTACCGCCGCCGGAACCGATGGCCGCCTGGACAGCCAGGGCACCGATGATCAGGTACACGGCACCTTTCGTGCTGTAGCCCGCGCGGGCTAATTTCTCGAGCCAGTTATCGGTGGCGCTGCTTGCTGAGAGATGTGAGGAGGCGGAAGACATGATTGGTAGGTCTCAGAAAAAGGGCGGCGAAACGCCTACAGTATAATGCGGTAGCCTACAACGAACCGGTTATAACTGAAGAAATCGAGAGTACTGATCTCGCCGAACACAACGTTGTTACCGATGGGCACGTCGACGCCCGTGAAGAGATTGAAGACGAGGCCGAGGCCGGACAGGAACCGCTCACTGGCGAGGCCCGCCCCGATGCCCACGTATGGCGCGCTGCGGTAAGGGGTAGTGACGCCCAGCGGAAGGGCTGCGTTGGCGAGGAGCGCAAAAGAAGGGCTGCCGGAGCCGAATCCGAGTGTCATTTCAGGAAGCAACCGCACCCTTGAACGGGAGCGCAGATCCGCGCGCGCGCCCAACAAGAAGCGGTAAGGCCCCTCGCCAAAGCGGCCACCGGTGAGCACTGACAGGGCGTGGAGCTGGTTTCCCAGAACCGTTTCGCTGGAAGCAGGTGCCACGTAGGGAGCGTCCACGATGGTCAGGTCCTGGTCGCCCGTCGTGTTGATCTGCCTTCTGAGGAGTAACATTTCCTGCAGCATACGCTGCTGCAGCCGCTCTTCCATCTGCGCCAGTTGCTGTGCGGTGGCGTCATTTTGCTGTGGCTCCGTTCCTGAGATGCCCCGAAGAGCAAGCTGCCGCTGCACTTCCGCCTGAACACGGGCTTCGAACTCCGATGTGCCCGGCTGCGCCTGAAGGTCCGCGCCCACGGCCGGCGCGGCCGCCACCGATTCGCCACTGGCGACGGCCGTGGAGGCTGAACCTTTGCCAAAACGAAGAATGATCTCACCCTCTTCGGGGATCGGGATCGTAATCGTCTCGGCGGACAGGTTCGAGCGCGTTTCTGCCGGCTCCTGAACCACTACGGCAGACTGTTGCCTCAGCCCGGCCATGGAACGGTAGAACGCGAGCGAGTCGCCCTGATCGAGCGCGTCGAGCGCCTGTAGAAGCCGCGTGGCGTCGGCGGAGCGTGTGGCGCTCTCGCGCGCAACAATCGGCGCGTCCTCTCGACCGCCTCCGCCGCCCACCCCGAACGAAATGCCGCCGGTGTACATCATGCTGCGCGTAACCTGGCTCGTGGAGGTGACGTCGGCCACTTCCTGGGTGCTCATCAGGAGCGCGCGGGCGGAAGCTTGCAGCCGGACGCGGCTCGAGAGAGGGAGCGTGAGACCGACGCCTCCCTGCACGAACGGCTGATCGTCCGGGTGGCCGTCGGGGCCTTCATAGCCTTTGCCACTGTCGAGATAGCCGGCCCCGAGGATGATGAACGGCGAGGTGGAGCGCCAACCCGAGGAGAAGCCGAACTTGCCTTCTGCGCCGTAGGCCGTCAGGTCGTCGGTTCGGAAGGGGGCATCGGCGTTTGAGGCTCGCCAGACGAACCCGCGCAAGCCGACGAAAGGCCCGATGTCAATTCCGGCGGAAGCGCCCAGCACGGCGTGAGAGGACTGGAAGCCGGTATCGTCGCCGAAGCGAATGGCACCGGCGTACGGCTCGACGCGAAGCCGAAGACCGCTCAAGCCGCCGCTGAACTGATCCTTGAACGCCGCGTCCACCTGGCTTCCGAGAAGATCGTCGCCGCCACCCAGATAGACCTTTAGGCCAAGCCGCAAAGCCCAGTTGTTGACCTGCGTCCGGTTGAAGCTTTCCGTGACGAAGCCGATGGTGGCGGCATCCTCTTCGCTAAAGAGCGTACCGGCGAGACTGTAGCGATACAGCAGGTTTTCGACGCTTGCCGTCAGCGTGTAGCGCCCGGACTGGTTGAGTTGCAGACCGGCTCCGCCGAGCAGATAGACCGTGCTCGTGCGTTCGAGGCCATCCGGCTCGAACCGGAGCACGCCCGCTCCGAGACGCAGAAACGGGACGGCCTGGCCTTCGGAGAAATTGACCTTGAGGTTGCCTCCGTAGCGGCGCATACCGACCTTCCGCCCGCTGATCCCAGTTAGGAGTTCCTGCGTGAGACTCCCGACCCCCTCGATGTTGCTGAAGTCCGTTTCAAGCTTATCGTTGAAGAGGTAAAGGCCGCCCAGCTCGATGTACTGGCCGAAACCAAACCCGACCTCGCCCCCGTAGAGGAAAGCAGGCTTCAGGCCCGCGTTGTTGGAGAAGAAGACGTACTCGCCAACGGGACTGCCGGTGTAGGAGATGCCTCTAATCTGGGCATCGGCGGTGCCGACAATCAGGACGCATACGAGGCTGAGTAGGCCGCGAAGGAGCGGCGGGCGGAAGAGAAAAGGAGAGCGCGTATTCATGGCGGCGGCAGCTAAGATGTGGGTGCGGGTGGCATCTGCAATGAGAAGGTTTCGGCCTCTCTACGGCACCAGTCCCGCATCACTGCCCTGTGACACCTGGAGCCTGATCGTTCCGCGCACCGGCGGTACGCCCTCAAACTCACTGGAGATGGTGGAAAGATTGACAACCTGCACTTGCTCGACCTGCATCGTCGCCGCTTCGAGCCGCCTGAAAGACAGCGGGTTCGACAGGTAGATTGGTGAGAGCAGTCCCGGGCTGTCCTTGCCGCCGTCGAGGCGCACCTCGTCGGCTGAGACGTCAAAGTCGCCGGTGATCAGGGTCGTAAGCTGATCCCGAAAGGCGTAAGTCAGGACAAAGTCGCAGCTATTGAGGAGGCGCAGTTGCGTGTTGGAGGCGTCGAGGGTATCAAGCAGATCGATGACGGGGAAGTAGTCTGCGTCCGGATCAAACGTGAACACCGTGGCACCGTACGTCCCCGCGACGGAGCCACAGGACACCCGGTCGAACGGATCGCCGGAATCGCAGGCGGCGGTGCCAACGAGCACGGCCATCAGAGCGGCGAAGGCGGACAAGAGGGACCTTTCGGCAGCAGTGCGCATGGCGTCTCGCGAGTGTAACGGGGTGCGTATTATGGAAGACGAGGAGTAAGCTATCCGGTCGGAAAAGCGAGCGGACAGGGCCAGTGCTTTGTCATTCACTTAAGCCCGTTGGCGACAGGTGCACCTCGAACTGCGGAGGAGCGAGCCGCAATGGAGGAATCAGCCCGCGACGCGGCGCGGCAAGACTTGCCTTGACAAGCGCTTGCGAAGTGCTCACGCCCAAGGCGATCCGGCTTCGTGGAGACTACTCTCAACTAACAGAAACAGTCGGTTGGTTGTTGTCACCAAGTTGTTCTTAGTCGCCGCGGTTTGCGAACACGGAAGCCGCGCAGTACTGCTGGCGCAGGAATTGGCTGTTGTGGCGCGGTCAGTTTCGGGAGGCAAGATCGGCGGTGCCAGCGTTGCGGAGGGGTTGCGGCTTTTGGAGGAGGTCCCTCCGCGCGGCCTCGGGGTTCGGGGGAGGCCGGACAGAAGTTTATGGCTCGGCCTTGGTCGGGATGACACGTGGCACGGGTAGAGGAAGGCGTGATCGCGAGAGTATCGCGCGAAGACGCTATCGCGGCGTAGTCCGGGTGGCGGGATTTGAACCCACGACCTTCCCGCTCGGGCGGGACGCGCTATCAGTGGCAAGGCCACCCTTCCGAGTTGGAAAGGCGGCCTTCTATGTCGGGGTGGCGGGATTTGAACCCACGACCTTCCCGCTCGGGCGGGACGCGCTATCAGTGGCAAGGCCACCCTTCCGAGTTGGAAAGGCGGCCTTCTATGTCGGGGTGGCGGGATTTGAACCCACGACCTTCCCGCTCGGGCGGGACGCGCTTGTCGAAGGCACGGATTCTTTGACCAAAGCAAAGCGGCTCCCTCGGTCTGAGGAAGCCGCTCTATGTCGGGGTGGCGGGATTTGAACCCACGACCTTCCCGCTCGGGCGGGACGCGCTATCAGTGGCAAGGCCACCCTTCCGAGGTGGAAAGGCGGCCTTCTATGTCGGGGTGGCGAGATTTGAACCCACGACCTTCCCGCTCGGGCGGGACGCGCTTGTCGAAGGCACGGATTCTTTGACCAAAGCAAAGCGGCTCCCTCGGTCTGAGGAAGCCGCTCTTTGTCGGGGTGGCGGGATTTGAACCCACGACCTTCCCGCTCGGGCGGGACGCGCTTGTCGAAGGCACGGATTCTTTGACCAAAGCAAAGCGGCTCCCTCGGTCTGAGGAAGCCGCTCTTTGTCGGGGTGGCGGGATTTGAACCCACGACCTTCCCGCTCGGGCGGGACGCGCTTGTCGAAGGCACGGATTCTTTGACCAAAGCAAAGCGGCTCCCTCGGTCTGAGGAAGCCGCTCTTTGTCGGGGTGGCGGGATTTGAACCCACGACCTCTTCGTCCCGAACGAAGCGCGCTACCGGGCTGCGCCACACCCCGTTTCAAACAAGACGCTTTGTACCGGTCGGGCAACGGGACGGTTCCCTACCGCTCCGCGAAACTCTCGTACATCTCGTCAACCAGGGGGGCGTACTGCTGCTCGATGCGGCGGCGCTTGAGCTTCATCGTGGGCGTCATGAGGTCGTTGTCCACCGTGAAACCGGCCGCGACGAGGCGGAAATCTCTGATTTTCTCGTGTGCGGCGGCGTTCTTCGAGTACGTCCGGAACTCCTGCTCGAACAACTCTCGCACCTTCGGCTCTCGAAGAAGCGCTTCGTCGTCTTCATGATCGACCCCGTGCTCGGCAGCGAATGCGTGCAGGGCCTCCAGGTTCGGCACGACGAGCGCAGTCAAGAACTCACGCCCCTCGCCAATGATCAGGATCTGGTCGATCCACATCACGCTCGTAAACTGCTCTTCGATCGGGCCGGGATAAATGTTCTTCCCGCCGGCCGAAACCATCATATGCTTGATGCGGTCGGTGATCGAGCAAGTAGCCCTTGTCGAACCGGCCCACATCTCCGGTGTGATACCAGCCGTCCGCGTCGATGGCCTCCCGCGTGGCATCTTCGTTGTTCCAGTATCCAAGCATCACGTTTGGCCCCTTCGCTACGATCTCGCCCTCGCCGGTCGTCAGGCGCGAAGGGAAGTCGTCTCCGCTGAGCCGCCCGATGATCGTTCCGTTGGACAGGCGCTGAATGGCGACCGTAACGCCCGGAAGCACATGGCCGACGCTCCCGAAGCGCGGCTTGTCGAACGGGCTGACGGCCAGCACCGGGGCCGTTTCGGTAAGCCCGTATCCCTCGATGATGACGATGCCGGCCGCCTCGAAGAACTCGCCGATCACGCGCGGAAGGGCGGCCCCACCGGAGACGGCAAACCGAATGTTGCCGCCGATGCGCTCGTGCAGTTTGGAAAACACGAGCCGGTGCGCAATCGCGTACTGCGCCTTGAGCAGCGGCCCCGGTCCACGGCCGCTCTTCTTTGCCTCGGCGACCTTCTTCCCCGTGTCGACAGCCCAGCCAAAGATGTTCTTTTTAACGGCGGAGCCTTCTTCGACCGAGCGCGCAATGGCGTTGTAGATCTTTTCGAAGAGGCGCGGCACGGAGACCATGACGGTCGGATGCACCTCCACGAGGTTGCGGCTCACCGTGTCGATGCTCTCGGCGTAAGAGATGCGCCCTCCGGCGGCCATGACCGCCGTGTAGCCGCCCGTCCGCTCGAACGAATGGCAGAGCGGCAAAAAGGAGAGGTGATGATCGTCCTCCGTGAAGGGCACCAGTTCAAGTGCAGCCTGCGCATTGGAAGAAATATTGCCATGCGTCAGCATGACGCCCTTCGGATTGCCCGTCGTGCCCGACGTATAGATCAGCGCGCAAAGAGAATCTCGCGTCACGGCTCTGGTCAGCGCGCGGATCTCATCTGCGTGCTGCCGCCAGGCTTCCTTTCCCTCCGCCACAATGTCGCTCCAGGCGCGGACGTGCTCCTGCCGCTCCTTCCGCAGCTCGCTCATCGTGATGATCTCCCGAAGATCCGGGCAGTCCGGAAAGATCTGCTCCGCCTTGCGAAGCTGTATGGACGTGGAAACGAGAAAGAGGGAGGCCCCGGAGTCTTTAATGATGTAGGCCACCTGCGCTGCAGGAAGGGACGTGTAGAGCGAGACGTTGACCGCGCCGACAAGCATCGTGGCCATGTCCATGACGGCCCACTCGGGACGGTTCTCCGACAGGATCGCGACGCGATCACCGGGGCGAACGCCCGTCGTGTAGAGGTATCCCGCTACGTGTTCGACCTGTTCGACAAGGCCTTCCCAGGAAATGTCGACCCATTCCTTCGCGTTCTTATCTTTATACGAGAGGACCGGCCGATTCTTGCCGCGGTAGCGGGCAAGCTGCCCGTATAGTAGTTCAGGAATCGTCTCGAATTCTACCGTAGCCGCCATAATGTTACTCCTGGTGATGGGATAGCCGCTCAAGGGCTACTTTATCATTCGGAAAGGTACGAAATACGTGCTCTTCCGCAATCGTTTCACCCTCACGCGCCCCTTATGCCGGCGTTTGACGAGCGCACCTATTCATCGATCTTAAACGCTTTCTTCAAATGACCTCTTCTTCTGACGAACACGCGCCGAAGCAGGGCGAGGTGGTAGTACGCGCCGGAGCGCAGGGGTTTCGGGTGGACGTGCGGGCCGGAGGGCACACGCTGGTTGCGGATGAACCGGAAAAAGCAGGCGGCACAGATGCCGGACCCTCTCCCTACGATCTGCTCGCCGCCGCGCTCGGCGCGTGTACGGCCATGACGCTGCGCATGTACGCGGACCGCAAGGGCCTCGCTCTCGAAGGCGTCTCGGTTGAGCTAAACCACCGCCGCGAACACGCCGCCGATAGCGCGAGCTGCGAAGCGGCGGACGCCCACCTCCACGTCATCGAGCGCGCCATCAAACTCGACGGTCCGCTCACCGTGGTTCAGCGCGAGCGATTGTTGCAGATCGCCGAGCATTGCCCCGTTCACCGGACGCTTACGGGCGACATCAGCATCCGCTCCCATCTCGTGGGGGACGATCCCATTCGGTACCAGTAATTCGTCGCCCGCCCATTACGCTCCATTCCCACCCAATCCGGCACCATGTCCGACACGAATAGACCACTGAACACCTACAGCCGCCGCCTGACGCAGCCACTCACGCAGGGCATCTCGCAGGCAATGCTCCTCGCCACCGGCATGACGGAGGCGGATTTCGACAAGCCGCAAGTTGGCATCGCGAGCAACTGGTGGGAGGGCAACCCGTGCAATATGCACCTGAATCGCCTTTCTGAAAGCGTCAAAGAAGGCACACGGCAGGCCGGGCTGGTCGGCCTTCGCTTTAACACGATCGGCGTCTCGGACGGCATCAGCATGGGCACTGACGGCATGAGCTATTCGCTCCAGTCGCGAGACCTGATCGCCGATTCCATCGAAACCGTCGTTGCCGCGCAGTTCTACGACGCCGTCGTCACCATCCCCGGTTGCGACAAGAACATGCCGGGTTGCATGATCGCCATGGGAAGGCTGAACCGGCCGGGACTCATGGTTTACGGCGGCACCATCATGGCCGGGTGCGCCCGGATAGAGGGCGAGGAGCGGGTGCTGGACGTGATCTCCGCCGCCCAGGCGTACGGCGAGTATATCGCCGGCACCATCACCGATGATCAGCGCCGGGAGGTTATTCGGCACGCCTGCCCGGGCGCGGGCGCATGCGGCGGCATGTACACGGCCAACACGATGGCTTCGGCTATCGAGGCGCTCGGGATGTCGCTGCCCTATTCGTCGTCCTCCCCGGCGGAGAGCCGCGAGAAAGAAGCCGAATGCGTGGAGGCCGGACGCGCGGTTCGGAAGCTGCTCGAGCGGGATCTCAAACCGCGCGACATCATGACGCGCGCCGCCTTCGAGAACGCCATGGTCGTCGTCATGGCCCTCGGCGGCTCAACGAACGCCGTGCTTCACCTCATCGCGATGGCGCGCGCCGTCGGCGTGCCGCTCGAACCTATGGACTTCCAGCGCGTGAGCGACCGCGTGCCGCTCCTTGCCGATTTCAAGCCGAGCGGCCGCTACGTCATGGCCGACCTGCACGCCGTCGGCGGAACGCCGGCCGTGATGAAATACCTGCTTGCCGAAGAGTTGATCGACGGCTCCTGCATGACCGTGACCGGCCGAACCATCGCCGAGAACCTGTCTGATCTTCCCGGCCTCTCGGAAGGACAGTCCATCGTGCAGCCGGTCGAGAAGCCGCTCAAGGCCACCGGCCACTTGAAGGTGCTCTACGGCAACCTGGCGCCGCAAGGCTCGGTCGCTAAGATCACGGGTAAGGAAGGCACGCGGTTCTCCGGCCCCGCCCGCGTCTACGACCGCGAAGAAGGGATGCTGGCCGGCCTCGAGCGGGGGGAGATCCGCAAGGGCGATGTGGTCGTGATTCGCTACGAAGGTCCGAAAGGCGGACCCGGAATGCCCGAGATGCTCACGCCGACGTCCGCCATCATGGGCGCGGGGCTTGGCAAAGACGTCGCGCTCATCACGGACGGGCGGTTCAGCGGCGGCTCCCACGGCTTCATCATCGGGCACATTTGTCCGGAGGCGCAGGACGGCGGCCCGATTGCGCTCCTGCAGGACGGCGACCGTATTCACATCGACGCCGAAGCGAACACCATCGAGGTGGCGCTCACGGAAGACGAACTCGCGCGGCGCAAGGCCCTCTGGACCTCTCCCCCGCCGGCAGCCGAACGCGGGACGCTCGCCAAATACATTCGCCTCGTCCGCCCCGCCAGCGAGGGCTGCGTTACGGACGAGGCGTAGGCGGGCCGCGAAAGCCGGTTCGTCGCCTCTACGGACGGCGCACCGGCACCTGAAGCGCGCGTTCTTCACCGCTTCTGAAATGAAGCGTCACGGGGACTTCCTCGCCCTCGCGCAGGTCTCGCGTAAGCTCGATGAGCATGATGTGCGTGCCGCCCGGCTGAAGGGTGACGGATTCTCCGGCGGGTATCTCAATCGCATCCGTCTGCCGCATCCGCGCCACGCCCTCTTCGATCTCCGTCGTGTGCATCTCCACCGCGCGCGCAATCGGGGTCGAGCCGCCGATGATGTATTCGGCTTCCACTCCGCTGTTTCGGAACTCGGCGTAAAGGGCGGTTGACGTGAGGGCGTTCGTGTCCGGCGAGACTTCCGCCGGTCGAATCCAGGCGTCTTCCACGGCGACGCCCCCCACCGGCCCGGGTGCAGGCTTGTCGCCGCCGCACGCGGATACGATGAGCAGCATGACAAAGGTTGCGGAGAGGAGCAGGGGGTGTCCGGTACGTTTCATAGAGGTCTGGTTTGTCATTTAAGAAGTGCTTTCAAGTCGGCGGCCATTTCGTCGCCGGTGATGCCAAAGGGCCACATCAGAACGATGTCGCCGTTGCGGTCGAGCACCATTGTGGTCGCCGTATGATCGACGAGGTAGCCCGTCGCGTCGGAGCCTTCCTGCCGCGCGTGGAAGATGCCCATACGTGAAGCAATGGCGTTGATGGAGTCGGGAGGTCCGGTAAGGCCGACGAAGTCCTTTTGAAACCCGGAGGCAAACTGCTTCATCCGCTCCGGCGAGTCGCGTTCGGGATCAACGGAGACAAAGAGGACCTGCACGTCCTCGGTCTCGTCGCCAAGCACTGAAAAAGCGTTCTTCAGGTTCGCCATCGTGGTCGGGCACACGTCCGGGCAGAAGGTGTAGCCAAAGAAGAGCACGACGAGCTTGCCTTCGAAATCGTCCAGCGACACCGGCCCTTCGGCCGACACGAGCGTAAAGTCCGACACCGGCAGCGGCGGGTTGATGTAGGACCCGTGGAGCGCGGGCGCAGAGGCGATGCGCCCGGCGAAAAGAAACGCCAGGAGCGCTGCAAGCACGATGCCGAGTGCAACGCCGATCAGCACGAGTTTGGTACGGGACATGGAGAACCTTCGCTTATTTAGCTATCCTCTCGGAACGGAATAGCAGCTGAACAGGTGGGCGGCCTCATAGGCGTACCGGGACGGTCCGGTTGCGGCCTGTGCTTCGCGCACGATCGACTCGAGGTTGCGGACGAGATCAGAGGCGTCCGGCAACCCAAAGCGGTAAACTGCCCGAACGATTCCCATCCCATCTACGATCACGAAAGTCGGATCGTAGCGAAACGAACCGTCCGGCATCGCCTCGTAGTAGGTCCCAAACCCGTCGCGGACGACCGTCTGCAACGTCTGGGCGTCGGCACCGGCAAACGTCCAGACGCTGTCGGTGCGCGTCTCGCGGGCCGCGCGGCGGAGGGCGCTCGTGTCGGCCGCGCCGAGGGTCAGTGTCACGAGGCGGACGGGTACGCCGCCGGTGTACGTCTCTTTCAGCTCCTCCCGCACCCTGCGCATGACGCCGCGTGTGGCGCGCGGACCTTCTTCTTCGCCGGGCGGCGCAAAGGTGTAGAGGACGATCTTGCCGCGCATGTCCTCGCTCGTGAGCCGTGCGCCGTCGTCGGCGAGGAGCGACCAACCGGGCGCGAGGGCAAGCCGGGGCAGCACTTCCATGTTCAGCAGCGCCATATACCCGACGAAGCCGCCCACGACAATCAGGCCGAGCACGCCCAGCCCATACGCCATCCACCGATCCTTCTGCATCGAGCGATCCCTTGCATCAACAACAACTATCTTGCAAAGCCCCAATGCCCGGCCCTGTTCCCGTGTGCCGGGCACCGGACGAACAACCGCAACCCTCCCCGGCATCCCTCGCGTTCATCCTTGCTGCTGTCATTCTGTCATGCAGGGGCGCGTGGTATGCTTTTCGATCTCCATGCAAGCACGAGGCCGTCCGCGCGGCCGAAGGTCAAGCATTTACTTTATTGGCATAGAATTATGAATCTACAGAAGTTTACGGTCAAAGCGCAGGAGGCGGTTCAGCGGGCGCTTGAAGTCGCCGCCTCGCGCAACCATCAGGGCGTCGAGCCGGCCCACCTTCTCTTTGCGTTCCTGCAGGAGGACGGCGGCGTGGCGCTGAGCCTTCTCAACAAACTCGGCGCGAATCGGAGTGCACTCGAGACCGAGGTGCAACTCGCCCTCGACAAGCTGCCCGTCGTGACGGGATCGAGTGTCTCGGGGCAATACGTCGCCAACGATCTGAAGAAGGTCTTCGACCGCGCCCTCGCCGAGGCCGAGTTGCTGAAGGACGAGTACGTTTCTTCCGAACACTTGCTGATCGCCCTCGCGGAGTCTCGCGAGCGCATCGGCGACGCGCTGCGGGCGCAGGGCGTTTCCAAGGAAAAGGTGCTCGGTGCTCTCCGCGACCTCCGGGGCAACCAGCGCGTAACCGATCAGCACGCCGAGGATCGCTACCAGTCCCTCCGGCGCTTCACGCGCGACCTCTGCGAACTCGCCCGGCGGGGCAAGATCGACCCGGTTATCGGGCGGGATGAAGAAATCCGCCGTGTGCTTCAGATCCTCTCCCGGCGCACCAAGAACAACCCGGTGCTCGTCGGCGAGCCGGGTGTGGGCAAAACCGCCATCGCCGAAGGTCTCGCCATTCGCATCGTTCAGGGCGACGTGCCGGAGGGCCTAAAGGACAAGCACGTCCATGCCCTCGACATGGGCGCGCTCATCGCCGGAGCCAAGTATCGGGGCGAGTTCGAGGACCGCTTGAAGGCGGTCGTCAAAGAGGTTACCGAAGCCGACGGCGAGATCATCCTCTTCATCGACGAGATTCATACGCTTGTTGGCGCGGGCGCGGCCGAAGGCGCGATGGACGCGGCGAACATTCTGAAGCCGGCCCTCGCGCGCGGCGAACTGCGCGCCATCGGGGCCACCACGCTCGACGAGTACCGCAAGCACTTTGAAAAGGACAAAGCCCTCGAACGCCGCTTCCAGATGGTCTTCGTCGATGAGCCGAGCGTCGAGGACACAATCTCCATCCTTCGCGGCATCAAGGACAAGTACGAAGTACACCACGGCGTTCACATAACGGACGGGGCCATCGTGGCGGCCTCGGAGCTTAGCCACCGCTACATCGCCGACCGGTTTCTGCCCGACAAGGCCATCGACCTGATCGACGAGGCGGCCGCCCGCCTGCGTATCGAAATCGATTCGATGCCGGAGGAGCTTGATAATTTGGAGCGCCAGATCCGCCAGTTGGAGATCGAACGGGAAGCCGTCAAGCGCGACGAAAATGAAGAGAAGCTCTCTCGTATTGCTGAACAGCTCGCCAACCTTGAAGAACAGCGCACGGAGCTGCGCGCCCGCTGGGCACAGGAAAAGGACCTCATCCTCGAAATTCAGCGCGCCAAGGAGGAGATCGAATCCCTTCGGACCGAGTCGGAGAACCTGGAGCGCCGTGGCGATTACGGCGCGGTCGCGGAAATTCGGTACGGCCGTATTCCGAAGCTTGAACAGGACACCGCCGACGCCAACGCTAAGCTCGCAGACATTCAGAAGAACGGTGCCCTCCTGAAAGAAGTCATTGACGAGGAGGACATCGCGTCGATCGTATCGCGGTGGACGGGCGTGCCCGTCTCTCGGATGCTCGAAGGAGAGCGGTCAAAGCTGCTTCGGATGGAGGATGTGCTGGAGAAGCGCGTCGTCGGGCAGCCGGAGGCCGTGCAGGCGGTGTCGAACGCCGTTCGTCGCGGCCGCGCGGGGCTGCAGGAAGAAGGTCGGCCTATCGGCTCGTTCATCTTTCTCGGAACGACCGGTGTTGGCAAAACCGAACTGGCCAAGGCCCTTGCGGAGTTCTTGTTCAACGACGAGAACGCCATGGTGCGCATCGACATGAGCGAGTACCAGGAGCGCCACACCGTTAGCCGCCTCGTGGGCGCGCCTCCGGGGTACGTGGGCTATGAAGAAGGCGGGCAGCTTACGGAGGCCGTTCGGCGCAAGCCGTATTCCGTCGTGCTCCTCGACGAGATCGAGAAGGCACACTCGGAAGTTTTCAACGTGCTCCTCCAGGTGCTCGACGACGGGCGGCTTACCGACAATAAGGGCCGAACGGCGGACTTTCGCAACACCATCATCATTATGACGAGCAATCTGGGATCGGACATCATCCGAGACCGCATGGACGCAGTCGACGGCGACCTTTCGGAGGCGGCTGAAGAGCGGCTGAAGACGGAGTTGATGAACATGCTCAAGCAGAAGCTTCGCCCCGAGTTCTTGAACCGAATCGACGAGATCGTCCTGTTCCGTCCGCTGGGGCGCGAGCAAATCCGCGCGATCGTGGAGATACAGTTTGCCCGGATTCAGCGGATGGCGCAGCGAAACCATGACGTGCACCTCAGCCTGTCCGACGAGGCGAAAGACTGGCTTTCCGAGCGCGGGTTCGATCCGGTCTATGGCGCACGGCCGCTCAAGCGCGTGCTTCAGCGGGAGATTGCAAACAAACTGGCCGAAGAAATCCTGTCAGGCTGGGTCGAGGACGGCGCGACGATCCAGATCGAACTCGCAGATGCCAAGTCCGGCTTGCTGTTCGAGAATACCGGCCGCACGGACACGGTTGCCCTGTAGCGTCTCCGCAAGCCGATGCCGCAGCAAGGAGGGCGCAGCGTTTTTGCCGCTGCGCCCTTTTTATGCGCATACCTGCGTACGACTTGCGCACTTTAATCCGTTTATAATGAACATTTTGTGAAGTATTTTGTAACTTCCTTTTGAACAGTAGCGTAACGGCCCCTACCGCAACCGAGCGGGGATTCTTCTTACAGGGCGGTGGTCCAGTAGGAAGCCTTTCACCGAGCGGAAGCCGCGGATTTCCTGCCGCCGAGACTCCCGCTCTTCTCTTCCTGTAAATCTCGCTGGTCCTTCGAACGCATGGACTTGCGGATACGGAAACACAATGCAGCCTGAAATCTACCCGGTTTCCGCGCGTGGCAGCGAGCGCACCAAGAAGCCGACCCGCGTTTTTGTCGCCGATGAACATCCTATCATCGCCGCCGCCCTGCGGTGCCTGTGCGGTAAAGAGGCGGATCTTGCATACACCGGCTCGGCAACGACCCTCGCCGCGCTCCGGAAGTCTCTCGACGACCTGAAGCCGGATGTGCTGGTCGTCGACCTCTGCCTCGGGGAGGAGGACGTCCTTTCCGCCCTGCCCGAGCTGCGCAAGAGGCACCGCCGGATGAAGATCGTCGTCTTTTCGCGCTACGATGCGGGTCTTTTTGCGGGGCGTTCGATGCGGGCCGGCGCGTCGGCCTACGTGTCCAAGAGCGATCCGACGTGCATGGTTGCCGAGGCCGTCCGCTCGGTTCGGGATGGCAACATCTACTTCCCCGTGTCCTCGCCGGACCCGTACCGCCTCGTCACGCAGGGAGAGGAATGGACGATGCTCCCCTTTGAACCGGGTAGCCCGAGCGCTCCTTCGCCCTTTCTCGCCACACTCACTTAGCAGCAGCCGGGCGGATCCTCGAGCGGCGGCGTGTATTCAACCTGCGTAACAGGATGGATACAAGCAGCCGGGCGGATGTACCTCAGCAGGTTAGAAATACACGGCTTCAAGAGCTTTGCGGAACGCACGGTGCTGGACTTTGGCCCCGGCGTCACAGCCATCGTGGGGCCGAATGGCTGCGGCAAATCGAACGTGGTGGACGCCGTCCGCTGGGTGATCGGCGAACAGCGCGCGCGGGTGCTTCGCTCGGAGAAGATGGACAACGTCATCTTCAATGGCACGGCGCGTAAGAAGCCGCTCGGCATGTCTGAAGTGCTGCTCACGGTGGAAAACAACCGGGGCGTCCTGCCGGTCGAGTACACGGAAGTCACCCTCGTAAGGAGGCTCTTCCGCAGCGGAGAATCCGAGTATTTGCTGAACGGCGTTCGGTGCCGTCTGCAGGACGTGCAGGACCTCTTCATGGATACCGGCATGGGGGCCGGCGCGTACTCGGTGATCGAGCTGAAGATGGTCGAGGAGATCCTGTCGGAGAACGCGCAGGACCGGCGGCGACTCTTCGAGGAAGCGGCAGGCGTCACCAAGTATAAACTTCGCCGAAAACAGGCACTCGGAAGGCTCGAAAGCACACAGGCCGACCTCGTTCGCTTGACCGACCTCACGAGTGAAATCGACCGGCAGGTCCGCCTTCTGACGCGGCAGGCGGAGAAGGCAACCCGTTATCGCGATCTGGAGGAACGCCTCCGCGCGCTGGAGCTTGGCCTTGCAGAAGCGGAGTATGCGCGGCTGACGGTGCAAAAAGAGGCGCTTGACACCGAGCTGCAATCCGTCCGCGCCCGCCTCTCCCAGGCCGAGGCGGCATCGGCAGAGGGGGAGGCCCGGGCCGAAAGGCTTCGTTTTTCGCTGCGGGATGCAGAGACAAAAGCGGCGAGCGAAGCTGATCGCGCCGGCAAACAGCGCGAACGGCGGCTTGCAAATGAAGCCGAGACCCGCCTCGTCGCCGAGCGTCTGCGCGCGATGGAGCGCGACCGGGCGCGGCTGGGGCAAGAAGCGGCGCAGGCGGAGGATCGAAGGCGGAGTCTTGCCCTCACGCTCGAACACGTCTCGCTTGAAGCGAAAGATGCCGAACCGGCGGCAGTCGAGTCGAGTCGCGCCGAAGCCGCCGCGCGAACGGAGGCCCGGGCGGCGGAGGAGGCGGTGACCGCCGCACGCCAGGCACTATCAGCGGCCCGGACGCAGGAGCAAGAGGCGACTGACCGCGCCACGGCGCTGCGCCGCAAGGTCGACCGGCTTGCCGCCCGGATCGACTTGCTCGAACGGGAGGCGGGGCGGCAGGAAGCGGAAGGCGAAGCGGCTGAGGAGCACATTGCCGCTCTGGAAGAGGCCGTTCGCCGGGAAGGTCGACAGCTTGACGACGCCCGGGCGCGGCAGGCCATGGCAGGGAGCGGGCTGGCCGCTTTAAACGCGCAGCGGCAAGAACGGCGTGCGGCGCTGCAGAGTGCCCAAGAGAAGTTGAGGGGCCTGGAGCGCCGGAGGGACGCCCTCGCCGCCGAGATCCGCGTTCTCAAGAGCGTCGTCTACTCGTACGATTCGTTCTCGGACGCCGTGCAGTTTCTTGCCTCGGCGAACCCTGAGTTGCGCACTGTGGCTGACCTCATTTCCACCGACGCAGCGTTTCGTCCTGCGCTCGACGCGGCCCTTGGAGCGCTCTCCTCCGCCATTATCGTCGCAACTGAAGCCGAAGCCGCCGCCGCAATCTCCCGCTTGAAACAGGAAGAAAAGGGACAGGCGACGTTCGTCATCTTGAGCCGACTGGTAGGCGGCCCCGCACCTGCTGAAGCTGCGCAATCACGCGTTCCTTTGCCCTCGGGTACCCGTCCGCTGAGGGAGATCGTCCGCACGGCGGGAACGGCATACGAGCCGCTGGCGGACGCGCTCGTCGCCGGCTGGGCGCTGGTGGAGCGCATAGACGACTTCGATGCCACAGGCTGGGAGGCGGGCAGCCGGATCGTCGACGTGACGGGTGCCTGGATGGACCGAAAGGGCCTTCGCCACGACGGCAGCGCCGTCCACGCCGCGCCCGGCACGGTGGACCGGATGGACCGCCGCGCCCAACTGGAAGCTGTCGCCGAAGAGAACGAACGGCTGGAAAAAGAAGCCGCACGGCAGTTGGAGACCGTTGGCGCATTGCAGTCCGAAGTGGCGGCGCTCGATGTTGAGGGGGCGCAAAGAACACTTGCCGAGACGGAACGCGCGGTGGTTCAGGCGGAGAAAGCGCAAGATCGGGCGCAGATGGCATTGCGATCGGCCGCCGACCTGCTGGCGGGACTGGACGCGCGGCTCCATGCGGGCCGCAACGAACGAGAGGCCGCGGCCGCAGAGCGCACAGACGAGGAACGTCGGCTTGCCAATCTCGAAACCGACCTTGCCGGGAGAAAAGAGCAGCGGGAGGCGGCCGAAAGCCTGTTCGCCGAACGCGACGCGGCGCTCCGGCGGGCGTCGACCCGCGTCCATGAGACCAACGTCGCGGCCGTGGAAGCGCGCAATCGCTTCGACAATGCGCGCCGCGAACAGGAGCGGCTGGCGCGGAGCCTGGAGGATCTTGAGCATCAGGCGCAGCGCCGGGAGGGTGCCATGACTGCCTTAACCGAAGCCGCCGAATCGGCCGGCGCAGAGGCTGAAGCGCTCGGGGAGGCGCACGCGGAACTCGTCCGGGCAGAGGCCCAGGTTGTGGAGGAGGCAAAAGAGGCGGACGCGGCGCTCGGCAGCGCGAGAAGCGAGGCCGAGCAGGCCGAGGGCGGCCTAAGAAGCTTGCGCCTGCAGCGGGAGGAGTATCAGCGGGAAGAACATCGGCTCGCGCTTCAGCTGGCGGGCATCGAGACGCGCATGGGGGATCTTGCGGCGCAGACCGAAGCTGACTTCGCCGTTGCGCTCAGCGAAAGGCGGTCCTCGCTGCCCCCCGATTTCATGGAAGCCGCAGCGCGGGCGGAGGTGCAGCAGATACGCGGAAAAGTGAAGGCGCTCGGTGCGGTCAATGCGCTTGCGGTGGAGTCTTACAAGGAGCAGAAAGAACGACTGGACTTTCTGACCGCCCAGCAACAAGATCTGCAGGAGGCCGAGGCAACGCTGAAGAGCACGATCAGCGAAATCAACACGACGGCGGCCGCGCAGTTCATGACGACCTATGAACAGATTCGCAGCAACTTCATCCGACTCTTTTCAGATCTTTTCGGTGAGGATGCCGGTGCCGACCTGCAGCTCGACGATGCGTCCGACCCGCTGGAATCGCCGGTTGAGATCATGGCGCGGCCGCGCGGCAAGCGGCCAAGCACGATTGCGCAACTATCCGGCGGCGAGAAAACGCTGACCGCGATCGCGCTGCTCTTCGCCATCTACCTCGTCAAGCCAAGCCCGTTTTGCATTCTCGACGAGGTAGACGCGCCGCTGGACGACGCCAACGTCCTGCGGTTCATGCACCTCATACGCGAGTTTTCCGACGGAACGCAGTTTATCCTCGTCACCCACAACAAGCGCTCGATGGAACTCGCAGACCGCATGTACGGCATCACCATGCAGGAGCAGGGTGTCTCGCGCGTAGTAGGCGTCGAATTCGCCGGCCTGGCCGCTGAGGAGACCCCGTAAAAAGCCGGCGCGCAGAGTTTCAAGGATCCGGCGCAGAGACGCAGTGGATTTGAAGTTGCTATGGCCGGGCTTAATGCAGTCCTGAGCGCACCCCCTCCCCCGGAGCCTGTCCCGCCTGAGCGGGAGGGTACTCCCCCTGGAAGGCCCTGGAAGGGGGAGAGTTTGCGAGGGTTAGCGTACAGTTAGCTTTAACCGGCGCATAACAAGAAACTCCTCCCCTTTCAGGGAGCCTGTCCTAAGCGAAGCCGAAGGAAGGTGGCGCGAAGCGACGGAGGGGTGCGGCTCAGGAAAAGCAGTGTTGCCCACCGGCGGAAGGGTGCGGCTCACCTCGGCAACTCAGCAACCGAGTGACCTGTGCTTGCACCACGCAAAAACCCCCTCCCCCCTTCGGGTACTCCCTCTGGAAGGGGGAGAGTTTGCGTCGGTTGGCGTTCGGGAATATGACCACCCGATCAGTACAGGAAATTCCTCCCCTCCCAGGGAGCCTGTCCTGGGCGAAGCCGTCGGCGGGCGGGAATGGGGTGCGGGCCGGAACCTGCTCCCCCCGAAGGGGGAACGTTGGCTTTTCTTCCGAGCCTCTGGCGCGGCGGCTTTTGGGCCGAGCGCTACAGCTTCTCTGTCATAACGAAGGCTTCGGCGGCGTAAAATTCCGGCAGACCGAGCCGGTTGAGCGCCTCTGCCGTGTCGCGGTTACGGTCGCGCGCGCGCTGCCAGAACTCGCGCTCGTCGTAAGCACCGGGGTACATGGCGCGGTCCTTCTGACTTTCGTGCATGAAGATCGCCTCGATCTTGCGATCGAGATCCGCCTTCGAAAGCGGGATAAACACGTCGGCGCTGTGGATTTCCCATTCCTGCCATGCGCCGCGATAGAGCCAGACCTGCGGGGCCGCTTTGCGTCCCGCTGCCGGGGCAGCCTTCTTGCCATTGCCGGCCTTGACCTCCTCTTTCGCATCGCCGCCGTCGAGCGGGGGCTGCTTCAGGTCCTTGCCGTCGGCACCCTTGTAGCGTTCAAGCGCCTGCTGAATGGCGACGTAGCACATCCGGTGCGTGCCATGCGGGTCCGAGAGGTCGCCCGCCACAAAGATGTGCTCGGGCTGCAGATCGTTCAGAAGATCAAGTACCACCTGAATATCCGCCTCGCCGATGGGGTCCTTCTTGACCTGTCCGGTGCGGTAGAACGGCATATCGAGGAACCGAGCGCAGGAGTGGTGCAGGCCCATCACTTCAAGGCCGCCGATGGCCTCCGCGTAGCGCAAGTTGGCCTTAAGCGTCTGCACTTCGGGCAAGTCGATCTGGCCCGGCTTCTTGTTGTTCAAGAATTTCCAGATGCGCTCCTGCCGGTCCTTCAGCTTCGACAATGCCTCGCCTTCGACATCAAGCGCGTTAAAGGACAGATCGACAAACCGCAATTCGCGACGCACGTCCGAGTCGAAGACCGCAACGGAGCCGTTGGTCATGTACGCCACCGTCACGTCATTCCCATTGGCGGAGAGCTTGTCGAGCATCCCGCCCATCGAGATCACATCGTCGTCCGGGTGCGGACTAAAAACGATGACTTTCTTCTTGCTGATGATCTGATTGCGGTACATGATCCGCTGCCGCAGGTCTTCAAAGATGACGCGGCAAAGCTCGTCGACGCTGTCATAGGCGTAAACGAGATCATGGAGATGGTTGCGGAAGAAGTCGCCCTTCTCCAGCCGCAGGATTGCCTTCTGAATCTTCTCGGAGAGCCAGATGACGGCGCGCTTGGACATGGGCAGGTCCCACTCGACGGGACGGACGAGCCAGGGCGTCTTCTCGCGCGTCAATTCGCCCGCGCCTGCGCGGTCCACGTAGAAGGTCGCGTTGCGGTGGAGTTGGAGGTAAGAGGCGGTCACGTCGCGGCTGGCCTCGTCCTCTACGGCGCGGCGCACGATGCGAGCCTTGTGCTCGCCGGTAGCCATCAGGATAATTTCGCGCGCGTCGAGGATGGTGCCGATGCCCATCGTGATCGCCTCGCGCGGCACGTTCTCGTCGCCGAAGAAGTCGCCGGCGGCGTCCTTCCGGGTGATCTCGTCGAGAACGACCATGCGGGTGCGGGTCTCCGCGTCCGAACCAGGTTCGTTGAACCCGATGTGGCCGCTGCGCCCGATGCCGAGCATGAGCAGATCAATGCCGCCGGCTTTGCGAATGTTGTGTTCGTAGGTGAGGCAGTAGCCCTCTACATCGTCGCGCGGAATGTCGCCGCGAGGGATGTTGATCTGCTTTCGGGGGATGTTGACGTGGTCGAAGAAGTTCTCGAACATGAACCGATGGTAGCTCTGCAGCGCCTGCGGATCCATCGGGTAATACTCGTCGAGGTTGAACGTGACGACGTTCGAAAAGTCGAGGCCCTCTTCGCGGTGCATCCGGATGAGATGCTGGTAGACGCCGATTGGCGTGGAGCCGGTAGGAAGGCCGAGGACCGCTTTCTTCCCGATGGCCTGGTATTCCTGGATCAGGTTGGCAATGCGCCGGGCGACCTGATAGGAGAGCTGGGACGGTTTGTCGAAGATGAGAACGGGAATGCGTTCGAGCTGCGTGCCCGCACCCGTATGGTCACTTCCACGCTCGATGGAACGAGGCTGTGTGAGTTCCCCCAGTGCTGCCATGATGTTAAGTTCGCTTGAGAGGCGTGACGAAGAGCTGCCGCCGGCAAGGCAGTGGCGGAAGCTGGGAGTTGCTTGATACCCGGCTTCTGCTCACGTGTTCACGTGGGGAGCGCTTTTTCCTCATGGGAAGCGGTTTCATTGCCGGCCGGCAATCCGAGGGAATGACCTGTGAACCCATCCCGCAGGCCGCCCGTGAAGATTGCCGCGCGCGCCGGTTCGCCGCTGGGGCAAACGGGCAGGTGCCACTGGCACCAATCGGACACTGAGCAGGAAAATCGTCAGTGATAGCGGCGGCAGGCAAAAAAGACAAGGCCCTAAGCGGCTGTTTTCGTTGCTGCTTAGGGCCTTGCGCTTAGTGGAGATGCCGGGAGTCGAACCCGGGTCCGAATGGACATACGATGCAAACGTCTACATGCGTAGTCGGCCTACTTATACTCACCCACACCATCAGCCGGCCAACCAGGCCAGGCACGGGCAAAGGCTGATTGGATCTTGCCGCTTTGGTCCAGCCGGAACCTCTACGACCAGTCTACCTGAATTTGATGCCTCTACAACCCTCCGGTAGACGAGGGAGCTGAGAGACAGACAGCAGCTTTACGCCGCCATCGCGTACGAGTAATCGTTCGCAGTTGCAGTTTCCTGGCGATATTTACGAGCATACCAGGCAGCTCGACACGCAGTCTGCCGCACAAACCACCCGTCGAAGCCAGAACATCCCCAATTTGTAAAAGAACACCCCACGTCTTGCGGGACTCTTTAATACCTCATACAACACCTTCCGTTCCCATCAACCGCCCATGCGCACGCGGTCATCCTCATAGATCTTTCCCGCCGGGAGGAGGTCTTGCCGTTCAAAGGCCCGCTCGAGCGCGGGCATGATGCCGCTCGCCACCCCCGGAACGAGATAAGGCATTTTTCCCCTCCCCCCGTGATGAACTCGCGGTAGGGATGGATGAAGAGGCGCACGTAGCGGTCCCCGACAGGTGCCGCCTCCAGATAAACCGTCACTTTGTACAGTCCCCAATTGTTCAGCGTCCGCTTGTCGGTTTGCACGGCACCGGGAGCCGCCTCATCAGAGATCGACCATCCGGCATCTACCAGCGCCGCCTCGATCCGGCTGAAGACGCTGTCGCGCGGCGCCGCCTCCTGCACTTCATAATCCTGGTAGAGCGGCACGAGTCGCGGCGAACAGCCGGCGAGAAGCCCCACAGCGGCCAGTAGCAGCGCCGCCGCAAAAACTATTGCGTGCATCCAGGGTCGGTTCATGGCAGGGAAAGGGCACGTTGACTTCTCCGGCAACGAAGGGCGCGCGGTCCGGTTCGCCACAAAAAAGAACCGGGTGGACGCGCTCACCCAAACACGTCCACCCGGCATCGCGGAGGCCTTCCGCGGAGCAGCATAAATACTGCACCGTATGAAGCTCCGAACAAGGAGGCGTCGCGAAGCTTCACTCTCCTTGACAGCAACCACTGTGCCAAACTACCTCCCGGCTGTAAAGCACCCAAATGGCCGCACGGAGGCGGACCTTCCGAAGCGAAGAGGCCGTTTGCGCGCAACCGTGTAGCGGCGGCGGATTGCGCCGTCTACTATAGCGGACCCTCTACGCATGCACGTTCAGCCGCGGCGCAGCGCCGGCGCGTTTGCTCTCGCGCTGCCGCTCGTAGGCCGTCGCCATAGACTCTCCCGAAGGCACCGGCGGGTTGACCACCCGTTCGAAGGTGTCCATCGCAGCCGTGTACGCGGCAGCGACTTCTATTAGAAAAAGCACGACCTCTGTGGGGTACTCCTTCGGAACCTCCTTTAGCCCTGCGGCTGTCGCGCCCTCGGCCGCGGCAGCCCGCACGCTGTCCGACAGCATGGCGAAGGCATCGGCGGTGGCGTTCGAAAGTCCTTCTCTGTCTTCGCTATCGCGAAACTGCGCCGCCGCCTTCTGCAGCGCGCCGCCGAGCGCGTCCACGGCGTCCGCGACTGCTTGCCGGTAATACGCGGCCGTCGGCAGCGTTTCAGCGGCGCGGTGAAGGCGGTCCCGCGCGGCGCGCTCGATCGCCGGCGTAGCGGAGCCGGCTCGGGTCACCGGACCGAGCATGGCCGCAGGGCCACCCTCGCGCAGCGGCGTAGCGCGGTAGCGATCGTCTTGCGCGTCGGCGCTGCCGGGCGGCATCTTTCCTGCCGGGTGCGCTTCTGCCCTGACTTCGCGCTGGGCTGGCTGGGGCGTCGCCCGGCCTTGCCCGGCGGCAGATTGTACGTTCATCTTGTGCGTTCGCTCAAACCTGAAGCAACGGGAAGGGCAGCTACCGGAAAGAATCGACTGTTTTCGAGCGAACTAAAGCAAACTTCCGGCCGCGGAGCAAATTACATTTTTCTGCACGCACGCCTTGCAACTAAAAAGGGACGCCTCCCTCTGGAAGCGTCCCTTTGCGAAGTCAATCGTGAAGACTTATCTCAGGTGAAAATCGTAAGGCGCTGGCCCGAACGGATGGTGCTCGAACGAAGCTTGTTCCACTTCTTGATGTCCGAGATGCTGACGCCGTGCTTGGCGGCGATCGCGGAGAGCGTGTCTCCCCGGCGCACTTTGTAGATGATTTTGCTGCTGCCGGACGACGTGGCCGTGCTCGCCGGACCGCCGTTGGCGTAGATCGACAAGGACTGGCCGACCATGATCTTCGACCCCGTAAGGTTGTTCCAACCCCTGAGGTCGCTGATGCTCACGCCGTGCCGGGCGGCAATCTTACCGAGCGAATCGCCACGGCGCACCTTGTAAACCGTCCGGGTGGCTGCCGGCGCGCTGGACTCCGAGCGCGTACTTGATGCGCTGTACGAGGCCGTCCGCACCGGCGTGCCGTTCCCTTCCGAATAGATCTTGATCCGCTGCCCGGGCCGGATGGTCGTGGAGCGAAGGCTGTTCCAGCGCACGAGATCGCTCACGCTCACGCCGTTGCTCGACGCGATCTTCCCGAGCGAATCGCCACGGCGCACCTTGTAGGTAGTCGACGAGGAGCGGCTGCTGGAGGAAGTGGACGTGGAGGCGACCGTGCGCTGCGGGGCATCGCGGGGCGCTTCTACCGTCCCCTTGCGCGTTCCCTCGTACGTGAGCGAGGGCGTGCTCGCCGCTATGATAGGCCGCAACGAGCGCGGGCTGTACTGTATCCGCACGGCCGCGTTGCCTGCGAGATCGAGCGGCTCCATGCTCACCATCTCCTGCCCGGGAATGGTAAGGCGCTGGTTGACGCGAATGATGTTGCCCCGCATGTTGTTGGCGCTCTTGATGTCGGACATCGAGACGCCATACCGCTGCGCGATCTTGCTGAGCGTGTCGCCCCGCTTGACGACGTGTTCGCCGGATACGCGGCGCTGCTTCGGCGGCGCGCTGCTGTAAGCCTGCGCGAACCGAGCATACGAGCCGACGGGCATCCGCAGATCGTATCCCGAGCGGGCGGCGGGGGTCGTTGCCTTGCGCAGCTCCGGATTGAGCGCCCGCAGCGTCGAAACGTCTACACCGGCGAGGTCGCCGATTTCGCTGAGGGGCGTCAGGCCCGGCACCTTCGCGAGTTCGTACTCGTAGTGCGGCCCGGGCGCAACCGGCGGAAGGTCAAACGCGGAGGGGTTTGACGCGACGAGCGCGGCCGCGATGAACATTGGAACGTAGTTGCGGGTCTCCTTGGGGATGTCGTTGTAGATGTCCCAGAAAGTCGCCGTGCGGCCGGTCCGGCGTTCGGCGCTGGCCATGGCTCGCTTGATGCGGGAAGGGCTGCAGTTATAGCCGGCAAGGGCGAGCTGCCAATCGCCGCCGAACATCTTGTGCAGGTCCTTGAGGTGGCGTGCGGCGGCGCGGGTAGCCTTCTCCGGGTCGAGGCGCTCGTCCACGTACGAATCCACGGTAAGGCCATAGGCGCGGCCGGTTGCCTGGATGAACTGCCACATGCCGCCCGCAGCGGCCCAGCTCTGCGCCGTCGGCACGAGGCCGCTCTCGATCATCGCGAGGTACTTCAACTCGTCCGGAACGCCTTCCTCGCGAAGGATTTGCTCGACCATCGGGAAATACGTCTCCGCGCGGGAGAGCCAGCGGAACAGGTGCCGGTCCGGCGAGCGCAGCAAGTAGGCGATGCTCGATTCGACCAGCCGGTTCATGGTCATCGGGAAGACGGTCTCGAGCGGCTGCAAGTTCGGGAAGTAAACGTCTTCGAGAAGGGGCGTTTCCACGTCGTTCAGAGCGGCGAAGATATCTGAGCGAAGCTCAAAGATGTCGCCGGTCTGCACGTTCAGACTGTCGGAGGGGCCGTGACGCTGCTCGTATTCGCCAAGAACCGTGCGAAACAACTCGCGAAAGCGCTCCTGCCCAACAACGCCGGGCTGACGGGCGAGGGTCGAGAGGTCGGTCATTGCAAGGTCGAGCACGGAGCGGGCCTGGTCTTCATCACCGGACGCTTCGGCCAACAGCATTTCCGCCTGGTAGCCGTAGATGCGGCTGATGCGGCGGAGAATGTCGTCCTCGGTGAGCACCGTGCCGGCGGTAAAGTCCTCGCTTCCGTCGCCGCTGAGCATGATGAGGAAAGGAACCTCGAAGTCGGCGTAGGGCAGCATTTCTGCCTCCATCGGAGCCGCGCGACTGAGGGTCCGCTGGGCCGGCTCGATGCTGATCGTTTTGCCGCGCCGGGCGTCGATGTGGTTGCGGCGCTGCTGTACGTTCTGCGCCTGCGCCGTGATGCTGAAGCACAAGAGCGCCGCAGCCAACATAATCAGTCTTTGCACAGTGTCCTCTCCGTAAGTGTTGGGTGCGTTTTTGAACAGTCCGGTGCGCAGGAGGAGGATGAATCGGCGACGGGTGACGACGCCTCCTCCCTGCCCGACCATCGGACCTAAAGTTAAACCTTAACTCCCGACGCCGAGTAAGCCGCGAGTCAATGCAGGAAGCTAAGTTACCTCATGCACTAAATGCAAGCGCCTGTAGCAAGGGAGTTACAATCTATACAATCGCAGATTGCCGAAAGAAGATCCCGAGGCAGAAGACTCCTGCATTTTCAGAGTTTATCGGCCGAAGTCGGTGCGCCTGAAGTCAATTGTGAAATCGGCAGGGAAGCGGGCGGGCCGGCGCTCAGGTGGGCAGCTTGATCACGGGATGATCCGGATGAGCGCGGTAGAGGACGGCGGTCCGGCCGATCACCTGAACGAGCACGGCCCCTTCGACTTCTCCGGCGAGCGCTCCGGCCGTATCCTGAGCCGACAGCGGGGCATTGTCGAGCACCTTCAATTTGAGGATCTCGCGCGTTTTAAAGGCCTGCACGACGGCCTGCACGGCAGCAGGTGTGACGCCCTCCTTACCGACGTGAAGGATGGGCTTTAGCGGGTGGGCGAGCGCGCGAAGATGGGCGCGCCCGCGGGAAGTGAGCGGTTCTATGGCGGTAGGCTTCTTAGAGCGGCGGCGGTATGGCGGAGCGTGCCGCCGCCGGATCGGGTTACATCGAGTATCGCTTGTCCCGCAGATACTTGTTGAGCAGTTCGCGGGCGCGGAAGATATGGGCTTTAACGGTGCCGAGCGGAAGATCGAGTTCTTCGGCTATGTCTTCGTAAGATTTCTCCTGCTGATGCCGCATGACGATCACGCGGTTATACTTGTCGGGCAGCGAGTCAATGGCCTCCTGTATGAGCGCGCGCCGCTGATCCTCGACGATATGCCGGTCCGGGCGGTAGGTCACGTCCGGCACCTCAAACTCCACCTCGCCTTCCTTGGTCTGCACCGGCTTGTTGATCGAGACGGTCGGCAGTTTCTTACGGCGAAGATAGTCGATCGTGTGGTTCGTGGCGATCTTGTACAACCACGTCGAGAAGGCGTATTCGGTCGAATAAGAACCCAGCGCGGCGAAAGCCTTGATGAAGCTCTCCTGCACGAGATCGTCGATCTCCTGCTTGTCCCGCACCATCCGGTTGATGTGGTGGAAGAGGGCGCGCTGATACTTACCCACGATAGACTCGAAGGCCGCCTGGCTCCCTTGCAGGGCCTGCTCCACGAGCAGTCGATCTTGCTCGCTGGACTGCGAAGGTGCAGCGCCGACTTCTGAGAGCGCCATGATCGAGTGTTGCGTGAGAAGGAAAGCTTGCGCGGTGGAGTGTGCGCTAAGATAGAAAAAAACGCCCGCAGATAAAACGGGAGCAAGTCCGCCACCATGTTTGCAACGGCCCGGCAGTCCCTGGCGGGAGGACGCGACAGGCGATTGGGGAGGAGTTTCTTGAACTGCGACGCTGATAATTAACTTAACGCTAATCCTTGCAAACTCTCCCCCTTCCAGGGAGAGTCCCTCCCGCTCGGGCGGGACAGGCTCCGGGGGAGGGGGTTTTTTCGGATAGGCAGGCTGAACGCACTGCCATTCCTGAGCCCCACCCCTCCGTCGCTTCGCGCCACCTTCCTTCGGCTTCGCTCAGGACAGGCTCCCTGAAAGGGGAGGAGTTTCTTCTGCTGAGGGCACGGTCACATTCCTGGACGCTAATCAACGCAAACTCTCCCTCTTCCAGGGGGAGTACCCCTCCGCCGGTGGGCGGCAGTGCCGGGTCTGAGCCGCGTGCCCGGTCTGCCGGGGCGACGCAGGACCCCTGCCCGCTCAGATGCTTCCGGCACCGGAGAACTCGACCCGGAGCAGGGCCTCCGGCGGTGCGGTGCCGTCGCCGCGGCGAACTTCGGTGCGCGTGCTCGTGATGTAGACGTCGGCGGTAATCGGCGCGCGCTCGCCTCCGGCTTCCAGCATTCCGGCATAAACGACGGCCCTGTTCAGCCAACCACCGACCTTCGAGGCACCCTCCCCTTCGAGCAGCGCCATCCCTTTCCAGGCTCTCCGCCCCGCGGGTGCCTCTCGCTTCTGATCGCGGGCATCCGCCTCGTAGCGCGCCACGGCCACCCAGGCGAGGGCCATGCACGCGACCCCGCCAAGCGTCGCCTCTTCAAGAAGCGGTTCTTTGCTGTCGGCCTCTATCATAATCTTAACCATTTCAGTCGTTGCACCGCATGCGCCGCGCCGGCCGCCGGGCCGTCCGCGTCAACCAGGGACGCCGTCGGCGCAATTTACAGCATCCCCGTTCGTCCTTCCGACCTTTGCCAGGAGCAGAACCCTCCGGCATAGTTTTCGTTCAGTTCTTCACATTCTTCCTGGGGCCGCTCGCGTGCGAAGCTCCCTCTCTGCAAACCACTCCCATCGCTATGTTTGATCCTCCCCCCGTGATGCAACTCGGCGTTTTGACGCTGGTGTCTGCCTTCCTGTTCACAAGCTGCGCTCCGGCGCAGCGCAATCCGCTCCCCGACCCCTTGACCACGAATGAAATGTCTGCCGACAACCCGCTGCTCGCCGAGTGGCAGGGGCCGTACGGCGGTGTTCCTCCTTTCGACAACGTGAAGGTCTCCGACTTCGCCCCTGCCCTCGAAGCGGCGATGGCCGAGAACCTGGCTGAGATCGACCGCATCGCGTCGAATCCGGCCGCGCCGACCTTCGAGAACACCATCGCTGAAATGGAAAAGGCAGGCAAGGCGCTCTCGCGCGTCGGCACGATCTACGGCGTCTGGGGCTCGACCATGAGCACGCCGGCGTTCCAGGCCGTCGAGCGCGACATGGAGCCGAAGATGGCGGCGTTTTCCGACGAGATCACGCAGAACAAAGACCTTTTCCGCCGCATCGAGGCCGTTTATAATGCTCCGGAAAAGGCGAGTTGGACACCGGAGCAGCAGCGACTCGCGTGGCGGTACTATACCAACTTCGTTCGAGCCGGTGCGCGGCTTGAAGGTGCCCCGAAAGAGCGGCTCTCCGAAATCAACCAGAAGTTGGCTCAGCTTTATACGCAGTTCAGCCAGAACGTGCTCGCCGACGAGACCGACTACACGCTCGTGCTCGAAAACAAAGCAGATCTCGCGGGTCTGCCGACTTCCTTTGTGAGTGCCGCAGCGGCGGCCGCTGAAGAGCACGGCCAACCGGGCAAGTGGCTCATCACCAACACGCGGTCTTCGATGGACCCGTTCCTGACCTACTCCGACCGGCGGGATCTCCGCGAAAAGGCTTTCAACCTCTTTGTGAATCGGGGCGATTTTGGCGACGAGCAGGACAACAACGCCATTATTTCGGACATTCTTGCGCTCCGGGCCGAACGCGCGAAGCTGCTCGGCTACCCGACGCACGCCCACTGGCGGCTGGAGAACACCATGGCGAAAACGCCCGAGCGCGCCATGGAGCTTATGGAGGCTGTCTGGACGCCGGCCGTCGAGCGCGTTCATGAGGAAGTGGCGGACATGCAGGCCGTCGCCGACCGCGAGGGTGCCGGAATCACGATCGAGCCGTGGGACTATCGCTACTACGCCGAGAAGGTGCGCAAGGACAAGTACGATCTCGATCAGAACGAGGTCAAGCCCTACCTCCAGCTCGAGAAGCTGCGCGAGGGAATGTTCTGGGTCGCGGGCGAAGTGTTCGGCTTCAACTTTAAGCCGGTCAGCGACGTGCCGGTCTATCATCCCGACGTTCGGGTGTGGGAGGTCACGAGCAAGGCTACGGGCGAACCTGTCGGGCTGTGGTACTTCGATCCTTACGCCCGTGCAGGCAAGCGCTCCGGCGCGTGGATGAACGACTATCGCGCCCAGGAACGCTTCGACGGCGACGTGAAGACCATCGTCTCCAACAACGCCAACTTTATCAAAGGCGCGCCGGGCGAGCCGGTTCTGATCTCGTGGGACGACGCATCGACGCTCTTCCACGAGTTCGGGCACGCGCTGCACGGCTTGTCTTCTGACGTGACCTACCCGTCGCTCTCCGGCACGTCCGTGGCTCGCGACTTTGTGGAGTTCCCCTCGCAGCTGCTCGAACATTGGCTCTCGACGCCGGAAGTGCTCCAGCGCTTTGCCGTTCATTATCAGACCGGCGAGCCGATTCCGCAGGCGCTCGTTGACCGCATCAAAAAGGCGGCGACGTTTAACGAGGGCTTCGACACGGTCGAGTATCTTGCCAGCGCCCTCGTGGACATGAAGCTCCATCTTGCAGGCGACCGGAAGATCGATCCTGACCAGTTCGAGCGCGAGACTTTGGCGGAGCTGGGTATGCCGAGGGAAATCGTCATGCGCCACCGGACGCCGCAGTTCCAGCACATCTTCTCCGGCGACAGCTATTCGGCCGGCTACTACAGCTATCTCTGGTCCGACGTCCTCACTGCCGACGCCTTTGAAGCCTTCGTCGAAGGCACCGGCCCCTATGATGAGAGCGTCGCGCGGCGGCTTCGCGATAACGTCTTCTCGGTCGGCAACACGATCGATCCGGCGGAAACCTACCGCAACTTCCGTGGTCGTGATCCGCAAGTGGAGGCGCTCATGCGCAAGCGCGGCTTCGTAACGGAGCCGGTGGGAGGCGCGCAGTAAACCTGCCCGCTACCGACCAACATAAACGCCCTGGCTCCTGCGAAAGGATGGAGCCGGGGCGTTTCGTTTGGTAAGCGCGCTCTTCCTAATCGGCGTCGGACCGCAGCGCCGCCATGGCTTCAGCAAACCGGCGGCCGAGGTCGATATAGCCGGCCGTATCGTAGTGCCACTTGTCGGAGTAGCCGTACTCGTCGGTGGACGTGACGAGGGCGGCCGCCGGGTCTTTCCGGACGAAGGCTTCCTGCGCGGCCCGGACCGTTTCGCCGTAGTTCCAGACGCGCCCGTCGGGGTCCTGCCCGGAATCTGAAATGCGCCCGATCACAACGGGCAGATCATCTACTCGAAGGGCGGCGCGGATGAGGTCGGTGATGCGCTTGAGATTGCCCTCATAGCGAAGCGCGACCTCGGGGGTGTGCCCGTCGCTCTCGCCCTGCATCCAAACGATGCCCGCCGGGACGAGCGTGTCCTCGATCCCGTCGCCGTCGATGTCACGTGCGGCGAAGGCGTTGCGAAGCGTGGCAAGAAAGTGGTCGTACTGGTTGTAGCCGCCGCCGCTGCGGAAGTCCGGCTCCCAGCCGCCAAAACCTGCCGCAGCGGTCGAGTCGATGGACGAGCCGGAGCGTGCGTACTTGATGAGCGCGATCCGCTCGCCGGGACGGAGTTCCTTCATGCGCTCGGCAAACGAGAGTTCAACGCCGAAGCGGTCGGACAGGAGAACGCCGTCGGCGCGCGAGACCACTCCGAACCCGTAGCCCGGCTCCAGCTCAGACCAGCGGCCTTCGCCGCCCGCCGCCACGCTGTCCGGCATGGAATTGCCACTGAAGATGCGTACGCCCTCTACCGGCCCGCGCATCGAATCCGGCAGCTCCCGAACGTACCCGAGGCCGTTCATGTTCGACTGGCCGCCCAGGTAATAGACGTGGTAGACGGTGCCCTGCGCGAACGCGGGAAGCGCGCCGAGGAGCAGAGAAGCGAGAATAGCAAGTGAGCGTAGCATGGAAAGGAAGGCGTAATGTGAAACAGGGAAATAGTAAGAGTCTGTCGATTTACTACGTTAAAGCCTTGACGGCAGGTGCGTGTTCGCCATACTTCGACAGCTTCTTAGGACGCAAAAAAATAGAAAGCGCTGTATGTAGCTGACATCATGGGCCAAAGTACTAACGCAACCTCCACTTTGAGGGGGATAAAAGGGGGTGTTTTGCAGCATTTAGGGCATGCAGCGCGAATACCAAAGGTGCAGTAAAAGGGTTCGCCACAAAACAACACCGTCTTAGCAGACTGGAAGGGTAGATCCTTCACTCTGTTCAGGATGACACGTGGGGGATGTGGAGGAGGCTAAAAAGGGACGGAGCACAAGAGAAGCAGAACATCCCGCCCGTGTCATGCCGGCGAAGCGAAGCATCTCAGCCTTGCTTTTGTCCACTGTCTATTCCATTCAAATAACCTTTAGGGTCCCGTCTGGATTCCTTTTATTTCAACAGCCTCTTAGCACGCTGTTAATTTACAATCGATGGAATGCGCTGCAGATATTTGAGGCGATCTACGCGACTGAAGCGCTGCCTGACACCCCCTTGAATCCCCCTCAAGGGGAAGTTGCGTGAGTGTTTTGGTCCATATGGTCAGATACATACAGCGCGTTCTGTTATTTCAACAGCCTCTTAGCAGACTGGAAGGGTAGATCCTTTACTGCGTTCAGGATGACAGGCGGGGATGTTGGAGAAGGCGGGATTGGGCGGCGCGGGGCGCCTGGCACGGCAGCCCTGATCCGGCCGGAATGTACGCACTGCCGCGCAGTTTATACGCTGCCGCGCTCATTTCCCGACGGAGCGCCTGTAATCCTGGAATCGCATCTTCGCGATGAAGGTTCTGTCCTCGCTGCGGGCCACCAGTCCCTCCGGCTGCTGCCCCGCGTTGGCGTCGAGGGAAGCAAGGGTTTTCGGAAGCGTCTTCGAGAGGTAAGCAAGCATGTCCTCGCGGGTATCGGGCAGCGCATCGACTACCGCGAGTCTAGGGACCAGCGGCAGGGCAAGGCGATCCGCCTCCGCCCGTAAGGCGTCTTCATCCAGGAACGCCTGGCCGCCGGCTTCGCGCCAATCAGACAGCTTCTCGGCCGGTTCGCCGAGTCGTTGCGGCAAGTCGGGAATGACCGCCACATCAAAGAGGCGAAAGCCAACCTGCTGCCGGCCGGTGTACTGTTTGCTTGCCTGCGTGACTTTGCCCCCGAAGAACTCGCCGAAGAGCACGCACAAGGCGTCCGGCTGCAAGTCCACCTCGATCCGATCTGCGACGGGCCGCAGGGCATCCACGATGCCGAGCGACGGATTGCCGATCAGGTCCCCTCGCGCCAGCAGAAACTCGCCCCGGCTTCCGATGAGATAAGAACCGTCCGGGAAGAAAATGAGGCGCGCATTCGTCCCATCGATCTTTTCCGTCAGGATCGCTTCGCCTGAAAAAGGAAGGTGCTCTTCCTGGAGGCGACCGTTGGAAGGGTCGAGCGCGTGGTACGTCGGGATCGACGGGTACTTGGTGAGCGAGTTGAGCCGGTTGAGGTCGGCCGTCCGCAGGTCAAAAGGCATTCTTAACGAGGGGCGGTTGATGTTCCATCATCGAGGCGGCGTCTGATGAGCGAACGCGGACGAGCACTTACCGGCTCCCTCCAGGATCTTCCCGTTCCAAGCCTTTCCAGGGGAAAGCCTATCCCTTTGCCACCCCTGCCGCGTGGAGCAAGGCTTCTTCGAGCACTTCAAACGGACGGTACCCCATGAGCACGATGCTGCGGCTTTCGCCGCGGGCGCGGAAGGTTAATGTCGGGAAACGGCCGATCTCCCGGAAGCGCGTCTCCATCAGGTCCTCGCGAAAGGCGTTCTTCGCCTCCTCCCCCCGGAAGTCGGCCGCAAAGCGCGCCGCGTCGAAGTCCGCAGGGTGTGCCGCTTCCACTTCTTCCGCCAGCATCAAGACCACATCCTCACGCGCAATGTTCTGCCGCTCGGCCATAACGGCGAGGCGCAGGCGGGAGAGCAGCAGGTCCGCCGCTCCGGGCGACTGCCGCTCGGCCGCTTTCACGGCAAGGCACGCGGGGTAAGAAGATGCAGGCGGATCTACCATCCAGATGGAATCGTCCAGCGGAGCGCCGGTCATGTGGCGGACCTGAAACCAGATCGGCCCCATCTGCGCAGGCCGGCTGACGGCGTTGACCGGGTCGTTATAGCTTTGCCAGTCGGGAATGAGTCCCCCCATGCGGTAGCGCCAGAAGAACCTTTCGGAATGGCGTTCGATGAGCCGCCGCCAGTGCGGCTCCATGGCCCAGCTCCAGCAGCAGAGCGGGTCGGTGTAGTAGATCACCTCCACCGGCCCGCCTGTCTGTTCGTCTTCACTCTGTGCCATCGAGCCGCTCAGCGCGTATAAAAAGCCCTACTTCGAGTGCCCGCCCGGAGTCTCGTTGACCACTTTCTTCGGGCTTTCCGGCTTTTCTTGCGGATAGGCCGACCACTGATTGCCGCCGCTCGGAAGGGCCTTGGACACTTCCTCGCTGCGCATCTTGCTCATCTCCTTGTTCTTTTTGTCCACGCTATCGAGGGTCCGATCTGTTCCCATCGGCTGAATCGTTAGGAGTCCGCTCGTCTTAATCACTTGCTGGAGTGGGTCCTCGATGTACTGCCATTCTTCCTGGAGGCGCGGGCTTTTGCCCTGATTCCACGGCCCGCGCACGCTGCCGCCGTTGGACATATTGAAGTACATATTCGAGTGGCGCGGATCGCTCTGGAGCACGCCGGGCGGAAAGTTCGGCTGAATCGATTCGAGCGCCGCCTCGAACATCTGGAAGTGCGCCACTTCGCGCGTCATGAGAAAGCGCAGCGACTCATGGACGTACGGATCGTCCGTGAACTGCAGCAAATACTCGTATACGATCTTGGCCCGGCTCTCCGCCGCGATATTGGAACGCAGATCGACGGTCAGGTCGCCGTTGGCCGTCACGTAAGAGCCGGTCCACGGGACGCCCTGCGCGTTCGTGAGCGTCGGGCCGCCTCCGCTGTTCACGAGAAACTCGGGGTTGATCATCGCCTCGTGAATGTACTCCTCCTTGGAGGCTTTGCCCTTGAGTAGATTCATGAGGTCCGACTGCTCCGCGGCGTTCTTCATCTCGCCATTGATTCCGTCGAGCAGCATCGTGATCGTGGCACCGACGATTTCGAGGTGGCTGAACTCCTCGGTGGCGATGTCCATGAGGAGGTCGTACTTGTCCGGGTACGGCTGGCGCGCCGAAAAGGCCTGGACGAAGTACTGCATGGCCGCTTTAAGCTCGCCGTTGCCGCCGCCGAATTGTTCGAGCAGCAGACCGGCGAACTTCGGGTCCGGCTTGGAAACCCGCGCGTTGAATTGAAGCTCTTTGACGTGGTAAAACATGAAATGCACCCGTTTTAAACCATGTCGAGAAGATACCTTCCCGGCAGAAATGCGAGGCTGTAGCGTAAGGAATTTTCAGCGCCCGCGCCACGCCGCCGCCATGCAGTTACGTTTGAATCACAGCCGTATCGCTCGTATGTTATGGCCCGTTCGAGCCGGCCGCCCGCCTGCACTCTCCACCTCCCTATTCTCCGCCTCACTCCCGCTGCTATGTCTTTGAAAAAGCAACTGATTGGCCTCCTCGGCTGGGTGTTCATTTGTTTCGCGGCGTCGGCTACCGGAGCCGTGGCGTCCATCCGGGCGAGCGCCGTTTACGGCGATCTCGCGCAGCCCACCTGGGCACCGCCGTCGTCCGTGTTCGGCCCGGTGTGGACGGTCCTCTACCTCCTGATGGCGGTAGCGGCGTGGCTTGTCTGGCGCGAGGGCGGCTTTGCCCTCCACCGGAAGGCCCTCTCGTTTTTTCTCGTTCAGCTCGCCCTGAATGCGCTGTGGACGTGGCTCTTTTTCGGCTGGTTTCAAGGCGCACTCGCCTTTGCGGACATTGTCCTGCTCTGGGCGCTCATCGCCTTCACCACGGCCCTGTTCTGGCGCGTGCGGCCGCTCGCAGGCGGACTGCTCATCCCCTATCTTGCATGGGTCACCTTCGCCGCCGCCCTCAACTTTGCCGTGTGGCGGATGAACCCGGCGGTGCTGGGGGGATAACCGACCGAGAGCCTAATTATCAAAATACCAGGCAGTTAAAAGATGGCGATCCCCGATTTCCAGTCGCTCATGCGGCCCTTACTGGAGCATCTCAGCCACGGCGCTGAACATGCCAACAAAGAGACCCTCTCGGTTCTTGCCGACCGGCTCGCGCTCACCGAGGACGAACGCAGTGAACTCCTTCCGAGCGGCCGGCAGGCCGTCTTTACCAACCGGATCGCCTGGGCGAAGTCGCACCTCAAGCACGCGGGCTTGGTCGATTCGCCAAAGAGAGGTGTCTACCGAATCACGGATCGGGGCCGGCGGCTTTTGCAGGATCATTCGGGCGCGATTAACCTTCGTATGCTTGGTACTTTCCCCGAGTATCAGGCGTTTAGAGCGGGCACCAGTCAAGAGGCGAAGGAACAGGAGCAATCGGCCGGGGACGAACCAGAGACGGTGATGACGCCGCACGAGATGATCGAGTACGGCTATCGCGAGATGAGAAGCCAGCTGGCCGCCAGTCTGCTGGCTTCCATCAAGATCTGCCCGCCCGAGTTCTTCGAGCGCCTCGTCGTAGAACTCCTCCTCGCCATGGGCTATGGCGGATCGCGGGCAGACGCCGGTCGCGCCATCGGGCGCAGCGGCGACGGAGGCATAGATGGCATCATCAAAGAGGACCGCCTGGGCCTCGCCGCGATCTACGTGCAGGCCAAGCGCTGGGACGGCCGGGTCGGACGGCCGGACGTGCAGGCTTTTGCCGGTGCGCTTCAGGGCCAACGCGCTCGAAAGGGCGTATTCATCACCACCTCGGACTTCTCAGAGCAAGCGGTCGATTTCACGCGGCGCATTGACAACAAGATCGTGCTCATCGGCGGGACTGAACTCGCAGAACTGATGATGGACCACGGCATCGGCGTCACCACCGTTGCCACCTACACGATTCGCCGCATAGACAATGACTATTTTGAGCCGGAATGATGCCGCAGTCGCCCGCGCTGCGTCCTATGAGCCTGTTGATTTACTATTAATGGGATGTAACGCAGATATTCGGGGCGGTGTCTATGAATGGAATGCCTGCTCACACCCTCTTGAATCTCGTCAAGAGGGAGGTTGCGTCTGTACTTTGGTCCGTATCGCCGGCTACATACAGCGCTTTATATTGGTTCAACAGCCTCCTATTCAACCTGATTGTCAACCATGCCCATCACCCTTACAGAAGAGACGACGAAGGCGCATATCGCCGCCTTGCGGCACTATTTTCTCCAGGAGCGCGAGGAGGAGATCGGAGACCTGCAGGCTTCCTTCCTGCTCGACTTCATGCTCAAAACCGTCGGTCCGGCCGTCTACAATCAGGGGGTGCGAGACGCGCAGACGTTCCTTCTCGCTGCGGTTGGCGATCTCGACCTCAACGTGAACGAGCCGGAGATCTGACGCTACCGGGCCTTCCTTAGGAACTCGGAGACGGCTTCTTGAAACCCACTTTTCCGCCAACGCTCGCGTATTTCGCGCGCTCAACTAAAACTCGGTTCCCGCCCCATGCTGATCGCCTTCCAGGGAGAGACCGGCGCGTATAGCGAAGAGGCCGTGCAGGCGCTGTTTGCCGGCAGTCTCCCGAAGCCATACCCGACGTTCGAGGCCGTCTTTGACGCGCTGGCAAGGAGCGAGGTGGACCTTGCCGTCGTGCCCATCGAGAACTCGCTCTTCGGCAGCGTCCATGTAAACCTCGATCTGCTGCAGGCGCACAGCGTCTGGATCGCCGGCGAACTGAGCCTTCGCATCCGTCACCATCTGATGGCGCAATCCGGCACTGCCATGGCGGATCTTCGCCGGGTGTACTCGCACCCGCAGGCGCTCGGGCAGTGCCAGGTTTTCCTGCGAGACCACCTTCCGCACGCCGAACCCGTCCCGGTTTACGACACTGCCGGTGCCGCCCGCATGATCGCGCTCAGCGGAGAACCGGCCGTGGCCGCCATCGCAAGTCGACGGGCCGCCGGCGAGTACGGCCTTGATATTCTCGCCTCGGGCATCGAGACGAACCACCACAACTTTACCCGCTTCCTCGTCCTTTCGCGCGAAAGGCAGCTGCCCGAAACCGGCGGCGCGCGCGACACGCCCTTCAAGACCTCCATCGTTTTCGCGATGCAGGAGAACGTGCCCGGCGCACTCTTCAAGAGCCTTGCCGTCTTCGCGCTGCGCGACCTCGATCTGCTCAAAATCGAGAGTCGCCCGCTCGTTGGGAGGCCGGGCGAGTACCTCTTCTACCTCGACGTTTCAGGCGCGCTAACCGACGCGCCGCTGCAGCGCGCCCTCGATCACTTGCGGGAGCTAACGACCGTGATGAAGGTCCTCGGTTCGTATCCGGTTGGACGGACGGAAGACGGCGCGGACAGTCTCGGCCCGCCCTCATGAGCTGGCTCTTTGGAACACTTCAGCAGGGGGGCATCCGAGAGGAGCACATCCGGGACCTGCGCCAAAGCCACGCGGAGCCGCTCTTTTCGTTCGCAGCGGGAGGGTTCTACGTTGCTGCCGGCGGCCTCCCTGAAACGTGCCTCTACGCCCCTCCAGAGCCTGCAGAGGGACGGGCGTTCGGGTGGATTGCCGTGGGCGTCGCCATTCAGAAGGTCGGCGGGTCCTTGCGCAGAATGGACCGGGAAAGTTGGGCCGCCGTGCTCACCCACAAAGATCCGCCGCTCGACCGGCTCGACGGGCACTTTGCGGTCGTGAGGTGGGACGCAAGCGGCGTGCAGCTTTTCACCGACTCCCTCGGACTGCGCTCGCTCTACTACAGACCGGCCAAAGACGGCGTTGTTATTTCATCCAGAGCGGAGTGGCTTTCTCAGGCCGGCGGGGGTCTCCCCATCGATTACGAACGTTTCGGCAGTCACTGGTTGCAGTTTAACCAGCTCTCAACCCGGTCGATGGTGCGCGGCCTGGAGCGCGTCGGTCCGGGTGAGCGCGTCACGCTCGGGGCGGGAGACCCGCAGCGGACGCGGACGCTCTGGCAGCCGGCGGAGTCCGGCACCGGCCTGCAAACGGTCGCAGATCGGCTCCGCGCCGTCGTCGATCTTCAGGGCGTCTCCGGCCGGAGCGCCACCCTCGGACTCTCCGGCGGCATGGACTCGCGCGTATTGCTCGCCGTCATGATGCGCGGCGGCAAGGTGCCGGAGACGTACGTGCTTGGGGATCCGGTACACCCTGACGCGCATACGGCGCGGCGCATTGCGCGCGGCGAAGGCCTGCCGCTGACCCAGCTCGCGGGAGTCGTGCCGGAGCCGGACGCTTGCCTCGAACTGCTGCGCCGCGAGGGTCCGCTGCTCATGGCGGGCGCTCCCGCCTCGGCCGTGCTGACGATGGCCGCGTACCCGGCGCTGCACGCGCAGCAGCGATGGTTGCTCGGCGGGGGCTTTGGCGAGATCGCCCGACGGCAGTTCCTGAATCGCCTTCGGTATCGTGGCCGGGGGGCGCTGCGCCGGGGCGATATGGCCTCACTGCAGCCCTTACTCGCGTTTTCTCGTGCGGACGTGTTCGCCAGGGACGCTATGGCCGCGATGCACCGGGGCGTCGGGGACGATCTCCGCGCGCTTGGCGAGACGCTCCCGATGGCCGGCACGGTCGGCATCGAAGCTTTCGTGGATATTTTCGCGGTGCGGACGCGCCTGCCGAACGCCTATGGCATCGGGCAGGCCCTGGTCGACGAGCGGTGCATCGACCTGATGCCTTTCGCGCAGCCGAGTGTGCTCGGGGCGCTTCTCGGCACGCCCGCTCGGCTGCGGCGCGGCGGGCACCTGGTGCGCCGCCTCATCCGCGAGGCCGCGCCGTCGCTCGAACGCTACCCGCTCGTAAAAGGCAACATGACGTATCCTTTCCGCCTCTCCGCGCCGGGCGCGTGGGCTTGGACGGCCGTTGCCGGGCGCGTGCAAGCGCCCTACCGAAACGACATGCGCGCTGCGTTCCTGAACCGTCTGCGCCCCTTCGCGCTCGACACCGTCCACGCCGCCGACGTGCGGGAATACGCCCCCTACGACCACCCGAGGCTTCTTTCCACCGTGACGCGCTATTACGATGGCGACCTTTCGCTCGGCGTGCAGGTGGACTGGTGGCTTGCCTTCGAGGTCTGGCGGCAGGCGCTCAAGAGACCGTTGCTGTAGGCGATTGCCGTGGTGGCCGGGTGGGTTCATAGCTGCGCTGGTTCGGAGCGGCTCCGAGGGGGCGGGTGTTCTTTGCTGTTGGTAGGAGGTCCCACCGCGCGGACGCGGAATCGGGGCGGGGCAACAGGGCGGTGGGTGGCGCGTCCTTGGTCGGGATGACACGGAGGGAGGCCGGAGGCGGCGGGGATACCGGAAGCGAAAAGAGGGCGGAACGCACCTGGGGTGTCATGCTGAACGGAGGGAAGCATCTCAGCCGTTCTTGTAGTACAGATTCTTCGCTGCGCTCAGAATGACAAGGGGGGATGCCGGAGTTGGTGGAAACCTGAGTGGAGTCAGAAAGGCCGCACCCGCCCCGCGTGTCGTGCCGGCGAAGCGAAGCATCTCAGGATGCCGAATGGCGTGGGGCGGAGGTGGGTTGAGGATGAGGTCGGTGCGTGGCGAGTAACGCGCTGGTTCGGGGCGGCTCCGAGGGGGCGGGTGTTCTTTGCTTTTGGTAGGAGGCCCCTCCGCGCGGACGCGGGATCGGGGTGGGGCAATAGGGCGGTGGGTGGCGCGTCCTTGGTCGGGATGACACGGAGGGAGGCCGGAGGCGGCGGGGATACCGGAAGCGAAAGGAGGGCGGAACGCACCTCGGGTGTCATGCTGAACGGAGGGAAGCATTTCAGCCGTTCTTGTAGTACAGATTCTTCGCTGCGCTCAGAATGACAAGTGGGGATGCCGGAGTTGGTGGAAACCTGAGTGGAGTCAGAAAGGCTGCACTCTCCCGGCGTGTCGTGCCGGCGAAGCGAAGCATCTCAGGATGCCGAATGGCTTGGGGCGGAGGTGGGTTGAGGATGAGGTCGGTGCGTGGCGAGTAACGCGCTGGTTCGGGGCGGCTCCGAGGGGGCGGGTGTTCTTTGCTGTTGGTAGGAGGTCCCTCCGCGCGGACGCGGAATCGGGGTGGGGCAACAGGGCGGTTGGTGGCGCGTCCTTGGTCGGGATGACACGGAGGGAGGCCGGAGGCGGCGGGGATACCTAAAGCGAAAGGAGGGCGGAACGCACCTCGGGTGTCATGCTGAACGGAGGGAAGCATCTCAGCCGTTCTTGTAGTACAGATTCTTCGCTGCGCTCAGAATGACAAGTGGGGATGTTGCGTGTTGCGAAGCATCTCAGACACGCTCAAGAGACAGATTCTTCGCTGCGCTCAGAATGACAAGTGGGGAGGCGGCGTGTAGGGAGGCGGCGTGAGGTGAAGCATCTCAGACACGCTCAAGAGACAGATTCTTCGCTGCGCTCGGAATGACACGGAGGGAGACCGGAGGCGGGGGGACTCTCGGGTTGCCGCCATTCTCGTTTGCCGTGCCTCTGTCTGGCTCATTTTACATTACCTTAACCTTTTCCGCGGGTGGAGCGATGCCGTGCCCATCCGAGCGGAGTAGTTTGCCGGATCCGCTCTCTGTCCGCCCACAACCCCTCGGGACACTGCCTGCTCTTCCGCCGTTCAACCGGCGGGCTGCCGCTTTTTACCTCATCATAAACGCTCAACCCGCCCGTGGCGCTTGGATATACCATTCGAGAAGGCATAGCCGGATTCCGCCGGGCGAGACTGGCGGCATTCACCGCTACGGCGGCCATGACCGTTGCCCTCGTGCTCGTGGGCATGTGGGCGCTCGCGGCCTTCGAGTTCGACCAGGTGGTCACCTCGCTCCGGCAGCAGGTGGGAGAAATTGAAATTCTGCTCGACGAGAACGTGGACGATCCGACTGCCCGCAGCCTGTTCGCCCGCGCTCGGCTCGTGCCCGGCGTGGCCGATGCCACCTTCATCTCTCGCGAGGAGGCGCGGCGGGTTTTTCTGGAGACGTTCGGCGAAGAGGGTGGTCTCTTTCAGGACGACGCCTTCCTGCCTCCGTCCATCCGCGTCCGCGTTAGCGAAGAATACGCCAATCCGGACAGTCTCGGCAAGTTGAGCGATCAGTTTTCGCGCTGGAACCGGGTGGATGAAGCGCTGCTCAACCGTCCTTTGCTGGCGCGCGTTGAAGGCAACGTCGCCACCTTCACGGCCGTCGGCTGGATGCTCGGCGTGGTGGTTGCACTTGCATCGCTGTTTCTCGTTGCCAACACTATCCGCCTGACGATCTACGCCCGCCGGCTGCTCATTCGGACGATGAAGCTCGTCGGCGCGACGGACGCCTTTATTCGGCGGCCGTTCATCGTCGAGGGCGTAGCGCAGGGGCTGCTTGCAGGCGCGGGGGCGGCGCTCCTCCTCTGGCCCTCGTTCTTCGCCGTGGCCGCGTACGTGCCGCAGATCCAACTTCCCGGCGCGCTGCGTCTCGCGGCCCTTACAACCGCGCTGCTCCTCACCGGGGCGACGCTTGGGTGGGCCGGTTCGGCACTGGCCGTTCACCGGTTCATCCGGCGCGTGCCGCTGCACTGATCCCTCTCCTCCGGGCGTCTGCGGGCGCCGCCTAAGACTAAAGCACCATGGCCAACCCGTCGGTACACGCGCAGCGGACCGAGCGCTTCGACCTGAACGCGCTCCACGAGACGAGCCGGCTCCTGAGCGCCTCGCTCGACCTCAACTTCGTCCTGGCGAACCTGCTGCTCACGTCCATGAGCAAGCTGCTCGTCACCCGCGGCGCAGTCCTCCTCTTCGATGCGCTCGAGGGCTCCTACCGCGCAGCCACCATCCGCGGAATCCGCGATCTGCAGAACGGGCAGATGATCGCGCTGCCGAAGATTGACACCAATGAGGCGCTGCAGGGGGACGACGTGCCCGAGGCCCTGGCCGCGCATCGGATCGGACTCATCCTGCCGGTGCGCTACGCGCATCGCGAGATCGGACTGATTGCACTCGGACGCAAGGCGACGGGAGGGCCGTTCGAAACGGAGGAGTTAAGGTTCATACAGTCGCTCGTGAACATGACCTCCGCCGCCGTTCACAACTCGCTGATGGTAGACGAGCTGCAGCTCGCTAACAACGACCTCGACCGCAAGGTGCAGCAGCTCAAATTGCTGTTCGACCTCTCGAACGAGTTCAACGCCACCGTCGACCGAGAGCGCGTGCTCAAGCTCCTCACCTTCTCGCTCATGGGGGAGATGCTCACGGGAAAGTACCTCTTCCTCCTGCGCCGCTCGCACCACGGCGACTCCCACCAGGCCGAGGAAACGCTTCAGCTCGTCGCGTCTAAAGGCTTGCCGGACGAAGACCTCGGGCGGGACGTGATCCACCAGCTCGGGGAGACGCGCGAGCTGATTCTGCTGGACGAGGATGATGCCGCCGCCTGGCATGACCTGCGCGAGCGCGGCATAGCGCTCGTCATGCCGCTTCTTCAGCACGGCAAAACCTGCGGGGTGCTCGGCCTCGGGCCCAAGAAGAGCGGCGATCCCTATGGGCTGGATGACATCGAATTCCTCTACGCGCTTGGCAATCTCGCGCTTTCCTCCGTGCAGAACAGCTTTCTCATCGAAGAACAGCTTGAGAAAGAGCGTCTCGAGGAGGAAATGCGACTCGCCCGGACAATCCAGGAGCGGCTGTTTCCTCAGTCTATCCCGAAGATGGCCGGTACCGACGTGGCAACGCTGGCCCTTCCAAGCCGCGTCGTCGGCGGCGACTATTTCGACGTGATGCGGCTGCATGGCGATCGCCTGCTCCTCGCCGTGGCCGACGTGACCGGCAAAGGCATCCCCGCCGCGCTCCTCATGGCCAACATCCAGGCGTGCCTGCACATCCTCGTGCCCATCGACGTGAACATTGAAGAGGCAACGGTTCACATCAACCGTGTCATCTGCGAGAACACGGGCGCGGATAAATTCATCACCTTTTTTCTGGCCATCTACAAGCCCGCCGATCACTCCCTGCAGTACGTCAATGCCGGTCACAACCCGCCGTTCTTGCTCCGGACGGACGGTCGCCTCGAGCTGCTGGAAAAGGGCGGATTGCTTCTCGGCGTCATGAAAAACATCCCGTACGAGCGCGGAGAGACCACGCTCGGCGTCGGAGACACGCTCGTCCTCTACACCGACGGCGTGACGGAGGCCATGAACGAGGGCGAGGAAGAGTACGAAGAAGCGCGGCTCGAAACTGCCCTGCGTGCCGCCATGGGCACGAGCGCGCAGTCCGTAGTGGACGGCATCTACCGCGACATTCAGGCGTTCACGGGAAACGCCGATGCGCTCAGCGACGATCTTACGCTCGTCGTTCTGCGCGTGACCGAGTGACGAGGCGCGGCGGAGGCGCACCGGGCCGATGCGCCGGAGATGCGCTTCCGGATGGCTCGTGTGAAATCGGCCCCGGCGGCTTGATCGTTGATGGGCCAGTCGTTACCATACACTCGGCCTTTCTGAACAGCGGCAACTGTTCACATGCTGAATCGGGAATGTGAATAAGTGGTGGATAACTTAGCTCAACCCCCGGCGACATTCGGCACGGCATCTATGCGCGGTGGGTCGGCGAGAGCGTCCATCAGCCGCATACTAAACGTAAACGCTTATTTGTAGAATTTTGCGACCGGATGTTGAATGTGCAGGGGCTTTCATGCCAGAAAGCTGACCTGCGTGCGCAATGTGAATTAAAGGTGGATAACTTGGCCGTTCTGGGCCGGACGCTTCGGTGATCGGCCTGTTTTTGTCTGTATGCACGAGGCTTCCGCTGCGCCGGGCTGCGGATGATGTTGGCGGGAAGAGTATAATACCGGAGGAAAAATTCTTCGGATCGCCTCACATGGAGGCGAGCTGGGCGGTAACGATGGAGTATGGATCAGTCACCTGAACAAGTCTGGGAGCAGTGCCTTGAGCTTATCCGTGGCGCGATCAGCAGACAGAGCTTTAAAACCTGGTTCGAGCCGCTCAAAGCGGTGAAGCTCGACGTTGAGGAAGACGGCCATCGCAAGCTCGTCGTGCAGCTGCCAAGCCGGTTCTACTTCGAGTGGCTGGAGGAGCACTACTTCGGCTTGCTCCGCAAGACGATCACGACGGTGCTCGGGCCGCAAGGGCGGCTTTTCTACAGCATCGTCATGGACCGCGACGACCCGGAGAGCGGCCATGCGGGCACGAGCGTTCGCCTGCCGGCCCGCCGCCCAACCGACGAACTGCCGCAAGAAGTTGACACGCTGGCCCTTCAGCAGGCGCGGGCGGCGCAGCAACCGGTCTCGCCCGCCGGAGAGGCCGCGGCGCGCCGGGCGGTTGCGGGGCCTTATGGCCCGGGCGGGCCCTACGCCCCGTCCGGCCCACCCTTCGGCACCCCGCCGGCTGCCAGCCCGTTTGCCATTCCGGGCATCCGCCGCGCGCCGGTCGAGAGCGGCCTGAACACCTCGTATACCTTTGACCGGTTCATCGAGGGCGACTGCAACCGCCTCGCGCGGAGCGCCTCGCTCGCAATCGCGCAGCGGCCGGGGCAGACGAGCTTTAACCCATTTCTCGTCTACGGCGGCGTGGGGCTGGGAAAGACGCACCTCATCCACGCCATCGGCAACAGCGCACTCGCGGCGGGGACCGCGCAGTCTGTCCTATATATATCGAGCGAGCGGTTTACGAGCGAGTTCGTCCAGGCCATCCAGCACAACCGGGTGAACGAGTTTTCGATGTTCTACCGGAATGTCGATCTGCTCGTCGTTGACGACGTGCAGTTTCTCGGCGGTAAGGAAAAAACGCAGGAAGAGTTCTTCCACGTCTTCAACGCGCTCCATCAGGCCGGCAAGCAGATCGTACTCTCCTCCGATCGTCCTCCGCGCGACATCGAGGGCATCGAAGAGCGGCTTTTGAGCCGGTTCGGCTGGGGCCTCAGCGCAGACGTGCAGAGCCCCGAGCTTGAAACGCGCATTGCCATCCTGAAGCGCAAGGCCGAGGACGACGGCACGGAGCTTTCGCTCGACGTGATCGAGTTCATTGCCCACCACGTTCGCAGCAACATCCGCGAGCTTGAAGGCGCGCTCATTCGCCTGCTTGCCCACGCAACGATGAACCGGCGCGAGCTTGACCTGACGCTCGCCCGCGAGGTGCTCCGCGACGTGGTGAAGGACACCCGCGTGAACCTCTCGATCGAAGAGCTGCAGCGCATCGTGTGCGAGTACTTCCAGGTGCCGCCGGACCTCGTTCGCGCCAAAACTCGCAAGCGCGAGGCCGTGCTGGCCCGCCAGGTGGCCATGTATTTTTGCAAGCAGTACACGCAGCATTCGCTGAAAACCATCGGCCTGCACTTTGGCGGCCGCGACCATTCGACGGTCATCCACGCCATCAACAGCGTGGAAAACCTGCGGCACACGGATGTGAAGTATCACGACCGTATGGAAGAGCTACGCCACCGGATCGAGCTTCGGAGCCGATGAGCGCAGGACCGTGCCGCGCCGCATCCGTTTCCCGGAACCTGCAAATGCGTGTAGCACTACAGCCGTTTCTGACTTATTTTGCCCTCCTCACCCGGCCAATTCTTTCCGTATTATGAGATTCACTGCATCCAGCGCCGACTTGCTCCGCGCGCTCGTCACCGTCGGCGGGGCCGTGCCCACCAAGAGCACCCACGCCATCCTTTCCTGCATTCTGTTCGAGCAAACCGAGGGGGGACTGCGCCTGAGCGCCAGCGATCTGGAGATCTCCATCATCCAGACCGTTCCCGTCCAGTTTGATCTCGACGCCTCTTCCTCCAGCGGCGTGCGCGTCGCCGTGCCGGCGCGTCGACTGCTCGATACGCTCCGCGCCCTGCCGGACATTCCCGTCGTGTTCAAGGCAGACGAGGAGTTCAACGTGACCCTGCAGACGGACCAGGGCCGCTACAAGATGGTGGGCTTTGACGGTGCCGACTTCCCGGCCCTTCCGGACCTCTCGGGCAAATTGCGCGTCGAGACCGATGCCGACCGGCTGAGCCGGGCGATTCACACGACGAGCTTTGCCGTCAGCAAGGACGCCCTGCGCCCTGCCATGATGGGCATCTATTTTCAGATACGCGACAGTGGCGCAAGAATTGTTGCGACCGACGGGCACCGGCTGGTTCGTCTCGACATGGAAGATCTGCGCAGCACTGAGAAGATCGACTTCATCGTGCCCGAGAAAGCGGTCAATCTCGCCGGCCGCGTTGCGGGCGAAGGCGAATGTACGATCACGGTCGACGGCGGCTACATCGGCTTTGATTTTGGAAACTCCGTCGTGCTGGCCCGGATGATCGACGAGACGTACCCGAACTACGAGGCCGTCATTCCGCTCGACAACGAGCGCCGCCTGACGGTGCCGCGTGAGGCCATGCTGGCCGCCGTTCGCCGCGTGGGCCTGTATTCCTCCAGCATGACCAATCAGATTCGCCTTTCCCTGCAGGCGGACCGGGTTGAGATCTCCGCCGAGGACATCGAGCGCTCCAGCGAAGCGAAGGAAACCGTGCTGTGCGAGTACGACGGCGAGCCAATGGTGATCGGCTTCAACTCGGTTTACCTCACCGAAGTGCTCAACAACATCGATGCCGACGACGTGGTGTTCGAGTTCTCGACGCCGAACCGTGCAGGCGTCGTCACCCCGGGCGAGCAGCCGCCAAAGGAGACGATCCTGATGCTCATCATGCCGGTCATGCTGAACACGCTGGCCTGACATTTTTGCCGATCCGCATCGCGACTGAACGGGGTCGAAGCTCATGGTGGGGCACGAAGGGTCGTGCCTCTACCTGTTTAACGTAGCCTCATGCCGAGACGCGCCGCCTGGCTGCTCCTTCTGCCCGTGGGCCTCGTGCTGGCGGGATATGTCCTGTATCCGGCGCTGGCGACGTTCGCCCTCGGCCTTCAGCCGGAGAACGTCGCCGCTCTGTTTCCGTCCGCGCGGTCGGCAAACGTGCGCGCGCTCGTCAACTCGGTCGTTATCTCGCTGTGGACGGTGCTCGGGGCGGGCGTTCTCGGTACCGCGCTTGCCACGTTCTTCTACCGCTTCGACTTTCCGCTGCGCCGGACCCTCACGGCGGTAGCGGCGCTTCCGCTGGCATTGCCTCCGCTCGTGGGCGTGCTGGCGTTCCTCTTTCTCTACGGCGAAAGCGGCATCTTGCCGAGGGGACTGCAACTGCTGCTCGGTCTTGAGAACGTGCCCTTCGCTTTCGAAGGACTATGGGCGGTGTGGCTCGTCCACGTGTATTCGATGTACGTGTATTTTTACCTCTTCGTGAGCGCCGGATTGCGGGGGATCGACGGCAGTCTCATCCAGGCCTCCGAAGGACTCGGGGCCGGCGGGTTCTACACGTTCAGGCGCGTCGTGCTTCCGCTCGTTCGCCCGCAGATGCTGAGCGCGGCGCTCCTGGTGTTCATGATTTCGATGGCGTCCTTCACCGCCCCGCTGCTCTTCGCTGGGACGGAGCCGTTCCTGACGCTGCAGATCTACAACTACAAGATGAACGGCAACATGGGCCTCTCGGCATCCGTGTCCACCCTGCTGACGGCGATCTGCCTCGTCTTCCTGCTTTTCATCGAACTCGGCGGACGGGGCGCGGCGGTTGGCGCTTCGAAAGGAGCCGCCGCGCCCCCGCGCCCGCTCAGGAGCGGCGCGGCAAGGGTGCCTGCGGTGGGGGCCGCCGTCCTCCTGCTCGTCCTGCTGCTGCTGCCCATCTTTACCATCGTGCTGATCTCCTTTGCGGAGGAGGGAAGCTGGACGTACCAGATTTTGCCTTCTGCCTACACGCTCGGCAACTACGCGGCCCTCTTCGCCGACCCCGACGTGCTCGATCCGATCCTGAACAGCCTCCGCATGGCCGCGCTCGCGACGGCGGGAAACGTGCTCTTCGGCGTTGCGGCGGCGCTTCTCATCGCAAAGTCGAAGTTGCCCGGCCGAACGGTGATCCGCCTGCTGACGGCGCTTCCGTTCGCCATTCCCGGAACGGTGATCGCGCTCAACCTCATCGTGACCTTCAATCAGCCGACGCTCCCGGGCTTCGGCGGCATCCTTGTCGGAACCTTCTGGATTCTGCCGCTCGCCTACTTTATCCGCAACATTCCGCTCGTCGTTCGCTCCACGACCGCTGCGCTCGAGCGCTACGATGATCGGCTGACAGAAGCCTCGTCCGACCTCGGCGCCACCTACCGGACGACGCTCCGCCGCGTGGTCATGCCGTTCATCATGCCGGGTGTTCTCGCCGGAACGCTGCTGGCCTTCGTCACCGCGCTTGGCGAGTTCGTCTCGTCGATCATGCTCTACGTCTACGGCAACCGGCCGATCAGCGTTGAAATTCTGTCGCAGCTCCGCATCTACGAATTCGGCGGCGCGGCGGCATACAGCGTGCTCTTGATGCTGCTGATCGGAGCGTCAACGCTCGTCATGCGCCGCATAGGCTCGCCCGGCGGGGCGGCAGCGGGGCTTTAGTGGGAGTGAACCAGCGCTTCCATCTAATTAGTTACAGTTGATGGTGGGCAGCCAATCGCTTGCATCGTTAGACCCGGGTCGGAGAGTCACGCACAAACAACACGGCAGCGCTATGAGCGGCAACTTCATCGGGTACCTGATCGGATACATCATCGTCGTAGCCGGCGTCGGGTACGGCCTTTCCCTTGCTGGCGTCCCCTCGGAGTGGATCATCGCGGTCGTGCTCGTGCTGATTGGTCTTGGCATCGTCTACGCCCTTTCGCGCTCAAACCGCGACACGGCCGCTCGGGGCGCAAGTCAAGAAACTAAAACGACGCGCGAGAACGGCCCGGCGGGCGAAAGCACGACCACCTCGCGCCGGTTCGACTGATTCGCCTGCACGCGCCTTTTTGCCGGATCCTCAGCGCAAGATCGCGCGTCCTCCCGGGCCGCTCCCGATGTTTCAGGCCGAGCAGCGCGAGTAGGGGGCGTTGTTTCCGGCTCAATGGGAAAGGCGTCCAGGATCTTTACCTTTGTAGCGCATCTGCAGCGCAGCCCTTTACCGCTCCGTCACGGTTGAAGATGCACCTTAGCCGCCGGCCATCGTAATGAGGGCGACCGGACCTTCGCGCGACGCCGGTCAACCTGTAGTAACGTTTCATCAGCCATGTCCACCGCCGCTTCGCTCGACCTCGCCGCTCAGATTGTCCTCAGCCACAGCGGCGATTCTATGAAAGGGATCGACGCGCTGGCTCAGCAAATGCTTGCGGCCAGCGAAGCCATCGTGTGGGAAGTGGACGCGACGAACCTTCGCTTCAAGTACGTCAGCCCTTCGGCCGAGATGGTGCTGGGGTATCCCGTCGCGCGCTGGCTGCAGGAATCGTCCTTTTGGTCGGATCACGTGGTCTACGAAGAGGACAGGCCGGAAGCCATCTCAGCCCTTGCCCTGAGCATGGGCAACGGAGTTGATGGGGACGTTACGGTTCGGCTCTTGAACGCCGCGGGGCGCATTCGGCCCTTCCGCATGTTCATCCACGTCGTGCCGAGCGAGCGCGGCGTCGCCACGCGCCTTCGCGGCCTGCTCGTCGCAGTACAGCCCTCCGCAAGTGATGAACCCTTACTTACCGGTACCGGAAGGCTGCCCCACACGCAGGACGCCGCCCTGCCCCGCCTCTCGCCGCCGTTGCAATAGTGCCGCTCGTCCCGTGAACTCGGTGTGTAAGCAAGCACATTGAGGAACCAGCAGGAAAACACCGAATATGAAGAGGCTATCCCGGCTCCTTTATCGAAGCGGCACGGTTCATGTTACCGGAATGGCCATAGCGCTTGAATGACCATCCCTTTGTTCGATCTATGGCAACGCAAAGCAGACTCTCAACCATCCTGATTGCCGAAGACGACGCCGACGACATGGCGATCACGATGCGCGCGCTGCGCGACGGCCTGCCGGATGCTGCCATCAAGACCGTACGCGACGGCGAGGAACTGATGGATTATCTCCGCTTCCGGGGCGAATTTACCCAGAAAGAGGAAGCCCCGCGTCCGGCGCTCATTCTGCTCGACCTGAATATGCCGCGCAAAAGCGGCCGCGAAGCCCTCGCCGAAATCAAGGCCGATGCCGCCCTGCGCACGCTCCCCATCGTCGTGCTGACGACCTCGAACGCGCAGATCGACGTGGACTCCAGCTACAGCGCGGGAGCCAATGCCTACATGACGAAGCCGCTCTCCTATTCGGACATGCTGGCGTCCATGAAGGCGCTCACCGACTTCTGGTTCAACCGCGCCGTCCTGCCGGACGAGCCGGAAGACAACTGACGTACGCCTCTCGAGCCTACATCAGCAAGAAGCCTTCGTTGAGAAGCTCGGTGATGAGATCGGCGCATGAACGGCGGTCGAGGCACGGCGCAAGCGACTTGCCGTCCAGCCTCTCCCCACCCGTAAGCAGCAGCGCAAGCGGATCGGCTTCGGACGTCAACGGGTAAGCGCGGCCCGAGACGAACAAAGTCGCCCCGCCCTTCTCGTGCCGGGTAAAGGCGAACCGCGCCTGCGGCGCGCGCTCCAGCACGCCGCCAGCCCTCACGGCTCCCTGCCAGTCGTTTTCCGCGATAGGCTCATAGGGTGGAACGGGATCGTTGCCGCGCTTGCTTTCCGTCATGTGGGTGCCGAACCAGGCGTCTATTGCCTCATCAGTGAGGTAACTCCGAACAATACCGCGAACGCGGGCGAGCGTCGCCGGAGTTATTTCGCCGGGGTAAAGTTGCGGGCGCAGATCGGGGTCCGCGTAGCGCGCTTCCGGATCGATGCGGTCGAGCAGCGTTGCAAGGAAGCCTGACAGAATCTCCTCATGGCTCGGCGCGCGAAAGCCGACCGAGAACGTCATGCAGTCGTCGAGGGCGATGCCGTTGTGCGGCACGCGAGGCGGCAGGTATAGCAGATCGCCGGGTTCAAGAATCCATTCCTCCTCGGCTACGAAGTTCTGCAGAATGCGCACGTCGAGGTCCGGCACAAGCACTTCTTCCTCCATCGGCTCGCGCATGATCTGCCAGCGCCTTTTGCCCCGCGCCTGAAGCAAGAACACGTCATAGGAGTCGATGTGCGGCCCCACCCCGCCGGCACGGGGCGCGTAGCTCACCATGACGTCGTCGATACGCCAACTCGGGATGAACTGGAAAGCGTCGCGCAGCGCTGCCACCTCCGGCACGTACTGATCAACCTCCTGCACGAGCAAGGACCAGTGTCCATCCGGGAGATCGGCGAAGTCCTCTTCCATAAAAGGCCCGAAGCGGAGCTGCCACGGGTAGTCGCCTCCTTCTTCTTGAATGAGGCGCGCCGTCACGCCCTCTTCGCACGCAAGCCCGGCCAGGTCCTCGGGGCTAACCGGGGACTCGAAGTCCGGAATGGCTCCGCGAATGAGCAGCGGCTTCTTTTGCCAGTAATCTTTGAGAAAGGCAGCCGGCGTCAGTTCGCCGAGGTGCAGCGTGGGTACGGTCATATGCAGTAGGGGAATAAAAAGCCCGCGCCGCGGCGCGTCAGAGCTGCGCGTCGAGTTCATTTAGGAGCGCCGCCCGTTCTTCCGGAGAGAGCGTGTCCGCATCGACCTCCGGCGGACCCGCGGGCGTAGCGGGCGGGAAGTCTCCCTCGCCGCCGGAAAGAAGCACGGCAACCGTCGCGAAGAGGCCGGTGGCAATGGAAGTGACGATCAGCACGTGAAAAAGCTTGTTCATCTGCATAGGAGGTTGGGTGAAGCTGAAGAGTGGTACCCTGTGGTGCCGGTGAAGTGCAGCCGGATGTTGAGAAACTTGCGGAAAAGGCCGCCCGTGTGCTACAATCCCCCGAAGATCGCCTCGCCGTCGAGGTAAGTCGCTTCGACGCGCGCCTGCAGGATCTCCCGGTCGGGAACGGTCATGATGTCTTTGCTCAAGACGACGAAATCCGCGCGCTTACCGGGTTCAATCGATCCTACTTCATCTTCCGCGAAGCCGGCATACGCCGCGTCGAGCGTGAAAGCCCTCAGCGCTTCGGCGCGCGTAAACCGCTGCTCGGGCATCCAGCCGCCGTCCGGCTCGCCATTGGCGTCCTGCCGTGTCACGGCCGCATAGAACCCGAGCAGCGGATCGACGCGCTCCACCGGAAAGTCGGATCCAAACGGAACGCGAACGCCCTCATCGAGGAAGGACCGCCAGGCGTAGGCCCCTTTGAGTCGCTCCGGCCCAAGCCGCTCTTCCGCCCACGGCATGTCGCTCGTAGCGTGCGTCGGTTGCATCGACGCAAGAACGCCGAGGGTCTTGAAGCGAGGAACGTCTTCGGGCGAGACGATCTGCGCGTGCTCGACGCGGTGCCGGCCCGGCCCCTGCCCCGCCCTCCCGAACGCTTGCTCATAGGCATCGAGCACCGTCCGAACGCCCCGGTCGCCAATCGCGTGGGTGTTGACCTGAAGGCCGCACCCGATCGCGCGGGCCACGATGCCGGTCAGCGTCGCGGTGTCGTACTGCAGCAGACCAAGGTTTCCCGGATCGTCCGTGTACGGCTCGAGCAGCGCTGCCCCCCGGCTACCAAGCGCGCCGTCGATGTAGAGCTTGAGCGAGCGAACGTCGAGGCGGCCCGTCGTGTCGTGGAATGGTCCCTGTGCGCAGATCGCGTCCTGCGTCGGGCCGGGGCCGCCGATCATGCCATAGAGCCGCAGGTTGAACCAGCCTTCCTCGATGGCCTGCCTGTAGCGCGCCATATCGGCGAGGCTGAGACCGGCTTCGTGAACGCCGGTGAGGCCGTAGCGCGCCGTTTCCGCCAATACGCGGCGCAGCGCCTCCACGTCTTCCGCGCCGGAGGGTGGCGGGACTTCGCGCTGCACGATGTCCATGGCAGCGTCGATGAATACGCCCGTCGGCTCGCCCGCGCCGTCGCGCACGATGCGGCCGCCGGCAGGATCGTCCATTGAGCGCAGCCTGTCGATGCCGATGCGGCGTAGGGCAGCCGAGTTGGCCCATGCCGCGTGGCCGTCGATGCGGTGGAGCCAGACGGGCCGGTCCGGGAAACGAACGTCGAGATCCGCCCTCGTCGGGTAGCGCGCGTCCGTCCAGTCGTTCTGATCCCATCCTTGCCCCTGCAGCCAGGTGCCCTCCGGCAGGTTCTCGTCGAAGGCCGCGAGGCGGCCGAGGACTTCTTCGATGGAGCCGGTACCGACGAGGTCTGTTCGCATCATGCTTCGCCCCTGCCCCATCAGGTGCGCGTGGGCGTCGATGAGTCCGGGTACGATGGCGCGGCCGCCGGCGTCGAGGCGCGGCGCATCGGGAAAGGCGTGCAAGACGCCCTCGTTGCTGCCCACCATCAGGAACCGGCCGCCGGCTACCGCGAAGGCCTCCGCTTGGGGCTCATCGTCGGAGACCGTGTAAACCCGCGCATTGACGACGACGTAGTCAGCCCCTGCGCCGGGTGACGCGAAGAACAAGATCGAGAGGAGCGGAAGGAGCGGCATCATGTGCGGGCGTGCTGCGTATGGTATGGCAAACAGGAAGGTAGCGAAGAGGGCCTTGCTAAATACAGCGGGGTACGCTACCTTTTTCAGTTTACAAGTTTCGCACAGAAAGGCGCGTGGGTGGTATTGTGCAGTCGATCTACAGCTATCTGTTAAATACAAAGCACGAGAAAGGGGCCGGGTTTGTCGTGCTCGTAGATCCGGACAAGCTCTGCGAGAACGATATGCCGGCGCTCGGAGAGGCGTGCGACCTGGCCGGGGTGGACGCGCTCTTCGTCGGCGGGAGCCTGCTCCACGCGACGGAGGTCGACCTGTACGTCCGCAGGCTTAAAGAAGCGGCATCGCTTCCCGTGATCGGCTTCCCGGGGTCGCTCTACCAGATCGCGCCGTCTCTCGACGCGGTGCTGTTTCTTTCGGTCGTCAGCGGCCGCAACCCGGAGTACCTTTTCGGGCAGCACGTTCACGCCGCGCCGATGATCCGCCGAATGGGCCTGGAGGCGCTCTCGACCGGCTATATGCTCGTCGAGTCCGGGCGCACGACGACCGCTCAGTACATGAGCCATTCGCAGCCCCTTCCCCGCCATAAGCCCGACATAGCCGCGGCGACGGCGCTCGCTGCCGAAATGATGGGCATGCGCTTCGTCTTCACCGACGCCGGCTCCGGTGCCGATCACACCGTGCCGTGTGAGATGATCGGAGCGATCGCCGAGGCCTGTACCATCCCGCTGATCGTCGGAGGAGGCTTACGCGAACCGTCCGAAGTGGCCGCGAAGGTGGAGGCCGGCGCGTCGTTCGTTGTTGTTGGCAATGCCATCGAGGCGTGCCACGACGCGCGGTACATCTCCGACCTTGCTGCAGCGGCTCATTCGCTCACGCCGAAGTTGGTGTAAGCGGCTGTTGAGCCGTAGCACGCGCGTCCGGCAGCAAAAGACCGCGCGGAGCGCCGCCGCCATGTTCTACTGGAGGCGCACGGAGCGGTCAGGTTGCAGCGCAGGGGCAAGTTGAAGCTCGCCCCTGGTACAAGCTCATAAGGCCGTTGCGGTCCATCAACGGAAGCTCACGGCACGGGTTGCCGGCCCATCCCCTGCCCGGCCCCTCTGCCCTGTCCTGGTCCCATGCCTTGCCCTGGTCCCATGCCTTGTCCAGGTCCCATGCCTTGCCCGGTGCCTCTACCCGGACCCATCCCGGCTCCCATCCTTCCAGGGCCGGGGCGGATGGTGGTCTCAACGTTGTAAATCTCCCACACCCAGTAAGCGGCGTCGGCAAGCTGGCTGTCCGGCAGCGCGAGCGGCGGCATCAGACCATAGCGGTCGATGGCCATTGACATGAGGACCGACTTCTCCGGCGCGGGTGCCTTGACGTAGTCCACGATGTGCGCAATAGCCTCCTCGCGCACTGCGAAGGCATCATGGTAGTGCTGCGAGACGCCGATGGCGGGAGGCGCGAGATCAGGCGGCGGACCGTAGTTGTGGCAGGCGGAACAGACGGACTCATAGGTCTGCTGTCCCCGCCTGAAACGAGCCTGATCAAGGTCGAGCGAGTCCAGTCCCGGAAAGTCAGGAATGTCCAGGGACGCGGATACGGCCGGGGTTTGCGCAGGCTGTTCGGGCTGCGCTTTATCGGAACACGAGACGGCAAGCAGGAGACCGAGCACTGCCGCGAGAGAGATCAGGGTCCGCTTCATGGGGGCACGGGTTGATGGGTGAACCTTCCTCAACCTATCGCCAATTCCCGCGATGCGCAATCAGGGAGATGCCGTGTCTGGGTGTAGGGCCGTCCCTGATAGCAGGCAGGTGGCGGGGCGGTCAGCCGAATGCCGCCATGACGGCCGGAAGTACGCCCTGGAGGTCCCCTACTTCGCTGAGCACCACGGCACCAGGCCCGAGGCCAAGGAGCGGAACGGGATTGAGCGTGTGCGTTTTGATGGAAAGATCCTCGACGTTCCCGTGGTCGCTGGTGAGCAGAAAGAGGGTGTCCGGCGGGAGTCCGGCAAACAAGCGCGCCAGAAAGCGGTCGAGGCTGCGCAGGACGCCCGCTGCCTGCTCCGCAGACTGCGCGTGCCCGGCCTTGTCGGTGAGATAGAACTCGAAAAGCGTGAGCCGGTGGCGTCGACTCACCGCAAGCAGGTATTCGGCCGCCGTTCTCTCGGAGATCGCCGCGGGTGCCGCTGACGGCGAGGGCCAACCCTTTCCGGTGAGGTTGGCCGGAACTGCGAGTCCGGCCTTCCAGTCGGCCTCCGTACGAATGCGGACACTTGCATCGAGACAGCAGCGGGTAGTGACGGTCCACCGGTCCCGCTGCCGCCCCCATTCGAAGAATCGTTCCGGGTAGGCATTCGCAAAGGCGGCAGGCTCCGGCTCCGCCGGGAAGCGGCGCTGCACCTGCCGAAACAGATTGTGCTCGGCGACAGCCGGGCGGGTGGCCGAATGCGGGAACGGCCCGAAGTGCCGTCCTGCAAGCGCGGCTCCATTGATGCCCGTAAACAGCGTCGCCTGCCCGGTCCCGCTTTGCGGCAGTCCCGGCACGCCGAGCGTGGCGTCGATGCCCTTGAACACCCGCTCCTGTTCTCCAATCGCCGCGTGCCCCGCCGTCCACCGGCCCCCGGATGCGGATTCGAAGGCGGGTAGCGACAGGGTCGCGAACGGATTCGCTTCCGCGTCCGGTCCAAGTCCGATGCCGTCGACGAACAGAAAGAGAACGCGGGCGGGAGAGATCAAGGGGCGATGCCGGCGGAGAATCGGTAGCGAGTTCGAGTTACAGGCAGTTTTCCGCCCGGCTTACCTCCGGGTGCCGAAGAAGAGGCCGAGACCCATCACGCCGGCGGCAAGGAGCGCGGCCTTGCCGGGGTTCAGCGAGGCGCGGGTATAGAGGCTCGACTGCACGAGATGGCGCGGAACGTCGCCATGGACGCGGCCGCTGCCGGGCACGGGGGCATGGAGGGCGTCGGAGCGGGTCCTGGGCCCCTCCTCCCATTTCTGCTGGTCGAAGATGGAAGCTTCCATGAACCGGTCCGTGGCGCGCGGGGCCAGGTTCTCCATCAAGCCAAAGACCGCGCCGCCTGCGCCGACGGTCACGTCTCGCACGGGATCTTCCGCAACGGCGAGAATCGTTCTCGCGACTTCTTCCGGCGCGTACACCGGAGGCGGCAACGTCGCCGCTTCATCCATGAAGTTCTTTGCATGTTGCGGGTACGGCGTGCCGATGCTCGACGGCTTCACGAGCGTCACCCAGATGGGCGCGTCCTGCTTCTCAAGCTCCATCCGCAGCGAGTCCGTAAAGGCCTTTACAGCGTGCTTGCTCGCGCCATAGTGGCCCTGCAGCGGGATCGCGCGCTCCGAAAGCACGCTGCCGATGTTGACCAAGACGCCCTTTCGCCTTTTCAGGTGCTCTACGGCCACGAGGCTGCCATTCACCACACCCCAGTAATTCGTGTCGAAGAGCCGGCGGGCATCTTCGAGCGGCACCTTCTCGATCTCCCCGTAAATAGAAATGCCCGCGCCGTTGACCCACGTGTCAAAGCCGCCGAACTCCGAGATCGCTTTCTCGGCCACGGCACGGACCGCGTCAGGGTCCGCTACATCGACGACCGCGTAGGTAGCCTGTCCTCCTTTTGCGCGGATGTCCTCGACGGCCCGCCGAAGGCTTTCCTCGTCACGCGCCGCGAGGACTACCTTCGCGCCCTTCTCCGCCGCCATGTTGGCGGTCGCAAGCCCGATGCCGCTGGACGCCCCGGTGATGACGATCGTCTGTTCGTGTAGCTTTTTCGGTTCCATATGGGTGCCCTTGTACATGATGTCGTTCAACCGCGCCCGCGATTGGTGCACCCCATGTACCACGTCGAAGCGCGGCGGGTTGTCCGGCGCTCGGCCCGCGGACCAACCTTGCCCATTCCGTAACCAGTTGCCGCGCGCTGTAACCGCGCGCCGCAACACGCAGAGGCGGCCGCCGAGAGGTTCGCTTTTCCGAGCTGCAAGACCGGCTCTGTGAGGCTACCGTACAGGCACGACTTCGCCGGTGGGCGTGATGCGCTCGTTGGATCGGGGGCGCGTGGTGGGGAAGTGATCGAGCGACGCCTCCGGGTCCCGGTCCTTCGGGACGAAGTGGACATGATCGCCGTGCGTGACCTCCGTGTACGGTGCCGAGTCGAACACGCCGAGCGCGTCCACCAGCACCACGAGCATGAACAGGAGCGCGATAGCCAGAAGGATTTTGTTTCGGGTCGAGCGCATGGCAAAAGAGGATGGACGAGCGCGCGGAAGAAAACGTGGGCGGGCGCAAACGCAAGCGGCTCACCTGAAAAAGCACCGCCGAACGCCGCCGCCCCTCAGGTTCGAAGATCTACACGCGGGGCCTCAGGCGGCGGGGCAGCGGCCGGACTGCTGCGGAGGGGGAGGGATTCGAACCCCCGGTGCTCTTGCAAGCACGTCGGTTTTCAAGACCGATGCATTCAACCGCTCTGCCACCCCTCCGGTGTGCGGGGCGTGTAACTCACCACGCGCGCGCGTTGTTGCAGTCCGCAGCCAGCGCGAGTCTGTGTTGAACTTGATCTGCAGGCGCGCGGCGGTGCTGCCGGGAGCGTTCAGTTAGTGGACGGGCACGCGGGTACCCTGGAAGACCGGCGTGCCGCCTGAAATGTCAGAGTCAGCGTGGTAGACCTGGTGCCGTTCCATGCGTGTTCTGGCGCTTGGTATGTGGGGTCGAACGTCTCCCGGCACTTTTCCGATCCTTCGACTACACAGCGGAAGAACAGACGTGCCCTCAGCCGCGAAAGGCGGGGGTGCCCTTTGAGGGAGGCAAAGTAGGCGGCGAAGCTCAGATGAGGCCGGATCGTGCAGCCCTTCGCCCGCGGGTAGCGGCGGGTCATGCAGGCGGGTGCCTACTGGCCTGCACGGGATACATTCAGCACTACGGCTGATTTGACGAGCGACACGAACGCCGCCTCATCAATCTCGTCGCCCTCGCGCAGGTCGATTGCACGCCGGACTTTGCCGTTGAGGCTCGCGTTGAACAGGCCCGAAGGGGCGTCGAGCGCGGCCCCGCTCGCAAAGGTCAGTTTCACCTTGTCCTTGTACGCCTCGCCCGTGCAGAGCATCCCATCGTGAGACCACACGGGAACGCCCATAGGGTTCGTGGGCTTCCGCCACTTCACGTCCTCGATCACCTCGGGGTCTGCTCGGCGTATCAGGTCGCGGAGGTGGGACAGCTTCTCCCCCCGCCAGTCGTCAAGCTCTTTGATCCTTGCGTCGACCAGTTGGGATGGTGGGGTGTCGGCCTGCCGGCGCTCGCTCATGGTGATGGTCCATTGGGGTCGGATAGAACCGGTTCGGCCCTTACAACCGGTTTGTGCAGGAACTGAGGCCGTACGACAGATGACCGCTCAGCCGCGCGGGGCAAGGGGCAGGGCGGTAGGAAGAGGCAAGATAGCACCGCTTCCCGAAAGAGGCAAAGACGCTCACGCCAAGGGTCGGCCTGCGATGGCGGGTTACACGGCCCGCCCCACGCGAGCGCGAGCCGGGACCCGCTCCATCAACGCCGCCAGCTTCGACGTTGAGATCGACCGCTGACCGTTGCTCTGCATCTTCCCGGCCGCCACCCATGCGAGGTCGCCCGGCCCGTTGTAGACATCCTCGAACCCGCCCTGATGGTCGAGCTTGATGACCAGCAGGTGCTCCGGCTCGGACCGGAGGCCGACCGAACGGCCTTGTATTGCCTTGACTTGGACCTCACGGCCCTCCGGGCAGCAGGCGTCGTGAGCGGGGGCCGAGGCCGTATAGAGGTCGAGCCCATAGTGGTAGGCGGCGAGAACCTCTCCGATGCTCCCGACGAGGTGGCCGTCGGGGGTAAACTTCCGGCCGGGGAAGTGGACCTCCAGTTCGCCGACGACGGCGTAGAGCTGCTGGACGAGGGCGGGGACGGCTTCGATCCCTTCTCTCATGTCGTTTCAGGTTGGCAGAGGCCGTGTAACGAATGGCCATTCAGCCGCCGAGAGGTGGTGGCGCAGCGATGGGCCGAAGCTATGACTGGCGGGACTTTCGGACGAGTCGAGGACGCTGACCCTCTCGGTCGGCCTGCAAGAGCGGGTTATGTGGCGTAGCGTCAGAACGGGAGCGGAGATTCGGGGTCTCGAATGCCGGACACGATTGCGATGATGTTGACAACAGACGTTGTCGCCTCAGCACAAAGGGCAGCAGTTCGGAACGTAGCTGTGCGGCGGTGCTGCAAATCGTTTGCGAGGTCGAGGGACGCCTTTGCGTGCCTGCGAGCCGCTTCGTTGCTGCTACCACTCAACTCGGCCACGATGTAGGACTGGAGCATCCGCTTGGCATCGGTCGCGCTGGGCTGTTTGTCATCAATAGACGGGTGGAGGTCTGGGTCGTACACGGCTTGAGCGAGCGAGGTGAGGATCTCTCGGCAGAGCAATCCGACCTGCTGGAAGTCCTCTACATCAGAGGCAATGTCGAGTTGGTGCCGGGCCTTGTCGACCGTACGATCAACTCTTTCCCATCCCGTCGGCTCATCAGCCAGCGCCGACGCACGCTCAAACCTTTGGCCGGTCAACTGATCGATTACCGGGCGGAAGAGGTCTGAGATGAAGTCGCGGCGCGGCTGCCACCCCTTGATATCGCTGCTCCACTTCCCGTACCACTGCCATAGGTCTTGGTATGGACTTGGGTCCTTGAGCCCTCGGCTGGCGAGCGGCTTAGCGGTTCTAGCTCGCCTCTGCGTGTACTGGTCGTTGACGTCATCAATGCGAGGGCCGCCCGTGGAGACTGCGATCATCAGAGCCCGTTGCGACTCCAACTCACCGAGCAGTTCCTCGTCAGTCATCGTGTTCCAGTATTGAGTAGCCACATAACGGCCAAGTTCAGCGGCGCGACGCTGGGCGATGCCGCCGCGGCCATGGTGAAAATGTCGCCCAGCGTTGCGTCCGCTGGAACGCGTTGTTATACGCCGTCTTCGGCGTCGCTGAGAACCTTCTCTAAGGCTCGTTGATAGTCGGCGTCCGTTACGCCGCGTTGTTTCCCCCACTCATTTGAGATCACCGTAAGGTCGGCATCGAAGCTGTTGAGAAACTCGACGATGTCCTGTAATTCGCCGATCATTTGCTGACGGCCTCGCTCCGATGCAAACTGGCCTGCCCGCTCCCAAAAGTAATGATGCGCAAGCCAATTCCGGTACTTCAGCGCTTGATTGAGGGCATCTTCTAAATCGCTCGACAAATTCGCGGACTTCCGAAGTTGAGATATGAGGCCGCCAAGCGTCTTCTTGAACAAGGAATGGAGTAGGCTATCGTACTCGGAGCGCGTAATCCTCTTGGGGCCAGGCCCGTAGACGGTAGCCAAGAGTATCGCCAGTTGTCGCTCGACACACTGGCTTTGACACACAGCCAGCCCGAATCGGGCGTACACCTCTCTAATTTGCGCCGATATGGGGTCGAGTTCTTCCACTGCCTTTCAACGGCGCATAACTACTATTAGGCTGAACCGGTGCAGATAACACGCAAAAACGAAGCAGGCTATGTTCCTTCTGAACAACTACGTGCACGAAGGCGTGCGCGTCATCTGTATACGGATTGTTACGATCTGCAAGGTACATACGGTTTTGTGATGTGTCAATAGAATAAACACATTTCTATGGCCTCTGGTCGCCTTCTTGACCTCCTCCGCGCTGCCTGCCGGACACGCCACTTAAGCCGCCGAACACCTGAATTAAGCCGACTTGCGAAGCAAGTTCGGCTTGAATGAATTGTTAGGGCTCACGCCCGGTACTCCAGCGTTGCGTGACTGCGACCAGCGGCTTTCTCTAGTAGAACGATCAACCGATCATTGAGCTTGAGATAGTTTGGAATGCTGTGGCTGCCACTGGTGAAGCGGAGTTGATAGTATTCACCATACCCGGCGGTGCCATGATAGATCTCGGCCTCGTACCTCTCCCCACGTGGGAGTGTGACTACGACATTCTTGTGGTCGAGTCCGAGCGAGCGCAACTCCTCGTAGGCGAGCTGGCTCTTTGGAATAGTGATTGGATGGCCAGAGCCGTCAGGAAACGACTTGTTTGCTGTGAACTCGAAGCTCGCCATGAATCCCCCTGTGAGCCCTAACGGCCAAGTTCAGCGGCGCTGAAGCGGGCCGCGGTTGATGAGTACATGAGCGAAAACGTCGCCCCGCTTGGGGTCCGCTGAAACGCGTTGTTATACCGCATCTCGGCTGTCATCAATTGCGTTGTCAATCGCAGCCTTCAGCTTCTTGAGTACATCCGTCAGTTCACGGATTTGCTTCTCTATCGGATCAGGGTTTGTGAATGTGTAAGTGTAGGGCCTCAGGTCGACCGTCGTCGTTTCACGAACTGTCTTACCTAAGAACGAATACGTCGACGTAATCCGAAAAACGAGTGGCTGTTTCTCCTCATCGTTGTTCTTGCCATGCAAGATAATCCCAGGTCCGAGGGAAAAAGTCAGTTCAGCACCTGGCGGAAAGCTCTCAATTGAATTTGTAAAGGCGTGCAGCTTAGCGAGGTTGTAGTTCTCATTGGTACCGAGCTGGTAGAAGTCTCTATCTATTTCGAGCCGCAGATTCTCGGCGTTGGTGTTACCCGTATTGCATATTCGCAAGTTCAGCAACGCGTTCGACGTCAGCCTGTGAGTTACAGTTATGTACGGCCTGTATGTTGCCTCTATCTGCTCACGCATGACAGAGATTGATCCTTCACTAGCTTTGACTGACCGTTCCGTGGCGTTCGCAATTTTCCACGTTAGCCATGCATAGACTCCAGTGATTACGACTAGAATGACCGTAAGTCCGAGAGTCGCCAAGCTTATCCACTCCATTGTTGCGTAAAGCTCATGCGGCAGAACTATTATTAGGCTGAACCGGTGCAGATAACACGCAAAAACGAAACAGGCTATGTTCCTTCTTAACAACTACGTGCACGAAGGCGTGCGCGTCATCTGTATACGGATTGTTGCGATCTGCAAGGTACATACGGTTTTGTGATGTATCAATAGAATAAACACATTTCTATGGCCTCTGAACCTCGCCTTCTTGACCTCCTCCGCGCTGCCTGCCGGACACGCCACTTAAGCCGCCGAACAGTCAAGTTCAGCGGCGCTGAAGCGGGCCTGGGATGATGCGTACGCGAGCAAAAACATCGCCCCGCTCAGCGTCCGCTGGAACGCGTTGTTATGCCTCCTCTTCTCAGCGTGCCATTTCCGGACAGACATAAGGTACGTCAGCTTCCTGATATCGCTCCGTCAACGTGTCGCCGACCAGCATCAAACGCATTTCCAGTTCCTTTGGCCCGACCATCTTCAGATGCGCCTCGACTTCTGCGGTGTCCTCCCGCCATACGACGACCGAATCGGAGCGCCTCTCCCACTTCGCCAAACGATACGTCTCCCAGCAAGAGTCCATCACGAGCATGCCGTTTGCGAGGAAGATCCGTAGATCTCCAGGCCGATTGTTCTCGCTGTTGTTGATCCAGAGACGGTTTACCCAGGGTACCGTGTCGGAAACGGCTACGGGGTGATTAACGGGGGTGGTCGTCGAGTCGGTGGCTAAGACTCGGTTGGAAGCCGTGTCCGCCGGCTGGCAACCGAAACCAACGAGCAGTAAGGAGAGGAGGAGACCGTATCGCATCGTCTTCATGGTGCTTCAGGAGGCATAACGGCCAAGTTCAGCGGCGCGGCGCTGGCCGATGCCGTCGCGCCCGCGGTGAAAACGTCGCCCAGCGTTGCGTCCGCTGTAACGCGTTGTGAGGAGGCCTCCCCGTTCAATGATGGCAAGTCCGAGAGCGTTACATGTACAGGTGTGTTGCCCGCTTCTACGGTTGCAAGATTCAGAATGAGGAGCCTCACCGCCACATCGATCCAGCGTTTTTCCTGTCTTGTTAAAGCTTTCTCCTGCGGGGCCACCGCTTTTCGAGCCGAAGTATGGTCCCCTCGCGTCGAAGTAAGCTCACCCAACTTACGGAGAACGACTTTGTCCATCTGGTATAAAGATGCCGCCTGCATCCGATTCCCGGCCGCTCTTTCGGCTACAGTAAGCGCATAGTAGGCTGCTGACTGAATCGGCTCCCCGATTCCATAGACGGAATGCTGGTATCTCTCCCACGCTGCCTGGATTTCCGCAGCAAACCGCGTGGTTGGAGCAGGAGGATAGAACCTCAGTTCCATTATCAGCGACCCTTTGTCGTCCTTCTCATACTCCAGTTCCTCGGGAGAATGCTGCGTCTCATCATCGAGCGTGCCCAAAGCCTGTGCCCCGAGAAATGCGAAGCGGAAGATCCTGGACGGATTTCTCCTGACTTCCGCTTCAAGCCTCCAAGCTGTAAGGAGAGGATTCGACAGTTTGCGAGCCTCGGCTATTGTCGGACACGGGCGCTCGAATGAAAGTGTAAGCACTTCATCTCGCAGCTCAAAAGAGCCTACTTCAAAACGCCCCGCCACTGGAGCCGGATCAAAGAAGAGGGAGGGCGTATCCAGCCTATAATGTAGTTTGGTTACTCCTACTTCCACTCTCTTTTGCGATATTAAGGTTGTTGGTGTTTCCTGGCCGCCTAACGGCCAAGTTCAGCGGCGCAATGCTGGCTGGGGATGCCGCGTCCGAGGTGAAAACGTCACCCAGCGTTGCGTCCGCTGGAACCCGTTGTTAGGTGCCTCTCTACGCGGCAAGCTCTTCAGCGTATGAACTTCTGGCTGTCCACGGAATAGGCTTGACGTCATAGCTGCCCAGCGCCTCTATGGCAGAATAGTTGGGCTCCTTAACCGCGTCATTTAGGATCGCAACGGCTTGAGAGTTTGGTGGACGCACGTCGCGAGTATCGTTCCACGCCATTATCAACCGTTCAACACTGGCGCGATCTGGCCGATTGATTACTTTCACAACGCGTTCCGGTGCAAGTCGCGATGGTGGTATAACGAAGTCAAAATGATGGTCGTATCCCGACTTACCAGTAAACTTTACGCTCTCTGTAAACCGCACATCCAAATTCCTAAGCCATTGCTGGACTTCTTCGATGAATATGCTTATGACAGTCGATGAAGCAGTATGAAAAAGGTCACCGACCCCGATAATAGCCTGGATTAGGCTGTGCTTCTTCCGCGCAAAGTCACTTGGGTTCGTATGAACGATTAGTTCATCTCCACTCAGGTCAATCCCTAATCGGCGAGTAACCGTGAGTAGAAGTTCTTGGCGCCGTTCGGTTGAGATATCACAGCCTGACGCCAACAAGTCGCGGATGGTGTAGCCATCATCCGTGAGGAGCCACCCACCGTCGTTCTGCTTGGCATATAGCTGAATATGGTCGTTATGGTGATCCAGGAAGGGCGTAGTAATCTCTATGAAGCCGTCTCCTTCACGTAGATCGGTTTCCTGCTTGAGCCAAGCCCAGTATTCCTTAATCAGGCTATGTAGCTGATCTGTGCTCAAAACAGCGAGAAGTTAACAGTGGGGAGGTCCTGGATATTGCAGTAGTTAACGAAGTCACGGAGAGTTTGTTGAAGATCGTTAACGTCATGGAAGATACTCGGATCGACATCAACTGCCCAAGCGTCAGCAAATCCTTCACGGTATAGGTGCATATGGGAACGCCCCACCTTCGAACCGTCGGGATTTGTATGAGGCGCACCGTTTATGTCTAGTCTAATCAGTGGGATAGCCGTTCTAACCCGCACGTTGTGGCTGACCTTCGTTAAGGCCAAACGTCCTCGCGTAACATCAAAGTGGAATCTCTCCCGTTTGTCCTTGGTGTGTAAGATGACGCATATGCTCCCACCGGGGCCTGGGTAGTTGACGGCCTTCTTGTCCTCGCACCTTTTCTCTGCCGCTATTAGGGCATCTGCCTCCTCTTGGCTTAGTATCGGTTCAGGCATGGACAACCTTATGTCATAGTGTACACATTACCTTCTATTCGCCTCAATTCCCCCTCCTTCGCTTCAAAATGGCACTTGAGGCACCTAACTATTATTAGGCTGAACCGGTGCAGATAACACGCAAAAACGAAACAGGCTATGTTCCTTCTGAACAACTACGTGCACGAAGGCGTGCGCGTTATCTGCATACGGATTGTTACGATCTGCAAGGTACATACGGTTTTGTGATGTGTCAATAGAATAAACACATTTCTATGGCCTCTGAACCTCGCCTTCTTGACCTCCTCCGCGCTGCCTGCCGGACACGCCACTTAAGCCGCCAAACGGCCAAGTTCAGCGGCCCAGCGCTGGCCGCTGTCGAAGAGGATCAGCCAAGACGTGGCCCAGCGATGGGTCCGCTTGAGCGCAGTGTTATACGCCCTTTCTTCTTCTTTACCTACAGACCACTGCTCGTTAGTTGCATTCCCTTGCGCAAGATCAGGCTGACCTCTCCGACGGATTCCGCCGTTACCTGTCCCCGACCGTCATCGATTTCCACAACGACCTTTATGTTGGCTCTCTTATCGAGCGAACGGAAAAGGGCTGCAAACTCATCCGAGTCCACCCTCGCCTCGAATGGCGTCGTTCGTGCCTCGACCTCCTGGTTGAATGCGCCCGGACCTGGTGCAAAGTACCTGCCTTCAAAGCGTACCTCAGACCCTTCCTGAGCTGAGTACACTTTAAGGAGTGCCGGCGCCGGGGCTTGTGCCTGATCTGCGTTCGAGTACGCCGTCACAAGGAGTAGAGCCGCAACGGAGGCGAGCGAGATCGTGATGCGTTCCGTCGGTGGGTAGCGGCGGGTTGGCGGTACCTGGCTATGCCTTGGCTTCGGATTGGATTTTCTTGTAGAGGTAATCCTCCAAGTCCCTATCCACTTCCAGAGCGTACCGTTCTTCGCGATCCCTGATGTGGGGAAACCAAGACGGGCCGAACCGCTTCCGAAGACTTCCCCCAACTTGGGCACCGCGGTGGATGTTGTGCTGTGCATATAGCCCGGACACGAAAGCTGCGACCCGCGCCTGGCTCTCTTCGTCGTCACGAATGCAAGATCCGACGGCGCTCTTGATAGCGTCTTCGCTGGACTGCAAGTTGACCTTACCAGTCTTGACCTGGTACATGTCAAAAGCACCCTGCATGAAGCTCAAAGCCTTCGCCTGAGCCTCTTCATTGCCGGCGAGTTCTTTCAGGGCGTGCATGGCAGCCTTGACGATCATCTTCTGAACGCTCATCTTCTCAGATTGGGGAGTTAGGAAGTCTGTATAACAGATGACAGTTCAGCCGCGCAGGGCAAACTGACGGTGGAACGAGGCAGTCACGCGCCGAGGTTCGGACGAGGCGAGGCGGCAGAGCACTGCGCTGGGTGCAGAAGTGGGTTAAATGCCGAGGCGATCACAGACTGATCTCCTCACCGTCGAAGACCACAGTACCCGTTAGTCCGCTCTGCTTGAGAGAGTTGATAAGCTGCTGCTTAACCGCTCCGCGCGTGGCAAATTCCGCAATGGTCTTTACATCTGCACTTCCCTTGATCTCTGCTAACGTGATGAATTTCTTAAGTTTCAGGTCGAGAGTCAGCTTCATAGAGGCACGTTTATCGATGTGGCTTAGGCCACGGCCTAAATTTCATCAGAGGCGTCAACATACTTCCGCCTGAGGTGCATATCTCGGAAGATCATGTATGCTCCCCGCGTCGTGTTGCTCAGGAACCAGTAGTTGAATCCCGCGCCGACCGCAGAGCCGACGATTGGGATCGTCTGAGCCAGCTTCCGCCTCGTGATATTGTTGGCGATGTCCATCAGGGCTTCCATGGCAGCCTTGACGATCATCTTCTGAACGTTCGTTTTTGCAGAATGGTGAGTCGGGAAGTCTGATTAACAGATGGCGGCTCACGCGCGACGGGCGGCGCACCGACTGTGCGAGGCAAGTAGAAATGAAGGGCCGAACGGAGCAAGAGCCGTCCAGCCCTTCGTATATATGGTGCAGTGGATCAGGCGGCTATGCGACCTGCCTCTCTCTCCAAGCCTTGTAGTTGTGGAGGTCTTGTTCGACCATCATGAGGCATAGGCCGACAACAGCAGCGTCGTCTATGTAGCCCACCACCGGGATGAAGTCAGGGATTAGATCAACTGGACTCAGCACATACAATAGAGCGAAAACGATTGCCGCAATCGAGAGGTACGGAATTTCCCGGTAGTTACCTTTTACATAATCCTGCACGATCGAGATCAGCAGCTTGACGTCGTTGACGAATCGACCGAGTGGTCCCCCTTTCTCGAACTTCGCTCTAATCTCATCTGCCTTGTCCGCCACTTTCTTTACGTCGTCGTCGTTGACCTTAGAGGCTCCGCGCTTGATAAAGTTTTCGTTGACCTGCTCATTTGCATTATCAACATGCTTCTTGTTCGCCTTGTCTGCCATAATTAACCTGGATTCGGGGATCGATGGATTGCGGAAGCTAAGCGGCGGAAAGCCACCTAACTGGCATAAATCTGGACCGGTGCAGATGACACGCGAGAACGAATGAGGCTATGTTCTTGATGAACATTTACCCGCACGGCGGCAGGCCCGTTATCTGCAACAACATCGTTACAATCTACAAATTACGCTTGTCTTCAAGAGATGTCAACAGGGAAAGAACAAGACTCTATGAACTCTGAAGACTACCTTCTTGACCACTTTCGCGCCGCCTGCCGCACGCGCCGCTCGAGCGGCTGAACGGCGGAGGACTGCTTCTGCTGAGCGGCCTTCTACGTTCGCTTCCAGCTTCTCCTACATCCGCGTCGCGCCTCTGCTATTAACTCCCGCTTCGCCGGATCGGGCAACGCTTCGGCCTGCGCACGCCTTGCCGCAGAAGGGTCGTCCTGGACGTCGTCGCTGCGCTTTCCTTTGCGCCATCGGACGAGGAGCGGGCCGATGGATGTGCGGGTGCCGGTAAACACCGGCGTTCCGCTCGGGATCTCGGGGCCGGAACGGTAGACGGCAGATTGCTTCATCATGGCGGCACCGTTGTGTCCGATAGACGCCTCTGCACCCGCTTCGAATCCGGCACGAACGGCAGCGGCAGGCGCGGCGGCGAGAGGGATCGCAACGTGCGGAGCTAACGGCCTCAGCCGCGCTGTCACCTCCTTTTGGTTCCGGGCGAGACCTATTCCGGGCGAGACCCATTCCGGTGCGGAGGCTGCCGATCCGCCGCGATGAACACACCCAACGTCACCGGCGCTATCTCGCGAGCCTCCTCCCGTTCTTCAGCCCGCTCCATCCCTGCTCCCGGGCAATCTGTAACTCCACGTCCGCAAGGCGGACGGTCCCTTCTATTTTCCCGGGGGCGGATTGGCAATTTCGAACGCGGTGCCTACGGCGCGGCCGCGCATGGCAGGGCCTCGGTGTTCAACCCGTCCTCCCGCCCGTCCGATGACGCGCGAACGGGCACGGCTGCGTATCTTCTCCCCTTCCCTTCCGCTCACGCCCGCCCGCATGATCCCCGTCGTCTATCATCCCGCGTACCTCGCTTATGACTTCGGGCCGCAGCATCCGTTCTCGCCGCTGCGGCTGAAGGCGCTCGCGGAGCTGCTGGACGCGCTCGGGACGGCCCCGCAAACGGTTCAGCCCGCTCCCGCTACCCGCGAGGACATCCTTTCCGCCCACGCCGAAGAACTCGTCCGGCAGGTCGAGGCGGCCTCTTCGGGGGAGCCGCTGCCGGACGCGCACGCCTTCGGACTGGCTACGCCGGACGTGCCGGTCTTCGCAGGCATGGACGAGGCCACGCGCTCCCTCACCGGCGGCACGTTGCACGCTGCCGATCTGGTCGCAGCGGGACCGGCCGGCCGCGTCCTTCAGTTCGGCCCCGGACTCCACCACGCCCAGCGCGCCCTCGCGTCCGGGTTCTGCGTCTACAACGACCTCGCCATCGCCATTCACCACCTCGTAGCCCGCGGCCTGCGCGTCGCCTATATCGACGTGGACGTTCACCACGGCGACGGTGTGCAGTGGCTCCACTACGACGCCCACGACGTGATGACGATCAGCCTCCACGAGTCGGGCGCGTACCTCTTCCCCGGCACGGGCAACGTCTTTGAACTTGGCGAGGGCGCGGGAAAGGGCCTTAAGCTGAACGTTCCGCTTGAGCCGGGCACGGCGGACGAGAGCTACCTCGACGCCTTCGAGCGCGTCGTTCCCCACGCCCTCTCCTGGTTCCGCCCGGACGTGCTCCTCATCATGTGCGGCGCGGACGCGCACTTTCTCGACCCGCTGGCGGACCTCCGCCTCTCCACATACGCTTTCGAAAGACTCTTCCGCAGGCTCATCGAGGTCTCGGATGAGTTCGCACACGGACGGGCCGTGTTTACCTTCGGAGGCGGCTACTCGTTTGATGCGACCGTGCGCGTCTGGGCAATCCTTTACCACCTGCTGCAGGACCTTCCGCTGCCGGAGCGCCTGCCCGACGAGTGGCTCAAACGATGGGAAGAGCGGACGAAGCAGCGGCTCACGCCCACGCTGCACGACGCGCCGGACAGCGTTCATTCAACCCGCGCCGCCGCGGCCTCGCAGAACGAGCAAACCGCACGCCGTCTGTTGGAACTGGCTGCGCCGCTCTGGTTTTGATCCGCGCCTATGCAACTGCCCCAAGCCCTCTATCTGCTCTATCCTGTCCTCTGGATCGCCGCGGGGTTCCTGGTTGGCCTCCTCGCCGAGAAGGTGGCGTTGCCGCGACTCTACCGCTTCGCGCGCACGACCCCGCAGCACACGGACAATGTGATATTTGGCGCTTTTCGGGGAATGCCAATCATCCTTGGCGTCGCGGCCGGCATCAAAGTGGCCCTCGTTGATGCCCCGCTGACCCCGAGGTCGGAGAGTGGGCTGGATACGCTGCTGATCATCGTCGTCGCGTGGTCGCTTTCGATCGTCGCCGCGCGGATTGGGGCCGGGCTGATCGCAGCCTATGCCGGACGCGAGCGCGCCTTTATTCCGGCCACGTCGCTCATCCCGAATCTCGTCCGGATGACGATCTACATCGTCGGCTTCCTGATCATCCTCAACCGGCTGGATATCTCGATCACGCCGATCTTGACCGCCCTTGGCGTGGGCGGCCTCGCCGTTGCGCTCGCCCTCCAGGAGACGCTCGCCAACATATTCGCGGGCCTCTACCTGCTTGCAGCGGGGCAGATCGGGACGGAAGATTACATCCAGCTCGACAGCGGCGAGGAAGGCTATGTCGTAGACATCAACTGGCGCTCGACGACCGTGCGGACGATCCAGCACAACCTGATCATCGTCCCCAATTCAAAGATCGCCTCGGCAACGGTGACGAACTACAGCCTGCCGCGCCCCGGAATGCTCGTGCGCATCCCGGTGGCTGTCGGATACGGGGCGGACCTGGACCTCGTCGAGCGCGTTGCCCGGCATATTGGCCAGGAGGTGACGCTGGAGGTCACGGGGCTTTCCGCACCGGAGCCTCTGGTCTACCTGAACACCTACGGCGAGTTCGGGCTTAACCTTATCGTCTTTCTCGGCGTGCAGGAGTACTTCGACCAGTACCGCATTCGGCACCTGTTCATGAAGCGCTTGCTCGCGGCTTTTCGCGAGGAGCGCATCCCCTTCCCCTTTCCGATCAAGGAGTTCGAAATGGGCATCGACCCGTCCGATCCCGACGCGGGGAAGCTCGGTCCGCCCGACGCGTATGGCTCTGCCGTGGGATAGCGGCTATTCTGCCCCGTAAACCCGCACGGTCTGGCCGCTCAGCGCCGTCGCGGCGGGGTTGAAGCAGAGGTCGTAAACTCGGTCGGATAGCGATTCAACGTGGACGCCCGGACCGGTCTCCTCCTTCCGATACAAGATGGTGGAAGGTGCCACGGCAAAGGCCGAGATTCCGGCTTCTTTATGCTCCGCAGCAACGGATTCCACGAGGCGCACGACGCCGGACTTGGAAGCGGCGTAGGCCGCCTGCTCCGCGGGCGCACCATCTACGCCCTGGCGCGAGGCAATCGCCACCAGACGGCCGCCTTTGCTCTGCATCGCGCGGACCGCCTCCCGGAACACGAGAAAGGTAGAGCGCAGATTAACCTGCATCACGCGGTCCCAGTCTGCCCCCGACGTGGCGAGTAGCGGACGCGCCTCCCACATGCCGACCGTGTGAATCACCGCGTCCGGCACCCCGGCCATCGAAATGACTTCCGGGAACAGCCGTTGAACGGCCTCCTCGTCGGTCACGTCCGCCTCGGCGACGGCGCCGCCATGGTCCTCCACCCACTGCATCGCCTCACGGCTCTCCCGGGAATGAACGACGGCAGCTACCCGGACGCCGCTGCTCAAGAAGCTATTGACGAGAAAGGACCCGAGCCGTCCGGCGGCTCCCGTTATGAGGATGGTCTTCTTTTGCGCAGGCACGGATGCTTGTTCCAGATAGGCTTGACTATGACAACCGCAAGTTAATCACGGGTGCCTCTCGTTGCGCAGTGCGCGCCGCAGAAAAGCATCCGCTATCCCGTTCAATTCATGCGACATGGAGAACCTTTGTCGGGGGCGCTATGTAACACAGCCGTCACAGAGGGGCTAATCCGCCCCGGCTGCAGAGCAGTGGGAGGATGGGGCACCCGTTTTCCCCTTGAGAAGCTCCGGTGCAATCCGTAGCTTCCGTCCCGTTACCGAGCGTTACCAACAAGACGAGAGATCGCGTATAGGCACTTCTTGCTACCACGTTTTTCGGTGCGGACCGGTCTGGCGTGCCATTGGCGCGCACCGCGTTCGTTCCGCTGTGTCACAGAAGTTCCGTTAAGCTTGTGCGTTCTCGCCACGCTGCTCCGTTTGGTCATGCGCCCGCGCGGCGGCCTGCTCCGGCCTCCCGCGCCTTTGCGCGTTTGCTCGCCGGCACGCTGCTCATCTGCGCCGTGCTCGCGAGCAGCGCCGCGCCGGGCTACGCGCCGCCTCGGCTCGATCTCTCCCCGCCGGACTCGGACTCCGTAGCCGTCCTGCGCGGCATAGCGGCTCCGCCGGATTCGGTGCTGCCCGAGATGTTCATCGATCAAACCGGCGCGGCGAACGCTTCCGGAGCGGACCGGGTCGACGGGGACACGGTTGCAGTTAGCCCTACTGCGGCGGACACGATCACGGCGGACACGACTTCGGCGGACATGGCCGTGGCCGACTCGGTTCGGTCGGACGCCCTCTCGGAAGCCGGTGCGGCCGACTCCTCGCTCGTCGACCGGTACCTGGGATCGTTGCGCCGGGATGGGCGCTCGGCTTCGCTCTTCCAGCGAAAGACGCGCCCGTTTTCGGCGCGGCTGAGTGGCTACTGGAAGCATGAAGTTGCGCTTGACTCCGCCTCCGGCCGCTACGTCGCGCGGGAGACCGTGGGCGGCGAAGACGTACGCGACCGCGTCTCGCTCGACTTTGAACGCTACCGGCGCGAGCGCCTCCGCCGGGACGTGACGGATGCCTGGTACACCCTCGCCGAGCGCAGCGCGCAGCAGCGGGCCAATCAGCGGCGAGGCGGGCTTGGCGTTAACATCGTCGTGCCGGGCGGACGGCAGAGCGCCTTCTCCACGATCTTCGGCAAGCCCGAAGTCGATCTCCGCGTGACGGGGCAGGCGTACATTCAGGCAGGCTTCGACCGGCGCAAGAGCGACCAGCAGGCGGCGCTCACCGGCGGTAGCGGTGCACGCACCGATCCGACGTTCAAGCAGGACCTCAGCCTCGGCATCACCGGCTCCATCGGCGACAAGCTGCGCGTCGATGTGAGCTGGGATACCAAGAACCAGTTCGACTACCAGAACCAGCTCAAGCTCGTTTACACCGGCTACGAGGACGAGATCATCCAGAAGATCGAAGCCGGAAACGTCTTTCTCCAGACCCCTTCGACGCTCATTCGCGGCGGGCAGAGCCTCTTCGGCATCAAGAGCGAACTCCAGCTGGGCGGCATCCGCGTCACTACCGTTGCCTCGCAGCAGGAGGGGCAGTCCAACTCGCTTTCCATCGACGGCGGTTCTCAGAGCAAAGAGTTCAATCTGCGTCCGACGGACTATGACGACAGCAAGCACTTCTTTCTCGGCTACTTCTTCCGCAACCAGTGGGAGCCGGCGCTGACGAGTCCGCCGACGGTCATCCGGCAGGCGGGTTTCGACCAGATCGAGCAGATCGAAGTCTGGAAGCTCGACGCGACGGCCAACAACGCCACGTCGCAGAACGACTCCCGGCAGATCGTGGCTATGGTTGACCTTGGCGAACAGCCGACGATCCTCGATCCGGCAGACGGCGGCAGCCGGTATACACGACTCGTCCTCCCGAGCGCGGACATCGACCAGTATGATGAAGGCACCGGTGAAATCGACGCGCAGTTGCGAGACGGAAACTCGCGCGTGGACACCTTCCTCACGTCGGTAAAGGGCCTCAACACCAAGGACTTCGAGACGGGCCGCTTCCGCCGCCTCAGCCCGAACGACTACTCGTACGACCGGTATCTCGGCTACATCACGCTCAAGTCGCGACTGAGTGAAGGCGAGGCGCTGGCCGTTGCCTACAGCTTCCGTTCGAGCGCGGGCGTTCGCCAGATCGGCGACTTTCTTCAGGGCGGATCGGAAGGAGGGCAGAATGAGGATCGCCTGGTGCTGAAGCTCCTGCGGCCGTCGAACATTACGCCGCCCCCACAGCCGGGCGAAACGGGTTACACACCGGCGGCGTGGTTTCTGGAGCTGCGCAATATCTACAGCTTGCAGAGCTACGGCATCAACCCGAACGAATTCGATCTGGAGGTCTACTACGAACCGCCGGGCAAGACGCCCGAGAAGACCATTCCCGGCATCGGCCGCGCGGAGCTTCTCGCCCTGCTCGGTCTTGACCGCCTCAACGCCGACGGCGCGCCCGGGGCCGACTACGAGTTCGACTATATCCCCGATTATACCATCGAACCGTCGCAGGGGCTGCTTATCTTCCCCTATCTCGAGCCGTTCGGCAACCACATCGATGAGCTGATCACGGAGAGCGAAAACCCGGAGCTGCAGAACAACCGCGACCGGTACGTTTTCAGCAACCTGTACACGCTGAAGAAAGAGCGGGCGAAGCTCAACAAGAAGCTCGACATCTACACCGTGCGCGGGTCGTACAAAGGCTCCGTTCAGTCCTTCTATGACCTCGGCGCGTACGCGGGCTTGATCCCCGGCTCGGTCCGCGTCACCTCCGGCGGCACGCCCCTAACGGAAGGGTTGGACTTCGACGTGGATTATCAGAGCGGTTCGGTTTCCATCAAGAACCCGGCTTATCTCTCCGCCGGCCGCGCCATCAACATTACCTACGAGCAGAACCAGTTCTTCAACTTCCAGAAGAAGACGCTCGTGGGCGTGCGTGCCGACTACGTTTTCGACGAGCGCTTCGCCATGGGCGCGACGATGATGAGCCTCAACCAGAAGTCGCCGGTGGACAAGTTCCGCCTCGGCGACGAGCCGGTGTCGAACACCATCTGGGGCGTTGACGGCGCCATCGACCTCGAACCCCGCTGGCTTACGCGCGCCATCGACTTCCTTCCGCTCATCCAGACGAAGGCACCGAGCGCCATCTCGGTCACCGGCGAGTTCGCCCAGCTGCGACCCAACCACGTCGAGACGATCGCGTTTGACCGCACGCGGCGAGACCTACGGGACGCAGGGCGCGACTTCACGCGGGATGAGCTACGCGGCGTCTCCTACGTCGACGATTTCGAGGGCTTCGAGAACACGTACTCGTTGAAGATGCCCAGCGGCTGGCAGCTTTCCGCCGCCCCGGATTCGATCCCCGTGATTGACGGCGTGGGACGGCAGAGCGGCGCGGACTCGCTGCGAACCAACTGGCGCGGGACGCTGGCGTGGTACACCCTCGGCCCGTCGTCGCTCGACGGCATCGACGCTTCCGTTTTCAACCCGCTCTCGATTTCGCAGGTCCTGATCGACGACGTTTACGACCGCGAGATGACCGGCGAGACGGACCGCTACCTTCCGACGCTCGACTTTTATTTCAATCCCCTCGAGCGCGGCCCTTACAACTACACGCGAGACCTAAAAGCCTTTCTCAACCATCCGGCCGCGACGTGGGGCGGCATGACGCAGCGCCTGCCGGACGGCTACAATGACTTCAATCTCAAGAACATCGAGTTCGTCGAGATGATCATCCGTCCGTTTGCCGAAAACGAGGCGAACGACGCCGGCCCGGAAGCGCGCCTCCTCGTCGACCTCGGCACGATCTCCGAGGACGTGATCCCCAACGGTAAGCTAAACCTTGAAGACGGCCTCTCGACCACGACGGCAAACCCGAACACGATCGACGACTGGAGTCGCCTGAGCGGTGCCGACACGGACAACGCCATCACGATCAAAGACGGCCGCACGGAAGACCTGGGGCTTGACGGCCTTGCCTCTTACAATCCGGACGCTTACCGAAACGTGCCGCCGAATGGCATTTCTCTGGCGGAGCAGGACTTCTACGCGGACTTTCTGGCTTCGCTCGATCCCAACGACCCGGACCCGCGCTACCGGGCAGAAGTCGCGCGTGCGCTCATCGATCCGTCCAATGACGACTACATCTACTTCCGCTCCGGCGACTACTTCAACGACGATCAGCTCTATCCGCGCAGCCTGTATCCCAACGGGCCGACGGTTCAGCAGCGGTTTTCGCACTACTTCCCCGGACTGGAACTGAACTCCTTCGAGGGTCAGAATCGCATCGGCAACCGGGGGCAAAAGACGGGCAATTCGCGCTACCCGGACACCGAGGACCTGAACCTGAACTCGCGCGCGGACGTCGCCAACAACTACTTCGAATACGAAATCCCGCTCAGCCTCGCGGCGCTCCAGGAGCAGGCGCGGCCGGAGAACCAGGACGACTACGTCGTTACGGAGCTGACGAAGAAAGGCACGCCGACGGGTTGGTACCAGGTCCGTATACCCGTCCAGCAGTTCACGCGCCGCTTCGGGACGATCAACAACTTCGACCTCATCGAATCCATTCGTCTCTGGACGACGGGCCACAAAGTGCCCGCCACGGTGCGGATCGCGGCCATCGAGCTGGTCGGGAGCCAGTGGCAGAAAGCGGGCGACGTTACGGGCGACCTCGACTCGCTGATCATCCAGCGAGAAGCCCGGTTCACGGTCTCGAGTATCAACAACGAGGAGAACGCGAACGTTTACAAGCCGCCCAGTGGTGCCGTCGTTTCGCAGACGCGCCTTGCCTCCGGCTCCGCCCGCGACGCCCGCGAGCAGTCCATGCTGATGCGCGTGGAAGACCTGCACCCGGGCAACCAGCGCGCGATCTACAAGACGTTCCAGGGCCTTGATCTGCTAAAGTACGACTTCCTCCGGATGTTCGTCCATATGCACGGCCGCCTCGCAGATGGGACGGACCTGGCGCAGCTTGCCGAAACGAACATGGAAGAGGCGCGCAGTAAGGCCGTGCTTTTCGTGCGCCTCGGCTCGAATCAGACCGACGACTACTACGAGTACGAGCAGCCGCTGACGCCGAGCGCGGAGAGCGCACCCACGGCTGATCTCCTGTGGCGGCAGTACGAGTATTACGGTGGAAAGGACCGGCCGCAGGACCTGAACTCCCTCGGTCTCCGTCTCTCCGCGCTCAATCAGCTCAAGGTGCAACGGGACCTCTCCGAGGCCGTCCTCAACCGCGTCTTCTGGAGCAGCGAAAACGGGGTGCGAACCCCCGGTGCACCGGATGTGGAGGAGTTTGCTCCGCCCGGAACCCGCATCGGCGTGAAGGGGAACCCCTCGCTGGGGAAGATCAATACCGTAGTGATCGGGCTGCGGCATCCCGGCGGCGACTACGTGATCGAGGACATCACGCTCTGGGTGAACGAGCTTCGGACGGCGGGTTATGACGAGACGAACGGCTGGGCGGGCCTCGTCAATGCGTCCTTTAAGCTCGCAGACCTCGGCAACTTCAAGTTCAACATGCAGCGGCAGACCGACGGCTTCGGCGAGCTGGCAAGCACCCTCGACGAACGGCAGCAGACGAACATCAGCAACTGGGGCTTCAACTCGGACGTGAACCTCGACAAGTTCATCCCGGAACGCTACGGGTGGTCGTTGCCCCTCTCGTTCCAGATGCAGTCCAACACCACCACGCCGCGCTACTCCCCCACCCGCGGCGACGTGCGCCTTGAAGAGGAACTGGCCCGCATCGACGCCCTCGACGTCTCCTCGGAGGACAGGGATCTGCTTCGCCGGGAGGTGATGGACAACGCGCAGACGCACAGCCTGAGCCAGTCGTTCACGGCGCGCATCGCCAAGACCGGATCGGACTCGTGGCTCTTGCGCAACACGCTCGACGCGCTCTCCCTGAACTACAACTATGCGAACGGCAGCGCGCGCACGCCCTCGCAGAAGATGAACGACTCGTGGCGATGGTCCGGGACAGCGGGGTACCGCGTGAGCATCCGGAAGCCGCGCACCGTCAAGCCGCTCTGGTTCATGCAGAGTCTGCCGCTCATCGGCTCTATTGGCGGAATCAACTTCAACTATGCGCCGCAGGCCATCTCGTTCACCGCCTCGGCCTCGCGCAACTTCTCGGAATCGCAGCAGCGGCGCGTCACGCTGCGCGGGCTGCCGCCGGGGCAGATGGAATACCTCGCGCTGAACCCGATCCGGCAGGTGCATTCCTTCGGCCACCGGCGCAACTTCTCGCTCCAGTACAATCCGTTCAACTTCCTCAACCTCAACCTGCAAACGAACACCGATCAAAACCTGAATGCGCGCGGAGTCGACACGCTGCACAGCGCCATCCGGGTTTTCGGGAACGAGCAGGACGGGATGCTCTACGAGGGCAGCTCCGTCCGGGACCTCGTCAACCGGGGCATCCTGACGGACTCGACGGCGCAGGAGGGCTACGACGTTACGCGGCTTCGCGTCAGGCCGGCCGGCAGTGTGCTCGGGAGCATCCTTACCGGGAACGGCCCGCGCACGGAGGCTTTCAGCCAGCAGTTCGGAGCCACTTTCCAGCCGAACCTGAGCAAAGTCAAGGCGCTGAGTTGGTTCAACTTGCAGCCGGTCGGGTACAACGTGACCTACCGCTGGCAGAATGGTCCCGCCGGGCAGCTTACCGGCGCAACGGTCGCCAACAGCGTCGATCTCAAAACCGGATTCTCGCTCAAGCCACAGGAGTTCTGGAAGAAGTTCGCATTCTACCGGACGATCGAGCAGGAGCAGCGAGCCGCCGAGCAGGCGAAAAAGCAGGCAAGACAGCTGAAGCTCGCCGACCGGCAGCGCCGCTCGGAGGAGCGCAAACGGGAGCGCGAGGCCGAGGCCAAACGCCGTGAAGCGGAAGACGCCTTGCGCGCGCAGGGCATCGAGCCGCCGGTCGACTCGACGGCACTGGCGGAGGCGGCGTTGGAGGACACCACTTCGCGCGCCCGTCGCCCGGTCATTTCGCTACCCAAGCCCAATCCCCTGGCTTTATTACGGCGCGCTTTTCTGGCGGTGACCGGCGTGCGGGATCTCAACGTGACCTACTCCAACACGCAGTCCGCCACCTCCTCCGGCGTGGGCGTACTCTCGCCGGATGGGGAGTCGGTCAGCGTCGGGTATAACCTGCTCGATGCGGTGCGTGGGGACGGGCCGGGCCTCGGCTACCGGTTCGGCTTTGATCGGCACATAGACACGGACAAGCGGCTGCTCAACGTGCCCTCGCTTCGTATTCGGGATGACTTTACCACGACTGAAAAGCTGCTCGCGCGGACGACGATCATGCCGAGTCCGGCGCTGTCGATCAACCTGAACTGGAACGTCGATTGGGGCACCCGTGAAAACATCGCCTTGCAGATGGACGAGTTCAACAACCTCACGCAACAGATCAACACGACGGGCGACAACCGGGCGTCCATCTGGGCGTTTGGAGCGAGCTACCTCGACCTGTTCAAGCGGCAGCGCGTCACGTTCGAGCAGGACCGGCAGGCCGCGAGCGGCAACCAGATCAGCGACGACAACGGGGACGGCCGGGTGGCCGCAGCCAGCCAGTCTGTCGTGGACGACTTTATGGCGGCGTACCTGAAAGGTCCGGGCACGCTGGGTGGCCGTGGTTTGCTGCCCTTCCCGATGCCGTCATGGAACATGACCTACAGCGGCTTCGGCAACTGGCCCATCGTGCGCAGCCTTGTCCAGAGCGCCTCGCTCAAGCACGGCTACAGCGCCGACTATTCGACCGGGTACGCGACCAACATCGTGGCGAACGCGCCGACGGTGAATCTCGGGCGGTACGTCGTCCAGTATGAATCGCCCGAGTACAAGGTGAACACGGTGCGCGTGAGCGAACGATTCTCGCCGCTCATCGGCGCGGACTTCTCGTTCAAGGGGCGCGTGCAGACCTCCGTGGCGTGGAACAAGACCAGTTCGTACACCCTCACCCCGGGGACGAATGTTGTGGGCGAGGTGAGGACCAACGAGATCACGGCGACGGCCGGCTACCAGCGGCAAGGGATGAACATCCCGTTCCTGCCGGGCAAGCGCCTCAACAACCGGATCTCGTTCAACCTCGCCGTGTCGTGGGCCGCCAACTCGGACGTTCAGTACCGGCTCAACACGGGGCTGATCGACCTGATCAACCGGCCAGAGACGTTCCAGGACAGGGACGTGCTCAGCGGCGACAACGTCTCCCGCCCGACGGACATCCAGCGGCTGACGATTGCGCCGAAGATCTCCTATCAGTTCAGCAACCGGGTTTCGGCGGACTTCACGCTGCGCCGCGAGAACTTCATCGGCGACGGGCGGCAGCCCTCCTACACCAACACGTCCGGCAACTTCAACATCCGCGTGAGCATCTCGAACTGAGTCGACGAAGGCCTTTATGTTGACGCACAGGCGCGGGCTGAGTCTGACGGGGAATTGATGCAGAGTCGCGGAGGCGCAGAGGATCTTTCATTCCGCGCCGGGGGGGTTGTTTCCCACCGATCAGACGGAGACGCGGCCTTCGAGGGCGCGGGAGAGGGTCGCCTCGTCGGCGTATTCGAGGTCGCCGCCGATGGGAAGGCCGCGTGCGATGCGGGTGACCTTGATGCCGAAGGGGTGCAAGAGCTGCGAAAGGTAGTAGGCGGTCGTGTCGCCCTCGACGTTCGGGTTCATGGCGAGGATGACCTCGCGAACGGGCGTCGGCTCCCCGGTTGCATCGCCCGGTTCACGCACGCCGCCGACGCGCGCTATGAGTTCGCGTATCCGAAGCTCTTCCGGCCCGATGCCGTCAAGCGGCGAAATGACGCCGCCGAGCACGTGGTAGAGACCCGAGAACTCGCCGGTTCGTTCGAGCGCCATGACGTCGTTCGGCTCCTCCACGACGCAGATCACCGAGCCGTCCCGTTTCGCCGACTCGCACACCGAGCAGACTTCGCTGTCGGTCACGTTGAAACAGATCTTGCAGTAGCGCACCCGGTCCTTTACGGCCACCAGCGCCCGGGCGAGATCGACGACCTCCTCGCGAGGCATCTTGAGGATATAGGCCGTAAGCCGCTGGGCCGTCTTACGGCCAATCGTCGGCAGCTTGGTGAACTGTTCGACGAGGGCTTCAACGGACTCTGATGTGAAGTGCATACGGAACGAGGGACTGCCGGCGCGCCAGGAGCGGCCCGCGCTTTCGCGAGGCGGAGGCTTTAGAAGCCCATTTTGCTCATGTCGAAGCCGGGCGGAAGGAGCGATCCGGCAGCGCGGTTCATTTCCTCCTTGGCCAGTTCGGCCGCCTGTTCGAGCGCTTTATTGACGCCCGCGACGACGAGGTCTTCCAGCACCTCGAGGTCTTCCAGATCCACGGCGTCCTTCTCCAACTTGATCGACGTGATGCGCATGTTGCCGTTCGCAGTCACGGTGACCATGCCGCCGCCGGCCTCAGCCGTGGTGCTCTTGAGGGCGAGCGCCTCTTGCGTTTCAGTGACCTTGCGCTGCATGTCCATGAAACTGCTGAACATGTCTGCCATATTCATTCCGCCGTCCGCCATAGTCTTGATCCGAGTGGATGGGAAGCCGGCTGCATCGTCCAATGCCGCTCGTCTGCCCGGTGTGAGTAATCTGTAGCCGTTGCGCCCTCTCTCGGGCGTGGTCAGTAGACGATCTCTCCGCCAAACTGTTCGACCAGCGCCTTGAAAGCCGGGTTTTCCAACGTTATACGCTCGATCGTCGCTTTTGGATCGCCCGAAGGTTCAACCGGTCCTTGCGCCCCCGCGGCCGGTTCGTCGTGGGCCGAAACGACAAGGCGGAGGTTGGAGGCGGCTATGTTCTTCACCTCGCGCAGATGCCTGAGCAAGAACGCCTCCTGGTTCTCCAGCAGCCGCCGGTGAAACTCATCAGGGACGGACACGAGGAGCGTTTCTCCTTCGATGGCCGTGGGCACCGCATGGGCGAGCATTGCAGAAACGTGAATGCGCTCCGCTTTGATGCGATCAACGAAACGTCTCCAGTGCTCCGACAGGTCCTGTGGAAGCGGCTCGGCAGGTGCCGGCGCAGGCAGCATCTCGGGCTGCGTAGCCAGCGCGCCTGATCCCGCAAAGAGCGAAACCGTGTCGCGCGCCGAGGACGGATCGTTGCGCACGCCTTTGGCAAGACTGAGCGCCGGGGCCGAGAACACGCGGCCGTAAGCGGCGGCAGGCTCGGCAAGGCGCGTAGCCGCATCCTCCTTTTTCGGCGAAGGAGCGGGCCGCCGCTCCGGCTCCTCTTCCGGTGCCTGTTCGTCCGCGTTCTTCCGGATGGAGTGAATGGCCGGGGACCGCCGCTCCGGAGGGATCGCCGTCTGCTCTGACGGCTGCTCTGCAGGCTTGAGTGCCGCCGCGGGCGCAGCGGCCGGCAACTTTCCCTCCCGCGCCAACTTCTGAAGGTCACCAATGCGGCGGAGTGCCTCGCGCAGATCAGCCGTGCGCCCGAGGGCCGCCATCTTCAGCAGGCCGGTTTCGAGGCGCAAGCGTGGTTGCGTCGTGGTGCGGATCGCCCCTTCAGTTTCCGCGGCAATCATGAGCATCCGGAGCAGGTCCGACTCGCTGAAATCTGCCGCAGCTTCCGCGTAACGGTCGCGCGTAGCGCCGGTAGCCTCAATGAGGTCCGTGTCCTCGACCGTCACGGCGACGAGCAGGTTGCGAAGGTGCTCGGCGAGGCCGCCAAGGAACTCCTGCAGATCATAGCCGGAGCGGATCAGCCCGTCGACCAGGCGCAGAACGCCTGCGCTGTCGTTTGCGCGGACGTGGCGGGTGGTCTCGAAAAAGAGGTCCACGTCCACCACGCCGAGGGCACGGGCAAGCTCGGCGTAGCGGAGATCCGTGCCGCAGAGGGAGATGGCCTGGTCGAACACTGAAAGCGCGTCGCGCAGGGCGCCGTCGCCTTTGCGGGCCATGAGAATGAGGGAGTCCTCGTCCGCCGTTATCCCCTCTTCGCGGCAGATGCCTTCAAGCGTCGAGACGATCTCCGGCACGCCGATGCGGCGAAAATCGAACCGCTGGCAGCGGGAGAGGATGGTCGGGAGTACCTTATGCGGCTCGGTGGTCGCGAAGATAAAAAGGACGTAGGGCGGCGGCTCTTCGAGCGTCTTGAGCAGCGCGTTAAAGGCCGACGTGGAGAGCATGTGTACCTCGTCGATGATGTACACCTTCTTCCGGCTGCCCTGCGGCGGGACGCGAACGGTCTCGCGCAGCTCGCGGATGTCCTCGACCTTGTTGTTCGAGGCCGCATCCATCTCGATAATGCTCAGACTGCGGCCTTCCTCAAACGAGACGCAGGAGGGGCAGACGCGGCAGGGTTCTGCGCCGTCCTTTCGTTCTGAGAGCGGCGTTTCGCAGTTGATGGCCTTCGCCAGAATGCGGGCGGCGGTCGTCTTCCCGACGCCGCGCGGGCCGCTGAACAGGTAGGCGTGGGCCAGCCGGTCCAGCCGAAGCGCGTTCTTGAGCGTCTCGGAGACGTGTTCCTGCGCGACCAACTCCTCGAAGAGCTGCGGGCGATACTTTCGGGCGGTTACGAGATAGCGCTGGCTCTGCATCGAGACGCTTGGGAGACTTGGGAAACGGGTACTTTGGCTACGCCCAACATACCGGAAGGTTTGTCGGAGCGCAAGGCCAGTTTATCCACATTTCGCGCACCGCCCTCGTTCTAAAACCGGCCGCTCAGTGAAACGCCCGGAGCGGGCGACATGCGAGAACCGGCACCCTGCGGGCCGGGGACTTGCAGCAGCATCGGCGGGACGATCTGGAAGTCCCAACCGTCCACTTCGAGCGTCGGGCGAGCCTGGTTGGCGAAGGTGAGGTACATGGCCGCGAACCCGACGGCCGCGCCCGCAGAGACGAAGGCGGGGGCGCTGCGTTCATCCGCCCCGACCATCCGGGCGACGGCAAGGCCGCCGATGCCAGCCGCAGAGGTTCCGGCCGCGATGAGTGCGCCTTCCCCGGAGGCGAAGTCGTGGTCATGCGTGAGCAGAACGCCGGTTCCAAGCCCGGCGAGCGTGCCCGCGAGCATGCTGCCCACCACTACGCGCCCGTTCTCCGTCTGCGAGAGGGCCGCCACGCTCAGTCCTGTGAAGGTGCCCAGCGCCCCCGTCGTATTGAGAATGCGATTATCGCCGAGCGTAAACGGTTCGCTGCGGCTGAGGGCGTACCCGGCGGAGAGACCGGCAATCGAGCCGGCGAGACCGACACCGGAGAAGAGCCGCGTGTTGTCTTCTATTGATTCCGAAAAGCGATCGTCCTCTCCGTCATCGCCCCACAGGTTGCCCTTCAGGTTGAACGAGAGCACTGCGGCCAGCTCCAGACCCAGCGCGCCGCCCCACCAGCCCCCCGAACCGATGGTTAGCGCCGTGTTCTTGCTCATTCCGGCTTTCTTGGCGAAGTAGTAGCCCGCGAGGCCCTCGCCAATGCTTGCGGCAGAGGCCACCGCCAGGATCCCCTTCTCAGATCCATTGTCGGGCCACAGGAGGCCGCGCGCCGCCAGCCCGTGCAAACCACCGAGGACCATCCCGGTCCCGGCAAGCTGCGCGGAACCGCGCGACACGGCGCGGTCTCGCGTGAGGAAGTAAGGAATGAAGAATCCAGCGCTGGAGGTGGTCAGGAACAGCGCCGAAGCGGCCGTCTCGTCGAGGCCGGAGAGGCTTGCGGCGGTCGGTCCGTAGAGGAAGACCGATACGGCAGCCAGCCGGCGCAGCAGCGCCGCGCGTCCCTCTTGATCGAGGCGGACCCGTTGCCCGCCCGCCGGAAGTGCGGCGGAGACGCGGGCGCGCAGCATCTCCACGGCGGACGGCGTGAGGGCGCGCCGGTCGCGGAGCAGTTCTCCGGCGGGCCGGTAGGTGATCTCCAGCGTGAACAGGCTGTCGCCGGTGGCATAGAGGCGGGCTTCCTGGAATCCCTCGTAATCACGAAAGAGGCCGAGTTCTTCAGCCTGGTCGGCACCGACGGCGTAGACGGTTCCCTCGCGGTCCATGGGCACCTGCACCTCCTGCGCCGCCGCAGTTCGCGCGGGAACAAGGATAACGACGGCGAGGACCAGCCCCAAAACAAACGATCTCATACTAATCCGGATGGTAGTTGGTGAACGCTACGTGCAAAATACGTCGCAGAGGTCCCCGGCGGGAAGCGTAGGGAAGAGGAAACGAAAAATAGGCGGGCCGGCCGTCCTGGGCGGTAAGAAGGGCATGGCACACAACTAAACCGCCCGGCTCGCAAGAAGCGGGCCGGGCGGGACGGTGTACCTTTCGCAGACGAGCGTGCCGCTGCGGCACAAGTCACCCAGAACAAATCCCCTCACGCGGAGGGGCGGGGACTGGGAAGGGCCGTGGCGGGCAGGCCGTCGCCACCGACGTGTACGCTCGTGCTCGCTCGGCCAAGCGTCGCGGTGGGGACGAGGTTCTGGAATCCCTGCCTGATTGCCCGGGCGTCTTTCGTGTTCGCGGCAGCGATGAGGGCTGCAAGCAGGTCGGGCAAGCTACCGCCATGGCGGCTGCTCTTTCGGGCGACGAAGATCTTCTCGTGGTGGGAAGCAACGGTGCCCTCTTCCGCCGTCAGCAGCTCTTCGAAAAGCTTCTCGCCGGGGCGCATTCCTGTGAAATGGATCTGCACGTCTTCCTCATCGAGTCCGGAAAGCATGATTAGGTCGCGGGCGAGATCGACGATCTTGACGGGCCGGCCCATGTCGAGCACGTAGACGCTGCCGTTTCCGGCCATGCTCCCCGCCTGAATGACAAGCTGCGACGCCTCGGGGATCGTCATGAAGTAGCGCTGCATGTCGGGGTGCGTGATCGTGATCGGGCCACCCCGGCCGATCTGCTCCTTGAAGGTCGGAATGACACTCCCCCGGCTGCCAAGAACGTTCCCAAACCGGACGGAAACGAAAGCGCGGCCTTCGCCGCAGAGGAGCGAAGCGTTGTGAACGATCAGTTCCGCAACACGTTTGGAGGCCCCCATGACCGACGTCGGATTTACGGCCTTGTCCGTGGAGACGTTGACAAACCGCGTAACGCCGGTCTCCAGCGCCAACTCGGCGAGGTTGCGCGTGCCCATGACGTTGTTGAAGACGGCCTGCTCCGGGTTCGCCTCCATGAGTGGGACGTGCTTGTGGGCGGCGGCGTGGAAGACCACGTCCGGCTGATGCCGCTCAAAGACGCGCCGGAGCGAATCGCGGTCCCGAATGTCCGTAATCACCGGGACCCGCGGTAGATCGGGATGCGTGCGGGCAAGCTCGCGGTCGATGCCGAAGATGCTGTTCTCGCCGCGCCCGAGCAGCACCACGCGCGCCGGGCCGAACTCCGCCACCTGCCGCACGATCTCCGAACCAATGGAGCCTCCCGCGCCCGTAATGAGCACGACCTTGTCGCGAATGTAGCCCGCGATGTCGCTCGTGTCGAGCCGAACGGGTTCGCGGCGAAGCAGGTCTTCGAGGGCCACTTCGCGGACCTGCGAGATCGATATTTTGCCGCTGAGAAGATCATAGATGCCGGGCATCATGCGGTGATCGACACCGGCCTCACGGGCGAGCGTTACGACGCGGCGCACCACGTCGCCTGACGCCGAGGGAATGGCGATGAGGACGTCATCGACTTCCAACCGAGAGGCGATCTCCGGAAGATCATCGATGGTGCCCAGCACGCGCAGTCCAACAAAGCGCAACGGGCGCTTCAGCACGTCGTCGTCGAGGAAACCAACCGGGACGCAGTGCGACTCCGGGTGGCGAAGCATTTCGCGGGCCATCATGATGCCTGCCTCTCCGGCACCAACGACCAGTGTGCGACGATCTTTCTCGTGCTTACCGCGCCTCATGCTGCGCGGGCGTTCAAAGATCATCCGCGTGAGTACGCGGGCAGATCCCATGGCGAGCACCGACACCATGGCCGCGATAATCGGAACGCTCCGGGGCATGGTGAGGCCCAGCGGTCCGGCGAGGGCAAGCCCGAGGGCGGCCAAGGTGCCGATGGAGATGCTGAAGACGAGGGTCGCCAGATCCCGGATACTGAGCCGATGCCAGGAGCGACGGTAAAGGCCAAGGCTGTAGATCAGGACCGCGTTGATCGGCAGGACGAGCAGGACCGCGAGCCATATGTCGGTCCGGTAGTTCGCTGCGCCTTCTTCGAGCCGGAAAACAAAGGCCAGTGGCGTGGCGGCCGTCCAAAGGAGAAGATCTATCGAAAACTTCAGCGCCAGGCGTGAAATGAGCTTTTTCATGGTGAACCAAACAAACAGGCCGGCGGGAGGCAGGGGGGGGCGGTCAAAAGGCGGGAGTGCAAGCGGTGGACAGCAGTGCGCAAACAATGCACAGCCGTCGACCAAGTAGGGTCAACTGCCATGGCGCTTTGAGACCGCATTCGCGGACCATCAGGACAAGGCTGCGCCCACTATATTCTTAATAAACAATCTTTCGAAGCCGCATCGGAGAACCTCTGCTGCGACAGTTGCTCTGGGAATGAGCAAAGACCGTGCGCAACACTGAAGGCTACAAGCGGCGGGTGAAAACGGTTCTCTAATGAACAGAACGCCATCTCGTTTCCGGAAGAAGTGGAAAGTTTTGCCTCCTTAGAACCTTCACGCGTCCGGAGCCGCCTTGCGGTGCCATTTTCGGGCGCGGCAGGGCGGGTTCGGCGGGTCTCTCGATGGAAGGTGCCGCGAAAGGCTCGCATCGGCCGCGTATGGAGCGGGAGCTGCCGGCAAAGGCTTCCCACCGATCGTGAGCCTGCTGACTCAATTCATAGGGGCCTTTACGATAGACACGTGTTCACCGTCATTGAGCAGTCTCTCAGCAGCCTGGAAGGGTAGATCCTTCACTGCGTTCAGGATGACATTCCGGGCGGGTGACATTCCGGGGAAGGTGGAGGAGACGGGAGCGCACGGCTTGTGGCGCGGCGCTCCGCCGCTACCAGTCTCTGCGCCTTTGCGTCTGATGCTGTTCAGGTTTGGTTGATGGAGTCTTTGGTGAGCGGCTTTGGAGTGGGGGGTGTTCTTTGCTATGGGGAGGAGGTCCCTCCGCGCGGCGGCGGATGAGGTGGTCTCACGATGAGGGTCGGCGGCGGCGCCTTGGTCGGGATGACAATGTGGGAGGCAGGTGCCTTTCGGGGCGGATGGTTTTGACGCAGAGACGCGGAGGCGCAGAGACTTTTTCACTGTGATGTTCGCGGCCGCGACGTGTCTGGGCCCTTCCCTAACAGGCTCTGCCCTCAACACCCTCCGCGTCTCTGCGCCTCTGCGTCTATTCTTCTGCACCCGCCACGGCGCGGCATCTCGGCTGTGCTGGTTTGAGGAGGTCCCTCCGCGCGGCGGCGGATGATGTGGATTCATGATGAGGGTCGGTGGCGCCGCCTCGGTCGGGATGACAGGGTGGGGGGTTTGAGCGTTGAATGGCGAGTGAGGAACGGCGGAAGGCGCGACGGGGGACGGGGCGGCCTTGATGCCGGCGCAGCGAAGCATCTGTTCCGTGCTTTCAGTGGCCTGTGAAATAACAGACCGCGCTGTATGTAGCTCATACCGGTGACCAAAGTGCCGACGCAACCTCCCCCTGGAGTAGGATACACGGGGGTGTTAGTCAGCCTTCAAGACACGCACCGAGCGTGATCAGGGCTCGTTGTAACCCGTCCGCAGTCCATCAACAGCCTCAAACCCTTGCACGGACCTGCAGGCACTTCCGGGCGGAGGCGGCCGGTACGGCAGGACCCGGCGCTTACATCTTCGCCGCCGCGAGTCGCACCGTCTTCTGGCGGCGCGGGGGCTTGGGCGTGGTCATCTGCCCTTTCTCGCGCGCGTAGGCTACCGCCGCTGCAACAAACGAGAGGAAGAGCGGGTGCGGACTGCCGACGGTGCTCCGGTACTCCGGATGGAACTGGCAGCCGACGAACCACCGCTTATCCGGCAGTTCCACAATCTCGACGAGATCGCGTTCACGGTTGACGCCGCTGAACTGCATGCCACTCTCCAGCAGCCGGTAGCGCAGGTTGTTGTTCACCTCGTACCGATGCCGGTGCCGTTCGCGCGTTGCCTCGGTGCCGTAGATCTCCCGCACGCGCGATCCCTCCTGTAAGGCGCAGTCGTACGTGCCGAGCCGCATCGTGCCGCCCTTGTCGGTCAACTGCTTCTGTTCCATCATGAGGTCGATTACCGGGTGCTGGGCGTCCGGCTTGAACTCGGTCGAGTGCGCGTCCGCCCAGCCGCACACGTGCCGCGCGTATTCGATCACCGCGCACTGCATCCCGAGGCAAATGCCGAAGAAGGGAATGTCCTGCTCGCGCGCGAACTGCACGGCGAGGATCTTCCCCTCGATGCCGCGCTCGCCGAAACCGGGTGCCACAAGGACGCCCGACACGTCGCCGAGCATCTCCGCAATGTTCTCCGGTGTAATCGCATCCGAGAGAACGTACTTCACGTCGACCTGCACGCCATGCTCGGCCCCCGCCAGGATGAAGCTCTCGGTAATGGATTTGTAGGCGTCCTGATGCTCGACGTACTTGCCCACCAGCGCGACGCGAACGGTGCCCTGCGGATTCTTGAGCTTGCGCAGAAACTCAACCCACCCGCTCAGGTCCGGCTCGGCCTGCATGGCGCTTCCATCGGCGTCGAGCTTTAGGTGTTCAATCACGATTTCGTCCAGCCCCTGCTCCTTCAGCAGCAGCGGCACTTCGTAGATCGACTCGGCATCGAGCGAGGCGATTACGGCGCGCGGCTCGACGTTGCAGAAGAGCGCAATCTTGCGCCGCATGTCCGTCTCTATCGGATGCTCGGTGCGGCAGACGAGGATGTCCGGCTGCAGGCCGTTCGAGAGGAGCGTCTTGACGGAATGCTGGGTGGGCTTCGTCTTCAACTCGCCCGCCGCCGCGAGATAGGGCACGAGCGTCAGGTGAATGTCGAGGGCGTTGCTCGACCCGACCTCGTAGCGAAGCTGCCGGATCGCTTCGAGGTAAGGCAGGCTCTCGATGTCGCCCACCGTGCCGCCTATTTCGGAGATGACCACGTCGTACTGGCCCGTCTCGCCGAGCTTGAGCATCCAGTAGGTAATCTCGTCTATGATGTGCGGAACGACCTGGACGGTCTTGCCGAGGTACGCCCCCGCCCGCTCCTTCGTAATGACTTCGAGGTAGACGCGCCCGGTCGTGATGTTGTTGGCCTGCGTGGTCGGACTGCCCAGGAAGCGCTCGTAGTGGCCGAGATCGAGGTCCGTCTCCGCGCCGTCGGTGGTGACATAGACCTCCCCGTGCTCGTACGGGTTCATGGTGCCGGGGTCGACGTTGATGTAGGGGTCGAGCTTCTGGATCGTAACGCGGAGTCCACGCGCTTCGAGAAGGCGGCCGAGGGAGGCGCAAAGAATGCCTTTGCCGAGAGACGACGTGACGCCGCCGGTGACGAATATATACTTGGTCTGCACAGGTAAAGCCCTCATTGGGGTGAGCGGTGGGCATGAGCCGAGAGGCGGCACCCACCTGCGCAACACGGCAGGCGCGGACGAAAATAAAGAGGTGCCCGCTTAAAATACGGCTCCCTCGAATGCGGTTCAACGGCGGCAGCCGAGATCGCGTGCCGTGCTGCCCTTGTAATGAGACGGATACACCGCCGGGCGGCGGCGCGTGCAAGGACGCGGCGACCGTATCTTGACGCGCCTTCGTGAAACGCACCCCGTGCCCGCGATGTCCTCTGACAACAGCAACGCGCCGACCCCGACACACACCCACTCGCTGCGAGACCGGCTGGACTTAAAGGGTGAGCTGCTGCTTGCGCTCCTGCCCACGGCAACGATTCTGATCGTGCTCTTCCTGCTGAAAGCCATCAGCGACCAGCGCCTGCTCTTTTCTTCCCTCGCATCGAGCGCGTTGTTCATCTACCTGGACCCGAACCACGGCATGAATCAGGTCCGGACGATCGCTGCCGCGCACTTGATCGCGGCAACTTTGGGGCTTATTGCCTTCGCGCTCTTCGGCCATAGCTACGCTGCGGCGGGCGCGGCCATGTCCATCACCATCGGGGTGATGATCGTGCTCAACGTTGTGCATCCGCCGGCCGTGTCGACATCCCTGATCTTCGCCTTCCGCAGCGGGGAAGAGAAGACGGTGCTGCTGTTCGGTCTGGCGCTCGTCGTGGTGGTGCTGCTGGTCGTTCTGCAGCGCACGGTGCGCTGGGTGCTCCAGTGGCGGGAGCGGAGCGGTTGAGCCGCTCCCCTGCCGTTGTCAAGTCCTGAAATAGCTTTACATGTTAGGTGTTGTTTACAGTGGGTTTTGTGGGTTGTTCGGGTCGTGAGCGGTGAACGGACACATGCTCTTTTGCAGGCGTGCTCGCGCTGCCGCCTTCGCGCCGCTGGGCCGACTTGGATCCGCTGCCGGCGGCTGGTCGCGCGCGCTTCTTCCACATGGGCGCGAACTCGCGAACGCCTCCGGCATGAACCTCGGCCGGTGTATGCATACCGAGGCTCAGGTGCGGTCTCTTTTCGTTGTAGAGCCTCACCGCTTGCGCCGCGGCGCGCCGAGCCTCATCCGCGTTCGCAAACGTGCCTCCAAGGCCGTACTCCTGCTTGAGGATGCCGTTCATGCGCTCGGCGATGGCATTCTCGTACGGGTTGCCGGCCTCGGCCATGCTGATCGCGACGCCGTTTGCACGCAGCAGTTCAACGTAGGCGTGGCTGCAGTACTGGACGCCCCGGTCGCTGTGATGCACCAGCGGCCCTTCGCCCCGGCGCGTGCCAAGCGCCTGCTGCAGCGCCGCCAGGCAGCCCTCAAGCCCCAGCGAGGAGGCGAGTGCCCAGCCGATCACCATGTGCGAGTAGGCGTCCGTAACGAGGCTGAGGTAGGCAAAGCCGCCCTCCTGAAGGTGCAGGTAGGTCAGGTCGCTCACCCACACCTCGCTCACGCGCCTGGGCTTGGTGCCGGCAATCAGGTTGTCGTACTTGCGCATATAGTGGTTCGAGTTCGTCGTGCGGTGCCCGGCGCGTTTGCGTCCCACCAGAAGGCCCTCCTCGCGCAAGAGGTCAAAGAACGCATCTCGGCCCAGCTTCACCCCGGCCGCTTCGAGCTGCGGACGGGCTATGTGGAAAAGCTTGCGCGCGCCCATGCGCGGATGCTCCCGCCGCTCGTCAATCGCGATCTGAAGCGCCAGCGCTGCGCCTGCCGCCTGCCGCTCGGTCTGAGCGCACGCGCCGTACCAGGCCTGCCGGCTCTTGCCGAAGAGCTTGCAGAGCGCAGAGAGCGGCACCTTCGGCAGATGTTCGCGCAGATTGGTCACGGCTTGCGTCCACTTTTTTTTCGAATCGAAACGGCGTAGTCCTTCTCCGCCACGTCGATGAGGGCGTTGAGCGCCATCGTCTCCAGGCGGCTGTCGGCCAGCGCCTCTTCGAGTCTGCGCACCCGCTCGCGCAGTTCTTCTGCGCTGCTGGGGCCTCTCTCCTCTGAGAAGACATCCATGTCTTTCAGCTCGTCTGTGTGGTAGCGGCCGTAGCGCCGGCACCACTTCAGCACCGTCGTCTTGCCACCGATGTTGTACTTGCGCCGGGCCGCGTCCTTCGTTAGACGCCCCCGCTCAACTTCTTCTACGACCATGCGTTTGAACGCTTCCGAGTAGTAGAACGTGGGGGGCCGTGTACCCTCTTGCTTCCTGTTGTGTGCCATCGCTTTACCTCCAGAGAGTGTAAAGCTAATTCAGGACGGGTCAACACCCCCTTGAATCCCCCTGAAGGGGGAAGTTGCGTTGGTGCTTTGGTCCACGATGTCAATTTAATGCAGCGCGGTCGGTTATTTCAGCAGCCTCTTAAGAGCGCCACCAGCGCGATATTTTTTCCCGGGGGGGAAGTACAACTTCACCTTTCCGTTTCTGAAAGAAAAAAGCACATCCGGCAGGTGCTGCCGGGCTGCGTCTAAACGACACGAATCTCAGCGGCCTTTGTCAAGACTAAACGTCATACTTTTAGATTTCTCTCGCCGGAAGTGCAGCCGGCAGGTCGTGATGGGGCCGCACGGCGGACAGGAGGTTTCTTGTCCTCCAATCGCGGTCGTTTTCCTGAACGCTAACTCGAAGGGGCAGGCGGACACCTCCCCTACCGCCGCTTTCTTGCCGGGGCGTGCTCGACGTAGTTGATGATCAGGATGCCGGCTACGAGCCAGGCGGCACCGGAAAGGATGCCCGCCACTACGTCGGAGAAGTAATGCACGTTCAGGTATACCCGGCTACCCCCGATCAGCAAGATCATCATGAAACTGGCCAGGATGGCAAGCCACCGCCAGAGCGGCGGACGGATCATCTTCCAGGCGAGGTAAATCAGGTAGCCGAAGAACACCGTCGCGGCAAAGGCGTGACCGCTCGGGAACGAGTATCCGCCCGCCGGGATCACCTTTTCGATCGGTCGCTCGCGGCGGAAGATGAGCTTTAGCCCCTCCGATAGCAAGCCCCCCAGCGCCGTTACGAAAACGAGGCCGAAGAGCGGCCACCAGCGCTGCATCACGAGCAGCGAAATGCCCACGACCACAACCCCGACGATCGTCCCCCGACTGCCGCCGAGATCCGTCACAAAAACGGCCCATTCCGTGCGCTCCTCCGAGAGGATGCTGTGCAGAAAGGCGTGGACGCGCAGATCGAGCGAGTAGAGCGATTCCTGATCAGCCACGTCGTTTTGGATGGCCAGGAAGACCCACATCAGCCCGATGACGAGTACGAAGGCCAGCGTAAAGGCGAGTCCGTACTGGTCGCCCCGCCGGAAGCGGCGACGCAGAAAACGGAGGAACGCCGGCCCTTCGCGCCGAACGGCCTCGTTGATCGAGTCGGAGTGGTGCGTAGTCATCGGGCGTCGGACGGGTGCGAAAACGGTCGTCAGGCGAGGGCGTTGCGGAGGATCTCTGCCGGATGGAGCGGTTGCCGTTGGGTGGTGTCGTGGATCTGCGAACGGCACGAAGTACCGGCCGCCGCGATGATCGTTTCCGGGGCGCTCGCACGCACGGCCGGCGCAAGCGCGCGCTCTGCCATGCGGATCGAGATGTCATAGTGCTCCTTCTCGTATCCAAACGCCCCGGCCATGCCGCAGCAGCCCGAGTCGACGGTGGTAACGGCAAAGCCCGTCGGCAGCGAGAGGCACCGCTCGGCCGGAGCGGTCCCGACGAGCGCCTTCTGGTGGCAGTGGCCGTGCAGCAGCACTTCGTGCGGCTCGCGTTTCCAGCGCGTCCGATCAAAACGGCCGCTGTCCGCTTCTTCCGCCACAAACTCCTCGAAGGTGAGCGTCGCCTTGGCAAGCGCGCGCGCGCGCGGATCGCCGGGTAGGAGCGAAAGGAACTCGTCCCGAAACGTCAGGATGCAGCTCGGCTCCATGCCGACGATGGGCATTCCCGCCTGGACGATCGGGTACAGCAACTCGACGGTCTCGAGGGCCTGTCGCTGCGCGTCGGCAACCAAGCCTTTCGAGAGCAGCGTCCGCCCGCAACAGGCGCGCGGGTCCGGGACGGTCACGCTGTAGCCGGTGCGGTCCAGAAACTCGGCGGCCGCTCTGCCGACTTCCGGATGGTGGTAGTTGTAGAACGTGTCCGCGAAGAGCGCGACGGGACGCCCGCCGGTGCGCCACGACTGATGCCCGAACCAGGTGGAGAAGGATTGCGTGGCGAACGGTGGAAGCATTCGTTCGGCGCTGATGCCGAGCGCCTTTTCCATCGTTTTCCGAACGGCGACGCGCTTGTTCATCCAGTTGATGGTGCCCGCCAGCGGCGTGTCGGCGATGCGACGGCTAAGGGCGGGCATATGTCCGAAGAGGCGCGTTCGCTGGGAGATGCCGTTTGCCTCCCAGTACTTGCCCAGCCACTCGGTTTTGAGCCGGGCCATGTCAACGTTCGACGGGCACTCGGTCTTGCAGGCTTTGCACTGAACGCACAGCTCCATCACTTCCCACATGCGATGGCCGGTCATCTCTTCCGCCGGGATCTCGCCGGACATGGCGGCTCGCAGGGCATTTGCCCGCCCGCGCGTCGAATCCTGCTCCTCGCGCGTGACCATGAAACTCGGGCACATCGTTCCCGATTCGAGCTTTCGGCACGCGCCATTGCCGTTGCAAAGCTCGACAAGCGAAACGAAGCCGCCGTGATCGGAGAAGTCCATCACCTCGTTCATGGGCGTGGCGCGGTACTGCGGCCCCATACGCAGGTTCTCCGTCATGGGAGGCGCGTCGACCACCTTGCCGGGGTTGAGCAGGTTTTCGGGATCGAACGCGCGCTTGATCTGCCGGTAGGTTTCGTAAAGCTCCGGGCCGAGCAGGGGTTCGTTGAGCCAGCTGCGGGCGAGGCCGTCGCCGTGCTCGGACGAAACCGCGCCGCCGAAGCGGCGGACAAGCTCCATCGAACCGCGGGCTATGTCCCGCATCTTCCACACTTCGCGCGCGTCCTTCGTGTTAATGAACGGCCGGATGTGCAGGCAACCCGCCGAGGCGTGCGCGTAGAGCACCATCTTCGTATCCGTCTCCGCGACGAGCGCCTCCAGTTCATCAACGTAATCCGCGAGGTGTTCGACCGGCACCGAAGCATCCTCGATAAAGGCGACGGGCTTGTGGTCTCCTTCGACGCCCATGATGAGGCCGAGACCTTCCTTGCGGATCGTCCAGACATTACGTATCTGCTGAGCCGTAAAGGCGGGCACGGTGGCGTAGCCGTGGCCCGTGCGCGCCATCAGGAGCCGGAGATCTTCGACGCGCGCCTTCAGCTCGGCCTCGGTGTCTCCGTAGTATTCCACAAACAGAACCGAACCCGGATCGCCTTCAATGAACGTGAGGAGGTGGGCGTACCCGGCGGCGCGGCGCGTCATTTCGAGCGCATGGCCGTCGAACAGCTCGACGGCGGAGGGCTTCGTCTCGAGGATCGTGGGAGTTGCCAGAAGCGCCTCGCGCCGAGTGCGGAACTGAACGACGCCGAGGGCGGTCCGGCGCGGCCGCTCAACGAGGCCAATGGTGAGGTCGGTCGTGACGGCGAGCGTGCCTTCGCTGCCGCAGAGGAGTTGGGCGAGATTGCGCTCCCGCTGGAGCAGATATTCAGCGCGATAGCCGCTGTTGCGCCGCCAGTGCCGGGGGGTATCCCGCTCGATAACGTCGCCGCGCTCGGTGATGAGGGTGTCCAGACTGTCGTAGATGCGCCCTTCAAGGCCGGGCCGCTCTCGGGCCGCTGCCCAGGCATCTTCGGAGAGCGGACGCGCGTGCGCAGGGGATCCGTCGGCGAGCAGCAGGTGCGCGTCCCGAATGTGGTTGATGACGTTGCCGTAGAGGATCGAGTGCGTTCCGGTAGCATTGTTGGCCATCATCCCGCCGAGCGTCGCCCGGTTCGAGGAAGCCGGGTCCGGCCCCACCATCAACCCGTGCGGCAGGAGCGCCGACGAAAGGGTGTCCAGCACGAGTCCGGGCTGCACCCGCGCCCAGCGCTCGGCCGGGTTGATCTCGAGAATGCGGTTGAGATGGACGGTAAAGTCGATGACAAGGCCGGGTCCGACGGTCTGCCCCGCAAGCGACGACCCGCCGCCGCGTGCCAGAAGCGGGATGCGGTACTCGGCGGCGCACGTGAGCGCGGCCTGAACGTCCTCCACCGAGCGGGGCACGAGCACGGCGCGCGGCATCATCTTGTAAAGACTCGCGTCGGTCGCGTAGAGCGCGCGGGTCATCGAATCGGTATGGACGGATCCCTGGACGCGGGCGCGAAGCGCGTCGGCGAAATCAGCGGTAAGCTCGGCAGGCATAGCGGCAGCAGTAGCAGTTGATCGGCAGTACAGAGGCAATCTACGCACGAAGAGGCCGCGCGGCACGCCCTTTCGATCTATTCACGCCACCAGGCGGCGGGAAGCGGTTGCGGCGGGCCGGACGACTATGCCGTAACTTACGCGCCGGAAGATCGTTCTTCCCCGGTGCTTCCGCCGGCGTTTTGTCACTCCAAGACTTCTTCTATGCCTTTCACGAACGCGAACGTCGAAGAAAAGACCGCTCCTCACGCTGTTCTTCTTGGCCCCATGCACCCCTTCCGGGGCGGCATTGCGCACTTTCTGGAAACGATGTATCACGGGTTGCAGGCGCGCGGCTGGCGCACGTCGGCGTTCACGTTTACGACGCAGTACCCGGAGATGCTCTTCCCCGGCAAGTCGCAGTTCGAGGAAGGCGCGGTGCATGATCCGGTCCCCGCCCGCCGCATTCTTTCGACGGTGAACCCGGCCACCTGGGCCAGGACGGCGCGCGAAATCGAGTTGCTGCATCCGGACGTGCTCGTTTTCAAGTACTGGATGCCCTTCTTCGCGCCCTCCTTTGGCCTCATTGCGCGCCATCTCCGGAGAAAGGGCGTTCACGTCGTCGCGGTTGTGGACAACGCCATCCCCCACGAGCACCGCCCGGGCGACGAGCGGCTGAGCCGATTTCTGCTGCGCTCTTGCGACCGGCTGATCGTGATGTCGGAGTCGGTGGAGGAGGACATCCGCGTGCTCGGCATTCAGAAGCCTGTGGCGCGCATTCAGCACCCGATCTACGATCTATTCGGCGAAGCGCCGTCCCGAGAGGAAGGGCGACGGCGGCTCGGCATTCCCGAAAGCGGCCCCGTGCTGCTGTCCTTCGGCTTCATCCGGCGGTACAAGGGGCTGCTCACGTTGCTCGACGCCATGCCCGCCGTTCTGAAGGAACTGCCGGACGCGCGGCTCCTCGTTGCCGGGGAGTTCTATGAGGACGCCGGCCCTTACCACGCCGCCATTCGCCGCAACAACCTGCAGCAAAACGTCCTCCTGCACACCGACTACATCCCGACCGAGCGCGTAGGCGACTACTTCGCCGCCGCCGACGTGGTCGTGCAGCCCTACGTTTCTGCAACGCAGAGCGGCGTGGCGCAGATTGCCTTCCACTTCGAAAAGCCGCTCATCGTGACGGACGTGGGCGGACTGGCGGAGATCGTTCCCGACGGCGAGGCGGGGCTTGTCGTGCCGCCGGAAGATCCGCCGGCGCTTGCAGCGGCCATTGTTCGCTACTTCAAAGAGAACATGGCGGGCCGCCTCTCCGAGGGCGTGAGGCGGGAGAAGCCGAAGTACAGCTGGGACCGGCTCTACGAAGCGGTCGAAGGGGCCGTGTAGGTTCTGGTCGTCAGGCCGCTACAAGGGCCGGTTTGCGCTTCGTCCGCCGCTCGGAGATGCGGCGGTACAGCGCGACGCCAAAGCCCAGCGACAGGATTAAAACGCCAAGCCAAAGAACGCTAATGAAAGGCTTCTCATAGGCTTGCACCACCAGCCAATCCTCCTCATCGACGGCGAGGCCGCCCACGGCAAGGTTAATCTGCCCGTTGTCCACATTCATGCCCGTGAAGGCCACGTCGAGGCCCCAGTCCTCCAGGCCCGCTTTCACGAATCGCTGCGAACGGTCCTTCAGGATGACGTACACGGGCTGCAGCATCCGCGTCTCGCCGGAGCGGCGGTCCGTCACGGAGAGGGCGGCGGCCACCGAGATGTCCGCTTCGGCGGGCAGGACGGCTTTGTCGACGTTCAGGTCAAAGCCGGTAAAGCGGAGTATGTACTGACCTCCCGCGAGCAAGACGCTGTCGCCGCGCGCGAGCGTCACCTGTCCCGGCGCTTCGTCCTTGTCGGAGACGAACATGACGCTCGGGCTTACGGCGGTGAAGATGTCCTTTTCGACATAGCTTTGGATGTCGGGGTGCTGGATCCACTGCTCCTTACGGCTCTTGTAGACAACCGGGTTCATGGTAAAGGCGCGGCCCCTTCCGTCGACGAAGTCGAGGCGATAGGACGTGTAGCCTTCCGGTGTCGGCTGCCGATCGGCGTAGGTAACGCGGTAGTCGCCGACCTGGCGGGTCTGCCCGCGCTCGAGCACGAAGTTGTCGCGGCTCTCGCCCATCTGCACGCCGGTCGCGTGGGCAAGCGGATCGCTAAACGCTCCGGAGGTGATGATGCCGAAGATGACGAGCGCAAACCCGACGTGGGCAATCGCTCCGCCGGCGAGTTTCGGGTTTCCACGGCCGATGCGCCAGAGTACCTGAAGATTTCCGTAAAGCGCGAAGAAGGCCGCAAACAGCAGCAGCGTGAGGAGCAGACCCATGCCATAGACGCTCCAGATGGCCCCAAGGCCCGCGAACATCCCGGCCTCGACGGCGGCGCCCGCTGCCTGCGCAGGGGCCTGCCCTACGGTGCCTTCGACAAAGGGCGTGAAGGCAAGCACGAGGACGGTGCTGACGACCGAAAGGATCACGGGGCGCAGAAGCATCCGGTTCACGTTCTCGACGCTCATCTTCGTCCACCAGAACATCTGGCCGAGTCCCGCAAGAAAGACAAAGCCGACCGACAGCGGCAGCGTCCACTTGTTGTAGAAAGAGACGGGAACGGCGGACGGATTGTCGCGGAAGACGTGGCCGAGAATCGGCGCGCTCGTACCGAGGATAATGACTCCGGCCGCAATCGTAAGCAGCATCGCGCCGCTGAAGATCATGAACTCGCGCGAGAGCATGTTCGACGCTCGCTCGCGCACGGGCAGGTCTCGGTAGCGGTAGGCGAACAGCCCGTAGCCAAGCACGCCGACGGAGAGGAGCCACGCGAGAAGTTGATTCGAAAGGCCGAGATCGACGAAGGAATGGACGGAGAGGTCGCCGAGAATGCCGCTTCTGGTGAGGAAAGTCGAGTAGATCGTCATCATGAAGGCCGAGACCGTCAGGACGAGCGAGGCTTTGTAGTTTGCGCCGCTCTTCTTCTGCGCCAGCATCGTGTGGAGTGCAGCCACGGCCACGAGCCATGGTACCAGCGACGAGTTCTCCACGGGATCCCAGGCCCAGTAGCCGCCGAAGGAGAGCGTCTCGTAGGCCCAGTAGCCACCAAGCGCCACGCCGACGCCGAGCACCATGCTTGCAAGGAGCATCCACGGGAGCGCGGGGCGGACCCACTCCGCGTACCGGCGCTTCCACATCCCCGAAACGGCGTAGGCGAACGGCACCAGAATGGTGGCAAAACCGACGAAAAGCGTCGGCGGATGGATCATCATCCAGTAGTTTTGCAGAAGGTCGTTCAGTCCGTTGCCGTCGGCGGGAACGAAGTTCGGGTTGGCCTGGAAGACGGGTGCATCCGGAAACCGCTCGGCCAGAAGCGCGAACGGAGACGAGCCGATATGGAACGCGCCGAACTTGAGGCCCACGATCATTGAGACGAGAAAGACCTGGCAGAGCGCAACCACGGCCATGACCGGGGCCTCCCAGCCTTTCGCCGTCTTCATCAAAGTCAGCCCCAGTACGCCGGTGTAGACGATCCACAGCAGGAACGATCCCTCCTGACCCGCCCAAAAGGCAGAAAAGAGATACCGCGACTGAAGGTCCAGCGAAGAGTACTGGTAGACATAGGCATACTGGAATTGATGCCTGAGAATCAGGTAGAAGAGGAGGACCGAGGCTACGAGGATAACCCCCGAGCCGAGCGCCCATGCGCCCCTCCCGAGCCGCTTCCACTCAGGCGCGCCGGCGGCGTCTCGGGCGGACTGGAAGTAGGCCACACCTGAGAGGATGAAGGAGACGAAGGAGACAAGCAGCAGGAGAGAGCCAACAGTACCGATCATGGATCGCAGGACGGCAGAAGCGTAGCGGTAAACGGAGCGAGATGTAACCGGAACCGCACAAGAGGTTCCGGCCGGGCGGCGCGCGGCCGTTCCAACGGCCAGTATTCACAACCGGTTACGACTGCCCGGTGCCTCGTTCATTCGGAGAAGTCGAACACGCGCACGCGGTTCCAACGCGGTGCGTAGCGGGCGAGGAATGCCTGATGGGTCGGATGCGTCTGGTAAGCGTCGTGGGCCGCCGCGTCCTTAAAGACGACCGTGAGGCCGAAGCTGTAGTCGCCGTCCACCACCGGCCGGGCCGAGGCCACGGGAGGACCGGCCCAGGCGTGCAGGGCACCCTCGATGGCGGTGAGGCCATGCAGAGCCGCTTCAAAAGCAGCACCGTCAGCCGGAGAAAACGAGTCCGGCAGGCTGAAATAAACGCTGTGGATGAACATGTGATCTAAAAGGTTGAAGAGGGTGCGGGGCCAACCTACGCCTCCGCGTGCCTGAGAAAGGCGCCCAACCGCCTGGCCAGAGCGGCCGTTGCACTTGGCACCGGCCGGCGGCGCGCTCCGTCGAACGCGGGGGGTATGCGCCAGACTCCGCCTCGGCCCGCGCGCAGCTTTTCATGATCAAGCCCTTCATACTCGCTCACGCCATAGGGTGGATCTGTCACGACGGCATGAACCGAGCAGGGCGGCAGATCGCGCATCCAGTCGAGCGCGTCCGCGTGAACGATGGTCTGTCTCGGAGACAGGTGCAGACGCGGCTGCGGTCCTGCAGTTCGCACGCCGCCCCACGCTTCGACGGCGTCCGCGCTGAGGCGCTGCAACCAGTCTGCCTGCGGCGCGGCGTCCATGTTGAACGGAAGTGCAATCTGCGGCATGGTCGCTCTCGTCGTCTTGTGGCTACTGAATCTGTTTACGTCCGAAACCGCAAAAAGGCCCCTCCACTACCCTGCCGTAAGCAAGAACAGGGCTACGGCTGCGGCGAGGAGTCCGATCACGTTGAGCCTCGACAGGCGCTCGTGGTAGAACGTGACGCCGAGCAGCGCCGCGCCGATCACGAGCGAGATGTTGTTTGCCGGAAATACGAAGGGCGCCGGCAGCAGGCTGACGGCCCTCAAGAAGAACGCCGCCGAAAGGTAGTTCACCGTACCCAGCAATACGCCCCACGCCCACACCTGCGGCCTCGGCCACGGGGTGCCTTTCACCCGCCGGTAGACGAGCGAAACCAGGCCGATGAGGAAGGCCGACGAGAAGATGATGAACAGGAACAGGTTCTTGTCGCCCGTCGCGGCGAATCGTTCGTTGTAGAGCTTAAAGAACACGTCCACGAGTCCGCCGGTGATGAAGAGCAGCGCGAGGGTGGCAAAGACTCTTCTGCCGTCGCTGGATTCTTCTACGCGCAGGCTGCGCGCCCTTCGGGGTCGCTGTGCGATCAGGAAGAACGCGCCCGAGGCGAGCGTAAGGCCGATTCGCTGCCCAACGGAGGGCACCTCGTTCCACACCAACCACGCCACGGCCACCGGAATAACGACGGAAACGCGCATCACGCCGATGGCAAGGCTCACGCCTGCGGTGTGCGTCGCGAGAGCGAGCATGAAGAAGCAGGAGATGAAGACGGCCCCCTGCACCGCGCCGAGCGCGATGAGGAACGCGCTCAAATCCGGCATCCCCGTTCCCTCGCGTTTGATCAGAAAGAGGATGCCGCCTACGATCACGGCGACGAGGTAGTTGGCCGTGAGCAGACCGAGGCGGTCCAAACCGCGCGCGCCGGCCATTTTGAAGATGACGCCAATGGCAAGGCTGCACGTTACAGCCAGAACGAGGTAGATCATGCGAACCGGAACCAGGTCATTGAGAAACCACCTGATAGGCGCGCAGCGTAGGCGGAAACATCTCGACATCGCGGATCTCGAGGTCCGGCGGGAGGTGCAACTCCGGCCTGATCCGCCCCGTCGTATCGGTCAGAATGTCCTCGTAGGAAACTTCCGCGTAGAAGTCCATAGCGCGCTGCACCTGGTCATACTGCGAAAGCGGGACGCGGTAGCGCACACGCACGGAGGACGGCTCGAGGCGAACGACCTCGCGCCCGGACGGGATGCCTCGGACCGTGACGTCGATCTCCCGCGTGCTTTCGGTAAACACCAGCGCCTGGGCGCGCAGGAGGACCTTCTGCGGGCTGTGCGTGACCAGTCCACCGAGCGTATCGGCAAGGGCGAGTTCAACGGCGATCGAATCGCGCAAGTCGTTTTTCTCGTAGCGCTCCGTCGGCCAGAAGCGGATACCGCTCACGACGGAGCGGGCACCGGCAACCGCTACCGTGTCCGGGTCGACGACGGGCGGCCCCGCAAGGTCGTGCGTGGGCGGGGTGTTGATCTCGGCAATGAGCCGGACGGGGACACGGCGCATGATGCGCTGTTCGCGTTCGAGGTCGATGCGGGCCGGCGTCACGTTGCGGATGAGGACGTTCTTCTGGAGCGTTTGCCCTTGCAGCGTTGCTTCGAGGTTCGCCTGGCTCTGGGAGGCGTCGATGGGAATGGTCCAACTCTCGGAGGCGATGCTGAACATTCCAAAAAGGCCGAAGAGCTGCCATCCCGGCCCCTGCACCTCCACCCGGACGTGGCGCGGCGGCAGATCCACAAGCGCCTGATCAGCCGGCAGGTTGATGACTTCAGTCGGCATTTCCACGACGCGGACGTACGTCTCGCGCATGGTGAGGGTAAACCAGAGCAGGCAGGAGATGAGCACGCAGACGACCATGGCCACGACCGGCCGGCCGGGAGGCTCGTCCGACGGCGGGGCGACCGGACGCGGCGCGGCAAGCCGCGGGCGCAATCGCTCGATAAAGCCTGATTTCTTGCGCGTTTGCGTTGCCAATAGAATCGCTGCTGAGGTCAAACGGGCAGTTTCGCCCCTGAAAAATAGAAGGCAGAGCCGAGGCGGGCGCTAAGACGAACGACCCGGGCGAAGAGAGGGTCCTGTTCATCAAGAATCCGCTGCCGCTCCGGCTACCATGGCCGGCGCGTGCGCCACTGCCGTTGCAGCCACGAACGCGCGAGGGCCACCTCGTCGGGGGAATATAAGCCGACGGCCCACGTCAGAACAGGGTACGAGAGCATGAGGGCGCTGCGAAATGAGAGGCGCGCTCCCATGCTCCACGTCTGCGACGGCAGGGCCGCCAGCCAGAGCAGCAGTGTCAGGCCGAGCGCAATGCCGAGCGAGCGCCAGGGAAAGACGACGGCCTGCTGCCGCACCGCGGCGCGCTCGGCCATGAAGGCAAGGAGGGCGTAGGCGGCGAGTGTTGCCACGGCCGCGCCCATGCCGCCGAAGGGCGGAATCAGGACCAGGTTCAGAAGCCCGTTGAACACGGCCGCGCCGAACACGCCCGCCGCGACGGTGCCGGTGGCCCCAGAGGCATAGACAACGTTCACGGTAACCGCGTAGAGGCCGTAGAACACGAAGCCGAGGCTGAGCGGAAAGACCTGCATGGCCGCGCGGAGATAGTCGGGGTTGTCCGAGAGGAGCGCGGTCGCGTCGAAGGCGAAGAGCGAGAGGCCGAGGGCGAGCCAGCAGGACCAGATGCCGAAGTGCCTGAACGTGCGGCGGTGCAGCGCCGCGCCCGCCGGCTCGCTTCCGAGCGTTTTCAGGCCCACAACGGCGAAGGCCAGTTGAAAGCTCTGCACGAGAAACATGTTCAGCACGCCGCTGATGCGCGCGGCCCAGCCGTAGACCGCCACCTCGCGCGTGTCCGCGAGCCACTCGAGAAGGTAGCGGTCGCCCACGTGGAGGAACGGCAGGGCGATGCCGGCGAGTGCCAGCGGAGCGCCGAAGCGCACGAGCCGGGCCAGGAGCGCCGCGTCGACTTTCCACCGCACGCGCGCGACCATGCCCACGGTGAGCAGCAGCGTGCTTGCGCCCGAGGAGAGCACGTAGGCCCACAGAACGCCTTCGAGGCCGAGGCCGAGCACGGCAAGCGCGTAGTAGGCCCCGCCGATCATGATGAGTGTTTCGGCGGACGCCGCCGCGACGTACCAGCCGGCGCGCTCGTTGGCGCGCAGCAGCATGAACGGCACCCCGCCCACGGCCTTCAGCGCAACGTATACCGCCAGAAGGCGGATCAGGAACGCGCTCCCACCCGTCCCGAAGAGAAGTTCGGCGGCGGCCGGCGCAGCGAACCACATCAGCGCCACCATGGCGAGTGCCACGGCGACACTGATCACGAGCGTAGTGAAGGGAACGGCGTCGTGGTGCGCCTCCATGTCCGGGTCGGCGAGGAACTTGAGCAGCCCGGAGGTCAGCCCGAGGCCGATGAGCGGAATGGCGAGGGCGGCGGTGGCTTCGAGGGTGACGAGGTACCCGAAGGCCACCTGCGTCAGGTAGATCTCGTTCAGGTACAGCGGCGCGAGGAGCAGGCCGCTGAGCTTGGCCGCCACGTTGCCGAGGGCGTAGATCGCGCTCTGCCGCGCAAGGCGCTTGAAGGGGGTGCTCACAGGCCGGCGTCGCCGCATTCCTTCTCCCTTCCGTCGGGACTCAAAGGAACCATTACAAACCGAATCTCCTGGCACGGGAAGGCATAACAGAACACCTCCTCATAAAGCTCTTGCATATAACTGTTCAGGTTAAAAACGCGGTTGAGCAGTTGACGAAAAAGATTACGCAGGAGGAAAGGGGATTTAAAAACCAACTGCCGTTCTATGACCTTGAACTCGAAGTCGGTATAGAACGCAGGCACTTTGCGCCGCAACTGATGCTCCACGCGGGCGAAGTAATCAAAGGAATAAAGGCCAAATAAGCGCCGGTGCGTATAGTCCGAGTAGTAGTAGGGATTTGAGAAGTGAGGCACGACAACCACCTGCCGGCCATTCGGTTTAAGCGCCTGATGAACGTCGCGCATAAGCGGTTCGAAGCGTTCTATATGTTCAAGAACATGGCGCGAACGCACCTCGTCCAGCGAGTTCTTCGGCAGGAAGGCCAGCCCTTCTTCCAGATCGCAAACAAAGTCCACGCCGGGGAGCGGAAGCGAATCGATCCCGATGGCTCCCGCTGTTTTATGCGGACCGCAGCCGAGTTCGAGAATGGCAGGGCTACTTTGCTTCAGAAGTTCCGAGAGCGCGGCAATGTCGGTTGGGGATGGAGGCAAGCTCATTTGCTCATGCAGGATTTTAACACCGATTGCAGCGCTCCGAAGCAGGCCGTGCGGCTATAGTGATTCTCGGCCAACCGACGCCCCGCCGCGCCCATCTCTTTACGCTCTTCAGCATGGGTGCACAGGCGATGAAGGTACATCGTCCACTCCTCCGTATCGCGCGCAAGGTACCCGGTTTCCCCGTGTCGCACAATTTCTGTGTTGATTCCAACCGGACTTGCCACCACGGGCAACCCTGCGGCCATGTAGAGCAGCAGCTTGTACCCTCCTTTGCCCCGCGACCACTCGTCGTCGGAAAGGGGCATGATGCCGATGTCCATTTCTTGAAGAAGAGCGGGTTCGGCTTCATAGGACCATTCCCGGTATCGGACTGGAAGAGACTCCGGCAGGCGAAACGCGCCGCCGCCTACCACCACGATTTCAGCGTTGACTGAAGCGGCAACCTCTTCAAGCGCAGGTGCCACCGAGGAAAGGTAGTGCGCCGTCCATGGGGAGCCGAGCCACCCAACAACGCAGGGGCCAGATCGCTGCGCGAGGGCCGGGACGATTCGGTCCGCGTCGACCGGTGTTGTAATTACAACCGGTTCAACGCCCTGCGCTCTGCAGAATACCGCCAGTTCGGGCGAGCTGACGATTACGGCGGCTGCGCCTTTGATCATCCGAACGGTGCTTCGCTCTCCGCCGGGGTAGAGATAAATGGCGTCGTCAAAATCGAATACAAAGGGCACGCCGCGAATTCTCAGAATCCACAGCAAGAAAGGCGACAGGAAGAGGCGATGAACGAAAAGGAGATCCACATCGGCCGCAAGTATACGCCACATGCGGTGCAGCGCGCGTCTACGCTTGTCAATCATAAATCGGATGCGACCGTGTGCAGGGTTGGTCCGGGACAGCCAGGTCACGTCCCAACCTGCTTCCTCGAGTCTACTGACGTAGGCTGCTGCGCGGAGCCGCGAACTCGCGTGCTGCCATCCTCCAAAGGTTAGCATGAGCAGGCGTCGGCAGGGCGGAGAACCAGTCACGGCTTGGCCTCGGCGGATGTGATCAGCCTTTTCAACGCTGCCTCAAGCTCCAGTGACCGCGCCGAGTTGGTGAACCTGCCTGCAATTCGCTCCCGCGCGGCACGGCGTGCCGATTGACCGTCCGATTGAAGCGCCGTCTTTATGGCATCGGCGATCTCATGCGCGTCCGCCCGCTCGACGATTAAACCAGCGCCGCCTATGGCTTCCGGAATGCCGCCAACGCGGCTTCCGACCGGCACGCATCCGCAAAGCATCGCCTCGCAAAGCACGTTCGGCAGGCCTTCGGTGCGTGAGAGTTGCGCGTAAACGGAGGCCCGCCGGTAGAGGTCCCGCAGCGCCTCGCGCGGACGCGGCGGGAGAAACAGCACATTCTCCGGCGGACGGAGGGCCGCGCGCAACTGCGGTTCAAACGCCGGATCGACCCCTGCAACGCTAAACTGCACGCCCTGAAGCTGCCGCGCCGCCTCAACCAGTAGATCGACGCCTTTGATCTTCGCCGTTCTCATCGAGCCGATGAACGCAACCGTCAGCACCGCCCGCTCGCGCGGCGCATCCGAAGCCGTCCAGAAGTCGGCGTCGTATCCGGTGGGAAGGACGCGGTAGGGCACGCGCAGTGCCGGCAGATGCGCCCGTACGCCGTTGGCACGTACGCCGTCGGCCTGGACGCCTTCGGCCCCGAAAGCCGTTTCGGCGAACATGAGCGCCTCGGCCACCGGCAAGAGCAGCGCGAGGCGTGGATAGATGAACCGGGCAAGCGCGGCCCGCCAGGGGCTGTCAAAGACGCCGTAGCCGTACTCCGGCAGGTGGTTCGCGTCCATACCGCCGACGACCGCAACCACCGGCTTTCCGATCGCCCTCGCGAGAAGCGTTGGAAGGAACAGGTGGTAATCGACGAACCAGCCGAAAACGCAGTCTGCACGAGGCAACTCGCGAAGGAGCCAGAAGAAAAAGCGAAGCTGCCCTGCGAGCAATGAAGCTGCCTTGCCGTCGGAGCCGGGGACGAGAAACGTGCGCACGTCCGCCCACCGCGACAGATGCGCCGCGTCTTCCTGTACGAAGGAGGCGGCGTGCAGGTAGACGAGCAGAATGCGGGTTCGGCGGCGCAGCATCTTTCTTCTATTGCTGTGCCGCTCTGTCTCCGGCCGCGTAGGCACTGGCCATCCCTTGCAGCCGTTCTGCGAGCAGTCCCGCTTCTCGCTTGCGGCTGTAGCGGCCTGCAGCATCCGCCGGCGCGCCCGGGAGCGGCGCGCCCTGCAGCCAGGCTGCATGATGCCGGCCGACGAACGATTCGATGCCCGCCGCATCGTCATAGGCGAAGAACTGCCCGGCACCGGCACGCGCTGTTATCGCCTCCGCATCTCCCGGCACCGGACCGACTCCGAGCACCGGCCTGCCGGAAGCCAGATACTCGAAGATCTTCCCGGTGATGATGCCGTCGGCATCGGGCACATTGGGGATGGACAACATCAGCAGCGACGCGCCCATCATGTACCGGATCGCCTCCCGGTGCGGTAGATAGGGGACCAGCGTGAGGCAGTCCTGCAGCCCGTGCGCCCTCAGCCCTTCGAGAACGGCGGCGTCGGTGTTGCCGACGAGCACGAGGCGCAGATGCTGCAATCCACCCTGCGCGCGCGCGGCAGAAAGCGCCTGCCAGAGCGCCACCGGGTTCTGCGAGGCGGCGAGGTTGCCGGTATGAACGATCGTGAAGTCCGGCAACGCCTCGGGCGTGAGTCCGGCGAAGTCCTCTTCATCATACCCGTTGTGGATCACGTCCACCCTGCGCCCGGCTTTGCCCGACAAGAGTCTCGCCAGCGAATCGCCCACCGCGACTACGCCGTCCGCCGAGCGCAACACGGCCTTTTCCAGCGCCAGATCGAGTTTGCGCGCCGCCTCGGTGCGGGGCATATCGTGCAGGTAGGAAATGTCCGTCCACGGGTCGCGGAAGTCCGCCAGCCAGGGCACGCCGAACCTGCGCGAGAGCATCCACGCCGCCAGGTGGGCCGAGTGCGGCGGCGTGGAGGTCATGATGGCGTCGAAAGGTTGGCGGCGAAGCAAGTGGCTTCCGCGCACAAAGGCGAACGGCAGCCAGCCCACGCGCGCATCCGGGATGAACAGGTTGGCGCGCACCCAGCGGGCCAATCCTTCCTTCCATCCGGGCTGCTCCCGGGAAACGAACCCCACGCCGACGGTCTCCTGCTTTTCTTTGCCAAGGAGCCGCGCATAGGCCGCGTACGGGTCCCACGCGGCTGTGCGAAAGACGTGCAGATCGACCGGCACGTCGTCGAAGAGGGATTCGTCGAGGGCCGGGTAGGCGGCATGGTCGGGCCGCACCGTCAGCACGGTGGGTTCCCAGCCGAACGCGGGAAGGTAGCGCGCAAACTTCAGCGCCCGCTGAACACCGGGACCCCCGGAGGGCGGAAAGTAATAGGTCAGAAAGAGCAGGCGCTTCATAATTGGGCCACGTCGTCTGGTTTGCCGGCTGCTACTCGCCGCCCTCTTGCGCGCTCCCCTGCCGCCGGCGGTTGTAGGCGAGTCCGAGCAGCACTACGATGCCGCCGTAAACAAGAATGGTCGAGATCAGCGTCAGCCAGAACGCCGACCTTTCGGTGGCGGGTTCGAAGCGCATCTCGAGGCGGTGCGAACCTTCGGGGACTGCCACGCCGCGGAGCAGATAGTCGACCCGGTGTATCGGCACTGGCTGCCCGTCCAGGTACGCGTTCCATCCGGCCGGGTAGTAGATCTCACTGGCGACGAACAAGCGCGGCGCGTCGGTAGCGACCTGCCACTCGATAGCGTCCGGCTCGTAGGACTGCAGCGTGACGCTTGCGGTGCTGCCGGCGTCGATAGCGGTGGTTTGAAGATCGAGCGGCTCCGGGAGGATAGCGACCTCGCGCGGGTCGAAGGCAGGACTGCGAAGGCGCGCCCACGTCTCCTCGGCGGAGGCGATCACCTCCGTTCTCCCCACAAAGAAGGCGCGCGGCGCGGCGTCGGTGTTCTTCAGCACCAGCATTCCCTGGCTGCCCTGGAACACCGGCTCGGTGCCGGGAAGGACGCCCGGCGCGATGATGTAGCGCGTATTGAGCAGATCCAGCGCGGATTCGTTCGGCATTCCGGTCCGCGGGTCGAAGAGGACATTTTCGGCAAAGTCCTGGTAAAGCCGCAGCTTGGCTGCGCTGTAACCTCCGACGGATTCGTAGTAGTAGGATGGCCGCGCGTTTGTGATCGGGTTGTTGCTTTCGAACGAAAGCACGCGAAAATGCCCCAGCCCACCGTCCGTTCGCTGCTGCTCGGTCAGGAACTGGTCAAAGTCGTAGTTGGGAATCTGCGCCGCCACGTCGGGCGCGGGCGCAAGCATGTCCTTGTTGAAATAGCGCCGGTCGACGCCCCAGAGGTCCACGATAACGAGCAGCGCGAGCGCCACCTGTACGGCCCAGTGCGGCAGCGCCCCACGCCGGAAGAAGAAGAGCACCGCCGCCGCAAAGAGCAGAAACACCAGCGTCCGAATGGTGTCCTGCCGGAACGCCTCCACGCGCGGACCCGCAACCTGCGCCGACAGGTACTGGCGCGTGGTCTGCACCGCCTGCGGACTATCGGGCGCTATTTGAAGCTGCTGCGCGACGGCTGCTTTCGTCTGCTCAAACTCGTTCGGGCGCTCAAAGCTCAGGAGGCTGCTTCCGAAGAGCAGGAGAATGAGGACGGGAACGGCTACGACGCCCAGGGCGATGAGGCCGGCGTTCATGTCGCGCCGGTCCGCCTCCGCGGACTCGTCCCGGCGAGCAACGCGCGCGAGGCCGATCCCGGCGAGCACGGCCAGCACGAGGGCTACGGCGCTAAGCCAGGTTTCCGGCACCCGAAAAGAGCTGAAGAGCGGGAAGTAGTCGAAGAATGGCCGGTTTAAGAGCGGGAAATACTCTCCGAGAGAGAACAGCATCATCACGACGGCGGCGATGCCGAGTGCCAGACCCGCAGGCTTCCGTCCGCGCCAGACGCCCACGATGGCCAGCGCGATCACGATACCGCCGACGTAGTGCGGTCCGGCGGTGAAGGGCTTTGGCCCCCAGTAGAGCGCCCCTTCTCCGCCGAAGATGTTCGCGACGAGCAGCGTCAACAGCTCGCCGAAGCCCTGGCTCCAGGCCATCGCGTAGGACCAGTCCAGGCCGCCGCCCCCGGCGACCGCTCCGGCTGCCGCGCCGCGCTGCGTGAACGCCTTGTACTCAGCCATGACCAGGTAAGGCTGCGCGACCATCGCGACGCCGAGCACTGCGCCGAGCAGCAGCCACAGCGTAGCGAGGCCGATGGTCTTAAGCTCTCCCGCCCGCGCCGCGAAGACCAGCGCCACGATCCACCAGATCCCGATGATCCACCCGATGTAGTAGGTGATTTGGATGTGGTTTGCGCGCAGGTTGAGGGCGAGGGCGGCCGCGAAGAGGAGTCCGGAGAGGAGGTTCGGGCGGCGCAGGGCGTGGGCGAAGGCCAGCAGCAGCCACGGCGCGTAGCAGAGAGCGATGAACTTGGTATTGTGCCCCGTTACGAGGATAAGCATCATGTACGTCGTCAGTCCGAACGCGGCTGCGGAGAAGACGGCGGAAAGCTTTTCGCGGGTGAGGTGGTACACGAGCGCGTAGGTGCCCGCGAGCAGCACGAAGAAGTGCGAGGTTGGCCACAGAAATGAGCGCAGGAGCGTCAGCAAGCTGTCGATCTGGGGCACCGACGACAGGTAGGAGATCGTGTAGACCGGCATTCCGCCGAAGGCGTTCGGCAGCCAGAGCGGCCGCTCGCCGGTACGCTTGGTGGCCTCCAGGATGCCCTGGGCCATGGACCGCCAGTTCACCGTGTCGCTGCCGATGATCGAAAGCCCGGAGAAGTGCACCGGCGCGAAGAAGAGCAGCGAGAGCAGCAAGAGCGCGCCGAGACACGCCAGATGCTGCGTGCGCGGGGCAAGCCGGTCCCACCATGTTTCCGGCTTCTCCGGAGCGCGCCGCGTGTGGTGAACGGCGTCATGCGGCCGCCGGCCGGTGTTGCGGGACTTACGGGCCATAGTCAGGGAACGATAGGAAACGGGGTCGCGGCGGAGTGGTAAAGGCGCGACCGGAATTCAGGAGATGACCTTTGGTACTCGGAAGAAAGCCTCATCCGCGTCGGGGGCCGGACGGAGGGCTTCTTCCCGGCTGATGCGCTCTTTGACGACGTCCGGCCGGTCCACGTTGTAGAGATCGAGCACATGCTGCATCGGCGGCACGCCCGTCGTGTCGAGTTCGTTCAGCTTCGCCATAAAGTCGAGGATGCGGCTCATCTCGCCGGCCAGCCGGGACTCGTCCTCTTCCGAAAATTGAAGCCGCGCAAGCGAGGCGATGTGGCGAACCGTTTGGACGGAGATGGACATCTTCCCGTGGAGAATGGATTAGTAGTCGTTTGGGTCGAGCGGAGCCTGCCGCTGCCGCTCGGCGCGGGCGCGCTCCTTTTCGGCCTTTGACAGGGAAGATACGTATTCCTCCAGTCTTCCCTCCATTACGGCGCGCACCTGGTTGGCAAGCGCAAGCGCATCGCCGCGCCGGAGGCCCTCGGTTGGGATGGGCGCGTCCAGTACCATGCGGATGGTGCCTCCGGCCGCCACTTTGTCCTGCTCGTTGAGCAGGCGGTAGGCGTTCAGGATGGTGACCGGCACGACCGGGACTCCTGCCTCGATGGCGAGCAGGAACGCGCCCCGCTTGAAGGGACCCATGACGGGCGAGTAGGAGCGCGCGCCTTCGGGAAAGACAAGCACGGACGTTCCTGCCCGGATGCGGCGGCCGGCTTCGCGCATACTCTCCAGCGACCGCCTCGGCGTGCTCCGGTCGATGTAGATGGAAGGCGAGTGGCGGATGGCGGTACTCATCAGCGGCACGCGCTTTAGCTCGGCCTTGGCGATGAAGCCGAATGCCTGCGGCAGCGCGGCCGCCAGCGCCAGAATATCTGCCGCTACCTGGTGATTCGCGATAAAGACGTGCGGCCGCGCCGCGTCGAGGCGCGCGTTCATCTGCAGATCGACACGCACGCCGAGGCCGTGAAGACTCGACCGGCCCCACCGGCCCGCCCAGCGGTAGAACGTACCGGGCGAGGGGTCACGCCGGTGCGCCGCGATCTGGCCGATACTCGCCGGAACGGTCATGAGCGAGACCCACAGCGCTCCCCAGCCAAAGCGCAACCGCGCGTTGAGCGTCGGCGGAGGTCCCCAGCCGTCCGGATCATTTTGCTCGTCGCTTGCCATGGGCAGTCTCGTTTAACGAGCTTTTCGAATCATCGCAATGAGTCGCGAGGAATCGTTGAGGCCCTGTTTTGGTTTCGGTTCGATCTCCAGATTAAGACTAAGAGGGCCGTCGAAGCCGGAGCGGCGAAGGGCAAACAGCGTCTCCTGCCACCCGACTTCGCCTTCGCCGAAGGCGGCGGCCGTCCATGCTTCTCCCCGGCCGCTTCCATCGGCGCAGCGCACAAAGGCGACGCGCCCGGAGAGCGCCGCGAGGCCGTCCGTCGAGGACTCTCCGGCGCGAAGCGCATCGGCGGGATGCCAGGCTGCCTTTACCGAAGGAAGGTTCACCTCGTCGAGGAGAGACGCGAGCGCGGTGCCGGTCCTCACGCGGCCGTCCCATTCGTTCATCACCGCGAGGACGAGGCCCGCATCCGCGACCGCCTTACCGGCACGCTGCAGGGCTTCCGCCGTGATCGACGCCGCCGCCGGATCGTCGTTTCCTGCCGGGAAAGCGGAGGCAAGGATGATGCGACAATCCGTGCGCCGGCAAAAGTCAATGGTCTCGCGCAGCGCAGCGATTTCGTTGAGCCAGCCGACGCGGTCGGCCGTTTCGCCTTCGAAGAGGCCGGGCATGACGGCCATGAGCGGAAGCTCGTTCTCTTCGAGCCTGCGCCGAAGCTTGCCTTCGTTGACATACGGCACCCGTTCGCCCGGCCCACCGACCGTCCGCAGTTCGACGCCTTCAAGGCCCCAGAGGAGGGTGTAGTGGAGCGCGCGGTCGAGGTCGCTCGTCAGCGAGTCGGTAAGCCAGCAGGGAAGCATGGAATGATTCGTCTTTACTCGGGTTGGGCGAGTGTCGGCACGTGGCGGCCGGTGGTGGGATAGAGCGGTTCGGGTGCCACCGTCTCTTCAAGCAGGCGGTCCATGGTCTGGGCCGCAAGCGAAAGGGCCGTCTCGGCGTTCGAAGGCTGCACGGCTACGCCGGGAGTCGCCGCGCCCGGATCAACGACGATGAGGCGAATGCCATAGGGTTCGAGGAGGGCGCGCGCCTCGGGCACATCTTCGTGCGAGAGGCCAATGAAGATGACTGCGCGGGTTGAAGACAGCGCCCACAGCGGGCGTTCGACGTAGGCGCGCAGACCCTCGACGCCGCCGTCCAGCACCCCGAAGAGAACCGTCCGGTCCGGCATGGTGCCGTAGCGCGAGAAGTAGCTCATCGACCGGGCGACCTCCAGCAGCGCAGCGACGCCGGTTTCGGGCACCTTTGCGGCACCTGTGGGCGTTCGGTAGTGCAGCCGGGCGCACACGAGCACCAGTTCAGAAGAATACTTGGGATATCCGCCGGCAAGAAAGCCGAAGAGGTTCGTCAGAACGGCCGGTGGCGCGGTTCGCGCGCCGACGCGCAGCAACATGGGCTGCGGCAAAGGACCGTCGGCCGGGCTTGCCGTGTCCGCCGGGTCGCCAAACACGCGCCGAGAGGCGTCCGGCGAGACCCGCAGCACGAACAGCCCGGCAAGGGTCCGCAAGCGCCGGGCAGGCTCTGGCTGATCCTCTATGACGACGAGCGGCACGCCGAGCGCTTGCAGCCTCCGCAGCCGCGAAGTAGAGGCGGCGTCCGAGGAAAGGATCACGGCCGTATGCGCCTTTGTGGCGGGCGCAAGCGAACCGATCGCCTCGTCGGTGGGGGCGTGGTAGCGGTGCGTGATGGTGGCGCTGCCTACGTCCGAGCGTTCATCCGGCTCATAATCGATGCCGGGACGCAGTGCGAGTTCGCCGGCGGCGAGCGCGCCGAAGAAGTTGCCGGCCGGACCGGCTCCGAAGACGCGGAACGGCACGCGGAAGCTTTCGCCGAGCGCCGGTTGCAGTTCAAATACGTGCATCTGCGCCTCAATGTACGCGGCCGCTTCCAGCGTGGCATCCCCGGCGCGCGAAGAGTCGCGGGGCGCTACGTCGCCGAGCACCTTGAGGTGAGCCGAGGCGCGCCGCGTCTCGAACGCCGGCGCGTTCGGCATCGGCCGAGGCGGCGCTTCCCGCATCATCATGGAGCGGCATCCCGCTGTCGAGAACAGCAGGAAGGGCACCAGCCACAGGAGAGTCTTGGGTAAACGCATTCGGCACGGGAGAAAGTCTCTGCAAATATACTGGCTTTTGCCCTCAATGCCGCTGCCGGTCCCGACATCGTGCCATTCCGCCACGATTGCGCGCGGCAACAGGTTGGACGGAGAGACGTTCAACGGCTGCCGTGCCGCCTGCGAACGCGCAGACTTGCGCGGCAGCTGAACCACACTCTTCTCAACGATACGACCGGCATGGAAGCAGAGCGGCACGATAACCCGCGCGAGGAAGCCGCCCTTTTGCAGGCGATGGTGATGCTGGCTTCGGTCACGACGGCCGCGTCCGTCTACCACGCAGGACTGGAGCGCCGCGCAGGCCGGGATCCGTCGGGCCAGGAGGCGGAGGCACCGGTGCGCCACTACCTGGAAACCGCTCTTCCTGATTTACAGGCCGACCTGATGCGCCTGACCGCCGGGGCCATGCAGGCCGCCAAGGGCGAGGAAGGCCGCATTGCCGCCGCAGTCCGCCATTTTGACGCCTTGCTTGTGCTGCGACGGGTGAACGGGACTCTGCACACCATGCACCAGCGGCTCCTGAGCCTTTACCCGGCCGTCTCCGAGTACGTTATCGAGGAAGTGCGGGAGGTACACGGCGCGTCGCGCGGCTTGCTCGACGTAGACGGCGCGCGCTACTTGCAGAAGATCCCTCCTTTCCTCCGCTCGGCCTTCGACCTCTCGACCCAGATCCGGCTCGAACTTGCGGGGCTGTAACCGCTGAGGGGGCAAAAGTCGCGGCAGCCGGTGCGGCTTAAGGAGCCTGTTGGTTTACTTTCGACCGGATGTAACGCGGATGTTCGGGCCGATGTAGGTGACTGGAAGGCTGCTTAACACTCCATTTCATCTCCATGAAGGGGGAGCTTGCGTTGGGGCTTTGGTCCATATCGACAGCTACATACAGCGCGTTCTGTGTTTTAACAGCCTCTCAGGAGGCTGGAAGGGTAGATCCTTCGCTCTGTTCAGGATGGCATTCCGGGGGAATGACATTCCGGGGAGGGTGGAGGGGGCGGGAAGGCCCGGCTTGCGGCGCGGCACTCCACCGCTACCAGTCTCTGCGTCTGATGCTGTTCAGGCTTGGGTGGTGAAGTCTCTGGTGAGCGGCTTTGGAGTGGGGGGTGTTCTTTGCTATGGGGAGGAGGTCCCTCCGCGCGGCGGCGGATGAGGTGGGTTCATGATGAGGGTCGGTGGCGCCGCCTTGGTCGGGATGACACTTGGGAGGCGGGAGAAGGTGCCGGCGTCTGGAGCACCGGGAAGGCAGAACGGCCCTCCCGAGTCGTGCGGGCGCACCGAAGCGTCTGTGGCTGCGAAAGAAAACAGATCCTTCGCTTCGCTCAGGATGACATTCCGGGGGGATGACATTCCGCGAGCATGGAGGAGGCGGGAACGCTCGGCTTGTGGCGCGGCGCTCCGAAGAGGCTCAGGCTGCGGAAGAAAACAGATCCTTCGCTGCGCTCAGGATGTCAAACGGGGGCGTTGGAGGAGGCACGGACACTGGGGAGCACAGGAAAGGCGGCGCTGAGGACCACAAGAAAGGCCGCACCCTCCCCGCGTGTCATGCCGGCGAAGCGAAGCATCTGTTCCATGCTTTCAGCGGCCTTTGAAATAACAGAACGCGCTGTATGTAGCTAATATCGCAGACCAAAGTACCGGCGCAACCTCCCCCTGGAGGGGAGTTCAAGGGGGCGTTAGTCAGCTTTAAAGATGCGCAGTGCGTGACCATGCCGCGATATAACCCGTCCGCCGTCCATCAACAGCCTCTTAGCAGCCTGGAAGGGTAGATCCTTCACTCTGTTCAATCGGACGGGTTTGATAGGGCGATTTTCCTCGGGCGACTACAGTCGTTCTCGCCGGGCCGGCATGGACGAGGTAGCGATGAAGATAACCAACCAGATGAACGTCCGAACACCCATCGCGCGCAGACTGTCTATGGCCACCCCTCCTCCGCTCCGGTAGAGCAGCGCGACGGCGACCAGAACGAGCACGTTGAGCGCAAACACAGCCCCAGCCGCATAAGTGCCGAGTCTCAACTTTCGCCAGATTGCCACGGCGGTACCCACGTAGACGACGCCCATGAGCGTGTTGAAGAGCAGGAGCGGCCGGTAGACCACGTACCCGGGGTCCGTGCCCATAAGTACGCCGGTGCCCGCTATGATCGTCGCAACCCCGAATAGCCCAGCCACGGCGGCTGCCACTTTTATCAGTACGCGAGTAGAAGGCGCGTCTTTCATGGCAAAAGAACTTTGATGGTCTCTGGTGGACGTCCCGGGTAGAAGCGACTGAAGAGAAATCAAGGAACTTCGGCGGCGACCAAACTACGGGAGCCGGGCGGACGGGAGGCGACCGCCAAATAGATGAGGTTCGCAAACCGTGTTCGAACCTCCAATGTAGCTACACTGGGTGTCGAACGCGCCTTCGGAGCCATTCTCTTCCGGTGCACGCGACCTGCCTCCGGCAACAAACTGCCGGCCTCGCATGGTGCACGCCGGCCTGTTTGCCGGCGACACCTGCAAGCCGGTTGCTATATACCAACCGGGCCGACCGCTGATCTAAGATGCAACTATAGGGCGCTGCCCCTCGTCAGGAGTAATTATACAACAACCTTTGCATCATCTCACGAGGTCACCATTGAAAAGCGAACAAACGGTCATTATGGGAGCAGCATTCGGTGCCGCGTTCGGCGCTGTGCTGGGTGTTCTAACGGGTAACATTGCCCTCTGGATTGCTCTTGGAACAGCCTTCGGCACCGTCGCCGGGATCTTGATTAGCAGAAGCAGGCACGAAGACAAGGACGAGATTGGCTGATGGTTGTTAATAGATTGTCGATTGAATTCATTTGAGCTTTGACGACAGGTACGTGTTCGCCTTGCTTCGACAGCCTCTTAGCAGACTGAAAGGGTAGATCCTTCACTACGTTCAGGGTGGCAACCGGGGGTGTTGGAAGAGGCGGGAGCGTCCGGCTTGAGGCGCGGCGCTCCACCGCTACCAGTCTCTGCGTCTGATGCTGTTCAGGCGTTGGATGATGGAGTCTCTGGTGAGCGGCTTTGGAGTGGGGGGTGTTCTTTGCTATGGGGAGGAGGTCCCTCCGCGCGACGGCGGATGAGGTGGGTTCATGATGAGGGTCGGTGGCGCCGCCTTGGTCGGGATGACAGGCGGGGAGGCCGGAGAAGGCGCGGACAGCTGGTGCACCGGGAAGGCAGAACGGCCATCCCGAGTCGTGCGGGCGCCCCGAGGCGTCTGAGGCTGCGGAAGAAAACAGATCCTTCGCTGCGCTCAGGATGACAAACGGGGGGTATGGAGGCTAACGGGAGGTGTAGATCCTGTAAGGGCACGATATATCGTGTCCCTACCCCGACCCTGCCTGCATCGCGCCCTTATCCGCAATCGCGCCTGCGCCTACGCCTACGATACTATTGGTGGGGTACATCACAGATTTACACACATTTGTGCGCAACTGGAATACTGACTAACACCCCCTTGAATCCCCCTCAAGGGGGAGGTTGCGATGGTGCTTCGGTCCACATCGTCAGCTACATAATGCGCTTTCCAATATTTCAACGGCCTCCTAGACCCTCTGCGTCTCTGCGCCTTTGCGTCCATGTATTTCGCCTCGGATAGTGCAACGTCGAGGCTGTGCTGGTTTGAGGAGGTCCCGCCGCGCGGCGGCGGATGAGGTGGGTTCATGATGAGGGTCGGTGGCGCCGCCTTGGTCGGGATGACAGGCGGGGAGGCCGGAGAAGGCGCGGACAGCTGGTGCACCGGGAAGGCAGAACGGCCCTCCCGAGTCGTGCGGGCGCACCGTAGGGTCTGTGGCTGCGAAAGAATACAGATCCTTCGCTGCGCTCAGGATGACACTCCGATGAGGATGACATTTCGGTGAGGAATACACTCCGGTGAGAATGACATTCCCGGGGGATGACATTCCGCGAGCATGGAGGAGGCGGGAGCGTCCGGCTTGTGGCGCGGCGCTTCACCGCTTTTAGTTTAGCGCCTCTGCGTCTGATGCTGTTCATGCTTGGTTGGTGGAGTCTCTGGTGTGCGGCTTTGGAGTGGGGGGTGCTCTTTGCCCGCCTTGTTTCTCCCCGATTTCCTGGAAGCGTTCTCTGTAAGCGCTTCATTATTAAGACTTCGTAACGGGCGGATTAAGGAAGCGTTACCACTTCAATTCTGTTGAATAATTCCCCTGGCTCCGTCGTAGCACCCGCCGAACACAAACTGAGACCTTTGCGTGCCGCCTGACAGGTACGCCTTCTATATATGTACGATCACTACGACATTCTCGGACTGCTTGGTGCGGGTGCCGGCGGCGTCGTTCACCACGCGCACGACCGGACGCTCGACCGGGCCGTCGTTATCAAGACGCTCCACGAGAGCGCCGCAGCCGATCCAGCCTCACGCGACAAACTGATCCGCGAGGCGCGGCTTGCCGCGTCCATCGATCATCCCAACGTCTGCGCCATCTACGACGTCGGCGACGTGGACGGCGTGCCGTTCATTGTCATGCCCCACCTCGCGGGGCGAACCTTGCGCCAGGTGCTCGAAAACCGGCCGCTCAGCCTGCACTTCGTCCTCTCCATCGGCGCGCAGGTGGCGGACGGCCTGGCGGCGGCGCACGCGCTCGGCGTGGTCCACGGCGACCTCAAGCCTTCCAATATCCTCCTGACGGAGGACGGCCGCGCCATCATCCTCGACTTTGGCCTCGCGCGCATGGAGGCCGCGTCCGAGACGGAAGCCGTCAGCCTTGCCGGACTGGAAATACAGGCGCAGGGCGTCGGGACCACGGCTTACATGGCCCCGGAGATGTTCGTCACGCGGGCGGGGAGCCGCAAGGCGGACTTGTTCGCCCTTGGCGTCATCCTCTATGAGGCTCTGACCGGCGAACACCCGTTCCTCGGGGCGACCGGCATGGACCCGATGCGCATAGCAGCCTCGATCCGGGGGCATGAGCCGCCGCGTCCGGCTTCGCTGCGCGACGAAACGCCGGATTCGCTCGATGCGCTCATTACGACGGCGATGTCGAAGGATCCGGAAGCGCGTACGCAGTCGGCATCCGAGATTCGGGAAATACTGAAAGGCGTCATTCGCGAGCGGCAGATGGAGTCGGGCTTCCTTCCGGGCGAGGTCTCCTCTTTTCTTCCCCCGCTGCCCGCCGCGCCCCCGCGTTCCAACCGGATGCTCGCCGGCCTTTCGGAACTCCTCCGCCTAAACCGCGCGCCCATTGCCGACCGCAATTCGGTTGCCGTCATGCCTTTCCAGGACATGGACGGCGTGGACGAGAAGCGCCTCTTTGGCTTCGCCCTCGCCGACGCCGTGGCGACCCGTCTGGCGGAATGGCCGGAAATGGTCATTCGGCCACCGAGCGCGGTGCTCACCCTTTCCGGCTCGCCCATGGGGCCGATCGACGCGGCGCGCAAGCTGCTGAGCGAAAGGGTGCTCTTCGGCACCTACACGCGCTGCAGCGAAGGCTTTGAAGTCCGGTGGCAGCTCATCGACACGGAATCGAGCGCGCTCGTTTCAAGCGGCTCGGTGGTAACGCCCGCGCTCGAGCTGGCCGTTCTGCAGCGGGTCGTTTCGGACGAGCTGTTTGCGGCGCTGCAAGAAAGCAGAACCCTGCCCCTTCTGCCGGAAGCCTTCCTGGCGGCCGAGGAGCACCCGCGCGAACGCAAGGCGGCTTGAGGCAATCCGGTGGTTCGGCTACTCGCAGCTGGCCTCCATCACGCGCAGCATTTCGACGGTTGCGCGGACGTCATGGGTGCGCACGAGCGTAGCGCCGCGAAGCACCGCCACGGCGGTCGCCCCGAGAGTGCCGAAGAGCCGCGCGTCCACGGGCGCGGGGGCCGTAGCCGAGCCGAGTGCAACGCCGATCGTGCTTTTGCGCGAGATGCCGACCATCACCGGCAGGCCGGCGTCGAGCAGCCGGTCCACGCTGCCCAGCAGCCGAAGGTTTTCGTCGGGCGTCTTTCCGAACCCAAACCCGGGATCGAGCACGACCCCCCGGACGCCTGCCGCCGCCGCTCTTGCCGCGGACTCCGTCAGCGAGGCGCGCACTTCCGCCACAACATCCGTGTACCCGCCGGAGTGCGGCATCTCGCCGGGCGCGCCGAGGGCGTGCATGAGGATGAGGGGAGCGCCCGAGGACGCCGCCACGCGGGCCAAGTCGTCGCCGCCGCGCAGGCCGGTCACGTCGTTGATGAGGTGCGCCCCGGCCTCGAGCGCGCTCTTCGCAACGCCGGCTTTGTAGGTGTCCACCGAGAGGAGCACTTCGGGGAAGCGCGCGGACAGCGCCTCCACGACCGGCAGCACACGGCGGCGCTCTTCATCCTCCCCGACGGCCTTCGCCCCCGCGCCGTAGGTGTTTCCCTTCGGCCGCGTGGACTCGCCGCCGACGTCGATGATCGCGGCCCCCTCGCCGATCATTGTCTCCGCTCGGAAGAGCGCCGCGTCGGCGTCGAGGAACCGGCCGCCGTCGGAGAACGAATCCGGCGTGACGTTCAAGATTCCCATCACCGTCGGCGCCATGCCCGGCCGCAAGTCGAGCGCGCGCCCGCGGCAGTCGAGAATGAAGCGTTCGGGGGGAAAGGAGCGTCCCTGTAGAGATCGGTCAAGAATCATTGCGCCGCGAGATCGAGGGGAAGAATGCTTGTTCGGTCAACGATGCAACCCTGAAAAGGACCCGCGAGTTTAGCTGCGCTGTCGTCGATCCACAACCCTGCCCCACCATGACGCTCGGCCCGCTCCTCTCGCTCCTGCCTCCGCTCCAACAGATCCGCCGTTTCCAGCGAGACCCGGTCGGCACGCAGACGAGGCTGCTTCGCCGGCTGCTCCTCACGGCCGCCGACACCGAATGGGGCCGGCGGTACGGGTTCACCGCTCTCGCGAAGGAAGAGGATGTGGCCGGGGCGTACGCCGCGCGCGTGCCCCTGCACGAATTTGACGATGTGATGGACGACGCCGCGCGTATTCGCCGGGGAGAGGAAAACGTCATGTGGCCGGGCCGCATTCGCCATTTTGCCGTTTCGAGCGGCACGACGTCGTCCGGCAAGGTCATCCCGGTCAGCGAAACCATGCTGAAGCTCAACCGCCGCTTCAGCCTTGCCACGGGCCTCAATTATCTCGCCGAGACCGGCAACCTGCGCTTCATTCTCGGCAAGCACCTCGCGCTTCCCGGACGTATCGAGGAGGACCCGAACCAACCGGGTGCCTTTGTGGGGGAGGTCAGCGGCCTGCAGGCGGAATTCGCGCCCCTGTTTTTCCGGCTCTTTCTGCAAGCCGTTCCGAACAGTCTTTCGTTCCTGCCCAACTGGGAGCGCAAGCTGGAGGCGATCGTCGACCATACAATGGAGCAGGATATCCGCAACGTGGTCATGGCCCCCACGTGGGGACTCGTCCTCTTCAAGCTGCTCGTTAGCCGCTACAACGCCAGGCACGGCACGCATAAAGAGACCGTCGGCGAGATCTGGCCGAATCTGCAGACGATCATTTCCGGCGGCGTGCCGCTCCAATCTTACCGTGATTTGCTCGAGGCGCAAGTGGGCTTGCCGGGACTACACTTCCTTGAGACGTACGGCGCGTCGGAGGGCTTCTTTTCGTTCCAGTCGTCGCTCGGCGACCCGGCCATGCTCCTCCACCTGGACAATGGCGTCTTTTTCGAGTTCGTAAGGCAGGACGAATACGGCCGACCCTCGCCGCGCCGCTACACGATTGCCGACGTCGAAGCCGGCGTTCGGTACGCGCCATTTCTTTCCACCTGTAGCGGCCTCTGGAGCTGCGCCGTCGGCGACGTGGTCACGTTCACGCAGACGCGCCCGCACAAGATCATCGTTTCCGGCCGAACCGGAGAGATCATCGACCGCTACGGCGAGGCCGTCTTTGGAGACGAAGCGCGAGAAGGACTGCGCCTCGCCTGCGCCGCGACGGGCGCGCGGGTGTCCGACTACCACATTGCGCCCCTTGCAGCTTCCGTCGACCGGCTCCCGACGCACGAGTGGCTCATCGAGTTCGAGCGCCCGCCCGACAGCGTCCCCGCCTTCGCCCGCGTGATAGACGAGTACCTTCAGCGTGTCAACCGGCACTACGGCATCCGGCGCGAAGCCCGCGCCTTTGACGAACCGCTGATCCGCCCGCTGCCTGCGGGCACGTTCTACCGCTGGCTCAAACGCGCGCGTACGGAGATCAGCGGGCAAACCAAGGTGCCCCGGATGAGTGAGGAACGCGCGATAGCAGATAGCGTACTTGCCGTCGCGGGCGTCGAGAAGTAGGCGGCCGTGCGAAAGCCGAACGCGCGGGATCGGGCCTCGGTGGACTGCCGGCACGCGCCCGAAAGTGCCTGCTTACGGCGGCTGCGGGAACCCTTAATGCTTGTAGAATTATCCGATTAGGCGGAACACCTTAGATCCCGGCGCGTGGAGAGATCCGGCATCACGATCGGTGCCGGCACCTGGGTATCCTGCCCAAGCGGAGGTAAACCCGAGACTTTTTTAACTGCGGAAGGCCTATGTACGTCCCACGCCAGCAACGGATGCTGGACCAGTACCTTCAGGAGATCGGGCAGATCACGCTCCTGACTCCGGACGAGGAAGTAAATCTCGCCCGTCGCATCAAGCAGGGCGACCAGGAGGCCCTTCACCGGCTTACCCGCGCCAACCTTCGGTTCGTCGTGTCCGTGGCGAAAAAATACCAGGGACAGGGCCTCACCCTCGCTGATCTAATCAACGAGGGCAACTATGGGCTTATCAAGGCGGCGCAGCGGTTCGACGAAACCCGCGGATTCAAGTTCATTTCGTACGCCGTCTGGTGGATCCGCCAGGCCATCCTTCAGGCGCTTGCCGAGCAGAGCCGCGTCGTGCGCCTGCCGCTCAACCGTATCGGTACGATTTCCAAGATACGAAAGACGAGCGCAAAACTCGCACAAGAGCACGAGCGTCCCCCAAATATCGAAGAGCTGGCCCGCGAGCTGGACATCGACGTGGAGAAGGTCCGCGAGGCGATGCAGCACACCGGCCGCCACCTCTCCATGGACGCGCCGTTCAACGACGACGACGACAACAGCCTGCTCGACGTTCTCTCGAACGAGGCAGAGACCTCGCCCGACGAGATCCTCCTTGACGAGTCGCTCAAGATCGACATCGAGCGCGCGCTGAGCCTTTTGCATCCCCGAGAGGCGGAGATCACGCGCCTCTACTTCGGTATCGGCCGCGAGCATCCGCTTACTTTAGAAGAAATCGGCCAGCGCTTTGGGCTTACCCGCGAGCGCGTCCGGCAGATCAAGGAAAAGGCTCTTCGCAAGCTGCGCCAGAAGCACCGCCGCGAAGAATTGCAGATGCACATTGGCTAAACGGCTACGGTAGTTCTCTTTCGGAAAGGCACGTTCGGGCAGAGCGTGCCTTTCTTATCTTCTTCTCGTTCCGGAAGGCGCGTACTGAAGAAGAGACCCCAGCACGATGACAAAGTTGAAGCACCTGGTCCGGGCAGGATCTCGCGCGCTGGTCGTCGTGACGGCATGCTGCACCGTCTCGCTTTTAGCCGCTGCGCAGCCTGCGGACACGCTGCGCGTCGTTCTTCCGGAAGTCTCGGTGCAGGCTACCCGCGGTGCCACCCGCCTCTCAGACGCGCCGTTCGCGCTGGCAACGCTTGGCCGCTCGGAGGCCCGCGTCGCCCTCGCCCCCGGCCTCTCCCTCGACGACGTGCTCGGCGAACTGCCCGGCGTCTGGATTGCGGACCGCGGCCACTACGCGCTCGGCGAACGCCTCATGGTGCGCGGCATGGGCTGGCGCTCCGCCTTTGGCGTACGCGGCGTCCAGGTGCTCCTCGACGGCATTCCGCTGACGATGGCGGACGGCCAGACCGCCCTCGATGTGGCCGATCCGTCGCTTATCCGCTCGGCCGAACTCCTGCGCGGCCCGGCGTCTCTCTTCTGGGGCAACGCCGCCGGCGGTGCCCTCCTGCTTACGAGTTTCCCCGCCGCCGATGCGCCGCGCCTTCGCGGACGTGCGCTCGGCGGCAGCTATGGCCTCCGCCAACTCGGCGGCGAGCTTGCCGTTGGCGCGCCGACGCGGCGCTTGCACCTTTTCGCGACAGACGTTCGGCAGGACGGCTTCCGCGATCACGCTTATGGGCGCTTCACGCGCGCGGGCGCGCAGGCGCTCCTTGCCGTCGGGCCGGCGTCGCTCCTGCGCCTCATGGCAACCGGTGCCTGGCAGGACGCCGCGCATCCGGGATCCCTCTCCCGGGAGCAAGTGGAGCAGGACCGGCGCATGGCGGCTCCGGGCAACCTCGCCACGGAGGCGGGCAAGAAGAGCTTGCACGGGCAACTCGGGGCGACGCTCTCGCGCGCTTCGCCGGTGGGCAACCTGGAGGCCACCGTTTACGGCGTCGGGCGCACGCTTGACAATGCCCTCCCTTACGCCTTCATCGACCTCGACCGCGCGGCAGGCGGCTTGCGGCTCGGACTTCGGCGCGAGGGCGCGCGCCTCGGCACGTCGGCCGGGATCGACGCGGCCGTGCAGCGCGACCGGCGGCGGAGCCGAGACAATGATCAGGGCCGCCCATCGGGTGAGGCGTCGATCAACCAGACCGAGACCGTGCAGTCCGCAGCCGCGTATGCGCTCCTTAACGCGCGCCTCACGCCTTCTCTGACTGCGACGTTCGGCGGCCGCGTGGATGCCTTCCGGTTTGCGCTCGATGACCGCCTTCCCGCAGACGGCCTGGACGAAGGGTCGCGCCGGTTTCTCGCGTGGAGCCCGTCTGCAGGGATCCTGTACGAGTTCGCCGGATGGACGCTTTTCGGCAACTACAGCACGGCTTTCGAGACGCCCACGACGACGGAGTTCGTCAACCGGGCCGACGGCGCGAGCGGCTTCAATCCCGAACTCGATCCGCAGCGAACGCGCGGCGTTGAGCTTGGGATGCGCCTCGCACCGGGAGGGCGGCTGGCCTTCGACGCAGCGGTGTTCAGGCAATGGGTGCGGGACGGCCTCGTGGCTTTTCAAACGGCCGCCGGCGGCGACCGCACGTTTTTTCGCAACGCCTCCCGCAGCGACCATCAGGGCCTGGAAGTCAGCTTCGGCTGGTTTCCCCTCACCTCATTTCACGTGCTCGCCCGCGGGCAAATGGCGCGCTTCACGTTCGACGCGCCCGGCATCGGCAAGATGGCCATTCCCGGCGTGCCGGAGCGCAGGTTCTACGCCGAAGCGGGCGTTGCACCAGGCGCACTTTGGCTCGACGCTTCCGTTGAATGGGTCGGCGGCTACTTCGTGGACGATGCGAACCTCGAGCGAAACGACGCATTCTCGGCGGTCGGCCTCAAAGCCGGCTACCGGGGCTTAAGGCAAGGAGGCTTCGCCGTGCAGCCGTTTGTCGCCGTTTCCAACCTGCTGGACGTCGCCTACAGCAATTCCGTCATCATCAACGCCTTCGGCGGCCGCCATTTCGAGCCGTCCGCGGGGCGCACCGTCCAGGCCGGAATCAACTTTACTTTTGACTGACCGGAGTCTCGCGTCCACGCTTGTGCTCGCATTGCCGTCATGACCGTTCTCTTCCTCGTTATCGGCGCTTCTCTGGCCGTTTCGTTCACCTGTTCGGTGCTCGAGGCCGTCCTGCTCTCGATCACGCATTCGTACGTCGCCGTTCTGGAGGATCAGGGGGACGGCGTCGGCGTGATCCTCGCCCGTCTGCGCGCGAGCATCGATGAACCCATCGCGGCCATCCTGACGCTCAACACCATCGCGCACACGGCCGGAGCCACCATCAGCGGGGCCATCGCGGCGCGGCTGTGGGGAGAGGACTGGATAACGCTCTTCTCGGTGGTGCTCACCGCCGCCATTCTCATCATTTCGGAGATCATTCCGAAGACGATTGGAGCCACGCACTGGCCCAGGCTGGCACGGCCGACTGCCTATGTGTTGCGAGGCTTGACCATCGTCATGAAGCCAATCATCGTTCCGCTCGGTGTCCTTCACCGCTGGATGGCACCCGGCAAAGCAGCCGCCACCGTTAGCCGCGCCGAACTCGAAGTGCTTGCCGAGATCGGCCGCCGCGAAGGCACTCTTGACGAAGACGAGTGGCGCGTGGTATCGAACGTCATGAACCTCGATGCCGTGAGCGTCGGCGAGGTCATGACGCCGCGCACGCGCATCGTCGCGCTGCCCCGAGACGCGACGCTCGCCGAGGCCGAGACGTTGATGCTCGACGAAGGCCACCAGCGCGTCCCGATCTATGACGGAACCATCGACCAGATCGTCGGCGTGCTCCTGGCGCGCGACGTGTGGGGCGCGGCGCGCGGGGGCGTCACCGAGATCGGCCCGATCCTGCGCGATCCGCAGTTCGTGCCGGAGAGCAAGCCCGTCGAGGACCTTATCAAAGAAATGCGCGTCGAGCGAACCAAAATGGCCATCGTGCTCGACGAGTTCGGCGGCACCGCCGGCCTCGTTACGCTCGAAGACTTGATCGAGGAAATAGTGGGCGAGATCCAGGACGAGCACGACGAAGCCCCGCCGCCCTTTGAGGAGACGGAATACGAGGTGCGTATCAGCGGCGCAGTGCCCATATGGGAGGTCAATGAGCGGTACGCGCTCTCGCTACCGGAAGAACCCTACGACACGGTTGGCGGCTTTCTGTTCGGCCAGATCGGCCGCGTTGCGGAAGTCGGAGACGAGCTCGCCCGCCCGGAAGGGCTGTTCCGCGTGCTCGCCATGGACGGCCGCCGCATTGACCGCCTCGCCTTCGTTCGCCGCCCGGCGGCCGCTGCCGGCCCGGACGCGGCGTAACAATGTCCGGGCAGGTTCCGTAAGGGCGCAGAGTGAACGGGTCTCACCTCTCCGCAGAAACCATGATTGCCGGAATGACGCGCCAGCGCTCGCTTGCCGGGCAGAGAAGACAGCTCGCAAGAGCGACATGGGGCCATACCGGGCGTCCCTTCGCCATGCCGAACACTACGAACAGCCCCGGCCACACCCCGCCGCCCGAATGCGCCGTCTCGCTCCGCAACGACCGGCTTGCACTCAAGTGCGGCACCCGGCTGGTGTTCGTCGCGGCGGACGAGGTCGACAGCATCCACGCCGATGGGGTGTACGTCCGCGTCCACACGGCGGACCGGTCATTCCTCGTCCGGCAGAGCCTGACGGGGCTGGAGGAGGCGCTCGGCGGCAGCCCTTTTATCCGCATTCACCGCTCCACGATGGTCAACATCCGCCGCGTGCTCGAGGTTGCGCCGCAAAAGGGCGGCGGCTGGGAAGTCGTGATGCAGGACGGCCGCCGGCTCAGCATGAGCCGGACTTACCGGACGCGGCTCACGAGCATGCTTGGCTGAGGGTCACGTCGCCTTCTTGTTCGTAGGATCGGGATGGTGCTCCCCGAGGTAGAGCAGGGTTCGCAGGAAGTCGGCCGCCCGCGAGCTGCTCATGACGAAGCGCTCCCCCGCGATCGTGACCACCGTCTCCTGCTTGCCCACCGTAGCCTCGTCGATGACACCCCGTTGCCGGGCCTGCCCTATCATCTCCTGAAGCCTTGCCAGTTCCTCCTTCTTCATGGGTCCCCTACGCCTCTCCGCCTGCGTGAACGTCGTGGAATGAGGAGGAAGGCAGATATATCCCGCTACAGAACCCTTTTACTTGTTCGTTGAAGTTGGCTTTCGCTCGAACGAGGTGCCGCCAAAGTCAACCGGTACACCGAAGCAAGAGGCCACGGTGGCCGCGTGATCCATGAACGTCGCGCGCGTGCCGAGGTCTCTCGGCGCTTTGCCGTCAACGTAAAGGAGCGGAACGAACTCGCGCGTGTGGTCCGTCCCCGGAAAGGTCGGGTCGTTGCCGTGATCCGCCGTGATGACCAGGCGCGCGTCCTCGGGCAGCGCGGCCAGGAGGCTGGGCAACCAGCGGTCGAAGGCCTCCAGCGCGTCGGCAAACCCCTCCGAGTTGTTGCGGTGGCCGAAGTCCTGATCAAAGTCCACCAGGTTCGTCCAGATGAAGGTCGGCTCGGCGGAGGCGGCGGCGCGCTCGACGGCCGCAAGCGTTTCGGCCATGCCTTCCGCATTCGATTTCGTCTTGTGGCTCTCGTCAAAGCCGACGCCGGCAAACAGGTCTGCAATCTTCCCGACCGAGACCGTCCGGACGCCCGCCTTCTGCAAGGACTCCTGAACGGCAGGTGCGGGCGGGCGGAGCGCATAATCCTTGCGACAAGAGGAGAGCCGCGTGTAGGCACCCGCCTTCCCTTCGAACGGCCGCGCGATCACGCGCCCGACCGCGTGCGCGCCGACGCAGACTTCGTCCCGTGCAATCCGGCACTGCCGGTAGAGTTCTTCAAGGGAGAGAACGTCGGCGTGGGCGGCGATCTGAAAAACGCTGTCCGCCGACGTGTAGACGATGGGCACGCCCGTCGCCTCGTGTTCAGGGCCAAACTCCGCGATCACGTCGGTACCGGAGGCGGGCTTGTTGGCCAGAACCCCTTTTGCCCCGGTGAGACTCTTGAACCTTTCGATCACCTCCGGGGGAAAGCCGTTTGGATAGGTCGGGAAGGGCGTTTTGAGCGGCACGCCGGCAAGCTCCCAGTGGCCGGTCGTACTGTCCTTGCCGGCGGAGACTTCCTGCATTCGGCCGTAGGAGGCACCCGGGCGATCAATGGGCGCCACGTCGCATATGGGCTGAATGCAGCCGAGGCCAAGGGAAGTCAGGTTCGGCAGTTTCGGGCGCACGGTTTCGCAGACGTGCCCAAGCGTGTGCGATCCGGCGTCGCCGTACTGATCCGCGTCCGGGCCTTCGCCAATGCCGACGCCGTCGAGAATGATGGTGAGAAAGAGCACTGCTTTTTGCGACAGGTAGTTAGAAGAGAGAGGGACGCTTACTCCAGAATCGTGCAACTGCCCGTTTCGAGCGCCTCCCGCAGCGCCTCCGTGGCATCGGCGCGCAGCGCGTCCGGCCCCTCATGGCGTTTCTGCATGACGGCGATGCCAATACAAACGCCGTCTTCGAGAACCCCGCCGCTGTCGGCGAGGGACCCCTGGAGTTCGACGGCCCAGCTTTCAAGCGCGAGGATAGGTCCGCGGTAGAAGACGCCGAAGGTCAGTTCGCCGAATCGCTCGACACGCACGACGCGCTCATCCTGCGCTTGCCGGAGGCGTTCCTGCAGGGCTTCCTCGGTTGCGAGAACCGACGCCGCACCCTGTTCGGACACGGCCTCGGCGCGGTTCAGATAAACGAGCGCAAGGGCCATGTCTTCCTCGGCCGCCCGCGCGTGCCGCATCTCCTCGGCGATAATGTCCCTCCGAGGACGCACTTCCGGCATGACCTCCTCGGTCTCCTCTTCGGCCTCGCTCGTGTCGTGAACGTCGAGAATGTTGCCGAGCAGGTTCGCAAACTCCGCCAGCAGCATCCGCTGGCGGCGCGTGCCGAGGCCGCCTTCCTCCATCGTATCGGCGAGCAGAATGTATCCGGTGCCCGCCGGGGCGTGCGGCACGCCGACGGCCGCAAGCTGCCGAACTGCAATCGGTTCGAGGTAGTAGCCGAGATTGGTCGTCGGCATTCCTTTTTCGCCGACCCGGACGAGTGCGACTTGCCCCGTGTCCGGCGGAGGCGACGGGAGCGGCTGCTTGGTATGGAAGAACCCGTGCGTGCGCGCATACGAGTTCTTGCTGACAATGCCTTCGATGGTGTACTTCAGGCCGTCGTCGTGGCGCAGCAAAACGACGGTCGTGGCCGACAGGGCGGCCTGCAAGGCATGGAGGTACGGGCCAAGAAGGTCCTTCTTGAGCCGCTCGTCGCCCGAGGTTACTTCCGAGACGGTCTTGATGCGCACCGTCGCGGGAGAGACGCCGTGGACGCTCTCGCCGCCTGTGGTCTCCGCGCGGCCCGGCACTGCGGGCATGGCAGGCTCGGTCGTCTCCGCCTCCTCACCCGCGCCGCGCGGCCGGATGCCGACGATGCCGAGCGACTGCAAGCTGTCCTCTTTTGCAGCTTCATGCCGGGCCTCGCGCGCTTGTCGCACTTTTCTGCTCTGGAAGACGCGGTAGGCAAGAACGGCAATCACAATGACGGCCAGAACGGCACCGGCGAGGTACAGGATCGGCTGATTAAACACGATAGCAACGGCAAGGGAGAGTCCGGCAAGCAGAAGGAGCAGTAGACGCAGCATACAGCGCTCTTGACGACGGCCGGAGAAGGGGCTTAGGGGTGGAGAGGTAGAATGTAGCGGGGGCACCGGGCAAAGTCAACGGGAAAAGCCTTCTCCGGCGCGTAAACCTACTATTTTCCAGAAGCCCCGACGGCTGTCACCTCGACCGCCCGTGCCTTCGGTATGAAGATGAAATGAAGCAAGACTGCTTGCTCAAAACGTCTGGAACCATTGACGCGCATAAATATAGACGATGGTGAATACTCTGAAATGCTTCGCCACCTTTGCTACTCCGCATGAACGCCTCCGCCTCCAGGTGTGCCTGTTCCACAGAAGCCGGTCCCCCGGCCGAGCCGGTTGAAGAGAGGCTTGCGCAGCTCAAGGCGCTCGCCGATCCCGTGCGATGGCGCATCGTCGAGCTGATCCACAGCCACGGGGGCGACCTCTGCGCCTGTGACATCGAGCGCCACTTCGACCTGTCTCAGCCCACCATCTCCCACCACCTGAAGGTACTCCGCAAGGCCGGCCTTCTCGGTAGCCGCCAGGTCGGGACGTGGGTTCATCACCGCATCGAGCCGGATTCCTTCCTGAACCTGGCCGCCCTCATCAACCGTTTTTCCGCCGCATAAGAGGCTGTTGAAATAATAGAATGCGCTGTATGTAGCTGACCATATGGACCAAAGCACCCACGCAACTTCCCCCTTGACGGGGATTCATGGGGGTGTTAGGCAGCGTTTCAGTCGCGTACATCGTCTTAAGTATCTGCAGCGCATTCCATCGATAGTAAATCAACAGCCGCATAACGAAGAACGGCTTATGAGGCTGTTGTCATAATGGCAATCCAGACCGTGCATCAGAGGTTATGTAAATGGAATCAACAGCGAACCGAAGCAGGGCTGAGATACTTCGCTTTGCCGTCATTACACCGGTGGGATGTTCTGCTTTTCATATGCGCCGCCCTGTTTCGCCTTCTCCGACACCCCCGCTCGTCATCCTGAACAGAGTGAAGGATCTACCCTTCCAGTCTGCTAAGAGGCTGTTGATTTGCTATCGATAAAATGCGCTGCAGAATTACGGGGCGATTGTCGTTATTGGAATATGGTCTAACACCCCATTGAATCCCCCTCGATGGGGAGGTAGCGTTGGCGCTTTGGTCTTTAGAGTGAGCTACATACACCGCGTTCTGTTATTTCAACGGCCTCTTACATAATTAAATCAACAACCTTTTAAGCTCCGAATTGCTCATGAACATCAAGATACTTGGAACGGGCTGCGCCAACTGCCGCAACCTCGAAGCGAACACGAGAGAAGCCGCCCGCCGCCTCGGCATCGATCCGGAAATCGAAAAGGTGGAGGACATGCCGAGCATTGCGCGCTATGGCGTCATGCGCACGCCCGCGCTCGTGGTGGACGGCGTAGTCAAGGTGGCAGGTCGCGTACCCGCGCCGGACGAACTGGGCAAGCTGCTCCAGTAGCCCACTTCCGAGAGACTTACCATGCTCGACGCTTTTGCCGGTTGGCTCGTCTACGACGCGCTGAACCTCGCGGCCGGACGGGCGGCCGCCGGGTTGCAGTTCTTCGTCTACGAGACCATAAAGATCGGACTGCTTCTCCTGCTCGTCACCCATTTTATGGGATGGATCAACGCGGTCTTTCCGGTCGAGCGGGTTCGCAGCCTCATCATGTCCGGAAAGCTCCGGGGAGCCGAGCACCTTGCCGCCTCCTTTTTCGGAGCCGCCACGCCGTTCTGCTCCTGCTCATCGATCCCGCTGTTCATCGGCTTCCTGCAAGGGGGCATTCCCCTGGGGGTCACGCTGTCGTTTCTTATCACGTCGCCGCTCGTGAACGAAGTGGCCCTTGCGCTCTTTCTCGGCACCTTCGGCCTTCGCGTGACGCTCGTCTACGCGGCGAGCGGCATCTTGCTTGGGACCGTCCTGGGCTGGGCGCTGGGCCGAATGCAGCTCGAAGGTCAGGTCGAGGAGTGGGTCTGGGCCGTTGCCGCGCAGCGAATCAGCGAGACCTCCATAGAGCGACCTCCTTTGAAGGAGCGCATGTCGGCGATATCGCGGGAGGCCTTCGGCATCGTAAAGCGAATCGGGCCGTATGTCGTCGCGGGCGTTGCGGTGGGCGCGTTCATCCACGGCTACGTCCCGACGGACTTCTTCGCCGCGTACGTTTCCACGTCCAATCCCTTTGCCGTGCCCCTGTCGGTCATCCTGGCCGTACCCATGTACGCGAGCGCGTCAGGGGTCGTGCCGATCGTGCAGGCGCTCGTCGCCAAGGGCATTCCGCTCGGAACGGCGATGGCGTTCATGATGGGTGTTGTCGGCCTTTCGATGCCGGAAGCGTTGATGCTCAAGAAGGTCATGCACTTGCGGCTGCTCGGCGTCTTCTTCGGAGCCGTCTCCGTCTCCATCATCGCCCTCGGCTACTTCTTTAACGCCGTGCTGTGAGCGGTCGCGGCCGCTACTCGAGGGGCCGCAGACGCGCCAGAATCTCGGCGCGGCGCGGTTCCAGAAAAGGCGGCAGCACCACCTTTTCGCCCAGCGTAGCCGCGTCTTCGTCGACGGCGAAGCCGGGGCCGTCCGTCGCAATCTCGAACAGGATCCCGCCGGGTTCTCTGAAATAGAGGCTTCGGAAGTAGAACCGGTCCACCGGACCGCTGTTGGGCACGCCGGCAGACCGAAGCCGCTCCAGCCACTCTTCGTATCCGGCCCGATCCGGCGTCCGTAGGGCGAGGTGGTGAACCCCGCCCGCGCCGCTTCGTCCCGGCGGAAGGTCCGGCTCGACGGCCACGTGCAACTCCCGCTCAGCGCCGCCGCCCGCCATCTCGAACACATGGACGGTCTGCCTCGCATTTTCCGGATGAGCGTACGTCCGCGACTCCTCCATGCCGAGGATCTCCGTGAGCACGGAAGCCGTCGGCGCAAGCTCCGCCACGCTGAGGGCAACCGGACCGAGGCCGCGCACCGCGAAATCCACCGGCACGCCGCTTCGCTCCCACGGCACCGGCGGACCGCCCCGGCCGCCGTCGTCCACGAGCGAGAGCCGCTGCCCCTCCGGGTCCTCGAAGTCGAGTACCAGGCGAGCGTCGCGCTCCGCGATCTCCGCCGCCTCGACGCCTCTCTCCCGCAGGCGCGCCTGCCACCACGCAAGCGCCTCCGCGCCGCCAACCCGCAGTCCCGTCCGAGCGATGGTGCGCGTGCCCCGCCGCTCGGGCGGCACGGTCCAGTCGAAGAAAGTGAGGTCCGTGCCGGGGCTGCCTGCGCCGTCGGCATAGAAGAGGTGGTAGGCGCTCACGTCGTCCTGGTTCACCGTTCGCTTGACGAGGCGCAATCCCAGCACATCGGTGTAGAAGCGCACGTTCTCCCGGACCCGCGCCGTGATCGCCGTCACGTGGTGGAAACCGTTGAGACTGGACATGCTACTTGGCCCCGATGAGCTTGACGAGCTTATTGTAGACGCCCATCGTCAGCAGCGCCGGTGCCCACATACCGATGAAGCGACTCTCTTCCTTGTAGTTGGTTACGTGAAGCGTGAGCGAGACGGCCATGGAGCCGAGTGCGGCAAAGAGAAACCAGTCCGAGGGAATCTTCGCGGTTTGCTGCTCGATGATGCGCGTGAAGGAGCTTTCGGAGTGCTCGTCCCGATAAACGGGCGACGGCTCGTAGACCCGCTCCGACTTTTTCGCGACGGGGTTGACCTCTTGATCTGCTTGCATGAGCGTGGCGGCAGTTTGGCGTGGCACCTGGTGCTGCATGGCCGGCGCGGCACCGGGCAAGAACGTACGATTGAAGCTACGAAAGGCCGTTCACCCGGCGCGCAGGGGAACGGTTCCGATCCGGGCGTGGTAGCTTTGCACGGTTGCCAACAGGATACATCCCGCCTCGGCCGGGAGCGAACCTTTCCGTAAGATACGCCAGTATGGAGCACGCCGCCGAAAGCATCGCCGATCTCGTTCCGGCTACCGACGGAGCCGGGCCGCTGCTCCAGCGTGACTATTGGGCGGTGCTGAAAGACTGTCCCGTCTCCGCCCGTGGCGTGGCGCGCGCTCTTCGCGAGCGGTTTGTCGAGTTTCCTCCCGAAGAACTGGTGGTCTTCCGCTGCCGGGTTTCCAAAGAAGGCCCACTCGAGGCTGGAGACGAACTGGACATCCACATCCGGATGGCGGGCGACACGGCAGTGCGCGTCCTCCACATGAACGAGAACAGTCTGACCGTGGGAACGCTCGAAGGCCATCCCGAAGCGGGACGCATCACCTTCGGCGCTTACCCAAATGCGCGAGGCGACGTGGTCTTTCACATCCGCAGCCGCGCCCGCGCCTCCTCCACCTTCCGTTACTTCGGCTGGCTTGCCGCCGGAGACCCGATGCAGACGAACACGTGGACCGACTTCATCGACCGCCTGGCCCACACCGTGGCGGAGGGCGTGGTGGGCGGCATTTACGTCGAGTCCAGCGAAACGGAGGAATGCGACGGCGACCGCAACATCAGCGGACCGACCTACATAGCCCGAGGCGAGTAGATGATCGACTGGAGAATTGGACGGGGCTGGTCTGAGGCGGCGCTCAAGGAGCGGCTCGCGCAAATCGCGACGGCAAAGCGCAACTTCGACGACGCCGAAGACGGCATGACGCCTGAGCATGGCTGGCAGAAGTATTTTTCCGAAGCCACCGTTGGCGCGGAAGCGCCCGGCGTGGTCGAGGAAAACGGCCCGTTCTCGCGCGGCCGCACCGCAATCACCCGCTACGAGTTTTCCGATCCGGCCATCGTCGTCGGGCACTTCGATCAGGAAACGCCGCTGCTCGGCCGCAACGTTCTGCTGGAAATGAAGGCGCTGCGCCTGCTCCATTACCTCGGCGGCGTCCGCATCTCGGCCGTGCGCTCGGAAGGGTCGGACGAGGAAACGATCTTCGGATTCCGCTACGAGACGCTCGAAGGGCACATCGAGCGCGGCATCGAATGGTTCCTGTTGACGAAAGACCACAAGACCGGCCGTATTCGCTTCCGCATAGAGGCCGCGTGGCAACCGGGGCAGTTTCCCAACTGGTGGAGCCGCCTCGGCTTTTCCCTGCTCGGCGAGCGATACCAGTACCACTGGCATCGCCGCGCCCACGAGTACCTTGCCGAAATCATGCGCGATCCCGATGCGGAGCCATCCGGAAAAGGCGGTGGGCGGCTCTCTCACACCGAACAACTACACTTTGAATTCAAACGAATCAAGGCAAAACATGTCCGCTAAACCTTCTGCTCTCGCCCTCGCCGCCGGCCTCGGCATCGTTGCCGGTATGCGCAGCATGGCCGCGCCGGCCCTTCTCGCGCGCCATACGCCCCCGCGCCTGGCACGCGGCCCCGTTTCCCGGCTACTCGCCGGCAAGGCGACGACCGGCATCCTCGGCATCATGGCCGTCGGCGAGATGATTGCCGACAAGCTCCCGTTCATGCCCAACCGCACCGACGCGCCCGCGCTTGCCGGCCGCGCGCTGATGGGCGCGGCCTGCGGCGTGGCGGTGGCCGAACTCTGGAAGGGATCGCGCATCGGTGGCGGCCTCATGGGCGCGGCCGGTGCCGTGGCATCGAGCTATGCCTTCTTCCACCTCCGCCGGATGGCCGACAAGGACCTCGGCCTGCCCGACACGCTCGTTGCCGTGGCCGAGGATGCGGTGGTGCTGGCCGCAGGCTCCCGGCTCGCCCGGGCCGCAGGCGCATAGCCACCGCTGCCGCGTTAGCTAAGAGGCTGTGGATTTGCGATGGATGGAATACATCACTTGTTTTTAGTGCGTTGTACGCAACTCGAAGGCGAACTAACACCCCCTTGAATCCCCCTCAAGGGGGAGGTTGCGCTGGTACTTTGGTCCATGGATTGATCTACATACAGCGCGTTTATTATTAATTCAGCGGCCTCCTAAACCTGATTCACATGAACGTTCTCCGCGGGCTGCTCCTGCTCTTGTGCGCGCCCGGCCTCGCGTACGGACAGGTGCGCCTTGATACGCTCGAGACGCGCGCCGTCGGCCCCGGCGTGAGCTACGCGCACGTGGTAGCCACGGCGGTGCCCTGGAGCATCAACCTCCTCAAGGTTGATCTGTCGCAGCCCGCGCTGGAAGTTGAAACGGCCCTCGCCTTCGACCGCTACGCGGCTGGAAGGGAAAGGACGTCCATCATGGCCGCGCACCGGTCACGACCGGGGCACCGGGTGCTCGGCGCGATCAACGCCGATTTCTTCAATCTTGACACCGGTGCGCCGGTGGGATTGCAGGTTGCGGGCGGCGAGATCGTGAACGAGGAGTACGCCCGCCCGGTGGCGGTTTTCGATTCGGCCAACGGCATCCGCATCGATCAGATGAAGGTCGGCGGTGAGGTGCGCGCCGGACGCGCCGCTTACCCCTTTTCGGGTGCCAACGAGACGCGCGAGGAGGATGAACTGCTCCTCTTCAACGGGTACGCAGGCCGCCGAACGCCGCCGTCGGATGCGGGCGTGGAAGTGCTCGCGCGCCCTCTCGACCCCTGGCTGTTCAACGCCGCGCTCCGCCTCGTGGTGGAGGATCTGCCGCGAGGCGGGGGCGGGCACGCCATCCCGATAGGCCTCGTCGTGCTCTCCGGCGCGGGGCGCGCGGCCACCTTTCTGCAGGAGCACGCGGCCATCCACGACACGCTGCGCCTCGTGCAGACGCTCGTCGGCACCTCTTTGCAGACCGATGCCGGGCAAATCGAGGACGCGCAGATCGAGGACGTGCTTGGCGGCCATCCCGTGCTCGTCCGGAACGGCACCGTCGTTGATCCGGGAACGGCCGACTTTTCCACCACGCGGCACCCGCGCACCGCCTTCGGCTACGCCGCCGACGGACACACGGCGTTCCTCATCACCGTGGACGGCCGCGGGTCCTCGAGCGCCGGCATGAGCCTCGCCGAGCTGGCGGACTTCATGCTCCGGCTCGGCATCCGTGACGGGATCAACTTCGACGGCGGCGGCTCCACCACGATGGTGGTGGATGGGCAAGTCGTCAACAGCCCGTCTGATGCAACCGGCGAGCGCGCCGTCGCCAACGCGCTCCTCATTGTGTCCACGGCGCTGCCGTAAGCGCCCGCCGCACGAGGCACCGCCGCGTCCGCTCTTTTAGTGCGACTCTTTCGAGTGGGTCGGGAGGAAGGGAAAGACGGAGTACACGTCCACGTTCTGCAGCGGCTCGCCGTCTATGAAGAGCGGAATGCTGTAGAACTCCGCGTGTTCGGCAATGCGGTGGCTCAGGGTGGGGAAGTCGGTGAAGAGGTGCGGCACTTCGAGAATCTTCTCCTCCGGCCCGATCACGGTCAGCCCGTCGCGCTTCAGCTCCACGCGGCGAACGTGAATCCAGTCGAACGTCGTTTTGCGGCGCGCGTAGTCATACCCCACGATGCTCCGCTCGGAGAGCTTGACGCACCAGACGACCCGCCGCAATTCCTGGATGCGCTTCCGGACGTAGCCGAGCAAGCTAAGCCAGGCCGCAAAGATAAAAAGCGCTGCCGGAACGAGCGGCGCAAGCCCGATATGAACCCCCGCCATGGCCGCGGCCGTGACGGCAATCATGCCAATGATGAGGCCGGTCAGCAGCGCTGCCTGGCGGCGCGTCAGAAACTGGACCTGTTCGTTGTCGAAGACTTCGAACAAGGTTGGCATCGCGTAAGGCTGTTGATCAGCGGGCATGATGGGTGCCTTTGATGGCGGCCGTGCCGGTCGGGCCAGTTAAAGGGAGAGGAGCAACCACGCCGCTTCGGAACCACTCTCAACCGCCGTCGTGCTTCTCCTGAAACGCTCGGGAAGGCTTCCCTTCCCAGAGGCTGATACGAACCTTTTCTTGTTTGGTTTTCGCGCCCCGCGCCCCTTCGCCCGAGCGGAGAATCGGAGCGAAGCAACCGTCCCTCGATGCCTGAGACCGGTAAAAAGAAAAAAGAGCCGGATACGCCGCTCATGCGGCAGTATACGAAGATCAAGGCCCGCTATCCCGGCGCGCTCCTGCTCTTCCGCATGGGCGACTTCTACGAGACCTTCGATGAAGACGCGCGCACGGTCAGCCGCGTGCTTGGCATCACCCTTACCAAACGCTCGAACGGCGGCGCGGCCGAGGTTCCGCTTGCCGGCTTCCCGCATCACGCCCTCGACAACCACCTGCCGAAGCTCGTCCAGGCCGGTCACCGGGTGGCGGTCTGCGAGCAGCTCGAAGACCCGAAGTACGCCCGCAAAGTCGTTAAGCGCGACGTCGTAGAGGTCGTGACGCCCGGCGTGTCCTTCCACGACCGCCTGCTCACGCCGAGCCGGACGACCTACCTTGCCGCCTTTCACTTCGGCACCGAACGCGCGGACCGGGACCGCGTCGGCGTCTCGTTCATCGACGCCTCCACCGGCGAGTTCGGCGTCACGGAAGTAGCTGCCTCGCGCCTCGATGACCTCCTGCACACCCTCATGCCTGCCGAGGTGCTGGTCGACAAGCGCCTCAAAGAGCGCATCGCGGCGCTTCGGAGCAAGAACTTCGTCGTGACGCCACAGGAGGACTGGGTCTTCGGCACCGAGTTCGCCTATGAAACGCTCCTTCGCCACTTCAAGACGCATTCGCTGAAAGGCTTTGGCGTGGACGATTTGCGTGTCGGCCTCACCGCCGCCGGCGCGTGCCTGTATTACCTCAGCGAGACGCAGCGCGGCCGCTGTCCACACATCCGCCGCATCCACCGCTACGAGAGCGACGATTATATGTCGCTCGATCCCCAAACGAAGCGAAACCTCGAGCTGCTCGCGTCCATGCAGGGCGGCAGTCAGGACGGCAGCCTCGTCGGCATCCTTGACGAGACGCTTACACCTATGGGCGCGCGGCTCCTGCGGAAGTGGCTCGTGCGCCCTCTGCGCAGCGTCGAGAACATCAACAAGCGGCTCGACGCCGTGGGCGCGCTCGTCGGCGACCGTGCGCTTCGGGACGCGCTTCGCGAAGAGCTTCGGCAGGTCGGCGATCTCGAACGCCTCTCCGCCCGCGCCTGCGTGGGCCGCGCCACGCCGCGCGACGTGCTCAACCTAAAACTGACGCTTCAGCAAATCCCCGGCATTCGCGCGCTCCTTGCGGACCATTCCTGCGAGACGCTTCGCAAACTCGGCGACACGATGACGCTTTGCCACGACGTTGTGGAACGCATCGAGCGTACGCTCACGCCCGACCCGCCCCTCTCCCCCTCCGACGGCGGCGTGATTCGCGAAGGCGTCAGCCCGGAACTGGACGAACTGCGCACCATCGCCCGATCCGGCAAAGACTGGATCGCGAGGCTGCAGAAGCAAGAGGCGGAGCGCTCAGGCATCCCGTCGCTCAAAGTCGGCTTCAACCGCGTCTTCGGCTACTATATCGAGATCACGAACACGCACAAGAGCAAGGTCCCGGAAGACTACATCCGCAAGCAGACGCTGGTCAATGCCGAGCGCTACATCACGCCGGGTCTCAAAGAGTACGAGGAGAAGATTCTTACGGCGGAGGAGAAGATGGGCGGCCTGGAGACCGAGCTTTTCCGCGCCCTCGTCATGGCCGTTGCCGAAGAATCGCCGGCGATGCAGAACAACGCGACGCTGCTCGCCATGCTCGACTGCTTCTGCGCCCTTGCCGAAGCGGCTTCCCGCTACGGCTACACGCGCCCGGAAGTGACGGAAGGGCTTGAGCTTCACATCGAAGAGGGGCGGCACCCGGTCGTCGAGCGAATGTTGCCCGCCGGGGAAGCGTTCATCCCGAACTCGGTCTCGCTGGACCCCGCCCGCGAGCAGATCATGATCATCACCGGCCCGAACATGGCCGGAAAGAGCGTCGTGCTGCGGCAAACCGGCCTTATCGTCCTGCTGGCGCAAGTGGGTTCGTTCGTCCCGGCGACCGCCGCCCGCATCGGCGTGGTGGACCGCATCTTCACCCGCGTAGGTGCCTCGGACAACCTCGCCTCCGGCGAGAGCACGTTCCTCGTGGAGATGAACGAGACGGCGAACATCCTCAACAACGCCACCCCGAGCGCGCTCATCCTGCTGGACGAAGTCGGGCGCGGCACGAGCACGTTCGACGGCCTCTCGATTGCGTGGTCGCTCGTCGAGTACCTGCACGAGAACCCGGCGCTCGCGGCCCGGACGCTCTTCGCCACGCACTACCACGAGCTTAACGAGCTTGCCGCGCGGCTCCCGCGCATCTGCAACTTCCGCGTGCAAGTTCATGAGCAGGACGGAAAGGTCATCTTCCTGCGCAAGCTCGTCTCCGGCGGCGCGGACCACTCCTACGGCATCGAGGTGGCGAAGATGGCCGGACTTCCGGAGCCGGTGATCGCCCGCGCCCGCGAGGTGCTGGCCCACCTGGAGAGCCAGTCGCTCGTGGCCGATACGGAAGCCGGCGGCGACGGCGCACCCGCCCGCCGGACAAAGCCCGACGCCATGGCGCACCTCGAACAAGCGCCCGTCTTCCAGGCGTCCCTCTTCGATCCCCCGCCGGACCCGGTCGCGCTCGCGCTCCGCCGCGAGATCGAGAGCATCGACCCCAACCGCCTCACCCCGATTGCCGCCCTGATGAAACTCGCCGAACTCAAGCGCATGACTGAAAAGTAGCGGCGATGTGTTCGGAGGAGAGGCGCGGCACCGCTGTGCCGGCTCCTCGGGTGCCTGTCGGGGCACAGGCGGCCCAATACAGAAAGAGGGCGGCACCGACTGCGGCACCGCCCTCTGCGTCTGTTAAAATGATCGGGCTTCTTAGTCGATCGGCCGTCCGGTCGCGGAGACGGGGCGGATCGGGATCTCGTCGCCAATGGCGCGCTCGACGTTCTGCTTGACCTCGCGGCGACGCTGCCGCAGCAGGTTGTCCTGGTACCCGCGAACCGAACGCGCTTCGAGCGGCTCCAGGACCCGCGCCTGCAGGACGATCAGCAGCTCCTTCTGAACGACGCTCTTCGTCGTGTAGCTGAACAGGTAGCGCAGGCCGAAGAACCAGCCCGGGAGGTCCTTGAGCACCGGCGTTCCGCGGCGGCTCACCGTCTCTTCCGTCGAATAAAGGCCGCCGATGATCGTTTGCTCGCCGTCGAGGAGGAGCACCTGCGTGTTGGCCGTATTCCGGTCGATGACCGGGCCGGAAGCCGAGGGTCTGCTGCTGGACTTCTCAACGAGCACGTTGAGGTGGATGAAGTCGAGCAGCGGCGCGCCGAAAGTATCCACTACGGCTTCCTGGATGAGCGTCGGGACAACGTCGACGATGATGCCCGTCGAGAAGAACTGCGTCACGGTGTTGCCCGCGAAGTCGCGCGTCTGCACCGGCACGTCCGAGCCGATCTGGATTCGTCCTTTCTCGCCGCTCTGGACGGTGATCTGCGGGTTGGCCACCGTCTCGCCGACGCCGTTCGACTCGAGGGCGCGGAAGAGCTGAGTGAGCGTGGTAAAGGAGAGGTCTTCCGGGACGTCGATCCAATTCGGGGTTCCGCCAAGAACCTTGTCCGGATGGATGACCCAGTCGTTTCCGGTGCTGCCGCCCGAGGACCCGCCCGACGACCCGCCCGAGGAGCCGCCTTCGCCGCCGAAGAGCACGTTCCAGTCTACACCGAGTTCATTCGCGCGGGTGTGGTTCAGGTCAAAGAGCACGGCGTTGATCTGCACCTCGCGCGTTCCGAGCGAAGCCGGCAGGACCGTCGTGCCTGCGGCAACGATGCCGCTGGTGTTTGCCACGCCCGGACCGGAGATGGCGCTCACGGGTGAGGCATTCTCGACCATAAAGAAACCGTCCGTCTCGCGATAAGCCAGTCCGTTGAAGTCCAGCACCAGTTCGAGCGCGTCCATGAAGTGCATCCCCGAAATGGCGATGCCGATGGGAAGCGCGTGCGCGTCCGGGTCGATGAGACGCTTGCCGGTCTCCCGCTCGAAGATGGGGTTGAGGAAGTCCACGAACTGCTCGAACGGCGTCGAGGGGAGGAACGAGACGAGCTGTTCCGGCGGAATGTAGGTGCGCACGAGCCGCTGCGGCGGGTTTACCTGCGCCAGGGCAGGTGCCTCGGCGACGATCAGGAGGGCCGCAGCGAGCATTCCGGCGCAGAGCGCGCGCAGGGCGCTGGAGGAATAGTGGCGTTTCATAAGTCGGTACCCTGTGCTTTCGCGCCGGCGTTCGGCCGGTGTTCGGTTTACTTCGTTTGTTGAGAATAAATGCTAAAGAGAAGGTGCCATCGTGGCCGCGCCCTGGGCCTGCTTGAAGCGTTCGCCCCGGTGCAGTTCGAGCGTCACTTCGTCCGCGATGCCGCCCCGGTTGAGGCGCACCACGACGCGCTCCTCGCGCGGGTTCACTTCGATGATCCGGCCGAGATAGACCGCGTCCCCTTCACCGACGCGGCGGAAGCCTTTGCTGTCGCTGAAGACGGCCTTCCCGTCGGCGATGCCGATAAGCGTGCTTTCGTCAACATCGATCAGGCCGTAGGTGTTGGGCGGAAGCTGATTGAGCACCACCGGATAAAACGGATTGACGGCCGGGCGGCGAGACGGCAACACGTTCGAGGGGACCGGCGGCAGCGAGGAGCCGCCCGCGCCCCGGCGCAGATGGACTCCGGCGTCGGCGAAAGCCGCTTCGACCTCGGCGCTCATGCCGTCCGGGCCGCCGAAGTAGGCGTCCACGGTAAAGCTGAAGGAGACCATCACCTGCAGACGCTCGGCATCAACGGCCTGGTCTTTCGTTACGAGGTCGATGTGGTCGAGCTTCAGGTCGCGGATGCGGTAGAAGTTGCGGTTGTTCTCGATGTCCCACACGAACCGGTAGAGGCTCGTATAGTAGCCACGCCCCTGCACGCTGAACGAGTACTGGCTAAAATCCGACGAGCGGTTGATACCGACGAGGGACACGTCGAAGTTCTTGAAACCGTCCGCGGAGAGGTCGTTCAGGTAGCGCACGATCTCCGGGCTGGAGAGCGAGGCAGGCATGATCTTGTAGCGGGAGTTCCACTTGGCCACGGCCTCGTTCGCCTTGGCTTCGGAGGAAGCGGCTTCCTGGAGCAGGGCGGAGACTTCGTCCTGCTTCAGGCGCGTGAGCTGCTCGGCCTTCTCGACCCGCTCAAGCTCGGCGGGCTGGCGCACGAAGGTCACGTAGCCGCCGAGACCGATGGTAAGGAGGAGGCACGCCCCGAGGACGACGATATTGCGCCGAATGTCCGTTTTCATCGCGGTACTGTGTAGAGAGGGTGTTTGCTCGGAGGGAGCAGCCTACTGATTGGAGGAAACGTTCTGAACAGGGGTCTGCGAGGTGCCCGAGCCGGACGTCACGTCGGCGAGGGAGCGTTCGCGGAGGTAGCGAGCAGCCTCGGGCAACTCGTCCTCGACCGGCATTCGCATGGTGAAGAGGTAGACCGGCCACTCGCGCACTTCGGAGAAGGAGAGTGTTTCGATCTCAGCGCCGAGCCGTTCGGCCAGCGCAACGACCCGGTCTCGGGAAGTGGCGTTTCCGGTCATCTGAACCTGGTTGCCGCCGGGCGTCCAGGACTCGATCCAGATGCCGCGAACGGCGGCAGCCTCGTTCGAAACGTCTTCGAGGGTCCGGCTCCAGCGGTCGCTGCCGACGAGCAGCGTGTCGAGCACCGAAAGGGCGCGCACGTAGCCGTTGTAGGTCGTCTGCATGCTGTCGATGCGGGACTGCAGCACGCGCGGGTCCTCGTCGGCGAGCGAAGGCGGGAAGGCGCGCAGATTGTCGCGGTAGTGGTCGATCTTCTGCTCCATGGTGATGTAGCGCCCCCCGAAGAAGAGGGAGACGGCGAAGAGCACCACGCCGAGAACGAGCACGTGCCACGTGACGGGCAGTTCAACCTTCTGCCGAATGAGGCGTCGGGGCAGCAAGTTGACGTCGTAGAACACGTCTTTCAGCGCGGGCGTACCGAGCGCGCGCAGCGCAACGGCCAGCGCCGGCACTTGCGCTGCGGCAGCGGCCTCCTGCGTCGCGGCGTCCCCGCCTACCGGCAGGCATTCGCGGAGCGAGGCGACGTTCGCGTCGGGAAAGAAGGCGCGGAAGCTGTCTTTCAGCTCTTCCTCATGCTCGTCGGAGAGGACGAGGATGTTCTGCACGTCCTCCACGCCATATTCGTCCTGCTGCAGTAGCACGCGGGAGCATATGGTGTCGGGGGAGTCGAAGGCCGTCAGCGACCGCATATTTTCGAAATGCCGCAGGCGGTCTCCTTCGAGGAACATGAGGAGCGTGTCTTCGGCCCCGGCCCGCACGACGAGCGTGTGCGCGCGGCGCTGCTCGCCGCCCGCCGGGGCCGCGCCGGCTTCGAGCGTCGCCTGCACGGTGCGGGCAAGGCCGAGGTAGAGCGAGGTCTCGGAGTCGAGCAGCCGAACGGAGGGCATCCGCTCTTCCTTCTGCTTGCGAATGGCCTGGAGCGTCGCCGCGACGGACTCCGTCGGCCGCGCGACTTGCGCGAGGTAGCGACGCCCGCCCGTCTCGGTCGAGGCAAGTGGAATGAACGCGACCCGCTCCGGCTCGATCTCGCCTTTGTACTGTTCCGCAAGAAGCGCCAGAAGGGCTTCGCGGGACGGCTCCTTGTCGCGCCGCGCGGGTGCCTTGCCTTTGCCCTTGTCCTTTTCGACTACCGTCAGTTCGACGTGGGCCACCTCCGAGGCTGCCGCGCAGAAGGCAACGGCCGGGTTCTCGTAGCCTGCCCGGCGGCACTCGTCGAGCATCTCGGCCAGTTCGAAGATGAAGCCCTGCGGCTTGGCCGCCAGCGCGCCGTTGCCTTCGGCCGTTTGAAAGCCGGAGAACTCGGACTTGAGGAAGAAGTCGGGTGCCGGAGCGCCGCCTGTGCCGTTCTCGCCGAACTGGATGGTGAAGTCGCCGCCCGCCACTTCTTCCGCCATCGCGGGGGACATGGCTGCGCCCGCCGGATGCGTGGCGTGCGAGGGGCGGGCATTGCGCTGGCGCACGAGGCGGTGCAGCACCACGGGTCCTTCCGCCTCCAGTCTTACCAGCACGCCCTGCAGCGCGCGGCCTGTAACCATTATGCCGAGAACCGGCTCCCCCGTCTTTACACTCTTCATGGCTCCTGTTGGTTGTCTGACTCTGAGGTTGCGGCGCGCCCGGGCGCTGCTACATCATGAGCTGCTGCATTCGGCGCTTGTTGTTGCTGTAATTCATGGCCGTCTCGGTCGTGATCAGGCCCTGGCGGAGCAGCCGAAAAAGGTCTTGCTCCATGGTCGTCTGCCCGTGCGCGGTGCCCTCCCACATCATCTGGTAGATCTCGCCGCTGTTGTTATTCTTGACCGCGGCGCGGGCCGACGGCGTCATCCAAAGGACTTCCTTGCAGAGGACCCGCCCTCCGCCGATACGCGGCGCGAGTTTCTGCGAAACGACGCAGCGAAGCACGTCGGCAAGGCGGCTGCGCACGCGGTCCTGTTCATCCGACGGATATTCGCCAATGATGCGGTCGATGCTCTCGACGGCGGAGGAGGTGTGCAGCGTGGAAAAGACTTTGTGCCCGGAGTCCGTGATCTCGAGCGCGGCCGAGATCGTGGTCGGGTCGCGCATCTCGCCGATGACGATGATGTCGGGGTCCTGCCGAAGCGCTTGCACGATGCCTTCCTTGAAGGAGCGCACGTCGCGGCCGACCTCGCGGTGGCGGACGATGCACCGCTTCGGCTCGTGCATATACTCGATCGGCTTGCCGATCACGATGATATGCGCGGCCGCGTCGATGTTGTTGGCATCCACGACGGCGTCGAGCGTGGAGCTTTTGCCCGAGCCGGTGACGCCGGTGACGAGCGTAAGGCCGTCGCGCTCGTGCTGAAAGAGCATGCCGCGTTCGATGAGCGGATGAAAGCCGAGGCTCTTCATCGAGCGCACTTCGTCCGTGATCGAGCGCATGTTGAGCGCGAGGTGATCGTTGTCGAAGTAGAGCGTCGCGCGAAAGCGTCGGCGGCGGCCGTCTTTGCCCTCAACCGGTAGCTGGTACGAGAAATCGACGGCGTACTCGGCGAAGAGCACTTCGAGCTGATTCTTGTTGAGGATGTTGAGGAAAAGCGCGTCCGCGTCGTCCTCCTCGTACTCGCCGAACTCCTTGGCCGGCGCCTTGTCGCCGCTGACGCGGTACCAGACGAAGCCGTTGCAGCCGGGTCCGCCGAAGTCGATGTCGCTCGCGCCGAGGTCGAGCATTCTCTTGACGAGCACCTCGATGTGGCGGCGCATCTCCGAGCGGTCGACTTCGAGCAGCGCGTTCACCTGATCGGCAAGAAAGCGCAGCTTGTCTTCGCCCGTCATCGTGTGCGGGATGGCCTCGGCGATGGTCTTGAGGACCTTCGGCAGAGGCAGCCGCTCCATGACCGGAGCCGGCCTTGCGGGGGTGGTTCCGTTGGTGTGCCGGGCGAGTATTTCGGTGAGCGCGTTGTTCACGTTGCCGTGCTGCGTTTCTTTTTTACAACTGACTGAGAGGGCTGAAAAGGCTCCCTCACTCCTTGAGGATCGGCCTCGAACCGTGTTGCTTAAGTCCGCCGCTCAGGGAGCCGGGTCGAGGGTGGCGGGTTGGGTGGAAACTTCCCCCCTGCCGAGTAATCTCTACCCGGCCCCGGCCCCAACGCCCGCTTCTCCGGCGAAGCAGCCTTCAGGAGAGCCGATAGGCCAAGCCTGTGCCAACTCGGCGCGCGGCCCCCACGTCACTGCGACAACCGCAGCGCCGCGGCAATCCCCTCACACGCAGCACCCACGTCATTGCGAGGAGCGAAGCGACGCGGCAATCCCCTCACGCGGAGCACCCTTGTCATTGCGAGGAGCGCAGCGACGAAGCAATCTCGAAATGCGAGCACAAGTGCCGAGATTGCTTCGCTTCGCTCGCAATGACAATATGCCGCACAGCCGCCACCCCGCGCCGCGTCATTACCCCCACCCTGTCATTGCGAGGAGCGCAGCGACGAAGCAATCTCGTGACGCGGGGCACAAGTGCCGAGATTGCTTCGCTTCGCTCGCAATGACAGTATTCCTTATCCAAAAGACCCGGCCCCGCGCCATGTCATTACCCCTGCCATGCCATTGCGAGGAGCGCAGCGACGCGGCAATCCCCTCACGCGGAGCACATGTGCCGAGATTGCTTCGCTTCGCTCGCAATGACAATATTCATGGCCCGCACCGGCAGCCCCCACCCCGCGCCATGTCATTACCCCCACCTTGTCATTGCGGGGAGCGAAGCGACGAAGCAATCTCGAAAGGCTGGGCACGATGGTCGAGATTGCTTCGCTTCGCTCGCAATGACAGTATTCCTTATCCAAAAGACCCGGCCCCGCGCCATGTCATTACCCCTGCCATGTCATTGCGGGGAGCGCAGCGACGCGGCAATCTCGTGACGCGGAGCACATGTGCCGAGATTGCTTCGCTTCGCTCGCAATGACAATATGCCTGGCCCGCACAGCCGCCACCCCGTGCCATGTCATTACCCCCACCCTGTCATTGCGAGGAGCGCAGCGACGCGGCAATCCCCTCACGCGGAGCACATGTGCCGAGATTGCTTCGCTTCGCTCGCAATGACAGTATGCCTGACCCGCACCGGCAGCCCCCACCTTGTCATTACCCCTGCCATGTCATTGCGGGGAGCGCAGCGACGCGGCAATCTCGTGACGCGGAGCACATGTGCCGAGATTGCTTCGCTTCGCTCGCAATGACAGTATGCCTGACCCGCACCGGCAGCCCCCACCTTGTCATTACCCCTGCCATGTCATTGCGGGGAGCGCAGCGACGCGGCAATCTCGAAATGCGAGCACGATGGTCGAGATTGCTTCGCTTCGCTCGCAATGACAATATGCCTGGCCCGCACTGGCGGCCCTTGTTGTGCTCCTCATCCTCCAATCTTGCTGGGGGCGCTGCCGGAGTCAGGAGGGGGGGCGGAGGAGGGTCATTGCTTCTGCGGCGTTCCCAGCGATCTCGAACTGATGCTGGGCGAAGCCGGGGGCAAAGTGCTCCTGCCGAAGATGGTCGAAAAAGGCGAGAAGCCCATCGAAGAAGCCCGACGGGTTGACGAGCACGATTGGCCGCTCGTGATAGCCGAGGTGCCGCAGCGTGAGCACTTCCAGAAACTCTTCCAGCGTTCCAAAACCTCCCGGCAGCACGAGAAACGCATCGGCGCGGCGGTACATGATCGTCTTGCGCTCGGCCATGGTCTCTGTCACGATCATCTCGTCGGCGAGGTCGTAGGCGACGCCTTCGCGGCTTTTCAGCGCTTCGGGAATGATGCCCTCGACGCGCCCGCCGCCCGCCTGCATCGCCCTCGCAAGCGCGCCCATCAGGCCGACGTTACCGCCGCCGTAGACGAGCGTGTGTCCGCCCGCGGCCAGAAGTCGCCCCATCTCCTCGGCAAGTGCGAGGTAGCGCTCGTTGACATAGTTGCTCGAAGAGCAGTAGACGGTGACGTTCATCGAGCTTCGACGCGGCGGGTGGAGCGGAAAGAGAGGTCGAACGAGCCGCGCCCCGATCCGTTCGCGCTGAACGGCCTTCCCGCTGGAACCAGGCGGATCGCCGTTCGTGCTTGCCTTTGTAGATCATGCCCGACGAACCCCCTCGCTCAGCCGATGAAACCCGCCCAGCTTCGCCTCCTCCCACTCCTCCTTCTCGTCCTTCTCGCCGGCTGCACGGGACCTCGCCGGACCACCGTCGTTAAGGCCCCGGCCGCCGAGAAGAAGGCCTCGGTCGACGACGGAATGAAGGCCTACGATGCCGTCATCACGGACGAGGCCGTCTCCGACAGCGGCCTTTTCGTCGTTCACCGAATGGGCGAAAAGCTGTTCTACGAGATCCCGGACTCGCTGCTCGGCGAAGAGATGCTCGTCGTCAGCCGCATCGCCAAGACCCACGCGGGCATCGGCTACGGCGGCGAAGAAGCGAATACGCAGGTCGTGCGGTGGCAGCGGCAGGCGGACCGCATTCTACTGCGGGTGGTGACCTACCAGAGCGTGGCCGGCGAGGACAACCCGATCTATCAGGCGGTTCAAAACGCCAACTTCGAGCCGATCATCGCCTCGTTCCAGATCGAGAGCCGCAATGCGGACTCCTCCGCCTCGGTGATCGACGTGACGCCGCTCTACACGAAGGACGTGGCCGTTATCGGGCTTGGTAAATCCGAGCGGGACCAGTACAAAGTGAAATCGCTTGATGCCGACCGGACGTTCCTAAACTACGCGCGCTCGTTCCCGCAGAACATCGAGGTGCGGCACACGCTGACGTACAACGCCGACGCGCCGCCGGAGAACGCCTCCACGGCCACGATCTCCGTCGAGATGAACCAGTCGATGGTGCTGCTTCCGCGCGACCCGATGATGCCCCGCCTCTGCGACGACCGCGTGGGCTATTTCAACGTCGAACGCATCGACTACGGGCTTGACACGCAGAAAGCCACCGAGGAGTGCTTCATCACCCGATGGCGGCTTGAGCCGAAAGACATGGCCGCCTTCGCGCGCGGCGAGCTGGTCGAGCCGGTGAAGCCCATCGTCTACTACATCGACCCGGCGACGCCGGAGAAGTGGCGGCCTTACCTGAAAGCGGGTGTGGAGTCGTGGAACAAGGCCTTTGCCGCCGCCGGCTTCAAGAACGCCATCCTTGCCAAAGAGCCGCCGACGGCGGAAGAGGATCCTGAGTTCAGCCCGGAAGACGTTCGCTACTCGGTCATCCGGTACTTTCCGTCCGACGTGCAGAATGCATACGGACCCCACGTGCACGACCCGCGCACGGGCGAGATTCTGGAGAGCGACATCGGGTGGTTTCATAACGTGATGAACCTCGTGCGGAACTGGTACTTCATCCAGACGGCGGCCGCCAATCCGGAGGCGCGCGGCGTCTCGTTCAGCGACGACGTGATGGGCAAACTGATCCGGTTCGTGGCCGCCCATGAGGTCGGGCACACGCTCGGGCTGCCGCACAACTGGGGAGCGAGCGTCGCCTATGCGGTCGATTCGCTGCGCTCGCCGGCGTTCACGTCTGCGAACGGGACGGCACCGTCCATCATGGACTATGCCCGCTTTAACTACATCGCCCAGCCGGGCGACGGCGTGACGAACTTCCTGCCCGCCATCGGCCCGTATGACGATTGGGCGATCCGCTGGGGCTACCGGCCCATTCCCGGGGCGGACTCGCCGCAGGAGACGAAGAAGATTCTGAACAACTGGGTTCTGGAGAACGCGGCGGATCAGACGTATTTCTACGGCCGCCAGACATCAAACCCGCTCGACCCGCGCGCGCAGAATGAAGACCTTGGCGACGATCCGGTGCGCGCGAATACCTATGGCATCAGCAACCTGAAGCGGCTCGTTCCGAACCTGATCGAGTGGACGTACCGCGAGGGCGAGAACTACGACGAGCTCGAAGAGCTGTACGGGCAGGTGATCGCACAGTGGAACCGGTATCTCGGGCACGTGGCACGCAACATTGGCGGGGTGTACGAGACGGCGCGCACCTACGACGAGGACGGGCTTGTCTACGAGCCGGTGCCCGCCGCGCGGCAGCGGGAGGCAATGGCTTTCCTGCAAACCTACGGCTTCGCTGACCCGGACTGGCTGCTCAACGAAGACGTTCTGCGGCGCATCCAGTCCGCCGGGATCGTGGATCGTATCCGCGCCACGCAGGTGGGCGTGCTCGGACTCGTGCTCGACCCGCAGCGGATTGGGCGGATGATCGAGGCGGCGGCGATGAGGAGCGACGAGGCGTACGCCCCCTCCGCTATGCTCCGTGATCTGCGCCTCGGCATCTGGCGGGAGCTGTCCGGCGGCGAGCCTACGGACGCCTTCCGGCGCAACCTGCAGCGCGGATACCTCGAGCAGATGGCGTCGCTCATGAAGGCAGAAGTGGACGCTCCGCCGGCCGCGGCCAGGCGCTGGGTCAACTACACGCCGGTCGATGTGGCGCAGAGCGATATTCGGGCGCTCGTTCGGGGCGAGTTGGAGGCGCTGCGTGCCGACGTGCGGCGCGCCCTTCCCCGCACGCGAGACGACATGACGAAGCTGCACCTCGAAGACGTGCTCGTGCGCATCGACACCATCCTCGACCCGGAGGGGCGCGGCGTGGCAGCGGCTCGGTAACGGCCGAAGGGATCACTTGAGCGAAGGCCGCCTGATCCCCGTAAGCCGTGCTTGTTTTCCGAAATAGACCTTCAATAGCCCCCGTTCAATAGCCCCCGTTCAATAGCCGATCCAGCATCGTATCGCGATCGAGCGTGGGCCGAAGCTCCTCCTCTTCCTCGTCGCCGGAAGACTGCCTGCTCCATCCCGCGCGCCGTTCGAGCCAGAAGTGAAGCGAGCGCTGGTAGCGCGGGTCCGTATCGGCGAGGCCGGCGCACCGGAACGCCCGGCTCTCCTGAGCAAACACTTCGGCCTGTTCGACGTGCCGGCGAAAAGTGCGATCTTTCCGCATCCACGCCGCAACCCGTGCGGGTGTCACGCCGGCGTCTTCGCAGGCTTCGAGGCGCGACTTCGAGGCGTTGATGCTCGCCAGAATGCGCTTCATTTGTGCCGCCTTGCCGCGCGGCTTCCCGGCTCCAACGTCTTCTATATTCATAATCTCCGCCCTGCAGGTTTGATTGAGGGCAAAATAAAGGCGGTGCCGGGCGTCGGCAAGGTTGCGAGCGCAACACGCTCGGGTGCCACCCGCGCGCAATTCTTGCCGAACTCTTACGTCCCGGCGCTTGCCGATGCCGCGGGAAAGGGCTAAAATGAAGGTGCGCGGTGTTGCGCAGACAACCTACGAGCCATGGATCCCTTGCATCTTTTTTTGCTCGGCACCGCCGGGCTGCTGGCCGGCTTTCTCGCGGGACTGATCGGTGTGGGCGGCGGCGTCATTTTTGCGCCTGTGCTGCTCGTTTATTTCCAGAGCCTCGACCTGCCTCCTGAAGTGGTGGCTCCGCTCACCCTCGGCTCAAGCCTGTTCTGCACCTTGATCACGGCTGCGTCCACGGCGTGGTTTCAGGACCGCCGCGGGTTCGTGTTGCGCCGGGTGGCGCTCCACGTGGGACTCTACAGCGCCGTCGTAACGATCCTTCTATCGCAGCTCGTCACGACGCAGCCGTGGTACAGCGCGCGTGTGTTTCAGGTGGTGTTCAGTCTCGTGCTGATTACGGTGGCCGCGCGGATGCTGCTCAACCGGCGGCCGGAAGAGTACGAAATGCCCGCTGGCGCGTCTCGGGAAACGTTCTTCTCGCCGCTCGTCCTGGCGACCACAGGGACCGTGGCGGGAGCCGTCGCCACCGCGGCCGGCGTCGGAGGCGGCGTTGTGCTGGTGCCCGCCTACACCGGTCCGATGCGCATACCCGTCAAGCACGCCATGGGCACGTCCAGCGCAACCATCGTGCTCGTGTCTCTGGCCGGTATGCTCGCTTACCTTCTGAGCGGCCTCGGCGCGGACGTGCCGCCGACGGCCATCGGGTACGTGGATGTGGGGCACGCGCTCTTCCTGGCCGTACCCTCGATCTTCAGCTCGCGTCTGGGCGTCTGGGCGGCGCACCGGATGAATACCCGGGCGCTGCGCATCATCTTCGCCGTCATCGCGATTCTTGTCTCGCTCCGGCTTCTCTGGAAAGCCCTGCTGGGATAAAGGAGCGGGAGTCTACCGCTCCGTTCGAACCAGCCACTTGACGAAGCCGTCGGAAATGCCGTAATCCGTCAGGACCAGGGTGTCTCCGGGGAGGAACTCGGCCCATTCGTCCGGCAGCGTGCGATTGCCGGGCGGGGCATAACGAACGATGTCGCGGCCGCTATCGCGGCGGAGCGTAAAGGGCGTGATAACGGCAAGCGTATCGGCCTCTCGGAGCGTGAAGATGCCGGTTTGGCTGTACCGGTACAGGATTCCGCTGTCGTCATAGCGCTCGTCCATCCCCATGATGCCGCCCTGCACGCGGACGACCTCCCACGTGCCGTAGATCGGGTGGTCGTCCTCCCCGCCGGTGCCGACGAGATGACAGGCCGAAAGGGTGAAGGTTGCGCCGGCGAAGAGCGCCACGAGCAGCAAGCACTGGAACGTTTTCATGGCAGGAGGGAGTTTGGTTACACCGGAGGTTTAAAATAGCGAATCGCAGACTTTCAGCACGTGCAATTCGGCGTCCCTCCGACAGCAAAAGAGGGGCACCCCGCGCAAGCAGGATGCCCCTCCCCTTCTTTCAGCTCGCGCCTCCTACCAGAACATGGCGTAGAGCGCGGCGGTGATGCCCAGGACGCCGAAGGCGGCGACGTTGTAAATGGGATCCGTGAACATCTTCTGAGCGCCGAGTGAGATGGCCTTGGGGCTGTTCTTGCCCTTGCCCTCAATCAGGGAAATAACCACGATCAGGGCGACGGACAACAGGAAGACGTAGCCCATTCTGTTCATGAAGGGCACGTTCGGCAGCAGATACTTGATGCCGGCCGAGAACGGAATGCTGAGGATGGCCGTAACGAGCGCCGCATTGGCCGTGGCCTTTTTCCAGAAGAGGCCCAGCACGAACACCGCGAGGACGCCCGGCGAGATGAAACCGGTGTACTCCTGAATGTACTGGAAGACCTGGTCGAGTCCGGCGAGCAGCGGGGCCATGATGCACGCGATGATCACGCTCGTCAGGCCCACGATGCGGCCGATGTTGACGAGCTGATGCTCCTTCGCGTCCGGCTTGAAGATGTTGCGGTAAAGGTCCATCGTGAAGATCGTCGCCGTGGAGTTCATCATCGAGGCGAGCGACGAGACGATGGCGGCCACGAGCGCGGCAAAGGCGAGACCTTTCAGGCCCGGACTCATGTACTGCCCAAGCAGCCATGGGTAAGCCTGGTCCGCGCGGTCGATGGGCGCGTCGAGCGCGTACGCCACGATGCCGGGGATCACGACGACCATCGGGAGCAGAATCTTCAGGTAGGCCGCAAAGGCAAGTCCGCGCTGCGCCTCTTTCAGGCTCTTGGCCGCGAGGGCGCGCTGGATGATGTACTGGTTACAGCCCCAGTAGAACAGGTTCGCGATCCACATGCCGCCCAGGAGGACGCCGAGGCCCGGCAGAAGCTGGTAAGCGTCCTGGAGCGCGCCCGTGTCGTCGCGGTAGGTCAATTCGCCCGGGAAGAGGATCATGTTAAAGCGGTCCGGCACTTCGGCAAGGAGCTTTTTGAAGCCGAAGATCGCCCCTTCCGAACCTCCAAAAGCGTCGAGGGCCAGGTAGGTGGTGAGCAGACCGCCGCCGACGAGGAAGATGACCTGCACTACGTCCGTCCACGCCACGGCTTCGAGACCGCCGTAGAGGCTGTAGAGCACGGCGATGAAGGCCAAGCCGACAACGCCGACCCAGAGCGGGATGCCCATGATGCCCTGGAGCGCGAGCGCGCCGAGGTAGAGCACCGTCGTGAGGTTGACAAACACGTATACGAGGAGCCAGAAGACCGCCAGCAGCGTCCGCACGCGGCCGTCATAGCGCTGCTCCAGAAACTGCGGCATGGTAAAGATGCCTTTCTGAAGGTAGATCGGCAGAAAGAACCACGCGATGATGAGGAGCGTCAGCGCAGCCATCCACTCGTAGGAGGCAATGGCAAGTCCAAGTCGGAAGCCCGAGCCGGACATTCCGATGAACTGTTCCGCCGAGATGTTCGACGCGATCAGCGAGGCGCCGATGGCCCACCAGGGAAGCGCTTTACTGGCCAGAAAGTAGTCGGTCGCGTCCTTTTCATGGCCTTCCTTCTCTCTGGAGACCCAGAGTCCAACGGCGATGATGAGGAGCAGATAAGCGCCGAATATGATATAGTCTATAAGGGCGAAATCCATAATTACCGGATCGCTTTGAGGATACAAAACAGGCAGACACCCCTGGAGGAGTGTCGGCGGAAACGGGAGGCAGCTTCGCGAGCGAGGCTGCAGACTCTATGCGGCCGAAGATACGACACCGTGCCGCGCAGGAATGTAAGGGAAAACCCCCATTCAGCGGCATAATCTTTCAAAGCGAATCCGAAAGGCGCAGAGAAGCAGCGCGGCGCAGCAACGCGCCGCGCCGAAATCCTGTCCGCGCGAAAAGGACGCACCAACCCGTCTCACCACAAAGGTGCGGTGCGGGCGCTCGTCAACGGACGCGCCGGTGCACATGGAAAGAGGCGGATTCGCTCAACGAGACGAGCGGGGCTGCACCGGGGCCGCAGCGTCCACGGGCAGTCCGTCGCGGATGGGGCGCGTTTCCTGCTCGGTCGAGGAGAAGAGGAGGCGGTTATCATAGAGCCACTCTATGCGATCCGCTACGCCTTCGATCCACTCGGTTGTAAAGCCGCCCCACGCCCAGGGGCCATCGCTGCCCATTTCACGAAGAAGGTCTTCCTGTGTCAGTCGCTGGTGGAGCTTGACGGCGATAGCATCGCCGAGTTCGAAGTGCAAGCCCCAGATCGTACGTGGCTCTTCGTCGGCGTAGTCAAAGATGACAATCTCTCCGGCTTCGTACATTTCCTTGTCTTCCATGGCATCTTCTCGTGAGCGTGAACGGGAGGTTGCACGGTAACCTTCAGCCACCTGAGCATCTACTGGTGCGTGATATGTGCGGCTCATCTATACATGTTCTTCACAAACTCGGATTCTGGTTTTAAGGAGCCGCCGCGAGCAAGGCCCGCCGCATAATCTTCCTCAGTCTGAGCCGAAGGATCACGTATTTATGGGTCACGCGCGTCGAAGCAAGGGCGAACTTGCGTCAAATGTCAATGTTCGATGAAGGGATATGGGCTATTTTCTCGTTATCTGTCATGACGGGAATCCCTACGTACTCTCACCCGGACCCAGCACATGCGCGCATCTCTCTCGCTGCTTCTCCTTCTCCTACTCTCGGCCTTCACTACGGCGCAGGCTCAAACGGGCGCATCCGTTCCGGAAATGGCCAACCTCGACGCCTACATAGAAGACTTTCTGAAGACGTACAAGATTCCGGGCGCTGCAGTCGCCGTTTCGCAGGATGGCCGTCTCATCTACGCGCGTGGTTTTGGAACGGCGGACAAAGAGGCGGGCGAGCCGGTGCAGCCGGACAGCCGCTTCCGGATCGCATCGATTTCGAAGCCCATCACGGCCATGCTCGTCATGAAGCTCGTTGAAGACGGACGCCTCACGCTCGACGCTCCGGCCTTCGCCCTCCTCCCGGACCTTCCCGCCGCGCCCGGCAAAGAAGAAGACCCGCGCCTCGCAGAGATCACCGTACGCGACCTCTTGCAGCATTCGGGAGGATGGGACCGGGACGGCACTCGCTACGACCCGATGTTCGACGTAAAGAAGATCGCCAAAGCCATGGGCGTAAAGGCGCCGGCGGGCAGCGAAACCATCATTCGCTACATGCGCGGCCGCCCCCTTGATTTCGATCCGGGAAGCCGCTACGCTTACTCCAACTTCGGCTACAGCGTGCTCGGACGCATTATCGAACACGTCACGGGTGAACCCTATGAGACATATGCACGGAAAGTCCTCGCCGAAGCAGGTATCGAAGACATGGCCATCGGCGGGTCACTGCTGAAGGATCGACTGCCGAAAGAAGTACGCTACTACCACGTTCCTGTGTCAGAGAAGACCCCGAGTGTCTTTAGTGACTCCTCGGTGGACTGGCCGTACGGCGGCTTCAACATGGAAGCGCTGGACGCACACGGTGCCTGGGTGGCATCGGCGGTGGACCTCCTGCGCTTCACGACCGCGCTCGATGGGCTGCAAAATCGGCCGGATCTGCTCTCTGCCGAGACAATGGCCGAGATGACCAAGCGCCCTGACGTGCCGACGTGGGGCAAAACGCAGTACTGGTACGGCCTCGGTTGGCTCGTGAACACGAGCGGCAACTGGTGGCATACCGGGTCACTCCCCGGCGCGGAAAGCATCCTCGTTCATTCGAGCTACAAAGGCCTTCACTGGGCCGTACTACTCAATGCCCGCACTCCGCAGTCGATCAGCTATATGTCGGCGCTCGATAACGGCATGTGGACGCAAATGCAGGCCGTAAAGAGTTGGCCCAAGCACGACCTGTTTGCGCTCGGTGTCGCGAGTGAAGCGCGCGGCGAGATTCCCGCTTTCGCGCTGTCGGAACCGTACCCGAATCCGACTCGCGGCGAGGCGTCTGTGGTCTTCACCCTCGAAGCCCCGGAGGACGTATCGCTGACGCTCTATGATCTGCTCGGGCGTGAAGTCGCGGTCGTTGCTGAGGGCCGCCGGGAAGCCGGGCGGCACGTTGCGCGCGTTCATACCGCCGATCTGCCGAGCGGCGTTTACCTGCTGAACCTGAGGGCCGGCGCGGCGCGGCAGGCGCGGGCGATTACGGTGGTGAAGTAAGCGCGCGCGTGCCGGGCCGCTCCTCCTCCGCGGCGCGGAAGTGGAGATGCTAGTGGTACGTGCGCCTACGGTAGCGGGGATAGAGCAGTTCGTCGAGAAGAGTGGGGCGGCCGTCGTCCGGATCGTTCAGGAAGCTTAACCGGGGATGCTGAGAAACGGCGTGCAGAAACAGCACGGTCAGCACCATGAACGGCAGACCGACGAGACTCACGACGGCATCGCCGGGGAAGAGGATCAGGATGAGCAGCGTTGCCGCGGTACAGGCGAGATACAAGTAAACGAGGATCGCGTAGCCCGAAACCGGCTTCCGTGCGCGCAGGGTTCTGTTACGACGGGTCATGGCACGTCCTCGTTGTAGCGGATTTTGATGGTGACTTCTACCTTCTCGATGCCGGGAGGGAGCGCCTGGAATGCTTCCCGGATGCGCTCGTAAGCCAGCAACTCGGCGCGCTCGGCGGGCGTGCGGGCCTGGGCCGGATCGACCAGGACGCTACTCAAATAGCCGAGCCTCATGGATTCCTCGCCTGCGCCGGTGCGGGGCGTGGTGGTAGCCGCCTTGCCGGCGGGGAGTGCGGGTGCGTCCGGCGCTTCTTCGTCGGAGGAAAAGAAGCTGATTACGCCGCCGATCAGCGCAAGAACACCCACGCTGACGTAGATGAACATGAGCGCGGCAAGAAGTTCGCGGGCCACGCTCATTACGATGAGGAAAAAGACCACGGCGAAGATGAAGCCGGCGACTGACTTCATGGCACGTTCCTTTGCTCCAAATGGTTCAGGTGCAACCCGCTCCAATATAGGGTAGCACCCCGGCGACTCAGGACACAGGGTGTCCCGTTCATAGCTGAGGACGGGGGGGCCGGACGAACGAACCCTGCTTCTCCGGCACCTCCACCGTGACCCGGTCTCCGTATTGCAAGCCGGGGATCCGGGGCATGAGGATCTCCAGAATGTCGGGTGTCTTGAAGTGCTCCGGCTTGGTCTCGGGGTGGGGATAGTAGACGAGGCCGCGCCAGGGGCGCCCTGCTGCATCGGTCAGTCTGCAATCGCAGAAGGAGAACGTCTCCGGCGGAATGTGGCGCGTCCACGCGACGGACGCGAGGGTGGCGCGTGGCTCCTGAAGCGTGAACTGGAGCGGGGCGACGGAGACATTGATCGTGCCGTCGAACAGTCCTTCGAGCGAGACGCCGCGTTCTTCAATGAACGCCCGTTGCAGATGGATGGTGCCTTCCGGGTAGCGCGGGTCGCCGCCGGCTCCCGAGGCCACGCGATGGCCGGGCCGGACGACTCCTTCCGCTTTGCTCCACCCGCCCGTGCGCCCGCCCCCCGTCTCAGCCATCAGATGATCACCGTAATTTTTTAGGGCAAGGTCTACGAACATACGCTACGAAGTCGTATTTTGCGACGCGACACATTACTTAATTAAGATTTCAGTTCCTGATGGATCGTATCGACGAAACCGACGCCCGCATTCTGGCCCTCCTGCAGGAGAGCGGGCGCATGAAGCGCAACGCCATTGCCGAAGAAGTAGGCCTCTCCGTCCCCTCTGTAAGCGAGCGTATGCGCAAGCTCGAAGAGCGAGGGGTCATCACCGGCTACCATGCGGTGGTCGACCCGAAGCGACTACAGGTGGACATCACGGCGTTCGTCCGCGTGACGGTGGACGGCTCGGACAAGTACCCCGACTTCGTGCGCCGCACCACGGCCATGCCCGAAGTGCTCGAAGTGCATTCCATCACCGGCGAGGGATCGCACATTCTCAAGATACGCACGCGCGACACCACCTCGCTCGAACATCTCCTTTCAAAGCTCCAGTCGTGGCAGGGTGTTCATGGAACGAGCACGAGCATCGTGCTGAGTTCGTTCAAGGAAACCCGCAAGATCGGCACGACCCCGATGGAACTCGTCGAAGTGGAGCCGGCGCTCGGCTAACATCGCCCGGCGATTCCCTCTCCTTTTTGCACACCGCCCGCCCTCCGGCGGTTTCTTCCTTCCCGCCTCTACTCCTGAACAAACCATGTATACGACCAAGAACAGTGGCACGGACTACCACGTAACCGCCGCAACAAAGTACTACGGCAACGGCCGCACGCCCGTCCGCTCCTTTGTTGACATCGAGAAGATCTTCGGCGAGAACACGTTCGGCCTCGATCAGATGAAAAGCCGTCTGCCGAAGCACGCCTACAAAAGCTTGCTCGCCACCGTGGAGCGGTCGCAGCCGCTCGACCCGAGCGTGGCCGATGCCGTTGCGCTGGCCATGAAGGAGTGGGCGATGGAGAAGGGCGTGACGCATTACACCCACTGGTTTCAGCCGCTTACGGGACTGACGGCCGAGAAGCACGATTCGTTCATGACCCCGAACCGGGGCGGCGGCGCGGTGGCGGAGTTCTCCGGCAAGGATCTCCTCCAGGGAGAGCCGGACGCCTCGTCCTTCCCCAGCGGCGGCCTTCGTGCCACCTTCGAGGCGCGCGGCTACACGGCGTGGGACCCGACCTCGCCCGCCTTCATCATCGAGAACGAAAAAGGATCGTACCTCGCCATTCCGACGGGCTTCCTCTCCTGGACCGGCGACGCGCTCGACTACAAGATTCCGCTGCTGCGCTCGATGGACGCCCTCGACCGGCAGGCCCGCCGCGTCCTGAAGCTCCTCGGCGTCCCAAACGTGCAGCGCGTCACGACAACCGTCGGCGCGGAGCAGGAATACTTCCTGATCGACGAGGAGTTTTTCTACCGCCGGCCGGACCTTTACACGACGGGGCGCACGCTCGTCGGAGCCAAGCCGCCGCGCGGGCAGGAGCTGGAAGATCATTACTTCGGCTCGATCCCGGACCGCGTCCTCTCCTGCATGATGGACGTAGAGACGGAGCTTTACCGCCTCGGCGTTCCCGTCAAGACGCGCCACAACGAAGTGGCACCGAGCCAGTACGAGATCGCCCCGATCTTCGAGAATACGAACGTCGCCGTCGACCACCAGCAACTCGTCATGCTTACGCTGCAGCGGATTGCGCGGCGCTACGGCATGGTTTGCCTGCTTCACGAGAAGCCGTTCGCGGGCGTCAACGGGTCGGGCAAACACAACAACTGGTCCATGGGGACGGACACGGGCATGAACCTGTTGGAGCCGGGGGACAATCCGAGCGACAACATGCAGTTCCTCTTCTTCTGCACGGCCGTTGTGCGCGCCGTTTACCGGCACCAGGACCTGCTCCGCATCTCCGTCGCTTCGGCCGCGAACGACCACCGGCTCGGGGCCAACGAAGCGCCGCCCGCCATCATGAGCGTCTTCCTCGGGGATCAGCTCGAAGGCATTATGAACCAGCTCGTCGAGGGCAAACCGACCTCGTCGAAGCAGGGTGGCCTTATGGGCCTCGGCGTGAGTACCCTCCCGACGCTGCCGCGCCACGCCGGCGACCGCAACCGGACGTCTCCGTTTGCCTTTACGGGCAACAAGTTTGAGTTCCGCGCCGTGGGTTCGTCGCAGTCCGTCGCCTTCCCCAATACGGTGCTCAACGTTGCCGTGACCGAATCGCTCGACGAAATGGCGACGATGCTGGAGGAAAAGTTGCAAGGCAAGCGCGGTAAGAAGGCGCTTGAAGAAGCCGTGACGGAAGTTGTTCAGGATGTGTTGCGCGAGTCGAAAGCCATCCTCTTCGGCGGCGACAACTACTCCGACGAATGGCACGAGGAGGCGGAGCGACGCGGCTTGCTGAACCTTCGCACCTCGCTGGAGGCGTTTGATCTGCTTGGATCGGAGAAGAATCTGGCGCTATTCAAAAAGTACGAGGTGCTCTCTGAAAGGGAGCTTGAAAGCCGCTGCGAGATATTCGTGGAGCAGTACTTCAAGACCATTAACATCGAAGGTGAGATGACCGAATCCATCGCGAGGACGCTCGTCCTGCCGGCGGCCGTCGAGTACCTTCACGAACTGATGTCGACCATCGAGCGTGCGGATGACATCGGCATGACGTCGAAGGGCGTGCGCGATACGGCCGAGGAAGTGAACGGCTGCGTGGACGAGCTGCGCGAGGCGATCCTTCGACTGGCCGAGCAGAACGAAGCGCTCGGCGGCGAGACGGCCCACAGCAAGGCGTACCACGTCCGGGACAACGTCATTCCCGCCATGCAGGCTGTCCGCAAGGTGGCCGACCGGCTCGAGCGCATCCTCCCGGCCGACCTCTGGCCGATGCCGACTTACCGCGAGGTGCTGTTCGTGAAGTAGTTCGGCTTTGCCGTGAAACAGGCGCGCCCTCATCCCGGGCTTGGGGTGAGGGCGCGCTGTGTTATCGTGTGCCGGGGAGCGGTTGCCGGCGGTGTGTCTGCGCGGCGAGGAGGTCAGGGCAGACCCTTTACGACGCGCCCGCAGCCTCCTTTCGATCTCTCAGCGTAAAGGCCACGCCGTAGGCCGTGATGATCAGCAATATGATGGCGTAGGGCGTCTTGCCGTCCACCGCGAGGGCGATGACGGCGAAGCCCATCAGCGGCACGCCGAGCAGGAGGCGCCAGAGCGCCGGCACCGCCCTTACCAGAAAGAACACCGCGGCGACGGCCGCCGCTACAAGAATGGTGTCTACGGTGTACATCGGCGTGTATCCTCAATCGTTAGCGTTACGCATACGGCCGGCATGAAGGCGAGGCATCCGGAAGACATCGGCTGTTGAGAGGGCATCCATAGTTAGAGTATGAACCCACGCCCACATTGTCAAGGCTCGGCGCGGCCTTCTGAGATGCCGCGCTGCGCCGGAATGAGACCGGGGCAGGATGCCGCCTTCCTTGTGATCCTCCGCCGTCCTTACGCTCCCCCGCCCCCTCCATCCTCCCCGGAATGTCATCCTCACCGGAATGTCATCCTCACCGGAATGTCATCCTGAGCGCAGCGAAGGATCTGTTTTCTTTCGCAGCCACAGACGCTCCGGTGCGCCCGCAAGACCCGGTCGGCCCGTTCCGCCTTCCCGGTGCGCATCGCGTTCCCGCCTCCTCAGGTCTCCCAGAGTGTCATCCCGACCAAGGCGGCGCCGCCGACCCTCATTGTGAGACCACGTCATCCGCCGCCGCGCGGAGGGACCTCCTCATAATAGCAAAGAACACCCCCCCCACTCCAAAGCCGCCCACCCAGGCCTCCATCACGCAACGCCTGAACAGCATCAGACGCAGGGGCGCAGAGACTAAAAGCGGCGCAGCGCCGCGCCACAAGCCGGCCCTTCCCGCCCCCTCTGCCCTCCTCGGAGTGTCATCCTCGCCGCAATGTCATCCTCCCCGGGCGTCATCCTGAGCGAAGCGAAGGATCTGTCCTTAAAGCACCGCTGAGATGCCTCGCAGCGCCGCCAATGAACACCGCGCGTACATCGGCTTCTACTGACTTTCCAATTCGCACAGCGAGAATGATGGCCCCGTATTCACCCGAGCAATGTAGGGGACATACGCGTGTTTCATATTGTCGGGCTTTGTGCCCATATACCGACGTTTTGAAACACTTACAACGGCACCCCCTCGTTCGGATCCTTTCGGGCGCGCTCGGTGCCTGCGTCAACGTTGACGCTTACGAGGCGGTTGGTTTACCGTGTATGGTCTATACCGCTTATTTCCAAAGTTTTGTACAAACCTGGAATATCGCCTAACACTCCCTTGAATCCCCCTCAAGGGGGAGGTTGCGTCGGTACTTTGGCCCGCAGTATGAGCTACATACAGCGCGTTCTTTTATTTTAAAGGCCACTGAAAGCACGGAACAGATTCTTCGCTGCACTCAGCATGACACGCGGAGGTGGTGGAGGGGGTGACGATCTATGGATGCGGTTTGCTGTCGATGGGATGCATCGCGGTTGTTCGGGACGATGCAGGCGACTGGAAGGCCGGCTAACACCCCCTTGAATCCCCATCGAGGGGGAGGTTGCGTCGGTAATTTGGCCCGCAGTATGAGCTACATACAGCGCGTTCTTCTATTTCGCAGCCTGACGGGTACCGGAGGTGCCGCGCGGAAGTGCCGCTGCTCAGCCCGTCCGCTCGCTCTCGACCCACTGGACGGCGTGCTGCATGAGTTCGGCGGCGGAGGCGAGGTTGAGCTTGTTCTTGATGCGCGCGCGGTAGCTCTCTACCGTCTTGACGGACAGGTGCAGCCGTTCGGAAATCTCGCGCGTTCCCTGCCCGCGCCCGGTAAGCTCGAACACCTCCAACTCCCGGTCGCTAAGCACCTCCAGCGGCGACTGGCTCACGTCCTTGCCCGTCATCATGCCGAGCAGCAGCCGCTCCTTGATCTCATCACTGACGTAAATGCCCCCGCCGAGCACGTGCCGGACGGCCTTCACGATCACTTCGTCCGCCTCGAGCTTCATGACGTACCCGCGCGCGCCCGCCCGGATGGCGCGTTCGGCGTAGAGCGATTCGTCGTGGCGCGAGACGACGAGCACGCTCAGGCCCGGCTTGAGCGCCTGCATATGCTTGATCAGTTCCAGACCGCTCATGCCCGGGAGCGAGACATCCACGACGGCCAGGTCAGGGCTGATCTCTTCGAGCAGGTCGAGCGCCTCCTCGGCACTGGCCGCCTGGCCGATCACGGTGATGTCCGACTCAACCTCCAGCGTGAGCGCCAGGCCCTTGCGCATGAGCGGGTGGTCGTCCACGAGTAGAATCTTCTTCATGAAGCAGAGGAATGGAGTTGGTGGGCCTGAATGGTTTGCGTGGCCGTAAGCGAAGTCGGGGGGAGTTGGCAAGAGACAACCGTACCGCCGGAGGGGTCCCGCCGCACGTCCAGCGTCGCGCCGATGATACGCGCCCGGTAATGCATGATACGAACGCCCATCCCAACGTTTTCGCCGAGCGCGTCGGGAAAGCCGATACCGTCGTCCTGTATGCGCAGGCGGATGTGATCGCGCTCGGTCCCGAGCGTCACTACAACGCGCGACGCGCGGCCGTGTTTGACCGCGTTCGAGACGGATTCCTGCGCGATACGGTACAGGTGCGTGGCGGCGGTGTTGTCATGGACGCGCACGGTCCCGGTCTCTTCAAAACGGCACGTAATGCCGAAGAACCGCTCCGCATTGGCCGTCAGCCGGTGCAGCGCGGTAGCGAGGCCGCCCGCGTCCAGTTCGACGGGCACGAGGCCGCGGGCAAGGCCGCGGGCGTGCTGGTCCGCCTCTTTGATGAGGTCCGTCACTTCGGCCACAGCTTCGGCGGCCGGGTGCTCGGCGGCACGCAGGGTTCTCTCGACGCTTTTGTTGATAAGTCCGATGCCTGTCAGCATCTGGCCGAGGCCGTCGTGCAGGTCCTGACCGATGCGGCGACGTTCCTGCTCGCTGATCTCCAGTATTTCCTGTTCGAGCCGCCGCCGGTCGGTAATGTCGCGGATGATGCCGGTAAAAATGGTCCGCGGGCCGAGGCTCACTTCGCTCACGGCAAGTTCCATGGGGAACGTGCTGCCGTCCTTTCTCTGCCCCACGACCTCGCGCCCGATGCCGATGATCTTGCGCCGCCCGGTGGCGTGGTAGGCGGCCATGTAGGCGTCATGCTCCTCGAAATACGGCGAGGGCATCAGCATCTTGACGTTTTGCCCGATGGCCTCGCCGGGACGGAAGCCGAAGATGCGCTCGGCAGCCTCATTATACGACTCGATCAAGCCGTTGCGATCCGTGGTGATGATGCCGTCTACCGTCGTGTCCACGATGGCGCGGGCTTTGGCTTCGCTTTCCCGAAGCGCCTGCTCCGACGCGCGCGCCTCGGTGATGTCCGTCTCGATGCCCATGTAGCCGGAGAGCGCGCCGTCGGCGTCGGTGAGCGGTTGCACCTCGATGCGGACCCAGTACGGCTCGCCGGTCTTGCGGTAGTTGAGAATCTCTGTCGTGAAGCCTTCTTGACGGGCAAGATGCCCGCCGATGGCGCGAATGGTGGCCGGGTCGCTGTCGACGCCCTGCAGGATGAAGCCCGGCTTTTTTCCACGCACCTCATCGAGCGCGTAGCCGGTAATGCGGGTGAAGCCCTCGTTGACCCACTCGATCGTGCGGTCGGGGCCGGTAATGATGACGCCGTTGATGGTCCGCGCGGCGACGGCGGCGAGGCGGGCCGTCAGGAGCTGGTTGCGGCGAAGCGTCCTTTCTGCGGCGCGGCGCTCGTATACGGCGGCGAGCAAATTGGCGACGGACTGCATGAAGTGCAGGTCGTCTCGCGTGAAGCCGCGCCGCGACCGGGTGTGCGCGCCGAGTATGCCGTACCGGCCTGATTCTCCCGCGATGACCACGCTGATGCCGCTCTGCACGCCGTGTTCGCGCAGAAGCTGAGGCGCGGAGAACCGCGTCTCCCGCGAAGGATCTTCGGTAATGACCGGGACCCTCGACACCAGCGTAAAGCGGGCGCGGGTGCCTGCGCCCGCCTCGACGGTAGCCGTACCGATCAGACCCTCGCGCCAGCCCGTTCCGGCGCGAAGGAGGAGGCGGTCGGTGCCGTCGTCGTATTCAAGCACCTTCGAGAACTCGACTTCGAGCGCCGTTGCGACGGACTGGGCGGCGAAGTCGAGGGTATTCTGCAAGCGCTCGCCGCTGAGGGCGCGCTGCCCGAGTTCGGCGACGAGCGCTTGCTGCGAAGCCCGCGCGGCGAGGTCGCGCCGCGCCCGGCTCCAGCGGGCCTTTTCCTCTGCCTTTCGCGCCGTGAGGCGAACACGCGCCCGGATCCGGACCGGGTGGAGGGGCACGATGATGTAGTCGTCGGCACCGGCCTCCATGATGCTGTCAAGCCGGTCCTGCTCGTCCTGCCGCACGACCATGAGCACCGTCACGGAATCCGCGCGGGCGTCCTGAAGGGCGCGGGTAAGGCTGAGTCCGGCTTCATCGAGCCGCGAGACGACGACGAGCGGCGGCCATGCCACGTCCGGATCGGCAAGCAGTTGCTCGCCGCCGGCGTGTTCTTCGACGCGGTGCCCCTCGGCCCGAAGTCCCTCGGCGATGCTCCGGCCGATCTCTCCTCCTCCAATGACGAACGAATCCATGCGGAATTAACAATTGCCGGACACCCGATGCGGCTGACTTGCCGAAGGCTGCCTGGGCGGCATTCTCTGCGATTGTAGCCGAGGCTGTAAGTTACGGCAGGAGAAGTGCCGGGTAAATGCCACCCCCGCATTCTTGTGGGGGAAATCCCGATGCCGGTGTGCGGGCGCAACCTACATGGAATCGTGAGATTCTTTTACTATTTTCGGCCGAGCTTGTCCTCAACTGCCTCCCATTTATCGTTCGCCCCGTGCCGATCGCGGGGGAGCGACGGGCCTCGCGCAGCACGGGAAGGCCGTTTTGGACAATCAACCTCTCTCCCTTTCACTCTCGACGCGCTCCTTATGGCACAGACCACGGCAGCCACGGCCGGGCACGAGCACGACCCATCCCGAGTCGACGTTTTCGCCTACGATGATCAGATCACGCGCATGTTCGTGCTCGCGACCATGATCTGGGGCCTCATCGGCATGACGGTCGGGGTGCTCATCGCCCTGCAGCTCCCCTTCTTCCACGCGAACATGGGCGAGTACCTCACCTTCGGGCGGCTCCGGCCGCTGCACACGAATGCCGTTATCTTTGCATTCGCAGGCAACGGCATCTTCGCGGCCATCTACTACTCAACGCAGCGGCTCTGCAAGGCGCGCATGTACAGCGACGTTATGAGCCGCGTGCATTTCTGGGGCTGGCAGGCGATCATCGTCTCGGCCGCCATTACGCTGCCGCTCGGCCTTACTACGAGCAAGGAGTACGCGGAGCTCGAGTGGCCGGTGGATCTCGCGATCACGGTCGTCTGGGTGATCTTCGCCGTCAACTTCTTTGCGACGCTCAAGGTGCGGCGCGAGAAGCATATGTACGTGGCACTCTGGTTCTACATCGCGACCATTCTGACCGTGGCGGTGCTGCACGTCGGCAACAGCCTCGCCCTGCCGGCGAGCTTCTTCAAGAGCTATCCGATCTACGCCGGCGTCCAGGATGCGCTCGTGCAGTGGTGGTACGGCCATAACGCCGTCGCCTTCTTCCTGACGACGCCGTTCCTCGGCCTGATGTACTACTTCCTTCCGAAAGCGGCCGAGCGGCCGGTGTTCTCCTACCGCCTCTCGATCGTCCACTTCTGGAGCCTCGTCTTCATCTATATCTGGGCCGGACCGCACCACCTCCAGTACACCGCGCTTCCGGAATGGGCCGCAACGCTCGGCATGGTGTTCTCGGTCATGCTCTGGATGCCGAGCTGGGGCGGCATGATCAACGGCCTCTTTACGCTCCGCGGCGCGTGGCACAAGCTGCGCGACAGCGTGGTGCTGAAGATGTTCGTGGTCGGCATCACGTTCTACGGCATGTCCACCTTCGAGGGGCCGATGCTCTCGGTCAAGAGCGTCAATGCGCTCGGGCATTACACCGACTGGATCATCGGGCACGTCCATGCGGGCGCGCTCGGATGGAACGGCTTTATGACCTTCGGTATGATCTACTGGCTCATCCCGCGCCTGTGGCATACCGAACTCTGGAGCTCGAAACTCGCGACGGCGCACTTCTGGACCGGCACCATTGGCATCCTCCTCTACGTTCTCGCGATGTACGCCTCGGGCCTGACGCAAGGCCTCATGTGGCGCGCCTTCGACGACGCCGGGCGGCTCATGTACCCGGATTTTGTCGAGACGGTCGTGCAGATCAAGCCGATGTACTGGGTGCGGTTCATTGGAGGTTCGCTCTACCTTACCGGCACGTGCATGATGCTCTACAACATGTACCGGACCATCAGGCTGGCTCCGAAGGTCCTGCCTGATCCGGCCGTAGCCGTGCCGCGCCGCGCGGAAAACGCCGCCCTGGCGGGCGCGTGAACCAAACCGCAGGCTGACAGAGTCCTTTTGCCGATCATTCCTTCTCCGAATCCATGAAGAAGTTCTTGAACACAGACGGCATGCACCGAAAGCTCGAAGGCTGGCCTCTGGTCTTCTCGGTGCTCGTCACGATTGCCATTCTCGTTGGCGGGCTGGTGGAGTTCCTGCCGCTGGTGCTCATCGGGACGAACGTGCCGAGCATTGCTACCGTGACGCCGTACACGCCGCTCGAGCTGGTTGGGCGCGACCTTTACATCCGCGAGGGGTGCAACAACTGCCACTCTCAGATGGTGCGGCCCTTCCGCAACGAAATCGAGCGCTACGGCGAGTATGGCAAGCCCGGCGAGTTCGTGTACGACCACCCGTTCCTCTGGGGGTCCAAGCGCACCGGTCCGGACCTGCTCCGTGTGGGCGGCAAGTATCCGAACACGTGGCACGTCAACCACATGGAAGATCCGCGGAAGGTGGTTCAAGGCTCCATCATGCCGCCGTATGCGTGGCTACTCCGCAAGGATTTGGACCTGCAAGTCCTACCCGCTCGTATGCGAACGCTCAAGAGGCTCGGCGTGCCGTATACGGACGACGAGATCGGCAACGCCGTCGCCATCGCGCAGGCGCAGGCGGACGAGCTCGCCGCGTCCATCGTTGCGGAGAAAGGTCCGGCGGGGCTGGAGTCGAAGGAGATCGTGGCGCTCGTGGCCTACCTGCAACGCCTCGGCACGGACATCAAGAAGGGTGCCGTAGCCGCGAACTAACTGCGCCGCTGCGGGACGGATGGGTGCCCTCCCGTCCGAACGCCCGCGCCATGAACGGATAATGGTATGATGAAAGAAGCCGTACGAGCGATGGAAACCGGCGTTTGGGCACAGGTGGGCCTCATTGCCTTTTTCGTCGCCTTCATCTTGATCATTGTTTACGCCTTCACGCTCTCCCGCAAGAAGCGGGATGAAATGAAACAGATGCCGCTCGACGATGCAGAGCCGGTTAACCCTGAAAACGAACCGTACCGATGAACGAGCATTCAGAGACAGATCCGCTTAAGGAGCCGGGCACCGGCGAATCCTCCGTTCTCGTCGGAGATGCGGACGATCTGCTCATAAAGGGGCACAAGTACGACGGGATCAAGGAGTACGACAATCCGATGCCGGGCTGGTGGGTGTGGATGTTTATCGGGTCGATTGTCTTCTCCGTCATTTACGTGGCCGGGCTGCACGTCTTCGACTTCGTTGATTCCTATGAAGAGGACCTCGCCGAAGGGGTGGCGAACCTTGAAGTCCGCCGCGCCACTTTCGCCGGTGCCAACCCAACGTTTGAGGTGGACGAAGCGTCGCTGCTCGATCTGGTCTCCGACGACGGCGCGGTTGCGGCAGGTAGCAAGACGTTCGCGCAGTACTGCGCCGCGTGTCATGCCGCGCAGGCTCAGGGTCTCATCGGCCCGAACCTGACCGACAACTACTGGATTCACGGCGGTACGCCGATCGACATCTTCAACGTCGTGACGACGGGAGTGGCGGCAAAGGGAATGCCCGCGTGGGACGGCACCCTCACGCCGGAAGAGCGCGCCCACGTGGTCGCGTACATCCTGTCCGTCCAAGGCACGGCTCCTCCGAACGCGAAGGAACCTCAGGGCGAGCAAGTGCTGTAAGGTGGGTATTATGCAGGGCATAGGCCGGACGGCGCTATGCTGCTGCCCGGGTTTATTCGTGTTGCGGTAACGAGATGCAATTTGTAGAAGCGAACTCCGTGGGCGTTCTTGACTCGCCGGAAGAGGTCCTCACGACCCTGACTAGCGACGGCAAGCGCAAGTGGATGTATCCGGTACCGGAAAAGGGCCGATACTGGATGCGGCGGCTCATCACCGGGTGGGCGCTCATCGTGCTGTTCGTGGGATTACCGGTTGTGCAGATCAACGGCAAGCCGGCCATTCTGCTCGACCTGCTCAACCGCGAGTTTACCTTTTTCGGGGTCACGTTCTACCCGACCGATACGTTCATCCTCTTGATGCTCTTTGTGGGCATCATGATCAGCATCTTCCTGTTTACCGCGCTCCTTGGGCGCGTCTGGTGCGGATGGGCGTGCCCGCAGACGGTCTACATGGAGTTCGTCTACCGCCCGATCGAGCGGTGGATCGAGGGGGCGGAGCACAAGCGGCGCAACCGCGACCTCGGGCCGTGGACGTGGGACAAAGCGTGGCGCAAGGCGGCGAAGCTGTCGATCTACGTCGTCATCTCGCTCGCGCTGGCGCATGCGTTCGTTTCGTACTTTGTGGGCTGGAGCCAGCTCGTCGCGTGGATGCAGCAGCCGCCGACCGAGCACTGGGGCTACTTCGTGCTGATGTTCGTCACGACCGGCCTCGTGCTCTTCGACTTCGGATACTTCCGCGAGCAGATGTGTACCATCACGTGCCCCTACGCGCGGCTGCAGAGCGTGCTGCTCGACGAAGATTCGCTCATCGTCTCCTACGACCCAAACCGCGGCGAGCCGAGGGCCAAGCGCGGAAAGAAGAAGATCGAGCAGGAGGAGGCGGGACTTATTCCGGCGAAGGGCGATTGTATCGACTGCTACTCGTGCGTGCGGACGTGCCCGACGGGCATCGACATTCGGGACGGGTTGCAGATGGAGTGTATCGCGTGTACGCAGTGCGTGGACGCCTGCGACTTTATCATGGACAAGATCGGCAAGCCGCGCGGGCTGATCCGGTACACCTCCGAGCACGAACTCGAGGGCGTTCGCACGCGGCGGCTGCGTCCGCGCACGATGGTGTATGGCACGCTGCTGGTGGTGATCGCGACGGTCTTTACGGTCGCGCTCACGACGCGGGGCGCCTATGACGTGAACGTGGGCCGGGCGGTCGGCGACCCGTACATGACGCTGCCGAACGACCAGGTTGCCAACCGCCTGCGTTTCCGCGTGCGTAACCAGACGCCGAAGGATGCCACGTTCAGCGTAGAGGCCCTGGAGCCGGCGGACGCGGAACTGCGCGTGGTGGGTGTTTCGCCGGTTACGCTTGCGCCCAAGGAGATGAAGCGGGTGGAGGTGTGGGTCGTGCTCCCCGAAGCGGAACTGCCCGGCGGGCGCGCCGAGGGGCGGTTCCTGCTGAAGTTCGACGACGGGTACACAGAGGAAGTGAGCTTCCCGCTACTCGGGCCGTCGTAACGGTCGGCACCCGGCAACAGGCGTGCTGCGCACGGCGGCCGAATCGTGCTGGTGCTCGATGGGCTTGTTTCGTGTGCCGGAGACGATTGCGGCAAGAATGAACCGATGGGGCGCTATGCAGGCGCTATGCTCGAGCAATCGCCTACCCCGCGCCACGCCGGTACTTCACAGTTTTCGCCTTTAGTTTTGGCTTCACCACGCCTTGCGTATTTTATGGCACTTCAAACGAGACCAACCGAAAGAAGGGCGGCATGAGAAAGATTCTGATCACCGGCGGGGCCGGGTTTGTCGGGCGGCATTTTACCCGGCGTTTTCTGGAAGCCGGAGACGATGTGTACTGCGTCGACAACATTGCCCCGTTCACGGGCGGACGCGACCCGGAGCAAGGCTGGCCGCTCTTCGACCCGCGCGATTATGCGAACTTCCACTTCTTTCAGGAAGATTGCCGCGACTTTTTCGCGCGCAACCAAGACGACGACTTCGATTACGCCCTTCATCTCGCCGCTATCGTCGGCGGGCGTCTCGTCATCGAGAACAACCCGCTGGCCGTTGCGGACGACCTCTCCATCGACGCGCAGTACTGGCAGTGGGCCGCCAGGGCGCAGCCGGCGAAATCCGTTTGCTTCTCCTCCAGCGCCGCTTACCCCGTCAAGTTCCAACGCGCCGAGGGGCACGTGTTACTGACGGAAAACATGATCTCTTTCGAGTCGGACCTCGGGATGCCTGACCTCTCCTACGGGTGGGCCAAGCTGACGGCCGAGTATCTCGCACGGCTTGCTTATGACCGGCATGGTCTGAAGTCCGTCTGCTACCGCCCCTTCTCCGGCTACGGCGAGGACCAGGACGACACGTACCCTTTCCCCAGCATCTGCAAGCGCGCCCTCGCCAGCAAAGGCGCGGACACCCTCACCGTCTGGGGTACCGGAAACCAGATGCGCGACTTTATCCACATTGAAGACTGCGTGGACGGCGTGCTCGCCACCATGGACACCATCGACGACGGAGACGCGCTGAACCTCTCCACCGGCATCCTGACGAGCTTCAAGGAGTTCGCCGCGCTGGCGGCCGACATCTGCGGCTATCACCCGGAGATTGTGGGAACGTCCAACAAGCCCGAAGGCGTTTTTGCGCGTGGCGGCGATACGAGCAAGCAGAAAGAACACGGTTTTTCGTACACCACCACCTTTCGCAAAGGCGTCGAGCGCGCCCTCGCGCACTTTGAAGCGCAGTCTTAAACGAGCGTATTAGACCCACAGGATCATGGCGGAAAAGAACGGGCTTCCCCGAGTCAGTTGTCTCATGGTGACGGCGAACCGGCTCAAGCTGGCAAGCCGGGCTGTGCGCTGCTTCAAGAACCAAACGTACCCCAACAAAGAACTCGTTGTCATCGATGACGGTGAGGCGGATTACGGCCCTTTGCTCGCCGAACTGCCGGCGGATGAGGTGCGGTATGTCAAACTCGAGAAGAAGCCGGACAGCATTCTTGGCAAGCTCCGCAACCGGTCGCTGGAAGAGGCAACGGGCGAGTTCCGGTTGCACTGGGATGATGACGACTGGATCCATCCGGACCGCATCCAGCGGCAGGTCGACGTGATGCAGCAGGGCTACGACGCCGTCACGCTGCACGGCTCGATCATGCATCTCGACACGCCGGAGTTCTTCGACCATCCTTACATCGGCTACCTGAAGCAAGGCTGGCCGGCAAGCATCATGCACCGCAAGGACGACGCGGCGCGTTTTCCCGAGCTACGCAAAGCGGAAGACTCCATTTACCTCCAGCACTGGCTTCAGAAACGGTACCACCAGATGCCCGCGGAGGACTCGTACCTCCATGTGCGTTGCTTCCACGGCAGCAACACATGGGAAAAGACGCACTTCCTCACCAAGATGCGCAACACCCCGGTGGACCTGCTTCTCTACGGCCTCCATAAGCACGTGCTTCGCAACGTGTTCGGCCACCGGCGTTTCAAGCTCGACGCGCGTGCGCGCGAGTCGTTTGAGATGTACATCCGGGATTCGGTGGAACTTGGAATCTTTGAAAAAAGGTAAGCCCGCGCAAACGGGCGGTGTTACCTCTCGGCCCTTTCATGCGGCTTAGGGATCTCACGGGGCTACGGCCTCCCGCCAATGATGGCATTGTTTTCGCATGAGTTCAGCGGAGACGACGAGATTCTTTTTCGCGAAGCCGCCCGAGCACACCCATGCCCAATGTGCTTGCGGGCGGCCTGGACCCCTGAGGCTTACCTTGTGATTGCGAGAGATAGACAGGCAAGATCCTACCGGCGACCCACGCCCGCCGGGCCGACGCCCCACCGCATTGCCCTCTTCACGGGCGCGTACAACCACATCGCCGACGGCGTCTCGCTGACGCTGAACCGGCTCGTGTCCTATCTCGAGCGCAACGGTGCCGAAGTGCTCGTCTTTGCGCCGAGCGTCGAGAACGCGCCGGTCAAGCACGCCGGCCGCCTGTTTCCGATTCCCTCCCTCGCGGCACCCGGCCGAAAGGAGTACCGCGTGTCGCTCGGACTGACGCGGGCTGCCCGCAAGGAACTCGCGGCGTTCAAGCCGACGCTTTTCCACATTGCGACGCCGGATATTCTCGGCAACCAGGCACTCAGGCTGGCGAAGAAGTGGGGCATACCGGCCGTCGCGTCGTACCACACGCACTTTAGCTCTTACCTGAAATACTACGGCTTCGAGGAGTTGGAGGGCTTTCTCTGGAAGTACCTCCGCCGGTTCTATCGCCAGTGCGAGCACATCTATGTGCCCTCGCAAAGCATGGCGGCGGTGCTCCGGGCACATGAGATCAAGCGCGGGCTGCGGCTCTGGCAGCGCGGCGTGAACACGTCGCTCTTCAACCCTGAGCGGCGGTCGTCGGCGTGGCGGCAGACCATCGGACTCGAAGAAGACGAGGTGCTGATCACGTTCGTCGGTAGGCTCGTCTGGGAAAAGGGCCTCGACGTGTACGCCAAGGTTATCGAGCGGCTGACGGAGAACGGCATCCCCCACCGCAGCATGATCGTGGGCGACGGACCGGCGCGCGCCGAGCTTTCGGAGCGGCTGCCGGACACCATCTTCACCGGCCATATGGGCGGCGAAGCCCTCGCGCGCGCCTACGCCTCGTCTGACTTGTTTTTCTTCCCGAGTGACACCGAGACATTCGGCAACGTCACGCTCGAGGCCATGGCTTCCGGGCTTCCCGCCGTCTGCGCCGACGCTACCGGCAGCAACGGACTCGTGCAGCACGGCGTCACGGGAATGCTGGCCCCTCCGGGCGACGTGGACATCTTCTACGAGTACGTGAGCCAGATCGCAACCGACCCTGCGCTCCGCTATATCATGGGCGAGAACGCGGTGCTGCGGGCCATGGAGTACGAATGGGACACCATCCTCGCGCGTATCGCCGGCTATTACGACGAAATTCTGAACCCGGGGCGGGAAGCCGGTGGTGACGGATCGGCCCAGCGGGTCCTCCCTGCCGTCGATGAAGCCGTGCTCATGCACCGCTCCTGATTCCGAAACCGAAGAGACCAATCTATGCGGCCTTGCGGGCATCCCTCGCAGGGCCGTACTCTTTTAAGGCCGCATTGCCTCCGCCACCGAACTTGAACCAGACGCCGCTCCGGATCCTTTTCGTTTCGCATTCCGTGCCGCCCCCTGGCGCGTCGATGAAGAACCTCGGAGGCATGCAGCGCGTGGCGTCCGATTTGCTGGACGCGCTTGAGCGTTCGCACGATGCGCACGTGCGCGACGTGCTGCTTCGAGCCTCCTGGCGGTGGACTCATGTCCGGATCGTGCCCTTTATGGCGGGCCTGCTCGCTCGGCTCCCCGCGCTGGCCGCGCGAGAACGAGCGGACGTGGTGCTCTTCTCTTCCATGGTCACCGCCGGGCTTGCACCCGCTCTTTCCGGCCGGATGCGGAAGGCGGGTGTGCGGATGGCGGCCATCGCGCACGGCCGCGACGTGACGCTTCCAAATGCTGCCTACCAGACGTGGCTGCCGCACGTTTTCGGCGCGCTCGACGCCGTACTACCCGTCAGCCTCGCCACCGGGGATGAATGCCTTGTGAGAGGCCTCCCGGCGGCCAAGGTATACGTCGTTCCGAACGGCATCCGGCTGCAAGAGATCGAGGCGCCCGCAGAGCGCGAATCAGCGCGCCGAGCCTTGCGCGAGAGCCTGCCCGACGACGCCTTCCTGCTTTGCAGCGCCGGGAGGCAGGTAGCGCGAAAGGGCTTTGCCTGGTTTGTCGACGCCGTGCTGCCCCGGTTGCCGGAGCGGGTGCATTACCTGCTCGCCGGTACGGGTCCGGAGGAGGGCGCGATCCGCGCGGCCGCTGAAAGGCACGGATTGCACGATCGCGTGCATCTGCTCGGGCGCGTCGATGAGGCCGAACTGGCGCGACTCTACCGAGGAGCCGACCTGTTTATCATGCCCAACAGACCCGTTCCGGGGGACATGGAGGGATTCGGCGTCGTGCTGCTCGAAGCCGGTCTGCGCGGACTGTACACCGTTGCGGCTGCGCTGGAAGGCATTCTCGACGTGATCACGGAAGGAGAGAACGGGAAGCTCGTGCCGAGCGGCGACCCGGCGGCGTTCGCCCGCGCGATCGAGCCGTATCTTGCAGACACCGCCCTGGCCGCGGCCGACGGCGCGCGCGCCGCCGGGTTCGTCCGCGAGCACTTTGGCTGGGACGCCGTGGCGGAAAGGTATGTTGAAACCCTCCGGCGCATCTGACGCTCACCGGCCCGCCGTCAATTCTCGACCGCGTGGCCCTGCGGACGGGAGGTGGCCACCAGTCGCCCCGAGCGCAGGTCCCGGTCCTCGATCCACTGAAGCAGCGCCGGCAGAAAGATAAGCGCCGCAAGCAGCGTCATGGCGATGCCCGCAACGGCCAGCGAGCCAATGGAGTGGAGGCCGGGATGGAAACTCAGCAGCAATCCGCCGAAGCCCACCATCGTCGTCAAAGAGGCCATCGAGATGTGCTCACCGGTCGAGCGAAGGACGTGAAGCAGCGAACCCGGCCCTTCTTCCCGGTAGCGATGGACGATGTGGACGCCCGCGTCGTTGCCGATGCCGAGAATGGCCGGCAGCACGACCAGGTTATAGAAGTTCAGCTTCAGATCGAGCACTTCCATGACGAGCATCATCCACAGCAGCCCGACCACGAGCGGAATCAGCGCAAGCGTGGCCCACTTGATGGAGCGAAAGTTGATGAACATGAGCGCGACGACGAGCAGGAACGTCGCCCCGACCATCCACGGCGCTTCCGCCATCATCAGGCGCAGCATATCCGCCGCAACGAGGGACGTCGAGCCGGCGTGATAGACGCTTCCGTCGGCAGTGATTACCGTCCCCACATCCTGCGCGAACTTCATCGACTCGCGCCCGTCCGAGAGGCCCGCGGAGGGATAGATCATGACGAACGTGCCGAAGCTGCCCGACCGCGTCATAAACTGCTTTTTAATGGACTCCGGCACCTCATCGATGGAGATGGCAGCCGTCGTGCCCGATGCGCGGCGCAGCCGGTCGAGGTCTTCCGATTCTTCGGCCTCCACAAAGGGGTTGGCGAGCAAGGCGCGGATGTCCGCGATGCGGGCGAGCTTGATCCTTTGCTGCTCAGGCTCCGACGGAAAGCGCTCTTGCAGGCTCTCCACGCGGCCGATGGACGGCGTGAGCGTGTCCGATGCGGCATACTTACGGATCGCCTCGACGATCGGCGTGACTTCGCTCGGATTGTCCACGACGATGTAGGCGGGATTACGCCCGCCGTTTCCGCCGGAGGACGCAAGTCCGATAACGTCCGCCCGTTCATTGTAGGCTTTGTAAACCGGCTCCAGCTTCCCGAAGTTGTACTCGAACTGGACGCGCGGCACAAACACGAGCGCAAGTGCCACGGCCAGGAAGCTCCCGATCACGAGCGGCCGCGCGAAGGGCATCCGTTCGGCGTGTCCGTTCGTGTTCAATACCGGCGTCAGCGAGGCGGAGCCAAGGTTGAGCAGATGGTACTGCTCGAACAGCGAGAGCAGCGCCGGCAGCACCAGTGTCATCGAGATGAGGGCGAGCATGATGCCGGTTCCCGCAATAAAACCGAACTCGCTGAAGCCCTTGAAGTCTGCAAAGACCAGCACATAGAGCGCTGCCGCCGTCGTGAAGGCACCGATCGCTACGGCCTGGCCCGTGCTGGCGAAGGTAATCTCCGCCGCTTCCGCGACGCCGTGCCCGTGGCCGCGTTCCTCCGTGTAGCGGGCGTAAAAGTGAATGCCGTAGTCGATGCCGAGGCCGAAGAGCACGAGGCCCAGCGTGGAGGTCATCAGGTTCAGCGCGCCGAAGGCGAGGTATGCGAGGCCGAACGTCCACGAGAGGCTCATAAAGAGCGGGATGCCGATGATGAACGCGAGCAGCGGCGTTCTCGCCAGCTCGGAAAGGAAGATGCGCCATGAAAAGCCCGCCTTGCTCCGCGCGCGTACGCCTTTGTAGAAAAAGTAGACGATGACCATGAGCAGCACGGCCGACACACCCGCACCAAAGGAGCCAAATACGTCGTTCGTAATGGCGCGCACCTCGATAGATTGCCGGAGCAGGCGGCCCGCCGTGGTGACCTGCATCGCCGGGTCATACTGCTCGGGGTTCGTCTCGGCTATCGTCTCATCCAGGCTTTCATAAAGGTTTTCGATGAAGCCGATGTTCGTCTGCGCGCCAGAGGGAAAGAAGCGGAGCACGAGCACGGTACTGTCCTCCGAAACGGCGTACTCTTTGCCAACAATGTCATCGTAGACCGTCGCCAGCGCCATGCCGCCGTCGGGCGTCGCAGCGGGTTCGGCTGAGGCATCGGCCTCGTCCTCATCCTCGAGATCAAAGAAGAACGGATTGGCCTCGAGGCTTGCCTCTTCGATCTTGTCCTCGAGAAAGGTTTCGAGGCTGTCTATCTCGTCGAGCGTGGCGAAGTAGAGGGCATTGTCCTTCAGGAACTCCGTATCGCGCCGGTACTCGACGCGGGTAAGGAACGGCTCGCCGTCGTCCTGCTTCATCGCCAGCGCGCGCGGGATGAGCGCCTCGGCGAACGCCTGATTGTGCTCGAAGGACGGGCTGACGATGGCAACGGCCACATCGCTCTCGCCGCCAACCGTATTGCGCAGCTTCTCCAGCGCCTGAACGCTCGCGTAATCCTGGGGAATCAGGTTCGCGAGGTCCATGTCGATGCGCAGATGCGACGCTGAATACAGTCCAAGCGCCGTCAGCAGCGCCGCAACCCCAAGCACGAGCCAGGGGCGTCGCACTACGAACCGAATGACCGGCCGCAGGGCTTCAAAAAGTCGTTCCATGGTGGGTGAGAGAATGGACCTGAAAGACGCGGGAGGCGGATGTTACGGCTTCAACATGATGTTGTCGAAGTCAACCTCGGCGAGCGTCTTGGTGTCGTCGGAGTCGCTCCAGAGGGTGATCGAAAAAGGTTTGTTCGGAGCGCTGTTACCGAAGAGTTCTTTGTAATCCTTCGCCACGTCGCGCTCAACCGACTTCCATTCACCCGTTCCGTCGAGGCCGCTCGACACGACAATGACTTTGACCGGGCCGTGCGAAACGGTCGCGCCGACGGGAAGCGTCGTGCTGTAGGTGTACTTGATCGAGTGCGGACGGCCAAGCCAGTCCTTGCGGTCGAACGTCACGTAAACGGCGGCACCAGAGTCGTTGACCTTGTCCTCGCGGGCACCCACAGGCAGGCTCAGGGCGCGCCATTTCCAGGCGAGCTTCGAGAGGCCGGAGAGCTTCCAATCGAACTCGGACGCTTTGACTGTGATGCGGCGCGATTCGTTCATGATGTGCGCCCGAAGGAACTTGTTCTTGCCCTCCTTCTCGATCGTCATCTGTTCGTTCTCGCTGATGTCGGCCCTTAGCGGGACGAACTTCTCGGTGCGATGATCAAAAAAGCGCCACTGCGTAGGAATCCACCCCACCTTTTCGGCCTGGAAGTCATCGATGACCACGGCTCCGGGGGGTGGGCTTTGGGCAGGGGCGGGTGAAACGGCAACCGTGGCAGCGACCACGCCGAGAAGTAGTATATTCTTAAAAGACATAGGCTTCGTCTTGCACACTCTTGGCACTTATCCGGAACCCTATACAGGTGCAAGGGGCGTGCCAAACGGACAAACTCCTGTTCCGGGTGCCGGACCGTAGTACGAGCAGGCCACCCTCGGGGTTCATCCCCGCCTTGTAACGGCTCCGCCGGCGCTCATGAGGTCGCTGAAATAGGGTGGATCCTGCCCAGGCGTAGAAGGTTGTGCGAAAAAAATCAACAGCGCCTTAGCGCAAGGCTGCAGTGCTTCGTTCCTCTCAGCGTGACAAGTAACAGGCGTTCCGCCTTCCCGGTGCTCCAGATGTGCCCGACTTCTCCGTCCGCCCACGGTGTCATCCCGACCAAGGCGGCGCTACAGGCCCTCATCATGAACCCACCTCACCCGCCGCCGCGCGGAGGGACCTCCTAACCCGCGCAGAGAATAACCGCCGGCTCCCGCGCCGCTCCCCACGAGCGCTTTCTTCGCCTCCTCGACCTCCCCAGTGCACCGAAGGATCTGCGCTTGCCGTAGCCTGAGATGCTTCGCTTCGCTCAGCATGACACGGGGGGAATGTTCTACTTTTCTTGTACTCGTTCGATTTTCGCCTCCTCCATCCTCCCGGAATGTCATCCTGAGCGCAGCGAAGGATCTGTTTTCTTTCGCGGCCTGAGACGCTACGGTGCGCCCGCATGAATCGGTAGGGCCGTTCTGCCCATCCTGTGCTCATCACGTTCCCGGTTCACCCTGCCTGGGGTGTAACCCTGAGCGCAGTGAAGGATCTGTTTTCCTGAAGGCCGAGATGCTACGCTTCGCCGGCATAACAAGCGGGGAGTGTGCTGCTTCTCTAAATGTCCTCTCTCTGCCACACACGCTGCGAAATGCCAGGGTGTCACAGCCCGGCAAGTCCGCCGAGTTTCGCTCGGCGGCGCGCCTTGCTCTCTACGCTCTTCAGCATTGCGGCCCTGTGCGGCCACAGCAGCGAACACTTGGGCTTAGCCCACCGCTACGAGGTCGCCGACGGGCACATACACCGGCTCCTCTGCCGCAACCGGTGCGGCCGCGGGCCGGGGCAGGGTGCGGCGGTCGATCCGCATGAGGAGCGGGAAGAGGACGAAGTTGAAGACTTTGTCCAGCATGGCCGCCGTCAGGAGCATTCCTGCCATTCCGGCTGCGGAAATGTCCATGATCGGGGACATGGCGAGCGAAGCGCCGATGAAGATCAGGTCGCGTGCGGGCAGGAGAGGAATGCGGCTCGTGACGATCGAAGTGGCCAGGAGCGTGCACCAGACCGTCAGGCTGACGTGCGGCATCACGACGGCCCACTGAATGACCTGCAGCGTGTGCGTCAGCGTGAGGCGGCCCAGGTGTATCAGCATGGTCCGCCTCATATTGCCGGAATCCATGTTGAAAAGCGAGTGGCGGAACCGGAAACCGAGTCCCGTTGCGGCCGCAATGACGGCCAGCACGGCAGCGGCCTGCAAGAGATGCCCCGCTACGAAGCCTTCCGGCAGAATCACCTGCCCGAGCAAGAACATGCCGGCCAGCACGGAAAGCGCAAAGAACGTGGAAGTGAGCGACGAGAGGATCGCATTGTCCTTGATCAGGCCGAGGATGCGGCGGTCCGAGAGGGGTACGCGCTTCTTGGCCCACACGTAAAGGAAAACTTCGCCGGTATAGCCGAGGAGGTCCTTGTTGTAGATCCGCTTGCGAATGGCAGCCGGGGCGGTGTCGCGCAGGCGCGTGCCGAAGGTGCGGCCGTAGATTAGCGTCTCCGCGATCGGCAGGGAAGCGTAGTTGAAGAGAAAGATGAGGTAAAAGATCGGGTTCGTCGGGAGCGAAGAACCGATCTCTCCCCATCCGACGTGGCTCAGCCGGTAGGCAAGGACGCCGTAGACGAGAGCGGTAAATGCATACCCAACGCGCTTGCCGGCCTTCTGAAACGCCGGATCGCGGCCCCAAGCCGCAAGCTTTTCTTTTATAGATCCAACAGTCATAAGCGAGTTCAAGACCGGCAGCCTTCTGCCGGGCGTTCTATATCCGTTCCAACATTGCATTTATAGCAGGGAGACTCGACGCGCGGCCGCCTTCCCTCTCGGCGTAGGCGCGCGCTGAAACGGCCATCGCGTTCAAGCGAGCCGTGTCCTGCAGCAGGGCACCGATTTCGCCGGGAACCTCCGAAGAACCAAGACGCAGCCCACGCGCGGAAGGTAACACGTCCGGCGCGATCGCGCGGCCGAAAGCAACACAAGGCAAACCACATGCCGCAGCTTCGCCGAGCACGCGGGGGAAATAGTCGCGCAGCCCGGCGTGCATGAAGATACGCCCCCGATTGAGCCATTTCGGCAGATCGGCGTTTGGCTTCTGGCCGATCCAGTGGATCTTCGGGTACTTTCGGCGAAGCGCCTCTTCTGCGGGTCCGCCGCCGATCACGGCCACGCTGAACCTTTCGGACAGCGCCCCGAGGGCGTCGTAATTCTTGTAGTGTGAAAGCAGGCGTCCGACGGAGACGACATCCCACGTCTTCTCCACCTCAGGCATCGGGCGAAAGCGGTCCGTGTCGACCGACTTCGGGAGGCGGATGAGGCGCTCTTGATCCACCGGCTGCCGCCAGAAACGCTTGCCCGGCCGGGAGAGCTGGTCCCGCTGAAACTCCGTCTCGTACAGCACGGCAGCCGCTTTCGGCACCTGCGCCGTGTAGTAAGTCCCCCCGATGATAAAAGCGAAAGGACGCCTCTGCGGCAGGAGATGCTTCTTTATCAGCCGCTCCCCCACCCCGCCATCGGTGCCTTTGAGCACGTACAGATCGGCCGGATGCTCGCGGGCATACTGAACGAGCGCGTCGCTGTAGTCGAACTTGGTTCTTGCCGAGGTGTGGCTCTGGGCAAAGAGGCGAACGGTGTACGGCGCGCCGATCCCGTCATGCGCCGATGGATAAGCGCCCGGCGCGCGGTCGACGCCCCAAAGCTCCACATCGTGACCCAGACCTGCCGTGAGCGCCGGCATCCAGCGGTCCCGGTTCTCCAGGCGCAGCCACGCCTCGGTGGAGGGCTGGTCGTGGTAGACCGGGTAAGTCTGTACGTAAACGATGCGCAAAGCGCCGCCGAGTTGGTCGAGACAAACGGATCGGCGGCAAACTACCTTGCTAAAAGGGGGAAGTTTCAGTAGTAGTGACGGCCGCGGGAATCATTGTTCGACGCCGTTCCGTATTTTTGACGCCTTACGGCTCGCCCTGCACTGGGCGCCCACAAGTATCCTCTCGCGCATCCCGGATTCTCAATGGCCCTTGCATCGGAAGCACGGCAACTCATCCTCGTTACCGGCGCGGCCGGGTTCATCGGTAGTCACGTGGCTGCCCGGCTACTGGACGACGGCCACAGGGTGGTGGGCATCGACAATCTCTCGCCTTACTACGATGTGTCGCTTAAGGAAGCCCGCCTGGATCGTCTTCGGCCTAATCCGCTCTTCGAGTTCTCGCCAATCGACGTGGCCGACCGGGAGCGCGTGGCACGGCTCTTCACCGACAACCGCTTCGACCGGGTGATTCACCTTGCGGCTCAGGCGGGCGTGCGGTATTCGCTCGAAAACCCGGCAGCGTACATAGACAGCAACGTTGTCGGGTTTGCGAATGTGCTCGAAGGGTGCCGCCACAGCAAAGTGGGCCACCTCGTGTTTGCCTCCTCGTCGTCCGTTTACGGAGCCAACCGGAAGATGCCCTTCTCGACGCACGATGGCGTGGATCATCCCGTTTCCCTCTACGCGGCCACGAAGAAGTCGAACGAGCTGCTCGCCCACACCTATGCGCATCTGTTCGGACTGCCGGTGACGGGCCTCCGGTTCTTTACGGTGTATGGACCCTGGGGGCGGCCGGACATGTCGTACTTCCTCTTCACCCGCGCCATTCTCGAGGGCAAACCCATTCAGGTGTTCAACGGCGGCCGGATGCGGAGGGACTTCACGTACGTGGACGATGTGGTTGAAGGCGTTGTGAGGGTGATGAACACGCTCCCGGAGCCGAATACAGACTGGAATGCCGAAGACCCCGACCCGCCGACGAGCTACGCGCCCTACCGGATCTACAACATCGGCAACCACCAGCCCGTCCAGCTAATGGCCTTCATCGAAGCTATAGAAAGCGCTCTTGGGAAGGAAGCCGTGAAGGAAATGCGGCCTTTGCAGCCGGGTGATGTCGTAGACACCTACGCCGACGTGAGCGACCTGCAAGCCGCCATCGGCTTCGTCCCCGCGACCCCGATGGAAGAAGGCGTCCGCCGGTTCGTAGCGTGGTACAGGGGCTTTTACGGAGACGATGACTGATCCTATTCTTCGCAGGTCAATGAAGCAGGTAGATGTGGGCCTGATCCCTTGACCAGAACTGCTATTGCCTCTGAGCTGCGAGCGAGCCGCCGGTAAGCGCATCCCTCTGGTGCGGCTCAATGTCTTCATGATGAATGAGCCACGATAGCTCAGATGGAAGAATACTCCTCTTACAAACGGGCAAAACACTAAAACATCAAGCCTACGGAGAGGCGGAAGGCTACGTTGCGCGCTGAGACGCGCTCCGGCTCCGGCTGCCAGCCGTCGTAGCCGGCAACGTAGAGCGCCTCGCCTGAGAGCGAATTCGTCAGGTCGTAGTCGTAGTCGGCAGCGATCAAGAGCGGAAGCGGAAAGACTTTGTTCAGCTCAAGCCCCACGCCGAGCGTTCCGCCGGCCAACCAGCTGTCGAAGTGCTCGGCGAGAGGGCTTGGCAGGTCGCCTCCCTGATAGGTTAGCATACCCGGCTCGCGCCGAACGAGCACCTCCAGGCGCGGACCGGCCTGTATATACGCCACAGCATTCCGGTAGCCCGAGTGGCGCAGCTTGAACAGCACCCCGCCGGAGAGATAATCGAGCTTGGAATCCTGCTGGTTAACTTCAGGAGCAAAAGGAGGCGCGGGGTTATTGTCTGCGCGAAGCACTGCGTACGTCTGCGTCTCCTGGTAGCCGCGCTGCACGTAGCCCACTTCCGTGACCACGGAGAAGAACGACTTGCCGAACCACTCCGCAAAAACATGGCCGCTGAAGCCGTACTGTGTGCTTCGGTATGGCTCGGTGCCGTCGGGGTCGGTCTCGACCATCGAACCCACCCGCGCGACCTTGACGCCGAAGGTCCGAAGCGGGACCTGCGCGCGGGCCGTGTCGCCTCCAATCGCGAGGAGCAACGCCACCAACAAAAGCGAGGCCCCGAAAGGCCCCGCATTGCGAATCGGAAACATCCTACCCATAGCAGACACCACGCGGCTGCGTTCCTGAAACCCGGCACGTCTCTGCCTTACAGAGCATCACCTAAAGGGTAGGCACACCGGGCCGAGGAGTCTGTGCAGGTTCTGTGAACATTTAGATAAGATGTCGCCAAGAAAGCCATGAACCCCGGCCTATGCCGAACGGGGAGCGCCTCGGCGGTTCTTTCGGCCCGAACTCCTTTTGGACCCGCTCGGGCGGCCGCTTTCCGCTTGCCCGTTGGAAGCGCGATGCTGCGCGGGCGCGTCATCGATGAAGCCTTCAACCGAGCGGCGCTGGAGGCGCTTGCCGGTATGCTTCTCGATCTCCTTCAGGTAAGGCTGCTCGTCCTGCGAAACAAACGTGATCGCATCTCCGGTGGCATCGGCACGGCCCGTCCGCCCGATCCGGTGGATGTAATCTTCCGCCTGATTGGGCGTGTCGAAGTTGATGACGTGCGTGATGCCGTCGACGTCAATGCCGCGTGCGGCAATGTCGGTCGCCACGAGGATGTTGAACTGGCCCGACTTGAAGCCTTCGAGCGCACGCTGGCGCTGCCCTTGCGAGCGGTTGCCGTGAATGACCGTGGCGGAAAAGCCGTTCTGCCCGAGCTTACGCGCGATCCGGTCCGCCCGGTGCTTCGTGCGCGAGAAGACGAGGACGCTTCCGACCGGCTCCGTCTCGAGCAGGTGGATGAGCAGGTCCATTTTGCGTTCCTGTGGCACGGCACACATCGTTTGGGCGACAAGCTCGACCGGATCCGTCTGGCGACCAATCTTGACGATGTGCGGATCGTGGAGGATAGACGACGCCAACTCCTGGATCGGGGGCGGCATGGTCGCGGAGAAAAGGAGTGTCTGGCGCTTGCGAGGCGTGGCGGCTACGATGCGCCGGACGTCGCGGATAAAGCCCATATCAAACATGCGATCCGCCTCGTCCAGCACGAGCACTTCGACGCTGGAGAGATCGAGACTGCCGCGGTCGAGATGATCGAGCAGGCGTCCGGGCGTCGCAACTACGACGTCCGCGCCGCGCCGGGTGCGCTGCAACTGCGGCCCCATCGGCACGCCGCCGAAGATGGTCATGCTGCGAAGGCCGGCATGGGCACCGTAGGTCCGTACTGACTCCTCAACCTGTAGCGCCAGTTCGCGCGTGGGGGTGACTACGAGCGCCCGAACGGGACGGTAGCCGCCGCCGGTCGGAAAGGCGGCCAAACGGTCGAGCATGGGAAGAACGAACGCCGCAGTCTTTCCGGTGCCGGTCTGGGCGCAGCCGATCAGGTCGCGTCCTTCGAGTGCCGGCGAGATGGCGGCGGACTGGATGGGCGTGGGGGTCGTATAGCCCGCAGCATCGACGCCGCGGAGAATGCACTCGGAAAGTCCGAGCGATGCAAAGGTCTGCATAAAATAGAGATAAGGCCCGCCGATAGTAACAGGCGAGAGCCGTTGATGGAAGCCGTAGGGGAAAGGCAGGCTGGGCGACCAAGCAGGTCACTCCGGCAAGGACCGGCCGATTGGCTGGTCCGGGAAGGGAGGTGCCAAAGAAGGCACCTGTTCCGGCAGATCCCGAAAAGCGGGTAGTTTCCGCTGCCGAGACAATTCTGAACCGGTGGCGGTGAAGAGACGCGAACGGCACCCCACCGCCGATGTTCCACCAGCCTCAGAAGGTGGATGTGAATGGAGGCCTCTCCTTTCAGCCGAACAGAACCAGGCCTGCCGGTTTACGAGCCGGTTGATGCTCGCCGTGCGCTCTCTTTTCTCGACAGGCTCAAGTCCTTCTTCAGAGATCGCGCCGCCGTGCTATCGACTGCTAATCGACTACAAACAAACGAAGCTGTCATCCTGAGCGCAGCGAAGGATCTGTGCTTGCGGCCTTCTGAGAAGCAACTCTGCGCCGGCATACCCGGTGGGGAGTGCGCTGCTTTTCATGTGCGCCTTCGATCTTCGCCTCCTCCGCCCCCCGGTGTGTCATCCTGAGCGAAGCGAAGGATCTGTTTTCCCTCACACTGAGATGCTTCGCTGCCCACCCAAGAGGCTGCCGACTTATTTCATAAAGCTTTGACGACAGGTACGTGTTCGCCATACTTCGACAGCCTCTCAGCAGCCTGGAGGGGTAGATCCTTCACTTCGTTCAGGATGACAAGTGGGGGCGTTGGAGGAGGCTAAAAAGCGACGGAACACCAGCAGGGCAGAGTCCCGCCCGTGTCGTCCTGAGCGAAGCGAAGGATCTGTCTCTGCGGCCTTCTGAGATGCTTTGCTGCGCTCCTAATAAATACGACTCGGCGATCCGTGAAGTCGCTACCGACTCTTTTTATCGCAGCTTTATCAGGCGCGGTGCATTGCTTAAATGCTGCAGAACACCCCCTTTTATCCCCCTCAAGGGGGAAGTTGCGTCGGAACTATTTATACAGTATGAGATGCTCGAGAAGGGTTCATCTTATTGCAACAGGCTCCAACCGTTCTTCGGAAACCGCGCGGGCACGTTCGTACCTACAATTCAACAACAGAATAAACATAGGTGTCATCCTGAGCGAAGCGAAGGATCTGTGCTTCCAGCAGGCTGAAATGCTTCGCTGCGGTTCTAATGAATATGACTCGGCAATCCGTGAATTCAGGGCAGACTCTTATTACTGCGGCTTAAATACGCACGGTGCACGTCTTAAATGCTGCAGAACACCTCCTTTATCCCCCTCAAGGGGGAAGTTGCATTGGCGCTAATTATATTATGTTCAATAATCGATCTGCGTTCGGCTTATTGTAAGAGGCCCTTCGTATCCATGATACTTTAGCCTCTCGTTTCGCCGTCATTCAATTTCCCAAGTATCCCCCGCCCCCAGGAGTTTTGACAGTTCTCCCTTTCCCTGCCGAGCGACGATGCCGTCGATCTGCGTGTGGAGCAGGTCTTCGTACGTCGCGCGCTGGTCGCGGAAGAAGACGCCGAACGGGCGGGGATACTCTTCCTTCCAGTACATGCGGCCGACGATGTAAGCCATTTCTCGGCTGGTTTCATCGTAGGTGAGGCAATCCGACGGTGACCACCGGCCGTTCGTCAGGTCCACGACTTCCGGCGCGAGGCCGTTGAGGCGGATGCCCTTCGCACCGTTCTCGTAGACGAGCGGCTTGCCGTGTTCGATGAAGAGCGCGCTTTTGGCCTTCGTGTCCTTTTCCGTAAAGGACAGAAAGGCTCCATCGTTAAAGATGTTGCAGTTCTGGTAGATCTCGACGAATGACGCGCCGTGGTGCGCGTGCGCGCGCCGTAGCGTCTCAGTCAGGTGCTTCGGATCGCGATCGATAGAGCGCGCCACGAACGACGCTTCCGCCCCGAGTGCAACTGCAACGGGATTGAACGGGTGATCGAGTGAGCCGTAAGGCGAGCTTTTCGTGATCTTGCCCTGCTCGGAGGTCGGGCTATACTGCCCTTTTGTCAACCCGTAAATCTGATTGTTGAAGAGCAATAGCTGCACATTGACGTTCCGGCGCAGCAGGTGAATTAGATGGTTGCCGCCGATGGAAAGCGAATCTCCGTCCCCGGTGATGATCCAGACATCGAGGTCCGGCCGCGCCGTCTTGAGTCCGGTGGCTATGGCCGGGGCGCGCCCGTGAATGGAGTGCATCCCGTACGTGTTCATGTAGTACGGAAAGCGGCTCGAACAGCCGATGCCGGAGATGAACACCGTGTTCTCGCGCTTGACGCCAAGCTCCGGCATGAGCCGCTGCACCGCGGCGAGAATGGCATAATCGCCACAGCCGGGGCACCAGCGAACGTCCTGGTCGGAGGCAAAGTCCTTGCGCGACAGGCCTACCGCCATGTCTCCGCCGTCTCCGGAGGGTCGCGGGGGCATGAGTCCGCCCAGCGCTCCGCCGGCGGGGCGCGCGCCACCCGGACTGGGCGGACGGCTTCCAGGCGGACGGCTTCCGGGCGGCGGCGGTCGGTTGCCCTTCTCGGGCACGTTGCCGCCCGGCACCATCACCGGCCTTACGGTTCCTGCCGGCGCGCCGACAGGATCGCCCGGGCGCCGCTTGCCCGCCGGTTGCGGCGTATCCGGCCGCGCCCCTTTCGGGTGGATCTCGCTTCCCGGTGCCGTTCCGGACTTTTCTATGCGTTCGTCGTTCGGCTTCGGATCTTCCATAACGCTCTTGTAGAAACAAACAGATTATTCAGCAAGAAGACGTGCCAACTTCAGAGGAGATCGCCCACGGCCGCTTCGATTTCGGCGGCACGGAAAGGCGTTCCCTTGATTTTATTGAGCGGCACGAAAGGCAACAGGTAGCGGTCGCGCAGCAAACGCACCAACTGCCCATTGTTCAATTCCGGCACCAGCAGCTTGCCGAACCGATCAAAGATGTCTTCGAGGTCGGTTGGCAGCGGGTTTACCCAGCGAAGATGGATGCTGCTCACGCGCAGCCCTTTCTTCCGCGAGCGCTCGACCGCCGCCTCGATGGCACCTTTCGTTGACCCCCAGCCAATGATGAGCACGTCCCCGGATGCATCACCACAGACCGTCGTTGCGGCAAACGTGCGCGCCACGCGCTCGACTTTGGCCGCACGCACTTTCGTCATAAAGTGGTGGTTCTCATTGTCATAAGACACGTTGCCGGTCTCATGCGCTTTCTCCAGCCCGCCGATGCGGTGCTCGAGTCCGGGCGTTCCCGGCTTCGCCCATGGGCGCGCGAGCGTCTCTTCGTCGCGCGCGTAAGGCAGGTAAACGTCTTCTCCGTCACGCGACGTGAGTTCGGTTGCAAACTTCGGGTCGATGCGCGGCAGATCGGCCGGATCGGGGATGAGCCAAGGCTCCGAACCGTTGCCGATGTAACCGTCCGCCAGAAGAATCACGGGCGTGCGGTAGGTCAGCGCTACGCGCGCGGCCTCGACGGCGCTGTAGAAGCAGTCGCCCGGAGACGACGCGGCAATGACCGGAAGCGGCGCTTCGCCGTTGCGTCCATAGAGCGCCTGCAGGAGGTCGCTTTGCTCCGTCTTGGTCGGCAGCCCCGTCGAAGGACCGCCTCGCTGCACGTCAATGATCACGAGCGGCAGTTCGGTCATGATCGCCAGCCCGGTCGCCTCCGCTTTGAGGGCGAGTCCCGGACCGCTCGTGCCAGTCGCCGCCAGACTCCCACCGAAAGCTGCGCCGATGGAAGCGCCGATGGCCGCAATTTCATCCTCAGCCTGCACCGTCATCACGCCGAAGTTCTTGTACCGACTGAGCGCGTGCAGAATGTCCGACGCGGGCGTAATGGGGTACGTGCCGTAGAAAAGCGGCAGCCCGCTCAGCTCGGACGCGGCCAGGAGACCCATCGCGAGCGCCTCCGTCCCGTGAATGGCGCGGTACTGACCGGGCGGCAGCACGGCGGGCGCGATTTCGTAGCGGACGATAAACTGCTCGGTCGTCTCGCCGTAGTGAAAGCCTTTTTTGAGGAGGTGAAGGTTAGCCTCCAGGATGTCCGGCTTCTTCGCGAACTTCTTCCCGATCCACTCGATGGCCGGCTGCATGGGGCGGGAGTAGAGCCAGAGCGCCAGCCCAAGGGCGAACATGTTCTTGGAGCGGTCGACCTCTTTCTGGTTCAGGTTGAACTCCTTCAGCGCCTCCCGCGTGAGTTTCGTCAGTTCCACTTCGATGACGCGGAAGGATGCAAGCGACCCGTCCTCCAGTGGATTCGACTTGTAACCGGCCAGATCGAGACCCCGCTGGTCGAAGGCGTCGACATTGACGATGATCGACCCGCGTGGATCGACGCGATGCGCGTTCACTTTGAGGGCGGCCGGGTTCATGGCCACGAGAAGGTCGACCTCGTCGCCCGGCGTGCGCACGTTAACGGACCCGAAGCGCAGTTGAAAGCCGCTGACGCCGTAGGTCGTTCCGGCGGGGGCGCGAATCTCCGCCGGGAAGTCAGGCATCGTCGCGAGATCATTGCGGGCGTACGCGGTGGCGAGCGTAAACTGCGACCCTGTTACCTGCATCCCGTCGCCCGAATCGCCGGCGAAGAGAATAGTGGCTTCCGAAAGCGTTTCTACCGGTTTGTCGAGGTTCTGAATTTCCATGATGCTACGGTCATAAAGATGGCGGCCGGAGAGTCCGACTCTGCCGCGCCGCAAACACCGGGAACTTAGGAGGTGTGGTGTAGGCACTTTGCAACGCAGCCAATGGGGGAAGGATTCATTTCTGCCCTGCAGTTGCCGGGTGCGGCGGGGCGCGTGACTCCTCGATCCGTTGCAAGCGGTGTCTCGGGAGTTTGAAAAGGCCCGGTACCGTTCAGGCACCTGCCGAAAATCGCGGCGTACACACCGGCAGTCCTCCACGCTTTCCTGCTCCGCGGCCATGCCAGACTCCTTTCTCGACCTTTTCCCCGGTCCAAAGCCGGTCATCGCCATGATCCATACCGGACCGAGTCCCGGCTCGCCGGGGTACGTGTGCATGGACAGCATCATTGACCGGGCCGTGGCGGAGGCGGAGATGTACATCGAGGCCGGGGCGGACGGGCTGATGGTCGAGAACATGCACGACTTCCCCTGCATCCACGAGCGCGAAATGGGGCCGGAGGTGGCGGCATTCATGACGCGCGTGGCCTACGCCGTGAAGCGGCGCGCACCCGACCACCCGGTCGGCGTTCAGATTCTATTCCAGGCAAACCGCACCGCGCTCGCCGTTGCGCTCGCCGCCGGCTGCGATTTCATTCGCGCGGAAGGATGGACGCACGCGCACATTTCGGACAAAGGCATCGCCGATGCGAGTGCCGGAATGGTCGTGCGGTACCGCGAAGCCATTCACGCCTGTCACATTCCCATTCTCGCGGATGTGAAAAAGAAGCACGCCGCCCATGCGTGGACGGCCGATCTATCCCCGGCAGACATCGCGCGCGGCATGGAACTGCACCTTGCCGACGGCATCATCGTCAGTGGCACGCACACGGGGGAGATGCCGAGCGTCGAAGACCTGCGCTCCATACGCGAGGCCACCCGTCTTCCGATCCTCGTTGGAAGCGGTGCCTGCGCTGAAAACGTGGAAACGCTCGCCGAGGTCGCCGACGGCTTCATTGTCGGAAGCGCCCTCAAAGAGGGCGGCATCTGGCACGCGCCGGTCAGCGAGGACCGCGTCAACGCCTTTATGGAGGCCGTGCAAATCGCCCGCGCCGCCCTCGAACCGGAGACCTCCGATGCGGAGGCGTAAATCCACGCCCCGGACCTTCAGAAAGGCCCGCCGCTAAGCCCTTCACCCCTGCCGAACATGATCTCGTATGTTGCCACCACGGCGGACGTCACGGTCACTGTCCGCCCCATATATCTCGATCAGGAGTCAGACTTTTTCCTGAAGCGGTTCGCCTTCGGGTATTTCGTACGTATAGAAAACGACGGGTTCGACGAGGTGCAACTTCTCCGAAGGCACTGGATCATTCGGGAGCGCACCGGCCGCGTCCAAGAGGTCGAAGGGGACGGGGTCATCGGCCGGCAGCCGATCATCGGGCCTGGAGAGATGCACGAGTACAACAGCCTCTGTATGCTCGAATCGTTCGAGGGCACGATGGAGGGCACGTATCTCATGCAGCGAAGCAGCGGCGAGCGCTTCCGCGTGGCCATTCCTCTCTTCAACCTGCGCGCCGCCGTGAACTGAGGCGCAAGGTCAGATCACGTCCACGTGAACGAGCAGGCCCGGAATAGCGAGGTCGATGGTGCGGTTGTCGCTCAGGCGGTACTCTTCGATCTGCTCCGGCAACAGCGATTTAGGCGTTTGCATGGCGAAGAGCGTGTCCGCCAGTACTTGCCAGTCCTCGCCCGTCAGGTGGACAGTGGCCTCTCCGTTCTGCTGCACGAACGGCGCGTAGTCCAGCACCCGCTTGAGATGGTTGATGCCTTGCTTCTGGTGCAGATTCAGGTCCATCGAGAAACGCCTCTTATATTGAGTTGATCGAGCGGCTGCGGTGCCGTTTGGGTCGGCAGGAAACGGCAGCGGGCGGCGCTGCGTTCCGGCCGGACCTCCCCTCCGGACGAAGGCGCGCCTCCTCTTCCAACAAAGCGACACGAGATGCAGGTCTACCTCGACTATTTGAAGGACATTCTGGAGAACGGCACGCGCAAAGCGGACCGAACGGGTACCGGCACGCTCAGCCTCTTTGGGCGGCAGCTTCGGTTCGATCTTAAGGCAGGTTTTCCGCTCGTTACCACAAAGAAAGTTCACCTGCGCAGCATTGTTCATGAGCTGCTCTGGTTTCTTTCCGGCAGCACGAACATCGCCTATCTGCGGGAGAACGGCGTCACGATCTGGGACGAGTGGGCGGACGCCGGCGGCGAACTTGGGCCGGTTTACGGCAAGCAGTGGCGAAACTGGGAGGGCAAGGACGGCCGCAGGGTGGACCAGATCGAGCGGCTTGTCGAGGATCTGCGGCGCAATCCCGATTCGCGGCGACTGATGGTCTCCGCCTGGAATCCGGCGGAGATCGAAGAAATGGCCTTGCCGCCGTGTCATTACGGCTTCCAGTGCTACGTCGCCGGTGGCCGCCTCTCGCTCATGTGGCAGCAGCGCAGCGTGGATTCGTTCCTCGGTTTGCCCTTCAACATTGCATCCTACGCCCTGCTCACGCACTTACTGGCGGAGCAGGCGGACCTGGAGGTGGGCGAACTGATCTTCACCGGCGGCGACTGCCACCTCTATCTGAACCACCTTGATCAGGTCCGGGAGCAGTTGTCGCGCGCGCCGCACCCCCTTCCGCGGCTCATCCTCCACCGCCGCCCCGCGTCGATCTTCGACTACCGGTACGAAGACGTAGAGGTAGTCGACTACCGGCACCACCCCGCCATCAAGGCACCGGTGGCGGTGTAGGGGCACCCCCGAGCAGTCCGGCCGCCGCTTAAAGGTTGTGTCCCTCTTCAGACGCCGAACGTAGAAGGGAGCCGTGTCGTCTGCGCCGAGGAGAGGTGAAAAGAAACCATGCGAAGCGTTGGCCAACCCGAAGCTTTCTGATGTGAGGGTGGGATGGTTGGCTGAGCAGGGCATGGACCGCATCAAGTTCATGGACCCGTCGGAGCCGTGGCTTCCCTATCATTGCCGTGGCCGTTTGCTTCGGCGGCCTCCGGCACGCGCTGACGCCTCGGGGCGCGCGCGGCCCGCTACTGCGCCCGCACAAGGGGCCGAGTCTGCTGCCGCCCTTCCGCCTCCAATCTGCACCAATAGACACCGCTCGGCAGGTCTCCCGGATTCCACCTGACAGAATGATGGCCGGAATCCATTGCTGCGTTGACGAGAACCGCTACCCGCCGCCCGAGCAGGTCGTACACGAGCAGCCGTACCGGTCCGGGCGCATTCAAGGTGAAGCCGATTGCCGTCTCCTCGATGAAAGGGCTTGGCGCGTTCGGTTCGAGACCCGCAACGAGAGGACGTTCATCCCCGGCCGGTTCGTTCCGGGTCTGCACTGCACCGGCCACTCTGGTGTGGAGAATGCCGGAGCCGACGATCCAGCCCGTTTCGGCGTCGGTGAAGAACACGCCCGACAGGGCTGCCGACGTGCGGCCGAGCTGCGTCTGCCAATCAGCGCCGCCGTTGGTCGTGTGCAGGATCAGTCCGTCGTTACCGACCACCGTTCCGTTCTGGCGATCAGTAAAATGCACGGCGCGGAGCGTATGGGCGATGTTGGTCATCTGAACGCCCCACGAGCCGCCGCCGTCTGACGTATGGATGATGAAGTACTTGCCGCTGCCAAGGTGCCCGACGGCCCAGCCGTGCTCGGGATCGACAAAGGAGACGGCAGCGACTGAATTGGTCGTGCCGCTCGCCTGCGGCGTCCAGGTCGAGCCGCCATCGGACGTGCGCAAGATGGTACCGCGGTTGCCGACGACCGTGGCAGCGTCGGTCGCGGGGTAGGCCACCGCGAGAAGGTCTTCGGTGGTCGACGCGGGCAAGGTCATCCAGGTCGCGCCGGCATTGGTCGTCTTGAGAACAAGACCGGCGGCACCGATGGCGAGGCCGTGGTTCGCGTCGGCGAAGGCAATGTCGTTCAGAGTTCCGCTGGTCTGCTCCGTCCAGTCCCCGCCGCCATTGGTCGTGTGCAAGAGGTTGCCGACGTTGGACGAACGCGCTCCAACGATCCACCCGTTGTCGTTATCGGTGAAGTAAACCGCCGTAAAACGACCGGAGTGGCTTTCGCTCTGCGGAGTCCAGGTTCAACCTCCGTCGACGGTGCGAAGGACGGACCGGCTACTGCCTACGACCGTGCCGTGGAGCGAGTCGGAGAAGAAAACATCACCCGTTCCGTAGTCGGCACCGACTGCTGACGTAGGTCCAGAGGTCGCCTGCGTCGGCGGTCGTCATGATCATGCCCTGCAGACCGACGGCAATGGCGGTACCTTCCGCATCGAGGACGACCGCGTTCAGCATGTGAGATCGGGCACCTTCCTGGGCCACCCAGGTCGTGCCGCCATTTTCAGTGCGCAAGATGTCTCCGGGTCCCACAACCAGTCCATGATCAGCGTCGGTAAACTGGACGCCGAGGTTCGTATCGAAGAGATTGCGCGCGCGGTTCATCCAGGTCTGGCCGCCGTCACTCGTGCGGACGAGCAGGCCACTCCGACCGCCGTGCCATTGTATGCGTCCGTGAAGTCGACATCGAAGAGCGTCTGTACCGTGTTGCCGCTGTTCTGAGGCGTCCACGTGAGGCCGCCGTCCATTGTGTGCAGGATGGTCCCGCCGGACCCTACAGCCGTGCCATTAAAGCATCCGACGAAAGTCGACCGCTTCGAGCGTGGCAGTCGTATTGCTCGTCTGCGCCTCCCAGGTTGCGCCTCCGTTCGACGGTCTTGCGAATGACGCCGTTCGTACCAACGATCCACCCCGTGGACGCGCTCGACCATCGAGATGCCCCCATTACCAGGGGATCGTGCTTCCCCCTTCCTGCCGCGCCCAGTCCAGCCTCCGTCCGACCGAAGGCAGGACCGTCCCGTTGGACCCCACGGCCCACCCATTGAGCGGATCGGGAAAGGATACGTCGAATAGGGCCTCGTCGTAGACCCGCTTTCGACGAGTTCCATGTTGCGCCACGATCGTCCGAGCGAGGAACGGCACCATACTCTCCCACCGCCACCGCAGCCTGATGCATCGGTGCAAAAGCCGACCGCATCGAGCGTGCTTCCCTGCGGAAGCGGATACTGCCAGTTCCATCTGGATTCTGCCCGGAAAGGATACGCTGAGCTAGAGCAGCGTGATCACGCGGCGAAGCCTTCATGGTCATTCCTGTTAAGATTTGATAAAGCTACGCTGGCCTCGAGCTTCATCGTTTTCACAAAAGGAATGATCCCACCGGATGCAAATATTGTTGCGCTGATTTATTCGGGGTAGGTTCGGCAGGAGGTTGGCGGATCGCGTCCGTCACGACATAAGGTCGCGACGACAAGCGCCCGGCCTCTGCGCCGGTGCTTTCGCGCGATGGGGAAGGGGAGCGCAGGTCGCTAAAAGCTCACCTGCACCCGCAAACCCGGATAAAGGCTGCCGTCGGAATAGAACCAGTCGAGGCGGGTCCACGCGGTACCTCTCGTTCCAGCGCTTTGCCGCCGCCGGCGCGGAGAAGACATCGTAAAGCAGGCTGCCGGCGGTCAAAGACGAGGCTGAGCCGAGTAGCAACTAGCCGGCTGGTACGATTGAACCGTCCTGGCGAAATCGTCTTCTCCCGTAACAGTCGAAAGTCTGAGCGCACATGAACCGCCACCGCGATACCTCCACCGAAGCGCCAGCCGCAGAAGCGCGCCGCGAGGAAGCGCGACCGGGTTCCCGGCATAGACATGCCCCATACCCGGTCCGAGATAAATCCATAAGCCGAACGCGATGACCGCCATCGCGATGACGCACGGCTCGTTGATTGCCGTGGCCGCATGGGAATGAGGACGGCCGGCGGGCACAACCGTGTTTGCCAGCGAAATGATGAACGCCGTCGGCGGATTTTTGTAGCGCAGGCTGTCGGGCGGCTCCTCCAGGTGCCCGGCAAGCGCGTCGGCTTCTTGAGTCGGCTGTGGATGACGGCTTCGCTCCGGAGCGCCGTTAGCATCCTGCCGGTAATACTGGGCTCATCGAGGTCGGCGGTCCCGACCGTTTCCGAATGGGTGACGGACAGAAGAAGCAGGAGGGTTGAAAAGCAGCATGGCGAACTTCAAAGGGAAGGCATTACGAAGCGGACCGCACAATATACAAGCGCATTTTGTAGATTCGGAAAGGGGCGGACGCTGCCTGCGGCAACCTTCGACCTAACTTGCAGAATGAACAGACGCTCTTCCTCTTACTCGCTCTCCTCCTTTTGCCCTGTGGCCCATGTCGGCGCTCACGGGCACAGCCGGTAGACGTTCCTGCGCTCGACGCCTACATCCAACAGGCGCAGGAGAAGTGGAACGTGCCGGGCCTCGCCGTGGCCATCGTGAAAGACGGCAAGATCGTTCTTGAAAAAGGCTACGGAACTCGCACCATCGGGCAAGACGAACCGGTTGACGAGAACACGCTCTTCGCCATTGCCTCCAACAGCAAGGCCTTCACGGTGGCCATGCTCGCACAGCTCGTCGACGAGGGCAAGCTGTCTTGGGATGACCGCGTGCGGAAGTATCTGCCCTATTTCGAACTGTACGACCCCTACGTGTCCGACGATATGCGCATCAGCGACATACTCAGCCACCGCAGCGGTCTCGGCACTTTCAGCGGCGATCTGCTCTGGTGGGGCACCCCGTACACACCGGAGGAAGTGATCCGCCGCGCCCGCTACCTGAAGCCGGCCGCGCCGTTCCGGACGCAGTATGGATACTCCAACCTCATGTTCATTACGGCCGGAGAAGTCTTTCGGGCCGTCACCGGGAAGCCGTGGGCCGAGGCCGTGCAGGAACGCATCCTGACGCCGCTCGGCATGGACCGGACGGTGACGACCGTGCGCGGACTCGATGCCATTCCGAACGTTGCCACCCCCCACCGGCCGTCAACCGCCGAAATTCGCCCGATACCGTGGTACAACTGGGACACCATGGGGGCTGCGGGCGGTGTCATATCGAGCGTTCATGACATGTCAGCCTGGCTCCGGCTGCAGCTCGGCGGCGGCGAGGCGGACGGCGTGCGCCTCTTCAGCGCCGAGACGCAGCAGGAGATGTGGACGCCGCACATCGACATTCCCGTCTCGGCCGGGAGCCGGCGCGTCTTTCCTTCCACTCACTTTCGCTCCTACGGGCTTGGGTGGTCGCTGCACGATTATCTCGGGCGCAAGATCGTCTCCCACGGCGGCGGCTACGACGGGATGTACTCGCAGGTCGTCCTTGTTCCGGAAGAAAACCTCGGCGTGGTCGTCCTGACGAATAGCATGACAGGCATCGCCGGTGCGCTGACGAACCGCATCCTCGACGCCTACCTCGGTGGCGAGGAACGCGACTGGAGCGCAGAGAACCTTCCGAGAGACCGCGCAGGGCGTCGGGCGTTCTGGGATCGAATCGAACGGATAGAGCGGGAGCGCGTGCCGAACACAACGCCGTCGCTGCCCCTGGAAGGGTACACCGGGACGTATGGCGGTCCGCTCTACGGCGACGCCACCGTCAGCCTGGAGGATGGCCATCTGGTGCTGCGTCTTCTCCCCAATCCCGATCTCGTGGCCGACTTGAGCCACTTGCAGTACAACACCTTTCTGATCGACTGGAGAGAGGACTTTGCGTGGTTCGACAAGGGCACCGCGCACTTTGTACTGGACGCCGGCGGGCGGGCCGTTGAGATGAAGCTCGACGTCCCGAACGATGACCTCTTCTTCGACGAACTCGAGTTCAAGCGTAAGTAGGCCGCCCGTATGCCGGAGATCGTCATCATTGCCGCCGTGGCCGAAGAGAACCGCGTGATCGGGCGCGACCTCGACTTGCCGTGGCGCATTCCGGAAGACCTGCGTCGGTTCAAGCGGCTTACGTCGGGGCACGCGCTTCTTATGGGGCGTCGCACGTTTGAATCGCTCCTGCACCAGTTCGGCGGAGCCTTAAAGAACCGTCGCAACCTTGTGCTGTCGCGCAGCGCCGACTATCCCGAGCATTCTGAGGTTGAGGTTTTCCGCTCGGTCGACGAAGCGCTCTCCGCTTGCGCGCGAGAAGAGACGGTTTTTATCGGCGGCGGGGCTGCGCTGTACAAACAGTTCATCGACCGAGCCGACCGGCTCGAGTTAACGCTCGTCGAGGGCAGCTTCGAGGGCGACACCTATTTCCCGCCCTACAAGCAGCTTGTTGGTCCGCTGTACACCTTAGCGGAAGAGGAAAAGAGAGAGGGCTTCCGGTTCGTTACGTACAGACGAACGGGCGACCTGGTCGTGTGAAAACAGCGGCGGGGTTCACAAATGAACCACGGCCTGACCGAGCGAGCGCGCGGCAGTCACCTGCGCCACAAATGCTTGCAGTTGCTGCTTAGCGGGGCGATATCGAGGGCGTTTACCACCCCTCAGCTTTCCGCTTTCTTCGGCTTACTATGGCACTCAAAGGGCCGCTGGTATGATAGAACACGCTGTATTTAGCCGATAGGATGGACCAAAGCACCCACGCAACTTCCCCCCTGATGGGGATTCAAGGGGGTGTTAGGCAGCGTTTCAGTCGCGTACATCGTCTCAGATATCTGCAGCACATTCCGTTGATAGTAAATCAACGGCCTGCAAAGACCCTGTTGATTCAATCCACAAATCCCTTGATGCCTGGTCTGGATTCGCCTTTTTTCAGCAGCCTCTCAGCAATCGGGAAGGGTAGATCCTTCACTCCGTTCAGGACGACAAATGGGGATACCGAGAAGACGAGAAAGCGACCGAGGTCACGAAAAGCAAAACATCCCGCCCGTGTCATGCTGAGCGAAGCGAAGCATCTCAGCCTTGCTTGAGTTCGACGATGAGTTAAGTCACACAATCGTTAATGCCCGGTCTGGATCCCCGATATTCCAATAGACACTCAGGGGACGGTCTGCCTTTGTTGTCCTCTTCTTCCCTCCGCCTTCTCCATTATCCCCGGCGATAACACGGTTGCTTTCTTCGGTGAGAAGTGAGTTGCCGAGGGGCGAGGATCTGCCGTCCGGCCGGGGCGGGCTTCTGCGGCGTGCATGAGCGCCGGCCTGCAACAATATCAGGGCTTCTGTATTTGTATGAATTCCTGAGCCTCGGAATCGGAGCGCCTGACAAGCCAGTTATCCAACGGGAGAATGACTGTGCGTGTGATTGTCGAAGTAGATAGTAACGAAGAGCTCCAGCAAACACTCGCGCTTCTTGGAGAGCGGGCGGTCGTGGTGCGGGAGCGCACCGCTTGCCGGCAGGAGCGGCTCCAGGCCATATTCAACAGGTATCAGGGGAGGCTGCCGGATGGCTTCCGCTTCGACCGGGAGGAAGCGCATGAGCAGTAGTGCATTCCTTGATACGAATATGCTTATTTACGCGGAAGGCCCAGCTTCCGCGAAGCGGCAGAAGACGGGAGGCACTACTCTTGTCCCTTGGGGAAGCGGTCGTCTCTACGCAAGTGATCGGCGAGTTTATCAACGTTTGCCTCCGGAAGGAGGTCTTGCCGGCGGACGAAGTCGGGCAAGCAGCCGAGGATTTCATGGCCGTGCTGCGCGTTCATCAAGTCGACGAGCAGACGCTTCGGGGTGGACTCAGTGTGCGGGCGCGCTACAGGTTTGCCTGGTGGGACTGCCTGATCATCGCAGCTGGGCTGCAATCCGGGTGCACGGTGCTCTACTCAGAGGATCTGCAACACGGTCAGCTCATTGACGGAAGGCTGCGCATCGAGAACCCACTCCGGTGAGTAGCCCCGGCAAAGCGAGTGTAGGAGTTCCGATATTCGCGACGCAGCTGTCCGGCCTCCACCCCGAATGTCTACTCGCCGGCTGATCCACCTAACGCCACCTCCGAACGCCCCCGCATACACCAGATCCGCAGAGAAGTCCGTCTCGTGCCCGGTGAGGCCGACCTTCTTTCTCGCTGCCCGCCTGCGCTCCCAAAAGGAAAATAGTCCGCCGCCCAGGTCGTCTCTATCGCCGAGCCTCGCCCCTGCAAGATGTCCTTCACGGGGCGCTTACAAGTGGACGAACTACTGCCGCACCGCTGGAAAAGCAACAGGTAGTTCACCGGGCGCTTACGGAAGAGATGCCTTGTGGAGCCAAAAGGATGGATCGATCAGCCCCGCGTTCTCTTACAACAGTGGCCGGCAAACAGAAGCAGGTTAATATCTTTTTACCTGCCAACCTGACGATTGAGCATCATTCTTTATTCTGTAATTCATGTAGCCATATAGCTCATCGAAATTCTCCAGCAACTTCGACATAGTGATGCTCTTCCATTTTGACAACACTATGATGCTATCTTTGTAAACATGAATCGTCTTTATGTCTGAGAATGATATTGATGTAGTGTAAATAAAATGCTGTTCAATCTTATCGTCACTCACCCTTATATAGATAAAGATACCCTCTAGGGCAGCAAGTAGACTAGCCAAGGCTAAGGGGAAACCAATAATAAGTATGCTGATTGTATTTAAACGTGAATCTTGCGATAGCCATAGCGCCAATATGACAATAATCACAAACATTGTCATGCCAGTACCAAGTTGCACACGTCGATACGTCGCCTTCATTCGGTATAAAGTATTATCCATCTTCAATCACCTATTTGCGGTCGCCATTGAACCAATCTCTAATCCAATTCATAGCCTCCGATGCTGCCGTGCTTATACCGCTACCTGAGGTGGTCTCGACAGCCTCAGTGGCCCCCTTCTTGGCAATCGCAGCCGCTCCACGGCGAACAACCGTATTCCCGTTCTGGGAAGCAATGGAATTAACAGCTCTTCCTGTGCCTTGTGCGGCGACACTTCCGGCTGCGCCACCTGCTATGTCGGTGAGTACTTCCGTAGGATCAGCCACGTCACCGTTAGTCACAGCTCTGTCGGCTGCCCCACCCGCAACTTCACCTAGAACAGCACCAAGTAGTTTACCCAGTAAACCTGGCACCAATCGGGACATCGGCTTCGCAACGACGTCGGCAGCGCCACCACGCACCCCTCCGCCTAATCCGCCTTGAAGATTACCACCGCTCGTTAACATGTCGAATCCTGTACCCGCAACGGCGGCTACTGGGGCAAGAACCATAGACACGCCATAAGCTGCCCCGGCAGCAGCAGCGGCGTTCTCACGGTGGTACTCCCGCCGCGAAATCTGGCCCTTCATCAACCGTTCCACCCGGTTGTCTAGCATGATGCCTGCTCCCTCACCACAGCACGGTGCCGCGCCGTCCGGGTCGAAGAGCCGGACAGGATTATTCAGCACGTAGTTATACGGACTCCACCCCGGATACTTCCTCGCCAGCGGGTCTACCTGGAGCCACCGTCCGATCTCCGGGTCGTAGTACCTGGCCCCCGCATACACCAGATCCGTCGCGAAGTCCGTCTCGTGACCGGTGAAGCCGAAGCGATTTTCTTCCTCACTGCCGTTCTGCTGCTCGATACTTCCAAAAGGAAAATAGTCCGCCGCCCAGCTCGTCTCCGTAGTCGGGAAGAGACGCCTGGTCGAGCCGAGATGATCCGTGGCCAGGTACTGCGCCGCCCGGCCGGGCTTCAGGATCGCCACGCGTTTGCCGCCGGCGTAGGCGTATTCCGCCTGCAGCTCGCCCGTCGCTCCGTACTCGGCCAGCACCTCAGAGTTTACCGCGATGTGTCGGGGCCTGCGCCACGGACTGGGTCTCCGAAAGATCAATGGACTCGGCGCACTCCTATAGCGGGGACGAGATTGTCTGGAATACACCCGACGCAGTAGGCTTGGCGGTTTTAGCATGGAGGGACAGCTCCCTACCTACGAAGCCTGGGACGCTACTATGTGCCTCAGCAATCGAACCTTGCTCGGTACTGAAACTCAAACCCAGTTCCCTCTGGCTGGGGCTGGATTAAGATGCACCCGTGTCCCTCCCTCTGGATAGAATCTTCCTTGCTTCGAACATAAACGCGGGAAAGTGCATCCCTTTCTTCAACCAGCCATCCGGACTGGACCGCTCGCCTATCAAACTCAGCAATAGCACTGTCAGCCTGCAGAGGAGTGATGAATACGAACCTGTACTCACCAGTATCCAGGTTGTGGGACGCACTTTGGGCGGTGACCTGTTCGCCTAGTATGTCTCTCATCCACTCATAGCGTTTCCAGTCCGACGAGTCAACTTCCTGAACTTCAGAGCATGCCGGGAGGAGCATCAGCATAAGGAGTGTGGGTAGATACCGGATAATCATCGCTGCTCTTCCTCGGAGGTATTTTTGCTAGTTCGTTCTAGATCTAGTGCATCAGGCCTAAACGTTTCGCACGCGTCGCTACAGTCACCTGTGCCAGCGTTTTCACGGCCATGACGATTGGCTTCTTGATCTGCTTCAGAAGCCTCGGCCGGATCCCCTTTGATCAAGCGATCTACCAACTCACGCAGATTGCCTAAAAGAGTTGCTGCCGCCTTCCCTGCCTCACCGCGCTGGGTCGCCTCACAATTGGCGTTGCAGTGATAATACTTGTCAGCACCAATCGTGTTAGCCTCCCGCATGTCTCTGTAGTTGCGGATGAAATCGCCAGTTGCCCCCGTCACCTGGTTTAGGCCGAGGGTTGTCTCTGCAATGTACTGTTCACGGGTGCTTGTGCCATTAACGTACCGCTTGACCCTGTTGTCCAGCCTTATGTCGCAACTCGGGCAGTCAGATGGTGCCCGGCCATCCGGGTCAAAGAGCCTGACGGGATTATTCAACACATAGTTATACGGACTCCACCCCGGATACTTCCTCGCCAGCGGGTCGACCTGCAGCCACCGTCCGATCTCCGGATCGTAGTACCTGGCCCCCGCATACACCAGATCCGTCGCGAAGTCCGTCTCGTGACCTGTGAAGCCGAACTAGCTCTCCCCATCCGATCCCGCCTGCGCCTCCACGGCTCCGAACGGGTAGTAGTCCGCCGGCCAGCTCGTGTAGCCCGCCGAGCCTCACACCCGCAAGATGTTCTTCACCGGGCGCTTACGGAGCAGGAGGATGAGACCTAAAGAGGCGTCCGGCAGGCAGGGTGCTGACCTTTTCAGCGCCCACGTCTGACGGCTAGTTTTCGACAAGCCGGTCACTCTGAGAAGTGGGGAACGTACTTCTCAATCTCCTCCAATACTCTATCGTTTATAAGATAAAGGTTCCCTTCGTATTCGACACCCGTCCTTCCAAAGCACACCTCGACGTCGTCACTGTCGGGATAACTGATCGACATCCTAATCCGGGTATCTAGGTAGGATGGAGAGTCCTCCCATTTGCTCAAGGAGTCCACAACATTCAAGAAGTCCCTTACGTTGGCGTCCGTTGCCTCGACATCAACCCGACGCACTCTAAAGGCATCTTCCAACTCGGAGCACTTAACGGAAATGATAGTAAAGGCTTGCCACGGTCCTATCACAAAGTGAAGTATCGGGCCCTTTTCGAGATCCTCGGCCTCTGCAGCAGTTTGTGTCCCCGTGTTTCCAGCACAGGCAATTCCTACGCAAGAAGTCACGAGGAGCAGCATTATTCTAGTCTTCATCTTATTTATCCTCCTGCGGAGTCACTATAATCGGATTCACATCTTCTGTGGATGTAGGATCCGCAACATGGTATAGGTAGCCACCTGCATGGTCCTTTCTGGTGACTTCACCCGGTTTTATTTCACCCAGCTTTCTTGCCGTTTCTTGCTCTGATCCGGTAACGACGCGTTCCTCCTCTTTATTCTGATATGGTCCACCCTGGATATCCGCATCCTTCTTCTGCTGTTCAGGGTTTTGGTCATGCTGTAGGGCGTGATCCACTTCATGGTTTAGTATTGAAGTAGGCGATAGCTCGTGGTCCTCATTTGTTAATAGTGCGACAGTAGGATTCCAGGCCAGGGTCCTTGTTTTGGGGTCATAACTGCTAATCATCGTAGCCTCTTCGGTTACATAGTACACCGTCTCGGACGCGTGCAGTTCAGCCAGCATTCCTCCCGCACCGTGTTTGTTGAGATAGGCTACCGCTATGGCAAACTGCTGCTTGAACTCCTTGGAAACACCATCGGCAAATACGACTTTTCTCCCATCGCGATCCACCAGGATTATGGGATTGTTTAGCGAGTAGTTATACGGGCTCCACCCCGGATACTTACTGGCCAGCGGGTCGACCTGGAGCCACCGTCCGATCTCCGGGTCGTAGTACCTGGCCCCCGCATACACCAGATCCGTCGCGAAGTCCGTCTCGTGACCGGTGAAGCCGAACCGGCTCTCGCCTTCGCTCCCGTTCTGCGCCTCCACGAATCCGAAGGGGTAGTAGTCCACCGCCCAGGCGCTCTCCCCTCTCGGAAAGAGCGTCCGCGCGCTGCCGAGGCGGTCGCTTGCAAAGTACTGCACGTTGCGACCCGGTTTCAAGGTCGCCACGCGCTTTCCTCCGGCGCAGGCGTACGGAGTTTACCCCGACGTGTCGGTGGCTTGAAGCTCGTTGCTGAGCGGAGGCGTCAACCGGAGTGAACAGAACCGCGCGGCGAGCCGCGACCCCACGAAGGATCAGCGGCATTGGCCGTCGCCCGTAGTGGGGGCATGAGGCCCCGGAAGGCGCCCGACGGCTGGGCGGCGGGAGCCGCGCTACCGGCGGCGGGAGCCTGGAGGGACCGCTCTTCTATAACGGAGTGCGGGCCAGTGAACTGTTCAACGCTGCAACGAGATCGACGACCTGCTAATTGAGGTCCAAATCGTCCTTCTCAGCTGGCTGTCGGCGGAGTTGCTTGATGCGCAAGTAGGCAACGACATTCGCCAGACACTCCACCTTCTCATTTTCGATTAGATTTGATCTTTCGAAAAAACGACTCACGGTGTTCAGCACGGAGCTTACTGCATAGTCATCAAGGACACGCAAGCTCGTTCCGTCTTTCACAAACAGAAAAACGTCGTCATGCGGCCCCATAAGACCGAATCGGTAGATTCCAGATGACGGTAAAGAATCCATCGACGCTGCAAGGGAGACTTCCTCATTACCTCGCAAATCCACAACGTACAAGGCTGTAGCACTATCTGAATGGTTCTCCCCGAGATAGTCGAGAAGGCACCCGGCAAGCGTCAGACTCCCCAAATTGCAGTGATAATCCACCGGGGTTTGCGCTTCAGCACAGCTTGATGAAAGCATCACCAATATGGCCAGGAAGTATGTTTTCACGGAAAGCATCATCGGTTTGATAGCCTAATTACCCTGGCGTTTGTGGTAAGTTTGGAGAGCAATCCGCCTCTTGATTTCGTTGGCTATCTTTTCACGCTCTGGATAAGGGACGCCGGGGAGAGCCTCCTTAATTGACCCATCAATATTCTCGGAATTCGTCGCGTGGAACGCCTCGTGTCCGGCTACTCCGGCTATCTCATCATCTACGGTCGCAAAAGCCTTGGTCCAGTTCGACGATGGGTTATCGGCTCTCCGATGCAATATAGATCCCTCAAATATGGTTACTGTTGCTGCATTCAGTACGTACTGGCCATCCGCGTTCTTCTCATAGTCCGTATATCGGGTGACGCCGAAGCGAAGACCTCCATCTGCTCCTGGCTCGATTTCCTCGCTAATAGCAAGGGTCAAAGCTGCCGAGGAATTGATCATGGCATCCAGCATCTCCGTACCTTGCTCCGTAAACAGTAGACCGTTGCCAATCCGCCGAACATCTTCTGAAGCATTGTCTGACCAGATGACTTCACCCGTCTCCTCGTCACGATGATATGTTACCGCTCTTCCATCAGCACCAACGATTTCTCGTCCGTCTGGATCAAGGAAGATGAGAGGGTTGTCCGCGGCGTAATTGTACGGACTGAGGCTTGGATAGAGATTCGCCAGCGGATCAACGCTGAGCCACTGTCCGATCACCCTACGTAGTACCTCGCCCCCGCATACACCAGATCCGTCGCGAAGTCCGTCTCGTGCCCGGTGAAGCCGAACCGGCTCTCCCCCTCGCTCCCGTTCTGCGCTTCTACGCTGCCGAAAGGAAAATAGTCCGCCGCCCAGTCCGTCTCGCTGGTGGGAAAGAGACGCCGTGTGGAGCCGAGATGATCCGTGGCCAGGTACTGCGCCGCCCGGCCGTCATCTGGTGGGACTGCCTTCGCTACACAGAGCTGCGGACCACACTACTCACCCCCCAAGCTGCAAGCATAGCCAGCGTTGCCAGACCAAACTTAATACCTGCTATTAACATAGAGACGAACCAGTCCATCCGCCGTACTGCTATCGGCTCAGATAGAAGCCATAGCACGTATTCAATGATTACTCCCACGAACAGGCCAATGGCAGCGAAAAGCAGTACCGAGGATACACTCAGCACCGGACCCTGCCCAGCCGGCCTTGGCGCTAAGGTATACAACATCCAACTTACCCCGACGACAAACACTAGAACTGGCGATATAAACAGTTCTACCGCTGCAGCCCCACTCGGACTCACTGCTAACTTCACTGCACAACCTAGAAGGTATGCGGCCATAATTACAATGAATGACATCGCCTTTGTACTATCCATATCTCTTTGCTCAGTGACGATGATCGATTCGAGGCAACAGCTACTGATCTTTCTCCTTCTTCTCTTCTTCGATCCGCTTACGCTCCGCCTGTACATCGATCTGCGTGGCTCCCTCACTCTCTGCCAGAGTGTCAATCTGCTTATTAGGATGTGTAACTCCAGCAAAAGTGCTTTTGCCTTCTTGGCTGTCTAACCTTGCAGCTTCCATTCCTTTAACACACAGATCAGCGCAATTTGACTTAGTTAGACTGTAAGGTTTGCCGACTGATGAATCTAGCTCCTTTTTGGCAGCAGCATCTTGTTTCGGCGAAGTCTTGAATCTGACACCCACATCGTATCTTGCAGCGTCATTACTCGCAAGAGCTTCGTCGAGCGTCCGGTACTCTGATCTCGTCTGTTCGCCGTGACCCTTCGAGTAATATACCCATCCATCATTATCATTCCCCACTAGCGTGGCGTTGTGACCATTACCGAAGGCACCGCTTCGGTCGTTTAGAACAATTACATCGGGAGGTCTACTGGGTGCTCGCCCATCTGGGTCGAACATCCCAACAGGATTGTTCAGCACGTAGTTATACGGGCTCCACCCCGGAAACTTACTCGCCAGCGGGTCCACCTGCAGCCACCGTCCGATCTCCGGGTCGTAGTACCTGGCCCCGGCATAGACCAACTCCGTCGCGAAGTCCGTCTCGTGCCCGGTGAAGCCGAAGCGGCTCTCGCCCTCACTGCCCGCCTGCGCCTCTACGCTGCCGAAAGGAAAATAGTCCGCTGCCCAGCTCGTCTCGCCCGCCGGGAAGAGACGCCTCGTCGAGCCGAGATGATCCGTGGCCAGGTACTGCGGCGCGGCCTACTCATTCTGCCCGGACGGCTGCGGCGTGGGCATTGCACCGCCGGCGGCGTCTTCTTCTTCCGCCTTCCTCAGCTGGGGAAGCAGAACGGTGAACACGCTCCCGCTTCCGGGTTCGCTCGTGGCGCTGATCGATCCGCGATGGCGCTCGACGATGCGCCGCACGATGGCCAGCCCAATGCCCGTCCCTTCATAACGGCTCTTGCCGTGGAGCCGCTGGAACGGGGTGAAGATGCGCTCGGCGTACTTGGCGTCGAAGCCAATGCCGTTGTCCCTGACCGTCAGGGTGCAGATCTGCTCGCTCGTTTCGCCGTCGCTACCGCCCATCGAAGCGGACACCTGAACAACCGGCGGCACGTCCGGATGGTGGAACTTGAGCGCGTTGCCGATCAGGTTCTGAAGGAGCTGCCGCATCTGAAGCGGATCTGCTTCGACCGTGCAGAGCATACCTACCTCGATGCGCCCTCCCGTGCGCTCGATAGCCACTTCGAGGTCCTGCAGCACGCCGTCGAGTACGCTGCGCAAATGGACTTGCTTGAACGGCTTGCCACGGGTCATCACGCGCGAGAACGCCAGCAGGTCCGTGATCAGGTTGGACATGCGCCGCGCGGCGTCCTGCATTCGGTCCATGTACATTTTGGCGGAGCCGTCGAGCTTGTCGCCGTATTCTTCGGCGAGCAGACCGGCGAACGTGGTCACCTTCCGAAGCGGCTCCTGCAGATCATGGCTCGCTACAAAGGCGAATTCCTGCAACTCCCGATTGCGGGTCTGCAACTCCCGGTTTGTTTCCTCAAGCCTGTTCTTGGAGGCCCGAAGCGCTTCGTCCGTCTTCCGGCGCGATGTGACGTCCATGCCCACATAGCAGGCGTGGAAAGCGTCGCCCTCGAGGCTGGCGATGAAGTTCACTGCCACCGAAAGCCATCGCTCCTCCGCCCCCGGATGGCAGTACTCAAACCGCACGGGCTGCCTTGTCTCAGCGGCCTCTTTGTACGCGGCGAGCCAGACCGCCAGCACCTCGGGCGACGATCCGAGATCGGCAAGCGTGCGCTTGCCCGCCATAGCGGCAGGGTCCGCGCCGAAGAACTCGCCCGTCGCGGGATTGTCGAGCAGATGGCGCACGTCATCCTCTTCCACTTCCACAATCCCCATAAGCATCGGCGCACTCTCGTAGAAGGACCGGAGTACGGCTTCCCGCTCGGCTACGCTCTTCTGCGCAGTAAGCAGCCGCTCGTTGGCGTCCCGCAGATCCCGCGTCCGGTCCTCGACACGCTCCTCGAGCGTTCGGTTCAGGCGCGCGAGGTCTGCCTCGCGGCTTTGAAGCTGCTGCTGGGCCACGACCTGGTCGTGGATGTCCGTGCAGGTGCCGATCCACTGCGCGACCTGCCCGCCATCGTCGCGGCGCGGTAGTCCGCGGCCGAGTTGCCATCGATAGGCCCCGTCGCTGCCGCGCCGGAACCGGTAGTGGATCTCGTAGGGCTCGCCGGTCTCGACGGCGTGCTGCCAGAGAGACAATGTCCTTTCGAGGTCGTCGGGGTGAAGCACGGAGGCCCAGTTCTCGCCGTCAGTCGAGCCTGCTTCCACGCCGGTATACTCGTACCAGCGGCTGTTGAAGTAATGGACGCCGCCGTCTGCATCCGCCAGCCAGACCATCTGGGGCATGGCTTCCATCATGAAGCGCAGTTCCGCCTCGCTTCGGCGCAGGGCATCCTCCGCGCGCACGCGGTCCGTGACGTCCACGCACGCGCCGGTCATATAGGCGGGCTTCCCATCGGCATCCCGGAAGACGCGGCCGCGGTCGTCGAGCCGGCGAACCTCGCCGCCGGGCAGAATGACGCGGTACTCCAGCGAAAAGTCGGCTCCTCCGTCCGCACTTTGCGCGCATCCCGCCGCAACGGCCTCCCGGTCATCCGGGTGTACGAGCGCCAGAAAGTCATCAAGCGTGCGCGGACTGTCTGATGGGCGAACCCCAAAGAGCTGATCGAGGGCTTCATCGAAGTAGAGGTCGCCGGTCGGGATGTCCCACCGGAAGGTGCCGGTACCGGAGGCCATCAGGCTGGCGCGCAGCCGCTCTTGCGACTCGCGGAGGGCGCTCTCGGCGGCCTTTCGCTGCGAGATGTCCATGATCGTTCCGATGAAAGCGCGCGCGCGCGCCTCGCCGGCACCTTCGTGGAGCAGCACCTGTCCCCGCGAGGCCACCCAGCGCGGCGGGTCGAAATTGTCGATCCGGTATTCGACAATGAAGCGCCCGTCGGCCCCCGCGGCTTGCGCCTTTCGCAAGGCTGCATTGAAACGCTCCCGGTCGTCGGGATGGATGAGCGCGAGGGCGCTCTCTACATCGAGCCGATCTCCTGCCGGAACGCCGAAGATGGCATGGGAGCGCTCGTCGCCAAAGACGGTGTGGGCGTCGAGGTCCACCTCCCATACCCCTAACTGCGCCGCTTCCATGACCGCCGCGAGCCGCACCCGGTCGGCGTCGCGCTCGCGCATCGTTTCGCGCAGCTCGGCCGTCCGATCCATGACGCGCCGCTCGAGCGAATCGCGCTCCGCCTGAAGGGCTTCCTCGGATTGCCGCCGAAGGGTGACTTCCCGGTGCAACCGGCGCGCACCGGCAGCAAAAAGTCCCAGCGCCAGCAAGGCCAGGCCGACGAGGGCCAGCAGCGCATTCCGCTCGCGTTTCTGCTGCGTTTTATGTGCGGCGTCGATGCGGCGGCTGAGACTCGCCGAGAGGGCATCGAGCTTCTCCCGAATGGCGGCGGCGCGGGTGTCGATGGCGCGCCGCTGCCCGCGCAGCACGGCCGGCCCGTCGCCCGTTCGCCGCGCCTCGTCGATGGCTTCCTGTTGTTCGGCGACCACCTCTTCCGCCAGGTCGCGGAGCGCCGCGAGGTCCTCCCCGTCGAGGGCGTCCCGCAGAGAGAGCGCCTCCAGAGCATCGAAGTGCTCTTCTACCTCCAGCCGCCCTTCCGCAAACGGCCGCAAGTACGAGTCCTCCCCGGTAAGCAGAAAGCCGCGCTCGCCGACCTGCGCTTCGGTTAGCGTGTTGCTCAGCCTCTCCAGTTCGAGCCGCGCCTGCCGCTGGTCCTCGAGCCGGTTGCTGACGGCCTGGAACGATAGCAACGCCCACAGCGCCACAGCGCCCGCCAGCACGAGCAGCAGCGCGCCCAGCGCGAACAGCAATCCCGACCCGTGTTGTGGCCGGGGCGCGACGACGTTTTCCGCACGATCCGGGAGCATAGATGAGCGCCGTTCGGTGGCGCGCCGGTTCATGGAATTAGGAGCTTAAAGGTACCATCCAACTCAGGCGATTGCGGGTGGCGGCACAGGATGGTTACGAGCCGGCTCTTCCATGAAATTGCGGTAGTCACGGCGCGTGGGTGCATCGGATTGCCTTTTTAGCCGTTCATGCCCCTCAACGTGCGCGTTTTCGCCTTCATCTACCTGACTCCATGCAAGCTTACCTCGAAAAACAGCTCCGGTCCGTACTCAATGCCATGGGCGGCGCGCCGGAGGATTTTGCCATCTTCTTTGAAAAGCCGGGCAACCCGGAGCATGGCGATCTGTCGGTAAACGCAGCGATGAAGCTCGCCAAGCATTTTCGCAAACCGCCGCGCGCCATTGCCGAGGAAATGGCGCAGCGCCTGCGCGCGCTTCCGCTCGACCCGGCCCGAATATCAGCCGTAGAGGTGGCGGGGCCTGGATTTTTGAACTTTCGCGTGGCGGATCGCTACCTCGCCGAAAGCCTGGCGCAGATCATAGCGAAGGGGGCCGCTTACGGGCGCACGCATTGGGGGAGTGGCAAGTCAGCCATCGTCGAATACGTGAGCGCCAACCCGACGGGCCCGCTCACGGTCGGCCACGGGCGGAACGCGGTGTTGGGAGACACGCTTGCGAACCTGCTGGACTGGACCGGCTACGCCGTCACGCGCGAATACTACTTCAACGACGCGGGCAGGCAGATGCGCGTGCTCGGCGAGTCCGTGCGGGCGCGCTACGAGGCGCTGCTGAACCCGAACCTCCCCGAGCGCGAGGTGGCGGTCGGCGAGGGCGAGACGCTGAAGGTGCCGCAGTCTTTTCCGGAGGATGGCTACCTCGGCGAGTACATCGTCGACATTGCGCGCGGGCTGGTGGAGAAGGAGGGGGACGCGCTGCTCGCTGCGCCGGACGCAAAGCCCTTCACCGCGGCGGCCGTCGATGCCATCTTCAAGGACATCGAGGGCACCATGCGCCGCCTCGGCATCCGAATGGACACGTTCTTCAACGAGTACACGCTCTACGACTCGAACAAGGTCTGGCAGGTGCTCGACCGGCTGCGGGAGAAGGGCCACGTCTACGACAAGGACGGTGCCGTCTGGTTCAAAACCACCGACTTCGGCAAGGAGCAGGATACCGTCCTCGTCAAGAGCAGCGGCGAGCCGACGTACCGCCTGCCGGACATTGCCTACCACAGCGACAAGTTCGAGCGCGGCTTCGACCGCATCGTCGACATTTTCGGTGCCGACCACATCGCCACCTATCCCGATGTGCTCCGTGGCGTCGAAGTGCTCGGCTTCGATCCGGCAAAAATCGACGTGGTGATCTACCAGTTCGTCACGCTCGTGCGGGGCGGCGAGCCGGTGAAGATGAGCACGCGCAAGGCCAACTACGTCACGCTCGATGAGCTTATGACGGAGGTCGGCGAGGACGTGACGCGCTTTTTCTTCCTCATGCGCTCGCCCAACACGCATCTCGAGTTCGACCTCGACCTTGCCAAAGAGGCCGGCGAGAAGAACCCGGTCTTCTACCTCCAGTACGCGCACGCGCGCATCCGTTCAATCGTGCGGAAGGCGCAGGAAGTCGGCTTCGGGTTTGGCGAGGAGGCGGACCTCTCGCTGCTCACGCACGAGACCGAAAGCGCGCTCATCAAGACGCTGCTGGAGTTTCCAGGAACGATCGAGCGGGCGGCGGACGTGAAGGAGCCGCAGATCGTGGCGAATTACCTGCGCGAGGTGGCCGTCGCATTTACGCAGTTTTACGGGCAATGCCGGATCATCGGGGAGGACAAGGCGCTCGCCACGGCCCGCATGAACCTGGCCGAGGCCGCGAGGCTCGTGCTTCACAACGGCCTTACGGTGCTCGGGATTTCGGCTCCGGACAGAATGTAGCCCCGCGAGGCACTTCCCCTGCGGACCGGTTCAGATCGAAGCGACTGGCGCTAAACCTTTCCTTTGAGATATTGCTGCCGGCGCTCTTCGGGAAGCTTCTCGATAGCGTACCGAAGCATCGTTCGCGGCATATTCCGGTAGTGCTGCTGTAGGAAATCCTCTAGCCTCCGCTCAACGCGGTTGCCCACCTCACGGAGCATCCACCCGACGGCCTTCTGGATGAGCGGCTCCTTGTCGCGCAGCAGCATCTCCGCGATATCGAGTGTCTCCTCGAAGTCCCAGTTCCGGATGTAGCCGAACGTGGCAATGATAGCGATGCGCCGCTCCCAGATGTTTCTGCTGCTTCGACAGCTACTTGAGGGGCTGTTATAATAATAGAAGGCGCCGTATGTAGCTGACAATGTGGACCAAGGTACCAACGCAACCTCCCCCTCAAGGGGGATTCAAGGGGGTGTTAGAAAGCGGCAGTTGCGCACGATGGCCTGTAAATCTGTAATGTATCCGATCAACAATAAGTCAACAGCCTCTTAGCAGCCGGGAAGGGTAGATCCTTCACTGCGTTCAGGATGACACGCGGGGGTGTTGGAGGAGGCTAATTTGCAGCGGAGCACAAGGAAAGCAGAACGTCTCGCCCGTGTCATGCCGGCGACGGGAAGCATATCAGCCTTTCTTTAAGGTGCTGTAGATTCTTTGTACACAACCTCTGATGCGTGACGAAGATTCACCCTATCTAAACAGGCTTTAAAGAGGCTGTTATAATAATAGAAGGCGCCGTATGTAGCTGACAATGTGGACCAAGGTACCAACGCAACCTCCCCCTCGAGGGAGATTCAAGGGGGTGTTAGAAAGCGGCAGTTGCGCACGATGGTCTGTAAATCTGTAATGTTTCCCATCAATAATAAGTCAACAGCCTCTTAGCAGCCGGGAAGGGTAGATCCTTCACTGCGTTCAGGATGACACGTGGGGGTGTTGGAGGAGGCTAATAAGCAACGGAGCACAAGGAAAGCAGAACGTCTCGCCCGTGTCATGCCGGCGACCCGAAGGATCTGTGCTTGCGGCCTTCTGAGAAGCCTCGCTGCGGTTCTAATGAACATGACTCGGCAATCCGTAAATTAAGTGCAGACTCTTATTACTACGGCTCAAATACGCGCTTTACACGTCTAAAATGCTGTACAACACCCCCTTTTTTCCCCCTCAAGGGGGAAGTTGCGTCGGCGCATGTTATAAAATATCTGATGCTCAGCGTCCTCTCTCTTATTGTGATAGACCCGAGTCGTTCTTCGGAAATCGCGCCGGCGCGTTCGTACCTTCAATTAAAGCTATAGAATAAACTCAGGTGTCATCCTGAGCGCAGCGAAGGATCTGTGTTTGCGGCCTTCTGAGAAGCTTCGCTGCGCCGGCAAGGGGGCCTCTTGTACTTACTGCCACGCTTTTCGGTTTGGCGCGTAAGAGGGCCAGATCAAGTAGTCGAACTCAAATCCAGGGGTGGCCATGCAGCCGGCCAGTTTCCACGAGCAGGACGTCAATCGCATCTTGAAGCACGTCGAGGACCGCACCGGCGGCGCTGCGCCCTCGTCCGTGCGCATCCGGGACGACCACAGCAACATGCTCGCGGAGGTGCGCTTCAGTGGCGGCCGCACGCTCGTCATCAAACAGGCGCGCTACGTGAGCCTCTCGGCCGGCTTCGACGCCTCGCGCATCGCCGCCGACCTGCTGCACGAAAGGACCGACGTGATCGCTCCGCACTACTTCACCGTCGACGACCGGCTCCTCGGGGCACCGGTGCTCGTCTACTGGCGCATCGAGCACCCGACGCTAGAGGACTTGTGGCCCAACCTCGACGAGGGCGAGCGCCGTGGCGCGCTGCGCAGCTGGGGCGCGCTCACGCGGCGCATCCATACGGTGCGCCTGCCGGGAAGTGGCCATCTGCGGCACGCCTACCGCGAGCGGATGCCGCTGCGCCGCTTCCTGCAGTCCGACTTTGAAGAACGCCTGCTGCCTTCTCTCGATGAGACGTGGGAAGAGGGTGCGGCGCTGGCCCACGCGCTCAGCGTCATGCTGCCGGAGGTCGAGGCCCGTGCCTCCCGCCGCGCGAACGTGCTCGTCCATGGCGACCTTTTCGCCGCCAACGTGCTCTGCCGCCGGAAGGCCGGCGTGGACTGCGTCGGCGTGATTGACTTTGAGGACGCCTTTGCCGGGCCGCCCGAGGCGGAGCTTGCGCGTACGGAGATCCTCCACGGTCCGCTCTTCGGGCGGCACTGGCCCGGCGACTGGTTCGGCGAACTCCGCGCGGGCTACGACGAACCGCTCGATCCGGTGCTGATGAGCTTCTTTCGGATGTACCACATGCTCAACATGGGCTTTCACGCGGCACAGATCGGACTGAACGCACACGCAGCGCAGGTCGCGGAGGCCGCCCGCCGTGAACGCGAGGTGCAGGGCCGGGGCATGAGCCACGAGGAGGCACTTCGTCCTAACGGCCACGCCGGATGATCACCTATCGTGACCGCGAGGAGACGCTCCGCACAGCGGAAGGAATCAAGCGCCTCCGCAGCCTTGCCGGTGCGGCATCGTGGATGGATCTACTCGTGGAGGCGGGCACGCTGGAGCAGGGCGTTCTGGACGAGACTGGTCTTTCCGGCGACGGCTGGGGTCCCGTTCAGGAGGCCTTCCGCGTCTTGCTCATCGCTGCGTCAACCGCTGCTTTCTCGCCCGGCCACGCCGGGATTCGTCTCCTGCTGGAGAAGATCGACGCTCTCGAACGGCTGCCTCTGCCTGAATCGGTTCAGGTCCGCGCGCCGGAAGGGTTCGCGCAATACGCACTCTTTCCTGCCTTCTACCGCGATGCGGCGCTGCAATACGCCGCCGCCGCTGGCAGCGAAAAGGCCGGGCGCGCGCTCGTCGTGGGCGTTCGGAGCATCGGCACGAGCCTTTCGGCCGTCGTGGCCGCTGCGCTGGGCGACACGCGCCGCGTGACGGTGCGGCCATACGGCGCGTCAGGCGAGCGCACCCTGCGGCTCGGCGATGAGTTGAAATGGCAGATGCGGGAGTGGCTGCGCGACGGCGCGGATGTTCTGGTCGTAGACGAAGGTCCGGGCGCAACGGGCGAGACGTTCCACGCCGTCGGCCAGGCTCTCGAACGGCTGGGCGTGCCCTCCGATAAGGTGGTCCTCTTGCCCTCTCATACCGGAGGCATGGCGCTTGCGCCGCCGGAGCGGCGCGCCTGGTTCGATGCGGCCCGCACGTTCCCGGCGGCGTGGACGGACGGGCTGGCCGATGCCGCCGAGGGATTCGGCTTCCAGGTCGTGGACGATCTCTCCTACGGCCGCTGGCGATCCGTGCTGCCCGGCATGGCCGATGCCCCGGCCTGCGCGCACCACGAGCGACAGAAGGTCCGCGCCATAGATGCTGACGGGAGGGCGCACACGGTCCGCTTTGCCGGACTCGGGCGGTGGGGCGAAGCGGCCCTTCGGCGCGCCGAAGCGCTCGCCGAGCGGAAAGCCGGTCCCGCCCCAGGGGGGCTGACAAACGGTTTTCTGGCGCTTCCCTGGATCAGCGGCAGCGCGCCGGCGGAGCGGGAGACGACGCGCGAGGATTTCCGAATGAGCGCGCTCCGCTACGTTGCCGCGCGCGCGGCGCTCTTCTCCACCGGCCGCAGCGTCGACACCCCTGCTCTCCTGCACCTTCTGGAAGAAAACGCGAAGGAAGCCCTCGGCGATAATGTACCCGGACTTCGCGAGACCTTGTGCCGCATCGAGAACCTTCCCGAGCGGCCTGCTTACGTCGCCGATGCGCGGCTCGCGCGCAGAGAGTGGGTCGCCGGCCCCGCGGGCATCCACAAAGTCGACGCGCTCGACCACGGAGACGGCACGCGCTTTCCGGGTCCTACTGATGCGGCCTGGGATTTTGCGGGCCTCGCGGTCGAGTTTGGCCTGGACGAAGTGGCGCTACTGCGCGCGGCCCCGAAGGCCCTCCTCAGCGACGGACTCGCGCCTGCTCTTCGTGCCTACCGGCCCGTTTACGCGGCTGCTTGCCTCGGCGAAGCCGCCTTGTCCCGGCGCGAATGCAGGGATCCTGCTGATGTGCAGCACTGGCGCGGCGAGGAAGACCGATACCGCAGAGCGCTCGAACGCGAACTCGAAACAGCATAAAGGCCGGAAAGCGCCTCTGCCGTCCCGGCGCTACGAGCGCCCGCGCGCTTCGGCCTGGGCGTTCGTGCCGTTCTGCTGATCCTCCTCTGTAACGAACTGCTGGTAATGGTCGAATCGCGCAAGGATGCGGCTCACGTAAGTGACCGGCTCCAAACCGCGCGCGAATCCATACTTAACGACCGGGTCCGTGTAGACTGCACGCCTGGACTTCTGCAGCAGCCAATAGGCCACGTCCTCCCACTTGTTGGGATCGTCGCCGTTCTTTTCAGCGAGACGGCGCGCATCCTGAACATGGCCGTGACCGGTGTTGTACGACGCGAGAATGAAGCGCAGCCGCTCCTGTTCATCGGGAATGTACTCCGCCCAATATTCGTTCAGCCACTGCAAGAAGCGCACGGCCCCTTCGACATTTTCCTCCGGATTGTTCATGTTGCGCACGCCAAACTCCCGCGCCGTGGCAGGCATGAGTTGGAGCAGCCCGGTTGCCCCGGCCCATGACTTGGCCGTCGCAATGAAGCGCGACTCCTGGTAAGCCTGTGAGGCGAGCAGCCGCCAGTCCCACCCGATCGACTCCGCCCCTTTCTTGAGCAGATCGTCGTACTCGGACAGGGTACCGGTCTCGCCTGTCAGGTAAGCGCTCGCGAGCCGTTCGCGGTAGCCCGTGCGATCTTGAAAGTACTTTTCGTAGAGGTTTCGCCTCATGCCCGGGTTGTTGGCAATGAACGAATCCAGCGCTGCATGAAGGAGCGGCGCGTTCTTTCGCACGCCCCAGGCTACGCGGAACGGCTCTCCGATGACCGGTTTGGTTACGACGTTCGTGAAATAGGACTGCTTGAGCGAGGCAAGGTTGAGCGGCGCGACGGCGAGATTGATCTTGCCGCCGGAGACCAGTCGGATGAGTGTCTCGTTGGAAACATCCCCGCCAACCTCGACCACCTCGATGTCTCCCGTAATGCTATCCTGCAGCTCGACCAGCCGGTCAACAAAGGCCGAGTTGCCGGGCGCGTAGACCGTGCGTCCGCCCAGATCGCGCGGCCGGGCAACGGGGCGCACCGACAAAATGAGCGAATCCGGCACGTCCTCGATAGCCGGGATGGACTCGGCCATCGCATCGACGGCGTGGTCGATGAGCGAATCGGCGGAGGCGGGGAGTGCGGCGCCGGCGTTGCTTTGCTGCACGAGTGTCGGCGGCGTTTCGTAGAGCGATCGCGTGAAGGCCACGTCGGCAGAGTCCACCGCGCGGGGCATGACGCGCGCCGCGATAACGTCCCCGACGCCCCGGTTGAGCAGATAATAGAGGCTGTCCCGATCCGGAACGACGACGACCTTGAGGGCGAGGTCGCGCGCCTCGGCGAAGGCCTGGAGCAGGTCATACTCGAAGCCCATCGCCTGTCCGCGATAGAGAAAATAACTGGTTGAGTTATAGCTCGTCAAAACGACGAGTGTATCGCGGTCCTCTACCTGCACGAGATCGCGGTCGATGGGCGGCGGAAGCGGCGGCGGCGCTTCGCTGCGGCATCCGTTCGCTACGACGAGAAGAAACAGGACGGAAAGCCCGAGCAGCACCGCGAAGCGTTGGGTCGAGGAGGCGGGAGAGATAGGGGTGCGGTGCATATGCAAAGAACGGTTCGGCTTTCGGTAGAGTGGCCCCACGCATCTACACGTGAGGCGGCGCGGGAGCGTTGGGCGGCGCTCACTTTATGAGGAAGTAGGCGGCCACAGCGACTACGACCACGAGGAGAATAATGCCCCATATGACCTTGCCCCGCGACTGCACCTCGCCGTCGCCAACCATCAGGTGAGGCGATCCGTCTACGAAGTCGGGGTCCGGGTTCGTTGATTCCGTCATGGTCGTGGAGGTTGAGTTGAAAGGCTTCGTGGTGAGGACACCCTTTAGAAAACGGGCAGACGCTGTGCGGGTTTGCCGTATTATTGTACAATCGTGTTATTGTACCATCGCCCTACCGTACCATCGTACGCTACTGTGGGGCAGAGTCCCGTTCATCATTCAGCCCTAAGAGCCTGTTGATCTACTATCGACGGGATGTATCGCAGATCTTCGGGGCGACGTGCGTGACTAAAGTGCCCGCTAACACCCCTTTGAATCCGCCTCAAAGGGAGGTTGCGTTGGTGCTTTGGTCCAGTTCATCAGCTTCATACAGCGCGTTCGATTTTTAAATAGCCTCCTAAACGTCCATGCTCGTCCGAGACATCATGCGTTCGCCGGCCATCATGGTTTCCGTCGGCACGGAACTGGCCGAAGCCTATCGCCTCATGCAGCACCATGACATTCGGCACCTCCCGGTGATGAACGAAGAGAACCTCGTCGGTGTCGTGACGGATCGCGACCTGCGTTATGCGACGAGCACGCTTCATCCGGCTCCGTTTTCCACGGCGACCGACCTCTCACACGTCATGGCCCGCAGCGTGCTGACCGCCTCGCCGCTCGACCCCGTGGAGGAAGCGGCGCGGATCATGCGCCGTCACAAGATCGGCTGCTTGCCTGTCGTCGAAGGTGAAAAGCTCATCGGCATAGTGACCGGCACAGATCTGCTGGACGCCATCATTCGGCTGACGGGGATGCAAAAGCCGACCGGAAGGCTGGCGGTGCAGCTCGAAGATCGCCCCGGCGAGCTGTCAAAGCTGACGGCAAAGGTTGACGCCATCGACGTGAACATCCATTCCGTGCTCACTTATCCGAAGGGAAGCGGGCACACGGTAGTGATTCTGCGCGTGGACACGCTCAACACGCGGGCCGTCGCCGAGGCCCTGCGCGCCTCCGGCCTCGTGATCGTCTGGCCGCCCGACGAAAAAGAGGACGAGCCGGAGTTCTGAACTTGGTCTGCGAGTTTCGCGGCCCGAAGGGCGGGTTGGACACTCTCCTATTTCCTTGTGGAACGTAGTGTCTAAGGCACCTTTCTGCTCGTGAGTGAGAGTCTGCGACTCAGGGTCCACGAAAAGAGCGGTTCACTTGAAAGGGAGTGAGCCCTACCGGCGTTACGGCCCTTCCCAATCAACACGCTGCACGCAGCACTCGCCCGGAGCGTGTAGGTGAATGCCCGGCATATAACTGGGCAGTATTCCTACAGGCATCCCATCATCGACCCGGCATTCCTCACAACGATTATCGGCGTACTTGACGCAGCCACGGCTTTTCTACTTGCCGTTCTTCGGCCGCGTATTGTTGTGCGGCCGCATTCCCTCCTCTCTTTGCTCTAAAGAGCGTGTGATGATGCGCAAACAAGTCACGATCGACGGCAACGAAGCCGCCGCGTATGTAGCCCATAAAACCAACGAGGTCGTAGCGATCTACCCCATTACCCCCGCTTCGCCGATGGGCGAACTGGCGGACCTGTGGACGACGCTCGGCGAAAAGAACCTCTGGGGATCGGTCCCCCACGTCATTGAAATGCAGGCTGAAAGCGGTGCCGCCGGTGCCGTTCACGGCGCGCTTCAAGCCGGCTCGCTCACGACGACCTTCACGGCCAGTCAGGGCTTGCTCCTGATGATCCCGAATATGTACAAGATCGCGGGCGAGCTTTCGAGCACGGTCTTCCATATCGCCGCGCGTTCACTTGCCGCCCAGGCGCTCTCCATCTTCGGAGACCACTCGGACGTGATGGCCGCCCGGCAGACCGGCTGGGCCATGCTCTTCGGCGGGTCCGTACAGGAGGCGATGGACTTCGCGCTCATCTCGCACGCCGCCACCCTCAAGGCGCGGGTGCCTTTCCTGCATATTTTCGACGGCTTCCGCACCTCGCATGAGATCCAGAAGATCGAGAAGCTGGACGAGAGCGACATCCGCGCGCTCATCTCCGACGACCTCGTCCGCGCGCACCGCGCCCGCGGCATGACGCCGGACGCGCCCACGCTCCGCGGCACGGCGCAGAACCCGGACGTCTACTTCCAGGCCCGTGAAACGGTCAACCCGTACTACGACGTCATTCCGGAGATCGTCCAGTCGACCATGGACGACCTCGCCAAGCTTGTCGGGCGGCATTACCACCTGTTCGACTACACCGGTGCCAAGGATGCCGAGCGTGTCATCATCCTGATGGGTTCCGGCTCCGAAGCTGCGGAGGAGGCGGTGAACTACCTCGTGGAGCAAGGCGACAAAATCGGCATGATTCGCGTGCGGCTTTACCGCCCGTTCTCGGTCAAGCACCTGCTCGGTGCGCTGCCCGCGTCCGTGAAGAGCATCGCCGTGCTCGACCGCACGAAGGAACCCGGCTCGGCCGGCGAGCCGCTCTACCAGGACGTCGTGACGGCGCTCAGCGAAAGCATGACCGACGGCGATGCCCCCTTCAAGACGATGCCGCGCATCGTCGGCGGGCGATATGGTCTCTCCTCCAAGGAGTTCACCCCCGCCATGGTCAAGGGAATCTTCGACGAACTGAAGAAGGACCGCCCGAAGAACCACTTCACCATCGGCATCGACGACGACGTCTCGCACACCAGCCTTTCTTTCGACCCCGCGTTCGTGACGGAGTCCTCGGACGTCAAGCGCGCCCTCTTCTGGGGCCTCGGCGCGGACGGCACGGTGGGGGCCAACAAGAACACCATCAAGATCATCGGCGAGGAGACGGACAATTACGCCCAGGGCTACTTCGTCTACGACTCGAAGAAGTCCGGCGCGCGGACGGTCTCGCACCTGCGCTTTGGCAAGCAGCCGATCAAGAGCACGTACCTCATCCAGAAGGCCGGCTTTATTGCCGTCAGCCAGTTCAACTTTCTCCACTCGTACAACACGCTCGAACTGGCCGACCGCGGCGCGACCGTGCTCCTGAACAGCCCGTACGGGCCGGACGAAGTGTGGGACTACCTTCCCCGCCTCGTCCAGCGGCAACTCGTCGAGCGAGAGCTGAGCCTGTACGTGATCGACGCGAACACGGTTGCGAGGGACAACCATCTCGGCGGGCGCACGAACACGATCATGCAAACGTGCTTCTTTGCGCTCAGCGGCGTGCTCCCGCGCGACGAGGCGATCGAGCAAATCAAGCGCTTTATCAAGAAGACCTACGGCAAGCGCGGCGACGTCGTCGTTGAGATGAACAACGCCGCCGTGGATGCGGCGCTGGCGCACCTTCACAAAGTGGAACTGCCGAGCAAGGTTACGAGCCGAATCGAACAGGCGCTCCCCGTCCCGAAGTACGCGCCTGAGTTCGTGCAGAAAGTCACCGGCCCGATCATCGCGGGCGAGGGCGACCTTTTGCCCGTGAGCGCCATGCCGGTTGACGGCGTCTTCCCGACCGGCACCACAAAGTATGAGAAGCGCAACCTGTCGCTCGATATTCCGGTGTGGGAACCGGACATCTGCATCCAGTGCGGCAAGTGCGTCATGGCCTGTCCGCACGCGGTGATCCGCTCCAAGGTCGTCGAGCCGTCTGCACTGAAGGGAGCGCCGGAAGGGTTCCTCACGGCCGACGCGCGCTGGCGTGAAATGCCGGATTGGCAGTACATCCTCCAGGTCTCCGCCGAGGACTGCACCGGCTGCCAGATCTGCGTCGAGGTCTGCCCGGCCAAGGACAAGAGCCAGGCCAACCGGAAGGCCATCAACATGGAGCCGGTCGCGCCCATCCGCGACCAGGCCATCGCCGGGTGGGACTTCTTCCGCGACTTGCCCGAAACGACGCGCGCTGAGAACGCCTGCGGCCTCAAGTTTACCAAGGCCAAGGACGTGCAGCTGCTCGAGCCGCTCTTCGAGTTCTCCGGCGCGTGCGCCGGCTGCGGCGAGACCCCGTACCTCTCACTCCTGACGCGCCTATTCGGCGACCGTGCCGTAATCGCAAACGCGACCGGATGCTCCAGCATCTACGGCGGCAACCTCCCGACGACGCCCTGGGCCAAGAACAAGCAGGGCCGCGGTCCGGCCTGGGCCAACTCGCTCTTCGAGGACAATGCCGAGTTCGGTCTCGGAATGCGCCTCGCGCTCGACAAGCAGTACGGCTACGCCTGCGAACTTCTCCGCGAAATGAGCGACCAGGTGGGCGGCGATCTCGCCGAGGCCATTCTTTCGGCCGATCAGTCCACGCCCGAAGGTATCGAGGCGCAACGCGGCCGGGTGGCGGACCTCAAGAAGAAGCTCGACGGCGACAAGACGCCCCGTGGCAAGGACCTCCTGAGCCTCGCCGACGTGCTCGTGCGCCGCAGCGTTTGGATCGTCGGCGGCGACGGGTGGGCCTATGACATCGGCTACGGCGGCCTCGACCACGTCCTCGCCAGCGGGCGCAACGTGAAGGTGCTCGTGCTGGATACGGAGGTATACTCGAACACCGGCGGCCAGGCCTCGAAGGCGACGAACATCGGCGCGGTGGCCAAGTTCGCTGCGGCGGGCAAGAAGATCCCAAAGAAGGATCTCGGCATGATCGCGTCCGAATACGGCTACGTCTATGTGGCCCAGATCGCGATGGGAGCCGACGAGAACCAGACGATCAAGGCTTTTGAAGAGGCCGAGGCCTACGACGGACCGGCGCTCATCATCGCCTACAGCCACTGCATCGCGCACGGCATCGACATGGCGAAGGGAATGCAGCAGCAGGAACTGGCCGTCCAGTCCGGCTACTGGCCGCTCTACCGCTTCGATCCGCGCAACACGGAGGTTGAAAAGAATCCGCTCCAGCTCGATTCGAAGGCCCCGACGATCCCATTCAAGGAGTACGCCTACAACGAGACGCGCTACCGGATGGTCGAGCAGATCAACCCGGACGCGGCGCGGGCCTTCCTCAAGCAGGCACAGGCGAACGTCGACGACAACTGGTTGAAGTATAAACGGCGTGCCTCCGACGGCACTGGTGGCGGAGACGGCGCGCATGCCGGAGGGCCGTCCGGTCCGCCGCAGGCTCCGAACCCCGGCGCACGGCCGACGCCGCCTCCGGGCATGAAGCCCCCCGTCGGTCCGTCCGTCGGAGCGGCACCCGGATCTCGCCCTGCGATGCTTCCCGGAACCCGTCCGCCGGCAGCCTTCAAGACCGGCGGTCCGTCGCCCAAGCGTCCGCCGGAGTCTGAAGAGTAGCTTTTCGAGCGAGGGGGCACGCGGTGCCCGCGCCCCCTCGCTCGCCTCTTTAGAGATGCTCCCGTGACACCGCTCCCCGTCCCACAAAGAGTCATCGGGGCCTACACCCGACCATATTCCGCTTGCCATGGATCTTTCCACTGCCTATCTCGGGCTTGATCTGAAGAACCCGATCGTTCCCTCCGCTTCGCCGCTATCCGAAACGGTGGACAACATCCGCCGGATGGAAGATGCCGGCGCGGCAGCCGTCGTGATGCACTCGCTCTTCGAAGAGCAAATCACGAACGAAAGCCACCGCCTCAACCACTATCTCGACTACGGTTCGGAGAGTTTTGCCGAGGCGCTCAACTACTTCCCCGAAGCGGGCGACTACCACGTCGGCCCCGAGGCCTATCTGGAAAAGATCCGCCTCGCGAAGGAAGCCGTCGCCATTCCGATCATTGGCAGCCTGAACGGCATCTCCCCCGGCGGGTGGACGCGCTACGCGGGCAAGATGCAGGAGGCCGGTGCCGACGCGCTGGAGCTGAATATTTACTACATCCCCACCGACCCGGCGCTCGACGGCGCGCAGATCGAAGAGCGCTACCTCAACGTCGTGCGCTCGGTCCGTGAGGCCATTTCAATTCCGCTGTCCATCAAAGTCGGGCCGTACTTCTCTTCCATAGCGAACATGGCAGCCCGGCTCGCCGATGCGGGCGCGCAGGGCCTTGTGCTCTTCAACCGCTTCTACCAGCCCGATTTCGACCTGTACGAACTCGAGGTAGCGCCGCGACTCGTGCTTTCCAACCCGAGCGAGCTTCGGTTGCCGCTGCGCTGGATCGCGATGCTCTACGGGCGCGTCCCGGTGGACATGGCCCTTACCTCCGGCGTCCACTCGCACCAAGACGTGCTCAAGGGCATGATGGCCGGTGCCGCCGTCACGATGATGGCCTCCGAGCTTCTGCAAAAGGGCATCTACCGCATCCGGGAGATCCTTGACGACCTCGAACTCTGGATGGAGGTTAACGGCTACGAGTCCATCCGGCAGATGCAAGGCAGCATGAGCCAGCAGCACGTCTCCGAGCCGACCGCGTTCGAGCGCGCGAACTACATGAAGGTGCTCCAGTCCTGGCGTCCCGACCCCTCCGCCCACCCGCTGATGCAGAGCTGAGGCGCGCCCGGCTCCCGCTCGGGGCCGGGCTTTCCTGCAGGTGCGCCCCGCGCGACAGACTGGCCCTGAGAGCCCCTTACAAGCCGTGAGACCTGCCTCTGGAGAGGGCACATGTGCCGGTCTGGGCGTCCTGTCAGGCGACCGCCCGGCCGTAGACGGGGGGAGGGCGACGTGGTCCAGGAAGAACGGGCGTGGTCCCCGGTGGCGCGCGGGAGCCTCGCACCTGAACGGTCCCTGCAGTCACCGCCGAGCCCGTCGGTGTGGGAGGACGGCTCCGGTCCATCTGTCACCCGAGCCTCCTGCGCCAGGTGTCGTCGCCCGTTCCGGCTGCCCGCGGCGCGAGACAATAGATGAATGAATAGATGATGAATTGAGGGGGGGATTGCGATCCGCAGGGAATGGTTGTATAATGCGGACAGGCTGCAAGCCGTTTCTGTGGCGCTGCTCCGAACCACGAATACGGCGCTTCTGCAAGGCGGAGCACCCACGAGCGAGGGTACCGTCATGAAAGCCTTCTGGCTGGCGTTCCTGTTGTTCATCGCCGCTCCTTCGGCCGCGCAGATTCACCTGGATGCCTCCGGGCGGGTCGGAATCGGGGCGGCACCCGCACCTGCCGGTGCGAAGATGCTCGTTTCCTGCACCCCGGCGGAGAACTGCACCGCTTCCAATCCGCAGGCGCTGCTGGGTCGCTCTTCGGGCGGGGTGACGGCCGTCGGAGTGGAGGGTCACGCCGAAGCGCCGGGCGTCGCCCTGATCGGTGTACGCGGCGCAGCGCTCGAAGGTACCTACGCCTACGGGGTGCGCGGGGACGCGGGCGGGTCCTCGTCCGCCAGCTATGGCGTCTACGGGTGGGTGCCCGGCCGGGACGGTTCCAGCTTCGCGGGGTACTTTTCGGGCGACGTGTACACGTCGGGGTTCAACGCTCCTTCGGACGGCAAGCTGAAGGAGGAGGTGCGGCCGCTCACGGGATCGCTCGGGAAGCTGCTGCAGCTCCGGCCGCGCGCTTACCGGTACCGGCGGTCAGCGGAGTACGCGCGCATGAACCTGCCCTCGGGTGATCTTTGACACAGGCTCTCTTGTGAGCGGTGTTTACTTGTACAGGTTCAAGGCCGGAGATGCCCAGGCTGTCCGAAGCCTCACCATAGCCAGGTAATCCATGAGGTGCATGATGCGTACCGCCTTCTTGCTGGTGTTTGTTCTACTGCCGGTGGCGCTCCCCTGGACGCAGGCGCAGGATATCCGGTATACCTTGTGGGAATGGAATGTAGACAAGTACCTCTCTTTGAGTAGAGAGGGAGATGTTTATGTTGCAGACGAATTATCCGGCGTCAAGAAGTACAGTTGCAACGGGGCGGAACTATGGTCACAAGCCTTCTTATCAGATTGGCCGATACTTAACCCAAAGCCGCATATGGATCCGGCGGGCAATCTGACATTCGTGTCGGGTGTTCGCGGTCAATTAAGGAAAATCATGTACTCCTCGGCCGGCGAGACGTTGCCTCCCGACTGGGCTCCGCAGGATTGTGATTGTGATTACAGTAGGGTTCTTGTTCTGGGGGACGGAGATGTATTATGGATGCAGTACGATAGACATGGAAGCTCAGCTTTACAAAGACTTCATGTTGATGGATCGCTTGTATGGCATCGCGATTTGTCGGAGGTCAGCGGATCTTTCAGGTTCACCAGAAACGCGCTGTCTGATACCGGTACCGTATTGATAGCCGCGAACTACGGTAATTCAACGTTACTGCGCAGCATATCACTCGAGGATGGTTCGATTATATACAGCATGAGTTTAGATGAACGAGCCAGCGTAGTTCGCTTCGATGCCCGCGGCGTTCTCGTCTTGTTTCTGAAGTACGACAATCCGGTTCGCTTTGCCCGTTACGCCTGGAATGGCCTACAAACCTGGGAGCGCGCTGGTCTGGGTTATGCAGAAACGTGGACCACTGATACATCCGGCTACGTTTACACCCATGCAAGCGACCATGAGATCGTCAAGTACGATTCACTGGGTAAAGTCGTATGGACGGCCGATCTGGACTTGCCCGGCGAAACGGCCGCATATGGTTGGCTGCCCGTGATGCGGGTGGACCCCCGCTCCGGGGCCGTTTACCTGGCGGCCAACGTCGAGGATGTCGTCAGAGACGACGGCTACTTTAGCGGCATAGACCTCGTGCTGTCCAAGCTCGATTCGTCCGGAGTCTGGCAGTGGGTCCGCACGTGGGACCAGCAGGTAACGGATCCGAGTCTTGGCCCTTATGTGGACGATAGGGCCACGGACGTGCTTGTGGATGAAGCCGGCCACGTGTACGTCACTGGTTGGAGCGCCACCATCAAGTACGACCCCAATGGGAACGTGGAGTGGGTTCAGCAGCATCCAGCAGGCGCACAGGCGTACATCGTCCCCAGAGAAGAGGAAACCGTACCGACGCAGGAATATGACCTATCCACTGTTTCCCCGAACCCTATTCGGCAGCGAGGGAGCGTGATGCTGACCGTGCGCAAATCTCAGGTGGTTCAGCTGGAACTCGTGGACCTGCTGGGCCGCCGCGTGGCACTGTTGCATAACGGTCGGCTTGCTGCCGGGCAGCAGCAGCGATTCGAGGTCGACGGAAGCGGGCTGCCCTCCGGTGTCTACCTGCTGCGCGCCGTAGGGGAGTCGTTCACGGCGACCCGCCTGTTCGTGCGCGTGCATTGAGGCCGGGCCACCGGCAAACCGTGAGAAACGGAAGGTGCCCGGCGAGGCGATCGCGTTCAAGGTGCTCGATTACACGGAGCCCATTCCGGTGCTCATCCAGGCCCTTCAGGAGCAGCAGGCAGAAAGCGAGGCGCTCCGGGTGAACATCGAGCGGCTGGACAGATGATGGGCCCTCCTCGAGTCGGCGCATTCATAAATGATGCAGCAGACGTGCGCTCGCTCTGCCAGTGTGATCAGATCTGAATCCGGCACCAGACTGCGATTCCCAAATCACGGCACGAGCCACGTCGTGAATCCCTGAAAGGGCGCAACACGCGCATCACCGGAACACTCGCAAAGCGACCCGCCCCGGCCGTCCTGGGCGGGCCATGCTTTGCCTACTTCTTCGAGCGGGTGATGGCCGCGTAGAGCACGCCGATACCAAAGAGCACCGCCGAGGTCAGGCCTGGCGGCACACCAACCGTCCGCAGCATCGCCTCCAGCCCGTCGATGTTCTCTGCCAGATAGCCGAGCGCGCCCAGCAGCGGCGCGATCACGCCCGCCCACGCGGCGCTACCGGGGTCCAGCTCCCGCAGCGCGGGGTTGATCGTGTCGCGCAGCCGCACGGCCGGAGCGCCGTAGGGCAGCCTCTCCGGCGGAAGGGTCTTTACAGGTTCCATGGTCGTTTCCTCCCCGTTTCAGGGTTGCTACTGCCTGCCTACTCCAGAAAGGTCCGGCGGCGCAGGCTCCGCCGCCGTTCCCATCGCCGCCCCGAGGGGCCGCGTCTCCGACGCTCTTTCATTTCCAAAACCAGCCTTACGACGGTGAGCACACCGATCAGGACGCCGAGGATCAGCGTGATCCATTCGAGCGCGCCTTCCAGCACGTCCCATCCGGCCGCGAGCCGGCTGCTCGCCGTCATCATGAAGCCCAGTTCGGGCCGCCGCCATCCTCTTGCATCCATCATGTCACCTCACTCTTTTTGCTCCCCGTCTCTCCTCAGATGCGGCGCACGCGAAAGAGCAGCCCATCGCCGCAGACGATGATGAAGCCCTGCCGACACGGGTAAGCCCGCACGTCGCGCCCGAAATCGTAGACCGGCACCAGCCGATCCGCTTCCACCCGCGCGAGCTTGCCGTACGCCACCGTGAAGACGGCCTCGCGCACTGCGAACGTATACTGACCCGCCTCGGCGGTGCGACCGTCAGCGGACTGCCCGCCGACGGGCTGTTCGCCTGCGGCATCGAAGCGGTGAACGCTGCCTTCCTGGTCCGTCACGTAGTGCCCGCCGCCGCTCACGGCCCAGTTGTGCCGGAGGCCCTGCAAGGCACACGAGAGGTCGCGAAGGGGCCGGCCATCATGTTCGGTGATGCGGTAGCGCCCGTCCGGAAGCATGGTCGCGCGGTGGACGTACGGCCCGCCGAAAGCGGCGGCAAGGCCAACCGAGACCGCTTCGTCGATAAGCGTCGTGACGCCCATGGCCGGATCGATCGTAAACGTGCCCCCTTCAGAGGCGACCCAGATCCGGAGACCGTCCCATGCCAGCGCCCAGATCTCCGCCGCGCCCTCCATCGGATAGTGGTCCCACGCCAGTCCGTCCGCCGTCGCGAGAACCTCGCCCGTGCCTCCGATCAGAAGCCGGGACCCGGCCCAGCAGACGGCCCCGTGCAGTCGACCGCGCACGTCGGGCAGCTCGTCATAGAGGTTGAAGGCGCGGGTATAGAAGGCCGCGCGCGCATCGGCCGCGATGAACCAGCCTTCGCCGCCCGTCACGAGAGGCTGCGCCCATCCCTCGAGCGCTCCGATACGCTCGAGCACGATGCCCGGGAAGCACTCGCCGTCGCGGCGATGCAGCCGCAGGACCCGTCCCTTCTGAAGGACGGGGTAGGCTACGAACGTCTCCCGCTCGCTGCTTCCGGCGCGGCGGCGCTCCACCCACACCGGCAGGTTGAGCGGAAACTCCTGCAAGCGCGCGAGAACGGCCGTGTAGACGCGGCTCCCGATCCCGTCGCGGTCCGCAATTTGCCGGCTCCCGATGCTGCTCACTTCATTCAGCAGAACGGGCATGGACGGCGTTTCTGGCCCGTACGGACCCATGTAAATTCTTGCATTAGGACTCATCTTCGTATACTGCGTAAAGTGTCCAAGAGCCGCCGTCCACGGCCGTTGGCGAATCGAAAAAAGAAGCGGCGTCGGCGAACCACGTGTCGCGGATGAGCCGTGCCGGCGGACTGACGGGACCGGCGTCGCGGTAGGTTTGCTGCAGATCGCCGACGCCGAGGTGTGCCAGCGCAGGTCGATGGTCGAGTTGGAAGTTGATCTGCAGGACCACCATGTCCGCCCACGCCTCCTGCATGGCGGCTTCAAGTGCCGTAAAGGTGCCGCCGTCCACGCGAAGCAGCCGCTCCGCAAGGCGGGCTTGCGCCGTGAGCGCTGCCGGTTCGAGCGCCGCCGCGTCGTCACTTAGACCTGGATGCTGAGTTGGATCAAACATGATGCTCTCTTGTGGTGTTAAGGGAATGGACGAATGTTGTGTTTGCGACGATTGCTTCGGCAGCCGGTGTGCGGACGGCCTCCCTCCTGCCGCCCGCACCCGACCGGCTGCACCGGCGCGCCCCCTACGCGCCGGATGGCCTCGTTCAGGACTTCACGCCCAGCACGATCGCGTCGCCGACGACGTACCGCGCATCCACCTCGGCCGTGAGCGTCACCTTCATCACCCGCTCGCGGTGGAGCAGGTCGCGCCCCACGGTTAGCTCATGCCCGAACCCGACAGCAAGGTTCTCGCGCAGCGTGAGCAGAACGTTGTTCTCGCTGAGGCCGTAAACCGGATAGAGCTTCACGCCGAGATAGCTCAGGTTGTCCTTCCACGGACCCGCGAGCAGCATGTCGCCCATGGCCGTGTTCCTTCGGCCGAGTTCGACGGCGTACTGGTCGTAGATGGACGCCGGGACGAAGAAGCCCAGCTCCTCGCGCTGATCCCGGTAGTCCTTCGGAAGCATGGAAAGCATTACAGGGAAGACGTCGTCGTGGAAGACGGCACCCTGCGTGAAGCCCAAGGCGTGAACGCTTGAATCCGCACGCGCCTGGGTGACGAACCCGTCAAGCACCTTGAGCGCCTTGTCCGCGCGGGTCGATCCCACCGTCGCCGTGTCGCCCATGAACGCCATCATCAGGATGTCCTTGCCAAAGCGGCGGGCGAAGATGCGGTTGAGCCGCTCGTTGGCGCGGTTCTGCTCGATGTTCTTCCGAAGGAACGAGAACGAAACGTCGAAGGCCGCAATCACCTCTTTCGGGGCGAGCGTCTTGCGCGTGCGGGTAATCGCGATCACGTCCTCCGCAGCCGGGGCCGCGCCTTCAGTTGCTCCCACCACGACCGGCTCGCCGAGGGCGAGATTGTCGAGGTGAAACGTCGTTCGGATGTTCGTCTCCGTACGAATCGCCTTCAAAACGTCCGTCTGATCGATCGCCAGGTCGACGAAGGCTTCGGCGTCCTGCGCCCCGGAGAGTCCGGCCGGATTGGTCGTGTCGATTTGCGCTTTCAGGACATTGACAAGCGCTTCATTGCTCATTGCCATCTGCTTACCTCTTGTTGAGTAGTTGCCGCTGCAACGGCCCGCAGGCCGGCACCGGACCGTTGTCAAAGGATCTGAATACCTCGGAAGCCTTCTTCCTTGCGCACGCGCTGCTCTGCGCCGAGCACGCTGGACCGGCCCGGACTGTAGCGCTCGAGCGCGTCGAGCCGCGCGGCCATCCGCTCGGTGCGGAGCAGGAGATCGCGAAGCGACTCCGTCGCGGCATCCGCCTCTTGCGCGCTTGTTTGAGAAGCGGGCGGCGACGGCGCGCGATCCGGCGCCTGCATCCCGAGACGCTTGCGGAGGCGATCCAGAACGCCGGCTTCGTCGGCGGCCGTAGGCGTTACATGCGCCAGCCCCGCCATCGAAAGCCCGCGAAGATCGCCCGCCTCGATCCGCTCCCACGTCCCTCCGTCCGTCACCTTGATGCCGACCGCCCACGCGCCGGGCACCTCTTCCGGAAAGAGCGGATCGCCGGAGCGGACAATCCAGCTTTCGGCCACGAACCCCCGGCCGCCGACGCCGTCGTGGTCCGCGTCTACCTGCTGCGTCCGGCGGCCCTGAAGGAACCGGTACGCTGCCCGCTCGATCTCCTCCGGCTGCATCCCATCCCCGTGCGCGTCGGCTTCGGCCGGCGCGTAGACGATGCCGTACACCATGTGCCGCGTCGCATCCTGCTGCGCAAAGCCGATCTCCTTCTCGACGAGAGAAAGTCCGCTGCCCATGCCGCTCTTTACGAGAAACGTACGCTCGTTCGCAGCCGCCGGCACCAGCGACACGAAATGCACCTGCAAGTCCCGGATCCACCGGCGGATCGAGCGCTTTCGCCGCGCGCCGTCCTTAGAAGATCCTTCCGCACAGGCCGCCCCCGCCTCCGGCCCGCTGACATCCCCTGGTCTGACTTCCATCCCTGCACCCCCTGTAGGTTACTTCTGCACTGCCCGCGTGGCACTTCCACGCGAACGGCCGCAACGTACATGTGCCGGTCATGTGTTCGCAAGGTTGTCTTCGCAACCTGCTTAACGGGTACTCCGGAGGGGATTTCGCCCGGACGGCCTCGTCTGATCGGCCAGTACGCGCCGGATTTGCCGGACCCTAAGGTTGCGCCCGCAACCCGAGGCGAAGAAAAAGATGGACGGTGCCTACCAGTAACGGCCGAGGATAAATGCCGCCGCTGGAGCACCGCTGCGTCTCTGCTCTTCTTGTGGACCCACAAGCGAAGCACCGAAAAAGGCATCATCCTCCCCGCGTGTCATGCCGGCGCAGCGCAGCATCTCAGCCTGCAGGAAAACAGATCCTTCACTTCGTTCAGGATGACACGCGGGGGAAAATGGAGGATCGTGGGAGGTGGAGAACTTGTGGGGGCACGATATATAGTGCCAGCCCCCCTATCCCGACCTGCATCGCGTCCTCACTCGCGTTTACGCTCACGCCAAAAACCTCTCTACGTCTCTGCGCCTCTGCGCCTATGTATTTCGCCCGGGGTGGTGCAGCGTCGTAGCTGTGCTGGGCTGGGGAGGTCCCTCCGCGCGGCGGGCGGAGCGTTGCTCGCTTCACCATTCATCCAGCCCACGGCTTCAGGGGCCGCTTGTCGCGCGCGAGGCGGTCGCGTTCCTTTGCAATGATCCGAGTTTCGGTCTCCGGGCGACGAGCACATGCTCCTCCACAGATAACGAACAGATTACCCGCAGCAAGAAGCCGCCGCTTCTTCTTCAAGTTCATGGGTCTGCAAACAGGGAAGATTCACCGACAAGCGACCACAGGTCGCAAACCAGCACTGAGCCGATTATGAGAATGGGCAACTACCGGCAGAGCCGGAACGTGGAAGACCGCCGGGGCAGGGGCGGACGCAAGGGTCTCGTCGGTGGCGGGATCGGGGCCGTCGTCGTGGTGATCATCGCAGCGCTCTTCGGCATCGATCCGGGTTCGATCTCGCTGCCGGACGATCCGAGCGCCGGCGTCGGCGCTCCCGCGCAGGCTCCGGCGGAGCTTTCGCCCGAGGAGCAGCGGCTCGGCGGTTTCGTTTCTCAGGTGCTCGCGTCCACGGAGGACACCTGGACGAACGTGTTCCAGGCGCAGGGCGGGCAGTACCGCGTCCCCACGCTCGTGCTCTTTACCGACGCCGTGCAGTCTGCCTGTGGCAACGCGCAGGCGGCGATGGGGCCGTTCTACTGCCCGGCCGACGAGAAGGTGTACATTGACCTTGGCTTCTATCGCGATCTCGACGCCCGGTTCGGCGCGCCGGGCGACTTCGCGCAGGCGTATGTGGTCGCGCACGAGGTGGGCCACCACGTTCAGAATCTGCTCGGCATTTCCGATCAGGTCCACGCCGCGCAGCAGCGCGCTCGTGGCGGGGCTGAAGCCAACGAACTCTCCGTGCGCCTGGAGCTGCAGGCGGACTGCTTCGCCGGCGTTTGGGGCAACCGCGCCGATGCGTCCAACGACATTCTGGAGAAAGGCGACGTCGAAGAGGGCCTCACGGCAGCCGCCGCCATCGGCGACGATCGGCTGCAGCGGGAAGGACAGGGGTACGTCGTGCCGGAGTCTTTCACCCACGGATCCTCGGCCCAGCGCGTAAAGTGGTTCCGCAAAGGCCTCTCCACCGGAAGTCTCGACGCCTGCGACACCTTTAACGCGACCGGCCTTTAATGGAGTAGAGCATGATATTTGTGCGCGCTGATCGTTAAATCCAGCCTCCCTGCCGACACGGCTCGGATGCACCGCATAGGCCGAATGACTCTCGCAGAACATTGGAATAGAGCGGGTGTGGCCGCGGCGCTCGAGGACAGATCCACTGCAACTTCAAGCGCGTTCCCGAATCTCACCGCGCTCCTGCCGAGCGCAGTCCCGTCTGCCTTCGCGCCAGAGCGATGCCGCCAATTACGCAGCCCCCAAAGAGCAGACCCTCTACGGATCCCATCACGGCTTGCGTGACAAGCCCGAAATGCACTTCGCCAAAGAAGCGGCCGAGCGCGTCTATTTGAAGCTGCGAACCGGAAAAGGAGCGAGCAAGAAGCTCCAGACTGCCACCCATAAGGTGCCCACCGGCAAGGGGAATAAGCGCTCCGGCAATTCCTCCGAACACGGCGCCGCCTGCCACAGCTCGCCATGGCTTCGCATGCGCTGAAGCAAATTCCGGCCTCTTTGCGCCGCCGATTTGAGCACCAAGAGCGATTGCCAGTCCCAACGCAGCTCCTTCGAGTCCGCCCGTAATACCGATCGGGGCCTGACCGAAGAACAGGGTGAAGGCATCTTCGCCCAGCACCTTTGTCAGGCCACCGGCCAGAAGACCGCCGGCGGAACCGCCGAGGATACTCCACCATGCGACGGATCGGCCCCATAATTCGCCGGCCGTCATTCCGAGACTGACGCCCGCACCGCCTATCAAGCCCACGGCGACATTCAGACTGACCAGAACAACAAGAACAGAGGCCATGCCGAGTCCTGCTTTCGGTGAGCCATACGCCAAAGCGGAGCCGTAAAGTAGACCCCCGAGAATGCCGGCAGCGCCGCCGCCGACGGTTCCTGCTACGCTCCACGCGGCAAGCCTCCAGAGGTTTTCGGATGGAGCGGCGCGACTATCATGCCTCGACCTCGGCATCGCTGCCAAAGCGTCCCTGTTTGTTTCAGGAGTCTCCGTTAAGGAAGGAGCCTCCGGACTAAGGGCCTCGACCGGCGCGATGAAACGATAGCCGAAGCGTGGGACCGTAGCGATGAAGCGAGGGGCAGAAGCATCGTCGCACAAGAGCCTGCGCACCTCCTTAATACACTGCGTCAGCGCCGCATCGCTCACGACTACGTCTCCCCAGACCTGCTCGAAAAACCGATCCTTTTCGACCAGCTTGCCGTGTTCCTTTACGAGGAGCACCAGCGCGTCAAAGTAGCGCGCATTAAGGTCAAGGCGGGTATTCCCACGCCAGAGCTGACGATTCTCTATGTCCAGAGAATACCCTTCGAATCGGTAGTTCACACCTTCCTCAGCCATGCTCATAAACTCCTCATAGCGTGCTCACGCCGGTCATAAGGTTCAGTTGCAACTTGCGCCGAGGGTGAACGCCACCCTCGATCAATTTACAATGGTAAGCACGATGGCAGAATACGACGTAAACATGGACGCAGGTAACCTCGCCGACGCGAATCAACGGCGCGCGCACCGCTGGAGAATCGTGCGGTGGGCGGTCGCATCGCTCGCATTGGTCATCCCTTTCATCGGCATGCAAGTGTCGCAGGAGTGGGACTGGACGACGGGCGACTTTATCTTTGCGGCCGTACTGGCAGGAGGCACGGCCTTGTTGTACGAAGGGGCGGTGCGGGCGGCTCCCAACATCTTCTACCGTGCGGGGGCGGCCATAGCGGTAATCACCTCGCTCCTGCTGATCTGGTCCAACCTCGCCGTGGGCATCGTCGGCTCGGAGGACCACCCACTCAACCTCTTGTTCTTTGTGGTGCCCGTCATCGGCTTTGCCGGAGCAGTCATGGCTCGGCTTCGTCCCGCCGGAATGGCTCGCGCCCTGCTCGCCACGGCCGTTGCCCATGCTCTCGTCGCCACCGGCGTGCTTGTTGCGATGGCCGGTCTGACCGCCGCCCCGATTTTCGAGAGAGTGGCTAACGGCGTCTTTGTCGCTCTATGGCTCGCGTCCGCCGTGCTGTTCAAACAGGCTGCGCGCGCGAAGGAGCCGCTTCACCCCGCGTCACGTCGAACCTGAGCGGCTTCACCATCCACTACTTACTGGCGCACCAAATCGTTCGGCACCACGCGATCCTGACGATCACGCGCAATCACTCAGCGACAGAGCGGCGACCAGGAGGTTTACGCCTTCCCCCTGAATAGGCTGAACACCTCCTCGTGTGGGTTCATCTCCGGAAACTGACCCTCGCGGATGGCTTCGGCGAGGGCGAAATCTTCCAGCGCTTCCGCAAAGATCTCGAGCAGCAACTCGCGGTTCTCGTGTAGCGTCTCCGATATAGCTTCTTTGAGGGCCTGCTTGAATTCCGGATCTTCCGTTAAGGTGCGCTTCATGCCGTCTGGGTATTCGTGAGCCGGTAGTATACTCCCCTCGCGCTCCGCTTGCAAGCACATGTACGCCTTTCTACCCTATTCCCAAAACATTTTAATAATCCAGATCAAATGCACTTGACCATCTGGCACAAAGTGGGAACGCGGGCGGACGCGCGGCGGGGGTGAAACGCCGACTTTTAAAGAGATTACGTAGGCACCCCCGGCGATGCGGTTAGTTCCGACACCGGCGCATCGCCCGTGTTTACAACCCCTGCAGGCTCAAAGAGCAGGATCTCCACCTCTTCCTCCGCCACTGGCCGGTGCTCGACGCCGCGCGGGACGACCAGCCCGTCGCCCGGATCGAGCACGGCTTCGCCATCCCTGAACTCGATTCGGAGGTGACCCCGAAGGACCAGAAACATCTCGTCGGCGTCCGGGTGCCGGTGCCAGACAAAGGTGCCTTTCAGCCGGCCCACCTTGACTTCCTGCCCGTTGAGCTGCGCCACCACCCGCGGACGCCAGTGTTCGGTCAACTTGCCGAAAGCATCGGAGAGATTGAACGGTTTTAGTTCTTGCATCATGATCACCCTTTCCCCAGCAGCCTGAACATTTCCTTTTTGTACGCCTCCACGCCGGGCTGGTTGAACGGGTTGACGCCGAGCAGATACCCGCTCACGGCGACGGCGTGCTCGAAGAAGTACAGGCATTCGCCCAGCACGTCGGCGGAGATGCGGTCAATCCACAAGGTCATGTTCGGCACTTCTCCGTTCGTGTGCGCCTGCGCCGTGCCCTCGTACGCCTTCCGGTTGATCTCGGTAAGCGTCATTCCTGCCAGATAATTCAGGCCGTCCAGGTTCGCTTCGCTCGACGGAGCCGGCAGATTGCCGCCGTCCTCCTCGGCCATAAGGAACGTTTCGATGAGGTTGCGCGGCCCTTCCTGCATGAATTGGCCGAGCGAATGCAGATCGGTCGAATACTGCACGCTCGCAGGGAAGAGTCCCTTGCCTTCCTTGCCCTCACTCTCGCCGTAGAGCTGCTGCCACCATTGCCCAATGCCGGACAGCCTCGGCTCGAAAACGGCGAACACCTCCGTCCCGTAACCCTGCTGATTGAGGAGGTACCGAGCGGCCGCATAGTCATTCGCCGCGTTCTCTTTCGGATCGTCGAATCGCTTGATGGCGGACGCCGCGCCGTAGAAGAGCGAGCGGATGTCCACGCCGGCAACGGCAATGGGCAAAAGGCCAACCGGCGTCAGGACGGAGAAGCGGCCGCCGATGTCCGGCGCGATCTTGTAGGTCTTGTAACCCAGTTCGTCGCTCAGCTGCTTGAGCGCGCCCGACTCCGGATCCGTCGTGGCGATGATGCGGCGGGCGCTGTCCTCGAAGTGTGCCTCCATCCACGTGCGAAGGAAGCGGAAGGTCAGCGCCGGCTCGAGCGTCGTGCCGCTCTTGGAGATGACGTTCAGGTAAACGGACTTGCCTTCCAGGTAACCCATCAGTTCGCGCAGGTAGGCACCGCTCATATGGTGCCCGGCGAAGAGGACCTCCGGCCCGCCGCCGGTCCCGAACTGCGGCGTGAGCGCCTGTATAACGGCCTTCGCGCCGAGATATGATCCGCCGATGCCGATACAAACGAGCACGTCTGCATCCTCGCGAATCCGCGCCGCGGTGGAGGTGATGTTCTCGAGCAGAGCGTCGTCCGGACGGAGCAGCAGGTCCCGCCAGCCGAGAAAGTCGCTGCCGGCACCGGTGCCGCCGAGCACCTTCTGATGCGCAGCCTGCACCTCGTCCTGGATGGAAGAGACTGGTTTGCTGAGAAACGATTCGATATTGGATAGGTCGAGCCGAAGCATGGGTATGCGCTGGATTGAGTGAAGCGAAAGGGTCGTCAGACGTTGTAGGGCAAAATATAACCGACGGCACCCGCTCGAATTGCAGCGCTCGTGCAAAAACCCGAGCAATTCCACTCCTCAACATCCACGGCCCATCGAACAAAAAAGCGCGTCCCGAACCATGCCGGGACGCGCTAAGGAGTCTGTATGCGGAACAGTCTACGACTGCGGATTGCTCTCGCCGGCGTTGTTGATGTCCCACATCTCCGCGAGTTGGTCCACGAAGCGCGTCTCGGTCGCGGCCACGTGTCCATCCGCCTGGGCAATGTCGTTCAGGTCCGCCAGGATCGCCGTGCGCACATCGTCGTCGAGCAGATCCTTCAGCGACACGACGACCTCAGCGAGCCGCTCGTCACTGGCGCCGTTCATGTAGCTGAGCGTCGCCTCCCGAAGAACGTGATCGATCAGCTTCGGATCTTTATCCGGCTGCCACTCCCGCAGTTTACCCGCGATCTCACGGGTCTCCGCGTCGCTGAGCACCCCGTCGGCTCCATAAGCGAGGCCCAGGTAGAGCAGCGCCAGGTCGTGTAACATCGAAAGCGTCATTGATCCCTCGTGAAGGTTTACCATGTCGGGCACCTTGCGTCTTTTGAGCCTGTCACGGCGCAAGCCGCGCGGCCTCGTTTACTGGTTCTCGGTTCGTTAGATCGGGGCTGATTGAAGAAGCGGTTACCTGTTTTGATGCCGCCGGCCGCCCATAGTTCCGGCAACCCGGATGCGGTTCCAGCCGTTAACGCCCCGGGTCGCTTCTACGATGGTTTGCGTGGGCGAACCGGATAGTACAGCCTCTGTGCGTCATTGCCGCCAACCAACAGAACGCCGAGGACATTGCCTTTGGCGCTACTTTCATGCTCTTCTTCTACTGCGCCGACGCCGCGCGCCTCTCCGATATAGCGCAGGAGGGCATCCAGGCCGATGCCGCGGACATCCCGCTCTTCACAAACTTCGAATCCGAACCCTGCTCCGGACTGCTTCTCGCCGTCGACGGGTACCGCGTGAAAGGCTTGCGCCCCGGCACCGACGGCCGGGCCACCGCCCAGGCCGTTCCCGCCTCGGCCATCGGAAACCTCGAGCCGTACCGCCGGCCGCAGGCCGTCACGGCAGCGGGCGGACTCGTCGTGCGACAGGGCACCGAAGGGCCGGAAGTGCTGCTTATCTACCGCCGGGATGCATGGGACCTGCCGAAGGGCAAGCTGAACAAGAACGAATCGGTTGAAGAATGTGCCCTCCGCGAAGTCGCGGAAGAGATCGGCGTGAAGGCGTTGCATCTTGGTAGCCCGCTCGGGCAGACCGTCCATGGGTATGTCGACAAGGACCGTTATCTTGTCAAAACGACCCACTGGTTTCTCATGTCCACCCCGGAAACGGCGTTCCACCCGGAAACGCGGGAAGGCATCGTTGAGGCCACGTACGTCCCCTGGACGGAAGCCGTCGAGCGCGTCGCATTTCCTTCGCTCAAAGAAAAGCTCCGCGCTTCCAAAACGCCGGCAGAAAAGCTGCTCACATGACCCACTCTGATCGCACCGCCCTCATCCTCGGCGCTACCGGCCTCGTCGGCGGGCACCTGCTGGACCGGCTCCTCTCGGCCGGCACCTACGGCAAAGTCGTTTCGCTCGGCCGCCACTCTGTCCCGCGCACGCACCCGCACCTCGAACAGCACCTGGTCGATCTTGGAGATCCGGCCTCTTTCGAGGCGTTCACCACGGTCGATGCCGTCTTCTGCTGCCTCGGCACGACGATGAAGGAGGCGGGATCTAAGGAGGCGTTCCGCAAAGTCGACCAGGAATATCCGGTCGCCGTCGCACGGGCGGCGAGGGAGAAAGGGGCAAAGGCATTTCTCGTCGTCTCCTCGATGGGATCAAATGCGAAGTCGCCATTCTTCTACAGCCGCGTAAAGGGCGAGATGGAGCAGGCGCTGCGCGAACTCGACTTCGCAAGTCTCGGCATATTTCGCCCATCCCTGCTCGTTGGCCGCCGCAAGGAGGCGCGGCGCGGCGAAGCGGTGGCGGAATCGGTCCTGAAGATCATCCAACCGCTTCTCCTCGGGCCACTTCGCAATTTGCGCCCTACAGAAGCGGACGACGTGGCAGCGGCCATGCTCCACACGGCGCAGGCACCGCCCGCCGGTCCAACCGTCTTTGACGCGGAGGCGATCCGCAAAGCAGCGAAACGCTGAGCGCCTTACGGCCCCTTCATCTTTCTCGCTCTTCTTCAACCACAGCCTACTCCGATCCTGATCCGTATGGTCACAGCCATCGTTCTCATCAACACCGCCCGCGGGAAGGTCAACGAAGTCGCGGAAGCGCTCGTCGACATCGAGGGCGTCTCGGAAGTACACTCCGTCGCCGGACGCTACGATCTCGTCGCCGTGCTGCGCGTGCGCGACAACGACCGTCTCGCCGAAGTCGTCACGAACGGCATCCGCCAGCTCGCGGGCATCGACGCTTCGGAGACCCTCATCGGCTTCCGCGTCTACTCGAACCACGACCTCGAACGCCTCTTCGCAATAGGGCTGTAGGGCCGCACCGGCGCTACGCCAGCTGCGTTCCGCACCGCCGGCAAAAGACGGCGTCGCCCTGATGGTCCGTCGCCCCGCACGCCGGGCACGGACGCCCAGCCGCCTGCGAGGACGCCCGGCCCAGCTCTACCGACACGATGCCGGTCGGCACGGCGATGATGCCAAACCCGGTGATCATCAGGAGCGCCGCAAGCGTCTGGCCGAGCGCCGTCAGCGGCGCAATGTCGCCGTATCCCACGGTCGTCATCGTGACGATGGCCCAGTAGATGCTGATCGGGATGCTCGTAAAGCCTGCCGCCGCCCCCTCGATGACGTACATGAGCGAGCCGACGACAACGACCACCGCGCCCACAGCGGCCAGGAAAACGGTGATCTTGTAGCGGCTCGCCTTGAGCGCCGAGGTCAAGATGCTGGCCTCTCCCACAAAGTGAACCAGCTTCAGCACGCGAAAGACGCGCAGCACACGCAGAATGCGGAATGTGAGCAGAAATCGCCCCGCCGGGAAAACCACGCTCAGGTACGTCGGCAGAATGGAGAGCAGATCGATCACTCCAAAGAACGAGCGAGCGTACCGCGCCGGACGCGGGGCGCTGTAGAGCCGCAAAACGTACTCGACCGTGAACAGGATCGTGAACACCCATTCAGCGACGGCAAACTGGTGGCCGAAGCGCGCATTGAGCCGCGCTACGCTGTCGAGCATCACCGTCAGGACGCTCACGAGAATGGCGACGATAAGCACGACGTCGAAGGCCTTGCCCGCCGCCGTATCATGCTCGAAGATGATCCGGTAGAGCCTTTGCCGCAGGGCGGATCGCCGTCCTATCGTCTCCATAGATGCTCCTCCGGGCGGCTACTCGCCCTGCCCCAGTGAGTACGCCCGCTCCCCGTCGAACGTGTAAAGATGCTCCGTCTTGATCACGTCGAAACCCTTCTCCGAGATGGCCGCGAGCAGGTCGAGCACGTCTTTGAACTGGAGGTCGCCTTCTTCATGCGCGAGAAAGCGGCAGCGCCAGTGGTCCGTGTGGTACGTCTCCGGCAGCCCCTCCGGGTAGACCTTCACGCCCCGGTTTGTGATCATCTTTAGATAAAACCGCCCGTCGCCGGCCGCCTCTTCAAGACCGCCGCCGATGACGTCCGGGTCGCGGTCCGCCGCCGTCCAGTCGATGAACACGTCCACGCCCACAAGCTCCTTCTTCTGCGGCTTTGTCGGCGAGGCCTCGACGTGGATGGGATGCGGCGTGTAATGGACCGCCTCGATGTAGCGCGGCTTCTTGCCAAGATTGGCAATCACGGCGTCGGTGAAGCCCTCCGTTCCGACTTCATCGCGGCTGAGGCCGGGGCGGTAAATGTCGGCCGTATGCACGCCCTGCTCAAGCGTGCAAAGCCAGGCGTTCTTGACGCGCTCGGCCGCCTCTGCTTCGCCGAGGTGGACGAGCATCTGCGTGGCGCCGACAATGAGGCCGGAGGGATTTGCCACGCCCTTCCCGGCAATATCCGGCGCGGAGCCGTGGATGGCTTCGAACATCGAGATCGTCTCGCCGACGTTGGCCGACCCGGCCAGCCCCACCGAACCGGCAATCTGGGAGGCAATGTCAGAAAGGATGTCTCCGTACAGGTTGAGCGTCACGATCACGTCAAAGATTTCCGGCTGCGCCGCAAGCCGCGCCGCGCCGATGTCGATGATCATGTGCTCGGCCTCGATGTCCTCATACTCTTTTGAAACCTCGTCGAAGACCTTGTGGAAAAGCCCATCAGCGAGCTTCATGATGTTGTCCTTCGTCATGCACGTCACCTTCCGGCGGCCGTAGGCGCGCGCATATTCGAAGGCGTAGCGAATGATACGCTCCGTACCGGGCCGGGTGATGAGCTTGAGCGTCTGCACGACCTCGCACGTCTGCCGGTGCTCGATACCCGCGTAGAGGTCCTCCTCGTTCTCCCGGATGATGACCAGGTTCATGGCCGGGTGCGGCGAGAGAACGAATGGCGCGTAAGACTTGGAAGGACGAACGTTCGCAAAGAGGCCCAGCGTCTTCCGGATCGTCACGTTGAGGCTCTTGTAGCCGCCTCCCTGCGGCGTGGTGATAGGAGCCTTCAGAAAAGCGCTGTTGCGCCGGATGGTATCCCACGCCTCCGGAGCGATGCCGGAAGCATGACCGCGCTCGTACTGCTGCCGGCCGATCTCCACGAACTCGTACTTGAGCGGAGCACCGGCGGCTTCCAGCACGCGCAGCGTGGCGTCCATGATCTCCGGCCCGATGCCGTCCCCACGCGCGATGGTCACGGGGATCAGTTCCCTTCCGGTGCCGGAGGCCTTATCATCGGCGGACACGGAGCTGGATGCGGCGGTATTCATGACGTTGTGTGCAGTTCAAGGTTGGGAGCGTGGCGGAGCTTGCTAAAATACCACTCGCACGGCGTCTTTGAAACACCCGGGTGAGCCGCGTTGCATTCCGGCACCTGAAGCCGCTCGTGCCTGTAACGGTTTGTGACGCCCTTCACATGGTTACAGGCTTCCAACACAGCGGCCGAACCAGCGCCGAACTCTCCGGTTGCTTTTCTGCAAAACGCGCCCGGACCCGGCGCAAGTTTGAAGAGCAACCATCACCAATCCGACCAGGACCCAGCAATGAAAGCTTCCAGAATACCCTTCTTCCTACTGATCGCCTTCTTCATCGCGGCAGGCTGCTCGACGGCCGAGAAGGCGGTGGATGCCACCGAAGACGCGGCCGTGGCCGTCGGCAACGAGACAGCCGAGGTGGCGAGCGACGTAGCCAATGCCACCGCCGATGCGGCCGTGGCTGTCGGTAACGAGACAGCCGAAGTCGCGTCCGACGTGGCGGGCACAACCGCTGATGTAGCGACCGCCGCTGCCAACGAGACCGCCGAAGTGGCGACGGATGTGGCCGGTGCGACCGCCAGCGCAGGCAAGGCCGTCGGCAACGAAACAGCCGAAGTGGCGACGGATGTGGCCGGTGCGACCGCCAGCGCAGGCAGGGCCGTCGGCAACGAAACAGCCGAAGTGGCCACGGACGTGGCCGGTGCCACCGCCACGGCAGCCACCGCCGTCGGCAACGAAACGGCGGAGGTTGCTACGGACGTAGCCGGGGCCGGCTCGAGTGCGGCCACGAGCACTTACGAAGCCATCGTGGGTGGCGGAGGCGCAGACAACACATCAGCGCGCAGGCAGACCACGCGGGCGATGGCGGACATCAAACCGTTGCATGGGAGCGGCGTCTCGGGAGAGGTGTACTTTACGCTTATGAGCGACGGCGTCATGGTTAACGCCACCGTGAAAGGACTCTCCAGGGGCAAGCATGGCTTCCATGTGCATGAGGGTACCTCGTGCGACGAGTACGGCGGCCACTTCAACCCGACGAACGCGCCGCACGGTAGCCCCGACGACCCGTCGAGCCACCTTGGCGATCTCGGCAACATCCTCGCCCAGCGGGGCACCGGCGAGTACGATGCGCTCAACGAGAAGCTAAAGCTTTCCGGCGACCATTCCATCATCGGCCACGCGATCATCGTGCATCGCGGCGAAGACAAGATCACACCCCAGCCCTCCGGCGACTCCGGCCCCGAGATTGGCTGCGGCATCATCAAGGTGCGATAAGGAACGGGGCGCAAGGACTTGCCGTGTCATTGCGAGCAGCGCAGCGACGCGGCAACCCCGCTACGCGCAGCACCCATGTCATTGCGAGGAGCGCAGCGACGCGGCAATCCCGCGACGCGCGGCACCCATGTCATTGCGAGGAGCGCAGCGACGCGGCAATCCCGCCACGCCCAGCACGCCCATGTCATTGCGAGGAGCGCAGCGACGCGGCAATCCCGCCACGCCCAGCACGCCCATGTCATTGCGAGGAGCGCAGCGACGAAGCAATCTCGAAAGGCCGGGCACGATGCACGAGATTGCTTCGCTACGCTCGCAATGACAGTATTCCTTATCCGGCCCGCCCGGCCCGCCCATGTCATTGCGAGGAGCGCAGCGACGCGGCAATCCCGACATGCGGAGCACAAGTGCCGAGATTGCTTCGCTACGCTCGCAATGACAATATTCCTTATCCGGCCGGCCCGGCACGCCCATGTCATTGCGAGGAGCGCAGCGACGCGGCAATCCCGACATGCGGAGCACAAGTGCCGAGATTGCTTCGCTACGCTCGCAATGACAATATTCCCGGCCCGCACAGCCGCCGCCCCCCACCTTGTCATTACCCCTGCCATGTCATTGCGAGGAGCGCAGCGACGCGGCAACCCCGCCACGCGCAGCACCCATGTCATTGCGAGGAGCGCAGCGACGCGGCAATCTCGAAACGCCGGGCATGATGCACGAGATTGCTTCGCTACGCTCGCAATGACAATATTCCCGACCCGAACAGCCGCCGCCCCCCACCTTGTCATTACCCCTGCCATGTCATTGCGAGGAGCGCAGCGACGCGGCAATCCCGCGACGCGCGGCACCCATGTCATTGCGAGGAGCGCAGCGACGAAGCAATCTCGAAACGCCGGGCACGATGCACGAGATTGCTTCGCTACGCTCGCAATGACAGTATTTCTTATCCGGCCGGCCCGGCACGCCCATGTCATTGCGAGGAGCGCAGCGACGAAGCAATCTCGAAACGCCGGGCACCCATGTCATTGCGTGGAGCGCAGCGATGCGGCAATCCCGCCTCGCGCAGCCGGTGCCGGATCCAAATGCGCCGTCCGGTCCCACCGCGACACGATCGGCAAGCGCCTGCCGCTGCCGAACGCTTTCCAGCTTACCCGGATGCCCGGTGGCAGCTGCCGCCGCTTGTACTCGTTCCGGTCGACACGCCCGAGCACGTCTAGCACGAGCGCTTCGTCATACCCCGTCCGCTCGACGATCTGATCGGCGTCGCGAAGCTCTTCGATGTACAGGTGCAGGATGCGGTCCAGAACGGCGTAGGGCGGCAAAGAATCCTGATCGGTCTGCCCCGGACGCAGCTCGGCGGAGGGAGGCTTTGTGATCGTGCTCTCAGGAATCATTTCCAGCTCCGAGCGCTCGTTAATAAAACGTGCCAGTTCATAAACCTGCACCTTGTACACGTCCGCCAACACGGCCAGCCCGCCGTTGGTATCGCCGTAGAGGGTGCTGTACCCCATCGCCGTCTCGCTCTTGTTGCCCGTCGACAGGAGCAGGTAGTCGAACTTGTTCGAAAGGGCCATGAGCGTCACGCCGCGCACGCGCGCCTGAATGTTCTCCTCGGCCACGTTCGGCAACGTGCCCGAGAAGGCGGGCGCGAGCATCTCGGCAAAGGCATCCACCGCAGGCGCTATGGCGATCTCGTGCAGCCGAATGCCGTACGCCTCGGCAAGCGCGCGACTGTCGCCTACCGATCCCTCCGACGAATACCGCGACGGCATGGTCACGCCGACCACCTTCTCCGCCCCGAGCGCCTCTACAGCCAGCGCGCAGGTCACCGCAGAGTCGATACCTCCGGAGAGTCCGATAACGGCCTTCTTGAACGCACCCGTTTTGCGGAAGTAATCCCGGATGCCGGTCACGAGCGCATCGTGAAGATCCTCCAGGTGGTCGTGGCGCATGGGGCAAGGGCCGACCGGCAGCTTCGTGTCCCACAGAAGCAGCGCCTCTTCAAAGGACGGCGCGCACAGGACGCGCGTGCCGTCGGCGTCATGAACGCGGCTATCCCCGTCAAACACGATCTCCGTGTTCGCACCGACCTGGTTGACGAACACGAACGGGACGCCATGCTCCACGCACGACTCGGCGATAACGAGGTTGCGCCGCTTGTGCTTGCCGAGCGAAAAAGGCGAGGCGCTGATGTTGATGAACAAGTCCACCCCGAGCGCTGCGAGATCGTCGATCGGGTTCTGCCGGTAGAGGCGATATTCGCGCCCTTCCTCGTTATTCCACATGTCCTCGCAGACGTGGATTCCGAGGCGCTGCCCGCGCCAGACCACCACATGCCGCTCGCGCGAAGACTCGAAATAGCGGTGCTCGTCAAAAATGTCGTACGTCGGGAGCAGCGTCTTATGGACCACGGCGAGGCGCTCTCCTCCCTCGAAGAGCACCGCCGCGTTGAATAGCCGCCGTCCGTGGGGAGCGGGGTTTGGGACCGGCGCGCCAACGATGGTGCCGAGTCCGGGCGGCAGACTCTCGGCAAGGGAAGCAAGCGACTCGTCCACATCTCGCATGAACTGCGGGTTTTCCAGCAGGTCCAGCGGCGGATACCCCGTCAGACAAAGCTCCGGGAAGACCGCCAGATCCGCGCCTTGCCGAGCGGCGCGCGCCGCAAAATCAAGAATCTTGCGGCTGTTTCCGTGCAGGTCCCCGACCGCGGGGTTGATCTGGCAAAGAGCGATCTTCATGGGCTGTAACGGGCTGGTTCAGCGGAGTCTCACGCCGCGTAATCGGTGGCGTTCCGGGCCTCGGTGTACGGGTCTTGGTACTATCGCGCCGCTTCACGTTTCGTAATTTGCGCATCAGACCGCAACCCGCTCCTTCATCCGCCTCTTGACATGAAGACGCTGCCCAACCTGCTCCTTTTCGGCCTCTTTCTTCTTGCCGGCTGCACCCTTTTCGGTACGGAAGAAGGCATGACGCTGCACGTGCTAAAACAGAAGTACTCGGTGGGGGACGAAGTCGCCGCGAGGTTCGTCAACGGCGGCACGGATGTGCTTATCCATGACGGCGAATGCGGCGGCCCTCTGCTACTCGAGCGCCGGGACGCCGGCGCATGGACGACCGTGTACCCGGTGCCGCGCGCGTGCGTGGAGGACCTTCGGCTCACGCGCGTGGGGAAAGGCGACGCAGTAACGCTCCGCTTCATCACGCAAGAAGGCACCTGGTCCGTATCTCCAGGCATTCACCGTGCCGTCCTCGACATTTATAACGTGGACGGCACCCACGGCCGCACGTTGCTGCGCTCCGAGGCATTCGAGCTTACGGAGTAGCCATGGCCGAGTCGCTGTTCATCTCCATCATCGGCATCGCCATGGTAGTGTCCATGTCGGATCCGGCAAGCTTCAGCATTGTGCCCTCCGGCAACGTCTCGATCTCGTCAACCACAACGCCATCCTCCTTGACCACGAGGCGGAAGGAAATGGGTGTGTCCGGTTCGAGTCCGCTCACGAGCGACGTATCGGCGACGCGAAAGGCCATGCGCATCGGCCCCATGTAGCCGGGAATGTCCTCATGATCGATGAGCGCCGCCTCGCCGCCGTACTGCGTCCCGAGGAAAACGCCACGCGCCTCATAGGTTTGCCCAGGCTCTTCTGTTTGACAGGCGGAAAGCACCAGCGTGGCAAGCGCCGTGAGAAGAAGGATGCTGCGGACGGTCATGATCGATTCCGGCGATGTATTGATTATGGAGGCTTTGTTCTTTAAGATAGTGAATTGAGGGCTTGCTGCGAAGGCAGGCAGGGGGCAAAGAACGCCGACCAGTCGCCATGCGCAGCCCTCCACAGGACTCATGCCGCTCCTTTGTCAGCGACGACAAGCGGGTGCCCGGCCGCTCTGAAATGGGAAAGTGCGGGAGCGCGCCGCCCTTAACGTAGGCTGTACGGGCCTGCCGTATCAATTTGCATTGACACCGGGAGTATGAAGGGTAACGGCAGCGCTGAGGACCACAAATAAGGCAGCGCCCTTCCTGCGTGTCATGCCGGCGGAGCGAAGCACCTCGGCTTTCAGGAAAACAGATCCTTCACTTCGTTCAGGATGACAGCCGGGGGCGTTGGAGGCGGCGCGGACACTCGGGGGCGTCGGAGGGCGCGCGGACACTCGGGAGCACGGGAAAGGCAGCGCCCTTCCTGCGTGTCGTGCCGGCGGAGCGAAGCACCTCGGCTTTCAGGAAAACAGATCCTTCACTTCGTTCAGGATGACAGCCGGGGGCTGTTTGCTGAGCGTGAGCGGACCGTTGAGGCCTCTTGTCCCGCGCCGTGTCGCTTCCTTGCCCGTTTTCTTGACGGCTGTGGCAGCAGCGCTAAGCGACATTCTATTCTGCAAGGGCGTACCTCTTCCACCCGGCAGTGTTTGGATTCCGCCGTCTTACGATGCCGATCCGGGTCGTGGCGGGGGACTTATGCCGCGGCGCTCGTAGCCGACCTCGCACTACCCGACGGCAAAGGGCGTGACGGGCATTCACTCAGCGGGTGAGGCAGAAAGAAGTGGTAGACTCCCTCCAGATCGCCCCCCGAAGCAGCATCAGCAAGGATAGCCGGCGTACATTGCCCCACGATTTGCGGCATCAGGTCCCCCGTCAAAGCCCATCCCGGACTACATCGACAGCGGCTGCGAGGGCGGCGTCGAGATTCTCCGGTTGACGGCCGCCGGCAGTGGCGAGGTTGGGCCGCCCGCCTCCACCGCCGCCCACTCGCTTCGCAAGCGCGCCGACGAGGTTGCCGGCCTTTAACGAGGTGGTTTTCAGCACGTCCTCTGAAACCGCAGCCGCAAGGTACACCTTTCCGCCCTCCGGGTCTTCCGTGCCCAGCACGCACACGCTTCCTGTGCCCATCTTCTCGATGAGCTGCGTCGCCAAGTCGCGCAGCGTGTTCATATCGGTCGCCGGAATACGCCCCGCAGCCACCCGCACGCTCCCGACCGTCTGCGCCGACGCGGCGATGCTGCCGAGTCCGGAGGCCAGTTGATCGGTGCGAAGGGCATCGAGTTCTTTTTCCAGCGCCTTTTTGCCCTCGAGCAGCTCGGCGATCTCTTCGTCCACGGGACGGCCGAGCGTGCGGAAGTGGCTCCGCGTGCGCTCGAGCTGCTCCAGCTCAGCCGTAACATGGCGCAAGGCGTCGATGCCGGTCACGGCTTCAATGCGCCGAACACCGGCTGCCACGGAGGACTCCGAGATAAAGTGGAACAGCCCGATCTCGCCGGTGGCTGCAACGTGCGTGCCGCCGCAAAGCTCAATGGAGAATTCCGGATCGAACGTGATCACGCGGACATGCTCGCCGTACTTCTCGCCGAAAAGCGCCATCGCGCCGCGCGCTACGGCCTCTTCTCGGGGAACGTGCCGCTCCTCCTTCTTCTTTATGTTGCGCTGAACGGACTCGTTGACGAGGTGCTCGATCTCCTTGAGCTGCACCGGAAGCACCCGCTCGTAGTGGCTGAAGTCGAATCGCAGCCGGTCGGGCGCAACGAGCGATCCCTTCTGCTGAACGTGCGGCCCAAGGATGCCGCGCAGCACCGCGTGCAGGAGGTGCGTCGCAGTATGATGCTTCTGAATGCGCCCCCGCCTCGCGCCGTCCACGCGGAGGGTCACGTCCGCCTCCAGCGCCTGCGGCAAGCGGTCTACGAAGTGGATGATCTGCGACTGCGCCTTCTGCGTGTCGAGCACCTGGAGTTCTTCTCCGCCTACGACGATCACGCCCGTGTCGCCTATCTGCCCGCCGCTTTCGGCGTAAAAGGGCGTGTGATCCAGGACGAGGCCGTAACGCTCGTCGCCGTCCTCGCCCGGAATGGTTTGTACCCGCCGAATGCGCGCGCCTTCGACGATGAGCACGTCGTATCCGTGAAATTCAGAGTCGTCGCCCTGGCTGACTTCCGTGCGGCGAACGGCCTCACCTTCGTCCATGCGAAAGTGGGCGGCGCTCCGGCCACGCTCTTTCTGGTCGGCCATGAGGCGGGCGTATCCGTCCATGTCGACGCCCAGCCCCTCCTCGCGGGCCATGAGCTGCGTCAGATCGACCGGAAAGCCGTACGTGTCGTGCAGGAGAAAGGCTACCTCGCCCGGCATGACGCGCTGCGCGGCGGACCGGGAGAAGGCGTCCAGAAGGGCCTCCGTGTCCTTGCCGCCGTAGGCTTTGCCGAGCAGATCGAGTGTCTGCCGGTCGGCGCGGAGCGCGTCGAGGACCCGGGCGACTTCGCCCTCCTCCATCTTCATTTCTTCGGTGCCCGCGAGCCGTTCGATGTAGGGAACGATGCGCTCGAAGGAGGCGATGCCGGTACCGAGCGTTTGCAGGAAGTTTTCTTCCTCCGCCCGGATGACGCGCTCCATGTATTCCCGCTGCTGCACAAGCTCCGGGAAGGACTCGCCCATTTTCTCAACGAGCGGATCGATGAGGCGGAACAGGAACGGCTCGCGAAAGCCGAGGGTCTGATAACCGTACCGGACGGCGCGGCGAAGGATGCGGCGGATGACGTACCCGCGCCCCACGTTGCCCGGCGAGGCCCCGTCGGCGACGGCAAACGCCACGGCCCGGATGTGATCCGCCACCACGCGCATGGCGATGCGAACGCGCTCGCGCTCGCCCTCCGCTTCGGCCATAATGGCATCGTAGCCACGCACGTCTTCGCGCGGGGAAAGCTCGGCCACGCGGGCGAGAATGGGCGCGAAAAGGTCAGTGTCGTAGTTGCTAGACTTCTCCTGCAGGACGGCCACGACGCGCTCGAAGCCCATGCCGGTATCGACGTGGCGGGACGCGAGCGGCTGCAGGGTGCCGTCCGGCTGCGCGTTGTACTGAATGAAGACGAGGTTCCAGAGCTCCATCACGCGCGGGTCGTCGGCATTGACGAGGTCAATGCCCGGAACGCGCGCGCGCTCCTCGTCTGGCCGAAGGTCGATGTGGATTTCAGAGCAGGGGCCGCACGGGCCGGTGTCGCCCATCATCCAGAAGTTGTCCTTCGAGCGGCAGAACTTGATGTGCTCCGGGAGGATGGCCGTTTCGGTGCGCCAGTAGTCCGCCGCCTCGTCATCCGGAGCCAGCCCAAGCCGCTCATCGCCCTCATGAACGGTGGCGAAGAGGCGGTCGGCCGGGAGGCCCCAGCGGCCGACGAGCAGCTCCCAGGCATAGGCGACGGCTTCCTTCTTGAAGTAATCTCCGAAGCTCCAGTTGCCGAGCATCTCGAAGAGCGTGTGGTGGTACGTATCGTGCCCCACCTCTTCGAGGTCGTTGTGCTTGCCGGAAACGCGGAGGCACTTCTGGGTATCCACGGCGCGGTTGTAAGGCCGTTCGCCCGTGCCGAGGAAGACGTCCTTGAACTGGTTCATCCCCGCGTTCGTGAAGAGCAGCGTCGGATCGCCATGGGGCACGAGCGAGGCCGAGGGGACGACTTCGTGGCCTTTTTCGCGGAAGAACTCGAGGAAGTCGGCGCGGATCTGTTCGGAGGTGCGGAGGGGCTGCATGGAGGTGTAGGGAAGAGGGTGCTGCGGAGTCTCGGAGAACGCGCGGCGGGGCAGGCGGTTCGTCGGTGGTCCGAAGCCGGCGGCCCGACGACAATCGTTGGATGTCGGGGTGCGGGTGATTTCATGGTCGCGTCGGGATTGCCCCGGCGATCCAGCGCCGGCTTTGATCGCGGTCCGGTTCGCGGAAAGGTGCGTCAGAAAGGCCAGCCCGTTCCCGGCTCCGAGGCTCCGAGGGTGGCAGAGCTTGTGACAGCTACCTCAATAGGGCGTGCAGCGCGTGTAGGCCTCTGCCGTCCGGCGGCCAAGGGCGGCGCGTGCGGCAGGCGGGGCGGTTCAGCGGACGCACATATCTTTTTCCCTATTGACTCCCCCTGATGATGAACGTAGCTTGTAGATTGTAACGATACTGGTGCAGACATGCCTGCCGGTGTTCAGCGAACATAGGCGCACTCATGCTTGCGTGTTATCTGCAGCGGTTCAGCCTAATACGAGTTACACCGCCTTCCTGCCATGATGAGATCGTGCCTGGTCTTGCTCACAGCTTTGACGATTCCGGGGAGCCTCCTCGCTGGGTGCGTCTCGGCGGACTTGCCCTCGAGAGTCGTTCCCAGCGGAGAGGCCGACCGGGCTGAACTAATCCGCCTCAACGAACAGATGATCCGGTCCTCTATCGTAGGCCGCGATTCAGTGCTCTTCTCGGATTTGACCATCGATGAGTTCAGGGTGCTCACTCCGGGTGGACTTATCGAGGGGAAGGATCAGGCGATCGCTGGTCTCGCAGCATGGGATGCGACGGCGGTAGAACTGACGGACACGGAGGTCGTGTTCCATGGCCCGGTCGCCCTCGTGATGGGGCGGCTGGACATTGATGGCGAGATGCGCCCGGTGGGACGGTGGGGGCCGCTGAAATACATGAGCACATGGGTCCATGAGCGTGGGGAATGGAAGCTCGTGTCTCGTTCACTGACGCCGTGTCTCGCCCGTCTCGTTGAAATGGGACGGTGTTAGGCGCGATGGCCGGCCATGTAACCCGCCGCTGCAGGCCGACGAAGGGCTCGGGTGTTCTCGGCTCTTCCGAGCGTCGGCGCTATCGCCGCTTCGTCCGACCACGGTGCTGCTTGCCCTGTGCGGCTGCGCAGTCAGGGTGGCGCGTGCGGCAGGAGTGGTTCAAAGGCCTCATCAATGTGTTTTGACAGACCAAGAAGCTGAGTGTAACTTAGGCATTGCAACGACACCGGTGCAGATAACACGCGAGCATGTGTACAAGTAGCTGTCAATGGTAGATTTGCGCTCGCTAACTTCTGCGTGTTATCTACACCGTCGCAGTATAATGCTAGTTATACCGCCTATTGCCATGCCTACCGTCGCCCCAGACATTCAGCAGTTCGTGGACGCCGTCGGCGCAACCCAGCCTGATCTCGAATCGGAGCAAGGGAAGCTGTTCCGAAAGGTCTTCCGCCGTGGAAACTACTTTCGCCACCCGGGCGGCTTTCTCATCGTCAAGATCAGTCGCGTTGATCGTCCGTTTTGGGGCCTCGGTAAGCAGTACGTCGATTTCCTGAACGACGCGCTTGACAACTACTATTTGGTCCTTTTAGACTCAGCCAGCTCCGGCTACGTGTTCAGCAAGGACGAGATCAACAGCCAGATCAAGCGGGGGAACTGGCGCTTGTCCAAAACAGACTACAAGATCAATATGCCTCTCCCCACTCGGAACGCTTTCCGAACCACAGAACAGTTTAGCAGCAGGATTGATACATCGGCGGTATAACCCGCCGCTGCAGGCCGACAAAGGGCGTCAGCGTTTTCAGCACGTCCGAGCTTCGGCGTATTATGTCTCTCGCACCGTCCTTGTGCCCTCAGCCCTTTGCGGCTGAGCGGCCCTCTGTTATATGGCCTAGCCCTTCCATTCCTTTCTCCTCTCTCGACCATGCCTCGTCCATCTTCGCTTCGAGTTCCAAAAGGAGACGCGACGTCACCTCCGAATCAACCAGACACGTTCACTAGGCTGGCTGATCTAGAGTCTCTAGTGGTGGTGGGCGCAAATGGAAGCGGGAAGAGCAGGTTTGGATACGCCATCGAACAAGCGAACCAATCACTTGCACCTCTTCAGCGGATATCAGCTCAGCGAGCCTTAGAGGTTCCAGAGTCCGTAGCCCCTGAGGTAGTTGATAAGGCGGAGAAGGATTGGTACTACGGAAGATCGGACCAGCACGCTGCTGATCAGCGCAGAGCGAACGACAGGTGGAGAAGTAAGCCTATAACTGGCTTGCTCAACGACTACGACAGGCTCATGAAGCTTGTGTTTGCAAAAACAAACGAGAGGAATCACGTCTTTACCAAATCGCACATTGACGGCGAGCCTCTAGACGCTCCGCCTGAGTCGCCATCCGGCAAGGTGGAGCGCGTGTGGGCTACTGTCTTCCCCCACCGAGAAATACTGTTCGAATCGGGCAAGGTGATGGCAAATGCGAATGCTGGTCAGTACAACGCCTCCGAAATGAGCGACGGGGAACGAGTTGCTCTATACTTGATGGCAAGCGTTTTTGTGGCCCCCGAAGAGTCAGTCCTTGTAATCGACGAGCCCGAAATACACCTTCACCGTTCTATTCGAGACAGTGTGTTTGACTCACTGGAGGCCGAGCGAAGTGACTGCCTATTCGTGTATCTAACACATGATGTAGAATTCGCCACTTCCCGCCCTGCAGCAACTCGGATTTGGCTTAAGGAGTATAGCGGTCAAGGCTGGCTGTGGGAGCCACTACAGAAAGCAGAGGGCTTGCCGACCACGCTGGTGGCCGAGTTGCTCGGAAGTCGGCGTCCGGTACTATTTGTAGAGGGCGAGCTAGACAGCTTGGATACCCTGCTTTACTCTGTTAGCTACCCAGAGCGTTATGTAGTTGCCGTCGGGAGTTGTGGTAGGGTGATCCAATTCACTATAGCTCTCAATGGAGCACCCCAACTTCACCACCTGAGGGCAGAGGGCATCGTTGACAGAGATCGGCGAACTGACGAAGAGGTGGCTAGCTTGCAAGCCCGTAACGTTCATGTTCTATCAGTTGCGGAAATCGAGAATGTAATTATCGCCCCCGAAGTTCTTGCATCTATAAGCGACGTGCTGGGGTTTGGAGAAGCTGAGGTTGAAACTGCCAAGGAAGTAGTGTTGCAGCGCCTAGATACTGAAAGGGTAACGCAGATAAATGAGCATGTCAGCCACAGGGTCAGAAAGGCAGTGCTGCGAGCTATTGACGCTGCGCCAGATTCTGCGACTGATCTCCAGGCAGCGCTAGAACAAATCCCATTAGGTATTGATGTGGCGGTAGTCTCGAGCGAGATAGAATCCGTCATAGACAACATTATCAGCGAGTCCGACTATGATGGCGCGCTCATGTTTTTCAACTCAAAACAACTTGTTCGTCATATATCCCAATCTGTATTTCATATGGGTGCCGTGGGCGGGGAAGATGGGTTGTCGAATTTCGTGAGACGACACTTACATTCGAATACATCTTCGGAGATGATAAATTCTATCCGAGAGGTGCTGCCCGAGCTCACAGGAGACGAGACGTAAGTGCATCATCAACCGGCCATATAACCAGCCGCTGCAGGCCGACACGCGGCGTCAGCGCTTTTGCTTCGGCTGAGCGTCGGCGCGTACGTTGCCCTGGTTCACTCTCGTGCCGTTTGCCGCGTGCGGCTGACCGGCCACTCGTTATACCGCCTCACCTCCCACGCCGCAGAATCCGAATGCTGGTCGAAGCGTTCTACTGGAAACCGAGCTACCGAGCCGATGGACCGAGCCGCCGTTTACCATTCCGATCCCGACATCCTGAGCGGGACGCCTGTGTTCACGGGCACCCGTGTGCCTATCGACACGCTTCTCGTCTATCTCCGCAATGGAAAGCGGATCGAGGACTTCCGCGACGATTTTCCGACAGTCAGCCGCGAGCAAGCCGAAGCACTTCTCGAACTGGCGGAGCATGAGTTGGTGGCTGAGGCGTGATCCGTGTCTTGCTTGACGAGAACCTCCCGCGCAAGCTGAAGTGGTCGCTCGACGGGCAAATCGCATCCGAGGCATTGACGGTGCCCGAACGTGGGTGGGGCGGGATCAAGAACGGCCATTTGCTGAGACTGGCCGAGGCGGAGTTCGACGTGCTGCTGACGATGGACCGTGGAATCGAGTACCAGCAGAACTTGAGCGGAATCGACCTTTGCCTCGTTGTGCTCTCCGCTGTCAGCAACGACATTGACGATCTGGTGCCGCTTGGGCCAGCGATCAACGCTGCCCTTCATGAAGCCGCACCCGGCCTCATACTCGCCGTGGCCGTGTAACCTGCCGCTGCAGGCCGACATGGGGCGTCAGCGTACTCGGCTCGTCCGAGTGTCGGCGCTATCACTGCCTCAAACTACCTTGTGCCCTCAGCCTTTCGCGGCTGAAGCGCCAACTGTCAGGCCTCATGGGGAAGTTCATGGAAGTCCGAATCGTCGAGTTCCCCGAGACCGCGGTCGCCGCCGTTGAGCACTACGGCCCGCCGGAGCTGGAGTACGAAACGTCAAAGCGCCTGATCCAGTGGCGCATCCGCAACGGCGTCTCGCCACAACACGCACGGACATTCGGCATTCACTACACCGACCCCGCACAGGTTGCTCCGGAGCAGCACCGGGTGGACTTCTGCGTGTCCTATGACGGCCCGGTTGCTCCCAACGAAGAAGGGGCCGTTGGCAAGGTGATTCCCGGGTTGCGCTGTGCGGTGGCTCGCCATTTGGGACCCCGCCGCCACAACACCACTGCCGAGTATCTCCGGCGGAGGTGGCTGCCAGAGAGCGGTGAAGCCGCGGGAGCGTTCCCGATGTTCTTCCACTACGTCAACGTTGGACGCGCCGTGCAAGAGCACGAGATGATCACCGATGTGTATCTCCCGCTCGCTTCTGCCGCTGAGGGCTAACTCAGCTGTTATGCCGCACTCCGCCGGCGGCAATCCGTGGGCGTGTCCCGCGTTCTGTTAGAAACGAACTGCTGTACGATGCACACTTACGCCGTCATCATTGTGCGAGACCCCGCCGCCTCGCTCCTTGTCGGGTACCTCCCGGGTTTCCCCCGCGCATATTCCCAGGCTGAGACGCTCGGCGAGCTTCAAGCCAACATGCGGGAGATGATTGAGATGTTGCTGGAGGACGGGGATCCCGTGCTCGAAGGCGAGTTTGTCGGAACGCAACTCATCTCGGTTGCGGCGTAGTCGTCGGAAACGTCCCGGTTCTCTCTCCGCAGGAGGTCATCCGGCTGCTCCGCGCGCTCGGGTTTGACGAGGTCCGTCAATGCGGTTCACACAAGCAGTTCCGGAACGCGGATGGCCGCGCCACGACGGTGCCGTTTCACAATGGCCGCGGCGTCTCGCTGTCGCTTCTGTGAAAGATCGTGCGCGACATTGGGCTGACGGTAGACCAGCTGCTCGGTCGCAAGTAGGCCGTGCAACATAAGGGCCCTCTGTTAGCCGCCTCGCAAGCGGGTTTGAGTTGAGCAGCGTGTAACCAACGATCTCCGCTCATCGTAATCCAAGCCCCCGTCACCAGATTGGCAACGACCATGCTCCACATCCTCCACCTCATCCGCCGCCGGCACCCGGAGAACGCCGGCGCGATCATCACGGCCTTGACGCTCCTCTCGGCTTCCGCTCTCGCGCTTGGCATCGGCGCGCTCATCTTGTAACGCCGTACCGGCGGCGTCAATATGTTATGCGGCCCTACAGTGGTTCATCACCCAACCACATGCCGATGGAGAGGCTTCCTCGTTTTCTTCATATGCTCACAGCCATTCATGCTGCGGGGGCGCTCGCCTGCTTCGTGATGGCCGCAGGCAGCGCTGCATCTTCTGACTTCCGTGAGTCTCTCGCTGTCACGGGTGGCAGCACGATCATGGTGAGGTGGTTCGGCGAGTGGACTTGGGCATTGCTCACATTCATCGGGTGTGTCCTCGCTGTTCTGGCCTGTGCGTCGTGGCTACGGAGGCGGTGGGCATGGCACCTGACACTCGTGGTGTATGGCATCGGCGTGCTGGGAAGTCTGTGGCAAGTGAGCGTTGGCATCCAGCAGGGTTGGGTGGCTGCGGCAATCAACGGAGCGGTTTTCGCCTATGCGTCTACCGACGGTGTTCGTCAAGCTTACGTTCGCCAGTGACCAGGCGTGAACGCGATTGCCAAAGGTCGAATAATTTTGCGCTATGCCGATGCGCCACTTAATCCAGGAAGGAAGCGGTCACGGCGCTTGAGGAGTGTTGCTTCGCAGGACTGCGCGCAACTACCTTTCGCCACGTAGAACCGGCTGAGCGGCCCTTCACGGCTGAGCGGTCATTTGCTCTGTGGCGCTCCCGAACCGCAAAGATTTTCCAATGTACAATCCGCCTCAACCCAACGCTGAGCGCCTTTATGAAATACCGAGTCCTGATCGAGACTGACGAGGACGGAGTCTTCGTCGCCACCGTCCCGAGTCTTCCCGGCTGTATTGCGGACGGCCCGACACGCGGGGATGCCCTCGCCAACGTCAAAGAGGCCATCGCTCTCTACGTCGAGAGCCTTGAGGGCCACGGCGATCCGGTCCCGCCCCCGATCACCGAGGAACTGGTTGAGGTGTAGCAGTGGGGCCGCTTCCAGTCGTCTCCGGCCGACTTCGTGAAGGCGTTGGAGAAGCTCGGCTACGAGTTCGACCGGCAGAAGGGGAGTCACATGATTCTTCGCCAGTCGAGCGCACCGCATCGCCGGGCAGTCGTTCCGGACCACGATATGGCGGCGAAGGGAACGCTCCGCTCGATCATCCGGGAAGCGGGTCTTACGGTGGCCGAATTCCGCGCGCTCCTGTAGCCGCCGCGCCACATAACCCGCCGCTGCACGCCGGCTCAGAGCTTCGCGCTTTCGCTTCGTGTTGACTTGCCATCTGCTCTGCCAGGTCAACTGCCGCGCTGCCCTCGGGCGCTTACCATCCATCTGTTATACGGCCCTCAACGTTGGTGCAAACCCGGCCCTTCGCATGGCGTTCTGCCATAAACGCCACGTAACCATGCCCGCCGTTCAATCGAAGGAAGAGATAGTTCGCTTCGTCCAAGCTCTCCCGGATGGAGCCTCGCTCGATGACGTGATCGAGCGCCTCATCCTTATCCCTAAAGTGAACACGGGCCTCACCCAGGAGGGGCCAGGCATATCGTAGTCGGTGGCTGAAGCGGAGTTCCGTAAGCCGCGCCAAGAACGCTCGTGGAACCGTGGCTGAGGTCATTTGGAGGCCGCAGGCGCTGCGCGACCTCGATGCGATTGAGGCGCACGGCGAGGAGGTCACCCCGACTTCGCGCCGCAGTTCGTAGTAGGCACTTTTGGAGCGGCGGCGCAGCTGAGCGACCTTCCGCGCGCCGGGCGCATCGTGGCCGAGATCGGAGACGAATCTACACGAGAACTGATCTACCGGCAGTGTCGGATCATTTACGTAGTGGTTGAAGACGCGGCAGAAGTGCTGACGTGTTCCCTTCGGCTCGTCAGTTCGGCGGTTTCGGTTAGGGCCTTTTAGCCCACCGCTATACCCCGGCCAAAACTCCTACGGTTTGATCACCGCGCCGGGAGACGACTTGCACCCGAGGGCAGCAAGAATGCCGATGAAGGCTGCGGAAAGGAGGCGAACCTGTAAACGTCGCATCGGCAACAGGCCTGATGACGGCGTCGTTCGGGGCGGGGGCGCAGGGCGGCCGGTCTACCCGGTAGCGTAGACCGGCCGGCCGCGCCGGCGACTCTGCCTCTGGTCAGCCCGGCTCGTCTTCTTCGAAGAGAAGCGTCACGCTCGGCACGAGGTTCTGTTCGCGAGCGAGGGTAAGAAGGGCGTCGGAGACTTGCTCGATCGTGTCGAAGCAGCCATGCTCGGTGCTGTCGACCGCAAGCGCGTAGCCGATCTCGTCGTCCTCTTCGCGCTCCTCGTCCTCCCACTCCGTGGCTTCTTCGACGATGAAGTTTCCATCCTCCGGGACGAACGAAGCGAGGTATTTTTCGCGCCCTTCCGTGAGATCGATGAGGCTCAGATTGCCGATCGCGCCGTATTCGTCGTCGTAAAAAAGCGTCTCGGCAATGAGACGACGGGTAAATTGCTCCAGGTCGAAAGCAGCCATAGTTGTATAGAGAGTCGGGTGATGATGCCGTTCAGGGCCACGGGTTGCCGCGCATCGGGACTCCTGCTCAGGAGCCGAACGCCGGCGGGAACCCGCGACCGGTTACACGCCGCGCGACACAGCCGGTTCGGATGCAGCTTGTATGACCGAAGCTTTATCCGCGGCCTTTGCTGCATTTTCCCGAACGCCCTCCCCGGCGAGGTACGCGCGGAGAAAATGGACGGCCTCCTCTCCAGTGAGTGTCTCGCCGTCTGCGTCCAACGCCTCCATGAGATGCCTCACTAAGAGGCGCGCGACGGCACCCATGTCCATGGCATGGCCGAGTTCCTGCGCCAGCGAGGTGACGCCCCGATCGGCAATGCCGCACGGCACGATCCCGCCGAAGTACGCCAGGTCCGTATTGACGTTCAGGGCCAGGCCGTGCATCGTCACCCACCGGCTGCACTGCACGCCAAGCGCGGCAATTTTGCGCTCGGGACCCCGGCGGTCCGGTCCGATCCATACGCCCGTTCGTCCTTTCACCCGTCCACCCGTGACGCCGTGATCCGCGCAGGTGCGGATAATGCTCTCCTCCAGCGTACGCATGTAGCGGTGCATGTCGGTGAAGAAGCGGCCGAGGTCCAGGATCGGATAGGCAACGATCTGGCCCGGCCCGTGGAAAGTCACGTCGCCGCCACGCTCGACGTGGTAAAAGGAAACGCCGCGTGCGGCGAGTTCGGCGGGTGGAAGGAGGAGGTTTCTTTCGTCGCCGCTCTTCCCAATGGTGTAGACGGGCGGGTGCTCCACCAGCAAGAGGACGTGCGGAATGCGTTCCGGCAGCGCCGCGCGCTTTGCGCGAACGAGCCGCGCCTGAAGGCGCTTCTGCATATCCCATGCCTCGGCGTAGGGAACCCGCCCGAGGTCGCAAACGATGACCCTTTCCATGGCACGCTTATCGTTTAGCGGGCGGAATTAGCGGCGGAAGCTTTCGCCGATAAAGCGGAGCGCGTCCGGAAGGCCGGTGCGCCAGTAAGACCACGTGTGCCGGCCGTCACGCGAGCGGTATTCGTGGGGGATCTCTCGCTCGGTGAGGGCAATGTGAAGGGCAGCGTTGCCGACGGTCAGGAAGTCGTCGTCGCCGCAGTCTATGTAGAGGCGCACCTTCCGCAACTGCTCCGGATCAGCGGTATTCGTGATCTCGATGGCGTTGTACGAGAGCAGATGAGGCGTGAGCCGCTCCTTGCCCTGGAGGCCGGGGCCGTAGACGGGCTTCGCCCACTGTTCCCACTGTTCCTGCGGCATGTCGAGGAGCTGGTCGCGCGTCCAGACGGCCGCGCTCAGGGCGGCACCGGCGGCGAAGAGGTCCGGGTGCCTCATGCTGTAAACAAGCGTGCCGAAGCCGCCCATCGAGAGTCCCGCGACGCCACGGAACTGTTTTTCCGGCCGCGCGCGGTAGGTGCGCTCGATCATCGGGATCAGTTCTTCGATGAAGAAACTCTCGTAAGGAACGGAGCCGTCGAAGTTGTCGACGTACCAGGAGACGCCCGCATCGGGCATGACGAGGATCATGGGCGGAATGTCGCCCGAAGCGATGAGGTCGTCCGCGATGCGGTTGGCTTCGCCAAACTGCAGCCAGCCCGTGTCGTTGTCCGTGTAGCCGTGGAGGAGGTACACGACCGGGTAAAGCCGGTTGGACGTTTCGTAATCGGCCGGCAGGTAGACGCTGTAGCGAACGGCCTTGCCGAGCCTCGCGCTCTGGATCGTGAGACCTTCTTTAACGATGCCGCGGGCGGGCTGGGACAGCGCCGGCGGGGCGCACCACAGGACGATAAAGAAAGGTAAGAGCAGGCGAAGAGAGGTCTTCATGGCATCAGGCGGGCAATTGGAGCTTTAGTGGAGTCTGCAATCGGGACAGGAAGGATAAGGAATATCTACGCTTCTGCCGCCGTTCTTTCTCGTCGCGGGTGCAAAATCACGTGACTTCTTCCCTCCTGCCCTCGCAGCACTGAACCGGGCCGGGGCGGGAGGGTAGACGGGGTTCGACAGACCAAAGAAGACGGTAGAATTGATTGGATGCCATGATCCTTGCGGCGGGCCTCGGCACGCGCCTCCGGCCGCTCACCGACCACGTGCCCAAAGCCCTCGTACCGGTGGACGGCGTGCCGATGCTCGAGCGCGTCGCCCGCCGCCTCATCGCGGCCGGGGCGGACCGGCTCATCATCAACATCCACTACATGGCAGAGCAGATTCGGGCCTTTGTGGAGGAGCGGGACGGGTTTGGCGTGGAGGTGCTCCTTTCCGAGGAACCCGAGCGGCGGCTCGAGACCGGCGGCGGGCTTCGCAACGCGGCGCGGCACTTCCGAAAGGACGCGCCTTTCTTCATGCACAATGCGGACATCGTGACGGAGATCGACCTGTCGGCCCTTTACGAGTCGCACCTGGAAGCCGGCGACCTGGCGACGCTCTCCGTGCGCCGCGCCGAAACGCCGCGCTTCTTGCTGCTCGACGGCGGCGGCCGTTTCTGCGGCTACGGCAACGCGGAGACGGGAGCCGAGCACCTCGCCTGCGATGCGCCCGAGGGATTGCAGCGCGCGGACTTTCTCGGCGTCCAGGTCATTTCGCCGCGCATCTTTGAGGAGATGACCGAGGAAGGCGTCTTCTCGATCATGGACGTTTACTTCCGTCTCACGCGCGCGGGAGCGCGCATCGGCTCGTACCGCGACGAACGGGCGCTCTGGATCGACATTGGCAACCATGAACGGCTGGAGCAAGCGCGGCGGCACTTTGCCGGGCGCGGAGAGACGCCGCAGCCTGCGGCGGGGCGCGGGTGAGCGGCGGCCGTGCGCCCCGTGCCATGCGCCGGATGCCGTGCGCCATTTGTGTAGAAATGGAGAAGACAGCGTGCGCTTTTGCTGCCGACCTGCGGCCGCAGGAGGTTACGCGCGTGCATCCCGGAGGGTGAGCGGCTATATTGCCCCGAATCATTGCAGGGCATTATGTGCCGGTCGCCGCTTCGCATGGAACTCTCGTCCACCACTTCAGATCTGACGCTGCTCCTCCGGCGGGTGGGCGAGGGTGACACCGAGGCGCTCCACCGCCTGCTCCCCCTTCTTTATGACGAGTTGCACCGGCTCGCGCACCGGCAGCGGCGGCGAAGCGACGCCCCCGCGACGCTCAATACGACGGCGCTACTCCACGAGGCTTACATCAAGCTGAACCGGGCGGACGGCGGGTTCGTCAGTCGCGAGCATTTTTTCCGGACCGCTGCGCAGGCGATGCGGCAGATCCTCGTCGATTACGCCCGGACGCGACGGGCCGCCAAACGCGGCAGCGGCGAAGCGGCGGACACCTTCGAGGACGCCTTCTTCATGATCGATCAGCGGTCGGAGGAAGTTCTGGCACTCGACGAGGCGCTGGACCGGCTCGCCCTGCTGAGCGCCCGGCAGGCAGAAGTGGTCAAGATGCGCTACTTCGCCGGTTTCACCATTCAGGAAACGGCCGAACTGCTGGGCCTCTCGCCGGCAACGGCGTGGCGGGACTGGGCGGCCGCCCAGGCCTGGCTACAACAGGAGCTTTCCGGATAGCCCTCGTGAAGAGTCGTCATGACTAAAGAGGGCATCTTTCTGCGTAGGCTCTTTCAGACAACCTCTCCAGCGGCGCACCTGCCACCTTTCTCCTCTTCCATGCGATGCTATGCCCGCCTACACGCCAGAACGATGGGCCGTACTCTCGGACCTTCTTGCGGACGCGCTGCCGCTGGAGGCGGAGGCCCGTTCCGCCTTCCTCGACGAAGCGTGCGCGGGCGACGCGGCGCTGCGCGAGGAGATCGGGACACTGATCGCGGCGTACGAACGGGCCGAGGACACCGGCCGATTCAGCCGGGGGGCGCTCGACCTCGTGCCGATGGCTTTTCCGGAGAACGAGCCGCCGGAAAGCATCGGGCCATACGAGTTGCTGCGAGAGATCGGGCGCGGCGGCATGGGCACGGTCTGGCTCGCCCGCCGCGCCGACGGCGTGTTCGAGCAGCACGTGGCGGTTAAGATGATGCAGGCGGGATTCCTGCCGGACGAGTACCGGCAGCGCTTCGCCGTGGAGCGGCGCATCCTTGGGCGGCTTCATCATCCCAACATCGCGCGGATACTCGACGGAGGCGTCGTGGAGGGCGGCCGGCTATACCTCGTCATGGAGTACGTTGACGGGCTTCCCGTGACGGACTACTGCCGCCTTCACCGCCTCGGCGTGGACGAGCGTCTGGCGCTGTTCTCCACGATCTGCGACGCGGTTGCCTTCGCGCATCAGAATCTCGTCATCCACCGGGACCTAAAGCCGTCGAACATCATGGTGACGACCGACGGGCGCGTTAAGCTGCTCGATTTCGGAATCGCCAAGCTGATTGCGGGAGAAGAACAGGAGGAAGAGGCACCCCTCACCCGCACGGGCATGGCGCTCATGACGCCCGAGTATGCCGCGCCCGAGCAAGTGATGGGCCAGGCGGTGACCACGGCTTCCGACGTTTACGCCCTTGGCGTGGTGCTTTTCGAACTGCTCACGGGCGAGCGGCCGTACAGCTTCCCGTCGCGGACGCCGAGCGCCATCGAGCAGGTCGTTTGCCGATCCGAGCCGACGCGGCCGAGCACGGCGGCGCGCGGGACGGCCGGCCACACGGGCCTGAAGATCCTCCCCGAGCGCCTCGCACGGCGGCTGCGGGGCGACCTCGACACGATCATCCTGAAGGCGCTACGCAAGGAGCCGGAGGCGCGCTACGCAACCGCCGAACGACTCGGTGCCGACCTGCGGCGGCATATGCGGGGCCTGCCGGTGGCGGCGCGGCCGGTTTCGGGCGCTTACCGGTTGCGCAAGTTCGTGGGGCGACACCGAGTAGGCGCGGTGGCTGCTGTGCTCGTCGCGGCGAGTCTGCTCATCGGATTCATCGGCGCGGTGGCACAGGCCCGCATCGCCGGAAAGGAACGCAGAAAAGCGGCGGCCGTGAGCGCGTTTCTTCAGGAGATGCTCGCTTCGCCGGACCCCTTTGCCGACGGGCCGGACGTGCGGGTCGCGGACGTGCTCGACCGCGCCGGGCGGTCGCTGGCGGAGCGCTTCGGGGGCGACCCGGCCCTCGAGATGGCGCTCCAGCGCACGATCGGTGTGTCGTACATGGAGTTGGGGCTATTCGACAAGGCGGAGCCTCATTTGCGGCGCTCACTTGCGCTGCTGCCTGTGCGCCCCGATCCCGATGAGGCTATGGAGACCTGGGTGGCGCTCGGAAGCCTACGGCGGCGCATGGGCGAGTACGAGTCCGCCGACTCTTTTCTGACGATGGCATTGGCGGCAGGCGGCGGCGGGAAGACAACGCTTGTCCGAGCCGAGCGACTTTCCGATCTCGGCGCGCTTCGCTGGGAGCAGGGCGACTATGCGGCCGCCGAGCCGCTGCTGACGGAAGCGCTGCAGATTCTCACCGAGCATCCGGATATGGACAGCATGGCCCTCGCCGTGGCGCTTGGGCACATGGCAACCCTCCGTTCGGACCAGGGACAGACCGAGGAGGCCGAGGCGCTCTACCGCCGCTCGCTCGCCATCCTGCGAAGCAAGCACGGGGACGACCATCCCGATGTGCCGCTCACGATCAGTCACCTCGCCATTATCCGCGACGACCTGGAGGATTTCGAGGCGGCGCGAGAACTGCATGAAGAGGCGCTGCGGCTCTACAGGCGGCTTCGCGGCCCGACGCACCCGGACGTAGCCTACGCAATGGGCAATCTGGCGGCGGTGGAGATCAATCTGGAGCATTTTGCGCGCGCGGAGTCCCTGCAGATGGCCGCCATTGCCATTGATTCGGTGGCGCTCGGGGCGGACCACCCGACGATCGGCATCATTTACAACAACATTGGATCGCTGCGGCGCAAGACGGGGGACGTGGAAGGGGCGCTGGCGGCGTACCGGAAGGCGGTCGCCATCTGGCGGGCGGGATTGCCGCCCGATCATCCATACCTTGGGTACGGTTTGCAGAACGAAGGGGCCGTCCTGATGGCGCTCGGCCGCACGCGCGAGGCGCTGCCGCCGCTCCGAGAGGCGTACGAGCTGCGCGCAGCGCTGTTACCGGAGGACAATCCTGAGCGCGCCAATACGGCCGGTCTTTACGGCGAGGCCCTCGCCCGCATCGGCAGGCGAGGGCAGGCCGATTCGCTGCTGACGGCCTCTTACGAGCGCATCCTGACCGCGCTCGGCCCCGAGCACACGATGACGCAACATGCCAAAGAACGACTGGAAGCGTTCGGGAGTGAATGAATGAACGCTCCTGCGGGACGCCTTATATGACATGGGCGTGCCGGGCTGGTCGGGTAAGGAATACTGTCATTGCGAGCGGAGCGAAGCAATCTCCTACATCGTGCCCGACCTTTCGGGATTGCTTCGTCGCTGCGCTCCTCGCAATGACATGGGACGGGGCCGGACCTCTTGGATAGGGATTATTGTCATTGCGAGCGGAGCGAAGCAATCTCCTACATCGTGCCCGACCTTTCGGGATTGCTTCGTCGCTGCGCTCCTCGCAATGACATGGGACGGGGCCGGACCTCTTGGATAGGGATTATTGTCATTGCGAGCGGAGCGAAGCAATCCCGTACATCGTGCCGTGCGTGGCGGGATTGCCGCGTCGCTGCGCTCCTCGCAATGACATGGGACGGGGCCGGACCTCTTGGATAGGGATTATTGTCATTGCGAGCGGAGCGAAGCAATCTCCTACATCGTGCCCGACCTTTCGGGATTGCTTCGTCGCTGCGCTCCTCGCAATGACATGGGACGGGGCCGGACCTCTTGGATAGGGATTATTGTCATTGCGAGCGGAGCGAAGCAATCTCCTACATCGTGCCCGACCTTTCGGGATTGCTTCGTCGCTGCGCTCCTCGCAATGACATGGGACGGGGCCGGACCTCTTGGATAGGGATTATTGTCATTGCGAGCGGAGCGAAGCAATCTCCTACATCGTGCCCGACCTTTCGGGATTGCCGCGTCGCTGCGCTCCTCGCAATGACATGGGACGGGGCCGGACCTCTTGGATAGGGATTATTGTCATTGCGAGCGGAGCGAAGCAATCTCCTACATCGTGCCCGACCTTTCGGGATTGCTTCGTCGCTGCGCTCCTCGCAATGACATGGGACGGGGCCGGACCTCTTGGATAGGGATTATTGTCATTGCGAGCGGAGCGAAGCAATCCCGTACATCGTGCCGTGCGTGGCGGGATTGCCGCGTCGCTGCGCTCCTCGCAATGACGTGGTGGGGCGGCGGCTGTGCGGGCCGGGAATATTGTCATTGCGAGCGGAGCGAAGCAATCCCGTACATCGTGCCCGACCTTTCGGGATTGCTTCGTCGCTGCGCTCCTCGCAATGACATGGGAGGGTGCCGGGCCTCTTGGATGGGGATTATTGTCATTGCGAGCGGAGCGAAGCAATCTCGTACATCGTGCCCGGCCGGTCGGGATTGCGGCGTCGCTGCGCTCCTCGCAATGACATGGGCGTGCCGTGCGTGGCGGGGTTGCCGCGGCGCTGCGCTGCTCGCAATGACATGGGTGGGGGCCGTTCGTCCTTTCTTCGGCTCCTCCTCTTCCGCCCATCGCCGCCCCTTGCGAAAGCCGCCGCCGTCCACCGTTGTCATTCTGAACACAGCGGAGGATCTACGCTTCCATATAGATGAGACGCTTCGTTTCGCGCCCCATGGACACGGATCAAACACCTGCTTTTTCTCATCAAGGGGGAAGTAGCGTCGGCGCTTTTAATAGAGGACCCACGCAGGACATGGGTTCACCTCGCTTCGACGGTCTCTTCGCAGCCGGGAAGCGTAGATTCTTCGCTGCGCTCTGGACGACAAACGTGGAAGACGGAGACGCTTCCCTGGAGGTATCGGCAGGCTGAAGCATCCCGATAGCATTTTCACGTATTCTGACGAAATACTTGTAACTTGCCCGGGCGGTGCGTATCAAGAGGATGCATCCCTCGGCGGCGCGCGGCAGCGCTTTCGCAGTGGCACCTTGCCCCTCCAAATACACGTCTTCAGACACCCTCACCATGCGCACTCCGGCATCCCTTCTCGCCGGCCTAATGCTGGCTTCGCTCTCGTTTATACAGGCCAACGGTCAAGCGGTACGGATTAATGAGGTTATGTCCTCTAACGCCACGACCCTCGCCGACGAAGACGGCGAGTTCTCGGACTGGATAGAGCTTTACAACCCCGCCTCTACTCCCGTCGACCTGACGGGCTACGGCCTGTCGGACGATCCGGATCGGCCCTTTCGCTGGACCTTCCCTGCGCTCACACTACCTGCCAACGGTTTTGCGCTGGTGTTCGCTTCCGGAAAGGACCGGCCCGGCTTCTCGGGGCACTGGGAGACCGTCGTGGACCGGGGCGACCTCTGGCGCTACAGCACCGCACAGCCCGCGTCGGCATGGAAGTCCGCAGGCTTCGATGACGCTGCCTGGCCGTCAGGGCCGAGCGGCTTTGGCTACGGCGACGGTGATGATGCGACGGCCGTCTCGGCAGGCACGCTCGCCCTTTTCGCGCGAACCACCTTCACGCTGGGCGACACGGTGGGGTTGAAACAGGCGTTCCTTCATGTGGACTACGACGACGGTTTTGTTGCCTATTTGAATGGCGTCGAGATCGCGCGCAGCAACATCGGCACGCCCGGCGATGAGCCGTCCGCCGCTCAGGCAGCAACGACGGACCGAGAAGCGCATCTTTATGCGGGCGGCGAAATTGAAGCTTTTCGCATCGAGGACATCCACTTGCTCCTACAGGAGGGAGAGAACGTGCTGGCAGTGCAGGTTCACAACAACGCCGCAAATTCTTCCGATCTGACGCTGATTCCGCTGTTGACCTTTGGCTTTGCCCAGCAGCCGACCGCGCCGCGGGGCCTCTCCGCCACCATTGGCGAGATGCCGTGGCTTCCGGCGCATACGTCCTTTTCCGTCTCCTCCGGCGGCGAGACGCTCGCGCTGACCGCACCGGACGGAACGCTGACGGACCAGGTCGATGTGCCGCGCATCCCGAGCGACTTCACCTTCGGACGCTCCGCCACCGACGCGGCGACGTGGGCTTTCTTCGACGTGCCAACGCCGGGTCTGGCGAACAGCGTCGGCGGCTACGAGGGGTTCACCCCGGCCGTTTCGGTCTCGCCCGCGGCCGGACTCTACGAGACGTTCTCCGTCGGAGTTGAGTTGGACGCCGGTCTCGGTGCCGGGGCCATCCACTACACGCTTGACGCCTCCGAACCCACGCCCTCGTCGCCGCTTTACCGCGGACCGATAACGCTGACGCGGACGACGGTCGTGCGCGCGCGCGTTTTCAGGGACGGCTACGTTCCAGGTCCGATCGGAACGAGGGCGTACTTGTTCAACGAGTCGCCGCACCTGCCGGTCGTCTCGCTCGTGACGGACCCGCCGAACCTGTGGTTGGAGGAGAAAGGCATCTACATTCTCGGGCCGAACGCGGAATCGTGGGATCCTCACTTCGGAGCCAACTACTGGCAGGACTGGGAGCGGCCGGTTCACTTCTCGCTATTCAACCCGGAGGACGGACATGCGGAGTTCGAGGCGGACCTCGGATTCCGCATCTACGGCGGATGGTCGCGCATGAACGCGCAGAAATCGCTCGCCTTCTACGCGCGCTCGCAGTACGGCCCGGGCGAGATCGACTACAAGCTCTTTCCTGATGGCGAAATCGACGAGTTTCAGGCGTTCGTCCTTCGCAACAGCGGCAACGACTGGCCGGAGACACTATTCCGCGACGGCCTCATGCAAACACTCGTGGAGGACACCGAGATCGACCGTCTCGGCTACCGCCCCACGACTGTGTTCCTCAATGGCGCGTACTGGGGCATCCATAATCTGCGCGAGAAGATCAACGAGCACTACGTGGCCTCGCACCACGGCGTTGATCCCGACGCGATCGACATGGTCGAGATCGTCTCCCGCGAAGCGGACCTGAACGTCATTCACGGTACTTCCGACCATTACAACGCCCTGGTCGCCTACGTGCAATCGCACGCGATGACCTCGGCGGATGATTACGCCTACGTGAAGGAGGCGGTGGATATCGAGAATTACATCGACTACATGGCCGCGCAGATCTACTTCGCGAATACGGACTGGCCGGGTAACAACGTCAAGCTGTGGCGGCCGCAAACGCCGGACGGCCGCTGGCGGTGGATTCTCTATGACACCGACTTCGGCTTCGGCCTTTATGATGCGCAGAACGGCTTCCGTCACGAGACGCTCAGGTTCGCCTCCGATCCGAACGGGCCGGAGTGGCCCAACCCGCCGCATAGCACGATCCTCTTCCGGAGCCTGCTGAAGAACGCGGACTTCAAGCGCGATTTCGTCAACCGCATGTCCGACCTGCTGAACGGCCCGCTACGCAGCGACCATGCCGTCGCGCAGGTCAACAGCATTCATGACCTCCTGCAGCCGGAGATGGCCCGGCACCTCACCCGCTGGAACCGGGGATCCGTTGCCGACTGGGAGGGCCGGGTGTACAACTTGCGCCGGTTCGCGGAAATGCGCCCGCAGGCTATGCGCGGGCAGATGCAGAGCTTCTTTTCGCTGGGCGCGAACGTGGCGGTGGCCGTCAATGCCGCGCCCGCCGAAGGGGGAACGGTGCGCGTCAACCGGCTCGTAGTCGACTCGTTTCCGTGGACAGGCAGCTACTACGCCGGACTTCCCCTCACGCTGACCGCCGAACCGATGCCCGGCTACCGCTTCGCTGGGTGGACCGGATCGACGGCCGGTAGCGACGCGGCGCTGACCATCAATCCCGCGGCAGGGGCGTCCGTGGTGGCGCACTTTGAAAAGCAGGCCATCGCCGGCAGCGACATCGTCATTACCGAGATCCAGCCCGACCCGCCGCCGACGGCGGACACGGACGACTGGGTGGAACTCTACAACCGGAGCGAAACGTCAATCGACATCTCGGGCTGGATCTTCTCGGACGACGACGACGATCACCGCTCCGAAATACCTTCCGGGACGACCATCGCGGGCGGCGGCGCGCTCATTCTCTGCCGCGATGCAGCAGCTTTTGATGCCGTCTTTGCTGCGCAAGCAACGTGTGGGGCGACGTTCAGCTTCGGGCTTGGAAAATCCGGCGACGCCGCAAGGCTTTATGACGCTTCGGACGTGCTCGTCGACTCCGTGCAGTTCACGAACGAGGCACCGTGGCCGGTTCGCGCCGAAGATGAAGGCCGCACGCTCGAGCTTTTCGATCCGAGCGATCCGAACGAACTTGGTGCAAACTGGATGTTGTCGGCCCTCCCCGGCGGGACGCCCGGGCTGGTAGCAATCGCCATTGCCACCGAGACGGAAGAGCCGTTGGCCTTTGCGCTCGAAGCGAACTACCCGAACCCGTTCAGCGGATCGACAACGATCCCGTACGTGATCGAAGTGCCGGGCGCGGTCCGCCTGCGCGTCTACGACGTGCTCGGGCGCGAAGTGCGGACGCTGGAAGATTCGGTGCTGCCGGAGGGTCGCTATAGCGCAAAGTTCGACGCGAACGGTCTCGCGCCGGGACTCTACCTCTGCCGCCTCGAAGCGCCGGGCGGATCCAGGGTGATGCAGATGGTAGTGGTTCGATAGCGCGTCAAAGATCGGAAGGGCCGGGGGTGCCGCGAAGGTCGCCTCCCGGCCCTTCCTCTTAATACTGCGGTAACGTACGAATGCGAGCGGCGGGGTATCTTTGGAGCTTCATCCCCCTGATGCCCCAAGCGTGTCTATGGATACTGCCGCCCCATCGGCCCCGTCGGTTCTGCTCGTGGACGACGAGGACGATATCCTCGATTTGCTTCAGTACAACCTCGTCAAGAGCGGCTATCGCGTGCTGCTTGCTCGCGACGGCGTGAAAGGCCTGGAGGTGGCGACGGCTGAAAGCCCTGACCTGATCGTCCTCGACGTGATGATGCCGGGCATGGACGGCGTTGAACTTTGCCGGCGCTTGCGGCGCGACGCGCACCTTCGGAGCACGCCTATCTTGATGCTCACCGCCCGCGCCGAGGAGGAAGACCAGATCCGGGGACTCGACTTTGGGGCGGACATTTACCTGAGCAAGCCGGTCTCGATCCCCGTTCTCTTGAGCCAGCTTCGGGCGCTGCTGCGCGGCGCGCGGCGCACGGCGACACCGCCGAACCTGCTTCACGCGCACGACCTCGAGATCAACCGCGATCGGTACCTCGTGTACCGCCGCTCGCCGTCGGGCGAGGTCGCCGAGTACCGGTTTCCGCGCAAGGAGTTTGAACTGCTCTACTACCTGGCCTCGCACCCCGGGATCGTCTTTACGCGGCAAGACTTGCTCGACCATATCTGGGGCCGCGACGTGTATGTAGTCGACCGCACGGTAGACGTTCACGTCCGTAAGATTCGCGAGAAGCTCGGCAGCGACTATATTGAGACCGTAAAGGGCGTCGGGTATCGTTTTCCGGAGTAGCCGTCCGGACGGCTGCCCGGGCCATTGTCGACGCGGCAGGCTTCTTTGCGGCCAACAACGGCTTTCAAGCAATGCAGGTGCCGTTCAGAATAGCTTTTAAGGTCGGCGCTGCGGCGGCCGCTGCCGGAATCGTGGCTGCGGGGATGGCCTTTCTTCTCGGCTCCCGGGAGGCGTTCTGGGGGGCGCTGCTTGCGGCCTTGTTCACGGCCCTCGCGAGTGGCGTGGCCGTTGCTCTGCTGACGGCGCGGAAGCTCGAAGCCGTTCGGTCGGCTCTCGACGCTCTGAGGAAGGAGACGCCCCGTCCCGCCGCGCGCCCGTCACGCTTCGGGGATGAACTGGATGAAGTGCGCGACCTGGTCGATCGTACCCGGGCCGAGGTGGAACGCCGAAGGGGCGTTTACAAAGATGCGGAAACGCACCAGCGGGACCTCCTCGGGAACGTCTCCCACGAGATGAAAACGCCCATCTTTGCAATTCAGGGGTTTGCAGAGACGCTTGCAGGCGGCGCGATGGAGGACCCGCGCGTTGCGGAGGCATTTCTGCAGAAGATCATGCGAAACGCCGCGCGGCTCGAAGCGCTCGTCCGCGACCTGTCCGACATTGCCCGGCTCGACTCGGGTGCGCTTCGGCTACGCTCCGCCCCATTCGCCCTGCGCGGGGTGGTGCGCGACGCGGTGGAAACGGTAGAACCCGTGGCGGCGGCTCATGCCGTAAAGGTGGAGCACGCCATACCGGCCGATCTCCCCGAGATCACCGGCGACGCGGACCGGCTGCGCCAGGTGATCGTCAACCTGCTCGACAACGGCATCAAGTACAACCGGCCGGGCGGCCGCGTGCTCGTCTCCGCAGAGAAGTCGGGCGACGGCGGAATTCGGGTTGCCGTATCCGACACGGGCATCGGCGTGCATCCGGACGACGTTCCGCGCCTTACCGAGCGCTTCTTCCGGGTTGACCGCAGCCGGTCTCGGGCGCAGGGCGGCTCCGGTTTGGGACTTGCCATTGCGAAGCATCTTCTCCAGGCGCACGGCGCTGATCTGGTCATCGAAAGCACGGCAGGCGAGGGATCGACGTTCAGCTTCACGCTTCGCGCGCAAGCATGAACCCGGTCGGCCTTCAGGTGTCGTATATTGCAGTGTGCGCCGCCGGAGCATTGGAGTCGGGCGTCGGGCCTGTTTAAGTAAAGCCCGGCCGCCTCGAGGTGGCATCAGTCGATTGGGGCGAGTTGTATGGATCTCACTAAACTCATCAAACAGGAGCGATTCGGTTCGCCTGCGCTCAAGGTTCTCCTGAACCTCATGGTGACCAATAGCTGGATCGCCGGCTCCGTCTCATCGCTGCTTAGTCCATTTGAGATAACGCCCGCGCAGTATAACGTGCTGCGTATCCTCCGGGGCAGCCATCCGCGCGCGCTTACCTGTTCGGAAATTGGCGAAAGGCTGCTCGATCGCACCCCGGACGTGACGCGCCTGCTCAAGCGCCTCGAGTCCGCCGACTACGTCTCCCGCGAACGGTCTGAAAACGACCGGCGCGTCGTCTATGTGTCCATTACGGAGAAGGGCCTTGCGCTGCTCGCGCGCCTTCAGTCGAGCATGGACGAGCACGTGGAAAAGCTTTTGCGGCACCTCAGCACCGAGGAACAGATCGCGCTCTCCGATCTGCTTGACCGGCTGAGAACCGACCAGCGCGACTGAGGGCGCTGTCTGCACCGGCGCGTGCAGGCAGAGTGGGACCCTGCGGGCCGTACACCCGTTCAGCGACTCTCTTTCCGCCCTTCCCAACCGCCGATGATGCGCGCGCCGTACACCCTCACCCGACCGCAGAAACTCTTCGTGGTCGGCGCGTCCATCTTCATCACGGCGCTCGTGGTGGCGGAGGCAACGGCGAGCAAGTTCTTCACGGCCTTCCAGCTGCCCTTCACGCTGACGATCCTCGGGCGTGACTTCGACACCGTCGTGATGACGGCCGGGGTGGTGTCCTTTCCCGTCACGTTCATCGTGACGGATCTGCTGAACGAGTATTACGGCAAGGCCGGCATTCGGCTCGTGACGCTCATCGGGATGGTGATGATCATTTTTCAGTTCGCCCTGATCAACATTACCATGGCCCTGCCGACGGCGGCGATCTCCCCAGTGAGCGAGGCGGCCTTTAACCAGGTCTTCGGCGCAACCGGCCGCATCATCATCGGGAGCCTCGCGGCCTATCTCGTGGGGCAGATCGTGGACATCTCGCTTTTCCACTGGTTGCGCCGCTTGAGCAACGGCCGGCATCTCTGGCTCCGCGCGACGGGATCGACGCTCGGCTCGCAGTTTCTCGACACGCTCGTGGTGCTCAGCGTGGCGTTTGCCGGCCGGCTGGCTCTCCAGGACATCCTCGCGATCACGCTCTTCAACTACGGCTATAAACTCGTGATTGCCATCGGCATCACACCTCTCATCTACGCCGCACATTGGGCAATGGACCGCTACCTCGGGCACACCACGGCGGAAGCTATGATTAATGCCGCGGAGGAGGGCCGCCCCGAACAAGCGTTCTCTTCCTGATTGCGCACGCTACAGCCGCACCGTTCGGCCTTTTGGATACGTGACGGTGTAGCGAAACGAGACCGTTCGGCTGGATGAACCCGGCAGGTTCACTCGCCACTGCACAATGCCGGTGTTCTCGTCGAGCGTGCCCTCGTCCTGAATGTCCGCGTCGATCTCGATCTGGGCGTTGGCGGAAACAGGCACCTGGTCTTCCACGAGTATGCTGATGGGAACGGCCTTGGTGTTGCGCACGGTGATGCTGTAGGCAAAGGTCTCCTGAATGCGCGAGCCGAAGAACTGCCGCTTGGTAAACGCGCGCTCGGTTTTGCGCTCGACCACGACGCTGCGGTCGCGCCCGAGCGAGATCACGAGCGTGTCGCTCACTTCCGACGCGTCGAGCGGCGCGCGGCCGACGTACATTCCTTCAAAGAACAGGTTCGCCTCGCCGGGCAGGAGGTGGAGGTCCTCCCAATCGGTGAGGAGCGCCGTCAGGAAGGCGACCGGCTCTGCGCGCGGCGCGGCGTAGTAGGTGTACTGCGCCGGAACCGTGTATTCGGTGATGCGCACCGTATTCGGGCGGCCGTCCGGCGGGATCGTGTATGGCACGGCTATGTCGAACTGAACCGTGGTGGCGCGCACGCGGGTCTGGACCGGCACCGGCATTGCAGCCGGGGCAACTTCCATAGAAGCGTCCATTTCAAGGGCCGTCTCCCGACCCCCGGTGATGACGACCTCCTCACCGACCGAGTAGTCCTCACCCAGCACGAAGTCGATCTGGTCGGACGACAGTGGCCCTATAAGCTGAGCATAGCCTAAATAGGACGTGCTCACAGTGTGCAACCCGGGCGGTATGCCGCTGATGAGGTAACGGCCGTTTGCGTCCGTCACGGCCCCGATGTTGAGGTCGGCGATGACGATGGCGACCCCTGGTAGGGCTTCGCCCGAGTAAGAGGTGACGCGGCCTTGCAACGTCGAGGGGTTCTTGACGGAAGAACCGGGCAATATGCGGCCCGGCTGGGACACCTTGCGGGGAGCCGAACGGCGGTAAAGATTCGGCTCGTAGAAATTGACGCGCCAGGGGTACAGCTCGGGCCGAACGCCCGAGGCGGACGGATCGCCCGTGGAGAGGGTAAGCGCCACATTCTCCCACGGCTCGCCGGTAGACTGGTAGACGTTGGCGTAGTAGACGAGGTCCAGCGGCTGCATGACCCGCTCGACGCGCACGTCATAGTGCGGGTACCAGCCGGCGGCCGGGCTTGTATAATCGATGGTGAAGTGCCCGCGGGCGGCGCGGTTGGTTTGGACGGTTACGAGGATCTCGCCCGACGGCTGCTCCGAGCGCGCAGCGCGCACCTCGTTGATCTGGTTGTCGAGGGCGGCAAGGTCCTCCTGCAGGCGCCGGATGCGGTCTTGAAGGGCGAGTTGCCGGTTCTTGATGTCGCTCAGGCGGGAACGGAAGAACTCGGCCGCTGCGCGGAGGGCGGCTACGTCGACGCCGGTTTGCGCGCCGCCAATGCTTTTGTTGGCGAGCAGCATACTCTCCTCTTGGCGGTACACTTCGAGGAGCGCTTCCGCCGACGCGAGCGAATCCTGAACGGTGCGGCGGCGGTCGAGGAGCGGGAGGGCTGCGCGCGGCTCATCGAGATAGTCGTTTCGGTGGGCGACCGAGAGGATCATGAAGTCGCCTTCAGCCGAGACCTGGATGCTTTCCGGGTTGAGGTGGGGAGAGACGCCGGTGAAGCGAAGCACGGAGGTGCCCACCGGGACGGGCGCATCCGCCACGCGGGTGACGCGCGCGCCACGCTCATAGACGGTCACGTGCGAAATTGCCGACGGCACGGCGCGGCCCTCCTCCTGCGCGCGCACGGCGGCAGGCAGGAGAAGGATGATAAGCAGAGCAGCAAGGCGCTTCATAGACGTTCGCCGATAGTGTGGGGGCGGGATCGTCCAAAATAAGGAAGGCTGCCTTGCGGCGAAAAGTTGATAGCCGAATATCACCCCCGCGGGCCGAGGCGCGGACTGCCGCACTCAAGAAGCCCAGCTGCACCGGTAGCCGGACAACGGCGTTGGCGGCCGAAGCCTGCGGGAGACTTGGTCCCTTCATCACGGGGCCGGTTCAGACACGGCGTGTCCGTTGCGGCAGGCCGGCGGGCGTATCATCTCCGCAGCAACGTGGCATCCGCGGGCGGGTGGAGCAGTAGTCAATTAGAAGGACTGAGACATGATCACAGGCGCTCACATCGAAGTTGGCATCGACGGGCAACGGGTTCAGGGCGAGATCACGGGCGTTGGGCCGGAGTACATCCGGGTCGAAATCACCTCGCCATACGCGGGAATGCAGACCTCCCTCCACATTCCCATGCTCGCGCGCGCGCAGGCAACGTACACCGATGCAAATGGCCTCAGCGAGCACGGCATCGAGACTGCGGAGGGTATTCTTGGCGAACTCTTTCGTAACCTGCGGTACTTCTTCGAGCACGAAGGCGCGCTCCGGCAGGCCTACGAAACGATGAGGCATTCACTGCAGGAGGCGGAGCGCCCCTTCCTCGCCCGGCAAGTAGCGCTCGACGAGGAGAAGATGAGGCTCCGCCACAGGGTGCGGAGCGGCGAGATCGACCCGGCTACGTATCAGCGGCTGTACACACCCGTGCGGAAGGCGATCAAGCTTCTTGACTTTGAGCGACGGCAGCTCGCAGATGCGTTTGCCGAAAGGTACTTGGGCGACCACCTCCCGGAGATTCCCAAGGAAATGCTCCTTGGGCTGCTCGGTGGGACCGTGCTCCCGAGCCGTCCCGAGCAGCCGTAGGCGGCGGCCGCTCTACTTGCTCCTCAGCATCACCTCTTCGGCAGGAGCGCGGAGATTGTAGTGGCTGCTCATCACCCTGCCATAAGCACCGGCAGTGCCGATGAGGAACACGTCTCCCTCAGCACTTTCCGGCAGGCGGCGTCCGTGCCCGATCACGTCGCCCGTTTCGCAGATCGGCCCCACAACCTCGGCCGTGACGGTTGGCGGTTCATCGAGCCGCGTCAGGTTGACGATTTCATGGAACGCGCCGTAAAGCGACGGACGGATGAGCGAGTTCATGCCGGTCTCCAGGCCGACATAACGCATATAGCCCTTCTGCTTGAGCTGCGTCACGCGGGCGAGTAGCACGCCGGCCTGTGCCACGAGGAAGCGGCCCGGCTCCATCCACAGTTCGAAACCCGGCCTTGCGCGGCGCACGCGCTGCAGGCTTTCCTCAACCACCGCCATGTCGAGTCCGACGCCTCCCGGCCGGTCCGCAACGCCCAGTCCACCGCCTACGTCGATCATGCGGACATCGGGAAAGCTATCCGCAAAGGTCGCGAGCAGCAGCGCCGTTTGCGACCAAGTGTTTGGGGCGACGATGCCGGATCCAACGTGCGCGTGAAGTCCCACGATGCGCGTTCCCGCGCGGTCGGCCAGTTCCCGCAGCTTCGGCAGTTCCGACGGCGAGACGCCGAACTTCGACTGCGATCCTGCCGTGCGCACATGACGATGATGCCCGTCGCCGCGGCCCGGATCAACGCGAACGATGAGATCCCTGCCGGCGAAGATCTCCGGCCACTCCTCGATCGGGAAGATGTTGTCGAGCGTCACGTGCGCGCATTCGCGGAATCCATATGCGTATTCGGCCGCCGGCGCGAAGTTGGGCGTGAAGAGCAGCCGGTCCCGGTCGATGTCCGGGAATAGCGCCAGCACATGCGCGACCTCGCCCGGCGACACGCACTCGAACCCGAGGCCGGCTCTGTAGAACAGCTCCAACACCTCTGGAAAGGCATTCGCCTTCATCGCGTAGAAGGCGCGGTCGACCGACTCGAGGCGCTGAACGGCCTCGACGGCCTCAAGGAGCGTCCCTTCGTCGTACACATACTTTGGCGAGGACTCCTGCGCGAGGGCAAGCAGCTCCTCGCGTCGCTCCCGCCACCAGACGCCCGGTTCGCCGGGCTGCGCGGGCCGCTCTCCGATGAGCACGCGCCATGACGGGCCGAACAGCTCGTCCGTTTGCAGCGACGTGAACAGGAGCGCGTGCAAGGAGCGCATCAGCCGCTCGGCCTGCTCCTCGTCTACGACGAACGAGAAGTTGAGGTCGCTCGCCGCCTGCGAAACGAGGTAGATGTGCTGCTCCTCGAAGACCTCGAGCGCGGGTCCGAGTTCGTGCAGGATCGAGCGGATGTTGCGCCCGACGAGGCTCACCACGGCGCAAGGCCCGATCTCGCGCGCGGCGCAGAACTGGTTCAGATCGTTCAGAAGCGCCCGCAGCCGCGCCGGATCGAGCGCGTTCGTCGCCGCGTCGAGGGATACGGTGACGTTGGTCTCGGAGGTCGCCACGAGATCCACCGAGAGGCCATGCCGCCGGAAGGTGCCGAAGATGTCGGCGAGGAAGCCGACCTCCTGCCACATCCCGAGGGTGTCCATCGACACGAGGGAAACGCCGCCCTTGAACGAGATGGCCTTCACCTGCGCGCCCATGTCCGGAGCGTCGTTCGAGATGATGGTGCTCTCAAGCTGCGGGTCCTCCGTCGAGCGGATGTAGAGCGGGATGCCGTAACGGCGGCACGGCTCGATGCAGCGCGGGTGAAGCACCTTCGCGCCCATGGAAGCAAGCTCCTGCGCCTCGTCGTAGCCGAGCTTTCGCAAAAGGTGCGCCGACGGGATGATGCGCGGATTCGCGGTGAACATGCCCGGAACGTCGGTCCAAATCTCCAGCCGCTCGGCACCGAGCTTCGCGGCGAAGCAGGCCGCCGAGGTGTCGGACCCGCCGCGCCCGAGCAGCACCGTATCCCCCGCTTCCGTGCTCGCGATGAAGCCCTGGGTAAGAAATACGGGCGCTTCCATGTCCTGAAGGGCAGCGGACATCGCTGCGTCCGGCCCAAACGAGACGGTCGCCGAGAGGTAGCGGCGGGCGTCGGGCAGCGTTTCCGCGTCCGCTGCAACCAAATAGTTGCGCGCGTCCAGTAGCTGCGTCTCTGTGCCGCGCGCGCTGAGATAGGCCGCGCCGATGGTGGTCGAGAGCACCTCGCCCATAGCCATGATGCGGGCCTGCAGGCGAGGGCTTGTTTCGCGGATGAGCGAAGCCCCGAGCGCGAGCCGGTTCAGTTCCTCCAAGAGGCCGTCGACGATACCTTCTTCGAGGCCGAGTTCAGCGGCGAGCGCGCGGTGGCGGGCGGCAAGCTGCTCGATCAGCGGCTCGTGGGCACCCCGCAGGGCCTCCGGAGCCAGGCGCTCCAACATATTTGAAACGCCCGCCACGGCCGAGCAGACGATGAACGGCCGGTAGCCTTGCGCCAGGTGCTCGCGTGCCACGTGCAGGATCGTGTCCCAGCGGTCGCGCCCCGCCACGCTCGTACCACCAAACTTCAAGACAATCCAGGGGCGGGACTCGGCGGGCATAGGCTTAAGACGGGAGACGTTGATTTGCTGCAGCGGACGTCGTGCAAGGGCAGACTTTCGGCGGCCCAAATTAACGACGACGGGGGCAAGCGCGCGCACCGCAACCCATATTTAGTTCGCCCGAAGCGCGATAACACCCAGGGGCCGCCTCGGGGCAAGCACCCGTGCCGTTCTCCTCTGAAGGATTAAGGCGGTCGCCCTCCCCGATCCGAACGTCGAAGCATATCCCCTCGGAAGCACGCGCAACACCCCACCACGATCCGCGCCTGGCCGCCCGAAAAGCCGAAAAAGGGCCGGCTTCCGAAGCGTGTGAAGCTTATTGCGTACCGGTCAATCCCCCGCGGTCTCTCTCCTATTTTCAGGTTAAAGCCATCGACTTGGTTGGCGTTTGGTCGCGAACGGTGTCGATTCTTGAGGGCACGGCCACGAAGACGGCGGTTTTGTGCGCCTGCACCGTTACCCGCCCTGCATTGTCGCGCGGATCGTCGAGTTCGCCCGAAAGCTCAGAGATGGTCTCCCAGTGGTCGGGCGTTCCCGCTTCGCTGCCGGCCATCCTGAACTCGACGGCATGGTCACTGCCGTTGAACAGGACCAGAAACGTCTCGTCTTTCAGCTCGTCCCCGTTAACGTCCTGACCCGGGATGCAGTCGCCGCGCAGGAGCATGCCGAAGGCGGTTTCGTTCGGGTTATCCCAGTCTTCCGGCTGCATCTCGCGGCCTGACGGGTGCCACCAGAGCACGTCGCGCGCACCATTGTCGTCATACGGCTCCCCGGTAAGAAAGCGCCGACGGCGGAAGTTCTGGTGGTTGCGGCGCAGCCGGACCGCGTGCTGCACGAACGCGAGGAAAGCCTCCTTGCGCTCGTCGAGGTCCCAGTCGTACCACGTCAACTCGTTGTCCTGGCAATAGGTATTGTTGTTGCCCTTTTGTGTGTTTGAAAGCTCGTCGCCGCCGAGGATCATGGGCGCGCCCTGCGAGAGGAGCAGCGTCGCCATCATGCTGCGCTTGAGCGTCTCGCGCCGGTCGAGAACGGCCTCATCGTCGGTCTCCCCCTCCACGCCGCAGTTCGTGCTGAAGTTCGGCTCATGGCCGTCGCGGTTGTCCTCGCCGTTTTCCTCGTTGTGCTTCTGGTCGTAGGAGACCAGGTCCTCCAACGTGAAGCCGTCGTGCGCCGTTAGGAAATTGATCGAGGCAAACGGCCGGCGTCCGGATAGTTCGTAGAGGTCGCTCGATCCGGAAACGCGGGACGCGAATTCTCCCATCACTCCGGCGTCGCCCCGCCAGTAGCGGCGCACCGCATCTCGGTACCGGCCGTTCCACTCGGTCCACTGCCACGGAAACGAACCGACCTGATAGCCGCCCGGCCCCACGTCCCACGGCTCGGCGATGAGCTTGACCTGACTGAGCACGGGGTCCTGCTGAACGACCTGAAAGAACGCGGCAAGCATATTCACGTCGTACATGTCGCGCGCGAGCACCGAGGCGAGATCAAACCGGAAGCCGTCCACCCGCATATGCGTGGCCCAGTAGCGAAGGCTGTCGGTGATGAGCTGCAGGACATGCGGATTGCCGGTGTCGAGCGTGTTGCCCGTGCCGGTGTAATCCATGAAGTAGCGGGGATTCTCCGGGCTTTCCTTGTAGTAGCCCATGTTGTCGATGCCCCGGAAGGAGAGGGTCGGCCCGAGCCGGTTGCCCTCGCCGGTGTGGTTATATACTACGTCGATGATCACCTCGAGTCCGGCCGCGTGAAGGGCGCGCACCATCATCTTGAAGTCCTCCACCGCGCCGGTGCCGCAGCGCGTCGCGTACTCAGGCTCGGGCGCGAAGTAGTTGAGCGTGTTGTAACCCCAGTAGTTGCGCAGCCCCTTGTCCAGCAATACCCGGTCCTGAACCTTCGCGTGGACGGGCAGGAGCTGCACGGTCGTGATGCCGAGGCGCTTCAGGTGACTGATGATCGGGTCGGAGGCGATGGCGAGGTACGTTCCGCGCAGCTCCGGATCGACGTCCGGATGCTTCATGCTGATGCCGCGCACGTGCGTCTCGTAGATGATCGTGTCCTCCCAGGGCACGCCGGGCGCGCGGTCGTCTCCCCACATGAACCGCTCCTCGACCACGGCACCGAGGGGCGCGTAGGGCGCGCTGTCCCGCGTGTCCTCCGACAGGTCTTCTCTGGGGTCGCCGATCGTGTAGCCGAAAAGGCTGTCGTCCCACTTGATCGGCCTGCCGATGGCCTTTGCGTAGGGGTCGAGCAGCACCTTATTGCGGTTGAAACGGTGGCCGTTCTCCGGCTCATGCGGCCCGTCGACGCGGTAGCCGTAAAGCTGCCCGGGCCGCAGGTGGGGCACATAGCCATGCCAGATCGACGCCGTTCTCTCGGGCAGCTTGATCGACGCGGATTCCTTTGTGCTCTCCGGCGAGTCGAAAAGGCACACCTCTACACTCGCGGCATTTTCGGAATAGAGCGCGAAGTTGATTCCCATGCCGTCCCAGGTCGCACCAAGCGGGTAGGGCTTCCCCGGCCGCGCACGGCGTTTGTCCCGGCGGCGCGTGGCGCTTCCGTCTTTAAGATCTTTCATAGGACGCTGCTGATTTATGCTCGACATGCTGTTTCGCCGAATGAAGTGGCATGACTGAAATGCTGCATAACACTGCCTTATAGCCCCTCCGGGGGGTGGTCACGATTCTACTTCGATTCACCCTTTCTGCTAAGGGCTTTGTTGTCTGAATTGCATGTGCTTCAATACCTGGTTTGGATTCGCCTTAAATCGATGGCCTCTTAGCAGCCTGTTGGAATAACAGAACGCACTCTATGTAGCTGACGTTATCGATCAAAGTACCGACGCCACCTACCCCTTGAGGGAGATTCAATGGGGTGTTAGACAACATTGCAGTTGCGCACGACGCGCTATAAAAAGTTGTGTATTCCATCCATTGTAAATCAATGGCCTCTTAGCAGCCCGGAAAGGCAGATCCTTCACTGCGTTCAGAATGACAAGCGGGGATGTCGGAGAAGGCGAAAGAGCGACGGCGCACACGAAAAGCAGAGCATCCTGCCCGTGTCATGCTGAGCGAAGCGAAGCATCTCAGCCGGGCTTAAAGTCGCTATTGATATAGTTCGCATATCCTTTGATGGCTGGTCTGGATCCGCCTCAATTCAATGGCCTCTCAGAAGAACAGAACGCTCTGTATGTATCTCACTGTATGGACCAAAGTACCGACGCAACCTCCCCCTTGAGGGGGATTCAAGGGGGTGTTAGGTGGCATTCCAGCTGCGTACAACACGCTATAAAAAGTTATGTATTCCATCCATTGTAAATCACCAGCCTCTTAGCAGCCTGGAAAGGCAGATCCTTCGCTTTGTTCAGGATGACAAGCGGGGAGCGCGAAGGCGCTGTACTCGGAGGTGGAGATTCTGTAGGGGCACGATAGTTCGTGCCCCTACGCCGGGCGGCGGCTGGGCGGTGAGGGCTGATGGTGCCGCCTTTATCCCCAATATGCCCGTGCGCGCGTCATGCACGCAAGACGCGGTCTACCGGAAGGTGTTGAGGTCCCGAAGAAGCTTCTCGGTCTCTTCCTTGTGCTTCGTCTCGTCGCTGATGATGCCGTCGAGGTCTGCCGCGAGACCATAGTCATCCGCTTCTTCCGCCTGCTTGCGGCGCGTCACGTAGCGCTTGATGGTCGACGACTCTGCTTCCATGATCTGCTCGAGCATCTCATGTGAAGAAGAAGCGAGCTGAAACGGCTTCGGTGTCGTCGCCGGGAGGCCTCCGAGGGCCGTAACCTTGTCGGCCAGGAACTGCGCGTGGAGCAGCTCTTCGGGCACCTCGCCCTCAAAGAACTGCTTCAGCATGGGCCGGTGAATGCCGCTCACCATGGCCGCATACGAGTTGTACATGATGATGGCCTGGTACTCGTTGGCGAGGTCCTCGTTGAGTCCGTCGATGAGCGCTTGCTTGCCGGCGTCTGTATTTTGCATGATGATCGTACGTCTGGTTTTCGTATTGCGCCACCGCCAGGCGCGCCTTCTCAGGGGCCGGTAGCAGCGACCGAATGGGTAAACTCAGGCACGGCAGGCGCTTTTGCAAAGACTTCTCCGCGCTTTTCCAACCTAATTACGGAGGCGGCATCCGATCCCAGAGCGATTTCTACGGCGGCAACAGATCGCTGCAGAAGAGCGATGCCGGTGATGCCACCCGCGCCCTCGCCCTCGCCCTCCGCGTCAGGCCATGAGGACGCGCAGGTAGAACATCGGGGAGACGAGGCGGCGGCGTTGCGACTCATCATCGAACATCGAGCTGAGCGCATCGGAAAGCTCCGGCGACCTCGATGCTTTGCGAATGACCGTATTCAGCAGCCACTTCCAGTTGACCAGCCGCTGCATGGCATGGCTGAGCCGAAGCTCGCTCTGCAGATAACGCATCACGTCGCGCTCATACCCTTGCAGAAACGCGCTGTCGTAGCGCGTCTCTCCGGCGGCGCGGACGGCCCAGTCTGCTGCGCGTTCGCCGCTGATCATGGCGTTGCCAATCCCTTCGCCGGTGAACGGGTCGATCAGGCTTGCCGCGTCACCGACGAGCATCCAGCCGTCGCCGGCCATCTTGCGGGGCTTCGATCCGAGCGGAAGACCCCAGCCTTTCGTCGGTCCAAGCCGACGCGCGTTCGCAAACCGCTGCCGAAAGCGGGGATGCGCCACGCAGACCTCCAGCAGCTCCTTCAGATTGGCTCCTTTCTTTTTAACCTCCCGGCTCAGCATCCCTATGCCGACGTTCGCCCGGCCATTCGCCATGGGAAAGATCCAGAAGTATCCCGGAATGGCTTCGTCCACGAAGTGGAGTTCGATGAAGTTCAGGTCGTTGAAGCCGGTCACGCCTTCATAGTACGCCCGGACGCCCGCGCAGTAGTGTCGCTCATCGAGCTGCGCCATCCCGAGCGACTTCACCACGGCCGAGTAGGCCCCGTCAGCGCCGATCACGAGCGGAGCGCGTACTTCCTCGTCGTCGGCACCTTGCCTGATCCGCACGCCCACTACTTTGCCCTCTTCGAAGAGCAGCCCCATCACGGCCGTTTGAAGCCTCACCTCCGCGCCCGCTTCGACCGCTTTGCGAAAGAGCAGATCATCGAACACCTCTCGGGCGCACACAAATCCCGGCGCGACGGGCTGGTCGAGCGCCTTCGTAAAGGGAATGCTTACCACGTCGCCAAACGGTCCGCTGAACGTGATGCCCCAGGAACCAACCTGCTGTGCCTCCACGACCTCCTCGAGCGCGCCGAGCCTCTTCAGCACGTCAACGCTCTTGCCGCTGATGGCGTCGCCGCAGATCTTGTCCCGAGGAAAGCTGCTCTTGTCGATGAGCAGAACGCGCAGACCCGACCGCGCCATCAGGGCAGCGCTCGTGGCACCGCCGGGACCGGCACCGACGACGATGGCGTCATAAGGGGAGGACTTCGTCATACGAGGCAAGCGAATCGCCGCGGCGAGAGCGGGCAGGAGCAGATCGTTTAAGAGGGCGCAAGTACTTTAGTTGAGGCGGGGATCGTCGGGGAAATTGGCGAGCCAAGCATACTCGCCCCCCATCCGGAGCAGCACTGCGCGCCAGAGGCCCGCCGGCTCGGTCGAGAAGATGAAGTCAGGCTCTCCGTTGGCCACAATCCATCCACCCGCTTCGATCTCCTGCCCGAGCTGCCCCGCCGTCCAGCCCGCATACCCGAGGAAGAAGCGCAAACTCTGGGCCTGCGCATTCCCCGTCTGCACCGTCTCCTTGACCGATTCGAAGTCGCCTCCCCAGTAAACGCCGTCTACGACTTCGATCGCGTCGGAAATGCTATTGCCGAGTCGGTGAACATAGTGGAGGGTGTTCGGCTGAACGGGTCCGCCGAGAAGCAGCGGGGGCTTATACGCCTCCAACTCCTCGAGAATGTCGCCCAATTGCAAGGAGAGTTGCCGGTTCAGAACGAGGCCGAAGCTGCCTTCCTCATTGTGGTCGCAGAGAAGGACCACGGCGCGCTGGAAGTTGGGATCATCCTGCATCGGGGGTGCGACGAGCAGCGCACCGGCGCGGACAGAGTCGATGGGCATGGGCGGAGCGGCACCAGCGCCAGACACGAAGCCTGTTTGGCGCTGTCGCCATTAAGAGGGCACAAGGGAACGGCCTTAACGATCTAAAAAGCGCGAAAGGTTCCTACACCGCCGCTTCGCCCGCCGCCTCGCGCAGCAGAGAGCGGTAGGCACCCACCCACCAGTCGGCGTCTCGCGTGACCGCCGTCACCGTGACGCCGGCAAGGTGGGGCATGAGGGAGAGCATGACGCCGACAACGTCGTCCCACGCGCTGCGGCGCAGCAGCTGCGTCAACTCGGCCGCGGCTGTGCGGCTCCACCGGTACTTCTCCCGCAGATCCTCTGCCTTTTTCCAGTAAGAACGCTCTTCCCACACCTGAGCGCTCTCGTCGATGGTTTCCCAGATGCCTCGCAGATTAAAGACGAAGAAGGCGGCCATGTCACGGGCCTCTTCGTCGAAAGAGGAGCGTTGCGCCAGCAGGCGGAGCACTTCGGCACAGGAGCGAAGGTGCGCATTCCGCTTCTTTGCCGGCGTTTCGCCGGTTTCAATGATCCGCGCCATGACCCTCGGTTACGTTGGACTATTTACGGCGGAAACGCGACAGGAGTCGTCCCGACCACGCTTCCATTTCCGGCGTGCCGGTAAAATGCGAGAGCGCAAGATAAACGATCGCGTACACGCCGACGGAAAGCAGCATCAAGATAGTGGTATGCCACCCCTGCAGCAACCACCAGAGACCGATTCCCGGGACTGTTGAGACAAGCGCAAGGCCGACCATCCGGAAGAGGCGCGCCCACGGCAGATGAAACCGGTCCGCTTTCTTGCGCAGCACGCGACGGAGGCGTTCAAGCTCCACCCACCCGCCGAACGTGGCCCCAAGCGCCAGGCCGACGGCTCCCAGCCGAAGCGGCTCGCCGCCACCCGTGGCGAGACCGGTTACTTGACCCACCGTGAACCGGTCCAGGAGAAACATGAGCGGCACGGCAATGATCGTAGAGGCGACCACTCGCAGCACGGCTGTCTTGGCGGGTGTCCGCGTGTCGTTGAGCGCATAAAACGCGTTTTGCAACAACCGGGACATGGTCGTCGCGACGACCCCGAGGGCGTAAGCCGCAAGCACCAGATACACGAGCAGCGTATCGCCACGGTCAAAGCCGCCCCGCCTGAAGATGGCCCCGACGATGAGGTATCCAAAGAGAAGATAACCCACGACCGTCGGAACGGTCAGAAAGAGCATTTGCCCGATCGAACGGTTCATGCGCTGCACGAACGCATCGCCCTGCTCGTGGCCAAGGCGCGAAAGCTCGGGCAGCTCCGATGCCGCCACCGACATCCCGAAGAGGCTCACCGGAAGCATATAGAGCACCTGCGCGTAGCCGAGCGCGCTCAGGGCACCAACGGCGAGAAAGGACGCGAGAAAGAGATCGAGGTATCCGGAGATCTGGTAAACACCGCGCCCCGCCAGCACCGGTCCGAACGCCTTCAGCGCCTCGCGAACCCCGAGCACTTTTAGGGAGAACGACAGTCGAAACCCCTTAATGACCCGAAAGACGCCCGGCAACTGAATCAGCAGTTGCAGCACCGCGCCAATGAGCGCCCCGAAGAAGGCGTACATCAGGAGCGCCTGGAGCGAACCGTCCGTCATCGCCTGCGGCCCCGCCATCGCACCCGTCCGCCCTACGAGAAAGTAGCCGCCGGCAAAAAGGCTCGCGATAATCGCCATGCTCCAGAGCACCGGCGCAAAATAAGGCAGGAAGAACTTGCGGTGACTGTTGAGAACGCCCAGTGCCCAGGCCGAGAGCACGAGAATGCCGGCCATCGGGAAGACAATGCGAACGGCCTCGACCGACAGGGTGAAGCGGTCCACCGCGATCTTTCCCGCCGCGAACTGCTCGGGATCGTTCACGTAGCCGGGCGAAAGAATCGTCACGAGCGGACCGGCAAGGAGGATGCCTGCGAGAACGAACACGAGCGCCGCGATGATCAGCAGCCCGAGAATGGCTCCCGCGAGTTTCCCGGCATCGTCTTCTCGCCCCTCCTCCACCATGCGGCTGTAAATGGGGATGAACGCCGCCGAAAGGGTTCCTTCGCCGAGGAGGTTCTGCAGCACATTCGGGCCGCGGAGCGCAAGCCGCCACACGTCCGCATAGGCGCTGACGCCGAAGAAGTAGGCAATGACACTCTCCCGGACGAACCCGATGATCCGGCTGGAAAAGATGCCTGCGGCAACCGTGCCCGCAGCACTGGAGCCGGACGATTTGGACGGGGCGTCGGTGGACATAGGAGAAAAGAAGATCCCGAAAGAAGGCGTCTCTACAGCCCATCGCAGCGCGCGTTCCCCAGGAACGGCCCTGCCGATGATCCTGCCGAAATGGTCACACCCTGCCACTAAGAGCGGCTACGCAGGGAGATGATACGCCAGGTAGCGAACGGCAAGATGGTAGCCGGCCGCTCCAAGTCCGCTGATCTGCCCGGCTGCGACGGGCGCAAGCAGCGACTCGTGGCGAAAGGCTTCGCGCGCGTAGATGTTCGACAGGTGGACCTCCACCACGGGAAGATCGATCGCGGCAACCGCGTCGCGCAGCGCCACCGAGGTGTGCGTATACGCGCCCGGGTTAAAGACGACGCCCGTGACGCCTTCCGGCCGCGCAACATGAAGCCGGTCGATCAAAGCGCCTTCATGATTGCTCTGAAAGAACGAGAAGCGCAGTTCCGGAAACGCGCTCCGGATGCTCTCTTCCAGGTTCTCCAGCGAACCGCGCCCATAAACGTCCGGCTCCCGCGCGCCCAGCAGGTTCAGATTGGGGCCATTTAAGATAAGGAGGTGCATAGGGTCGGTGTGGCGAGTGGAGATTGCTGAGAGACGAGGGGTGCGTGGGGCGTGGGGACTTACGAGGGGTGAGCGAAGAGGAGTGGGTGAAGAGCGGCGACCTGAGACGGAAGCTACTCAATCCTCCGGCACAGATAGGGTCAGTCCATCATGCGCCAACGCCATTCCGGGGGGGAGTTTTGCGTTCTCTTCGGCGTGTAAGATACTGTGCGTCACGTGGATGAAGTAGGTCCGGCGCGCGCCGATCCGCCGGGCCGCCGCTACCGCCTCGTCTATGCTGAAATGCGTCGGGTGCGGCTCCCTGCGCAAGGCGTCGAGAACGAGCACGTCGAGGCCGCCGAGCAGGAGATAGCTCTCTTCCGGAATGAAGCTCGTGTCGGTGAGGTAAGCAAAGTCTCCGATCCGGTAGCCGAACATCGGCAGCGAGCCGTGTAAGACGGGCACCGGCTCCACCTGCACGCTCGTCCCCGTTCCATACCGGCTCTGCACCGTAAAAGGACCGTCGACGATCCGCATCTCGAGGTCTGAAACGCCCGGATAGGACCGGTCGCGGAAGATATACGGGAAAGCCGTCGAGACTACTTCTGCCGTGATATCCCTGGCATAGCACGGAATGGCGTTCTGGTTGCCGAAGAAGAAAGGCCGCAGATCGTCGAGGCCGACGATGTGGTCAAAGTGGTGATGGGTGAGCAGTACGGCGTCGATCCGCCGGATGCCGGCACGAATCGCTTGCTGCCTAAAGTCAGGCCCCGCGTCGATCAGGATGGAAAGGCCGTTCACTTCGACCACGCACGCGCAGCGAAGGCGCTTGTCCCGCGGATCGGCCGAAGTGCAGACGCGGCAGTCGCAGCCGATGACCGGCACACCCGTCGACGTGCCGGTGCCGAGTAGCGTGATTTTCATAAGTCGGCCACGTCCGGCTCCTGGACCACGGTGCCGGCACGCTCCCAGGCTTCTTCAAGGGCTTTCCGGGTGACGGGGCGCAAAAAGACGCTCTCTACCGGAGCCTGCCGCAGCCGCTCTGCGAGCTGCCGAAGATGCACCTCCGCCGGGTGGAGCCGGTTAAGCACGATCACCGGCTCCCCCTCGACCGTGCAGTGCCCCCCGCGAAACCGGCCGCGATCCCGCCGGACGGCAATGCCGAGCCGGCGGGCTACTGTTTCGAGTTCTTCTACGACTTGCTCGGTCCTCATTCCGGCTCTCCGCGTTTGCTGACCGCCCAAATCTACTCGCCCGATTCCGAAGCATTCGCGAGATTGAACTTGCGCCGGATCTCCGCATCCTCGCGAAGGCGACGCTCGCGCGGCGTCTCTTTTGCAACAGGCGGTTCCTTGTCCGCCTGCGGTGCCTTTTCCGCCTGCTCCGCCTGCGGTGCCGGGCGTTCGGGAGCATTCGCCTCAGGCTCGGCTTTTTCCGGCTGCTTTTCCGGCTGCTTTTCCGTTGACTGCGGCTCTTGGTCTCGGCCGCGCGAGGAGCGACGGGCATCCCGGGGCGTCGACTCTTCCGGCGAAACCTGTGCGTCGCGGTCGGACTCCTTCGCAGACGAGCGATCTTCCCTTGCCGCTTCCTTCTGCTGCGGTTTCTCCGCGTCGCGCTCACCGCGCGTCTCCGTACGGCGCGTCTCCGCGTCGCGTCCCTTCGTATCGCGCTGCCGCTGCTGCCCCGATGAGGATTCCACCTGCCGTGTCGATTCTGCGCGACTTACCGGCTCTTCAGCCCCTTCAGCGGCGGGCGTAGCCGGCGCGTCGTCCGGTTCGGGTTGACGGCGGCGGTCCGGACGCCGGTTGCGGTTCTCCTGCCGCCCGCGCCGCTCCTGCCCTTCTTCGCTGGGAGAACGGTTCTCCTGTTGCGGCTCGCCTCCTCGGTCACGGCGTTCGCGGTTCTGGGAGGAAATATCGCTGTTCCGGTCCGAAGCGCCTGACTCAGGAGCGGCCTGCTGACCTTCTCTGCGGCGCTCCGAGCCGCCGCGCCCGCGCCGAGCGTTGCCCTGCCGCCGGTTCCCGTCCTCTTGCTGCGGCGCATCCCCGCCTCCTCTGCGATCTCCCTGCTGTCCCCGACGGCCCTCCGGCGCGCCACGGCGCTCCTGCTCCGCGTTGCGCTCGCTTCGGTTCCCGGAACCCTCCTGGGAGCCGCGGGACTGGCGGCGGTCGTCCGTCTGCGGGCTTCGCGCAGCGGGCCTGTTGCGCGCGTCCGCTGCCCTCTCATCGCGATCTTGACTCCGGCGCGGTTCGCCGGAGCGCCGCTCCTCCCGCTGAACGGGCGGGGCTTCTTCTATCGCCGCTTTCACCGGCTCGGCGGCTTCGACGTCAAACGGCTTGCCGTCTTTCGGATCGACGAATAGGTAGGAGAGCGGATCCAGCGCCGCATCGATCTCCACGCGGACGTGCACGAGGTGCCGCATGAACCAGCGTGTGGGCTGATTCGGGACTTTCCGGTTCAGGTAGGCCGCCGTGAACGGATGGACGCGCAGCGCCACCGCCCGGCGCTTGCCCGACTGTTTGAAAGCCACGAGCCAGGCCTCCATTGCCCGCACCATCTCTTCGGGAGTCGCGGCAGGTGCCTTCTCCTCGACAACGGCGAGGGCAGGCGGAAGCGCGACGCGGGCAGGCTCACGCTGCGCCGGCTTCTGCATCTCCGAGCGCGTTGGGAGAGGCGCGACCTTGTCGCCGCCGCCGTCGCCGGAGGAGCCGTCCGGACCTGCAAAGGTCGTCGTGATGCTCGGACGCAGCCGCTGGCGGGTGATCTGGATCAAGCCAAAGTCGCTCATCGGGAGGAGCTTCGTAACGGCGCGATCCTTGCGAAATTCGCGCTTGAGCTCATCATACACCTTCTGACGGTTGCGTTCGTCTCGCAGATCAATGAAATCGATGACTATGATGCCGCCGATGTCGCGCAGACGGATTTGCCGGGCAATGACGCGCGCGGCTTCGAGATCGACGCGGAGCGAATTGTCCTCCTGCGTCATTCCACGCCCCGAGCGGCCGGAGTTCACGTCCACGACGTACATCGCTTCGGTGCGCTCGATGAAGAGGTATCCGCCTGTGGGCAGGTCGACGCGGCTCTCGAACGCCTCGGCAGCGTCCCTCGCTATCCGAGCGGCCTGGAACACCGGTTCGTTGCCTTTGTGCTGCTGCACCGCCGCCGCCATGTGCGGGGCGACGGCCTGAATGTACCCCTTGACGTTTCGGTAAAGCTTAATGTCGTCGATCAGAATGCGGTCGTAATCGTCCGAGAAGAGATCGCGAATGACCGAGGAGACCATGTTCACGTCTTCGTGGACGCAAACGGGCGGCGCAGGCAGGCCCGCCATCTTCTTCTCGATCTTGCGCCACTTGTCCACGAGCAGGCGCAGGTCGGTGTCGAGCGCCTTGGCGTTCTTACCCTCCGCCACGGTGCGGATGATCACGCCGAAGCCCTCGGGAAGAAGCATCTTCGCCAGCGCGCGAAGGCGGCGGCGTTCCTTGTACGAAACGATCTTCTTGGAGACGGCCACATAGTCGGCCACCGGCACGAGCACGAGAAAGCGGCCGGCGAGCGAGATATCGGTAGAGACGCGGCTTCCCTTCGTCGAGATCGGCTCCTTGACGATCTTAACGAGAATGCGCTGGTCGCGCTTGAGCAGCACCTCGGGCGGTATATACGGGCGCTGCTGAACGACCTCGGTTGGTGCCGCAGGTTTGGCCGGGTTCTGCTGCCGCGCCTTCTGCTGCGCCGAGCGCCGCTGCCCGCGTGAGCGGGAGCCGGCCGTTCGGTGCGCCTGACGCTCCGTATCTTGCTCTTGCGTTTCCGCGGCTTCCGGCGCATCGTCGCCGAAGTCAAGCGCGTCCTGTTCTTCGGCGTTCGAATCGGGCAGCGCGCCTTTGACGCTCTTTCGGCGGGTCGTGGGGCGGCGGCGTTTGCCCGCGGTGCGGTGCGACTCCGTGTGCTGGACGGTCGCGTGGCCGACCTCCGGGTTCTCCTGCGTGACGAATTCGAGCAGTTCCGGAAGGTTGTCCGCGATATCCGAGAAGTGCAGGAAGGCGTCCTGCTTCTGGCCAATGTCTACGAAAGCGGCCTGAATGCTCGGCATGATCTTCCGGACGCGAGCCAGGTAGATATCGCCGAGGGTGCGTTCATTTTCAGGATTCTCGATGTAAAGTTCGACCAGTTCGCCGTTTTCGACGATGGCTATGCGCGTCTGTTCATTCTGCGCGCTGATGATGATCTCCTTGCCCATAAATAATAATTGCGCGGGCACGCCAGGGGCTGGAAGACTGATGGCAACGGAAGCATCGCGAGGGCAAGCGGGTGAAGCTGCGCTCCATGCGGAGGTGCGGCAAGAGAGGAGCAGCCTGTGCGTACAGGAGCGGCGCGCAAGGGTCCGACCGACGAGAGTGTCAGGGGAAACCAGGCGCTCCGGCTGCGAAGTGCCGCAAAACGGAGAGTGCCAGAGTCATACCGGCCCGAGGGGTGCGGGATGCACTCCTTGAGAGAGCGGGTAATGTGGTGCAGAAAGGCGAGCAGCATCAGAAAAGTGAGGCTGCCGGCCCCGTAAACAATCAGCAATGTAGATTCCTACAAGGCAGCGTCGCGCGGCCCTAAACGTGACGGCGCAACGCTTCATGCGATCCTTGGCGGGTGCGCTGGGCACGCCGCCGCAATGTGGATGCTCCGACGCCTCCTGTACCGGCGTCTTCACGGTTCCTGGAACACCGGCCCCCGGTGCCCGCTGGTAGAGCCAACACGGCTTACCGGCGCAACCGGACTTTTCAAAGTCGAAAGAAAACCATTCGGCGAAGATGTTCCGGCAGGGTATAGTCCGCAGGGAGCGCTTTTGATCCCATTCCCTTCACATCTGCAGGGGCTAATGGTGCCCCAGGTGAAACGTATATTGATCCCGCGCAACGAAAAGGCACCAATTCACCTTTTCTGCGTATAGACAAACCGCGCGGCGGCACTCGTGCAAGGCTGCGCGCCCCTTGGCTGCACTGCGAACCTCAGACCCTAAATCCCCATGCCAGAACCGCTTTCAGAAGCTCAAGCAAAAAGTCCGCAGACGGCCGAGCAGGCCCCTTCGCGCGAACAGCCCGTTACGCCGGTGGCCGTGAAAGGTCTTGACGGCGTAGTCGCCCTTGATACGGAAATCGCCTACATAGACGGTGCCAACGGCGTACTCCTCTACCGTGGCTATGATATCCGCGATCTTGCCGAGAACACGACGTTCGAGGAGACGGCGTACCTGCTCTGGAACGGCAAGCTGCCCAACCGGCAGGAGCTCGACGAACTGAACGCGCAACTCGTTGCCGCACGGCCCATACCGGAGGAGATCGTCAAGCTGCTTCGGTTCACGCCGAAGGACACGGTCGCGATGCACGTTCTTCGCACCGCCGTCTCCGCGCTTGCCCTCTACGACGAAGAGGCGGAGGATATGTCCCACGAGGCCAACTACCGCAAGTCCGTCCGCCTCACGGCGCAGATCCCGACCATCATTGCGGCTTTCGACCGGATTCGCAAGGGCAAGGAACCCGTCGCGCCGCTGGACCATGGCTCGACGGCCTTTAACTTCCTCTACATGCTCAACGGCGAGGAACCGGGACCCTCGGCAGAGCGCACCTTCGACGCGGCGCTCGTGATGCACGCGGAGCACGGCCTGGCGGCGTCCTGTTTCACGGCGCGCGTCATCGGCTCGACACTCTCGGACCTCTACTCGGCCGTTACGGGTGCGCTCGGCGCGCTCAAAGGCCCGCTCCACGGCGGAGCGAACATGGGTGTCATGAGGATGCTCATCGAGATCGACGAGTCCGGGCAAGACCCGGAAGCATGGGTACGCGAGCGGCTCGAGAAGAAAGAGAAAGTGATGGGCTTCGGGCACCGCGTGTACAAGGTGCTCGACCCGCGCGCGGTCATCCTGCGGGAGATGGTCGAGGATCTCAGCGAGGAGACCGACCAGCGCAAGTGGTACGATCTCTCGGTAAAGATCATGAAGTTCATGGAGCGTGAGAAGAAGATCTACGCGAACGTGGACTACTTCAGCGCGTCGGTCTACTACATGCTCGGCATCGACATCGACCTTTACACGCCGATTTTCGGGCTGGCCCGCATAACGGGGTGGACGGCGCACATGCTCGAGCAGTGGAAGGAGAACCGCCTCATTCGCCCGCGCGCCGCTTATATCGGGCCGCGCGACCTGAAGGTCAAGCCCATCGACGAGCGGAAGTAACACCATCTGCACGAGCGAAAGGGGCGCGTCGAACATGTCCGGCGCGCCCCTTTTTTGTGGACTCCGGTCAACGCGCCAGTGTCATCCTGCCGGTCGCCGAGAAGGAACGCGCGGTGAGGCGGTACAGATAAACGCCGCTGGGGAGGCCCTCGGCGTCAAAGGCGGCGCTGTGGTAACCGGCTCCTGTGGGACGATCTCGCTGCGAGAGCGCACTTCCGTGATCGTCACACGGATTCCGCAGCGTTCCTATACGAGATCCGTTAACAAGGGGTATTCGGTCCAGAAACCGCTGCTCTGCTGAACACCCCTTCCATGGCTGACATCCCCTCCCTCGCTGCCCCCGACTCCACCCTCGCGCTGCTCGCCGACCCATACCGCTTTATCTCGCGCAACTGCCGAGAGACGGGCGCGGATCTTTTCGAAGCGCGCCTCCTGCTGCAAAAAACGATCTGCATGACCGGTCCAGAAGCAGCCGAATGCTTCTACGATCAGGCGCGCTTTGCGCGAAAAGGAGCCATGCCGGGAGCGGTCATGAAGACGCTCCTCGGCGTCGGCGGCGTGCAGGGTCTGGACGGTAACCACCACGTGCATCGCAAGGGGATGTTCATGCAACTCATGTCGGATGCGCGCATCCGCGATCTGCTGCAGACGACCGCCTCCATGTGGAAGACGCAGGCGCAGCAGTGGGCCTATTCCGGCAGCGTCACCCTCTACGACGCCGTTCAGGTACTCCTCACGCGTGCGGTTTGCTCATGGGCCGGCGTGCCGCTGGAGGAATCGGACGTTCACCGCCGCTCGCGGCAGCTTACGGCGCTCTTTGACCAGGCCGTCGCAAAAGGCCCCGGCCACCTGCGCTCGCGCATCGAGCGCAAGCTGGCCAATCGGTGGGCGGCGACGATCGTCGAGGACGTGCGCGCCGGGCGAATTCGGCCGCTGACGGAGCAGGCCGCCTCGGTCATTGCGCTGCACGAAGCGCCGGACGGATCGCGCCTCGACCCGTCCATCGCCGCCGTCGAGTTGCTGAACATCCTTCGTCCCGTAGTTGCCGTGGCCGTATACATGGTTTTCGTTGCTCACGCATTCGAGAAGCATCCGGAGTGCCGCGAGCGCGTGCGCGCGGGCGACGACCGCTATGCGGAGCGGTTTGTACAGGAAGTGCGGCGCTTCTACCCCTTCTTCCCCGCCGTCGCCGCACGGGTGCGGGCGGACTTCGACTGGCGCGGCTACCGTTTCGAAAAAGGGCGACGCGTGCTCCTCGACCTCTACGGCACGGATCGCGACGCGCGCACGTGGGACGATCCGGACGCATTCCGCCCGGATCGTTTTGAGGGCTGGGACGGAAGTCCGTACAACTTCATTCCGCAGGGCGGTGGCGATCACGCGCACAATCACCGCTGCGCGGGCGAGTGGATCACAATCGCGCTGATGAAGCAGGCTGCGGAGGTGCTTGCAGGCCCCCTGCGCTACAGCGTCCCGCCACAAGATCTGGAGATCGATTACGGCCGGATGCCCGCCCTTCCCCGCAGTCGCTTTGTCATGAAAGACGTGCATTGGCATCCGGCGGACGCATAGTATACCGATGAACGCGGCCGCACTCGCAATCATGAAGCTGCGACCCGTTGTCGTCGTGCAGTTTCCATTTCCCGAGCTTTCACCCCCAAAACTGCGTCCGAGCCGCGTACTAAAAGGGTGATGGTGTAGTGGCGGGCCGGCCGCCTCGCCGCCGCGTGCATCGCCGATGTGTCCTATCTGCACCCACTACAGGTAGGCAGCATCGCAGTTCATGGACGACGATCGATGAACAGGCAGGGGAGGTGCAAGCGTCTCGTGAGATTCATACGCGATCTCATTCGCCGAAGAGCGATAGAAGCATAGATTCCACCAGGCTTTGGCCGGCAGAAGGTCGAACAGGAGACGTGTCCCCTGCAAGACACCACGGGCGGCCACCGCCTTCCAATGTCGCCCTGTCCCGGAAATCTGCTTAGAACTAGAATAATCCCCCTTCGCACTATTGACATTGTAGAGGGCTGAACTCACATTGGGATCGCTCAGAGAGGCGGCGTAGATGATACGCCTGCATCTTTGTAGAGTCCTGTCAAAGTGCAATAGACAGTGGCCGGTTCTTGCTTGCCGTGCGCACGTCAGACAGCAGTAAACCGATTGTTAGCACATCATCCCACAGTCGAATGAATGAACCCAATGCCCTTACCTCCGGTTTATCCGGGCGCGACTTCTATGCCGCTAAATTTAATTCCGAGCCTGACCGAGAAACGGAATGGCTTCGGCGGACGGCTGGAGTGAAAGCGGACTCTGTCGAGTCTCTGGTCCGTGATGCGAACCTGTCTCCGCGCTCCGTACTTGAGGTGGGGGCCGGGACGGGCGCTGTCATTGGGGAGCTTCGGCATCGCGGAATCGGGGCCGAACAATTTGCCGTGGACTTCTCCGAGGACGCCATTGCCGTGCTGAAGCAGAATGAGCCGGATATTGGGGCGGCGATTGCCAACGTGACGGTCTCCCCCGATCCCATGGCGCGCTTGGGGATATTCTCATGCTTTAGTTGCAACTCGGACTGACACCTTCTACCGAGATGGACGCTGCGAAACTGACGACCAACTCGCCGATCCGAACACTCGTTCGCTTTCATAATCGGAACGGCTACTTACGCCGTCCCAATCTCGACCGGCGTGAGGCGGAATCCAGCACCTACAAGATGGGATACGAAGTTCGGCTGGTCGCATACTCCGAAGCCGAACAGGCTGAACTGCGACGTGCGATCCGCCGCGCCGGACTCAAGCCCGGCAAGCCGTTCGCTAAGGTCAACTGCTGGGTCCAACCGATCTACGGACGTAAGTCAATGGAGCGATTCATGAAGTGGCTGGACCAACTTGGCGCTGCCGGCCCCATAGCCGATGACTCGTGACGCTGCCATTAACGCTGCCCAGTAAAAGTCTGTTAAAATAAAAGAACGCGCTGCATGTATTTGACGGCATGAACTAAAGCACCCACGCAACCTCCCCCTTGAGGGGGATTCAAGGGGGTGTTAGGCGGCACTCCAGTCACGTACATGGCCCCGTATATCTGAGATACACCCTATCCATATTAATTCGACAGCCTCTTAGATGGCTGACGATATAGACCAAAGCACCGACGCAACCTCCCCTTGAGGGGGATTCAAGGGGGTGTTAGGCGGCACTCCAGTCGCGTACATGGCCCCGTAAATCTGAGATACACCCCATCCATAATAAGTCGACGGCCTCTTAGCAGACTGGAAGGGTAGATCCTTCACTGCGTTCAGGATGACGAGTGGGGGTGTTGGAGGAGGCTAAAAAGGGACGGAGCACAAGGAAAGCAAAACGTGCCGGCCATTCCATGCGAGCGGAGCGAAGCAGTTCAGGCTTGCTTTGAGGCGCTGTTTGTTCCTTGCAAACAACCTTTGATGCCTGGCCAAGATTCACCTTGGTTCAACAGCCTCGTAACCTTCTCTACTCGCAGGGGGGCGCGTTTGGAAGCGGGTCGCTCCCCCCATGCCATTTCGCCGTTGCCGTCTCTCTGAAAAGACGTGCGCGTTGGCCGGGATCGTTATCTCGCCCGCCTTCATCGATGTCCGAGTCGGACTTTCAGGCGGCCCAGCGCTGCTGGAAATAATGGCTCTTGGGGGCACCTTGGCGCTGAGCGGAAGAATTTGGACTTTCTTCCCGTCCTCATGATGAAGACCGCGTGAACTTCTCGTAGGTGTAGGAAAGCCCGTCTTGTGACAGGCGGCTGCCCCACAAACCGGAACGAGGTTCTCCTATGCGGCTCATCTACGGCACCGTTCTCTTCATTATCGGCTCGCTTGCCGTCATCCAGTCCGCCTCCGCGCAGTGTACCATCGAGTGGGCGTCACCCGTCAGCGGCAACTGGAACGAGGCCGCGCGCTGGAGTACCGGCACGCTTCCTACGGAAACCGACCAGGTCTGCATCCGCGCGAACGGCACCTACGAAGTCACCGTGAACCTGAATGCGACCATTGCCGGACTCCAGCTCGGCGGCGCGTCCGGCGCGCAGACGCTCGTTATTTCAGGAGGACGTTCGCTGACCGTCGAAGGGGCTTCCGGCGTAAACGCACGCGGCACGATTGATCTCAGCGGTACGCTTGCCGCAAACGCCGCGTTAACGGTGGCAGGCACATTCGTATGGAGAAGCGGCATACTCGGGGGGACGGGCACGACGACGATCTCGGGATCGGCCCTGTTCACCTCCGCTAACGCCAAGAGCCTCGCGAGCGGCACCTTGCGCAACGAGGGCACGCTGACATGGGACGAAGGGGCGCTCTACATCTACGGCGGGGCCACGGTGGATAACCGGGCCACGTTCAACCTCGACGCCGTCAACCAGATCTATCGCTACAACGGAAACACCGGCAGCCTCGTGAACGCGGGCACGCTCCGGCGCAATGCGGACGGCGCAGCCTTTATCAACGTCACGCTGGAGAACACCGGCTCGGTCGAGGTGCTCAAGGGCACCGTGAACGTGACGAGCGAGAGCATCCACACCGGCGCGACACTCCTGGCCTCCGAGGGCGCTGCCTTGCAGCTCACGGGTGGCACGCACACCGTTGCGGGGACGGTCTCGGGCGCACCGGCGGGATCGGTGGCGATGACCGGTGGAACGCTCGTCGCAGCCGAGGGCGGCGGCGCGCTCGCGTTCACCGGTACCGGCTTCCGCATCGACAACGGGTCTATCGACGCAGCGGCGGGACTGACGAACAAGGGTCTCCTGACGCTCGCCACCGCGAACGCGAAGAGCCTCACGGCCGGGACGCTGCGCAACGAGGGGACGCTTCGCTGGACGGAGGGTGCGCTGTACGTCTACGGCGGCGCGACGGTCGAGAACATCGGCCTGTTTGAAGCGGCGACGGTCAACCAGATCTACCAGTACAACGGCGCGACGGGGCGCATCGTGAACACCGGCACGTTCCGCAAGACGGTGGAGGGCCTTACCTACGTCAACGTGGTGGTGGAGAACACGGGTACGATGGAGGCGCTCGCGGGCGACCTTCGCCTGACTTATCAGAGTCTCCACCGTTCCGCGAAGCTCGACGCGGCCGCCGGTGCGGCGCTCTCGTTTGCCGTCGGGACGCACACCTTCGAGGGCGACCTGACCGGCACGCCGAAAGGTACCCTTGCTTTCCAGAGCGGCACGTTCGTAGTCGCCGAAGGGAAGCCCGCCACCCTGCAATATGCCGGTACCGGCTTCACGTGGGCCAACGGCGTCTTCGACCTCTCGGGTAGCCTCACGAACAAAGGCTCCCTTTTCCTCACTACCGCTAACGCTAAAAGCCTAGCGGCGGGCACGCTGCGCAACGAGGGCACGCTGACATGGGACGAAGGGGCGCTCTACATCTACGGCGGGGCCACGGTGGATAACCGGGCCACGTTCAACCTCGACGCCGTCAACCAGATCTATCGCTACAACGGAAACACCGGCAGCCTCGTGAACGCGGGCACGCTCCGGCGCAACGCGGACGGCGCAGCCTTTATCAACGTCACGCTGGAGAACACCGGCTCGGTCGAGGTGCTCAAGGGCACCGTGAACGTGACGAGCGAGAGCATCCACACCGGCGCGACACTCCTGGCCTCCGAGGGCGCTGCCTTGCAGCTCACGGGTGGCACGCACACCGTTGCGGGGACGGTCTCGGGCGCACCGGCGGGATCGGTGGCGATGACCGGTGGAACGCTCGTCGCAGGCGAGGGCGGCGGAACGCTTGACTTCTCCGGCAGCGGCTTCCGCATCGACAACGGGTCTATCGACGCAGCGGCGGGACTGACGAACAAGGGTCTCCTGACGCTCGCCACCGCGAACGCGAAGAGCCTCACGGCCGGGACGCTGCGCAACGAGGGGACGCTTCGCTGGACGGAGGGTGCGCTGTACGTCTACGGCGGCGCGACGGTCGAGAACATCGGCCTGTTTGAAGCGGCGACGGTCAACCAGATCTACCAGTACAACGGCGCGACGGGGCGCATCGTGAACACCGGCACGTTCCGCAAGACAGTGGAGGGCCTTACCTACGTCAATGTGGTGGTGGAGAACACGGGTACGATGGAGGCGCTCATGGGCGAGCTGCGCTTTACCGTAGCCGGAACGCACACTGACATGACGATGAGCGTCGCGTCGGGTGCCACAGTCGCATTTTACGGGGGGCCGACGACGTTTGCGCGCTCAAACTACAACGTGCCGGAGGGTGCCACGCTCCGCTTTGCCACTGGTACGTTCGTTCTTGACGGCGACATGGTCGCCGCTCCCGCGGGAGCGTTCGAATGGACCGGCGGCTCGTTTGCGCCCGGTGCCGGTGGCGGCGCGTTCAAAGTCACCGGGACGGGCCTCCAGTGGAAAGGCGGCTCCGTGAACGCTGGAGAGGGCGCGCTTGGTAACAAGGGCAAGATTTCCCTGACGGGAACCGGCGGCAAGTCTGTCGCTTCCGGCACGCTGCGCAACGACGGCGTAATGCATTGGGACGAAGGCGAACTGTACCTTAGCAGTGCGACAACCTTTGAGAACAGTGAACTTCTCGACGTACGGCTGGAAGCGGCACCGCGCGTATCGTCCGGCTCTGCAGGCACCATTATCAACACGGGTCGCGTTATCCGCTCGGCGGGTCGGAGCCGGGTGAATTTCGCGGCCCGCTGGTTTAATGATCCGGGCGGCGTGCTGGAGTCGAACCTTGGCACGTTCGCCTTTTCGCGAAGCCTGTGGAACCGTCCGGGCGCTGTTATTCAGGGAGACAGCGGAGCGTTCACGGTCAGCCGCGACTCGCTCATGAACGCCGGCAGGATAGCGCCGGGGCCGGGCATCGGCACGCTCACCTTCAATAACGGGCTGGCATCCGACACGGCCTCGACGCTCGAGATCGACATCAATGGGCCGGTGCGCGGCGTAGGTCACGACCGTATCCAGTTCACCACAAACGCGCCGCTCAGCGGAACGCTCGATGTGCGGTTGGGAGAGGCCTTCACCCCGGCCGTGGGAGACACGTTCCACATCATCGGCACCACCGGGCAGTTCTCCGGCGGCTTCGCGAAGCGCCTCGGCCTCGTCGACGCGGCGCGCAACGTGGCGCTTTATCCCTCCTTCCGGAGGAAAAATGAAGTGCTGCGCACGGCCGGACTGGTGCCGAGCTTGCCCATAGAGGGCGGAGAGGAATACTTCCTTACCGCCGGCAACGTGCCGACGCTTGCCGGCGCGATCAAGGCTGATCCCGCGACGGCCATCGGCGACCGCTGGGTGCCGGTTACGGTTACCGGCAGCGGCTTTGCGCCGGACATTGACGTGTCGCTCGTCTGCGTGGAGTGCGACGACCCCGGCCTCGGCCCCATTCCTGGTCTCGTCAGCTCCATCCGACCGGACACCTTCTGGGTCTGGCTGGACCTCAACTCCGGGCGGCACTTCGGGCGGTACAATCTGGTCGTGACCGATCCGCGCGGCGGGAGAGCGGTGACGCCGTTCACCATCACGGAGGTCCCGCCTGTTGTTTCGGTCCAGGCGTTCAAGAGAACGGCTTCAGAAGTCGGGCGCGACCCCGGGGTTTTCCTCGTCACCCTCAGCCGGACGCTGCGGACGGAAATGAACATTCCCTTCGCGCTCAGCGGCACGGCCACGCAGTATCTGGATTACGTGCTCGACGTCATGGGCGACGCCATCGTTATCCCGGCGGGTGAGGACTCCTTCTTCGTGAGCGTCCTGCCGCTCAACGATGCGGAGGAGGAATCCACCGAGAGCGTATCAATGCGGCTCGTGCAGCACGGCAACCGCTCGGCATCGATCAGTATCACCGATGGGCCTTCGTCAGACGCGTTTGCCGTTGTCCATTCGCAGCCAATGCGCGCGGGCAATGCCGGTTCGGTGACGCTGACATTCTCGGGCAACGGATTCTCCTCATCGACCGTCGTGAAGATGACGGGCGGATCGGGTCCGGAGCTTACAGCCGCGCGCACGAAGGTGAACGAGAACGGGACCATTCTGGCGGCGACGTTTAACATCGCCGCGCAGGAGCCGGGGCCGCGGAATCTGGTCGTGACCGGAAGCACGGGAGAGGCGACCTTGCCTGACGCCTTCACCGTAGAGGCGGCCGTTTACCCCGACGTGTTCGTGCAGATCGTCGCGCCGCCCCGCGTGCCGCGCACCCGCGAGCGCCTCATTACGATTTTAATGCACAACAAGGGCAACGTCAACGTAGTCGGTTGGCCGTTCCTGGCCGGGCTGCCGGAAGACGCCGTCTGGAGCATCGACGAGCAGGGCCTCAACCTGCCGCCGGGAGCGCACTGGCCGGACATCGCGCCGCAGATCCCCACGGCCGACGGGAAGCCGATCTATGGACTGCCGCAGGTTGTACTCGCGCCCGGCGAGACGCGCAAGATCGACGTGAAGGCCGCCTTCCCGACGCCGCAGAACCTCGAACTCGTCGCCGCCTGGGTATACCGATGAACCTCCTTACTTCTTGCCGTAAAGCATCTACTGCCATGAAACCTGTATTTACACTACTGCTCCTTCTGGCGGTCGCGACCGAAGCGCCGGCGCAGCGTCTCTACGAGGACAGCCGCACCGGACAGCAAGGGATCATGATCGAAGGGTGGACGGGTACCGATTACGTCACCTTCGAAGAGTATTTCGGCAATGACGCCGCTGCCATGAAGATCGCCTCCGATCAGGCCGTCATAAATGGAAAGACGGACCGCTTTCAGTGGGACAAGAAGGACGATGACGTGGCTCAGTGGTTGAAAGACCGGCAGGTCGTCAACGCGTGTGCTATCGCTTCGGAGAACCTGATCGACGATCTTAAGGCGCCCGGAGGCCTCCCCGAGGGCTACGAAATCAAGCAGGTCGGCACGCTCGGGGCGCTGACCAGCTCCGAAAACGCGGCGTACGACGTCTACCTCGACTGGTTCAACAACAGCAACAAGAACAATCTCGATCCGCCCTCCTATGCGCACACCTACTCCGTTATCAAGACACCCGACGGAGACTTTTACACGATAGACAATTGGAAGGGCGGCGTTACCTTCAAGAAGGTCTATGCGCTGGACGAAGATGAAATCTTCTACTCGACTGATCCTGACGAGACCGCCGTCGAAAACGCAGACATCCGCCTCCAAAAGAACAGCCGAGGGTACATCGAGCCGGATCCCAATGTGGAGAAGTTCCATCAGAAGCAGCGGGACAACTCCAACTCGCCCATTCCGCCTACGAGCGAAAAGGCGAAGGTAGAAGTGCTGACCTCCGCCGACCCTAACGACAAGTACGGCGTGCAGGGTTACGGCGAGGGGCATTTCATCACGCCGGAGTTCGCACTCCCCTACGTGATCCGCTTCGAGAATAAGGCGGAGGCGTCAGCGCCCGCGCAGGAAGTGCTCGTCCGCGATACGCTTGACCGGCGGATGCTGGACCTCGAAACGTTCGAACTCGGCACGATCCGCTTCGGCGACACCGAGATCGAAGTCCCGCCGGGCCTCCGCAACTTCTCGACCCGCCTGCCGATCTTCGACGGGCGACTCGTCTTGCTCGTCGATGCCTCCATGGTTCTCGAAACCGGCATTGCCGTATGGAAATTCACCACGCTCGATCCGCAGACGAACGACCTGCCGCTCGATCCGCTCGACGGCTTCCTGCCGCCGAACAAGACCTCCCCGGAGGGCGAGGGCAGTGTCTCGTTCACCGTCTACCCCCGACCGGAGCTAACCGGAGGCACCATCCGCAACGAGGCGCGCATCGTGTTCGACCTCAACGAACCCATCGACACGCCGCCGTGGACGAACGGCATCGACTTGGGCGCGCCCTCGAGCGCCGTTGAAGAACTTGCGGACGAGCAGTACGACTGGACGTTTACCGTCGGCTGGGGCGGCGAGGACGCCGGATCAGGCGTCGAGAGTTACGACGTGTACCTCCAGGTCAACGGCGGGCCTTTCACGCGCTGGCAGCACAACACGCCGGCGACGGCCGCCGACTTCACGGGCGACGCGGACTCCACCTACGGCTTCTTCAGCGTAGCCACGGACCGTGTCGGCAATACCGAGCCGATGAAGGCGGAGGCGGACGTGTCGATGCAGCTCGTGGTGCCCGTCGAAGCCGTCGCGGATGCCGCCTTGCCGACCGCCTTTGAGCTGGGAGCCAACTACCCGAATCCGTTCAGCACGTCTACTATGATCCGGTTCGCGGTGGCGAGTCCGGAGCGCGTCGTGTTGAAGGTATACGACGTGCTCGGGCGCGAGGTCGCGACGCTGCTGGACGAAGAGCGTTCGCCGGGCTGGTACAACGCCTCGTTTGACGGCGGGCAGCTTTCCGGCGGCGTGTACTTCTACCGGTTCACCGCCGGTTCGTACACCGAAACGCGGCGGATGGTCGTCGCGCGTTAAGCCGCGCGGCTTCTGGAGAGCGAGATCGGCCGGGGTGCCTTCGGGTGTCCCGGCCGATTTGCGTTGTGCCGGGAAGGTAGTCGTTTCGGGCAGGAGGGGCGCATCTCGCCCGCGACGTGCCGAATTCGGCGACTGATCGATCTGTAGCGGGGTGGTTGTAGCTTCTGGTGGTCGGGAGCGGGCCGCGCTTGTACCGCGCCATTCTTCGACGGAACTACATAGACTTCGCGTTCACGCGGTACTATCTTCACATCTTCTAACAACCGGTTGTTCGCCGGCGCTGGCTTCGGGAGCGCTTCTGGTGATTGCGGGGCGGACAGGGGATGTCCGATCCGTGAGGCTACCGGCACGAACTTCCGTCGGCAGGCTCTGGTCCGGTACCGGAAAAGGCGGTACGGACTGCCTTTGGACTTAATGCCCGCTACGGGTGCTCTTCACGGGGCTTATTCATCATTCTTAATCGCTACGCACATGCGGCTTTTGCTTCATCTTTCGCCCAACACGGCACCGGTGCCGTTCGACCACCTGCACCAGCTCACCGGTGCCCTGCACAAGTGGCTCGGCCTCAACGACGCCCACGACGCCCTCAGCCTGTACTCTTTTGGGTGGCTCTCGGGAGGGAAGGCGCAAAACGGCGCGCTCAGCTTCCCCGACGGCCCCGGATGGACCATCTCTTTCTACGACGACGCGCTGGCCAAACGCCTCGTAGCCATGGCCGTCGACAAGCCGGAAGCCGCCTACGGCATGCGTGTTCAGGAGGTCCAGTTCGCCCCTGAACCCGACTTTTCCGGGGAGGAGCGGTTCGTCTCAGCCAGCCCTATCCTGACGCGCCGCAACCGGGACGACGGCGGACGGGATCATCTGACGTGGGACGATCCCGCAGCGGACGCTACGCTCACGCGCACGTTCCACCGTAAGCTCGAGTCGGCCGGACTACCGGCAGAAGGGACACGCATCGTCTTCGACCGCTCCTTTCGTGGTGCCAAGACGAAGCTCTGCCATATCAAAGGCAACGCTTACCGGGCTAATGCATGCCCGATTATCGCCACTGGAACACCCGAAGCGCTGCGCCTGCTCTGGCTCTGCGGCGCAGGTGAAATGACCGGCTCCGGCTTTGGAGCCTTGCGCTAAAAACTATGAATCAACCGTATTACGTCGTCGCCTACAACGGCCCCTTCGGCTATATAAAGCCCTGGACTGCCGTGCGCGACGGAGAGACCTACAGCCAGCAGTTTCTGACGCCCAGCATCGTTGAAGGCATGAGAATCAAACTCGGCGTCTCTGCCATTCTCCGGCACCGCCTCAGGCACGACGGCATCAGCCTTCAGCAGGAGCAAGTGCAGGCTCCTGGCTGGAAGAGCACAAAGGTGAGCACAGGCAAAGCGCTCGTGCGGGATACCGGTGTCCTGCTGCGCGGCGTGATGCTGAACCCCGTGCTGCACCTTGCCTTTGCCAGCCGTGAAGACGCAGACCTCGCCGCCACCGATCATCTCTGCCTGTGCCGCAATGAGGACGTCGTTTTCCCCGTCGAAGTCAATGCGCGTCTGGTTCGGTCCATGGACGATGCGGAGTTCGACGCGATAGAGGGCTTCGAAATGCTGGAACATGACGGTGCGGGTTCACTTCCGCTCGGCATCAACCGCTACTCGGGCCGGCCTATGCGCGGTCGGCTTCTGATCGTCGGCGACAGCGCCGGCAGGCAGGTGGAGCCATGAGCGCGGTCTTACTCGCCAAGAGTCCGGAGCGCGGCGGCCTGACCCTGGCCGAGCATACCGAACACGTGCTTGCCTGCGCCGTGCGCTTCGCTGACGCATGGGGCTTCGACCGCCGCCGGGCGAGCGGCGGGGCCATCCTGCATGACCTGGGGAAGGGCCATCCGGCCACCCAGGCCATGCTGCTCGAGTCGACGAAACTGCGGGACCCGAACGCCTACCGCGCCCTCCTCAGCGGAGCGCCGTGGCGGACGGCCGTCGACCGGGAAATGCGTCGGCGCATCGACCCGACGGCTCGGCCTCACCGGCACGAACTCTCCTCGCTCGCATTCCTGCCGCTCTTCCCCGAGGCCGACTGGCCGGACCTCATCGAAATGGTCGCCGCACACCACAAGTCGGTTCTGGCCGATGCGAGCGGCCGGGGTTTTCTCGATCTGGCCGCGCCGGAGGGCCTGCCAGACGTGGAGCCGGTGCGCGATCGGCATCTGGAGGGTTGGGAGGCCTGGGCACCGGCTGCAATCGAAGTGGCGGCGGCATTCGGCGTCGAGCCTCGCGAGATCACGCGAAAGGAGGCTGAATGGGCCTTTGAACAGGCCTTTGCAACCGTCCGGCGGCTGCCCCGGCGATGGTCTCCGTGGCGGGGGTTGCTCATGGCCGCCGATCACTTTGCTTCGGCCTATCTCTTTAATGCAAGCGAGCAGGCCGAACGACTCTTTTCCGACGCGCATGTCCGGGACGTATACGGCCCCGCCGGACCGTTCCCTCCGTCGGAAGCCTACCCGCTTTCGCTACGCAACGACGCAGCGAACGACCTGCGGCCGCACACGCTCGTCGTGGCTCCGACCGGAGCGGGAAAAACGAACTTTTTGCTCCGCCGTTGCACCGCGCGCGTTTTCTATACTCTGCCGTTCCAGGCCTCCATCAACGCCATGGCCGCCCGAATGGGGAGAGACCTGCCCGACGGGGCGGATGTGCGCCGCCTCCATGCCGCCTCAGATGTCGGTCGCCCGGACGATGTGGACGGCCGTGAAGAGGACGTTCGGCTACAGCGGCTCCCGGGGGCGTCCGTCAAGGTCCTCACGCCGCACCAGCTCGCCTCAGTCGTCTTCGGCACCGCCGGCTACGAGGCCGTGGCCCTCGACCTGCGCGGCCAGGACGTCATCCTCGACGAGGTCCATACCTACGGCCCACTTGCGCTCTCGATGGTCGAACGCCTCATCCGCGTCGTGGCCTCGCTCGGCTGCCGCGTGCATGTCGGGACGGCGACAATCCCGAAAGCACTCCGGGACCTCGTGGTCGCGGCCCTCGGCGGAGAGACCGCCGTCTGCGAGGTTCGCCTTACGGAGCCGGAATTGGACCGCTACGACCGCCATACTGTCGTGAAGGTGCCGACCGAGGAAGACGCACGCAACCTGATCGCGGAAGCATTGGAGGCCGGGCAGCGCGTGTTGGTGGTGTCGAACCGGGTCGCGCGTGCTCAGGAGCGATTTGAATGGACAGGGGAGGCGTGCCCCGGCGTGCCGCGCCTACTTATCCACAGCCGCTTCCGCCGGGGCGACCGCGCCGCGCTCGAAGAGGAAGTCAAGCGTATGGCGGACGGTCCGGGGCCTTGCCTCGTCAGCGCCACGCAGGTCGTGGAAGTCAGCCTCGACGTCTCCTTTGACCTGCTGGTCACGGACGCCGCGCCGCTCGACGCTATGATCCAGCGGTTCGGCCGCGTGAACCGGCACGCGCGCGGGGGGCGGCTCCTGAAGCCGGTCGTGATCGTGGCACCGCCGGACACGAAGAGAGATGCCCTTCCGTACGATCTGGATACGGTGCGCCGCAGCTTCGACGCGCTGCCCATCGGGCCGCTCCGGGAGCGCTCGCTCCAGTGCCTCATCGACGCGGTGTATCCCACCGTTGAAAAGTACCCTATCGACCTGCATCTGTCCCATGATGAAGATCTCACCGAGCGCATGAGCGCCTTGCAGCACCGCCCCCGGTCCGTCATCGTGGAGGCGCTCCAGATCGAGTCCCGAACCGCCGTCCGGGCCTCCGACCGGCACGCCTATGAGCGCGGCACGGCCGCCGAGCGCTCCGCCCTCGAAATACCGGCCCCTGAAATGCTCGGCCGACTCGGCCACCAGAACGGATGGCCTACCGTCGAACGCGGTGCCTGGCCTGTCGTCGTGCCGGACGATCAGTACGACGCCGTTCTCGGCCTGCTTCCCCTCCGAAAAGTGGAGCCTGCCGATCCCACAGAAAGCTTCAACGCACGCGCATTCTGACCAAGCCCCAATCCATCATGTACACCCCCGTTATCGGACGCCGACTTCTCGACCGCTCCAATGCCCGCGAGGGCCGCGAGCGCTCGCCCGCCGAGTTCTTCGACGAAGTCTTCTTCCCCCTCGTCTTCGGGCATGACGATTACCTCATGCCCGCCGGCAACTCCAAGTTCGGCCAGCTCGTCAGCGGCCGCAAAAGGCTTCAGGAAACGTCCGTGAAGGAAGGTCGGCCCTGGGACGATGCAGAGAAATCACGCCTCCGGCTCGACGCACTTGCGGACTTCCACGCCCTCGCTGCCGAGACCACGGAGCCACAGTCGCACCTCGTGCTCGGCGGCTATGCCCGCGGCACCGACGGGACTACCTCCGGACAAGTCACCGCCGTCGAGCACCGCGCCGATGCCGACGAGGTTTACCTGTCGTGGATTGGCGCGGCCTGCGGTGCGGGCGTGGCCGGCGGCCTCGTCCTGCTCATCGACCATGAAGCAGTCTATGATGCCGTTCTCGACGGATGGGCGCTCTACCGCCGCGTCCTCGCCGAGACGCCCGACCTCAAGGCCAACCAGCTCGAAACCTGGAACGGGCAGTGGCTGCGTTATCGATTCTCGGCGAACTTCGATTCGGCGCAGCCGACTGCCTTCATCCACGGCGTGCTAAACACGACGTCGCCCCCTTACAACATCGAGACCGTACCCTGGGCGCGGTTGCTCTTGTCGCTGGGTCGTTCCCTCGGCGATGAACCCGTCTCTGCCTACATCTACAGCCTCGGGCAGACGAACAGAACCATCGGCTTCATTCCGCTGCACCTCGGAGCTACTGGCGCGCTGCGAGCGAGTTACGGCACTCTGCACCAGTTCTACCGCGCCCTCTTTGGCGACGCAGTGCAGGCCGTGCCGCCCGACAGGCTGGATGAGGTCTACGATGCCGCCTACGGCTTCGCCACCGCTTGCGCCCGCGGAGCCATCGGGCTGAGCGCCTTCGAACCATACAAACTGGCCGAGTACCTCCCCGGCGGAAAGAAGAACCGCCAGCCCAAACCCGTCACTCCCGACGACGCCCAATCACCGCTACTCTATCAAACCTGGATTCTTGCCATGCTCGGAGACCAAAAACAAGCCCTCTACGATCGCGCCGCCGAAACGGCCGACATGCTCCTCACCTTTGAAAGAGGAGCCATCGGAGGAAAAACAAACTTGAAAAAGGCCGTGGGCGAGGTTCTCGAAGCCCCCTCGCTCGCAGCCCTCATCGCGGGGCTTACCCGCATCGCCGACGACGTTCAGAATGTCTCGAAAGGCGACTTTTCCGACGAGACGGTCTCCCGAGACGCTCGATGTCCTCGATGCCCTCGTGCGCGACTGCCTCGATCTCTCCCCTGAACGCTTCACCCTCTTCCTTGCGCTTCTGCGCTTCCAAGTGGCCGTTATTCGCGGCCGCAGAACACAACTCGCTACCTCCTGATCCTTCTCACAACAACGATTCCACTTCAGACTACCATGCGTCACACCCTCTACATCCGCGGACTTCGCCAGGTTGAACACACCGTCTTTGCCGTTGCCAACGGCCAGAAGACCTATCGCGACCCCTCTACACGGCGCGAAATGGCCTACGCCAGCGGCCAGCAAGTCAAACGTTCCATCCTCGACACCTTTGCCGACGAAATCGGCGAGGAACGCGCTCCCGTCACGTTTTACAAGGTCCTTGACAAGGACTCGCTCAAAGACCGCGAACCGCACTCGGCTTGCGACCCGCTCTTTCCCGACCAACTCGTCGGCGGCTGGATGCGCGCCGAAAAGCGCTCGGCAGACGACAAGGGCGGCCGCCCCATCCGTCGCCGCGCGCCGCTCTCCATCTCCGCTTTTCGGCCCCTCTCCCCCTATCTCGCCTCTGTCGATACGGAAGAGGCGCTCACCTTCGACCGCCGCGACGGCGATCCGGCACGGAACAGGTCATCGTGCGTGACCCAAAAGGCAACGAAATTCCTAAAGAAACGCTCGACAAGTTCCTACAGGACAACAACCAGACTCTTCGCGCCCTCAATTTTCTCGCGCCCCAGAAGCGGGCCTACGGCCTTTTTGTCTACGACGTGGCCGTCGACATGCGCCGCCTCTTCTCGGTCAGCATGGCCGATCAGGACCCCGAGCTTGACCCGGCTACCATCGAAAAGCTAAAGGCCAAGGGATGGATCGAGCACGACTACACCCTCATAGCCCCGCGCGATGTGCGCGAGCGCATCATCCCCGCGCTGGCCTACGCGCTCCTGCACTGGTCCATCACGAGCAACCAGGCGCGCACCTTCAGCGCCATGCCTCCGCTTGCCGTGGCCCTGGCCGACCGGGCGGACAAGATCGCCATCTCCATCCGCGCCGATCTCGATCCTGAAGCCGGCCTCTCGCGCCCGTCCGCCAAGGTCATCCTGGAGCCCGTCGGTGAGAATGCGCTCTTTGTCACCCCGGTGGCCCGCGGCGTCCTTCGCGGCGTGGAGGCAGACGCGGACGCAATGGACAAGGCGCAGGCAGAGATCGAACGCCGCCTCCGCGCCTTCAATTATGAGCCTGCGGTCTCGTGAACGCCCCCCGCATCGGCGGGATGCTCGTTGGCTACGGGCTTGTCTGCCGCCGTAAGACCTGGCTCTCGATGCAGGGCCTTTCTATGGAACAGGAGAGCGAGGCGGTGGCGCTCGGGCGGCTCGTCGACGAGGCGAGCTACCCGCGCCGCCACCGCCCCGACCTCGTCGAGGCCACCGCCCCGGACGGCACGCCCCTCGCCGCCCGCATCGACGGCGTGGACCTCCGCGGCGGTGTCCTGCACGAAACCAAGAAAGGCCGCGCCTGCGAGGATGCCCACCTCTGGCAGGTCCGGTTCTACCTGTGGGTTCTTCGCCTCGCCGGCGTTACGGCACCCGGCGGCAAGCCCCTGCGCGGCCAGATCGACTACCCCGCGCTCCGCCGCGCCGTGCCGGTGACGCTCGATCCCGAACACGAAACCCACCTTGCCGCGCTCGTGGCAGACCTCGCCGCGCTCGCCGGGCAGGATGCGCCCCCGCCCCGTCACCCTCGCCGCGCCTTCTGCCGGAGCTGCGCCTTTGAAGAACTGTGCCACGGCTAAACCCGCCCCCGTATGCCCCGCGACCACTACATCTTCTCCAACGGCCGCCTCCGCCGCCGCCAGAATACCCTCTGGTTCCTCAAGTCCGACGGCGAACGCCTCCCCGATGATGCCGACGACGACACCGGCCTCCCCTCCGGCGTCCCGACCGACCAGAAGGCCGTCATCCCCGTCGAATCCGTCGACGCCCTTCACCTCTTCGGAGAGGTCGACATGAACTCCAAACTCGTCGTCTTCCTCGCCCGCAACCGCATCCCCGTCCATCTCTACGACTATTACGGGAACTACTCCGCGACCCTCTACCCCCGCGAGTATCTCCTTTCGGGCCGGATTACGGTGGCCCAGGTGGCGCATTATCTCGATGAGGACAAGCGCCTCGCCCTCGCGCGCGCCTTCATCGACGCGGCCATGTTCAACATCCGCCGGACCCTGCTCTACTTCGAGTCGCGGGTAGAGGAGGCCGCGCCGATCCGGGATGCCATTGCCACCGTCGAGCATGAAGCCGCCCGCGCGCCCTCCGAGCCGTCGATCCCCGAGCTCATGGCCGCCGAGGGACGGGCGCGCGATGCCTATTACCAGGCCTGGGCCGCGATCCTCGGCCCAAAGATCGCCGGCGATTTTCCGTTCGACGGGCGGTCGCGCCGGCCCCCCTCGAACGCCCTCAACGCCGCCATCTCCTTCGGCAACGCGCTCTGCTACAGCCTCTGCCTCAAGGCCATCTACCGAACGGCGCTCAACCCGACGATCTCGTATCTGCATGAACCCGGCGAGCGGCGCTACAGCCTCGCGCTCGACCTCGCCGAGGTGTTCAAGCCCCTCCTCGTCGACCGCACCATCTTCCGCCTCCTCAAGACCGGCGTGCTGAAGCCGCGGCACTTCGAGCCGCACCTCGCCGGCGTCTACCTGACCGATGCCGGCCGCCGCAAGTTCGTCGAAGCCTGGGACGAGCGCCTCAAACGGACCGTGAAGCACCGCTCGCTCGGGCGGCACGTCTCCTACGAACGGCTCGTGCGGCTGGACGCCTACCGGCTCGTCCGCCACCTCTCCGACCCCGACGATCCCTATCAGGGTTTTCGCGCCTGGTGGTAAACGCTTCCGCTCCGAGGACCTCATGCCCTATCTTATTGCCACCTACGACATATCCGTCAACCGCGTCGCGAAGGCGCTCAAGCTTTTCCGGCGATACCTGAACTGGGTGCAGAACTCCGTGTTCGAGGGCGAGCTGACCGTCTCGCAGATCGCCCGCCTGGAGGCCGAGGTTCGCGATTTGCTGGAGGAGGAAGATTCGGTGCTGATATTCGAACTGCGGACGACCGCGTACATGGAGCGGCGGACGATCGGGGCCGAGCGAGGCGGCGGGAGCGCGTTCATATAGAGTCGTCGTTCGCGGTCCGACGGCGCTGTCGCGGAACGATAGCGGAAGGCGACACGCTAGGAGCGGGCAAAAAGGCAGATTCAGGCGTCGTCGTTCTCCCGGGTTTTTTGCGCTATCGGGGGGCGACGACTTTGGGAGGCCTGATGGCGGGAGGAAAGCTTGCATTGCGCCGTAAAAACCGTATATTGACCCGCCCGCACGCCGGGCCTCAATCGCACCTCAGAGGCATTGAAAGGATCAGGTCGCGAAGTCATTGCGCAAGAAGGGGCAAGCCTCAATCGCACCTCAGAGGCATTGAAAGGTCCTTCACCTTCGCGAGCGCCTCCTTTAGCTCCCTGCCTCAATCGCACCTCAGAGGCATTGAAAGATGCGCGGCGCATCACCTGCACTCGCTCGCGGAGGTGCCTCAATCGCACCTCAGAGGCATTGAAAGAAGTGCGGCGGTGACGATGGTGGAGCGTAGCGGAGGGCCTCAATCGCACCTCAGAGGCATTGAAAGCTCTGGAATACCTTTGTCATGGTCGGGATGTGACGAAGCCTCAATCGCACCTCAGAGGCATTGAAAGGTCCACTTCGCGGCATCGGCCATTCCTGCGGTCACGGCCTCAATCGCACCTCAGAGGCATTGAAAGTCGGTTTCTATGATTTGAATATCGCCGCTCGCTCCCGCCTCAATCGCACCTCAGAGGCATTGAAAGCTGTGCACCGTAACCGCCCGTCCGAAACGCGCGCGCAGCCTCAATCGCACCTCAGAGGCATTGAAAGGAAGGTGAGGCCGCGCCGGAATCCTCTGTGACGGCGTGCCTCAATCGCACCTCAGAGGCATTGAAAGGACGGCAAGCTGTCGGAGCATTTTAGTCTGTCGGAGCCTCAATCGCACCTCAGAGGCATTGAAAGGGGTGACGATGGTGGAGCGTAGCGGAGGGCAAGCGGCGCCTCAATCGCACCTCAGAGGCATTGAAAGTGAACGCTTCGTAGGCCGTCACGACGAAACGCCCCTTGCCTCAATCGCACCTCAGAGGCATTGAAAGACATAGGCAGCACGCGAGAGGTTCGGGACGGTCGTTGCCTCAATCGCACCTCAGAGGCATTGAAAGGAGGAGTGTCCTGGCCGAAAGCATCGGCAGGAAAAAGCCTCAATCGCACCTCAGAGGCATTGAAAGGGACAGGCTTTCGTCGCCAAGCTACCTGTGCGCCTAGCCTCAATCGCACCTCAGAGGCATTGAAAGCAGCGCTTTTTATGCAACACAAAGCGCCCGAGAGGGGCCTCAATCGCACCTCAGAGGCATTGAAAGCGAGTATGATTACGATAGGCTGCGAAACTCGCACGGCCTCAATCGCACCTCAGAGGCATTGAAAGATCACGTCGATGAGCGGGTAGTGTATCCAAGCGCAAGGCCTCAATCGCACCTCAGAGGCATTGAAAGTTTGTATCGCGAGCGAGTGGTCTTTCACGAGGCTAGCCTCAATCGCACCTCAGAGGCATTGAAAGTGATCTGCTCCAAGTGCAGCCGCGCGGCCGTAATGAGCGCCTCAATCGCACCTCAGAGGCATTGAAAGCTGTCTACGTTGCCGCCGGCTGCGCCGAGTACGTGGCGGCCTCAATCGCACCTCAGAGGCATTGAAAGGCGGAGAAGTTCGAGGAGGAGCGCAGCCTCAAGGCTGGCCTCAATCGCACCTCAGAGGCATTGAAAGCAGATGCAAGACCGACACAAAATCACGCGCCACAGGCCTCAATCGCACCTCAGAGGCATTGAAAGGTAAAAGCCTCGAACGCAGTCACCACGAAACGCCCCTGCCTCAATCGCACCTCAGAGGCATTGAAAGAGGTCGGCGCGGTGATGATCGCGCACCTACTGCTGGCGCCTCAATCGCACCTCAGAGGCATTGAAAGCGGCATCCAGGCCACAGGCGGCAACTACCACCACCACGCCTCAATCGCACCTCAGAGGCATTGAAAGACATCACCTTGCTGCAACAACCTCCTGTGCCACAACGCCTCAATCGCACCTCAGAGGCATTGAAAGCACGTTGAGCGTCTGGAGCGTGTGGACATAGTCCGGGGCCTCAATCGCACCTCAGAGGCATTGAAAGTTGTTCGTCCGCATGGCGCAAGGTCGGAAGCCGTCAGGCCTCAATCGCACCTCAGAGGCATTGAAAGCGTCGAAGAGGACGGGCGAAATCTTCGAGATCGACGGCCTCAATCGCACCTCAGAGGCATTGAAAGATGCCGAGGTACTCCTTGACGAGGCGTTCCGCGGCGTGCCTCAATCGCACCTCAGAGGCATTGAAAGTCGATGATCACGCCGATATTGTCAGAAAGCGTATCAGCCTCAATCGCACCTCAGAGGCATTGAAAGGGGAAGGAGGCACCTGGGAAGGAGGCAGGTGGCTGGGCCTCAATCGCACCTCAGAGGCATTGAAAGCGGCGACGAGCTTATCATATATGCGCGCCTTAATCTGCCTCAATCGCACCTCAGAGGCATTGAAAGTCAGCGCCTCGAAGTGCTTGCGCTCGAACGCGTGCGGCCTCAATCGCACCTCAGAGGCATTGAAAGACGGAGGAGTGCCAAGCGGAGAAGAATATTTGCAGGCCTCAATCGCACCTCAGAGGCATTGAAAGCTCCAGAAGCAGCAATTCACTACAAGTCCTAGCCCAGCCTCAATCGCACCTCAGAGGCATTGAAAGCGCGCGACAGGACAGGCATCGTGACGTATTCAGTCGTGCCTCAATCGCACCTCAGAGGCATTGAAAGGCACCTCGTAAGTCTTTACCTCCACCCCGTTACGATGCCTCAATCGCACCTCAGAGGCATTGAAAGGAGTTAACTCTCACCACCCCGAAACGCTCGCGTATCGCCTCAATCGCACCTCAGAGGCATTGAAAGTACAGGGTACAGATGGACAACGCCCTGATCAAAGGGCGCCTCAATCGCACCTCAGAGGCATTGAAAGCACGCCTGGAGCTGGAACGCGTGAACGACGAGGCGCGGCCTCAATCGCACCTCAGAGGCATTGAAAGCCGATCGGAGAGAGGGCGTGAACCAGCGCGCGATCACGCCTCAATCGCACCTCAGAGGCATTGAAAGCCAAACAGCGCGACGAGTGGCGGGAACAGCAGATAGCGCCTCAATCGCACCTCAGAGGCATTGAAAGAATCGATAGAGACTTTCAGCGCGCCGGTCGCGAAACTGCCTCAATCGCACCTCAGAGGCATTGAAAGAGATCGAATAGGATAGCCAACAACTCTCCGGCGTGTCGCCTCAATCGCACCTCAGAGGCATTGAAAGTTGCACCAAATTCCTCCAAGCCATTTTCCATCCTCCGCCTCAATCGCACCTCAGAGGCATTGAAAGTTGCACCAAATTCCTCCAAGCCATTTTCCATCCTCCGCCTCAATCGCACCTCAGAGGCATTGAAAGGTGGCTGGTGCAGCCGGTAGCCTCCCTTGCCGTCGCGCCTCAATCGCACCTCAGAGGCATTGAAAGGTAGCCGATCCCGCGGCAACGCGCCCGGCCCCGAAGGCCTCAATCGCACCTCAGAGGCATTGAAAGGTAGCCGATCCCGCGGCAACGCGCCCGGCCCCGAAGGCCTCAATCGCACCTCAGAGGCATTGAAAGTACCACGCGGGCGTATCTGTCCTAGCTCACAGAATGCCTCAATCGCACCTCAGAGGCATTGAAAGTGACTTCGGAAGACGCGGAACGCGCAGTACAGCGCCCGCCTCAATCGCACCTCAGAGGCATTGAAAGGGGAGGTTGCTGCTTATGCTGAAACGCTGGATGTTGGCCTCAATCGCACCTCAGAGGCATTGAAAGATGATTGCGCACTATCCGACACAGACGTGACCGTTTGCCTCAATCGCACCTCAGAGGCATTGAAAGCGCTGCTGGAACTCAATGCGCCACAGGTAGCGCCATTGCCTCAATCGCACCTCAGAGGCATTGAAAGAGCGTGCGGGCGGTCTGCGAGATGTTGCCACCTGCGGCCTCAATCGCACCTCAGAGGCATTGAAAGGCGCACGATGCGCACGAGCCCGGGCGTTGCCGCCAGGGCCTCAATCGCACCTCAGAGGCATTGAAAGGACGGGGCGCATTGCTCTTTTCCGCGTCAACCGCGAGCCTCAATCGCACCTCAGAGGCATTGAAAGCCGTGAACACTACGGAGTCCGCCGTCACGTAGTCCGCGCCTCAATCGCACCTCAGAGGCATTGAAAGTAAATAGCCTGCTGTTCAAAGGCTTCAGCGACCTTCAGCCTCAATCGCACCTCAGAGGCATTGAAAGGGGTGACGAACAACATCATGGAGATGATCGGCCCCATGCCTCAATCGCAGCTCAGAGGCAGTTAAACCCAGTATCTGCGGCGTAGGACTGTGAGTACCCGTCCGCCTCGATGGGGGCGCTGGAATGGTCCCGCTCTTTGGAACAACCGCTGTGCTGGTGCAATCTCGGGTTGTCGGTGTGTTCGATTCTTGAGGCCGCCCTCGTTTGTGGAGGGTCATCGGAAGACGAGTACGCGACTCCTTTTAGTAGCGCCTTCTGAGCCGATCTGGCGGGACCTGCGCCTCCGCGGCAATGGCGAAGGTCCCCGGCAGATCGGCTTTGAGCGTTCGATTGAAGCTCCCTGTTAGGGCACCTGCACGCCGGACCCCACCGGCGATTCTCCTCCATTCGGCGGCTCCATGCCGGCGAGGGCTTTTGACCGGAGCGTCTGCGCCTGCTCCTCGGTAACCATCCCGTAGCGCTCGTAAGAGCCGAGGTAATTCAGAAACAGCAGCGCGTCGCACTCGGACGATAGCGGCTGACTCAGGAGCACCTCAAATCGGCGGTCGATCTGCGCGTTCGCGCGGGCAATGTCGGCTTCGTCTCGGCGTCTGGACATCGGTGGGCACTCAGTTAAAGGATTTATCGAGAGCGGCATCGCCTTCGCCGAGCGCGCGGGCGCGGAGCGCCTTGCACTCGCGCAGCCGCGCGCCGGCCTTGCTCGCGTAGGTGTAGACGAGCGAGATCGGCAGGCCGAGCCGCTCGGCGATCTCGCCGAAGGACTGCCCCTCCATGAAGCGCAGCATCGCCACCTGCCGCGTGAAGGGCGCGATCCGCTGGATGGCCGCGAAGAGCGCCCGCTTGTCGGACTCCTTGTCGAGGTGCTCCTCCGGCTGCCACTCCGAGGGCAAGAAGCTGTCGTCATCGTCATCGGCGAGCGCCTCGGTGTAGGCCGGGCTTTGCTTGTAGTGCAGGTAGCTATGGCGGCAGACGACGCTCAGCCAGTGCGTGAAGCGCTCCGGGTAGCGGATGTAGCGCATCCCTCGCTCGACCTTTGCCGAGACGCGCTCGACCGTCGCGTCCTCGTCGGAGGGGCTGCAGACGGGGTTGAACGCGAAGCGGAGGGCGAAGTAGCGATGGATGAACCAGTAGCACCAAAGCTCGAGGTGCGGCCCGTACTCCGGGGCGTCGCCGGTCCACCAGCGGCTGAACATCTCGTTGACGCGGGCGAAGTCGGTGGGAGAGAAGGAGAGGCGCTCGGCGAAGGTGTCAAGCTCAGAGAGGGAGTCTCGCGTGTGCATAGCGGCAGGATGAATGGGTGATTAAACACAGCCTCGGACACGAACGCTTAGTAGTTTAGTGCTGCGACGAAGTAAAGTCAATAGCCCGAGGCAATGTGGAAAACTTTCCCTATCACTGCTCTTTCAAATATTCGTAAAGAGCGTATAAACAACGACATCTATCCTGCCGGTCCGAGAATCTCCCTTGCCACGACAATTTATGAAGAGAAGGTAGGTTCGGCTATAATTTTGGTCCACCCTTCTGATGCATTCTGCCAAAACCATACTGCAGCGCATGATTGACGGCGACTCGGACAGAAGGGGTTCTTTCTCCCACCGAACGCGAGTTGGGGTATATGGATACAAGACGGTGAGCCTCCCCGGCTGATCTTCCGCGGCCGAAACGCGAGAACTCTTCACACCCATTCACTTCATCACCGGCACAGCCGGTAAGTTCGCGTCCATGAAACGGACTTTCTGAAGACGTTCTAACCGCGCCCGCCGGGATGCACGGCTTCGGACCGGTGCGGCGAGCCGAACAGACATTGACGCGCGCTCCAAGAATGATCGCGTGGCACCGTGGGTCCGCCGCGCTTGCATAATGAATTGTGTTATTGAAGCTTAACCACAGAAGGGTTGGTCGACCATTGCGGGCAGAAGGCAACTCGGCAAGGAATATGATGGCCGAAGCGCATCTTCCGCGGGTCGCATTCTGCACGCGCGCCTTGCTCGTGAAGTGGCCGTGCGCATCTCCTCCTCCGTGCTGATCCGAAACCGCGCCGAGGTACGGGCACCATCCATACCAGCCCGCAGCCAACTTCAGAACCGACCGTCTCGCATCGTCCACCCCTTTGCGTCTCTGCACCTGATCTCTCCAGTTCGCCCACTTTTCGCCTTCTGCACCACCTGCCCATCACGCCTGCTCCTCTGATTTCTGCTTACACTCTTCCATAATGGCGGCTTTTTCTGCAGAAACCGCCGATAAATACAGGACCTTGTAAGGCAGCCCACCTACCTTGTATCTGTAAATTGCGCCGATGCTAAATGTTTTCCGGAGCTTGCGCCCAAAACGAGACGTCCTCTTAACATGGATCACGCTCGCTCTCCTCTCGTGCCGAGGAAAAACACTGTTGTTATTGCCTCTGCATCGCATTCGACCATACATACCTCGAAAAAAGTTTTCCACATTCTCCGTGGCTATTGACTTTACTTCGTCGCAGCACTAAACTACTAAGCGTTCGTGTCCGAGGCTGTGTTTAATCACCCATTCATCCTGCCGCTATGCACACGCGAGACTCCCTCTCTGAGCTTGACACCTTCGCCGAGCGCCTCTCCTTCTCTCCCACCGACTTCGCCCGCGTCAACGAGATGTTCAGCCGCTGGTGGACCGGCGACGCCCCGGAGTACGGGCCGCACCTCGAGCTTTGGTGCTACTGGTTCATCCATCGCTACTTCGCCCTCCGCTTCGCGTTCAACCCCGTCTGCAGCCCCTCCGACGAGGACGCGACGGTCGAGCGCGTCTCGGCAAAGGTCGAGCGAGGGATGCGCTACATCCGCTACCCGGAGCGCTTCACGCACTGGCTGAGCGTCGTCTGCCGCCATAGCTACCTGCACTACAAGCAAAGCCCGGCCTACACCGAGGCGCTCGCCGATGACGATGACGACAGCTTCTTGCCCTCGGAGTGGCAGCCGGAGGAGCACCTCGACAAGGAGTCCGACAAGCGGGCGCTCTTCGCGGCCATCCAGCGGATCGCGCCCTTCACGCGGCAGGTGGCGATGCTGCGCTTCATGGAGGGGCAGTCCTTCGGCGAGATCGCCGAGCGGCTCGGCCTGCCGATCTCGCTCGTCTACACCTATGCGAGCAAGGCCGGCGCGCGGCTGCGCGAGTGCAAGGCGCTCCGCGCCCGCGCGCTCGGCGAAGGCGATGCCGCTCTCGATAAATCCTTTAACTGAGTGCCCACCGATGTCCAGACGCCGAGACGAAGCCGACATTGCCCGCGCGAACGCGCAGATCGACCGCCGATTTGAGGTGCTCCTGAGTCAGCCGCTATCGTCCGAGTGCGACGCGCTGCTGTTTCTGAATTACCTCGGCTCTTACGAGCGCTACGGGATGGTTACCGAGGAGCAGGCGCAGACGCTCCGGTCAAAAGCCCTCGCCGGCATGGAGCCGCCGAATGGAGGAGAATCGCCGGTGGGGTCCGGCGTGCAGGTGCCCTAACAGGGAGCTTCAATCGAACGCTCAAAGCCGATCTGCCGGGGACCTTCGCCATTGCCGCGGAGGCGCAGGTAAATACTGCGACTCGGTCATTACCACGTCCTTCATCTCTTCCCGGCGCGCGGGCACATCTTCCTCAGCCTTGCTCTATCGGCCTTGAAAGGACGCCAGCTCAAACGAAACCAGCCCGGCAAACTGCGCTTAGTCTGCCGGGCTGCACTAAATCCACCTGGTAAGCGCCGTCAGTTGGCGGCGTCGGCTTCGGCTTCGGTCTTGAAGAGACGCCCCAGGGTCAACTCCTTGGCGATGCGGTCGGCGTCGTAGATCTCGTCGAGAGCCTCCAGGATGCCGCGCGAATCTACTGCAACGGCGCGTCCGGTCTCCTCGGTGAAGAGATAGGAGGCGGCCAGCCCTTCTATGTTGCCGTCGAATAGCAACCCGACGATCTCCAGGTTCTTATTGAGCATCGGCGAACCGGAGTTGCCGCCGGACGTGTCGTTCGTAGAGGCGAAGTTCAGCGGCGTCGCCCGATCAAACGTGGGCGGCGGCGTGAGCCAGCGTGCGGGCAGCGTCCACTCCTCCCAGTGCTTGGCGTACGAATAGTGGTGGTCGTAAAGGCCGTACATCGTCGTGTGCGCCGGTGCGAGCGTGCCGTTGTACGGGTAAGGCTTTACGACGCCGTCGGAAATGCGCAGCGTGAACGTCGCATCGGGCGGCATTTCGGTGCCGTAGACGTGGAAGCGCGCCCGTGCAAGCCTCGCGTTCAGGTTCTGCTCGCGCGCGTTGAAGTTCTGCGCCTGTTCCACATAGCTCAGGTATAACGGCCCGAGCGCGCTGATCACGTCCGCCGCCGGGTCGCCGCTGTCGAGGAAGCCCTCTTCGAGCAGCTTCGCCGTACCGGCCGAGTCGATCAGCGCCGTGTTCTGGGCGATGTCGGCCGCAGCGGCTTCGGGCGTGCGGCCGTTGAGGATGCGCCGAACCGTAACGTCCGCGTCGCCATAGGTGCGCACGAGCTCGTCGAGACGGGCGGCAATGAGCTGCTCCTCGATCGCGCGCGGCCACGTTGTGACGGCAAGCGCCTGCTCGCGATAGGGCTGCAGCGCACTCTGGTCGATGCCCGGCCGTTTGCTGAAGAAATCGTAAACCCACGCGTTGAGCGCGCGGATAAGCACGTGAGAGTTGAAGGACTCGCTTTCGAACCCGACATACGCCGCGCTCTGCGGTGCCACCGACTCGCGCGCACGCTGCAAGTCGCGCAGCGCCGGCACGACGTCCCCGTACTGCGCGCGAAGCGAATCGGACGACTCGATAGCCTCCAGCAAGCGCGTCTCGGCTGCCTCGCGCTGCGCGATGAGGTTTTCATCCCGCAATCCGCGCAACTCGCCCCGGAGCGCCTTGAGGCTGTTCGTGATCGAATAATACTCGTTCTGAATGCCGAGCGTATCCGCCTCGCGCGGGTTGGCCTTTATATATGCGGAAAGTAGCTGCTCGCGATCATCGAGTGCGCGAAGCTGCTGCGGCAGGGTATACCGCCGCTCGAAGAGCAGCTGCGCCACCGTGTTCAGGCGCGACGTAGATGCGGGATTGCCGACGACGAACACCGCTTCGCCGCTGTTGGCCCCCGCGGCGCTCCACTTGAAATAGTTCGGCGTTTCCATCGGCGTTCCATCCGGCGCATAGACCCGGAAGAAGCTCATATCGAGCGAGTACCGCGGATACGTGAAGTTGTCCGGATCTCCGCCGAAGGCCGCCACGCTGTGCTCCGGTGCCATTACGAGCCGCACATCCCGATAGCGGCGGTAGGTGTAGGCGGAGAAAAGGCCGCCGTCGTAGAGCGACACCACTTCGACCGTGAGCGTCGTGTCCTGCTTCTTCGCCTCCGTGGTGAGGCGCGTTTCGATCTCTTCGATCTTGTTGTACTGCGCCCGCGCCCGCTCCTGGTCGTCGCGGATGTTGCGCAGCGCAGAATCCATCTCGTCGGTCACGTTCTTGATTCCGACGAGCTGATCTACGAAGAGCTCGGGCACCCGGCGCTCCTCAGCAAGCGACGCAGCGTAAAAGCTTTCTTCCATCAGGTGCTCGTTTGCGCGCGTCACCTTCGTGATGCTCTCACGCGCGCAGTGATGGTTCGTCATGACGAGGCCGCTCGGCGAGACAAACGATCCGGAGCAGTAAGTCGCGAACCTCAGCGCGCCAAGGCGCGCCTTCTCAAGCCACTCCGCGTCCGCGCGGAAGCCGTAGGTCTCTTCGAAGTAGGCGACCGGCGGATTGTCAAACGTCCACATGCGCCCCGTATCGAAGCGGCCCACCTCGGCCATTGGTATCTCGGGCACGGGTGCCGCCGGTGAAGGCACCATCGTGACCGGCTCGGCAGGCTTTACCGGCCGCTGCGAGATGACGGCCGTTTCGCCCGAGCCGGAGCAGGCGGCGAGCAGCAAGAGGCCCGTGAGCGACACGAACGCCGCTGAATGCTTCAAATACATATACATAGATCTCTTCGGAAGGAAAGTGCGCTACTTGCTGGAGGTCATGGTCGGACGGATACCGGAAGCGTCTGCTGCGGCTTCGGTCTCGAAGAACTGTCCGGTGCGCAGCTCGATCACGAGGCGGTCGGCATCGTACATGTCGTCGAGCGCCTCGATCATGCCGCGGGCGTCTACGGAGACGGTACGGGCACGCTCAGGAAGGAAGATGTAGGAGCCGGCGAGGCTTTCGATGTTGCCATCGAAGGCGAGGCCGATAACCTGCAAATCCTTGTTGAGCACGGGCGAACCTGAGTTGCCGCCCACGATGTCGTTGGTCGAGACGATGTTGAAAGGCGTCGAAAGGTCGAACGATGCCGGAGGCTTTACCCAGCGAGCAGGCAGATCCCAGGCCTCAAACTCGGGCGCAAACGCGTAGTAATCGTCGTACATGCCGTAGAATGTGGTCTTGTACGGGGCGTAGGTGCCGTTGTAGGCGTAACCCTCGACCAGGCCGTCGGCGATGCGCAGCGAGAACGTCGCGTCCGGCGGAACGGCCGATCCGTAGACCTCATAACGCGCGCGGCCGAGACGGCTAAGCGCGTCCGCCTGCCGCTCGTCGAGGCCGTAGGCCGCGCGGCGGAAGTCGCTCAGGCGCGGGTAGAGCGCCATCGCGATCGCGACGACTGCGTCGTTGTCGGCTGTCAGACCGCCGGACTGCAGCGCCGATGCAACGCCTTCTTCATCCATTCGGCTGTTGGCGAGGAGATAGGCGGCCTGGGCTTCCGGAGTCCTGCCCTGCAGGATGATTTGCAACATGTCCGGCTCGCTCTGGAACGCGCGCTGCAACATGCCGAGCCGTGCCGCGAGGTAGTGCTCCTCGAGTCCCGCCGGCTGGCTCTCGATGCCGCTCAACTGGCCTAACAGCCCGTTCAGAGCATCGGCCCCGGCTCCCTCAGCCTTCCGCGAGAGATACTCGGCTGCCACCAGCGCTCGCCGCATGGTGGAGGAGGAATAGGACGAACCCGGAGCGAGCGCGATCAAGCCGCGGTACTCCGGCGCGAAGGCGCGGCGCTCCTGCTGGATCGCACCGAGCAAAGCCGACAAGTTGCCGTAGGCCTGCCGGAGCGAGTCCGAGGCCTGAAGGCGCGTCAAGAACTGATCTTCTTCGGCCTGACGCCGCGCCATGACGGCCGGATCATCGAGTGTTTCTACGCGGCCCTGGTACACCTTTAAGCTGTTTTCCAGGCTCAGGATGCGCGTGCGCAGCTCGTCGGACGGATTGGCGGCATAGTAGGGATGCAGCGCGTCGAGACGGGTCTGGATGAAGTCGAGCGTGGCTCGGTCCTGAATGTCGCGGCGGAAGGCAAGCATATCAACCGTCTCCAGCCGGTAGGTCGAGCCAGGATTGCCGACCACAAAGACCGGGTCGCCCTCGTCCGCGCCGGTGGCGCTGAAAGGGAAGTAGTGGTCGGTATGAAGCGGATTGCCCTCTTCGTCATAGACGCGGAAGTAGGACATATCGAGGTCGTACCGGGGATAGGTGAAGTTGTCATAATCCCCGCCGTAGTAGGCTACCTGCATTTCCGGGGCCATCACGAGGCGCACGTCGTTGTAGCGCCGGAAGATGTAAGCAGAGTAGCGTCCACCCTGGTAAAGCGAGACGATCTGCACGCGCGCGTCGCCGACTTCGCCGCCAATCCGCTCGGCTGCCGTCTCGAGGGCCTGCCGCCGCGCGTCGGCGCGCTCGGCCGGCGTCTGGGCGCTGCGGAGAGCCGCGTCGATCTCTGAGGTTACATCGCGAATCTCGATGAGTTGCTCCACGAAGAGGCCCGGCACGAGCCGCTCTTCTCCGATGGACGGCGCGTAAAAGCCATTGTCCAGCAAGTTCTCACCCGCCTGCGACACTTCGACAACGCTCTCGCGCGCGCAGTGGTGGTTCGTCATCACGAGACCGTTCGGGGAGACGAACGAAGCCGAGCAGTACGTCGCAAACCGAAGCGCTCCGAGGCGCGCCCGCTCGAACCAGCCATTGTCCACGTCCAGGCCGTAAGCCTCCTTGAAATAGGCGGCGGGAGGCACGTCGAACGTCCACATTTTGCCGAGGTCGAAGCGGCCGGGCGTGGTGTCGAGCGTGTTCTCATCGACGTAGGTCTCGTCGGCGGGAGGTGCAATCGGGACGCGCACCGGAATCACGGGAGCAGCGAGCGTATCCGCCGTGACAACGTCATCGGCATCTTTGGCGGCGCGATCGCCACCCGCGCAACCGGCGACGACGGTGAGCACCAGCAGCAGCGCGGAGAGGGATCGTAGTGAAAGTGTCTTCATGGGAAGCGATATAGCACCGGTTGTATAACGTGATTGCGGGCCTCTCGGCGAGGGGAGGGTTGGAACCCGAAAAAGCCCCCTGGGGTATAGCCGTCCGCAACGCCTGAGCGAAAGTGGCGGAATTGGCAGACGCGCCAGCCTTAGGAGCTGGTTCCGAAAGGAGTGGGGGTTCGAGTCCCCCCTTTCGCACCCAACAGAACGAAAAAGCCCGATGTTCAAGAGAATATCGGGCTTTTTGTGTTCGCGTGGACGCACGATTTTGCGATACGAGCTTTTTGCCGCTGCAATGGTAGGAGAGCAGGCGTCAACGGCCCCGATCGGGCTTAAGAGCGTGCCGGCGACTTTTCCGTTCCCGCTTGTGCGCGCCCGCGTGGCTGCGACGGCCGGTCCTCCGCCGCTTCACCGGTCGAGCCGATGAGGCCCAGGTACGTCTCCCAGTCTACCAGCACCGCCACGGCCTCGTTGTTCTTCTGAATGAGCACGTTCGAACGCGTTTCTCGAACGTGGTCCAACAACTCCGACGTTTTCGACCGAAGCTCGGTGATCGTGGCAATCGCATCTATTCCATTGGTTGAGTACATGACGGCTCCCCCTCCTCGTTCCAAGTTACTTCACCTTTATGCCGCAGAAATGTGCTCCATTTTCGCGAATAAAAGTGCACACAAGAATACAGACGCTTTCGCGCCGCTTCATTTGTACGGGACCTACGCCGCCGCCCAAACGATCCCGCCGGTCCTACGATTTTCCCACCTTGTGACCTGTGCCGCTTAGCGCCTAAGGCGACGAGTCCATGCGCCGGAAGCGCCGCCTTGAAGCGCCGGTGGCGGAGGAGTTCTGCCGGGTAAACCTTACAGAAGGAGCGTCGGCGCGGCGCACCGGCAGCGCCTCACGGCGACGTAGCTTGCCAACGTCGCCGCTGAGGCCTCACCACAAACACCCGCTGCCCCGCCATGCCCGTTCCGTCGACTATCGATACGCTTCTGCAGCTTGCCTGCCGGAAGAAGCACATCTCCGGCTATCAGGTCTCCGAAACGTCCGTCACGGTGTTTCTCGGCCATGACGCCGCGCCGCTCGAGTTCGAAGCCGGCCGCGCCGAAGCCCTCTTGCGCGCCGCACTGCCGCAAGTATCCGCGCTGTCGAGCCGCGCCGCGTCCTGATCGTCCGCCCGGACGCTACCCTTTGTCCACGAAAGCCGCTGCCGCGTTCTCGTCGTCAAAGACGGTGACGCGGTCGTACTGGCCTCCTGCGGTCCAGTCGCCGGAAAGATCGGTCTCGTTGAGCATCTTCCGCTCGCCCGTTTCGCTGTTCTCGAAGACGGCGTACCGGTTGCGCGACTCGTGCATCCAGGCAAACTTCTGCCCGAGTTCGTCCATGGACGTAAAGCTGCCCATAGGCGTGTAGCCTTCGTCCGGCGTCGGCACGTCTCCCTCTGCCTGCCACGCGATACGCCGCGCCCCGCTCTCTTCATTCTGCGAATAGCGGAACGTGCGTTTGACCGGACTTCCGGACGCCGTCACGTCCTCCGGCTGCGGCGCGCGCACGTTCATCCCGGAGTGTTTCGCGTCAACGTCGCCGCGGTGTGTTCCTTCTGTAGTTAGATCGGCATAAGGCTTCTCCATCGGCGACGCTCCTCGGCTTGGCTGTTCGGTTCCTTGTGGACGCAGTAAACGCCGGGGCCACCGAACGGGTACGGATCGACTATGACTCTTCTGTAAAACAAAGCGGCGCGCCCCCACAGAGTTGAGGCGCGCCGCTGAAAAGGCATCTCGGTAGAGACAGGCCGACTTACATAGCCGGAGCCGTATCGATCGTCATACCAGCCGGGGAGACGAGGTGCCACTCGCCGCCAAAGCCTTCTTTGTTCTGCCCCGTCGCTTCGCCGGCACCGGCGTCGGACTGGAAGTAGTAGAGCGGATGGCCGGCGTAGGTCACCTGCATCTGCCCGTCCGCGCGAGCCATGGTGCTGTAGAGCGCCTGGTCAACGGCCGGAGCGGCCATGCCCATGCTGGTCGAGTCCGTCACGCCCGGCATCGCTACCTCGGCACCTGTTTGATCGGTCGTGCCGCTCATGGCCGTGTCCATCGCGAGGACCGGCGGCCAAGCTTCGGCGCACGCATCATAGCAGGTGCTGCTGTCGGTGTCGGCCGTGAACAGGTAGACGGCGCGGCCCTGGGCGTCGGTAAGGTACGCGCCGTAAGGATCGAGCGTGCCGACGGTAAGGTTCATGGCCGGCTGCGTCTCAACGACCGTGGTCTCGTCAAGACCCGGATTTTCATCTACTTCCTCAGCGCAGCCGAGGGGGAACAGAACGACTGCGGCAAGCAGCGTGACAAACAAAAAGTTCTTCTTCATCGAAGTGGGTGATGGTTGTTTCCTAATGGAGCCGGTAAATTACGCCGAAAAGTACTCGCTCGACACTCGACATGCGGAATAACTTGCATTTCTAATGGATAAATAATCTTTCCCGGCGCTCAGAAGGCTCCAACTCGTTCGAAGAAGGGCCGCTGGCGGCGCAAACGCCCTCTCACAGCCAATCCGCACCCTTTCCGCTATGCGCAAAAAAGATTAAAGCCCCACAAGTTATGCCCGAGCAAAACCCCCTCAGCGACCGGCTCGCCATGGAGCGGACGCGCCTGGCCAACGAGCGGACACTTCTCGCCTATCTGCGTACGGCGCTGGCGCTGCTCGGCGGCGGGGCGGCGCTCATTCAGTTTGGAGAATCCACGGCGGCACACTGGGGGGCGGCAGCATGTTTCGCCGGAGCCGCGGTGGTCTTCATAATCGGAGCGGCGCGCTTCATTCACGTTCACCGCGCCCTCAAAGCCGAAGAAGCCTGACAGTAGTTCCATTTCGCGGCCTCTCCGCCGGCCATGCCACCAACCTGCCCGGCAGACGGCATTCTGGACGCGCAGAAAGGTGCGGCATCACAGGGCGCGCGTCAGCATGACCCTAACTTCCGGTATAACCGAGCACCTCGTCAATAGAGCCGACCGCCACCGGGTGGTACATCGGACGCGCCCGCCGGTAGATGTCGAGCGCCATGGCCCGGCCCCAATCCGTCGCCGCGAGGTCTTCGTAGAGCGGTTTGAGGAATTTGCGCCTCCCCTGTGAGGTCAGGAACCGGTCGAGCGCCGGGAACGCAGGCTCGTAGCGGTTGGCGATGGCCGTGCGCAGCCACTGGAAAAGAATCTCGCTGTTGCCCGTCGCGCTCAGATAAAAGGCCTCGTCCAGATCCGCCAAGCGCTCGCGCGGCATGGTCTCGGGGAGGGACCGGAGAAAATGCAGCCACTCGTGGGTAGACCAGCCGCTCGTCTGCAGATCTGCAGCGGGCGTGCCGCTCTCGAAGGCTCGCGCCTGCATCTCCACCTTCGCAAACGCAGAGGACGCCTCCACGGGCGCGTTGGCGGGCATTCCCGTTCCGTAGATCCACGCTTCCGGCTCGATGGACGCGCGAAGCGCCGCATCGCCCTGAATCAACTCTTCGTCAAGCTCCTGCAAAAAACGCTCGGTCGTCATCGGCTGGAAGGCGAACCGGTCGAAGTAGCCGCGCAGAAAGGCGTCAAAACGCTCGCGGCCGACGGCTTCCTCGATGGTGCGAAGGAACGCCGCCCCTTTTTCATAGGGCACCTGCGTCATCCCGTCGTCGGGATCGCGCCCTTCAAGATTGATGTGCAAGCGGGTGTCTTCGGAGTCCATCCCGAACGTCTCCATCTCGGAGAGCACGTCCTGCCGCCCGAGCGCGCGGAGCATGGCTGCATAATCGGCTCCGTAGAGGCGTTCCATGATGCGGTTCTCGAAGTAGGTCGTAAAGCCTTCGTTGAGCCAGAAGTCGCTCCAGGTGGCGTTCGTCACGAGGTTGCCCGACCACGAGTGCGCCAGTTCATGCGCCACGAGGGAAACGAGCGACCGGTCCCCGGCCAGCACCGTCGGGGTGGCGAACGTCAGGCGCGGGTTCTCCATCCCGCCGAACGGGAAGGAGGGCGGCAGCACGAGAAGGTCGTACCGGCCCCACCTGTACGGCCCGTACAGCGACTCGGCAGCATCGACCATCTTGCCCATATCGGCAAACTCCCACGCGGCCTTGTCAACGACACTCGGTTCAGCATAGACGCCGGTGCGCCCGTCAATCTCGCGAAAGGCAAGGTCTCCTACAGCGAGCGAAATGAGGTAGGGCGGAATGCGCTCGTCCATCCGGAAGCGATAAACGCTGCGACCGTCGCCGGCAGGCTCGCCCTCCGGCGTCAGCATCTCCGCGCTCATCACGGCGCGCAGATCCGACGGCACGCGAACGGCGGCTGAATACGTCTGCCGGATGCCCGGGCTGTCCTGCGTCGGGATCCACGTGCGCGTCAGGATAGCCTGTCCCTGCGTGAAGAGGAAGGGCTGCTTCCCACCGGCCGTCATGCTCGGCGAGAGCCACTGCAGCGCTCCGGCGGAAGGCGCGGTGCGGTACGCTATGCGAATCCGGTTTCCCGTTTCCGGCAGCGCGACCTGAAGCGGACGGCCGAGGTGCACTACTTCCTCGCCAAGCCTGTACGAGAGCGGGCGTCCCTGGTCGTCGGTCACCGACAGAATGGTGAGGTCTCGGGTGTCGAGCACGATGGCATCCGCGCTGCGCGTCGCCTCAAAGGTCAGCGTGGCCGTGCCGTCGAGAATTTGCCCGTCGAAGTCGGCGGCAAGATCGAGGTCAACATTCGTAACGCGGGCCTCTTCCGGGCGCGCGAAGGAATGGACATCTTGCGCGAGGACCGGCAGCGTTTCCGGCCGCTCCGTGCCGAGGGGGCGCGAAGCCGTGCAGGCGCCAAAGAATAGCGCGAGCGCTGCGATGAAAGCGGCCGAGGTAAGCGGCGACTGGAGGGGGAATAGGTCGATCATAGGGGTTGGCTGATCTTGATGCGCGGACAGGCTGCGAAGCCGCCTCTGATAAGGCGCAACCTACGGTTGATGTTTCCGAAAGAAAGCGATCCGTCAAAATCCACCCGAAGGTAACCCTCCGTGCGCCTGTTCGCGCTACCTTGAACCTGGTTTAAGAAGCTTCGCCCATACGATGCGTCCTCTTTGTCCCCGGCACCTGCTCCTTCTGGCGCTTAGTTTACTCGCCGCCTCCTCGACCGCGGCGCAGACGGCGCGCACGATCAGCGGGAGGGTGCTCGATGCCGAGACGGGCGAGGCGCTGCCGTCGGCCAACCTGCTCATCGAGGGCGCGCGCTCCGGCACGGTTACGAACGTCGACGGCCGGTTCGAACTGGCGCTGCCGACGCTCCCCGCAACCGTGCTTGTCCGGTATCTCGGCTATGAATCCGCGTCTATTGCGGTCACCAGCCTCTCTCCGGCTTCCGTCGACGTGACGCTCAGGCCCGTGCGGTACGAACTCGGCGAACTCATCGTAACGGGTGAGGACCCGGCGATTGCCATTATGCGGCAGGTGATCGAGCGAAAGCAGGAGCGCGACGAGCAGCTCCGAACATGGCAGGCAAAGGCATATACCCGGTTCACCATCAGCAACGACACGGGAATCGTTGGGATTACCGAGTCGGTCACGCGCGCCTACTGGGACCGCGACCGCGGGCTTCGGGAGGTCGCCGAATCGAAACGCCAGACGGCCAACATCGATCTCGATGACTACATCCCCGCCGCTTCGGCCATCATCAACTTTTACGCGGACGATATCGAGATCGGAGGTTTCAGAGCGATCGGACCGACCCACCCCGACGCGCTCCACCACTACGACTTCCATCTCGCCGACCGCGGGTTCATGGACGAGCGCCTGGTCTATATCATCGATGTAAAACCGGCCGGGCGCTTGCAACCCGCCTTCGTCGGCACCATTGCGGTGCTCGACGGCGTGTTCGCGCTCCTTCAGGTAGACCTTCGGCCGAGCGAGGCCATCCGCTACCCGCCGCCGCTGAGCGGACTTGAGCAGACGTTTCATCAGCAGTTCAGCGATTTTGGGCAGGCATTCTGGCTGCCGGTCGACTTCCGGCAGGAGCTGGTGCTTCCGCTGAGGCTCCCCGGCCTCCGCTTTCCGACCTTGCACTTTCAGCAAACGTCCCGCCTGACCGACTACCAGATTAACGTTCCCCTCCCCGACTCGCTCTTCGATTCGGACGAGCGGTTGACCGTCGACTCCGTAGCCGTAGCGGCGGCGGGCATCGCCGAGGACGAGGGCACCGTGGTCCCGCTCTCCGACGAAGAAGAGGCCGTGTATGCCCGTGCAGACTCGGCGGTCTCGTTCGTCGTCGCGTTCAAGCCGAGCGGGCCGCTGGCGAGATTCATTAAGATGCGGACCGACACCGACAGCAGCGGCGGCAGCCTGAGCATCGAAGCGGGTTCGGCCGGGGGAGGCGCGTTCCGAATGGAGCCGCAGGTCTGGTTTAACCGGGTCGAGGCGCTGCACGCGGGATTGCAGGTGAGCCTGCCACTCGGGCCTTTCGCCCTGAGCGGCACGGGAGCCTACCGCACCGGCGAAAACGCCTGGAGCTACGGCATCTCGGCGGCGCTGAATGGCGGGAACGGGCGAAGCGTCCGAGTGGGCTACCGTTACGGCACCGAACCCCGGTACAGTTCGGACTTCTACCCGCGCTGGTTGAATGGCCTGACAGCCGCATTGGGCATTGCGGACTACTTCGACTACTACCACAACGAGGCTTTCGTCGCGGAGCTGTCGTCCAAATCGATTACGCTCGGCCTCCATCTGGAAGAGCATTCTTCAGCGCGAGCGCGAACCGGCTACGACCTTTTCGCCTCCGATGCCACCTTCCGTCCCAACCCCGCGCTGCCCGAGGAAGGCGCGATGCGCGAACTCTCCGCCTCGTGGAACGCAAAGAGCGACCGCCCTGGCGGCGGCGTCGTTCAGAGCGTCGGACTTGGCATCGATCACGGTGCCGGGTGGCTGGGTTCGGATTTTGCGTTCACGCGCTTGAACGGCTCCCTCGCCCTCCGTTTGCCCACGTTTCTTCGACGACGCCTTCTTCCGAATACGCTTAATGTGCGGCTGGCGGGCGGCACCTCGTTCGGCAATCTGCCGCCGCAGCGCAGCCTGATCGTGGAAGGCGCGCTGGCCGGATTCAGTCCGCTGGGAACGCTCCATGCCCGGCAGGGACGGCCGTATGAAGGCGAGCACGTGGCGGCGCTCTTCTGGGAGCAAAACTTTCGAACGGTGCCCTTCGAGGTGATCGGACTGCGGCCGCTTGCCGACCGCGGCTGGTCGATCTCCCTCAACGGTGCCCACGCGCGAACGTGGTTCTCCGACGAGGCGCGCGATCGGTGGGGCTTTGCGCCCGGCGTGACGCCGAAGGCGGGTCACCACGAGATCGGGGCGTCGCTGCACGTCCTTTCGGGCTTCCTGCGGCTCGGCCCCACGGTGCGCCTTAACGACGGCGAGCTCTTCTTCTCAGCCGGCTTCTCGCGCGTGTTCTGATGAACGACAACGCTTTGGCTCAAATGCCTTTCGTCCTTCCTGTAAGTCCCCAATCCCTGTTCGGCAGGTGGCCATCTCCATGAAAGAACTTAAAGACCCGGCTGAAAGAACGGCGGCGTACCGGCGGGTGAACAAGCAAGTGGAAAAGGAAGTGGAGGATCTTCCGGAAGTGCGCGCCCACAGCGGGCAGATGGGCTACTGCCACCTCTTCTGGGCCGAAAAACAGCGCCTGCTCAGGGAGCATACGGGATCGAATGGCGCACGCCCGCCGAGATGAACCCCGCCATAATGTTCGACTGACGGGCATCCGTCTTCTCAGTCGAAGTCCGTAGGCCAGTCGGGATGCCGTTGGTGGGCGAAAAAGCGGCGGATCTGGCCCTCGGTGACGCGGGAGACGGAGAGCGGCGGAAGCGCGACTTCGGCGAAGAACGCCACGCCGTTCGTCTCGATGCCCCCGGCCGCTTCGCCCCCGGTAAGGCGGCAACCGACGAATAGCTTGTACACGTGAAAGGGGAACGGCGGCTCGTGCGGATGCTTGCTGCGGTCGTAAACGGCCAGAAGCTTCTCGGCAACCGTCTCGAAGCCGGACTCCTCCCGAACCTCACGGACGACCGCTTCCGACGGCGACTCCAACGGGTCCGCCCAGCCGCCGGGCAGCGTCCATCCGCCGTCGGACAGCTCGCGGACGAGCAGAATGCGGTCATCGCGAAAGACCACGCCGCGCACGTCCACTTTGGGCGTGGCATATCCCACCTGTTCGCCGAACAGCGTCTCGATCTTCTCGACTGGAACGTCGGACCCTGCCGCCATCATCTCCGCTGCGATCGTTTGCAGGGAGGCATACCGCTCCTGGTCGAAGGGATCGCGCGCGTAGAGAAGCCCGTTTTGCGCAATCGCCTGCAGGCGCGTTGCCCAGCCGAGCCAGGCGGGGGAAGACGCTGTGTTTTCGTTAAAGTCGCTCATTCACTACGTTGCTGAAGGCCGATCCGAACGTGTAGGTCAGTCCCACGCTGCCGGAAAGCTCATAGGCCGTCGCAAGCTGCCGCTGCTGGAGCAGCCGATCTTCCAGGCTTCCTTCCCCTGCCGGCAGGTAAATCTGGTCGTTGATCTTTTCAACGCGCGTTTCAAAGCGCAGCGAAAGCCCCCTGGTCAGCCGCATAGAGATATTACCGTAAACTTCAATGGCATGTTTGCTCATGTCATGCAAGTAGTGCGATCCTTCCACACCGGCATAAGCGTAGCCCCAGGGCTGCCGCAGGCTCACGTGCGTGCCCAGCGACTGCCGGAGGCGCGTCTCTTCCATCCGCGAGTAGATTGTCTCTTCGATGTACCGCGTGTATGCCGCCGTCACTCGGTACACCACCACCCACTGCCGCCGCGCAGATTCAGCGTATGGAAAGATGTTGTATTCCAAAGCCGGCGCGAAGCTGACGCCGAGGTCCTGGTTGCGGTACGTGTTCGAATACACGTCTCCAAATACGCCCGCGGACCAGTGCCTCGTGAGGCTCTTGATGAGGCGGCTTTGGGCACCGTTGCGCTGCTGATTGCGCGTGTAAGTCGTGTCGCCATCTTCAATCCGGCGCTCGTCTACATTCGCGTATAATTCCGCGTAGAACTTCCAGTCTTCGGTCGTCCGGCCGGCCTCTACGTCTCCCCGGAGGGAGTAGGCGCGCTCGCTCTCCTCAACGTCCCACCCGCCACTACCGGAGACTTCGAACACCCACGAGTCCCACGGGTCGTCCTCCGGCGTGGGAGCGGCAAGGTCGTGGTCATCAAAGGTCACCTTGAACCGGCCGGCAAGCGGTGTGCGGACCAGGTAAGGCGCGAGTGCAAGCTCCAGTCGATCAACGACGGCTTCGCGCTCTTCATTATACGTGTCGGTTGGGAGCGAGGTGTAGACGAGGGCATTGTCGACACCGGTAAAGGCGCGCTTGCCGGTCAACGCGAACTTGTATTGGACGCCGCCGCTACCGGTGCGCTGCGTCGTGACGAAGACGTGGACGTCTGCGTCCTCGGGATCGCGCGCGTAGTTCACGAAGACGATGGACTGCCGTATGTGGCCCATGTCGCACCGGTCGCAGTCAATGTAGACGGCCGGCGCGTCGGAGCGGCCGGCGCGCAGGGTGTCTGCCTCTTGCGCCTTAACCACCGGCACCAGCGCCACCAGAAGGACGGACCAGACGAGCCGCCACCGGGCAACGCGGTATGCCCTTCCGTACGCACTCAATTCTTTCACTGGCCCTCTCCTCCTCCGTTCGCTTCATGGTAACGGCGCAAGATAGGGCACGTGAGGGAGGCATTAAAGAGGGTAATTCTTCATAATACAGGCACAAGGTCACGTGCGCCGGCGCGCTACCCATGTCGTGCGGGCAGGCGGACGAAGGGGCGTGGCGGAGAGCGTCGTTTCCACGGGCGCATTCGCGCCGTCCGTGCGATGCGTACGGTTATGATGGAGCGTGGCGGCGAGGGCAGCGGCCCGCTCAAGCGTTTCGTCATGAGAAAGGAGCTTTTCCGGATCGAAATAACGCTCAACGAACCGCGTCGAAAAGTGACCTTCCCGAAAAGCGGGGTGCCCCATCACGAAGCGCGCAAAAGGAATCGTGGTGTCAACGCCCTGGATGGTGTACTCGCCGAGCGCCCGTTCCATCCGCTGAATGGCCTCCGCGCGATCCCGGCCGAAGGTGATCAGCTTGGCGATCATCGCGTCATAGTGGCGGCTCACCTCGCCGCCTTGCTCCACCCCGGAGTCCACGCGGACCCCCGGCCCGGTTGGGGGAACGTACCGCGTGATCGTGCCGATCTCAGGCAGGAAGCCGTTGATGGGGCTTTCGGCATTGATCCGGCATTCGATGGCGTGCCCGCGGATCTTCAGGTTCGCCTGTTTGATGCTCAGCGGCCGCCCTTCGGCCACGCGAATCTGCTCCGCCACGAGATCAAGCCCCGTGATGCTTTCCGTCACGGGATGCTCGACCTGGAGCCTCGTGTTCATCTCCATGAAGAAGAAGTTCATGTCCGAGTCGAGCAGAAACTCGACCGTGCCCGCATTAAAGTAGCCGCAGGCCCGGGCGGCGCGCACCGCAGCCTCGCCCATCTCCTTGCGCAGATCGGCCGTTAGCACGGACGAGGGCGCTTCTTCAACGAGCTTCTGGTGGCGGCGCTGGATCGAACACTCCCTTTCGAAGAGGTGAACCATGTTGCCGAACCGGTCGCCGATGATCTGAAACTCGATGTGCCGCGGCTCCTCGATATAGCGTTCGATAAACACGCGACCGTCGCCAAAAGCCGTCTGCGCCTCGCCGCGCGCCATGTCGAGCGAGCGGCCGAACTCCTTCGCCTCCGTCACGACGCGCATCCCACGCCCGCCGCCGCCCGCCGCCGCCTTTATGATGACGGGAAAGCCGATCTCGGCGGCAATCCGCTCCGCCTCCTCGACGTCCTGCACGGCGTCGGTGGTGCCGGGAGCCATCGGGACGCCGGCCTCGGCCATGAGCGTGCGCGCGGCCGTCTTGTCGCCCATGGCCCGCATCGCATTCGGCGGCGGCCCGATGAAGATGAGTCCCGCCGCCGCGCAAGCCTCTGCAAACCCCGCGTTCTCCGACAAAAAGCCGTAGCCGGGGTGTACCGCGTCCGCTTCGCAGTGCCGCGCCACTTGCAGGATGCGCTCCATGGACAGATAGGACTCGCTCGAGGGCGCGGGGCCGAGCAGGTACGCTTCGTCGGCAAGGCGCACGTGCGGCGCGCCGCGATCCGCTTCGCTGAACACCGCTACGGACCGGATGCCGAGGTCCTGACACGTTCTGATGACCCGAACGGCAATCTCTCCCCGATTGGCGATCAGGACTTTCTTGATACGCTGGTCTGTCATCGTGTCTTCCCGTATTTATTGGCACAGGAATGGTGTTCATTCAAGCCACATCGGCACGAGGCCCGCGGGATGAAGAACAACCTTACCTTAATGTAGGCACCGGGCGCGAAAGCAGTTGCAACGAGGCGTTCCCGTGGGCAGAACATTTTAGGGGGAGCGCACTTTACGAGGCAGGTGCCCCTTCTCGCCTCCCGGGCGTCCGGGCCGCGTCGTTTCAGAATGGAGAATTGAAAATGCCTGAAGTCAAGGATCATTATAAAACCCTCGGGGTCGCGGAGACGGCCTCGGCCGACGAAATCAAGAAGGCTTATCGGAAGCTTGCGCGCACCTACCATCCCGACCAGAACCAGGGCGACAAGAAAGCCGAGGAGCGCTTCAAAGAAGTCCAGGATGCCTATGATACCCTCCACGACGCCGAAAAGCGCAAGCAGTATGACCTGATGCGCAAGCACCCGTTCGGGGCCTTCGGCGACGGCTACGGCGGGCGCGGACAGGCCGGCGGACGCGGCGGCGCGTCGTACACCTTTGACTCCGGCGATCCCTTTGGCGGCTTTGGCGACTTCTTCAGCCGCTCCGGTGCCGGCGGACAGGAGTCCTTCGGCGATGTCTTCGGGCGCGTGTTCAGCGGGCAGGGCGGCACGGGCGGGCCGCAGCCGCGCTCCAGGGCGCGCTCGCGGCCGCGAGACACGAGCACGGACCTGCGTCTCTCCTTCGACCAGGCGCTTCGCGGCGGCAAGACGGAAGTCCAGCTGCCCGGCGGCGAGGTCATCCGCATCGACATACCCAGGGGCGTCGCGTCCGGTCTGAAGATCCGGTTGAAAGGCCACGGCGAAGCAGGAGCGGGCGGCAAGCGCGGCGACCTCTACGTCACCTTCGTCGTCGAACCCAGCCCCACGTTTCGGCGGGAGGGCGACGACCTCTACCTGACGGCCACCATCCCCGTCATGGACGCGCTGCTCGGCACCTCGCGGAGCATCACGAATGCGTATGGCCAGACGGTCAAGCTTCCGATAGCCGCAGGTACGCAGCCGGGCGAAGTTTACCGGCTCAAAGGGCAGGGCGTCGAGTCGGCCAAAGGCAAAGGCGACCTCTACGTCGAAGTCCACGTGGCGATTCCCAAGAACCTGACGGCCGAGCAGCAGGAGACCTTACGCAAAGCGGCCGTCGATGCCGGCCTGCTGCAGACCTAAATCGTCAGGGCTTCTCCGACCGAGGGCAGCACGACTTCAACGTCCGGGTAGAAGTAGCGGATATTGTCCGCCAACCAGACGCGCGCTTCCTCTTCCCCGTGGACGACGAGCACCTTCTTCGGCTTGAGGCGCTCGACGAGTTGGATCAGGTCCCGCCGGTGCGAGTGCCCGCTGAAACGGAAACGTTCCACATCGCAGTTCACCGGCTGCGGAGGTGCCCCTGCGCCCAGCGAGACCTCCGTTCCCTTTCCTTCCGCGCGCGCCTGCATGAGCCGTGCAGCCGGCGAATCCTCCTTTGCATACCCGACGAGAAAGACCGCGTTCTTTTCGTCCTCGATCAGCATTCGCGCAAGCTCGTTCGAGAGCGTGCGTTCGAACATCATGCCGCTCGCGGCAATGTGAATGCTCGATTCGCTCACGGCGGAGAGCTTTGCGCCCTCACTCCGAGGCATCCGCCGCTGCTCGACGGAAAAGACCTGGAAGTCCGGGTTGAGGCGCGGCGTGACGTAGCGCGTCTTGTCGTAAAGGTCCGCGACGGCGCGCATCGAGCCGGACGTATAGACCGGCAGGTCCTCGGGAATGATGCCCCGCTTTTTGAACCGGTCGACCAGCGCGAGCGTCTCCTGCGCCCGGCCAAGGGCAAAGACCGGAATGAGCACCGTACCGCCACGGGCGATCGCTCGTTGCATGGCCTCTTCAAACCGCTTCTCCTCCGTGCGCCGCGTCGTGTTCTCCGCCTCCGGGTCCGCCGCGAGCGTGGACTCGAGGATGAGCGTGTCGACGGGGCCTTCCGGGTACTCGCCGCCCGGCATGATCGCCTGCGGGCGAAGGCTCGTGTCGCTCGTGTAAAAGACGCGCCGCCGGACGCCGTCCTCTTCCGCCTCGATCAGCACGCCTGCGGCACCGAGCAGGTGACCCGCGTTGTAGAAGGTGGCATGAACGGCGTCTTTACCACGCACGCCCGCGAGGCTAAACGGCTCGTTCAGGTCGTGCGAGAGATAAAGGTAACTCTGCACCTCCAGCTCCTCTTCCGTAAACAGCGGTTCGGACGTGACGCTTCCCTCGCGCAGCCGCCGCCGCTGGAGCCGCGCTGATGCCGGCAGGAGCAGATCGGCAAGCTGCCGCGTGGCCCGCGTCATGTGGACGAGTACGTGCGGAAACTGCTGGATCAGGACGGGCAGCGCGCCGATGTGATCGTGATGCGCGTGCGTGATGATGCAGTGATCGACATACCACTCGGCGTTCTTTCGCAGAAGCTCAAACCGTGGCAAAGAATCGGTGCCGTCTTCCTCCGGGTCGGAGCCTGCATCCAGGATGAGACCTGTCTCTTCAACTTTAAGGAAATGGCAGCTTGCGCCGATGGCCTCGGTATCGCCGAGTGCGACGTAAACCATGGGGTACGGATAGGAAGAGAGTTCGACGCCCGGCTCCGGGCGCTCCCGGCCGCAATGGACCGGGCTAAAGACGTGACTTGTTCAAGAACGTGAAAACAGGCCCGCAGACCTTTTTGTTTCCCCTTTACCGTTTAACCAAACGGCCCTCCCAGAGTGCAGGAGAGGTCCTCGACCCGGTGAGCAAAGCGCACCTCGCCCTCGCTCCGGCGCACCATCACGACCTGAAACGGGTAGGTCAGGGCCGGAGCCGTCAAGCAGTCCTGCGCCGGGCGGCTGATGACGTACTCGGCCAGGATGCCGTCTGCTCCCGATTCGACGCCCTCGAACTCAACGACATACCCGCTCGACGGGGCGGGAAAGCCCGCAACGAGCACCATGACCTGCGAGAAGTCGATCTCCGGCGGTGCCTTGCGAAACGTCAGTTCTGGCGCAAAAGCCTCCCAGGTTGCGGCGTCCCGGATGACCTGCTCGGTCGTGTCTGCCAGACTCGCCTGCGTCCCGACGGCCAGCGGCTCGAAATACAGCGGTTCGGCTTCCTCTACCGCCGCCGTTTCCGCGCGCGAGGGCGAACGGCCGCCGCAGCCCGCCGCGAGGGGCAGAAGCAGCGCAACGGAACAAAGGAGCAGCGCAAACGGAACAAAGGCTGCCGTGCGGCTGCCCATCGCCGCGTGGGACGGATTCTCAGGAGTTCGGTGCATGGGCCTGCCTACCTTTCCAAATAGCTGCGGTTTCTGTGAACGCACTGCTCTCCACCTTTCTGCCGCTTTTCGTCGCGATGAACGTGCCCGGCATCCTGCCGCTGTTCATCGGCCTGACGGAGGGCATGTCTGCGGCAGCGCGGCAGAAGCTGCTCTACCAGGCGGCCACCACCGCGTTCGCCATCGCCGTCCTGATCCTCTTCGCGGGCGAAGTGATCTTTAAGACGCTCGGCATTACGGTCAATGACCTGCGCGTGGGCGGCGGCATCATCCTGCTCGTTCTCAGCGTAACGGACCTGGTCTTCGGCGATTTCAAGCGGCGCGCGCCGGACCCGGAGGGCCACGCCTTCAGCGACTCGCATGAAGCGGCGGCCGTCGGCGTGGTGCCGCTCGGAACGCCGCTCATCGTCGGGCCGGCGGCCATCACGACCATCCTTGTCTCGCAGCAAAGCTTCGGTTACCTGCCCACGCTGATCTCGCTGCTGGCCAACCTCGCCATCGTCGTGCTTGCGTTCACCTACGGACCCGCGCTCATCTCGCGCCTCGGGGCGAACACGTCCAAGGCCATCGCGAAGGTTGCCAGCCTCTTTCTCGCGGCAATCTCGATTGCGCTCATCCGCGTGGGCGTGCTCGGGATGATCGCCGCCGCAATGGCCACGCCGTAGTCGCCGCGCCATAGGAGCGCGGAACAGGGCGGCAGCCGCGAAGGTTGCCGACAGACCCCGCACGCGCTCCACTCTGCCGCCTCGCCCGCCGAAAGATGTCGTTCCTGAATCCGCTGGTTCTGCTCGGACTCGTCGCCGCCGGCATTCCGCTGCTGATCCACCTGTTCAATTTCAGGAAGCCGCAACGAGTGGACTTTTCCTCGCTCGTCTTTTTGCGCGAGCTACAAAAGACCTCGATGCAGCGGGTGCGCATCAAGCAGTGGCTGCTCCTGGCGCTGCGCGTGCTTGCCGTGGCGTGCCTCGTTCTCGCCTTTGCGCGCCCGATGCTGCGCGGCGGCGCGGCGGCCCGGCTGGGCGGGAGCGCCGGCTCGGCCCTTGCCGTGGTGGTCGATAACTCGCTCTCGATGACCGCGCGAGACGGCGCGGGGGCTTACCTCGACCAGGCGGCAGGCGTCGCGGCGAGGCTGCTTCGCCGCGACGCCGAGGAGGGTTCGCGGTACTTGTTCACGACGGGCGGCGAATGGGAGGGGCGCTTTAGCGAGGCCGACGCTTCCGCCCTGCCCGAGATCAACGCTTCGGCCGGCGCGCGGCCCCTTTCGGTAGTGCTGCAGAAAGCGGCTCGCGCTTTGCAGAGCGATCCGTTGCCCGGCCGCACCGTCGTGCTGATCACCGATCTCCAGCAGAGCACCCTTTCCGACACCCTGATCGCGGCCTTTCCGCCAGGCGTCGCTTTGAACGTGATCGCTCTCGGTGCGGCGCAGACGGCGAACGTCAGCGTGCAAGACGTTCGACTCGACGGGCGCATCCTCGAGCCGGGCCGCCCGGTCCGAATGACCGCGACCCTCTTAAACCACGGCGAAGCGGCCGTGCAAAACGCGCTCGCCGGACTCTACCTCGGCGACGAGCGGGTTGCGCAGGCAAGCGCCACGCTTCGCCCCCACGAACCGACCGAAGTCCCGTTTACCCTCACGCCGAGATCGCGCGGATGGCTGCTCGGGTCGGTCCAACTCGAAGACGACGCCTTCCCCGCCGACAACGTCCGATATTTCACGCTCCACGTGCCCGAAACCCGCGAACTGCTCATCGTGCGGGGCGAGGGCCAGAACACCGCCTTTCTTGAACTCGCCCTCTCTTCCGAACTGACGCGCGGCAGGGTAGGCTTCTCGGTCGAAACCACGCCGGAATCGCAGCTCGGCGCAGCCGACCTCCGGCGCTTCGACGCGGTCATTCTGGCAGGTCCGCGCGCGCTCACCGAGGGCGAACGGGCGCTTCTGGCGACCTACGTGCAAGAAGGTGGCGGCGTGCTCTTCTTCCCCGGCAACGCTGCGTCCGCCGAGGGCTACGCCGCGCTGCTTGGAAGTCTCGGAGGCGGCCGGGTGGCGGGCTTCGTCGGCGAGGCAGGCACCGGCGCGCCGGCCAGGGCATCCTTCGCACAGGTGGACTTCGAGCACCCGCTATTCCAGGGAATGCTCGAGCGAGGCGATGTCGAAGAATCCGCCTTTCGGCTCGAAAGTCCGGAGATACGGCGCATGATGACCTACCGGCCGGGCACCGGCTCCGAGCAGACACTGATCACCCTCAGCGGAGGCAGCCCTTTTCTGCAGGAGATCCGGAGCGGCGAGGGCGTCGTTCTGGTGATGGCGGTGGCGCCGGACGAAGCGTGGAGCGACCTGCCGACCCGCGGCCTCTTTGTACCGCTCCTCTACCATTCCCTTTTCTACCTGTCTTCCAGCGAAAGTGTCGGCCGGAACGCCTTCATTGCCGGGCGCGGCGGCGACTTGCGGCTGCGCGGCGTCTCCCCCTCACCGCCGCTGCAGCTCGTCCATTCGAATGGCGAAGCATTCACCGCCACCAGTCGTCCCCTTTTTGGAGCGACCCTACTCCAGATCCCGCCCGAACTCGATCTGCCCGGCATCTATGACGTAGTGCAGAACGACCAGTCGCTTGAGAAGGTGGCCCTCAACCTCGATCCGCGCGAGTCTGACCTCCGCCGGGCGGACCCCGGCGAAGCGGCCGCGGCCTTCGAACGGGCGCTCGGCACCTCAGTCGAGATTCTGTCCGCCCAGGCCGATCCTGCCGGCGCTGCCGCCCGCGTGCTCCGGCGGGAGCAGGGCGCAGAGGTATGGAACGTCTTGTTATACCTCGCGTTGGCCTTCCTCGTAGCGGAAGCCATAGTGTCGCGCGGGTGGCACCCCGAGACGGCTCCTGCATGAAGAAGCTGCGGCACGTTGGAGCCGCCCTTGTGGAACGGAACGATACCGAGGCTCGGTGGCTATAAAGAGAAATGACCCTCTCAAAGGTATGTAATGATAGCGCTTCCTGACGCCTTGCTGTCGCTGCATCTGTTGCTGGTTCTGGGCCTTCTCGGTATCGCATCGGTGTTGCTGCTCGTGACGGTGACGAACAGGCTCCGCATACGGCACACGGTGCTTTCCTGGCGTCGCGGTCCGATGTGGGGACTCCCGATCGGCCCTTCCATTTTCGTCGCGCTGATCGTGGGCGCGGCTGCGCTGGCCTTCGCCCTCGGACGGCCGCTCGGCGTTGCCCTGCTCGGCGGCTATCTCGCCGCCGGACTCTTCTGGATGATCTCCTCCTACCTCTCCCGGAGCATCATCGTCACCGAGTACGGCCTGATTACGAACGTCAACTGCAGCGACCTGTCCGTTGCCTGGGGCCAGGTCGTCGACTACTTTACCTTCGACACCGGCAAGCGTCAGGGACACGTCTTTATCTACGTCGATCCGGGCGGCAAGCGCAAGCGGCTGGAGGTAGCCGTCCCCGCCGCGCTGCAAGAGGACTTTGTGCTGCTGGTCGCCCGCAAGATCGATAACCGTTTCGAGCTGCCCGTGGACCGCAGCCACGGCAGCCGCGCCTTCCACTGAGAGACCGTGGATCGGTCGTAGCGCTCCGCACCCGGAGAAGGGATTCGAGAACATGAAGCGCCCGGCAGCCCGTCCCGCACCGACTTCCGCCGAATTCTTCCCCGCCCCACGGAGTGCCCCCGCTCGCAAGCCCGAGGTCCTCCAACGCCCTCCCGCCCCACGCTCCCTCGCTATCAGACTCCTCCAACACCCCTGATTGTCATCCTGAACGCAGTGAAGGATCTGTTTTCCTGAAGGCCAAGATGCTTAGCGGCGCTCGGAACGACACGGGCGGGATGTTCTGCTTTTCTTCTGCTCCCTCGCTTTTCGCCTCATCCCTTTTCGCCTCCTCCAACACCCCTGGGTGTCATCCTGAACGCAGTGAAGGATCTGTTTTCCCGAAGGCCGAGATGCTTCGCCTGGCTTATGCTGACACTGGCGGGATGTTCTGCTCTTCATGTGCGCCGTCGCCTTATCGCCTCCTCCCTTTTCGTCTCCTCCAACACCCCCGCTTGTCATCCTGAACGCAGTGAAGGATCTGCCTTCCCGAAGGCCGAGAGGCTTCGCTGCGCCCGGGATGACACTCGTATTAGCTTTTAACCTTTTTGTCGCGAAGAATATCCGCGGACACTGGCGGAGGAAACGCCCACCTGCGCCCCTTCGACTGCCTACCCGCACATTGTCATAACCGACACCCGGAACTGCGCTTCCTCCACATAAGGCACGATTTGTGCTTTGTTAAGTAGCGCGGACGCGGCCCTCTTCTGGTTCGCCACTGCTGTTCACCGTTAATCACCTTCCTCCCTCCTCTTTGTACCAGAACACCCCGATTCCCGCAGAGACCGCCGTCCTGGTGGGCGTGCAAACGCCGGAAACCACCTCCTGGGACCTCAACGACTCACTCGACGAACTGGCGCTCCTCACCGACACGGCAGGTGCTGTCGTTACGGACCGCGTCACGCAGTCGCTGGAGCGGATCAATCCGGCCACCTACATCGGCAGCGGGAAGGTGAACGAGGTGAAAAGCATCGTCGGGCAGCACGGAACGGACCTCGTCATCTTCGACGACGACCTCTCGCCCCTGCAGGTGCGCAACCTCGAAAGGGCGCTCTCCTGCAAAGTGCTCGACCGCACGGCGCTCATTCTCGACATCTTCGCGGCGCGCGCAAAGACGGCTGTTGCCAAAACGCAGGTCGAACTGGCGCAACTCGACTATCTGCGCACGCGCCTTACCCGCCACTGGACGCACCTCTCCCGGCAGAAGGGCGGTATCGGCACGAAAGGTCCGGGCGAGACGCAGATCGAAACCGACCGCCGCCTTATCGGCACGCGAATCGCCGGCCTTAAGGAGCGGCTCGACAAGATCGACCGGCAGCGCACGACCCAGCGCGCCGGGCGGCAGCGCTTCACGCGCGTCTCCCTGGTGGGATACACGAACGCCGGCAAGTCCACCCTCATGAACACCCTCGCCGATGCGGGAGTGGAGACCGAGAACCGCCTTTTCGCCACGCTCGACGCCACGACGCGCCTCGTCAACCTCGCGCCGAACAAGCAGATCCTGCTTTCCGATACGGTCGGCTTCATCCGCAAACTCCCCCACCGCCTCATCGAGAGTTTTAAGAGCACGCTGGATGAAGTGCGCGAGAGCGACGTGCTGCTCCACGTCATCGACGCAACACACCCCCGCTTCGAGGATCACATCCGGGTTGTCCGGGAGACTCTGCGGGAGATCGGCACCGAAAATAAGCGCGTCATGCTGGTTTTCAACAAGGCCGACGCCATGCAGGAGCACGGCCTGATCGGTGCCATTCGCGCCGAGTACCCGGAGGCCGCCGTCGTCTCCGCGCTGCGCGGGATCGGGATCGAGGAGCTGAAGACCTCGCTGCTGTCCTTCATCGAGGCCGACTTCATCGAAAGGATCGCCTACGTGCCCGTCGAAGAGAGCCGCACGATCGCCTACATCCACGACGTAGCCGAGGTGCTTTCGCAGGAATACCTGTACGCGGAAGCGGAAGAGGCCGGCGCTACGCCGCAAGCCGTGGCGCGTTTGCACTTCCGGACGGCGCGCAAGAACGCAGAGGACCTGGAGCCTGTCCTTGCCGCCTTTTCTACGCTCAAGCCTGCGCCCGCGGTGTAGATCCGGCACGCGATTGGCGTCAGAAAAGGCCGGTGGGGCATCCGCACGTGCCTTGCCCGCCATCAGTTTGTTTCGTATATCGTGGATGGGCTGTAAAAAGACTGCTCGTCCCGGTTCGTTCTGCACGGTCGGCGGTATAAAGCGGGATATTTTCCATAGGCACAAGTTTTGCTGTACTTTGGGGAAACCGGGCCGAACCGTTTTCGGCTGTGTCTGGTGAACAACTCCCATGGACATACATAATCTTATAAGTCAGAATACGCCCCCGCTCAAGCCGGAGGACACCGTCGAGCACGCCCTCGGTCTGCTCATGGAACTGCGCGTGCGGCACCTTCCCGTCGTAGACTCCGCCGGGATGCTCGTCGGGCTGATCTCGGAGGACCAGCTTCTCGATGCCTTCGATCCGGAGGCGCGCATCGAATTGCTGCTTCGCGAAGCACCCCTCGCCGCGCACCCCGGCCACCACGTCTTCGACGTGACCAAGGTCATGGTGGAGCATGACCTGACGACCCTGCCCGTCACGGACAATGAAGGGCACTACTCGGGCCTCATTGAGCGGCATGACATCTTTGAGCAGTTTGCGCGCATGCTCTCCACCCAGGAGTCCGGCGCGATCCTGTCGCTCGAAATCGATCCGCGCGACTACTCGCTCGCCAAGCTCGTCTACACGATCGAGCAGAACAACGTCAAGGTTCTCTCCATCTCGTCCGAGCCCGACCCGTCCGACGACAAGATCCACATCACGCTCAAGCTGAACGTCACCGACTCCGCCCGCGTGCGGCACATGCTCGAGCACTACGGCTATCACGTCACCGGTTCCTTCGGCGACAGCGCCGACGACGAAGAACTCCAATACCGCGTGCAGGAGTTCATGCGCTATCTCGAAGTGTAAACACGAGTATGAAGAGCGCGGCGCGGCCCGATCTACAAGCGCCCGCCTTTGCCTGCCGATCTAAGGAGGCTGTTAGAAAAAAGGTGAACCTCGGGCAGGCAGCAAAGGTCGTGTTGATTGACACAGCAGCGACTTGAAAGCAAGGCTGAGATGTTTCGTTGCGCCGAGCATGACAAGGCGGGGAGGGTGATGCCTTTCTTGAAGTCCTCCACGCTGACGTTAGCCTCCATGCCCCCCGGCTGTCATCCTGAGCGCAGCGAACCATCTGTTCCATGCTTTCAGTAGCCTTTGAAATAGCATAACGCGCTGTATGTAGCTCATTTCGCAGACCAAAGTACCGCCGCACCCTCCCCCTGGAGGGGGATTCGAGGGGGTGTTAGTCAGCCTTCAAGACGCGCGCCGAGCGTAATCAGGTCTTGATATAATCCGTCCGCGGTCCATCAACAGCCTCTTAGCTTTAGGTAAGCATAGATCCTTCGCTGCGTTCAGGGTGGCATCCGGGGGTGTCGGCGGATAACGGGAGTGCGGAGGTGCGCAGGATTGGCAACAAGCCCTCGATCATCACGACGGCGCACGGAAGAGTCGCAGGCTGCGAAAGAAAACAGATCCTTCACTTCGTTCAGGATGACGCTGGCGTCGGAGGGGGCGCGGACACTCGGGAGCACGGGAAAGGCAGCGCTGAAGACCACAAGAAAGGCAGCGCTGAGGACCACAAGAAAGGCAGCGCCCGCGCGGAAGGGTCGGGGGGCCGAAGCCGGGCAGCCGACTGCCTCCGCTACCCGGTCCTTCGCGCCCGCCGGACGCGGCCCCGAAGCCGCGTGTAACAATTGATCGACCTCTTGCAACAGAGTAAGGCTTGCGGGCACCGGGGCCTTGCGGCTTTGTAAACTACCCAAAGCCCCGCCGCTTTACTTTTACTGAACATCCTACACGCTTACCTACTATGGCCGATACACCGAAACCCATTGCTTTTACCGACGCCAACTTCAAGTCCGAAGTGGCCGACTCCAACCTCCCCGTCCTCGTGGACTTCTGGGCCGCCTGGTGCGGGCCGTGCCGCATGATCGCACCCATCGTCGAAGAGCTGGCGCGCGACTACAGCGGCCGTGCCAAGGTCGGCAAGGTCGACGTTGACACGAATCCGCAGGTCGCGATGCAGTTCGGCATCCGTTCCATCCCCACGCTGCTCTTCTTCAAAGACGGCCGCGTGGTCGATCAGGTGATCGGTGCCGTTAACAAGAAGATCCTCGCGGATCGGCTCGAAGCGTTGACGAGCCAGACGGCGTAAGTTGACCCGCTCTTGATCCAGCCCGGCGGTAGCAGTCCCTGACCGCCGCCGGGCTTTTTATTTCCGACGCCCGCTGCCGCAGCAACCCGGCCCGCGTCCCGACTCTCCCATAGCGCCATGCAGAACGACGGCCTCATCGACGGCACCCCCGATCTCTCCTCCTTCGAGAACTTTGACTTCTCCCGGGCTGAAACGCACACGCTCGTCATCGTTGGAACGGGACCTGCCGGGCTTACGGCGGCCCTGTACGCGGCGCGCGCGAACCTCGCGCCTGTCGTCTTCCAGGGCGTTCAGCCGGGCGGGCAGCTCGTCACGACCACGCACGTCGAGAACTATCCCGGCTTTCCGGAAGGCATCCTCGGGCCCGACCTCATGACGAAGTTCGAGGAGCAGGCGCGCCGCTTTGGCGCGGATCTGCGCTACGGCACCATTACGGCCGTGGACTTCTCGCAGCGCCCCTACCGCCTCATCGTTGACGGCGAGACGCCGGTTATGGCGCAAACCGTCATCATTTCCACCGGCGCTTCTGCGCGCTATCTCGGGCTTGAGAACGAGAAGCGACTGCTCGGTCGCGGCGTCTCGGCGTGCGCAACGTGCGACGGCGCGTTCTTCCGCAATCAGGAGATCGCGGTCGTGGGCGGCGGCGATACGGCGCTCGAAGAGGCCCTTTTCCTCACGCGCTTTGCAAGCAAGGTCTACCTCATCCATCGGCGCGACGAGCTGCGCGGTTCCCAGATCATGCAGGAGCGCGCCCTCGCATCCGAGAAGATCATGCCTGTCTGGAACACCGTCATCGAAGACGTGCTCGGCGAGGAAGAGGTGAACGGGCTGCGTCTTCGAAACAGAGAGACGGGTGAAGTATCCGAACTGCCCGTAACCGGCGTCTTTATCGCTATTGGCCATAAGCCCAACACGGAAGTCTTCCACGGCTGGCTGAACATGGACGCGCAGCAGTACATCTGCACGCATTCAAACTCAACCTACACGAACGTCGACGGCGTCTTTGCTTGCGGCGACGCGCAGGACCACGTCTATCGCCAGGCCATCACGGCCGCCGGGACGGGCTGCATGGCCGCCATCGACGCCGAACGCTGGCTCGCCGAACATGGCGTCGTGGAAGGCACCCGCACCGAGACGGACTATCATGAAGCTGAGGCGATCGATTCCGACACCGGTCGGCCCGTGTCGGAGTTTATCGAAGGGTAGCACCGCGCTCGCTGAACTGTTGCCGGATTCTCTCAGATCACGACGAACCGTTCTCCGCTTCGCGTCGTGCAACCCTCCGAATTAAGGAGTAAATGGGAGAGCGGTATGACGTTTACAAACGCGATGGCTACGGCGGTTCTGTCCGCGCTGATGCTCGTCGGTGCGACGGGCTGCGACGGGGAGGACGACCGCGCGATAGAGGGCAGCGAGTCCCATGAAGCCGCTGAAAAGGCGCGCGAAGAAGCGGGCGGCGTCCTGATGGTGGACGACAATCGCCCCGTGGCGCAGAAGCTGCAGGACTTCTCCATTGCTGCCAACGTGGAGTTGCGCCTCGCCGAGTCCAGGCAGATCGACATGGATAGCGTCTCAGTTGCCGTTCAGTCCGGCAGGGTCACGTTAACGGGCGCGGTAGCAAGCGCCGAGGCGTTGCAGAAGGCCGTCGCCGCGGCTCGCGGCGTGGAAGGCGTCAGCGCCGTTGACCCGCAGCTAACGGCTCCGGACGCGCCGCCGCCGGCCGAACGAGACGCTGAAGCCTTGGCCGGAGCGCAGACGCCGACCGCGGAGCCTTCGAAAGCAGCGCAGCCGCCCGCGCCCGCCGCAAAGACGCCGGAGAAGAAGACGCCCGAGCCTAAAGCGGCTGCGGAGACCACGCACACGGTTCGCAGCGGCGACAACCTCTGGGTGATCGCAAAGAAGTACAACACGTCGGTCGCCAACATCAAGAAGCTCAACAACCTCAAAAGCGACAAGCTGCGCGCCGGGCAGAAGCTCCGCGTGAAGTAGCGGGGAACCGCTTCCCTGCATCGTAAGCGCAGCATTGAAGCCTGCTCGGCCAACCGCCGGGCAGGCTTTCTCATGTTCCTCTTTTTCCTGTACCCTGCGTGCTGTATCATACGGCAGCGGCTCTCTGCCGACCCTTCCCCATTGCCTTCGCGCAGCCATGCATCTCTCCGCGCTCGACTGGGCCATCATGGCCGTCTTTTTCGCCATCTCACTCGGGATCGGACTCTACACATCCCGCAGCGCCGGGAAGAGCTTCTCGTCCTTCTTCCTCGGCGGCCGCGCCATGCCGTGGTGGCTGCTCGGCATCTCGATGGTCGCAACGACCTTCGCCACCGACACCCCGAACCTCGTGACCGACATCGTTCGGACCACCGGGACGTTTGGCAACTGGGTCTGGTGGGCGATGCTGCTCACGGGCATGCTGACGGTCTTCCTCTACGCGAAGCTCTGGCGGCGCTCGGAAGTGCTTACTGACATCGAGTTCTACGAAATCCGCTATTCCGGCAAGCCCGCCGCCTTCCTGCGCGGCTTCCGGGCGGTTTATCTCGGCGTCTTTTTCAACGTCATCATTATGGCGAACGTGACGCTTGCCGCCATCAAGATCGGCGGCGTGCTCATGGGTCTCTCGCCGCTCCAAACGGTTGTGATCGCCGCCACGATCACGATGATCTACAGCGCGCTCGGCGGTCTGACGGGCGTTCTCCTGACCGACCTGATTCAGTTCGTCATCGCCATGACCGGCTCAATTGCCGCCGCCGTGTTCCTGCTCAACCTGCCGGAGGTCGGCGGGCTTCAGAGCCTCCTGACGCACAAGGAAGTGATGCCGTATCTCGACTTCTGGCCCTCGCTTGCAGAGACCAGTTGGGAGCAGATCGTGCCGATACTTATCATCCCGCTCGCCGTGCAGTGGTGGGCGACGTACTATCCCGGTGCCGAGCCGGGCGGCGGTGGGTACATCGTGCAGCGAATGCTGGCGGCCAAGAACGAGAAGCACGCCCTCGGGGCCACGCTCCTCTTCAACACCGCCCATTACGCGCTGCGCCCGTGGCCCTGGATCCTCGTCGCCCTCGCCTCCATCATCGTCTTCCCGACGCTCGACAGCATCCAGGCCGCGTTTCCCTATCTGCCGGAGAACATCATCCGGAACGACCTCGCCTACCCCGCCATGCTGACGCGCCTCCCGACCGGACTGCTCGGGTTGGTCGTCACGTCGCTGGCCGCAGCGTACATGTCCACCATGTCGACGCAGGTGAACTGGGGGTCATCCATCGTCGTGAACGACGTATACCACCGCTTTCTCAGAAGGGATGCCTCGGAAGCGCGGCTGGTGTGGGTTGGCCGCGTGTCGACCGTCGTGCTGATGATCCTCGCCTGCGGCCTGGCGTTGCTCCTGGAGAGCGCCCTGCAGGGCTTCAACATTCTGCTGCAGATAGGAGCCGGGACGGGCCTGCTGCTGATCCTGCGCTGGTTCTGGTGGCGCATCAATGCCTACACCGAGATCACCGCCATGGTGGTCTCGTTCCTGGTCGCCGTGTACTTCCAGTTTATTGGCGGCGAGGGCCTGTTGGACTGGCAGAAGCTCGTCATCGGCGTTGCGATCACGACCGTCGCGTGGCTGATCGTCGCCTACACGACCCGCGCCACGGACGAGAACATCCTGCGGTCGTTCTACGCGCGCATTCAGCCCGGCGGTCCGGGGTGGAAGCCCGTTCTTGCCCGCGCGCGCCGCGACGGCGAGGACATTGAGCGGGGGCAGGGCACCGATCTTCCGGTAGCGCTCGTGTGCGCCGCGCTGGGGGCTGTCGCGATATACAGCGCCCTCTTCACGATCGGGTTCATCATCTACGGCGACGGGCTGCAGAGCATCGTCTTCGGCGGTATATCCCTCGCCGCCTGGCTCGGCATCATAGCCCTCTGGCCCAAACTGCGCTTTGGGGAGATGCGGGCCGGAGCGGAAGGCTGATGGGGCAGGCCGGTGGCTTGACCGCCAAGCGGCCCCTTCGAGGCTGCGCCTCGGCGAACGTCTTACACAAGCTTCTTATACAACGGCAGCCCTTCGACGCACTGTTCGACGCACTGGCTGCCGTTCCTCTCCGCGCCCTTCCGACCAGCCGGCAGGAGATGGTCGCAAGAAAAGCGATCATAATCCAAACGACAAAACGGGCATGATCTCCCCGTACATCGTACGTGCTGTTTCTTGACGCGCAAGAAAGGACGACCGGTTGCGTGGTACGCTACGCCAGGTTATAAATGCTCAGTTCCTGCTCGATGATGAGCACGTCAACGCTGTCGAGCTTGCGCGCATTCTCGTTCAGATAGGATGTGAGCTTCGTGAAGTCGTCCCGCCCGTCTGCGGCTCCGTCACGGATAGCGCCGTAAATGCGCTCTCGCATCGCCATGCCGTTCATTGTTCGAAGATCCTCGATGAACGAGCGGTAATCCGGGTACCGCTTTTCTCCAATGGCAATCTCTTCAGAAGAATCGTCCTGATTGTTCCTCGTCGCAATGCCATAGGCGAGGGCAAGACATGCTGCTTTACGCGCCGGATCATCGGCGTGCCCGAGCACATGCGTGCTTGGTTCGAGTGTTTCAAGGAGCGGAATGAAGTCGGCGTTGACGTACAACTGCTTGCGACGCTCCTTATCCAGTTCCTCGTATGCGTACCGGCAGGGCACGACCGCATCCAACTGGAAGGCCGCCAGTCCGAGCGAAAGCCGCACGAAGGCGGCCTCCGTGTCGCTAACAGGATCCACCCGGATCGGCTTGTGATGGCTAAGCGCATCCTCGAGGCGCATGCGCTCGTCCGCGGCGGCGATGAACAAGGGGTCCGATTCGACCGCTGCTGCGTGAAGCGCCAAGGGTGCAGCGGCCGCGAACGCATCATGGAAGAACGCCTGCCTTTCCGAGGCTGTCGGATAAACTTCATCTATGATGTCAGGCAGCGTTTTTTCGTTCAACTCCACCCAGAAGGCACCTGAGAGTTGATCTATGGCCGCTCTGAAAGACGACCCGTCGTTCTCCTTGCGTAATCGGGTAAAGAACTCAGACATAGAATGGCTTCTCCAGAAATCCTCGACCGCGATGTGCTCATCTTCTTCGCGTGAATCCAGAAGCGCCTCAAGCCCCTGGCTCGGTGCCACTTTAATCGTGAACAGTTCCTCGAGCGGATCTACTACCTCTTCTTTCTGCCCGACGCTGCGAAGGCCCCTCACAACCGCCTGCAACTTGAGCAGATCTTCGCGCAGCGTGCGGACAAAACGGGTCGTGTCCTCCCGCCACCTGACCAGCGAGCTGAATACGTGGTGTTCCAAACGCTTGGAAGCCATCGCATTCGCATTCGTGAGCATCATGTGCTGAGAGTGCTCCAAGACGTGCTCCAGGCGAACCTTTTCCCTTTTTGCCGCCTTGACGCGGCTGGAAATCTTGAAGAGATACACCGCACCAAGAATCGACAGTACCACAAGAGCATAGCCGCCGATCGTAGCCCAGAATGCCGGCCAGATCCACCACTCCTGCCAGATCACGGCTTCAGCAAGAGACTGCCCGTAGTTTATGGCCCACACGAGCAGGAGGGCCAGGACCGCACCCGCACCTATCGCAACCACGCTACGGGACGTGAGCCAGCGAGTGTGCTCCTTTTCGAGCCGGTCTACTTCGCCATGCGCGGCGCTATGCTGAACCACTGTCTGCGTGTATTCCTCTCGCTTTGCCGCCGACTCGTTGGAGTAAGTATATTCGATTTCATCGAGCAGCCGCCGCCTCTCCGATGGATCGTTGATAGCCCGATCCAACCGATCTACGCGGGTTTCTGCGAGGCTTATAATCTGCTCAAGATCCAACATGGCTGATCCAAGCTCCTGTTGCGCCGTCTGCAGTTTTCCTTTCTCCTGCTCGAGTCCCTGCCGCTCCTGCCGTCCGGCAAGCTCCACCCTGCTCAGAGCGGCAACCTGATCACCCTGCGCCACAAGATCGCTTTCCACTAAAGGATCGGGATCGGACGATGGTGAAGGAAGCTCTGCAAGCCGCTGATCAATACCCTCAATCCTGGCCCGGTTGTGCGCGTACAGCGTCTCTTTCGTGCTGAAGTCAGCTTTCAGCTTTTCGATGGTCCTGCGCAGCCCTGCATAACGAATTTGGTTGCCCAGAAGGTATTCTTTAATGGGGTCTTTTTCTTCGTCGCCAAAGAATACCGCTTCGAATTGCGCATCGAAGAAATCGCGGATACGATCGTCAATGGTTCTGAGCGTCTCCGGAAAGTTGTCGGTGTCCCCGTCGATATACTCCGACGGCAGGCCGGCGAGCGCTGAGAGCCAGGCGTGCGCGTACAACCCCGCCCCGTCCCTGTTTCGATCATCAAGAATAGAGCCGACCTTATCGAGAATGGCCTGCCGGTTTCCCTTCTCCAGCACTCCATACCGGTCGCTTACGGCGCGCTGCATGTTCGATACCTCCTCACGATAATCGTGAAGCGCTTTATCGAATGTCGGAAGGAAGTCCCTGCGATAAGCATCAGAGTTGGCTTTCCGCGGACGCGGAAGCGTCAGCGGCTCCCAGATCTCTTCGCCTGAGGCGGATGTGCGCATGAGAACATCCAGACGATCGAGCTGCTGCTCCCGAACGAAGTTCGCCGTGCTTGCAAACACAGCCGACGCATCGGCCTGTGCCGGATGGAAGGTGGAGACACTCTCTGCAATTTTCCCGTAGGTTCGAGCGGTTGCCAGCGAGAGGAGCCTCTTCCGCTCCAAGAGCAAGCGCGCCATACCGAAGGAAAGATATCTCGTCCTCCGACCGTCCGCCTCTTGCTGCAGCGCTACGCCAAAAGACTGATCAGCCATAATCGCCCCCCTCGCCCTCAGCATGACGAAGCGCGAAATGACAGGCACGAGGTCGAAATAGGAGGGGATCGCCCGGTGGGCCGCGTTCATGTCGGTCAACACCCACACGAAATCAGCCTTGCTCTTGCCCTGGTCGCTTTTCAGCAGATACTCCAGCTCCTGAAAGGCTGCATATGCGCGCGCTTCAGCGACAGGCCTCTTGTGATCGTCCGTCGGAAGTAGGCCCGGCATCAGCGCTATCACGTGTACCTGATACGGCGTACTCATCATTCCGCCGTGCGCAAAAGCATGATAAACAGCGTTCAGAAGAGGCAGCATCGCCGCAGAACCGACGGGATCGGCCATGGGGACCAAGACGAAGATGCTTACAGTGGAAGGGCCATGCTGCGCCCCAGGTAAAAGCGGACCGTGTTGCGTCAGAATCCGCTGCACGCTGTGTTGCACCTGATTGCGCATCTCGCGCTCAAGATCCGCGAGTATCTTGTAGTTTCGGCCCCAAACTCCATACTCCATGCCGGTGAGGAGCTGAGCATCGGGACTTCCGTCGCCATTAGAAGCGAATTCCGGCCCGATGTTCAACACCTCCACCGCTTCATCAGGTGCGGCTTCCTCATCGGCGAAACGCATCGCCACGGATTGGGCTACGTCACACCCGGGCAGGCCAAGGCCAATGAGGAGACACTTTAACTTCATAGCGATGCGCCTTGCTATGCGATTAACTGGCTAACAATTTCACGCCAGTGATTTCATGGACTGCACGTAGCTCCGGATCGCTTTGATTTCAGATTCAAGCTGATTCTTCAGGGTCGTCGTTGGTTCTTTCTTGAGCACTTCGATATGCTTTTCCAGGTACCCGACAATCTCGTCGCTACCCCTGACGTTGATGATGCTCTCAATCTCATCCGACAGCTCCGCAATCAACTCGGGCTGCTCGCCGAAGGCCTGCACCGCTTTCTCACGCCCTTCCGAAAGCTTGACAAGAAACGAGTCCACTTCCTTCCCGCTTTGCTTGCTTCTGATGTAGTATTTCGTCCCCTTTTTTACAATGAGATTGAAAGGCTCAGAACAGGCAATGCTCCAGATACGCATCGCCGCTTCTCCAGCGTTCGGGAACAGATCAGGCGCGTTCACCCATTCCTTATGAATGTGGTAGCAATTGTTCTTCTTTCCTCGTTCGTAGGCTGCCCTGTAGGAGGTAATCCCCGCCACTGCGAATGCAGGTGCCGGCGCTTCGAACTTGTACACGTAGATGCGCTGGGGATCGGATGTGGAGACTACTTGCGGGGGCTGGCCGCCTGTAACCACCTGCTCGAGCACATTCTGGTTGACTGATGTGGCACTCTCATTCTGCACGCCTATGATGAACACCCTCTCCGGCTTGTACCCTCCTCCGAATGCCGCAGCGTCATAGTCCCACAACGGAGCCGCACGAGAATCAACCTTTTGAAGCTGCTCCACAGTATTAACCCTTTGCAGGACATCTTCAAGCGTCAACTGGTACAGCTCCCTGATAATAGGACGGTTTCTGACAAAGTCGAGAATAGTTGCGCGCAGATCGTCCAGCGAAAGCCGCGAAAGATCAAGGAGCGAACTTTCGCTATTGCGGAGGTCAAGTAGGAAATCCTGACCGGCACCGGCAACATTCATGTTGCCCGTGATATCCGGCGGTTGCAATTCAATCGAATACGGAACTCCTGCCCGGCGACGGCTGCGAATACGTTCGGCCGTCTCGTTAAAGGTCCTCTTGATGGACTTCATTCGCTCGACGAGCGCTTCGAGCTCCTCGCGCATGAGACGTACCTGGCTAAGCAACTCAGCGTAAATCGCGACAGCCCCGTTCCTGCGCAGCACTTCAACGAGTATGCCGGCCTCTTCATCGACCGTACGTTTGAAGTTATTAGCCACGGTAGTCAGTTCTTTCTCGGAACCGAACAGCTTCTTCTTACCGTCCGCTGCTTCCGTCGCGTGCCGTTCCACTCTGCTGTCGAAGGAGCGGCGCCTTTGCTTCAGGTCTTCCCGCTCGCTCTGCATTTCATTGTGATAGGAGTCGAACTTCCCTTCTACGTTGTGCAGGAACTCGATGGCGTACAGCAATCCTCCCGGACGGCTGACCATGTCACGGACGTGCGCCCGCATGGCCTCGCTCTTTGCCTCTTTAAGTTTCTCCTGCTCCGCAACGATCTGCTGTCTCGCGGCTTGTTCAACCTGGTCGAGGTGGGACTGTCGCTTCTTCAGAACATCGCCTATTTCCTTCTTCCCAACGGTATTCGGTACGTTCAGCCTGATGAAATTGCCCGGTGTAAGCAACGCATCGAGCACGTGGTCGGCGTCATGTTCCTGCAGCCCCTGTGCATTGATGAAGGCTTCTGCATCCTCTGCAACACGGTCAAGATCTCCACCGAGGAAGGTGCTCTCGATCATCCGCGCCGCTTTGATGTTGGCGACACGTTCGGCCTCCTCATTAACATTCAGCACGAGTTCACTCACTCCGAATGAAGCGTACTGCGAGGACCTTCCGTTCACCTCCTGGCCAGAGACAAAACCTTTAAGATTGTCCCATACGTCGGTTAAACCTTTCCCCACAGTACCGCTCGATGCGAAGATGCCGAGGGCAATCTGCTCTGTCATCTCTTCCACTTTCTGGAAGACCACGCCAAGACGATTACGATTGTTTACCAGGAACACGATATCCAACGGGCCGCGATCCATTGGAATGTCATTAATCCCGAACTTATAGGACCGTGTAAAACCGTTGACCTCGCCGCTCATGAGCATGTCAAGTTCCTTCAGAGCACCGTACGCATTCGGCTGTACGTTCTGAACGGCAGGCCTGCCGACGAAAATGTCCGGCATTAGCAAGTAGCCAACAAGGCTATCGAGGGGAGCCATGAAGGAGCGGCATATGTATGCGATATCAAGAAACGTCCCGGCTCCCGTGCCGCCCGACAGAGACCCGACGATATTGATCAACGTAGGGCTTTGGCCGGTCTGGTTCTGATAAAGATCGAAGTTACCCAGGTTCTCGAACGGCTGAATGGCGTTCACGGTATCCAGGGCCGTCTTAATGCGCTGGTAGACCATCTGCGCATTAGCAAACAACGCAAGCCTACCCGCAGCACGAACCTGCCCAGCACCATTGTGGATGGACTGCACCTTGATGCCATCAGGAAACCAGCTTCTGATGGCCGGATCATTCTTGATAAAACCCACCGGATTCGGCACGGTCAGGTGCGCAAATTCACCGGGGTCGAGGCTGATCTCCGTTCCATCCGAACTTGTTATCGACTGCGCAGCGGTGGTGTCGAAGACAAGGAACTTGGTTGTCGGAGGTTTGGTGGTGCCGAATACTTCCAGGTACTTTTTCTTGAGGTTCAAGACGGCGTCCCGGCCGGTTCCGCCGAGACCAATAACTACCGATTTGCGGACAGGGTACTTCATGTGACTTGTTTGAAGGATTTAAACCTGGAAGTAGAGCGTGTATGGGCCGAGGATGATTCGGTCTCCGTCGACGAGGTCGGCTTCAGCGAAGGACTGAGGCACCCGTTCTCCTATGTGAAGAAGTTGAGCACCTCCCTGCTCGTCGACGACTGAGGTTTGGATGTTACGGTTACGTCGCTTTGGCGCTATTACTACTGAGCCTTTCCAGTCCGTGAGATCATCACCGCCCTCGCCTGCTTTCCACCTCTTACGATTACCAATGTCAATTTGCCTGTAGTCCTTTACTGGTTTCTCGACCGTCAACGCCGCGCCGGCAGGGAGCAGATCGACCTTCCACCACGGCAGTTTTCCCGTCAATATCCATCCGGCTGCAAGCGCAATGATCGTTATAAGGGCAAGCAGCAGCAGGATCAGCAGCAACCAGTTGAAAAACGTCCACGGCCGGTCCGCCACTTCGATTGAAATTGGCAGACGCCGGCTGCCCAACCCGCTCGTGTCCACCAGCGCAGAGGCATCTTCAAAAATCAATGTGCCGCGGTATTGCCCCTCCGGCAGGCCCTTTGACACCCGGCCTTGCAGGAGGAGCTCGTTGGACCCGGACAAATCCACTTCTCTGACGCCGTCCAGCAGGGGATCTCCGTTGACGAGCAGAAAGGAATCCGGCAACGCAGCAGGATTCTTGACGTCCGGCTCGAAGCGCACCATCACGGTAGCCCCGTTTTCTCGCGCCCGGTTGTTCTGGTCCAGGTTGAGCCTCGCCGCTTCCGTGCGGCCGTCTCCCCGGTAAGGATCCGCCCTGCCGAGGTCCAATGAACCCGTCGCCCCGCGCGGCCGGGAAAGCTTCACGATGGAAGGCTCTTCATTTCGGAAACGAATGTCGATCGATGATGGAACCACCAGAACCGCAGGATCGCCCGACTCCAGCCGCAGGGTTCCTTGATACATGCCCTCGGGTGGCGTCCCGTTCTCGAAGGTCAGAGAAAACGCAATGCTCTGATCCGAGTCAACCTGAAACCGGCCGGGAGCCACAAGGGCGTAGACGCCCTCCGCTTCGAGCTCCGGAACAGAAGCTTGCGCCGAGAGAGTAAGCGCTTCCGTCATGCCGCTGCTCTTGTTAAAACGCTGAACCCGTTCCGGCAACTGCTCGCGGTCATACAAATTGCCGAAGTCGAGAAGCCCATATCGCGGCTGCACCACCTTGATCGGTGCCACCGTGCCCTCCGCATTGTTATTGTAGGTCGCAACCCCGCTATTCTGCAACGCACCAACTGAAGCCGGATCGAGTTCGACGCCCAGCGTCGAATAGTAGAGCCAGTCGTGTTCCTTGCGCTCGAGGCCGAAGCGGTCCACCACATCCCTCATGCTCAGCCGCTGCGGACCGTTGTCTTTTCCGTCGGTGTACACGAGCACGACGCCGATACGATCTTCATTCTCAGGCTGATCACGATACCGCTTGAACGCGTCGCCAATGGCCTCGTAAACGTGGGTTCTTGCGCCATTGGCCGTCATCGCGTCGATATAGGCCAGTGCCGCCGCCCCCTCCGTTCCAGCGTTGAACGACTTGAAGTCCGTTAAACCCGCCGAAAAGGGCGCCATGTAGATGCGGGAACCCGCGTCCGCTGAGTTGACAAACTCCCGCAGGGCAGACTTGACCTGCGGAAATATGTTGGCCGACCCATTGTACCCCTGCATGGATCCGGACTGATCGATGACCAGGATGTAGTCCACGCGGGCGTCCGGCGATTGCGCCGACGCGTCGCCAACAACTGCGAGCAACAGAGCCGTCACGAACACGCGGCTGAAGAAGCGCGCGCACGTCCACTTGGCTGCAGCGCAGGGACGGCCATTTAAACCAGAGTCGTTCCAGGAAGACATTTATGCGTAAAGGAGGTTGGTACCCATACTATTCCGGCCACGCCTCGCCATGCTTTGGTGGCCACCCCGTGTCGGCGCGTTAAGTCAGCTTTATTATAAACATTTTACAAGCTGAAGTTGGCCTTCTTCCCCAATCTTTCATCAATCTGCTACAGAAGCTACAGCGCTGTCAAACAAGAACGCACTCCTCACCTCTTCCGCGCCACCACGAGCAGGCCCGTGCCCGCTTCGTTCTCTTGCTGCAGATCCTTTGCGTTCAGCCAGAGGCCGAGCGGGAGCACGGGCAGGTAGTAGAACGGCAGCAGCAGCCATGCCGCGCGGCTGCGCGAAAGCATCTGCATCGGAATCTTGATCAGCAGCCGCCACGCCAGCGAGCCGTGCGCGCCGTAGGTGTATAGCGTGTGCACCGGCTCCAAACCGGCGTCCCGCAGCTTGCCTTCAAGCTCGGCGCGGTTGTATCCGTCGCGCACGTGCTCTTCAATAAAGCTCGTCTCGCCTTCCGCCTCCACGCCGGACCCGCCAAGATCCGAGGGCGTGTTTACGAGCACGTGACCGCCCGGCGCAAGCACGCGCGCGAAGTTGCGGAAAACGGCGCGGTCGTCTTCGATGTGCTCCATCACGTCCACCGACAGGATGAAGTCGAACGGACCTTCCGCCTCGAGCGCGGTCAGGTCGTCATAGGCCGTGCGCACGCGCGCGCCTTCTGCCGTCTTGTCGAGGAAACGCCGGGCATTGGCGAGATAATCTTCCTTCACGTCGACCGCCAATATCTGCGTCTCAGGAAACTCGTGGGCCATGAACCAGGCGTACTGCCCGAAGCCCGTCCCTGCATCGAGCACGCGAATGGGCCGGCCGGCGGGCACCTCGGCAAAGAGGCGGCGAATCTCGCGCTGGACGTACCACGCCCTCAGAAAAAAGAGGTCGAGCAGCCGGTAGAAAAGGCGCTGAAGGGCCGGGTTCTGGCTGAAGACGCGGCCGAGCCGGTCTTTTATCGGATCGTAGAACATAGTGCAAGGACGCGATCTGCCGCCGCGCCAAGATCGTTTTCAACAAAGTCCGCCCCGGCTCCGGCTTCTTCCGCCGCGCCGTAGCCCGTCCGGACGAGCACCGTGGTTAATCCCGCGGCACGCCCCGCATAGATGTCGGACTTGCGGTCGCCGATAAGGTAAGACGCCTCAGCCTCGATCGCGAGATCCGCCAGGGCACTGCGGATCATGCCCGCTCCCGGCTTGCGAAGATCCGAGTGCCGCCGGTAACGCCCGACGGTGCCTTCCGGATGATACGGAGAATAGTAGAACGCATCGATGCGCGCGCCGAAGGTCCTCAGTTCACGCTGCATATGACGGTGCAGATGCAGCACGTCCTCCTCCCCGTACATCCCACGCGCGACGCCTGCCTGGTTCGTTACCACCACCACGAGCAGGCCCGCTGCGTTGAGGCGCGCAATGGCTTCCGGCGCGCCCGGAATCCACCTCAAATCCTCCGGCAGATGCAGGTAATGAACCTCCTCGTTGATCGTGCCGTCCCGGTCGAGAAAGACGGCGCGGCGGGCCTCGGGTACGGGGGCGGACATCAGCCGGCCTCTCCGAAGAGCGTCCGTTCGACGAGCGCGCACAGCAAATGGGCGCAGAGTTCGTGTCCTTCCTGTATGCGCGCCACATCGGTCGCGGGAATGGCGATCAGGTAGTCGCACAGGGCCGTCATGCCGCCGCCGTCGCCGCTCGTGAAGCCGATCGTCGTCAGGCCTCGCTCACGCGCAACGCGAAGCCCGCGCACGACGCTCTCCGAGCGGCCACTGGTGGAAATGCCCACGGCGATATCGCCCGGCCGCCCCATGCCGGAGAGCGGCCGCGCGAAGATCTCGTCGTAGCCGTAATCGTTGGCGACCGCCGTGAGCTGCGAGGAGTTCGTCGTGAGCGAGACGGCCGGAAGGCTTCGCCGGTCGAGGTAGAAGCGCCCCGACAGCTCCGCCGCCCAGTGCTGCGCGTCGGCGGCGCTGCCTCCGTTGCCGAAGAAGATCACCTGCCCGCCCGCTGCGATGGCGTCGGCCATGTGCGCCCCAACACGCAAGAGCAGCGGCGTCAACTCGCGCACGGCCTCTCCGACGCGAAGCGCCTCGTCAACCTGCGCGCCGATCCACGGCGCAAGATCCTTCTTTGCTATCGAACCCATGTCTGCATCCCCTCGTCGGTGAAGCCGAAATGCACGACGTCAGCTCCTTCGTTCTGCAAGGCCGAAATGACGGCGTGCCGCCGGTCGAACGCTGCAAAGAAAAACATGAAGCCACCTCCACCGGCACCGGAGATCTTTCCGCCGAGCGCCCCGGCCTCCCGCGCCGCGTCGTACAGCCGGTCGATGAGCGGATTGGAAATCTTCTCCGACATCTCCTTCTTCACCACCCACGCCTCGTGCAGCGTCTCTCCGAAGGCGCGAAACTCGCCGCGCAGCAGGTGCCGCTTCATCGCCACCGCGAGCCGCTTCGTCTCGTCCATCGCCCTCACAGGATCGACCCGCCCTCCTTCATAATTCTGGATCTGATCGTCGATGATGTCGGAGGACTGCCGGCTTCGGCCCGTATAAGCAAGAATGAGCGAATACTCCAACTCGCTGATCCACTCGGAAGGAATACGAAGCGGATTGATCAGCGTTTCGTCTCGGCCAAACTCCATAAAGTTGAAGCCGCCGAAGGATGCGCAGTACTGATCCTGCTTGCCGCCGCGAATGCCGAGATCCTCCCGCTCGACGCTGTACGCCAGCGCGGCCGTTTCGTAGCGAGAAAGGCCGAGCCGCAGCCAGGCATCGAACACGCCGATGAGGGCGACCATCATGGTCGAGGACGCTCCGAGGCCGGAGCCGGGCGGGCAATCCGTGTGGGTGAACAGGTCAAAGCCGGAACGCAACCCTTCCGCGCTCATTCGCCGCATGACGCCGCGCGCAAGTTCCATCCCAAACGTGTCCGGCGCTTGCTCTTCGCCGATGGCAAAGGAGACGTCGTGGTCGTAATCGAGCGAGCGCAGCCGCACCCGGTCGGAGTCGTTCGGGACGAGCGTAACATAGGCGTACCGGTTGATGGTCGCGTTGAGCACCTGCCCGCCGCGCTCATCCGCGTACGGCGAAACGTCCGTACCGCCACCGCCGAAGGAAATCCGCAAGGGCGCGCGCGCGCGAATGATCTTGCTCAAGAGAACGTCGCCGTGATTGGGTCAGAGGGAGGGCGGAAGGTTGGACAGCCACGCGGCCGCACGGTCGTAATCCTCGGGAGTGCCCATGTCCAGAAATGCCGCATCCGGAAAGGCGAAGCCGAAGAGACCGCGTCCGATCCACGCGGGAAACACATCCCTTTCGAGTGAAACGCCCTTGTCCGGCGGTATTCCGGTCAGCGGCGTGCGATCTACGACGTACACGCCGGCGTTGATCCAGGCAGCACCGGTCCGCTGCGGATCCTTTTCGCCAAAAGCCAGCACTTCGCCCGTCTCCGGAACGCGCTCTACGCTGCCGTAACGCCCCGCCTCTTCCACCCGAACGACGGCCAGACTAATGGCGGCCTTCGCCTCCGCGTGCGCCCGGACGAGCGCGCGCAGGTCGCCGGAGAAGAACGTGTCGCCGTTGAGCACGAGGAGCGGACCTGCCAGTTCACCCGCGTCTGCTGCGAAGCGAAGTCCGCCGCCGGTGCCGAGCGGCTCCGGCTCCCGGGCCACCCGAAGGCGAAGGCCCCAGCGGCTTCCGTCACCTGCAAACGCCTCGATCATCTCGCCGAGGTAGCCGGCGCTCAGTACCACGTCGGTCACGCCCGCCCGGGCGAGCCGGTCGAGCAGGAGCGCAAGGAAAGGCTCCCCCCGCAGCGGCGCAAGCACCTTCGGGCGGTCCGATACGCGCGACCGCAGCCGCGTGCCCATTCCCCCGCAAAGAACAACGGCAGGAAGCATCTCTCTTTCCGATTGTGCGCCCATTAGGAACCTGGTTAAAGAAGAAGGAGCGCTCCGCACCACCGGCAATCTAAACCAGCCGACGCAATCTCCCCAATTGTTATCCTGAATGTAGTGAATCACCGGCCCTTCCGTCCTTCTGAGATGCTTCGCCTCGCCGGCATGACACGCAGGAAGGACGCTGCCTTTCTTTTGGTCCTCAGCGCTGCCTTTCCTGTGCTCCCGAGTGTCCGCGCTTCCTCCGACGCCCCCGCCCGTCGTCCTGAGCGCAGCGAAGGATCTGTTTTCGTTCGCCGTCTGAGACGCTACGGTGCGCCCGCAAGACTCGGTGCCACGTTCTGCCTTTCAGGTACTCATCCCGTTCCCGCCTCCTCCGGCCGCCCACTATCGCCGTTCAACCTCATGCCGCGCGTGCCGCGATTGCAAGCCTTGTTATATTACCAAGGTCCCCATCGACCGCGCACCGACCACTGGTGCACCCACCTTTCGCGCATCATGGCTTCCTCTCGCGTCGCCCGGTCTGAGCTGCAGCCGGGACCGGTCCAGACCCGATTGTCCCGCCAGTTCCACTTCGTCGCTGCAGAGGCAGAAGCGCTCTCGCACGGAGTGTCCGACGCCGCATTCAACTGGCGTCCTTCCCCCGGCACACCGTCCATCGCGCAGTGCATCGCGCATCTGACCGAGACGGGCAATAGGCTGCTGCCCCGGATCGAGGCCGCCCTCTCACCCACGTCCGGGCGCGCAGAGGAGGGCCGCGGCAAGACTTCCATAGGACTTCTCGCCCGCCTCTACAGCCGCGCCACCGCTCCGCACGCAGACCGCCCGCAGTCAACGAAGTCGCTGCGACCGAATCCCCAATCGGTCGCCGAGCTACTCCCTCGTTTCATTGCCCTGCAGAAGCGGGTCGCCGACTGCGCAGACCGGGTGCAGCCGGCCGGCGGCCCGCTCTCGGCCTCCGCCCTGCGCTTCCTGCGGCTCGATCCCGCCGGATGGCTCAAGGCAATCCTATCGCACCAGGAGCGCCACCTTCAGCAGGCGCGCGCCGTGCGCAACCACCCGGACTTTCCGGCCTGACCATTCCTTTGAAAACCGGCGGAACGCCCCGCGGAGCGCTCCGCCGGGACGGGCTAAACGGCTTCCGCGTCCACCGACACGGGCGTGAGCCATCCGTGCGGGTCGTTGCCGCGATGGACCACATCGAAGTAGGCCTCCTGCAGCTCCGCCGTGATCGGACCGCGACGCCCGCTGCCGATCTTGTATTTGTCCACCGAGCGAACGGGCGTCACTTCGGCCGCCGTGCCGGAGAAGAAGATCTCGTCGGCCAGGTAGAGCGCTTCGCGGAGAAGGCGTTCTTCGCGCACTTCGTAGCCCCGCTCACGGGCCATCGTGATGATCGCGTCGCGGGTGATCCCGGGAAGTATCGAGAGGCCGGTCGGGGCGGTATAAAGCACGCCGTCGCGCACGAGGAACAGGTTCTCGCCACTGCCTTCGGCGATGTAGCCGTCCGTGGAGAGCATGATGCCTTCGTTGTAGCCGTTGAGCACGGCGTCCATCTTCACGAGCGAAGCGTTGAGGTAGTTGCCGCCGGCCTTGGCCAGCGACGGGAAGGTGTTCGGTGCCATGCGGTTCCACGAGGCCACTTCCACATCTACGCCCCCTTCGAGCGCCTCCGGACCGAGGTACGCGCCCCACTCCCACACGGCAACGAATGTCTCGACCTTGTTCTTGAGCGGATTGACACCAAGCGACCCCATCCCCCGAAACGTGACGGGGCGGATGTAACACGATTGCAAGCCGCTCGCCGCGATCGTATCGACCACGGCCTGCTCGAGTTCTTCCTGAGAGTAGGGAATCTCCATCCGGTAGATCTTTGCCGAATCGACGAGCCGCCGCATGTGTTCGGGCAGACGGAAGATCGCCGGACCTTGCTTTTCGGTGTTGTAGCAGCGAATGCCCTCGAAAACGGAGGAGCCGTAATGCACAACGTGCGAAAGGACGTGAATGGTCGCGTCCTCGTAAGGAATGAGCGACCCGTTGAACCAGATTTTAGGCTGCATGACAGGGTGAGTTGGATGGTAACATCGGGTGGTCTGAACCGCGCCCGGTGGCGCGGCGTGGTCCTGAAAAGTACGGCACGCTGTTCTAAAGGTTCGTGACTTGACGAACCGTTCGCCGGCCAGCCTCCCTCCGGGCTTAATCCTTCGCATAGTGCGAATCGCGGACTGCGAATCGCAAGGCGCGAAACAGTTGTCGTAAGATCCGGTTGATCAAACAGCCCGCGCATCGCGGAGAGCGTAATCAGGAAGCCCGGCGACGCCCGGGCGCTTTCTTTCCCTCCGCCGCCGCTCCACCTCAATCATGACTATGCGTATGAACGCTTCCGAGTAAGATGACGGGAGGCCGTGTACCCGCCTGCTTCCGGTCGCAGCCACCGCTTAACATCCGAAGGGTACAAGGCTCATCCAGGGCGGTTCATTTGTGCAGCATAAAGAAACGCACCGCGCCCGATCAAGCCTCGATATCAACCGTCCGCCCTCAGTTAACAGCTTCCCTGTGAGGTGCCATCTATTCTGCCCGCTCGCATGACGAACCCCTTTCAGTATGGCGGCATCGTGACCGAAGATGCCTTCTGCAACCGCGAGAAGGAAACACGCGACCTGCTGCGTGCTGCGCAAAACGGCGAACGCCTGCTCGTCTATGCGGAGCGGCGCATGGGGAAGACGTCCCTCGTGCGCCGCGTCTTGAACGCCTTGCCGCGCGCGGAATACCTGACGGTCTACATCGATCTTTGGGCCACCAGCGGTACGGACTCGTTTGTTGAAGCGGTTGCCAAAGCGGTAACGGAAGCCGGAGCCGGCCCGGCCGACAAAATGCTGAAGACCGCAACGGAGCTGTTTCGCCACCTCGTGCCGTCCCTCACGGTGGACGAAAGCGGACAGCCTTCCATCCAGTTTGGCGCGCGCGCGGCAGCACCCCCGGTGCCCCACCTTGAAGAAGCGCTCGACGCGCCGCACCGGCTCGCCCAAAAGAGCGGCCGCCGCGTGGTCGTGGTTTACGACGAGATCCAGCGCATCGCCGAGTACGGTGATGACCTTGTCGAACGAGTGCTCAGAAGCCGCGTACAGATGCACGGCGATGTGTCCTACTTCTTTCTCGGAAGCCGCAAACACCTCGTCCGGCGAATGTTCATGGAAGAAGGCCGTCCCTTCTACCAGTCGTCCGGGCATTATCCTATCGGGATGATAGGGGCAGCGCACTGGCTGCCTTTTATCCGCGAGCGCTTTCTGGCGGCAGACAAGAACATCGAGGACGCGCTCGTCCTCGCGCTGTGCGAACACACCGAAGGACATCCATACTACACGCAGCACCTCGCGCACGATCTTTGGGAGCTTTCGCCGGGCGGCGAGCAGGTGACGCCGGAGAGACTTCAGGAAGCCGAGAACCTGCTCCTCCAACGGCTCACCTACGCCTACTCCGTACTCTGGGAAAGCCTCACGTCGAATCAGCAACAACTGCTCCGCACGCTCGCGCAGGCACGGCCCGGGCTTAAGCCCACGTCCGCCGAAGCGGTCAGGCAGCACGGGCTTGCCGGATCGAGCGTTCACCGCGCTGCCGAAGGTCTTTTTGAAAAGGACTTGATCGACCGCGACGGAGATGCGTACGTCGTCAGCGACCGATTCTTCCGGCTGTGGATCGCGCGGCTATAGGCGGCAAACCGCGCGCGCCGTGCGCCACGCGCGTAGCGCTTGTGGCCCGCCCGTTCACTTCGGCCGACCTCGCGGCAATCTCTTAGGAGGCCGTTGAAATAATAGAACGCGCCTTGTGTAGCTGACCATATGGACCAAAGCACCCACGCAACTTCCCCCTTGAGGGGGATTCAAGGGGGTGTTAGACTGCGTTTCAGTCGCGTACATCGTCTCAAATATCTGCAGTGTATTCCATCGATAGTAAATCAACAGCCTATTAGCGGCAATCCCTCCGCGCCTCCGGCACACTACCGAACGCTTCGCCGCCCGGACGCGCCGCCGCCGGTGCAGCCGTGTGTAAAACATGAAACGAACGGAGCTTACCGGCATTACATATCGGCTGCCCGGCGCCCCCGCGCGCCCGTCCTTACCGCCTTTTTTACGGCTGCCTACCCGATGGATGATCGCATTGTTATTCGCGGAGCGCGCGAACACAACCTCAAGAACGTAGACCTCGACATCCCACGCGGCCGGCTCGTTGTCATTACCGGCCTCTCCGGATCGGGCAAGAGTAGCCTCGCCTTCGACACGGTCTACGCCGAAGGGCAGCGCCGCTACATGGAAAGCCTGAGCGCCTACGCGCGCCAGTTCCTCGGCATGATGGAACGGCCGGATGTAGATTTTATCGACGGCCTCTCCCCGGTCATTGCGATCGAGCAAAAGACCGTCAGCCGAAACCCGCGTTCGACCGTGGGCACGGTGACGGAGATTTACGACTTCATGCGCCTGCTCTTTGCCCGAGCAGGCAAGGCGTACTCGTACATCTCCGGCGCGCCCATGCGCAAGCAGAGCGACGACGAGATCATCGACAGCATAACGGCGTTTCCGGAAGGCTCCAAACTCATCCTCCTTGCCCCGCTCGTCAAAGGGCGCAAAGGCCACTACCGCGAGCTTTTTGAACAGATCTCCGGCCAGGGATTCGTGCGCGTCCGCGTCGACGGCGAGCTGCGCGAGATCAAAGCGGGAATGAAACTCGACCGCTACAAAACCCACGACATCGAGGTCGTCGTGGATCGGCTGGTCATCAAGGACGACATCCGGCCGCGGGTGAGCCAGTCCGTCGAAGCGTGTCTCGGAATGGGGGGCGGCACCCTTGTCGTTCAGGTCATCGATGGCCCGCCACAGGTCGAACGCCGCGACTACCTCTTCAGCCGCCACCTCTTCAGCCCCGAGGACGGCATCTCTTACGAGGACCCTTCGCCGAATGCCTTCTCGTTCAACTCGCCGTATGGCGCGTGCCCGGAGTGCAACGGCCTCGGCGCGAAGCTGGAGCTCGACACGAACCTGATGGTCCCCAACCCGCGCAAGTCCATTGCGGAAGGGGCTATTGCGCCGCTCGGCAAGCCGCGCGACACGTGGATATTCAGCCAGCTCGCCGCCGTCGCGGAGGTGTACGGATTTTCGTTCGACACGCCGTGGAAGGACCTCACGGAGGAGCAGCGCCGCATCATCCTCGAGGGAGCGGGGGAGCAGCAGTTCGACATCTCCTATAAATACAAGGACCGCCACGTTCAGTACAAACACCGGTACAGCGGCGTTTATCTGCACATCTGGCACAGCTTCGAAAATGCCAACTCCGGCGGCTCGCGCAAGTGGGCGGAGGCCTTCATGCGCGAGATGGAGTGCCGCGTCTGCAAAGGCGGCCGCCTGAAGCCCGAAAGCCTCGCCTTCCGCATCGACAAGGCCAACATCGCCGACCTGGTGCGGATGGACCTCGTCTCCCTCGCGGACTTCTTCAAAAACATCGAGCTAAGTGACCGGCAGTGGGCTATCGGCCGCCCGATCATCAAGGAAATTGGCGAAAGGCTGCAGTTCCTGATCGACGTGGGCGTGGGCTACCTGACGCTCGACCGCGCAGCCCGAACGCTCTCCGGCGGCGAAAGCCAGCGCATCCGGCTCGCCACGCAGATCGGCACCCAGCTTACCGGCGTCCTCTATATCCTCGACGAGCCGAGCATCGGCCTTCACTCGCGCGATAACGAAAAGCTGATACAGTCGCTGAAGAGCCTGCGCGACCTCGACAACTCCGTCCTCGTCGTTGAGCACGACCGCGAGATGATCGAGTCCGCGGACTTCGTCGTGGATATGGGGCCGGGTGCGGGCGAGCAGGGCGGGCACGTCCTGGCCGCCGCCGAGCCGGCCCGCCTCCCGGAGTCGGTGAATGGCCGCCCCAGCCTCACGGTCGAATATCTCACCGGCAAGCGCAACATCCGTATCCCCGAGAAGCGCCGCGCCGGCAACGGCCACGAACTGCGCCTACTCGGCGCGACCGGGCACAATCTGCGTGGAGACCCGCTCACGCTCCCGCTCGGAACGCTCACGTGCGTGACCGGCGTCTCGGGGTCCGGCAAGTCGAGCCTCATCAACCAGACGCTCTATCCCATCCTCGCGCGGCGCTTCCACAACGCCATGACCGTCCCCCTTCCCTTCGCGGAAATCGAAGGGCTGACGAATATCGATAAGGTCATCGACATTGACCAAAGCCCCATCGGGCGGACGCCGCGCTCAAACCCCGCCACCTATAGCGGCCTGTTCGGGCACATACGCGACCTCTTCGCGCAACTCCCCGAATCGCGCATTCGCGGCTACAAGCCAGGCCGGTTCTCCTTCAACGTCAAGGGCGGGCGGTGCGAGACGTGCAAAGGTGCCGGTATCGTCAAGCTGGAAATGAACTTCCTGCCCGACGTTTACGTGGCCTGCGAAACCTGCAAGGGCAAACGCTACAACCCCGAGACGCTGGAAGTCCATTACAAGGGCAAGTCCATCGCCGATGTGCTCGACATGACCGTTGACGACGGTCTGACCTACTTCGAACTCGTCCCGCGGATCGAACGCAAACTGCGCACCCTTCAGTCCGTTGGCCTCGGCTACATCCGGCTCGGGCAGCAGGCAACGACCCTCTCCGGAGGCGAGGCCCAGCGCGTCAAACTCGCCAAGGAGCTCTCGCGCCCCGGCACCGGGCAGACGCTCTACATCCTCGACGAACCCACGACCGGGCTTCACTTCGAGGACATTCGGCACCTGCTCGCCGTCCTTCGCGCCCTTGTGGCCAAGGGAAACACGGTCCTCGTGATCGAGCACAACATGGACGTGGTCAAGGTCGCCGACCACGTGGTCGACCTCGGGCCCGACGGCGGCGAGGCGGGCGGCCGCATTCTTTTTGCCGGAACGCCGGAAGAACTGGCCGCACAGGACACGCCGACGGCCCTGTTCCTGCGCGAAGAACTCGCTCGCTCCCGCCGTTTCGCCAATTCAGAGGATCAAGACGAAGTCGTAGACCTCGACCGCCTCACCGGCGACGCGGAGGGCGATGTGGACGACGCCGCAGAGGCCGATGAAGAGGAGGAAGAAGCGCCGGAAAGCGCCCGATAAGCCTCCGTTTGCCCACTATAAAAGTCCGTCCCGGTTCGCTCGGGGCGGACTTTTCTTCGATAAGGGCGGATCTGCGGCGCGGATGGCTCCCTTCTCCGCGGGGATGGCACGGTATATGCAAGTTTTGTATTAACAAGCGATTACAAGCAGCCGGGCACAGCGAATGTGCGCGAATGTTCGGAACTTGTAACCCACTGTTTTCGTAATACTTAATTACGACGGAGAGAACTCCTCCACGCCCTTCGGCACCGGCTCACCCACACGGCCGGTAACCAGACGAAAAAAGGAGCTTATGTATACGCACGACCGATTCGTTACCGTCCTGCGCACCGCCTTGTCCACCTTCCGCGCGATGCTTCCGAAGAACCGGAGCGCGCTGGTGGCCCTCACCCTCTTCATGGCCGCCGTGCTGACGTTCGCCTTCCGCGCGGATGGATTCGGCTTTGGAATGCAGCAGACGGCCATGCTGCCGGAAGTAACCGTAGAAGCAGATCGTGGCGACACGCTCGGCTACGTTGTTGGCGAAGCGCTCGAGCGCATGGACCCGCTGCCTGTGCAGGAGGTCGATACGGAAACGCTATGGCTCGCGCGCGGCATCTACTCCGAGACGAAAGAGCCGCAGGAGCAGGAACTGGTCGCATGGACCATCCGCAACCGCGTTGAGACCGGCTATCGCGGCAACCGCACCTATAAGGAGGCCGTGACGGATCCCTACCAGTTCAGCGCTTTTAATCCGGGGACCCGCACGCGCCGCCTGTACACCAGCCTGGATGCCACGTCCCCTTCGGCAGGCTTTCAGAACGCGCTGGCTATCGCCCGGCAGGTCCGCGAGGCGGACACGACGGCTCGGCCTTTCTCGGGCAAGACGCGGCACTTTTTCAGCGAGCAGTCGATGCGCGGCGGCCGCCATCCGAACTGGGCGCGCGGCAAAAGCCCGGTCGACCCGGAGCGGCCCCTGGCGCTGGATGCCAAACGCTTCCGCTTCTACGAAAACGTGAACTGATCGCGGCAGCGCGGCCATAAGCAGAATTAGAAAGCGCGGGCGCTCGCCAACTGGCGGTACGCCCGCGCTTTTAATTTGAGTGCTAACGCACCCCTCCGGCCGTGCGCCGGCATCTCCAAGCGAGACGCCCGGCTTACTCGGACGAGGGCCGAAGCGTGTACACGCCACCGGCCCGGACCAGCAGGAGGATGCCGTCGCTGCCCGACGAGCGGATCGGTTTCTCCCCCACTAATGTAAGCGGCTCGGGAGCAACGACGGACACCCGGCCGTCCCGGTCCGCGGCGAGCCGCGCTTCGACAAGCTTTCCGTCCTTCCACGTCATGCCGACGCTGTAGCCGCCTGCCGCGCGGAGGCCCGCCACTTCTCCGTCCGGCCACTCGGCAGGCAGCGCGGGCAGCAGCTCGATGCGGCCCGTGTGGCTCTGAAGCAGCATCTCGGCGATGCCCGCAGTCCCGCCGAAGTTGCCGTCGATTTGAAACGGCGGGTGCGAGTCGAACAAGTTCGGGAGCGTTGACTGGCGCAAGAGGGCGAGCAAGTTGCTGTAGGCGGCATCCCCGTCGTGCAAACGGGCGAACAGGTTCACGATCCAGGCGCGACTCCAGCCCGTGTGCCCCCCGCCGTGCGCAAGTCTCCGTTCTATGGTGGCTCTGGCCGCGCGGTAGAGGTCCGGCGTCTCTGGCGTGATGGTCGTTCCGGGATGAAGGCCGAGCAGGTGGGATATATGCCGATGTCCCGGCTCGGCCTCTTCATAATCCTCGATCCATTCCCGGATCGTCCCGTCGCGGCCGACACGCACCGGCGGCAGGCGGCGCAGCGCTTCGCGGACGGAATCCCGCAGCGCTGCATCAACGCCCAGCCTTTCGGAGGCGGCAACGACGTTCCTGAACAGTTCCTGAACAATCTCCACGTCCATCGTCGGCGCATAGGTAAGCTGCGTCGGGCGGCCGCTGCCGGGCTGCAGGAATGCGTTCTCGGGCGAGTACGAGGGCGAGGTCACGAGGGTGCCGTCCGGGGCTTCCACCAGAAAGTCGAGGACGAACCTGGTCGCGCCCCGCAGAAGCGGGTAAGCCTGCTCGCGCAAGAAGGTCGAGTCGCCCGTAAACAGGAAGTGCCGCCAGACGGGAAAGGTCATCCACGCGCCGCCAAGGGGCAGCGTCCCCCACTGGATGGCGTCGTGCAAACCCGTCCGGCCGAACGGGTCCGTCGTGTGGTGCATCGTCCATCCCCGCGCGCCGTACATCGCGCGCGCCGTGACGGCACCCGGCTCCTGCAGCCGTTCAAGAAAGCCCACGAGCGGCAGAACGGTCTCCGGCAGACTGGTCGCCTGGGCCGGCCAGTAGTTCATCTGCAGGTTAATGTTCGTGTGGAAGTCGCTCTCCCAGGGCGCGTTCAACTGCTCGTTCCAGATGCCTTGCAGGTTCGCGGGCAGCACACCCGGCGCGCGCGAACTGCCGAGCAGCAAATAGCGGCCGTATTGGAAATAAAGCGCCGTAAGATGTTCGTCCGTGGCACCCGCCTGCACGCGGCGTAGCCGAACGTCCGTCGCGACGGTATCCGGCGATTGCGCGCCGAACTGAAGCCTTACCCGTGCCATGCGCGGCGCGTGGTCGGCAAGGTGCCGCGCGCGAAGCCGCGCATAACCGAGCCGCGCAGCCGCCGTGATCTGCCGCGCCGTCTCCGCCTCTGGATCCTTACTTCGGTCCGCATCGAGCCGGTCGAGGTTGTAATCCGTCGCTCCGGCCAGGAGCAGGGTCAGCGCGCCGGCGTTGCGGACGCAGAGGCTGTCTCCCGCAACTGCGGAGGTCCCGCCTTCCCTGATCACCCGCACACGGCCCGCAAAGCGGACGCCCTCGCTGCCGGGTCCGCGTCCCTCTTCGGCCTCCATGCGGATCATGCCTGAAAGCAGCAGTTCGTCGTCGCCGAGCGCCAGGACGGCGGCGTCCCGTTCCCGCGCGAGCGACAAACAGGCGTCGACACCGCCGGGCCGGTCGGCTTCGATCCTCAAGACGATCAGATTGTCCACCGCCGAGGCGAACGCTTCGCGCGTGAAGTGCGTGCCGCCGGCCGTGTACTCCGTCAGAGCAATGCCGCTACCCAGGTCCAGACTGCGTTCGTACCCCGAGACGGCTTCGCTCGGCAGATCCAGCCACACGTCCATGAGCGGCTCGTACGAACGAAGCCCGGGCGGCCTCGCGACGAGGTGCGCCGAGGCCAACGCGAACGCCTCCTCGTTCTTGCCCTCGAAAAGCAGTTGGCGAATTCGAGGCAAGTTCTCCAGCGCGCTCGGATTGTTATCGTCGATGCGCCGCCCAGCCCAGACCGACTCCTCGTTGACTTGCAGGCGCTCCCGGCGCGTTCCACCGTAGACCATCGCCCCCAGCCGCCCGTTGCCAATCGGCAGCGCCTCGGTCCACTCCTGTGCCGGCTGTTCGTACCAGAGCCGCATGGAAGCCGCGTAGGCGTCCGGCCACGATCCGGGCTGCGAAACGGCGACGCCGTCAGAGGCAAACGCAACGGTGATCAGAAGGACGAGAAAGCGAACAGGCATAACGGATCCGTAGAGGGCGGTGAGACGCATCTCTTAGGACGGCTCCGAGAGGCTCGTCCGCTACAGATATTCGTCTGAACGCTCGTCAAGGTCATCACTGAGGCCTTTCAGAATGCTGTCCGCCGGGTGCTCCCGCACGAAGGCGAGAATGGCCCCGTGGTGGATAATCAGGTACTTGCGGTCCTCGAACGTCATTTCGACGCTCTCTTTCCTGAGAAAGAAAGCGTGGTCCCCCGGCTCGGCCTGAAGCGGCAGGTAGCGCACGGCGCTGCGGTCATGCGCCCAAGGCTCACCTTCGGAATACTCCGGGTTCGGCAGCACGTATCCCGGCCCCACCTTTACGACACGCCCGCTCCCGACCCGGTCCTTCTCCGCGACGCTTGCCGGAAGGTACAAGCCGGCCTTCGTCTGGCGCTCATTCTCGTCCGGCTCGACGAGCACACGATCGCCGACAATGATTAGTTCGTTCACGCTGGAAAAGCGAATGTTGAAAGGCTGTCCCGAAGGATCCAAAACACGGCCGGGCGGGGCGCGGTTTCCATCCGCCGTGCGCTTCTCTCCGCTTATGCCAGTTGAAAGACGACGAGCAGAACGAGGCCGACAACCCCTGCGCTCAGGCCGACCGTTCTGATGGCAAGCTCGATGTGATTGTTCATGATAATAGGAAGTTAGGCGTAATTGAACCAGTGCCTGTTAAATCGTAACGGCCGATCCGAGCTTTGCGTTACCTTTCGACCCAGAACCCGCCTGTTACCCATGTGTAAGTGCCGAATGCAAACGCTATACCGACACGGAACCGCACCCGTCCAGCTTTTGGCCGCTCTACTGGCCTTCTCGGCGCTGCTCGCCGGCTGCGACGGTACGGACCGGGTGCAAGTGCCCCCCGCCTCCGAACAGCCCTTCCGCGCGGAGCACGCGATGGTGGTCTCGGCGCACCGACTCGCCTCCGATGCAGGCGTGGAAGTCATGAAAAAGGGCGGCAACGCGGTCGATGCCGCTGTAGCAACGGGTTTTGCGCTTGCCGTCGTTTTTCCCGTGGCCGGCAACATCGGCGGCGGCGGGTTCATGGTCATTCGCTTTCCGGACGGGCGTGCCACCACGTTCGACTACCGCGAACGCGCCCCGGCGGCCGCCTCGAAAACCATGTACGTTGACGAGGACGGCACCTTTCAAGCGTCCTGGAGTCAGGAAGGATACCTCGCCTCCGGTGTGCCCGGATCCCCGGCAGGACTTCTGCTCGCCCACGAACGCTACGGTCGCCTCCCGCTTGCGGCCGTCATGGCGCCCGCCATTCGCCTCGCCGAACGCGGGTTTCCCGTCTCCCGCCGGCAAGCCGCGCGGCTGAACGGCTACCAGAAGGCATTCATGAAGTACCCCGCCACCCGGCGCTACTTCACCGTGGCCGACGGCGAAGGCCGCTGGGCGGAAGGCGACCGGCTGCGCCAGAAGGACCTCGCGCAAGTCCTTCGGCGCATCGAACGGCTCGGAGCGGACGGATTCTACAAGGGCCGCACGGCAGAATTGATCGTAGCGGAGATGCGGCGTGGCGGCGGGCTGATCACATCCGAAGACCTCGCCGCCTACGAGGCCGTTGAGCGTCCGCCCGTCGAGGGCACCTACCGCGGGCAACGGGTGATCTCGATGGGGCCGCCCTCCTCCGGGGGCGTCGCGCTCCTGCAACTGCTCAATGCCGCCGAGCCGTACGATGTCGGCGCGATGGGATTCTCGTCGAGCGAGACCATCCACCTGATGGGCGAAAGTATGCGGCGCGTGTACGCCGACCGCGCCCACTGGCTAGGCGACCCCGATTACGTGCAAGTGCCCGTAGAAGAACTGACCTCGAAAGGGTATACTCGCATCCGAATGGCCTCCTTTGACCCGGACCATGCCGACGCCAGCAGCGCCGTCACGTTCGGCGATCCGGCGGCCTCCGAGTCCATGGAGACGACGCACTACTCGGTGGTCGGTCCCGAGGGCATGGCCGTAAGCGTCACGACCACAATCAACGGCGGGTACGGCTCGAAGGTCGTGGTGGACGGCGCCGGCTTCTTCCTCAACAATGAGATGGACGACTTCAGCGCGCAACCCGGCACGCCCAACATGTTCGGCCTCGTCGGCGGCGAAGCCAACGCCATCGCGCCGGGCAAAAGGATGCTCTCGTCCATGACGCCGACGATCGTGGAAGACCCGAAGGGCCGGCTCCTGCTCGTCCTCGGCACGCCCGGCGGCGCGACCATCATCACTAGCGTCTACCAGGTGATGCTGAACCTTATCGATCACGGAATGAATGTGCAGGAAGCCGTCGCCGCTCCGCGCATCCATCACCAGTGGCTGCCGGACAGGCTGAGCGCCGAGCGCCTGGCCCTGCCGAAAGACGTGATCCGAAACCTCGAGGGCCGAGGCTGGGCAGTTGATGAGGGCGGCACGTGGGGCGCGGTGGATGCCATCGCGGTGCGCCACGACGCCTCTGAGGCGCAGACGGACCCCTCCGGGCTGGACCGCATCCAGAACCGGACGGCGGGGCGCATCCTCTATGGCGGAGCCGACCCGCGCGGCGAAGACGCAGCGGCCGGTTATTAGCCCGTCCGCGTTGAATGTTGGCGAATGCTTGTCAGGAACAGGGGCACTCCGCTCCGGCGCTTCCGTAAAGAGGGCACGTTCCGTCCAACCATTCAAGTCCCGCAATGCGCCACCTTTTCATCCAAGTTCCCGGCGGGTCCGGCGCGCGCGTCATGGACCTCGCGGAGAAGCACAATGGCTCCAACCCGCTGCTCCTCAAAGGAGACGGACCCGACGGCAAGGAGGACCTCGTGCAAGTGAGCCTCTCGAACGCCGTTGTAGAAGCCTTCGTCGCCGAGTTGCAGCAGATCGACGGCCTGCGCATCACCTTCATGCCGCAGGGGGCACTTCCGCTTCGCCCCCCCGCCGACGACGCGCCAGACCGCCTCACGGACGTAACGCCCCGCAGCCCGCTCGAAATCATCCTGGGTGGCGTGCAGAGCATCGGGTCGTGGAAGGGTTTCCTCGGCTATGCCGCCGCCGCCGGCGTGGTGGTCTGGATCGGCCTGGCAACCAATACGATCTACCTGCTCGTGGCCGCCATGCTGATCGCGCCCTTCGCCGGCCCGGCCATGAACACCGCCCTCGGAACCGCGCGCGGCGATCTCGTCCTTATTCGCCGCAGCGTACTCCGCTACGGAGGTGCCCTTCTCCTGACGGCCGTCGTCAGCTTTATTCTCATGGTGGTCTTTGGCCGGGGCGGGCTTACGAACCTGATGGTGGCGCAGAGCAACGTTTCCATAACGGCCGTCTTGCTGCCGCTCGTTGCCGGAGCCGCGGGAGCACTTAATTTGGCCCAGTCCGACCGCAACAGCCTCGTCTCGGGCGCGGCCACCGGCGTGCTCGTGGCCGCATCCCTCGCCCCGCCCACGGGCCTCATCGGCATTGCCTTTGCGCTTGGCGAATGGGGTCTGCTGAAGACCGGCGTCTTTCTCATCGCGCTTCAGCTCGCCGGCATCAACTTTTCCGGCGCGCTCGTCTTCCGGCTCTACGGCGTGCGGCACGACGGCGTGCGCTTCCAGCGCGGGAAGGCTTCCGTCTTCCCGGCGTCCGTTGCCTTCTCCGCAGTCGCGCTTGCGGCCCTGCTGACCTGGCAGTTCTGGAGCACGCCGGATCTTCAACGAACAAGCCGCTCCCAGGCGGCGCTCTCCTCCGTGCGCAAAGCCGTCGGCGGAGTGGATGGGGCGGTGCTCGTTGAGGCCGATGTGCGCTTTACCCGCTCGAACGTCAAAGGTCAGAATACCCTCCTCGCCACCGTGTATGTGCAGCGCGAGGGAGGCCGCGCGCCTGCCGACTCGCTCCGAGCCACGCTCACCCGCCGCATTCAGACGCAGCTTTTGGAGGAAGACTACAACGTGTTGCCGCTCGTGAGCGTGATGCTCCTCGATCCGCCGCCGGGCAAGTAGCCGCCGAAGATCTTTTTTGTATTTTCGTCGGAGAAGGTAGACCGCCGTGCCTGAGCCGGTCATAGGGCCAGAGGTACAGGCTATGCGGCTCGCGCTCCCGACAAGTTTCGTCTTGCTTCTCGTCCCGCTATGGGCCGGACCCGCGTTCTCGCAGCCGCTCGCGGATACTTTATTCGCCTGGCAGGACTACGGGCGCACCGCGCAGTGCCACGTCCGCCTCTACGCCGCTCCGGCCAACGCTGACCGGCCGTTTACCATACTGATTCAGGAAGTGGCGGAAAATAGCGGGCGCGCGGCCGCCGCCGATCTGCCCTACCTCGCCGAGATGGTCGGCCGCCGCCTTGACGTGGATGCCGCCGAGGCGACCTGGGTGGTTCACTGGGGTTCGTTCTCTTTCGCAGGCGCGCGCGAAGATGAAAAGGAGCTGTTTCTCCGTGCCACTTTCCGGCGGAACGCTTCGGGGCATCTCGGTAGCCCCGCCTGGCGGCTCCTGGCGCGCGCCGAGGTCGAGGCGCTGACCGACCGGCAGTTCCACTGACGCTCCTGTCGCCCCTTCGCGGAACGCCCCGTGTTAAGTGGAACCGCTTCTGGGGTGTAGGGGAAAGCCTTGCGATAAAATTGGGCGGCGGATTACGAATCCAAACTTTCGCGGAACCGAACTTAACCCTGCTTTTACATGAATGGCGACCGGCTTCCATCGTCCTGGGATGGGACTTCACCGGCCGCGCTCCACCTGAAGTACTTCAGGTTGAAAATAGATTTTCGCAATGGCAAAAGAACATAAAGCACGCATCCTCGTCGGCAAGCCCGGCCTCGACGGCCACGACCGCGGTGCCAAGTACGTCGCCCACGTCCTTCGGGACGCGGGTTTTGAGGTTGTATATACGGGCATCCGCCGCAGCCCCGAGCAAATCGTCGATGCCGCCATCCAGGAGGATGTTGCCGCCATCGGCCTCTCGCTCCTCTCCGGGGCGCACAACGTGCTCTTCAAGCGCGTTCTGGACCTGCTCAGGGAAAAAGGAGCGGAAGACATCGTGGTCTTCGGCGGCGGCACAATCCCGCCGGACGACGTGCCTGGGCTGAAGAACATGGGCGTCGCCGCCGTCTTTACGCCCGGCACCCCGGCGCAGACGATCGTGGAGACGCTGGACGGACTCGTCGGCGCGACTGCATAGAGCCGGATGGAAGGCGTGGCGCGGCTTACCGTGCCGCCGGCCTCTCCGATCTTGTTCGGTACCTCTCCGGCCACGAGGCGGCTCCCTTACAGGCGGCCGCCTCCGCATCGTTCGTTCCCATGATTCCTTCCCTTGAATCGCTCGTCAAGGACGCTTCCGGCGAAACCGGCCCGCGCCAGACGCGCGCAGCCGCCCGGCTCATGTCGCTGCTGGAAAAGCATCCACAGCGACTTCCTGAAATCTTCCAGATCCTCCCCCGCGACGAGTGGCCGCAGCCACGGCTGCTGCTCGGCATCACCGGCGCGCCCGGCTCCGGCAAGTCCTCGCTGACGGACGCCATCATCGCGGAGCAGCGCACCCGCTACCCGGATCGCCGCATCGGCGTCATCGCCGTGGATCCGTCGTCGCCCTTTACCGGCGGTGCCGTCCTCGGAGACCGCGTGCGCATGATGCGCCACGCGACGGACCCGATGATCTTTATCCGCTCGCTTGCCACGCGCGGCCATCTCGGCGGCCTCTCGCTCGGCGTTAAAGGCGTCATGCGCGCCATGGGCCTTATCGGGTGCGACACCGTCATCCTTGAAACCGTCGGCGTGGGGCAGAGCGAAATCGAAATCGCAACCGTTGCGGACCTCGTCCTCATCGTTCTCGCGCCTGGACAGGGAGACTCCATCCAGATGCTCAAAGCCGGGCTGATGGAGGTCGGCGACCTGTTCGTGGTCAACAAGGCCGACCGCGAAGGAGCCAACCAGCTCTTCAGCACGCTCCTTTCGACGCTCGACCTTGCGCAGAACGGCGCGGCGCAGGCGTCCACGATGACCCACGCCGACCTCGGCAACCCGCTCCTCATGCGCGAGCGGCTCCAGCCGGACGTGCTGCTCGCAAGCGCCACCGAAGGCGCGGGCATTCCCGAACTGCTCGACCGCCTCGAAGAGCGCGTCGGCGATGAACACTCGTCCTGGACCGCGCGCCGGGAGGCCCGAGTGGCCGAAGACGTGCGCGAGGCCCTCCTCGAAGAGGCGCGGCTTCGCCTCGACGAGCGCATTGAGTCCGCCGACATCGACAGCATTCTCTCCGGCGACAAAGCCGTAGACCGCCTCACGCGCGAACTGCTCGCGCGCGCCGCGGAAACCACCCTCGCTTCCTGATCCGTAATCGAGAACACCGCATCAACGCTATGCCTGACACACACGACGCCAAACCTTCGCTCCAGGACGCCAAAGCGCGCTACGAAGCCGGCGTAAGCAAAACCATCGCCCGCTTCCCGGAGCGGATGCAATCCTTCACCACCGTTTCCAACCGCCCTGTCGAGCGCGTGTATCTGCCGGAGGACGATTGGAAGTCCACCTACTCGGATAAGCTCGGCTTCCCCGGCCAGTACCCGTATACCCGCGGCGTTCAGCCGACCATGTACCGCGGGCGCTTCTGGACCATGCGGCAGTACGCAGGCTTCGCCACCGCTGAAGAAAGCAACCAGCGCTACAAATATCTCCTGAGCCAGGGCACCACCGGCCTTTCCGTCGCCTTTGACCTGCCAACGCAGATCGGCTACGACTCCGACGACCAGATCGCGCTCGGCGAGGTCGGCAAGGTTGGCGTTGCCATCGACACGCTCGCGGACATGGAGACCCTTTTCGACGGCATTCCGCTCGACAAGGTCTCTACCTCCATGACGATCAACGCCTCTGCGGCTGTGCTGCTCGCCATGTACATCGCCGTCGGCGAGAAGCAGGGCGTTACGCCCGAGCAGCTCAACGGCACCATCCAGAACGACATTCTGAAGGAATACATCGCGCGCGGCACCTATATCTTCCCGCCGCGCCCCTCCCTCCGCATCATCTCGGACATCTTCGCCTACTGCACCGAGAGCGTGCCGAAGTGGAACACGATCTCCATCTCCGGCTACCATATCCGCGAAGCCGGGTCGACGGCCGGGCAGGAAGTCGGCTTTACGCTCGCGAACGCGATCACGTACGTTGAAACCGCCATCAAAGCCGGTCTCAAGGTCGATGACTTCGCGCCACGCCTCGCCTTCTTCTTCGCCGCCCACACGGACCTCCTCGAAGAGGTCGCCAAGTTCCGCGCCGCGCGTCGTCTCTACGCGAAGATCATGCGCGAACGCTTCGGCGCGACGAATCCCAAGAGCTGGATGCTCCGCTTCCACACGCAGACTGGCGGCGTCACGCTGACGGCCCAGCAGCCGGACAACAACGTCGTCCGCGTGGCCATTCAGACGCTTGCAGCGGTGCTGGGCGGCACGCAGAGCCTGCACACGAACTCGAAGGACGAGGCGCTTGCCCTTCCGACGGAGGAGAGCGTGACGGTCGCCCTGCGTACGCAGCAGATCGTCGCGCACGAGTCCGGCGTTGCCAACACGATCGACCCGCTCGGCGGATCGTTCTACGTCGAGCAGCTTACCGACGCCATCGAGCAGGAAGCGGCCGACTACATCGCCAAGCTCGACGAAATGGGCGGCGTCGTGCCGGCCATCGAGCAGGGCTGGATTCAGCGGGAGATCGAGCAGTCAGCGTACGAATACGGCCAGTCCATCGAGCGCGGCGACCGTATTATCGTCGGCGTGAACAAGTTCCAGTCCAATGCCGAAACCCCGATGGACCTCATGCGCATCGACGAGGAAGTCGGGCAGGGGCAGATTCGGAAGCTCACGACCGTTAAGGCCGAGCGCGACAACGCCGAAGTTCAGAAGCGCCTCGACGCGATCGTGGAGGCTGCCAGGGGCACCGACAACCTGATGCCGGTCATCCTCGACGCGGTCCGCGTCTACGCGAGCGTCGGCGAAATCTGCAACGCCCTCCGCGGCGTCTATGGTGAATACCAGGAATCGTACGCGTGAAGAATGGAGAGTGACGAATTGCGAATGAAGAGGGGTAAAGGACAAGCGGCTGATTCGGCGCAAAGCCACTCGACATGCGCCATTAAGCACTCGCCTCAACTGACCAACAGAGAAAACAATGGCTCAAATAGAACCTAAAGCAATCAACCATATCGGTATCGCCGTGCGCTCGATAGACGCGCACCGGGCGTACTACGAAGACGTGCTCGGCGCGCGCTTCGAGGGCATCGAGGACGTCCCGTCGCAGAAAGTGCGCGTGGCCTTCTACGCCGTCGGAACCGCCGGCAACGAAGTCAAACTCGAACTGCTCGAACCGACTTCGCCGGAGTCTACCGTCGCCGGCTTCATCGAGAAGAAGGGCGAAGGCATGCACCACATCGCCTACACGGTTGCCGGCATCGAGGAGCGGCTTTCCGACCTCAAGGCCAACGGCTCCCGGCTCATCGACGAAAAGCCGCGCGGCGGTGCCCACGGCATGAACATCGCTTTCCTTCATCCCAAAAGCTCGGCCGGTGTCCTGACGGAACTGTGCGAGCCGGCCGGCGCGGCGGAGGGTCACCATGCCTGAATCTACCGAACGCACCCACATGACGATGCAGGAGCGCATCGAGGAGCTTCGCGAGAAGCGCCGCGAAGTGCTCCTCATGGGCGGCTCCAAGCGCATCGATAAGCAACACCAACTCGGCAAACTCACCGCGCGCGAGCGCGTCGCCGAGTTGTGCGACGAGGGTTCCTTCCAGGAACAGTACGGCTTCGCCAAGCACCGCGCCACTTACTTCGGCATGGCCGAAAAGGACGTCCCGGCGGACGCCGTCGTCACCGGCGCGGGCATGGTCAACGGGCGGCTCATCCACGTCGCCTCGCAGGACTTCACCTCCCTCGGCGGTGCCGTGGGGGAAGTTCATGCCGACAAGATCGTGGAGATGGCGAAAGCGTCGCTCAAGACCGGCAGCCCGTTCGTGCTCGTCAACGACTCCGGCGGCGCGCGCGTTCAGGAAGGCATCGACGCGCTCGCCGGCTACGGCCGCGTCTTCTTCCACAATACGCTGCTCTCGGGCGTCGTGCCCCAGATTTCGCTCATCTGCGGCCCTTGCGCAGGCGGCGCGGCCTACAGCCCGGCGCTGACGGACTTCATCATCCAGACGCGCTCCAGTCAGATGTTCATCACCGGCCCTTCCGTGATCAAGCAGGTCACGGGCGAGGCCGTCACGGCGGAGGAGCTTGGCGGTCCGGAGGCGCAGATGACGTACTCCGGCGTCGTTCACTTTGTCGCAGAGAACGACCGCGAGGCGCTGCAGGTCTGCCGGAAGCTTCTCTCCTTCCTGCCCTCGAACAACCTCGAAGATCCGCCGCGCCTCGACGTTTCCCCGGAGGTCACGCCCGACCTGACGCTCAACGGCATCATCCCGGACAACCCGCGCGCCGCGTATGATATGCACGACGTGATCGCGCGCATCGTCGACGACGCGGACTTTCTGGAGGTGCAGGCGACCTACGCGCAGAACATCATCATTGGCTTTGCGCGCATCTTCGGGCGCTCGGTCGGCATCGTGGCGAACAACCCGATGCACAAGGCCGGCTCGCTCGACATCGATTCGTCGGACAAAAGCTCCCGCTTCATCCGCTTCTGCAACGCCTTCAACATCCCGCTCGTGACGCTCGTCGACGTGCCGGGATTCATGCCGGGCGTGCAGCAGGAGTATGGCGGCATCATCCGCCACGGCGCGAAGATGCTCTTTGCCTATTCGGCCGCCACCGTGCCGAAGGTGAGCGTCATCCTGCGGAAGGCTTACGGCGGCGCTTACCTCGCCATGTGCGGCAAGGAACTCGGCGCGGACCGCGTCGCAGCCTGGCCCACGGCCGAGATCGCCGTGATGGGTGCCGAAGGAGCCGCCGGCGTCGTTTTCCGCCGCGAAATCGAGGCGGCAGAGGACAAGGACGCGCGCAAGAAGGAACTCATCGAAGAGTACCGGCGCACGTTCTCCACGCCGTACGTTGCCGCATCCCGCCGCATGGTGGACGACATCATCGAGCCGTCGGAAACCCGCCGCTATCTCGGCATGGCGCTGGAGACGCTTCAAACGAAGCGCGAAATGCGTCCGGCCAAAAAGCACGGCCTTATCCCGCTCTGAGGTAGAGCCCCCATGCTGAATCTTTTCATGACGCCGCTCCTCTGGGCGGCCCTTCTTCTGTTCGCCGCGCCGCAAGCGGCCGCTGAAGCCGAGGGCGGTTTCCTTCCAATGCTCGAGCTCTCGGGAGTCGGCATTCTGGTGGTTTTCGTTGCCCTCGTGATCACCGGCGGAGCCGTGGCGCTGCTGAGCTACTTCTTCAGCAAGCCCGACGTAAAGGAGGTTCACGAACCTTCAACGGCCTCTTACGGGATGGCCGCCGCGCCGGGGCAGTTGCCCTACCTCGACCGCCGAACGGTCGCGCTCATTTCCGCAGCCGCCGTGGCAGCCGTGGGGCGGCCCGTGCGCGTGCAGCGCATCACGTTCGTCAATCAGAACACCGTATCCGGCTGGTCCGAGGCCGGGCGGGTTCGCCTCCACACCTCGCATACTCTGAGATAATCGCTATGAGACTTCGCGTTACCGTAGAAGGCGTCGTTTACGACGTCGACGTAGAAATAATGGACGACAGCATGCACCCCGGCATGGGCACGCCTGCGCAGTCCGCCTCCTCGTCCCCCGCACCCGCTCCCGCGTCTTCGCAGGGAGGACCTCGTCCGGCCGCGCCCGCGCCTTCAGGCGACAACGGCGGCGGCGAGAACGTTTGCAAAAGCCCGATCGCGGGCACCATCCTTCAAGTCAAAGCGAAGCCGGGACAGGTCGTGGCGCTCAACGAGGTCATCCTCGTGATGGAGGCGATGAAGATGGAAACCAACATTGCCTCACCGGTGGCCGGCACGGTTCGCGCCGTACTCGTCAACACCGGCGACACCGTCAAGCAGGGGCAGGTACTTGTAGAGTTCGATCATGCTTGAAACCTTCCTGAACTTCATGGCAGGCTCCGGCTTCGGCCAGTTCCACTGGAGTAACGGAGTCATGCTGCTCATCGGCCTGCTGTTCATCTTTCTTGCGATCAAGAAAGGGTTCGAGCCGATGCTGCTCATTCCCATCGGGTTCGGCATTCTCATTGGCAACATTCCATATAACGTTAACAACCTGAGCGTCGGCGTTTATGATGGGCCGGTGAGCGTGGAGGACCTGGCGTATTACACCACCGACAAACCAGTTGAAATCAATGGTATAGTCATCCCGCCGTACAGCCTCATCTATTCTCCCGAGGTGGAGAATAATCCGGTTCCCGCGCGTCCCTTCCTCTTTCGCGATCTCGCGGAGCAGGGACAGGTCGCGATGGTGAACACGAAGGTGAAGATGTACCTGCGCGGAGAGGGCAATTTCCCGGGCATCACCAACATCGAACAGGGCCGCCGGCTGCTAACGGTTGAGCAGACCCGCGACGACCGGTACCCGATCGTCATTCAGTCGAGCCAGCTCGATCCGTGGCAAGCCGGCGTCTTCTGGATGCTCTTTCGAGGCGTTGAGTGGGGCTTCTTTCCTCCCTTGATCTTCCTCGGCATCGGCGCGCTGACGGACTTCGCGCCGCTGCTCGCCAATCCGAAGGCGATCTTGCTCGGCGCGGCCGCCCAGCTCGGTATCTTCGGCGCGCTCCTCGGCGCGACCTGGTTCGGCTTCGCGCCGCAAGAAGCGGCGTCCATCGGCATCATCGGCGGCGCGGACGGCCCGACGGCCATCTTCCTTTGCACGAAGCTGGCTCCGGACCTTCTCGGCGCGGTGGCACTCTCGGCCTACTCGTACATGGCCATGGTGCCCATCATCCAGCCGCCCATCATGAAGCTCATGACGACGAAGAAGGAGCGCCTGATACGGATGGAACCGCCAAAAGACGTTTCGCGGACGCTGCGGGTCATCTTCCCGGTCGCCGGATTCATCTTGACGGCGTTTATCGCCAACGGCGCGTTGCCGCTGCTCGGGATGCTCTTCTTCGGCAACTTGCTTAAGGAAAGCCTCGTGACGGAGCGCCTCGCGAAGACGGCCAGCACGTCCTTCATCGACATCATCACGATCCTTCTGGGCGTGACCGTCGGTGCAAAGACGCAGGCGGCCACCTTCCTGACGCCGCAGACGATCTATATCTTCATCCTTGGTGTCATCGCCTTCAGCGTATCGACGGCCGGCGGATTGCTTTTCGCCAAGCTGATGAATGCGGTCTCCAAAACGAAGATCAACCCGCTCATCGGCGCAGCGGGCGTCTCGGCCGTGCCGATGGCGGCGCGCGTCGTCCAGCGGGTGGCGCACAATGAAGATCCGCAGAATTTTCTGCTGATGCACGCCATGGGGCCAAACGTTGCCGGCGTGATCGGCTCCGCCGTAGCCGCCGGTGTGCTACTTTCGTACTTCTCGTAAGGCCATGCGGTCCGTTGGTCGTGGAACAGGGCGGCCCCGTGGCTGGTCGATAGAACCAGTCTCGGGGCCGCCTCCCACACCGGACAAAAGGGAAGCCTTAAAACGACTTTTTTCTACGAACAACGGATAAACCGTACAAAATGAACACCTTCGGATCCATTCCAGTTATTACCGCTGAAGAGGCGGCGGAGATGATTCCGCACGGCGCGCTCGTTGCCTTCGCGGGATTCACAGCATCCGGCGCGGTAAAGGCCGTCCCGGAAGCGCTCGCGGCCCGCGCCAGGGCGCTTCATGAGGCAGGCGAAGACTTCAAGATCCGTCTCCTCACCGGCGCTTCGACCGGTCGGCAGATCGACGAAGCCCTCGCGCAGGCAGACGCAATCTCCTGGCGCGCGCCGTACCAGTCCGCCAAGACGCTCCGCGGCAAGATCAACCATCAGGAAGTGGAGTTCGTGGATATGCACCTCTCGCATGTCCCCCAGATGATCGAGTTCGGCTTCTTCGGCGATATCAGCGTGGCCGTAGTGGAGGCCATCGACGTGACCTCGGACGGGCGCGTCTTCCTCTCCACCTCGGTTGGCGCCTCGCCCACCATGCTGCGCCATGCCGATAAGATCATCGTTGAGGTGAACCGGCACCATTCGAGCCGCCTGTGGGAGATGCACGACATCGCCATTTTGCCCCCACCGCCCAACCGCAGCCCGATTCCGATTCACGATCCGCTGTCTCGCATGGGAACGCCTTACGTTTCCGTCGATCCGAAGCGGATCGTGGGCATCGTGGAGACGAATCTGCCGGACGACCTTTCACCGCTCGGGGAAATGGACGCGACGAGCGAAGGTATCGCCGGCCACGTCGTCAAGTTCCTGCTCGACGAGATGAGCGCCGGGCGCATTCCGCCGGAGTTCTTGCCCCTGCAGGCGGGCGTAGGCAACGTGTCGAACGCCGTGATGTCCGGCCTTGGCAACTCGGATGTGCCACCGTTCTCCATGTATAGCGAGGTTTTTCAGGATTCGCTGGTGGACCTGATGTACAACGGGCGGTTGCTCGGAGCCTCCACCACGAGCCTCACGCTGAGCAATGACCTCATGCAGCGCGTGTTCGACGACATGAACTTCTTCAGTCGCCGCATCGTGCTGCGTCCGCAGGAGCTGTCGAACAACCCGGGCGTCATCCGGCGGCTCGGTGTGATTGCGATCAACACCGTGCTGGAGATGGACATCTACGGCAACGCCAACTCGACGCACGTTGCAGGCACGCAGCTCATGAACGGCGTCGGCGGCTCCGGCGACTTCGTGCGCAACGCTTACCTGTCCATTCTCGTGTGCCCGAGCACGGCCAAGGGCGACAAGATCTCCTCCGTCGTACCGATGGTGAGCCACGTCGACCACAACGAACACTCGGTGCAGGTTCTCGTGACCGAGCACGGCCTCGCCGACCTGCGCGGCCTCGGGCCGATTGCGCGAGCGCACACGATTATCAACAAGTGCGCCGACCCGAAGTACCGCGATTATCTGAACGCCTACCTTAAGGAAGGCCGCATGGGCCACATTCGCCACGACCTGACGAAGTGCTTCGAGCTGCACCGCAATCTCGTCGAAACCGGCCAGATGCTCCCAAACTGACGCGCGCCGCCACCGACGAGCAAAGCGCCCACCCCGATCCTTCGGAGTGGGCGCTCCTTTTATGTATGCCAACGCCCGTTTCCCCCACCCCGCGCTGCGCCCGCCCCACCCCGCGCCGCGGCCGGTATGGAAGAATGGACGCAGAGGCGCAGAGACGCAGAGGGTTCGGGAGGCCGTTGAAATATCGGAAAGCGCATCATGTAGCTGACGATGTGGACCGAAGCACCAACGCAACCTCCCCCTCGAGGGGGATTCAAGGGGGTGTTAGTCAGCATTCCAGCTGCGCACAAATGTGTGTAAATCTGTGATGTACCCCACCAATAGTATCGTAGGTGTAGGCGCAGGCGCGATTGCGGATAAGGGCGCGGCGCGGGTCGGGGCAGGACGTAAGGGCACGATGTATCGTTTCCCTACAAGGTCGCCACCTACCATCATCCTCCATTCCCCCGGAGTGTCATCCTGAGCGCACCGAAGAATCTGTGCTTACGGGAGCCTGAGATTCTTCGCTTCGCTCAGAACGAAACGCTGGGAGGGCGATGCCTTCCCGGTGCTCATCCCGTTCCCGCCTTCTCCGTCCCCCCAGACTGTCATCCCGACCAAGGCGGCGCTGCCGGCCCACATCATGAGACCACCTCCTCCGCCGCCGCGCGGAGGGACCTCCTACCCAAGCAAAGAACACCCGCCGACACCCACCCGCTCCCTCCTCGACTTCCCGAGCGCACCGAAGAATCTGTGCTTACGGGAGCCTGAGATTCTTCGCTTCGCTCAGAATGACACGCGGGGAGGGTGATGCCTTCCCGGTGCTCATCCCGCTCCCGCCTTCTCCGTCCCCCCCGGCTGACATCCCGATCCCACCGAAGGATCTCTCCTTACCGCGGCCTGAGAATGGTCCTCTTCCTTCCTCTGCCCAAAACGGCAGCGAGCGAGGGCACCGGCCGGGTACCCTCGCTCGCTGTTCTCAGACGCTGCCCAAAGCCCTCGGCTCAGCCGCAGCCGCTCGTGGAGCCGCAGTTCGGGCACGAGTAGCAGCTTCCGGCGCGCACCGTTATCGAGCCGCAGTTGGAGCACGCGGGCGCGTCCTCCTGGTTGGCAAACGCCGCCTTGCTTTCACGCACCACGTGCTCACCGCTCGTCGCCGCCATGAACGCTTCTATGGTGCTGCCGACGAGAGACGAAACGATCTCGCCGGGCTTGTCGAACGTGATCTCGAGCTGCTCGGTGTCCTCCGCCGGGCCGCTGCGGCTCACCACTTCCGCAACGGCGTCATGAGGGTTTACGGGTTCCTCCTCGCGCGGCTGCCCGAGAAACTTGATGGAAATGTACCGGAAGATATAGTCCATGATGGACTTGGCGATCGGGACCTCCTTGTTGTTCGTGAAGCCCGCCGGCTCGAAACGCATATGGCAGAACTTGTTGCACAGGTCCTCAACCGGCACGCCGTACTGAAGCGCAATCGAAATGGCCGTCGCGAAAGCGTCCATCATGCCCGAGACCGTGGAGCCTTCCTTCGCCATCGTAATGAAGATCTCGCCCGGCATTTTCGTGTCGGGATAAAGCCCGACCGTCAGGTAGCCCTCATGCCCGGCAATCGAGAACTTGTGCGTGAGCGAGGGCCGCTCGTCGGGAAGGCGCTTGCGGACGGGCTTGTAGACGATCTTTTCGACCACCTTCTCGATGACGCGGGCCACTTCGGGTTCGATGGTAGCGCCGTCGCCCGAGGCCTTCGCCTTGGTGTTGCCTCCTTTCGAGGTGGCGAGCGGCTGGCTTCGCTTGGAGTTCTCACGGTAGATGGCGACCGCCTTCAGTCCCAGCTTCCATCCTTGCGTGTAGGCGTCCATGATCTCCTCGACCGTGGTGCTCTCGGGCATGTTGACGGTCTTGCTGATCGCGCCGCTGATGAACGGCTGCACCGCCGCCATCATCTTGATGTGCCCGCTGTGATGGATGAAGCGTTGACCCTGGTACGGCTTGAACGCGCAGTCGAACACGGAAAGGTGCTCTTCTTTGAGGAACGGAGCGCCTTCGATGGTGTCGTTCGCGTCGATGAAGTCGAGGATGCCCTTCCGCTCGGCCTCCGGGTAGCCGAGGTGGCGGAGGGCGTCCACCACGGTGCCGTTGACGATCTTGAGCATGCCGTCGCCCTTGCCGGCGAGCAGCTTGTACTTGACGAGCGCGATGTCCGGCTCGATGCCCGTCGTATCGCAGTCAAGGGCGAAGGCGATGGTGCCGGTTGGGGCGAGGACGGTGGCCTGCGCGTTGCGGTAGCCGTAGCGCTCGCCCAGCGCCACCATGCGATCGGCCGACTCGCGGGCGGCCTGCCGCAGATAAGCCGGGCAAGAGGGGTCGATCTCCTCGACGGCGTCGCGGTGCATCCGCATCACATGGAGCATCGGCTCGCGGTTTTCGGCGAAAGCTTCAAATGGACCTATCTCCGGGTTTGCCGCGATCTCAGCCGAACGCGCGTAGGCCTCCGCGTGTTCGATGGCCATCACGGCAGCCGCAACGGCGCGGCCCTCGTCGGAGTCGTAAGGGACGCCCATGGACATGAGCAGCGCGCCGAGGTTGGCGAAGCCGAGGCCGAGTGGGCGGAAGCGGTGGGAGTTCTCTGATGTGTCCTTTGACGGATATCCCGCGTTATCCACCAGAATCTCCATCGCGGTTATGAAAATGCGAGTGGCCGCGCGCAGCCGCTCCACGTCGACCGTGCCGTCGGGGTTCTGGAACTTACGAAGGTTCAGGCTGGCCAGGTTGCAGGAGGTGTCGTCCAAGAACATGAACTCGCTGCACGGATTCGAAGAGTTGATCGGGCCGCTGTTCTTGACGGTGTGCCACTTCTGAATCGTGTCTTCGTACTGAAGGCCCGGATCGCCGCATACGTGCGTTCCCTCCGCGATCTTCTGCAGCATCCGGGTGGCATCCTCCTCGGCAACCGGCTCCCCGGAAGTGACGGAACGCAGCGCAAAGGCCTCGCCCGATTCGGCCGCCTGCATGAACTCGTCTGTCACGCGCACGGACTGGTTGACGTTCTGGAACGCCACGCTTCCGTATGCCGGTCCGTTGAAGGAGCCGTCGAAGCCCTGCTCGATGAGCGCCCACGCTTTCCGCTCCTCGTCCTGCTTGGCCACGACGAACTCCATAATGTCCGGGTGCCACACTTTGAGCGTCTGCATGATGGCGGCCCGCCTCGTCTTGCCGCCGCTCTTGATGGTCGCTCCGGTGGCGTCCTGGACGCGCATGAAGGAGACCGGGCCGGACGGCTGCCCGCCACCGGAGAGCTTCTCGAGCGAGGAGCGCAGCTTAGACCAGTCGGCACCGACGCCCGATCCGTATTTGAACAGTCGCGCGCTCTCGCCCATGAGCTGCCAGATGTCGTCTATCGAGTCCTCGACGGAGATGATGAAGCAGGCGGAGGCTTGCGGGCGCTCGTACGGGTCGGCGGGAAGAGACTGCCGGCTCTTCTCGTCCCAGCCCCAGATGGTCTTGCCGCCCGAGTCGCGGACGCCGTACTGGTGGTGCAGGCCAACGTTAAACCAGACGGGAGAATTGAACGCCCCGTACTGGTTTACGCAGAGCCAGGTCAACTCGTCGTAGAAGCGGTCGCCGTCTTCCTGAGAGGCAAAATACCCCTGCTCCGCCCCCCAGTCCGCAATCGTTCGCGTGACGCGGTGGAGAAGCTGCTTGAGCGAGGATTCGCGGCCGCCGTCGGCAGGATCTTGCCCGCTTCGCGATACTTCGCCGTAGAAGTACTTGCTCGCGACAACGTTCGTCGCAAGCAGACTCCAAGCCGCCGGAAACTCGACGTCCCTTTGCTCAAAGATCGCAACGCCCTTGTGGTTGCGGATGCTCGCCTCGCGCCGTTCCCACTGGAGGGAATCGAAGGGGTGTTTTCCTTCCTCCGAGAACGTCCGCTCGACGCGCAGGCCCTCTTCGGGAGCCGCGCCGGCACGGCTGATGGTTGCGGCGGCGTCGCCGGGGAAGAGCAGTTCCCCCTTGTTCTTTTCTTCTGTCATGGCGTTCGTTGATGGCTTTGGCCCGGATCGTGTCCCGGCGGCCGGCCGTGTTTCGGAGAGCGCGCGCCCCGGCCGGAGGCGCTAAAATAGAATAGGTGAGCGAACTCGCGAGACCTGCATAACGGATCACCCCTTCTTCAGGGCACATCCGCGCACGGCCGGCCGTGTCTGCGGGGTACTAATTAAGCCCGGATCGACCGGCTTTGCAAGCCTTTTTTATCCACGATTCTCAAGCCCGGTGTGGATAACTCCGGGGCGTGCTAAGATGATTAAACAGCGCAAGATGCGCCCACATCGCAACGCCCACGCGCAAGGCAAGGCCGTTGTGTATCGGACGTGCAAGAAGAGCGCGTAAGGGTCCGCCCCACGCGCAATCCTCAAAGAGGAAGCGGCGCGCAATAGCGGTCCTATTCCCGCAGCCGTCCGGAAAAGGTAAACCGTTATAGCCCGCGATAGATGGCACAGCCCGCGACCACCGCAAAGCCGGGAACCGAAAAGTTGCATAACGCCCAGGGCCGGAGGGCCGCACGCTCGGAATGCCGTACGGCCGCCGCACCACTGAATCAACGCAGATGAAAATATTCTTTCATCTAAATGAAATTCGGAGCCTTAATGTTCGGTCGTACCCCTCGATACTTAAGGCCTCGTAAGCATCAAACGGACATCGGTTTAGCCGGTGGGCGGAGAGTGCATATCCACGATTCATTGCTTTTTCGTACAAACCTGTCATGAAATACCTTCTTGCCGTTTCGGCGATGTTGTTCGGGCTTGTTGCTCCGTCTCGAGCACAGACGGGACCGATTGCCGTTCACTTCGGTGCCGACCTCGTAAGCCGTTATGTGGTACGCGGCCTGAGTTTCGGGCAGTCTCCGAGCATCCAGCCCTCTGCGGCGGTAACTGCGGCCGGTTTCGACCTGGGCACGTGGGGTAACTACAGCCTGACGGGGACGGACGCCGCCAACGGCACGGAGCAAGATTTCTGGATCGGCTACACCGTATCAGCCAGCCATGCGGGAACAGCCCGCATATCGCTGTTCGATTTCCACTTCCCTGACGCGGGCGATGGCTTTTTCGACACTCGCAACGACGGCCGGGGCAGCCACTTTCTGGAAGCACAGCTGAGGCTCAGCCCTTCACGGTTGCCACTGTACTTCTTTGCGGGCCACCACGTCTACAACGATCCCGACGGCTCCTGGTATGCCGAAGTGGGCCTTACGCCCCGTCTCGGCGAGCTCCAGTTGAGCCTCGCCGCGGGCATCGCGGGCGCAGAGAGTGGCTGGTACGGCACATCAGGCAAAGGCATCTCGCTCATCAATACGTCTTTGCGCTTGAGCCGGCACCTGCAGCTCACCGAGTCCTTTGCACTCCCGCTCCACGGCGAGTTCGTTCTGAATCCAGAGACCCGCCGGGCGCATTTTGTCTTCGGCCTGTCACTTTGATCCTTCGTATTCTTTTATAACATCGACATAACATGAAGTCTGTTCGCACCAGAATCGTCGTGTGGTTCGTCGCTGGGGCCGGTGTGGCTCTCGCAGTTACAGTCATTGTTGCCGTGTTCATGGCAACCCGGGCGTCTACGGAAACGGCATACCGTGAAGCCAGCGAACTTGTCCACCGTTATGCCAATCAGTTCGACGCGGACCGCCAGGAGGAACTGACTGTCGCGCGGACACTCGCGCGCACACTGCAAGCCTACAGAGGCAACGATCGGTCGGAAGCGGTGGACATGCTCAGGGAGACCCTTAAACAATACCCTGGTATTTTGGGCTTTTCCCTCGGGTACGAGCCAAATGCTTTCGACGGGCGGGATGCTGCGTTCGCGGGGTCGGGAGGATACCATGACCAAACGGGCCGCTTCGTCCCGTATGTCTTTCATGAGGGCAATGGCTTGGGATCCGCACCGTTAGTGGGATACGACGAGAAAGATTGGTATGTCGTACCAGAAGAAACGAAGAAGGAGTTTGTGACGAACCCCTATCTTTTTGATGGGACTTTGATGATTACGTACTCGGTTCCGATCATGGATGAAGACGGGTTCCGAGGCATCGCAAGCGCCCACGTAGGAATCGACTACATTGACAAGACGGTTGGAGATATCGACATTTATGAGACTGGCTACGCCTTTATGGCGAGCCGGACGGGCGCGCTATCCGCCTTCCCGGTTGAAGGCGTGATAGGTCGTCAGACGCTGACTGAGTTTGCACGGGAGCGTAATAGTGAGGCATTTCTCGCCGTCGCCGAGGCGCTGGCCGACGGTACTTCGGGCTACGTGGAGGGCATCGATCCGATCACCGGTAAAGAGGCCGTGCTCTTCTACGCGCCTCTGGAGACAACTGCGGACGTGTTTGTGGCCGTGTTGCCACAGGATGAGATGCTGGCAGGGGTCAAAGAGATGGTGCACGTCATGCTCCTGGTCGGCCTTCTGGCCATACTGGCCATCGTGGCGCTTGGCTTCTTTATCGGGCAGCGGCTGTCGCGGCCGATCATCGAAATGAGCGACGCGGCGGGACGTGTCGCTGCAGGAGACGTAACGGTTCAGACGCACGTCCGGACGCAAGATGAACTGGGGCGCCTGTCTCGGGATTTCAATGTTATGGTCGCAAGCATCCGCGCCTCCATGGAAAAGAGCGAGCATAGCCAGGCTGTTGCCGAACAAGCTGCTGGGGATGCCAATGCGGCCCGCGAAGCGGCAGAGAACCAGGGCCGCTATCTATCCGACAGCGTCGCGGCCATTCTTCTGGAGATGGAAGCTTTTTCGAAGGGCGACCTGACTCGACATTTGACGGTCGAAAAGAACGACGAGATCGGGCAGCTTTTCGAAGGCTTCAACCAAGCGGTGCAGACGATCGGGCAGACCCTGTATCAGGTCAATGCGGCCGTGGACGCCACGGCCTCTGCCGCCACGCAGATATCGTCTTCGACAGAAGAGCTGGCGGCCGGATCGCAGGAGCAGTCTTCGCAGGCCGGTGAAGTCGCGGCCGCCGTAGAGCAGATGAGCCGCACGATCGTGGATAATTCAAGGGGCGCTTCCGAAGCAGCCGCCGTGGCTGACAACAGTGGCCGCGTTGCGGCCGAGGGGGGGCGTGTAGTCGGCGAAACGGTGCGCAAAATTGAAGAGATCGCCGCCGTCGTGAGCAAGGCAGCCGAGACCGTCCAGCGCCTGGGCACCTCCAGCGAGCAGATCGGTGAGATTACCGCAGTCATTGACGGCATTGCGGACCAGACGAACTTGCTGGCCCTGAATGCCGCTATCGAGGCCGCACGAGCGGGCGAGCATGGGCGGGGCTTCGCCGTCGTCGCGGACGAGGTCCGGAAGCTGGCGGAGCGCACCGGAGAGGCAACGAAGCAGATAGCGGACATGATCAGGACGATTCAGCGCGAGACGGAAGAAGCCGTAAACGCCATGTCCCGGGGCAGCGTAGAAGTAGACGCGGGTATTCGCCTCGCAGGGCAGGCTCGCCAGTCGCTGGATAAAATGGTTGCGGAAGCTCGCGCCGTCGTGGACAGAGTAACCCAGATTGCAGCAGCCAGTGAAGAGCAGTCCGCCACGAGCGAGCAGATTTCACGCTCCGTGGACACAATCGCCACTGTCTCGAATCAGTCCGCAGCCGGCGTGACGCAGATTGCCCGCGCGACGGACGATCTGAATAGGCTCACGCTCGAACTTAAGGGCCTCGTATCGAGCTTTAAAATTGGCGCAGTTGGTGAGCACGCGAGCGCCGGGGCAGCTCGCCCTCCACAATTTTCGGGCGACGGTGCCAATCGGTTGCCGATTCTACTTGGGTGAACGGCTACGCGACGAAGGAAGATTCGCTTCTATGATGCAGTAGCGGTCTCCTGCTTGCGCCCCGGTGCCTGACAAAAGCTCCGGCTTTCTGAGCCGGAGCTTTTGTCGTTCCGGAGAGGCGAACTCAGACTTCGTCCTCTTCGTCTTCGAAAAGATCGTCCTCGTCGTCCTCTTCCTCAAAGTCGTCGTCGTCGAGGTCGTCGTCTTCGTCGTCCTCCAGATCGTCGTCTTCCTCGTAGTCGTCGAAATCGTCCTCTTCCTCCTCTTCAAACTCGAGAGCGATCGGGAGAACGGGAAGTTCGAGGATGTCGGTGTCAAAAGGGAGCGTCGCCATGATGGTGCGGACGTGCGGTTTGGGTGCGAAGGATGATACGCCGCAGCTTAAACGCTTCTGCGGAATGAAGGCAGTATATTACGAACAAGCACGGGGGCAACCGCAAGAGGTGCGCAAAAAATCATAGGCGCGTAACAGGCGGCTTTTTCACAGCAGCGCGAATCACAAACAGGCTCCGGTCGTTTCAACGAACGTCCCGAGAACGGGAGGCGTATGGTGCAAGGGGCGCCTGCGGTAGCACGCACAAAGCAGCTTACAGATGAACGATACGAACGAGCGGAGTGCCTATCCGCATCCGGACGAATTTAAGGTCATGCGGCCGGAGTATGCGGACCTGGACGACGGCATGTTTCAGGCCACCATTCTCATCGCTCCCTTCAAGGTCTCCGGACGAAGTGCCACCAAGCCCGGCGCGCGCCGCGCGGCGATCTACGAAGCGGCGAAGACCTACCGCTCCTATCATCCTTCCTTCAGCGTGGAGATGCCGTTCCCGGAGTCCTTCGAAGATAAGGAAGGCATGAAGTGGAAGCGCGTTCCGCTCCAGCAGCGGGAGAGCCTCGGCGACTATATGTTCACCGATCCCGAAGGGGAGGAAGACTTCGCCGACCTCGAAACGATGCTCATGTGGGACGTGCGCCCGAAGCAGGACGAGGACGACGAAGAGTAGCAAGGCAGCGCCTGCAGGCCTGGTCGGGGCATCCTGCTCACAAAGCGGGGTGCCCCGTGGCGTTTTGGGCGCTCACCGCCGCCGACGCACGGAGAAGGCGTGTACGACGCCCGGAACGTAGAAGAGCAGCGTAAGAAGCAGGTTCAGCCAGAACGTGCGCGAAGCGCCCACCCGGATGAACACCGCGAGCGGCGGCAACAAAAGCGTCAGCAGCGTTGACATGGCGGGGTCTGTGTTCAGTGGCGGGGCGGGGTGCCTGCAAGCACGTCATCCTTGATGCGCATCATGTACGCGAAAGCGGCCTCGTGCTCGTTGGGAATCTCTCCCTCGAGAATGGCTTCCCGGACCGCCTCCTTTAAGCGGCCAACCGCCGGGCCGGGCGCGAGGCCGAGCGTCTGCATGATCTCCCGACCATCCACGGGCGGCTGGAAGTGGCGCAGTCGGTCTTTTTCTTCCACCTCGGCCATCTTCCGCTCCACGAGGTCGAAGCCGGCCAGGTAGCGCCGTACGCGCGCCGGATTCTTGGACGTAATATCCGCCCGCACGAGCCGCATCAGATCCTCCACGAGATCGCCCGCGTCGAAAAGCAGGCGGCGAACGGCGGAGTCCGTCACTTCTTCATCGACCAGGGCCACGGGCCGGTGATGAAGCCGGATGAGTTCCTGCACGGTGCGCATCCGCTCGTCGCCCGGCAGTTTGAGCCGGTTGAAAAGCGGCGGGATCATGCGCGCGCCGCGGTCTTCGTGTCCGTGGAACGTCCAGCCGGAGCCGGTAACGAACCGTTTGCACCGGGGCTTGGCAACGTCGTGTAGCAGCGCCGCCCAGCGGAGCCACTCCGTGCATTCGCAGAACGGATCGTCGGAGGCGGCGACGAGGTTCTCCAGCACCTGGAGCGAGTGGAAGAAGTTGTCTTTGTGCCGCTGCCCCTGCACTTCCTCCACCCCTTTGAGGGCGGTAAGCTCCGGAAGGAAGCGTTCGAGGACGCCGGTCGCGTCGAGGATTTTGAAGCCGGCCGACGGCTCGGGCGCGCAGACGATCTTGCGAAGCTCCCCCGTGATGCGCTCCATGCTGAGGATCTCCACGCGCCCGGCACGCGCCCGCATGGCGTCAAAGGCGGACTCCTCCACCATGAAGCCGAGCTGCGCGGCAAAACGCGCGGCGCGGATCATGCGAAGCGGGTCATCCTCGAACGTCTGCGCCGGATCGAGCGGCGTGCGGATCAGGCCGCGCTCGAGGTCCGCCTGCCCGTCGAACGGGTCGAGCAGCACGCCGAACCGCTGCGGCAGCAGGTGGAGCGCCATCGCGTTGATGGTGAAGTCGCGCCGGAGGAGGTCGTCCTGGAGCGAGCCTTCCTCCACGATGGGCTTGCGCGAGTCGCTGCGGTAGCTTTCCCGCCTTGCGCCGACGAACTCCAGCTCGATGGCCTCTCCGCCAGGCCCGAAGAGGCGCACGGCCGCCGTGCCGAAGCTCGGGTAAACGTGCGCCGTCGCGCCGCCGAACGCTTTGGCTACGGCTTCGGCAAGGCGGATGCCGCTGCCCGGGCCGACCGAGACGAAGTCCACGTCTGTCGTGCGCCGGTTCAGCAGCAGATCACGCACGAACCCGCCCACGGCGTACGCCTCGATGCCCACCGCCTCGGCAATGGTGCCAATGCGGCCAAGGAGGCTCGTGAGGGGATGACCGGTGAGTTTGGGTACGGCGGACATGGACGTTCAGCGGGTGGTTGGCCCGCCATAACGCGGAACCCCGCCTTTGCGTTCGCCGAGCGTCCAAACTGCCTGTACGGCGCTAGGGGCACCTGCAGCCGTTAGGCGGCTCCTTTGGGTAGCGTCCGAATCAACTCAGAGGTAGTACCCGGACGTTAGTTTCACGGCAACGCGAACGCCGCGCTTGGAACGGCTGGAGGGCTGCACCTATGCTTCTTGCCGGTGGCATTCCGACCGGGCAAAATCATCGCCTTTGAGGCTGTTGAAATTTCAGAACTCGCTGTACGTAGCGGACGTTATGGGCCAAAGCACCCACGCGACTACCCCCTCGAGGGGGATTCAAGGGGGTGTTAGCCAGCATTTCGGTCGCGTACATCGTCCCTACTATCTCCCATACATCCCATCGATAGTGAATTAACAGGCTCATAATACCTGTACATATCCCTTTTCCTGGTATGCCCTCCGCTGCCTGTTCCGCGCGTCACAAGAACTTTACATGAAGTCGGTACGTTCTCTAACGAACGCTGAAGAATGATGTATATTGACTATGTCGTTGCTGCGCTGTAGAAAACGGCCAGCTTAGTACCTTATCTTTAATGGTGTTTTACGATGTACCCATTCAGTAAGTTGGGGGGGGGGGTAGCTCTCCTCGTGGTCTTTTTCTTAACGGCTTGTGACCAGTCGGTGGCGCCTTCGTACAACGAAGCGACCAGGCCGGCTCAGTCAGAAGCCGTTTTTGGCTTCCACGGAGGTGGTGCCGAGTTAGTGAAGGCCGACAGTACGGTTCGTGTTTATCGCCTCAGTTCGGCCAACAGTCTTTACTCACAAGCGAAAGCGCGGCGAGACACTTCTTGGGGTAAGCTGCAGGCGCAGAAACTGCCCGAACTGGAATCCATCTCACGGGCTGGTGCCGCTTCCTTCAACGGCGGTCCTCTGCCGGATCCTGACCCGCGCGACCCGGGAGAAGATCTGTTTTATTATGACATCCCTAACAGTGACAGGGACATAGTGCTGTCTGTCCTCGACGTAGAGGAAGACATTGTCTGGCATGAGTTTGTTGACGGGGAGATACTTTCCGGCGATCAGTATGTGACGGATTACACGTTATATCAAGACGCCGGCCCTGCTGCTCTGGGCGATGGCTACGTTTCGTTCTCCGGCACCGTTCAGGTCTACGATGGAGATGGCGTTCCAGCTTATACAGTCGGATACCGAAAAGGGGCCCAGAGCTTCTTCACCATAAGCGGCATCAGAAATAAATTAGAAAATGTTGCGGGATGTATGGACGGGATGTGGAAGGCACTCCCTTTCTCGGCACAGATAGTTCACGGCGGTGCCTGCTACGACTGTACTCTCGGCGCACACGATCCACTTGGCTGCAGCATTTGCGGCGCGGGCTTGGTGTACATGGCGGTGGAGTGTTGGTAAACCAGGACAGGTAGAAACAATGGAAATCACGTCTTTTGCAAAGACGCGCCACATGGCGCATGCCCTGCTGTGGGCCTTTTCGCTGTGGGGTTTGCTCTTTATAATCCTGCCAACGGGCGGTTACTGGCACAACTGGGGGGCAACGCTCTTCGTTGCGGCTTCTGCCCTCGTAATCGTGCTTGGCACAGTGTTCTTTTATCGAACCGGCGACCGGCTCCTGCCGCAGTCAATGCGCGGAGGGGAACCGACGGCGGTCCGAAAGAGGCTTGCTATGACTGCAGGCTCATTCCTAATCATGACTGTCGTCATCCTGCTCATGCGTGTCTATGGATGATAGGCGTTCCGTGGGAGCCGTTTCAGGACGGCTCCCACACGCTTCCCCCCTCGCAGGGCCATCCAGTCAGCCGCCTTCCGTCAGCACCTCATGGAACACGGTTTCTCCGGTGCGTAGCATTTTCCGGACGTAGGGGCGGCAGAGGCCGCACTTGAGGCCGAAATCGACGTGCTCCTGTAACGCTTCCACGCTCCCGGCCCCCGTCGCGTCTGCCACGCGCTTCAGTTCGGCAAAAGATCGCTTGTAGCACGTGCAGCGATCGACGCGGACGCGGCTACTCGCCATCATTTACGACGATGTACGTCGGAATAATGCCGGCCGTGAAACTCCCCGTCTGCGCGCCGCTTCGATTGTGGATCGTGACCGTTCCGGGCGCATCGTAGGCCGGGACACGGCCGACGTAGAGGCGGCCGCGGACTTTGTCGTAGGCCACGGAGCTGATCGGTCCTGCGGCTGAACTGACGGCGAGCGCGGAGGGAAGGTTTGTCTGGGTATCAATGCGCATGATGCCGGACTCGTTCACGACCACGAAGATCTCCTGATTGTCGTCGTTGTAAACGGCATCCTGCCCGAACGCCGCAGCCCCGAACTGCCCCACGATCGCGATTTGGCCCGTGCGTTCAAGGGTAGTGCTGCTGATCACGTCCACCGCACCGTTCGTCTTACCGATCTCGTTGTAGTCCTCATCGTAAAGGGTGCGCCCGGTGCAGAAAACCCACACGTCGTCCTGCCGGTCCACGAGCAGCGTGCGGGGCCCCTGGCACACATCGAGCGTCTTTATAACCGTGTTGCTGCTCGCGCTGATCACCGTGACCGTGGAGTCGGCGCCAAAGCCGTGGTTCGCAACAAAGACGTGATCGCCCGCCACCGTGATTCCTTCCGGATTCTCGCCGACCGGGATGTTCTTGACGACCGTTCCGGTCGTGAGGTCGAGCACGGACACGACGCCGCCCGCGAAGCTTCCAACGGCCCCGTAGAGGTTCGTGACGTACGCCGTGGTCGGTCCCGAAAAGGCCAGGTAACGTGGACTGATGAGCAAGTTGCTCGCAATCTGGCCGGTTCGTTGCTTCGTGTCCACGTTGAAGATGTCGATGCGGTTGCCGGAGTTGGCCGCTACGAAGAGCATTTTTCCCTGCAGCGCGGCCCCCTGCGCCGTGGCTCCCTCGATCGTCATCGAGGAGGTTGCCTTTGTTTCGGGATCATAGACGGTCACCGAGCCGGGACCGGCTGGGAAGACGCCTTGATTTACGACGTAAACGCCGTGGATCGTGGCATCCGGCTCCTCATTTCCGGACGAGTCACATCCCGCAACAATGGTCAGGAGCAGAGAAAGGAGGGCAAGCAGCTTGACAGATCTCATATTAGCCGAGTACATACAGAAGGTTAAGGGCAGACTTAGCGGTTTAGACATACCTGGAGGCGCAGACTTGCGTAGCGCGGCGGCATGGGATAGCCGTCCACAACGGCATAGCGGGCGTCGAGCAAGTTTTCGATGGCAAGTGCAAGACGCGGTTCCAGAGTGCCTGCCCGAAAGGTGACGTGTAGCCGCGCATCCGCAACGAAATAGGCATTCATCTCTGACGCCCCCGTGAGCCGGGCACCGACATACTGCCCGCCAAGGTCGGCACCGACGGCGCCAAGGCGGCCATTCAGGTACACCTTTACCTGCTGACGCGGGACGTATCGAAGCTGCCGTCCATACGAAGTGGCGTTCGGGTCGGACTGGTCGATGGCGCGTGTGTAGGCGTAGACGAATCCGGCGTCGAGACGGAGGCCGGGGCGGCGGATGAGCGACCTCTCCGCCTTTGCTTCGACTCCGTAGCGAAGGACGTTCCTGAAGTTTCGGGCCGCCGAGTACGACCCGGCAGGCACCCAGACGATCTCGTCCTCCATCCGGCTCCGGAACGCCCCCACGTCCAGCATCCCCCGCTCGTTTTTCAGAACGGCTCCGGCGTCCACAGACCAGCCATGCTCCGGCCGCAGGTCGGCGTCGCCGCCGGGACGCCAGTAGCGGTCGTTGAACGTAGGCATGCGGAACGACCGTCCCGCACTCGCACGGGCGAAGAGGGGCAGACCCGCAAACGGTTGGACGTTGACGCCGAGGCGGGGGCTTACGGCCGTGCGCGACTGATTATCCGCGAGCATATAATGATCGACGCGCAGCGCGGGGTAGAGGAGCACGAGGCCATAGGAGCCGGTCGCATGGGCGAACGCCGCCGCGTTCCCTTCCCGCACCGAGCGCAGACTTGGATGCCGCGCCTGTCCCCAGCCCGCCGCGAGTCCGAACGCCGGCAGCCAGTGGCCCGTAGGGCGCATCGTAAGTTCCGCCTCACCCGAGCCAATGAGCGTCCTTCCGGTGTCGTCGACGCTGAGGAGCGGATTGGCGTAGCGGAGCGCGCCGCGCTGAACCAGCGCGCCGAGGCGCAGGGACGCACCACCCAGCTTGACGCGATCATTGGCCCAGAAGCGAAGGTGTTCGTCCCATTGCCGCTCCGAGGAGGATTGCAGCGCCGCGCCCGGACCTGGGAGGCCGGTTTCAGCGTCGTGGTACCACGCGCCGATGCGCGCCTCGTGGCGGCCGGCTGCGTAGGCGAGGGTCGAATACAGCGAACGCTGAAGCATGTCCGCGCCTCGCCGCCGGGTTTCGCGGGCAGGGAACAGGGCTTTGTTGAGGTAGGGAAAGTCGCCGTCCGTGGCACCCACGTCTACGGCGGCCAGCGCCGCAACGGGGCCGCTGGAACCGGACACCGCGATGCCCCCTTCCCGTTCTCCAAACGCGCCTATGCCGGTGTGGACCTTCATGACAGGCGCTTCACCGGGCGAGAGGGAGCGTATGCTGATGACGCCCCCGAGCGCGTCGGTGCCGTAGAGCGGCGAGGCCGCCCCGCCGAGCACTTCTACGGAGGAGATGACCGACGCGGGGAGCTGCGAAAGGTCGAGCTGCCCAAGCTGCGGATCGGCGATGCGCTGCCCATCGAGCAGGATGAGTGTTTGCGAAGCGCCGGTGCCCCGCACGGACATGGAAGCGAGGCCGGTTGACCCAAGGCGTTTGACGAAGACCGGAGAACGGCGCATGAGCAGTTCGCCCACCTCGCCCGCGCCGCTGACGGCAATGTCGCGGGCGCTCAGCAGGGTCACGGCGGACGGCGCGCGCGCGGCCGATGTTTGCGAGCGCGTGGCCGAGACGGTCACGTCCGGCAGTACGACCAGCGTATCGAGCACCGGCTGCCCCACCGCCGAAGTGGCGACGAGGAGCGAAAGTAGAAGGAGAACGTTGCGGGGAGCAGACATAAAACAAGCCCTGACCTCATGGAGAAGTCCGGGCTGTGCTGCGTGCAGGCGCGGGTGCAGCCTGCCCCTGAAAAGAGGGTGCGCCAGCCGCTGGACCTCTGATCCCGGAGGTGGTTGCGGCAGAGCACGCGCAGGCAGGTCTCCTGGCTCACTGCGCGAAGCCCGTAGGCAAAAAGCCGGCGAGGGTTCGCCCGGCCTTCCCGCGCTTTGGGGGCGCAGTGTCCGAGCGCCTCACGTTCGGCGCGCAGTTTACAGTTGCGGGTACAGCCCCAGCTTTCCCCGGCATCGACCGGAGGCACTGGGTTCCCTATTATCCGCGCCGGCAGGAGCCGGGTTGCGGACCAGCGGTGTATGAGAAAGAACCCCGTAAGGTAGCGCCGTTTCGATTCGGATCAAAGCGGGTAACGTAATCTTCTCCCGGCGGACGCCGCTACCGGGGAAGATCCAGACGTATTTTGAGTGAGATGTCGAGGGCGCGGACGGAGTGGGTGAGCGCGCCGCACGAAATATAATCGACGCCCGTGGCTGCGATGGCGGCAACGGTCTCTTCGGTCACGTTCCCCGAAGCTTCGGTTTTGAACCGCCCGTCGATCTTCTCAACGGCCGCCCGGAGCCGCGACGTGTCGACGCCGGCGGCGCTCAGATCAACCATGTTGTCCAGCAGGACGATGTCGACGCCACCTTCGCCGAGTATCTCGTCGATCTCGTCGGGCGTGCGGGCCTCAACCTCTATCCGGAGTTTATTGCCCATCTCGGCAACGTACCTCTGGGCGGCGCGAATGGCCGGTGCGACGCCCCCGGCGGCGGCGATGTGATTGTCCTTGATTAGGATCATGTCGTAGAGGCCCATCCGGTGGTTCTCTCCGGCACCGAGCAGCACGGCCCATTTGTCGAGCTTTCGCAGACCGGGCGCGGTCTTGCGCGTATCGAGTATAGTCGCCCCGAAAGGCCGCGCGAGGGCCACCATTCGGCTCGTCGCGGTGGCAATGCCACTCATTCGCTGCAGGAGATTGAGAGCGAGGCGTTCGCCGCTAAGAATGCTTCGCGCCGGTCCCGTGATCGTCCCGAAGATGCGGCCGGCTTCTACAGCGTCGCCATCCTTTACTTGCCACGCGATGTCCACGGCCGGATCAAGAAGGGCAAACACGCGCTCCGCCACCTGTAGTCCGGCAACGACGCCGTTCTCCTTCGCGAAAAAGTCCGCGTTCGCCCGCACCCCCGGGCGGATGGTGGCCGCCGTGGTAACATCTTCATGGCCGACGTCCTCCTTCAAAGCTGCGAGCACCAGGCGATCGATCTCCTCGATGTTGGCGGCGGAAGCAAAGGGATGAGCGTTCGTCATACGGCTGCCTCTTGCTCGGCGCGTGCCCGTTCGAAAGCCTGCAGCAGCGGCTCCGGAGCAGGGACGGGCCTGTTGCGCCGCGTGTCGACGAAGCAGAGGGCCACGGTGCCGGTGGTCAGCAGGCGCGGCTCGCCCTGGCGGCGCACTTCATAGTAGACGTGAACGCGCAGCTTCGGCTCGTCCTCGAAGGACGTTTTGATCTCCAGCAAGTCGTCGTAGCGCGCCGACTGGTGGTAGCGGATGCTCACCTCGATGACGGGCATGATGATGCCCATTTCTTCCAACTCGCGATAGGGCATCCCCACGGCGCGGAGCGCTTCCGTTCGCGCAGCTTCAAAAAAGTCGACGTAATGGGCATGATAAACGATGCCCATGGGATCGCACTCGCGGTAGCGGACGCGGTGGAGGTGGGTGTACTGGACCATAAGGCGCAAGAGTCAAATCCGAAAACCGGGGACCGGCCTTTCGCCGATCCGCAATGAGGCACAACCTCGCGCGCAGCGCCGGAACGAACCGTGAATCCTCCGCAAATAAGTGCCGTGCCGGCACAGCGGCTTTATGCAGCGGCTTGTCTGCCCGCCTCTCCGGAATCGATGTACGCGCCCATCTTGTCAAACTTCTCGCGCCGGGTGCGCACGAGTTCTTCGGCAGAGAGGCCGTCAAGCTCGCTGAGCGCATGGCCGATTGCGCGGCCGAGGTTTTCAAAGATCGTTTGCGGATGCCGGTGAGCGCCACCCGGCGGCTCGGCAATGACCTCGTCGATGACGCCGAAGCGCAGCAGATCCGGCGCGGTCAGTTTGAGTTCGCGCGCTGCCGTTTCCTTGTAATCCCACGAACGCCACAGGATGGACGAGCAGCTCTCGGGCGAGATCACCGAGTACCAGGCGTTCTCGAGCATGAGAATGCGGTCTCCGACGCCGATCCCGAGCGCGCCGCCGGAAGCGCCCTCGCCGATGATGGCGACGACCACCGGTACGGGAAGGCGGGCCATTTCGAACAGGTTTCGGGCGATGGCCTCGGCCTGGCCCCGCTCTTCGGCCTCCATGCCGGGGAACGCGCCGGGCGTGTCGAGGAACGTGATGATCGGCTTGCCGAACCGCGCCGCCATCTTCATGAGCCGCAGCGCCTTGCGGTATCCTTCCGGATTGGGCATTCCAAACCGGCGAAACTTGCGCTCCTTCGTGTCCCGCCCTTTCTGATGCCCGATGAGCATGACGGACCGGTTGCGGTACCCGAACCGCGATCCCTCGAACGTACCCAGCGCACCGACAATCGCGGGGTCGTCGGCGAAGGAACGGTCGCCATGCAGCTCGATGAACTCCGGGGCCAGCGCGTGCAGGTAATCGAGCGTGTACGGGCGGAAGGGGTGGCGCGCAATCTGCACCCGCTGCCACCGCGTCAGGTCCCGATAGATGGAGACCCGCAGCTCCTCGACGCGGCCTTCGAGCAGGTTGATTTCCGCCGTCAGGTCCAGACCGGCCGTGCGCGCGTTGAGCAGCCGCATCTCGTCGAGTTTTTGCTCCAGTTCGACAAGCGGCTTTTCGAAGTCGAGCAAATGATCCGTCGTTTGGGTGGGCATATTCGGGCGAGATGGGTGGGAGTTACGAGCGTCGGACCAACGGCTTGCCGCTGGACAGGTTGCGGAGTGCCTGGAAGATGATCTTTATGTCCAGCGACGTGGTCTCGTTTTGGGCATAGAACGCATAGGAGCGGCGGACGTGCTGCGGGCTGTACCGCGCGGCCGTAAAGCTTTCGGTGACGGCAAACAGACCTTCATCGAGGTCCACGGCCTCGGGCAAATCGGCCTCTTCCGCGGGCGCATACCCGACGAGCGCGAGCCTGCCGGAGAGAACGAGCGGCATCCGGCGAAGCCGCTCGGAGAGCCGCGCCGGGGCCGGCCTGCGGGACAGAGCGGCCCAGAGCCAGACCACCGGCAGCGCGAGCAGGCCGAGAAGCGCCGCCGCAACTTCAAAAGACCGCCGCGCGGCGGTGCTCCGGTAGTCGCCGAGCTTTTCGTCTACGTCGACAATCGCGGGGAGTGTAAGGTTCTCTACGGAAGCCTTACCGATGACGCGCGGACAGCCTTCGACCAGGATTTTGAACTGCACCGGCAGGTCCCGAAGGCTACGCATACTGCTGATCACGGCCTGATTGCTGGAATCGGCCGCAGCGAAGATGACCTCATCGACGGCGTGGAGGCGCACCACGTCCCGCAACTGGCGCAGCGGAGCCAGCCTCGGCACGGGCGAAGACGGCTGACCCTTGCGGCCCACGAAACCGACCAGTTCGAGCGGCGGGGCCGGATGCTCGTCGAGCATCTTGTAGAGGCGTTCGGCTTCTCCCGGCGTGCCCACGAGCACCGCCCGGCGCGGACCCACCTGCCGATCACGGCGCGAGAGCCGCAGCATCGCCATTGCCAGCGTTCCGGTCGGGGCGGCCAGCGCGACGACGACCCGTGAGAATGCGATCTCCTTGACGAAAAACGAGAGGGCGGCAACGGATACAAGCCCGGCGGCAACGCCGATCAGCACCGGTCGCAGGCGGGGGCGGCGCTCGCGGTGGTACCCGCCGGCTACGGCAGTGCCCGCCGCCACGCAGAGCGCGTAAAAAGGCGCAACAACCGTGTAGAACGCCCGGCCGAGCGGTGCGCCTTCAAACGCGGAACGCGCGAACGCAAGCGCAAGCACGACCGCAAACATGGCTGCAAAGTCAAGCAGCGGCAGGCGGAGCCGGCGCGCGGCACCGGAAGCGACCGAGAGCGCGGCACGCCCAAAGATGCCGGCGCGGAGCAGGCTCGTAAACAGGTGGGAGTAGCGGCCGCGAAGATGTTTTTCCGCAAACTGCAACATCGCACCATAGAAGAGGCGCACGTAGCGCAGTTCTCCCTTTTTGGTACTCTCGCCCTTGTAGTGAACGATCTGCGTATTGGGCGTGTAGTAGATTTTCCAACCCGCCCGCTGGATGCGGTAGCACCAGTCGAGGTCCTCGCCGTACATAAAGAAGGACTCGTCGAAGAGACCTGCGCCGGATGTGGCCTCCGAAGCGTCGGAGAAGTCCAGCGGAGCCGCTTCGGAGTCGCCGGTGTGGGCCGCCTGCGCTTGCGCGAAAGAGCGAACGAGGGCGTCTCGGCGCACGAACATGCAAGAGCCGCTGAGCGCGTCCACCTCGCAGACTTCGTCCTGCGGCAAGTACGACAGATTATAACGGCCGAAGCGCGGGCTGTGCGGGAAAAGCCTTCCCAGCCCCGATAGGCGGTAAAATGCAACGGTAGGCGTCGGAAAGGATCGGCGACTCTCCGGGGCAAACGTGCCGTCGGGGTTCACGATCATGCAGCCCGCCGCTCCGGCTTCCGGATGCTCGTCCATGAAGCGAAGGAGCACCTGGAACGTGTTCTCCTGAACGATGGTGTCCGGGTTCAGGATGAGAAGGTGCCGCCCACGGGCGCGCCGAATGGCCTGGTTGTTCGCCTTGCCAAAGCCAACATTGCCCTTATTGGCAATGACATGAACCTCCGGAAAGGACGCCCGAACCATTTCCACCGAGCGATCCGCCGAGTTGTTGTCGACGACGAACACCTCGACGGAGAGGCCGCGGGAGGCGCGCGCCACCGAACGCAGCGCCTGTTCGAGAAACTCCCGGACGTTGTAGTTTACAATGACGACCGACAGATCAAGAACGTCCGGAGCGTCGATGGCGCGGGACGGGCGGCTCGTATGTTCTTGATAGGTTGGCGTTGGCATTCCGCAAAGATACGGCGCGCCGCACACAATGGGTTCGGCCCGCTATTCACACGAAGAGCTAAAACAACCGGCTGCTTCGGCGTAGAAGGGCGATCTACACGCCCCCTGTTCACCCGCGCCCTGCCGTTCCAAGCTGATGTACGTCTCCTTTCGCACTGAGTTCAAGCAAACGATGCTCCTGGCCGGGCCGGTTGTGGTGAGTATGCTCAGCCAGAACGCGATGGGCTTCATCGATACGGTGATGGTCGGACGGCTCGGGAGCGAGGCCCTTGCGGCCGTGGCGCTCGGCAATACGATCTACTTCTTCCTCATGGTCGTTTGTATGGGCGTCGTGCTGGCCGTCGGGCCAATGGTCTCGCAGGCCTACGGTGCCGGACTGCGCGAGCCGGTCGAGCGCTCGGTTCGGCAAGGCCTCTGGCTCGGCCTCATGCTCTCGGTGCCCGCGTTCTTTATTATCCGCTCGATGGGTCCGGCGCTCGTCTACATGGGACAGGACCCGGCAACGGTGGCGCGTACCGAGGGTTACTTGCACGCGGTTTCGTGGGGCTACCTGCCGATGCTCTGGTTCATCGCTTTGCGCAGTTTCGTGGAAGGCATCTCGCGGCCGTGGCCCGTCACTGCGATCGCGTTCATGGGCGTCGGATTAAACATCGCGGCCAATTATGTGCTGATGTTCGGCAAGCTCGGCTTTCCGGCGCTCGGACTGGTCGGAACGGGCTGGGCGACCGCTTTCGTCATGTGGTTCATGTTCGGCGCGCTTACGCTTTACGTCAACACGAACACGTCGCTGCGGACGTACCGCATCTTCACCGGCATCCGGAGGCCCGACCCGCACTATTTCCGCGAACTGATTCAAATCGGATGGCCCGTCGGCGTCTCGCAGGGCCTCGAGTCGGGGCTGTTCATGGTTACGGCTCTGCTGATGGGGCTTGTCGGCACGACGGCGCTGGCCTCGCATCAAATTGCCATTCAGACGGCTTCGTTTACCTTCATGGTCCCGCTCGGCGTTGGCATTGCGGCGTCGGTGCGGGTGGGCCAGTCCGTCGGGCGCAGCGACGCGAGTGGCGCGCGGCGTGCGGGCATAGCGGGCATGATCCTCTCCGTGCTGTTCATGGCCGGTTCGGCGTGCGTGCTGTGGCTTGCGCCGGAATGGGTCGTGCGGCTGTACCTCGATCCGGCGCTGCCTCAGAACGCCGAAGTAACCGCGCTGGCAGCGGGGTTGCTGAGCGTGGCGGCGGTCTTCCAGGTGTTCGACGGGGCGCAGGTGGCGGCCGGCGGCGCGCTCCGCGGGTTGAAGGACACGCGCGTGCCGATGCTCATCGGCTTTGTGGCGTACTGGCCCATCGGCCTCAGCGTTGGCGTGTACCTCGGGTTTGCGCGGGGCATGGGCGCAGCCGGGCTGTGGTGGGGACTCGTGCTCGGCCTTTCGACGGCGGCCGTGCTGCTCATCTGGCGGTTTGCGAGGCTCACCGCGCGCCCGCTTTCCGCTTATCGGAAGGAGAAGAACGCCGAACCCGCGCCGGCCACATCGCCGCTCGTCTGAGAGGCTGTAGAAAATAGAACGCGCTGTATGTAGCCGCCGGCATGAATCAAAGCACCAGCGCAACCTCCCCCTTGAGGGGGGTTCTAACGTGTGTTAGAAGGCATTCCATTCATATAGTTCGTCGCGAATATCTGCGGTACATCCCATCTACATTAAATCACCAGCCTCTCCAGATGCGCCGGTAGCAAGTATCGCCCTCGCAACTGGGGCGAGGTGACACCGAGGCGCGCCGGCTTCTCTTTCAGTACGAGCGTGGTCGGACGGTAGGCGGCCGTCGGACCTACGGAGCCGTCGCGCGCAGGGACGCGATTTCTCGTGCCCCGACAAGCTCATCCTCGCATTCGACTGCGCACGCCCCCCGGATCAGCGCACTGCGGCGGAGCGGCTTGATCGCATCTTTTCTGAAACCACGAGCACGGCGGCGAGGATCGCGAGGGAGACAAGAGAAGCCCAGCCGCGCGGCAGGGCGAGTCCGCCTTGCGACGGCGATTTCGTGAGGAGATCGCCGAAGGTTGCGCCAAATGGACGCGTGAAGATGAAGGCGGTCCAGAACAAGGCGGCTTCGTCGATCCGCGTCAGGTAGTGAAGCAGGAGCACGACGCCGATCACGGCCGCCGTCACGAGCGCGCCTTGCACGTAGCTGAGTCCCGCATTGTCCGTAAGAAAGTCGCCGAAGGCGGTGCCGAGACTGTTGGAGAACACGACGGCAATCCAAAAAAGCACCTCTATGTCGCGCCGGTCTATGGGCGTCACGCGCACGTGCCCCTCACGGCGGTGCCAGACGAAGAGCGTGGCGGCGAGGCCGGCAGCAAGCAAGAGCGAACCCCAGAGATAGCCCAGCCCGAGCGTCCGGTCCATCATGTCCGACACTTCCGTTCCCGCGGTGGTAGTGGCAATGATCGCCGTCCAGAATAGGGCCGGATGGTAACGGCGCGCGCGGATCTGCGCGACGAGGATCACGAGCAGAAGCGCTCCGGTAATGACAAGCCCGACGATGTACCCGAGGTCGAGCGTCATCGAGAGGAAGTCGCCGGCCGTTTCGCCGAGCGTCGTCGCGAGCACCTTGAGCACCCAGAAGGCAAGGGTAACTTCAGCGACTTTATTGAAGGTGGTCCTTTCGGAGGGTCGCGAGAGATCGTCCAACACGGCTTCGTACCGGCAGTTGCGTGGCGGTGCCGAAGAGCCGGATGTTCCTTACGTTACCGGGTTCAGCAGAATAGCTACTGATGCTGAACTTTTTGGTTCAATGCCCCGCCTTCCTTTGCCGCCGGCGGCCCTTACTCGCGGACAACCTGCTCCGCCGTGGCGAGCGTCTTTGCGCTGTAGTCGGACATTTCCTTGTAGAAGCCGACGAACCGCTGCGGCTCGGGGGCTTCATAGGCGTCGAGGTTGTGCGCCCACCGGAAGGCAATCGGCTGGTATACGAGTTCGGCGCGCACCGAGTAGGGGCCTTTGCTGCCATTCAGAGGGACCCGGAAGTGTACGGCATCTCCGCCTCCGGTGAAGTCCAAATCAGCCATCGCGGCACCCTGCACTGCGAAGTCTTCCTCCGCCGTGAACTTGTCGAAGCCGTCGGGGAGTAGTCGGTTGTCTTTTATGAAGCGGATGGCCGTCAGGAGGCCGGTCGTCACGCGGCCGTCGGGGTCGGCGAGGATCGGTTCGTAAATCTGCACCTGATCCGGCGAGGTAATCAGGTCGTAGTGTGGTTCGAAAGTGGAGGCATCGAGGTCGTTGTCGTTGCCGACGATCAGTCCGGAAGGTTTCAAGGAACCGGATTCGAACACCACACGCTCGGCGACATCCTTGACGGTGAAGTGTATCCAGACGCGGCGCGACGGATAGGCGGTGGGCAGCTTGTGGCCGGCGAGGTTCTGGACGCGCACCGTGGCCATAAGGTTGGTGCCCTGTGTTTGAACGTCGGCGAGTGCGAGGCGGGCGGTCTTCGTCTGGAGGTAATCGACCGTGCGCGCGGCTTCGGCGGAGAGGTCCTGTGGCAACGCTTCAACGCCGAGCCGGTCGCGGAAGCGGTTGAGCATATTCACGATGAAGAAGTTGCCGCCGCGGAACGAATGCCGGGCAAAATCCTTTCGTGGCTGGTCGAGAACGGACGTAATCGCGACGCTGTCCTTCTCCGTCGGCATATGGCAAGACTGGCAGGATCGTTTACCCTCGAAGGCACTGTGCCGCCATTCGAGGTAGGGCACCTGCTCGGGCAGTTCTCCGATGACCTCGCCCTGCGGCCCGAGCGTCTGGGTGTACAGGGTATGGCAGGTAGCGCACAGTTCCGACAGCTGCACGTGGCTGCTCTCCTGTTGATGGAAGCCGGTGGCAGAGCGCATCACACGCTTGCGACCTTCATCCACATCGTACGGACCGTACGCGGGCCTGCCTGCCTCGGACGGATTGAGGTCGAGTTCAAAGCCGCCAACGAAGCTCTCTCTCGTTCCAAAGCCCTCGTCCGTGATCTGGTGGCAAACGGTACACGTGACGCCGTCCACGGCAAGACGGTCCTCGGGGCTACTCGCTCTGTTTGCGGGCAGATGCGCGAAGATGACGCCCTTTTCTCCCCGTAGCTTCGCCATGTAGCGCGTGGCGGGCATATGACAGGTAGCGCATTCGTCCTCGATGTGCGCCGTCGCAGACGGGTGGTCGATGGTCTCGCGCCTGACCGCCGCCTGCCAGTACGGGTCGCGGGCGGCGTTCGCCATCATCGACGCGCGCCAGTCCACGCCGATGGAGACCTCCTCGCCTGCCGGGTTGACGAGGCCGTTGTGGCACGCCTGGCACCTGTCTGACGTCAGGAAGAGCACTTTACCGCCGCCCGCAAGCGTAGCGGGCAGGTGGGCGGCCGTTAGCACGAAGGCGAGAATGAGCGGAAGCGTGAGCGAGAGTAAAAGGAAGCGGCGTTTCATGGCAACAGGGATAGGCAGATGGGAGCAGGAAGCACCGTTCGGTTTGAAGAGGGGCCGATCACCAGCCCTCCGTGAGACCGCCGTCGAACCAGTCCCAGAGGAAGTACATCATCAACCGGGCGTCTCGATCTGTGCCATCGGCGGGCAGCCTCACGCCGAAGCTCGCCATGATATTTTGCCTCTTGTTGAGCGTGACCTGAAGCTGCGGCACCAGATCCCACTCGGTCGGTGCGCCCGCGGTAAGCTCCCGCACGCCGAGCACCTCCACCATCGGCGACCACGTGCGGCCCCATTGCGAGAGGCTGAAGCTCTTGCCGAGGGCACCGCGCCAGAACGCTTCCTGGTTCTTGCCTTCCTGAAGAGGAATCTCCCCGCCCGCCTGCAAGTGAACGAACCCGCCCAGCGGGAGCAGCTGGCCGAAAGAGGCGAACGGCTCGAAGATGACGTTCTTGCTCTCGTCGCTCGTGGGTAAGATGAACTCGCCCGTCAGGCTGAAGATGGTGCCCGCGTCCAGGTTGTGGTAAAAGGCGCGTTTGGCACCTACGGCCACGTCGCCGAGGCGGCCGCCGGTCCAGCCTTTTTCCGGGCGCTCCGTAAAGGAAATGGGTACGACGACTTCCCACTGATTGCGGGCACCGAAGCGCTGTTCATAAACAAACTCGTTGCCGACGGCCCCCTCATTCTCAACGTCTATGGTGGCGGTATAGACCGCTTCATCTTCCGGGTACGCCTTTTCAGTGAGGAGCGGGCGGGGGAAGTTGAGATCTCCTCGCGGCCAGGCGGGGTTGTCGCAAAAGGTGCGGATGTAGTCGAGCGTTTCCTGCAGCTCGGCCTCGGTCAGCGCTTCACCGAACGCGGGCATCATCTCGGCAAAGCCGCGCGCCGGGCCGCCGCTGTGGGCGATGGCAAGCCAGTCCGTATCAGGCTCGCGAAGGGCAAAATTGCAACTCGAAAAGTCGGGAAGTGGCGTCTCGAAGGCCACCTTGCTCGAAGGTTCGCCGGTGCCGTCTTCTCCGTGACAACTCGCGCACGCCCACCGGTAGAGTTCTCTTCCCCCTCTGGGACGATCTTCGCCGCCGGGGTTCGGACGCGGCGTTCCGACGGACGCGGCGATGACAAAAATCAGGGCGGGTGCCAGAACCGGCAGCAGGAGGCGGTAGGTGAAGAGCCTTTTCATGGGGCAACCTCGGTCCGCAACAGCGGACCGGCAGGATATGGTCGGTACCAGATCCCGAAGAACCCCTTAGCCTCATCTCAGCCGGCGAGGACGCCCGTGTTCGGAACGAGTGCTTCCTGGTCCTTCAGGCAAGCGAAGCTCCGGCGCGGCCTCTTGCGGGTCAACGTCGCCGCCTCGTTCACGCTTAACGTAAGGACGCACGAAACCAATAGCTTGCTCACACCGGCATTTTGTAGTAACGACGAATGGACGCGCGGGCGGAGAGATGCCTTCGGTGCCACCCCGCGCCGGGGCGCGATATAAAGGCGAGATCCACAGGCGAGAATCAGTCGCCAACCATCGTATCGCGGCAGTTTTCGCAGATCTCGAACTCGTGCTCCGACTCGGCAAAGTCCTCGGAGTCGTCGTTCACATCGTCGCCTTGTTCAGAAGCGATCCGGCCCGTCGTGCCGTCTTCATACGCTTCCTCGCCGGGCGGCAGATGCAAGGATAGAGACATAGCGCTCGAACAATCTGTCAACAGGTTGTCGAAATACCAGAACGCGCTGCACGTAGCTGACGAACCGAACCAAAGTACCAACGCCACCTCCTCCTCGATGAGTATTCAAGAGGGCATTAGGCAGCGGTTCAGTCACGTACATCGTCCCGGATATGTGCGATACATCCCGTCCGTAGTAAGTCAACAGGCGCTCGGGAGGCTGTTGATTTATTTCACTTGAGCTTTGACAGCAGATACGTGTCCGCCATACTTCGACAGCCCTTTAGCAGCCTGCAAGGGTAGATCCTTCACTCTGTTCAGGATGACAAGCGGGGATGCCGGAGAAGGCGAATCAGGGCGGCGCATAAGAAAAGCAGAACAACCCCCGGGTGTCATGCCGGCGAAGCGAAGCATCTCAGCTTTGCTTTAGTTTGCCATTGACTGAGTTCACACAACCACTGATGTCTCGTCCGAATTCACGTTATTCGACAGCCGCTTACGTGTGACCTGAACGAAAGAGCAGCGAGAGGCGACCTCTGCTCTGGGCCGCCTCCCAATGCTCTTGGTTACCCGTCCCGCACTCGTATTTTCGCGGCGCGCGGGGTCGTCGGACCTTTTACTTTGCGCCCTTTGCCGCCTTTTCAAGGCTCTTGAACTCCTCGTCGGTGAGATGGAGCGTCGCGCCGTCCATGTTTTCCTCCAAATGCTCGATGCTGGAAGTCCCGGGGATGGGCAGCATCACCGGCGAGCGTTTCAGCAGCCAGGCAAGGGCAATCTGCGACGGCATTGCTTCGAGCCGCTCGGACGCATCAGCCAGCGGCCCTTTCTCGGTCGTCAGCTTGCCGGTCGAAAGGGGAAACCAAGGGATGAACCCGATGCCTTCCGCCTCGCAGTATTCGAGCACCGATTCCCACTCGCGGTCGCCGAGGTTGTAGCGGTTCTGTACGGTCGTGATCTCAAGCGTCTCACGCGCCTCCTTGATGTCGTCGACACCGACCTCTGAGAGGCCGATGTGGCGGATCTTGCCTTCTTTCTGCAGGTCCGCGAGCGTGCCGAACTGGTCTTCCGCGGGCACCTTCGGGTCGATGCGGTGGAGCTGGTAAAGGTCGATCCTGTCCAGCTTGAGCCGCTTCAGGCTGCCTTCACAGGCGCTCCGGAGATGCTCCGGTCGGCCGTTCGGGTCCCACTTATTGGGGCCGCTGCGCGTAAGGCCCGCCTTTGTGGCGATGACAAGCCCGGCGGGGTACGGGTGGAGCGCTTCGGCGATGATCTCCTCGACCACATATGGGCCGTACGAATCTGCGGTATCGATCAGGTTCACGCCGAGGTCGAGCGAGCGGTGGAGCACCTTTTTGGCGTTCTCGCGGTCCGCCGGCGGCCCCCATACGCCCTTACCCGTAAGCTGCATGGAACCGTAGCCGAGGCGGTAGACTTCGAGGTCGCCGCCGATGCGAAATGTGCCGCCGTGCGAGGCAGGAGCATTTCCTTTTTCTTGTTCTTTCATTTTTATCTAAGGTGTGCTGGTCAGGCCGTTGAACAGCGGTGATCAAGAAGATCCCGGGCGGGTTTACCGCGCTCGAAGTGTCCTTTCGGCGAAGGCGGTAAGCCGGCTTGCAACTGTCACAACCGAACGCCTGCAACGCATGATGTGGATGATCTACCGGGACGGGTGCAGCGTAGGGTGCCGGGCCTTCGCAGTGTTCAACAGGTTCTTATCGGTTGACGGTGCTCATGTCGGCGTACCGCTCGCCTTCGGCGGCTCCGCGCGGCGCGAGTTCATCGATCTGGCGCAAGTCGTCCGGCGTCAGCTGCACGTCGAGCGCGGCGACGTTCTCGTCGAGGTACTTGCGATGCTTCGTGCCGGGGATGGGCACAATATCCTCGCCCTGCGCAAGCACCCAGGCCAGCGCAAGCTGCGCGGGCGTCGCGCCTTTCTCCTCGGCCATGCCTTCGAGGCGCGAGACGAGGCGCAAGTTGCGGTCAAAGTTCTCGCCCTGGAATCGCGGCGACTGTCGCCGGTAGTCGTCTTCCGGAAGGTCGTCGAACTTCTGGAATCGCCCGGTGAGAAAGCCTCGGCCGAGCGGACTGTAGGCGACGAAGCCGATGCCGAGTTCGCGCACGACCTTGAGGATCTCGTCCTCCACGTCTCGCGACCACAGGGAATACTCCGTCTGCAGGGCCGAGATCGGGTGCGTGGCATGGGCGCGGCGGATGGTCTCCGGCCTTGCTTCCGAGAGGCCGAGGAAGCGCACCTTGCCTTGCTGGACAAGGTCACCCATAGCGCCGACGGTCTCTTCGATGGGCACCTTCGGATCGACGCGGTGCTGGTAGTAGAGGTCGATATGATCAACGGCGAGGCGTTGAAGGGAGGCGTCGCACGCCTTGCGCACGTAGTCAGGGCGGCCGTTGATGCCGATCCAGCTGCCGTCGGGCCGGCGCTCGTTGCCGAATTTCGTGGCGAGGACAACCTCCTTGCGCCGGTCCTTGATGGCGCGCCCCACGAGTTCTTCGTTGGTGAAGGGGCCGTACATATCCGCGGTGTCGAGGAAGGAGAGGCCGATATCGAGCGCATGATGGATCGTGGCGACGGACTCCTGTTCAGAGCCGCCCTTGTAGAAGTCGGACATGCCCATGCAGCCGAGTCCGAGTGCGGAGACGGCGAGGTCGTGCGAGCCGAGTTGACGTTGTTGCATAATATATGAGGAGCAAGTTGCTGTAAAGCGAACCCGATATAAACGGTCCATCAGGCGCTGCGATTGCCGACAAGTGCAACATTCCTGACAGCGGCAGCCTTGAAATGAGCTATGGCAACGCGGCGCACCCTCCGCGCCCAACACTCCTGCTCCCCGTCCCGCCGCGCGCGGCAGAGGCAGCGCTGTTCGGGGGCGGAACCCTACTGGTATGCCCCCGCTGGCTGAGCCACGTCATAGTTAGTGCAGGTGGGCAATCCGGCGTTGTCACGCCATAATTCCATGCTCGTTGCAGGGCAGGATGGAGCTTTAAGGAGGCAGATCCTACTTTATACGTTAGGGTTGCGGCAGAGCAACAACATCCGCTGCGTGGAGCACCCGTTTCGACATGAGGTAAACCATGGATAACCACAACAATGGCGGCATGGGGAAGCGCGGGGTGACGCGGCCCATGGCGATGCACGGCAAAGGAGACGGGAAGATGGAGCACGGCGAGCCGTACAGCGACGCTCGCTACAAAATGCTCCGAATGCACCACAAGCAGACACTCTGGGTCTACTGGTGCCTCATCGGACTCGGCGTCTGGATGCTGGCGGCTCCCTTCTCGCTCGGCTACCTGAATCCTATGAACTGGGTCGACCCGAGCGGCGGGCGCGGCGTGTGGTTCGGCGACGGCTTGCATACGGAGCTTCGCGCGTGGCTCATGACGGCCAACGACTTGCTGGCCGGCGTGCTTCTCATCTTCTTCGGCTGGCGGGCGCTCAAACCCGACCGGCCGATGAGCCTCTGGGGCGCGTGCTTCGTCGGCGCGGCCATTAACGTGGCCCCGGTGCTCTTCTGGGCACCGACGTCGGCGGCTTACCTGAACAACACGCTCGTCGGTATGCTCGTGATCGCGCTCACGATCCTCATTCCGGGAATGCCGAACATGATCCTGTTCATGAAGATGGGCGGCGAAGTGCCGCAGGGCTGGAGCTATAACCCGTCGTCGTGGCCGCAGCGGTGGATCATGATCTTGCTCGGATTTGCGGGCCTGCTCGTCTCTCGCTACCTCGGCATGTTTCAGCTCGGCTATATCGAGACGGCCTGGGATCCGTTCTTCGGCGGGAGCACGGAGGCGGTCTTGAACTCAAACATGAGCCATATGTGGCCCGTCTCCGACGGAGCGCTCGGCGGACTGGCGTATACCTTCGAGTTTCTCATGGGCTTCATGGGCGCGCCGACGCGCTGGCGCACGATGCCCTGGATGGTCGCTTTCTTCGGCATCCTCGTTATTCCGCTCGGACTCGTACACATCTTTCTGGTCATCTCGCAGCCGGTCGTTGTCGGGCAATGGTGTACGATGTGCCTGCTCGCCGCGGCGATCATGCTGCCGATGATCCCGATCGAGGTGGACGAGGTGATCGCGATGGGGCAGCACATGGTCCGTGCGAAGAAGCGCGGCGAGGGCATGTGGAACGTCTTCTGGAAGGGCGGCAACCCTGAAGGGAGCACGGAGGACGAACGCTCGCCCGAACTCATGCAGCTTCCGGAGAAGCCGGGTGCGGTTCTCAAATCTTCGGTGTGGGGCATGAGCGTGCCGTGGACGCTGGCCGTTTCAGCCGTAATCGGCATCGGGCTGATGGCGGTGCCGGATCTGCTTTCGGTCGAGAAACCCGCCTCCATCGTCTATCATCTCGGCGGGGCGCTCATCGTCGTGCTGTCGGTCATCTGCATGGGCGAGCCGCTTCGCCTCGGGCGCTATGGCAATCTGCTGCTCGGCCTCGTGGTGGCGGCTCTGCCGTGGTTCCTAAGTGGCGGCGGCGTGGCGGCGCATGTTATAGGGCTTGTAGCCGGACTTGTCGTCATCATCCTTGCCTTTCCGCGAGGTCCGAAGCAAGAGCAGTATGGCCTCTGGGAATCTTACGTGCGTTAAAGGCCCGTCCGTGTGGATTCTCCGCAAGAGGGTTGCGCCTGCAGCCGCTTTCCGCTATCATGTGCAGCCGGGTCGCGGGTAGATTCGGCGCGCGGGAAGATCAAGGGTCTATAAAGAGGAAATGGATTGACGTATCAATGGCGGCATCGGCCGGTCGAGCGGCCGGACACGGTGGACAGGCTGCAGCGGGAACTCAACAATCTGCCGGAGGCACTCGCGCTTTCGCTCGTGCATCGCGGCGTCTCGACGTTTGAAGAGGCGCGGTTGTTCTTCCGCCCGGCGCTGGAGCATCTGCACGATCCGTTGCTGATGCAGGACATGGAGCGCGCCGCGCGCCGCGTGGCAACGGCCGTGCGCGGCCGCGAGCGCGTGCTCGTCTACGGGGACTACGATGTCGACGGGACAACCTCTACCGCGCTCATGGTGTCGTTCCTCCGCGACCTGGGCGCGAGCGTCGAGTACTTCGTCCCCCACCGCATAGAGGACGGCTACGGGCTTGGCTCTGCCGGCATTCGGAAGGCGGCTGCGCTGGGCGCTTCGCTCATTATCGCCCTGGACTGCGGCATCACGGCCCGTGAGCCTGCGCTCGAAGCAAAGGGTCTCGGCCTCGACCTGATCATCGGCGACCACCACACGCCGGAGGGCACCCTGCCCGATGCCACGGCCGTTCTCAACCCGAAGCGCGCCGACTGTTCGTACCCCTTTAAAGAACTCTCCGGCTGCGGCGTAGGCTTCAAACTCGCGCAGGCCGTCTGCACCCTGTTGGGCGAGCCGCAGGAGACGGCGCTGAACTATCTGGACCTCGTGGCGCTCTCCATCGCGTCCGACATCGTGCCCATGGTCGGCGAGAACCGCGTTCTCATGGCGGAAGGGCTAAAGCTGCTGCGCGAAGGCGGAAGGCCCGGCATCTTCCGTCTCGCCGAGCAGGCCGGCCTCGACCTAAAGACGTGCTCGACGCAGAACCTCGTCTTCGGCCTCGGCCCGCGCATCAACGCGGCCGGCCGGATGGGCAGCGCCGAGGCGGCCGTGGACCTGCTCCTCGCGCCGGACATGGATGCCGCGCACGGACTGGCGCAGGAGCTTGAAGCGGCGAACCAGAACCGCCGGCTTCTGGACAAGGCCACCCTTGCCGAGGCCGACGCGCAAGCGGGCACCCGGTCGACCGAGCACTCGGCCGTGCTCTACAGCCCCGACTGGCATCCCGGCGTCGTCGGGATCGTGGCGAGCCGAATCGTGGAACGATATAACGTGCCCACCGTGATGCTTTGCCGCTCCAACGGGATCGTCAAAGGCTCGGTTCGCTCCATCGAAGGCATCAACGTTTACGATGCGCTGACCGATTGCAAAGACCTGCTCCGGACGTTCGGCGGGCACGATCATGCGGCCGGCCTGTCGTTGACGGAGGAGAACATTCCCGCATTTCGCGAGCGGTTTGAAGAGGCCGTCGCGGCGCGGTTCGTGCCGGAGCAGCTCGTCCCGGCGATCGAGGTGGACGCCGTGCAGCCACTGGAGGGTATCGACCAACGCTTCTGGGCGGTGCTTCGGCAGTTCGAGCCGCACGGGCCATATAATGATACGCCAATCTTCGAAGCGGACGCGCTCCGCCTCGTGGGCGACGTGCGCACAGTTGGAAAGGACGCGACGCATCTCAAGTTCGCCGTAAAGCGCGCCGACACGGCGCAACCGATGGCGGTCATCGGGTTCGGCCTGGGTTCGTACCTGGGCGCGCTTAATGGCGCACGAGCAAAAGGCATACCGGTCGATTTGCTCTACAGCGTTCAGGAAAACACCTGGAACGGAACGACCACCCTGCAGCTCCGCGCCCGCGACATACGCATCAGCGAGGAAGCGGCGCTATAGATGCTCACGCCTATGTTGCGCACGCTCGGCGTCACCGGTGGGATCGGCAGCGGTAAGACGACCGTCTGCCGGATGCTTGAAGAGAAAGGCGCGCGCCTGTTCAATGCCGACCTCGCAGCGCGGCGCATCATGGCCGAGGACGCTGATGTTCGGCGCGAAGTGCAAGAGGCCTTCGGGCGGGAGAGCTACCGGGAAGGCGTGCTGGACCGCCCGTTCGTCGCATCGAAGGTGTTTGGAGACGCCGACGCGCTGAAGAGGCTCAACGCCATTGTCCACCCGCGCGTGTTTGCGGCCTTTGAAGACGTCAAGAGCGGGCTGGCGGCCGAGGGCGCGCCGCTGCTCCTGCACGAGTCGGCGATTCTTTTCGAGAGTGGAGCGGCGGAGCACGTAGACGAGGTGCTCGTCGTCCATGCGCCCGAAGAGGTGCGCGTCGCCCGTGCGGCCGCGCGAGACGGGGTGACGGCCGGGGCGGTACGCGCGCGCATGGCACACCAGCTTTCGCAAGATGCGATGCTCTCCCGCGCCGATTACCGGATCGAGAACGCCGGCTCAGCCGAAGCGCTGCAAGAACAGGTGGACCGGCTGTTCGAGCGAATCATGCGAAAGGCCGCATGAAAGCCAGCGCCAGATGCAGCGTAGCCAGTAGTGTGCACAGGGGCTGCTAAGAGCGGCGAGGCGCACTTCCCGGGCCGTCTGCGAAGAACTCCGTATTAAAGCCGCGCCAGGTAGAAGATGGCAACGGCGACGGAAGAGATGCTGGAGATGACCGGAAACACGTCGCGCCAGTTGAACCGCACGCGCGTGACCGTGTCGACGGCAAGCACGTCTCCCTCCATGAGGACCGGGTCCTCGGGCGCGGCCAGGATCTGATCTTCCATGGTCGTTTCCAGGATCACGTTCGCCTCCCCGTTCTCAACCCGCGTGAGGCTCACGATGATGGAACGCTCCTGCCTCGGGTTGCGCGGCTGGATTGCGGGGCCGCCCGCCACCGAAAGCAGCGTGCTCATGGCCGTACCCTGCGGCACTTCATACAGCCCCGGGTTGCGCACCGTGCCCCAGACGTTTACGAGAATCGTCACGTCGCCCGGCTCGGCGTAGTTGTAGTAGGACGCGGCGCTGTAGCGCGACCGGTCGAACTCGGCGCCCATCGACTGGGCGGAGGCTTTTCCAGGAAGGAGCAGCAGGGCGACGAACAGGGCGGCAGGGAGCAGCCGCAAAAGGCCGGCGGCCCTCACAGTCTTAATCACGTTCTAAATCAGAATTGGCGGGTGAAGATGGCCGACGGTTAAACAGCCGTTGCTTTCTCTTTTTCGGCTTCGCCGTAGTAGCTGTAGCTATAGCCGTATCCGTATCCATAGCCGTAGCCGTATCCCCCGTACGAAGCGCGGGCGTCAAAGCGGTTGAGAACGACGCCGGTCGTCTTGACGCCGACGTCCTGCAACGCCTCTCGCGCGCGCTCGAGCGCGTGCCACTGGGTGCTGTCAGACGTCGCTACGATCACCACGGCGTCGGACATGGCCGCAAGCAGAAGCGCGTCCGTCACGGCCAGAACGGGAGGCGTATCAATAATAATGGCTTCAAAGGAGCCGCGCAGGCGTCCGAGCAGCTCGCGCATCCGGCGCGATCCGAGAATCTCTGCCGGATTCGGCACCGACGCGCCGGCTGGTATGACGTACAGATCGTCCACGTCGGTCGCGAAGCGGTCGAAGTTGTCATCCGCGCCCTCGAACAGGAGGTTGGTCAGCCCAGGCTCGCGCGGCACGGAAAGCTTCTTATGGCCCGTGGGCTTCCGAAGGTCGGCGTCCACGTACAGCGTCTTGCGCCCCGCCTGCGCCATGGTCACGGCGAGGTTGGCAGCCGTGGTGGACTTGCCCTCGCCCGGCCCCGAACTCGTCACGAGCACGACTTGCGTGGGCGCGTCCGGGCGACTGAACTGAAGGTTCGTCCGCAGGTGCCGGTAGCCCTCCGCAACCGGCGAGAGCGGGTTGAGAAGCGTGAGCAGGCCCGCGTCATAGCGATGCCCATCCACTTCAACGCTCGTGCGCCCGCCAAAGTCGCTCTTAATGATGCGCTGCATATCGGCGATGACGCCCATGACCGTGAAGCCGCGTTTACGCAGGTCGTCCGGACGGTGAATGCGCGTGTCGAGCGCGTTCTTGAGAAAGACGACGCCGACACCGAGCATCAGGCCGAGCATTGCGCCCAGCAACAAGTTCAGCAACGGGCGCGGCCGAACCGGCGTCTCCGGCAGATAGGCCGGATCGATGATCTCGATATATCCCAGCTCCGACTGCTCGGCAATGCGGGCTTCCTGCATCTTCTCAAGGAGCGCAAGGTAGATTTGCTCCTGCGTGCCCTGCGCGCGCTCGAGCTGCTTGAGCACAATGGCCTTGCTCGGGATTTCGCTTAGCCGCTCCTTGAAAACAGCCAGCTGGTCTTTGATAATGTCGAGGCCGGCTTCAAGTCCGCTCACGCGAATGCCCGCCTCGGTGATCTGGCCGCGAAGCACTTGCAACTGCGCCACTTTCCCGGCGACGCCGCCGCCCTGCGCTCCTCCGGACGTGCCCGGCAGCATGATGCCTTCCTGAACCGCTGCTTCGCGCATAAGAGAGGCCACCCGCGTGTCGAGCTGGTCCGACAGCGATCCGATTTCCTTCTCGATCTCGGCCAGCCTGCCGGTGCGCGTTCCGGTGCGAAGCTCGGGATTACGCGCGAGAATCTGCTGCTCCTCGACTTGCAGCCGCGCGATCGCTTCTTTCAGCCGGTCGATGACGAGGTCTTCACCCGAGGTGAGACGCCCCGCGAGACCCGGCATGATCCGGTCCATTTCCTGTTCGAGGCCCTTTAGTTCCGTCTGCGCGCGCCCAAGGTCCAGCTGCGTTCCGTACTGCAGCCTCTGCAGATCGGCGACCTGCTCGAGGAGCTGCCGCGCCTCGGCGTCCGGCTCGACCACGCTCTCGCGGTTCAGGAACGACGTAAGATCGGCTTCGGCCTGTTTGAGCTGCGTGCTGAAGCGCTCCGTTACCTCGTCGAGAAACTCGCGGGAAGCCGTCATGCGCGAGCGGCTCGAGGTGCGATTATAGTCAACATAAGCGTGCGCGTAAAGATTGGCAATCTCCTGCGCCTCGCGCGGCACCGTGCTCGAGGACGTGATGCGAATAAGGTCCACATCGCGGCCGACCGGGCTGACTTGAAGGTACGACGAGCGCAAGCGCTCCATCACGTCGTCCGTCTGGAGCGGCTCGTCTCTTTCGTTTTGAAGAACGGTGAATTCTTCGTTCGTGCCCGGAATGGTCTGGAGCGCCATCACCTGTTCCGCCACCCGCGAGACGATCGTTCGCGACTTCAGAATTTCGATCTCGTTGGCTACGTTCCGGTTCGTGCCCTCGATGCCGAGAAGCTCGCCGAGCTGCGGCCCCGACTGCGCCGAGTTGACGTAGAGGACGCTGTTGGACTCGTACTCCGGCTTCTGCAGGAATGTATACGCGGCAGCGACGGCAAGAACGGCAAGGAACGAGCCGAGGATGAACCACTTTCCTTTTACAAGGATGGCGAGAATGTCTCCCAGCGAGATTTCTTCTTCTTGAAAACCATCGGCGGGGCGGCGATAGGGACTGTTCATGCCGTCGCCGCCCGCAGGGCCGCTCGGCCCGCCGCCGTGGATGCTCACGAACGGGGTCTGGGGTTCACCATTCTTCATAAGAGACGCTTCAGATCTGTGACGACCCGTGGTGGGATCGGTTGCGGTTGTCAAACAGGAGCGGGTCCGCAGAAAACGTGCCGCGAAGGGAATCGGCACATGGAGGGCACTGGGCGGGTTGCCGCAAGCGGACGGTAACTTTCAAGGGAGCCAAGAAAACGGCCTAAGTTACCGCTGAACAACCACTTCGTTTCGTGTCCGGCGTGCCTTCACGTCGAAGTCATAGCATACGCGGCCGGCTTGCCGTTTGTTCACGCTTGCTTCGGCTCGCCGGCGTGCGCACCTTTTGCGCAGCGGAAAAGAAGGGACGCGGCGGGCATCTTTTGCCGGCACCGCCGCACATCGAGCGCCCGTGCGCTGCCTCCCGGAAGCATGAAAATCGCCTCGCGGACTGTCTTTTATCCCTCCTCATCAGGAGAACGGTCGCTGTGCGGCCCCGCATTCTCCATGCGGTGAATTGTCGCCATGGGCTGCGCGCCGGGAGAAGGGTCAAAGTGCAACCGGCATCGCGGCTCGTAACTCTCTTTGGCTCCAATGAGCACCCGGTGACCGTCAGCGACGAGTCGCTGCGAGTGGTTGGCGGGCGCGCCGCACACCATGCAGACGGCGTGCAGCTTCGAAACGTACTCGGCCACCGCCATGAGCTGCGGCATCGGTTCGAAGGGGCGACCAAGGTAATCAGTGTCCAGCCCGGCAATGACCACGCGCCGGCCGTCGCGGGCGAGTTGCTGCGCCACGGACACAAGCTCGGAATCGAAAAACTGCGCTTCGTCGATGCCGACCACGTCCGCGTCGCCCACGAGCAAGAGGATCTGCGAGGCCGTGTCGACGGGCGTCGACGGAATGGCGTTCTCGTCATGGGAGACGACCGCGTCCTCGGCAAACCGGGTGTCGAGCGCGGGCTTGAAGATCTCGACGCGCTGCCGGGCAATGCGCGCGCGACGCAGACGCCGAATAAGCTCTTCCGTCTTCCCGCTGAACATGGACCCGCAAACGACCTCGATCCAGCCGATCCGTTCCTTCCTATGGTAAATGTGCGGTTCCATGTGTCTTATCGTCGGTCAATGTGCTGCCGCAAAATAGCACGCGCGCTGCGCTGATAACAGGGGATGTGGACAAGTCGCATCTAAATCTCGCCGGCGGCACCCGCGCGGATCCAACCCTCCGTGCCGTCGGGCAAACGCACGCGCCACCAGTCCGAATGTATCTCCAGAAGGTCCACCGTCGTTCCTTCGTGGATCTCAGTGGCCGCCTCCGGCGCATCAACGGCATCGCGCACGGGCACCGCCGCTTCCAAAACGACTGCTTCGCGCCGCTCTGCGGCAGCCACCGATACGCCGAAGGCAAGAACACATAACGCCGCTCCCGCGACCAGCGTTACGCCCTGCGCGCGCCGCAGCCACGCGCGGGTATGCCCGGCCATTCGCCCGTAGAACACCAGCGCGAGTCCGGCGACGAACAAGGGCCAGCCCATCAGGAAGAGGCCCTTCGCCCCGGGAAAGCGGGCAAGCGATCGCTCCCATCCTTCCCAGTACGGCTCCGGCGCGCGGGTAAGGTGGTCCGCGGTCTTGCTCTCCGCCACCTCGATATTGTGCAGGATGAGCGGATCCTCCGGCTGCAACCGCCGGGCGCGTTCGTATGATCTCACCGCCGGCCCCAGCCGGTCCATGCGGAAGTAGGCGTTGCCAAGATGCGTGTAGAGCGCCGCCGATGCCCAGCCTGAAGCCTCGACGCGCTCGAAGGCCGCAGCGGCCTCGCCATACGCGCCCGCCGCAAGGAGCCGGTTGCCTTCCTCGAGGCCGCGCACGGCTTCCGCCGGCGGATCCTTGGCGTACGAAGGATGAACACCGAAGAGCGCGGCGCAAACGGCGAGGGTGATCACATATTCAAAACGATTCATGCGCTTGTCGTCCCCTCCGCTGCCGTCTGCTCATCGAGGTCTGAAATGATTCCTTCCGCGCGGCGACAGGCCGTTTGCATTGCTTCGCGGTCCGGCCCCACCGGCGCGAAGCGGGCGCGGTCGCATTCTTCGAGCATGGCACCGATCCGGGCGCGGACCGGCTCGGGAATGCCCTCGTTCGCCAGCGCCTCTCCGAGCCGCTCGCGCGTCAGTCCACGCTCGGGAATGCCCATCCGGTTGCTGATGAAGCCGAGCACCGCTCGCTCGATCTCGCCGTAGAAGGCGCGCGCCGACCCCTCCCGGAGCAGCCGTTCGGCCTCGCGCAGACTGCGCCGCGCGGCCGGCGTCGCGCGCCGACTGCGCAGCGCCTGCGGATCGGCTTCCATCCGCCGGCGCCGTGCCAGCACAAGGAGCGCCGCCGCGAGCAGCGCGGGCGGCAACAGGAGGGCCGCATACGGCCACACCTGCCGGTGAAGCGGCTTGCGGCCTGTTTGCACCCACGTCACCTCGCCTTCCATCATGCCCGCAATGTCGTCGACCGGCAGCCGGGCCGCCGGGGAGCGCGACGCCTCTGCCGCAGCGCCTTCCACAATAACCGTTGCGGTAGCGGAAGAGTCCGTGCGGTAGACGCCCGCTTGCGGATCGAAGTAGGAAAACCGAACGGCGGGAAGGTCGAAGCGGCCGTTCACCCGGGGGACAAACACATATCGAAAAGACTTTTCGCCGGAGATGCCCGCGCCGCCTCGTGCCAGGGAAACATCCGCTTGCGGATCATAGCGCTCGAAGGCTCCCGGCACTTCCACGCGCGGCGGCGCGAGGGTGGCGAGGTTGCCGGATCCTTCGACGGTTGCGGTCAATTCGAGCGCTTCGCCGGCCTCCAGCCGCGTATCGCCGGTGCGCGTCTGCAGGCGGAAGGTTCCAACTGCTCCAGCAAAACCCGCCGGCGCTCCCGGCGGCAATGCTTTCGCGCGCACCTCCAGCGGCGGCGACTGCAGGGAAACCTGTTCCATCCCGCGCCCGAACCCGAAGAACTGCTCCAGCCCGCGGCCGGTAAAGGGCAGGTAGGCTTCCGTCTGGATGCGCAGCGGCTCCACGCGAAGCGTTCCGGGTCGGGTGGGGAAGAGGGCCACGCGCTTGAGCGTAATGACGTTGTACCGGATCCCGTTCTCAACCACCACCTCCGGCGTCGGGCGCTGTTCGATCTCGAGGTCTTCGCGCCAGAACCCATCGGCGTCCCAGGAGTCGGTCATGCGGCTTTCACGCACCTGAACCCCCTGCTTGAAGTAAAGCCGGTAGGCCAGGATGATCTGCTCATTGACGAAAGCCGTCTGCGCGCTCGGCACCACACGCAGGAAAAGGTCGCGCTGCGAAAAGGCGCTCTCTTCCTCCTGCCCGCCTCCCGATTGGGCACCCGGCGCGGACGAGGCGTTTCCGGAGACCGTCACGACGATCGGCGAGGTCTTGTAGGCGCGCCCGTCGATCTCGATCCTGACGGGACCAATGCGCGCGCTGCCCGCCTTCACGGGGCGAAGCACCCAGGTGTAGGCCACGCTCTGGCTCGATACGCCGTTGATGATGGACGCTGATCGGCGCAAGCTCGGCGACCGGCTCAGCATCGCCAGACCCTCCACGGCCGGCGCTGCCGGCGTGCCCACGCGCGAGAGGTTCGCGCCCTCGACCTCAAGGGTGAAGGCAACCTGCTCCCCCACTTCGACCGCGTTCCGATCCACATAGGCGCGCACGGACACCGACTGCGCCGCCGCGATGGCGGCAGGGGAAAGGCAGAGCAGCAGGAACGCGAACGCCAACCGGCTGCGGAAACGCACAAACAACATCGCTACCAATCTTTCTCCACCCGGCGCGGCCTCGACTTGAGGCGCTGAACCTCCTTCAACAGTTCCTCTTCGTTCTCTTCAAGCGCCTGCAAAATGCGCTCGGCCTGTTCGCGGCTGACCTTCTCGGGCGCACTCTCCGGCGTCCCCCCCAGCTGCTCTTCCGGCTCGGACTGCTCTTCCTCGGACTGAGGATCGCCTTGCTGAGGCTCTTCCGAAGGCGGCTGCTTCTCGTCCGGCTTTTGCTGCCCCTGCTCGTTCTGCTTATCGCCCTGTTCGCCGGAGCCGCCGCTACCGCCGCCGTCGCCCTTCTGTTCTTCCTCGATCTTTTTCTTGAGCGCCTGCAGCTTGGGGTCGGATGGGAACGCGGCAAGTCCGGCATTAACCGTTTGCAGCGCCTCGGGCACTTTCTCGGCAATAAACTGCCCGCCGGCTTCATGGAAGAAGCGCTCCGCCGATTGCGCCCGCGCAGTCTCAGCGCCGAGCGTCGTGATGAGCAGCAGTAAGAAGAGGATTCTCATGGCGTTCCCTCGATGATGTCTGCCACCTCGCCCGCGCGGCGTGTGAACGTGTCGAAGGCGCGCACGGTGGAATCCTGCAGGAGGCCGTCCTGCATCAGTTGCTGCGCCTCGCGGTACTGCCTCCGGGCAACGAGCGCTTCCGCCCGCTCCTTCAGCGCCCGGGCAAATGCGGACGGTTCGATTCGATCCTGTCCGCCCTGGTTATCATCAGGGGATTTGGACGCCATCTTCCGTTTCACAAACTCATAGTTGAACCGGGCATCCTCTAAAGAGGCATCCGCCAGGAGCGCCTGCCTGTAGAGGCCGAGCGCCGCCTCCAGGTCCTGGGCTTTGTACGCCGCGTTCCCGGCATTGTACGCCGCGCGCGCGCGTTCCCGCCCGTCCGGTGCCTCCGCAACGGCGCGGAGGAGCGCTTCGCGGGAAGCCACATAGTCCTCCAACCGGTACCGCGCCATCCCGAGGTTGTAAAGCAGTCCGAACCGCCGGCTGCTCTGCCCTTCGCCGAGGCGCTGCAGCGCATCTTCGTACGAGCGCGCCGCCTCGTCAAAACGCCCGGCTCGGTAAAGCGCATTGCCGTCCCGGCCGCCGTCGCCGCCGAGGAGCAGAAGCGAAAATAGGATGAGGCGAACGATCATAAAGGTGGAAAACGAAAGCCTTTATCGCAAAGCACGGGGCGCGCGACGCCGGTCGCCGACGAAGCGCTCCGCCACCAGCAGCAGCAGCCCGAGCGCGAGCGGCCATCCGAACTGCTCTTCGTAGTCCTCGAACTCGTCGGAGGCGAACGCGGTCTTTTCCATGGTGCCGAGCGCCGGAATCAACTCCGGCAACGAACTTGACGTGCGGGTGATCCGGTAATAGGCGCCTCCCTCAGCGAGCCGTTGAAGGGAAGCCGCTTCGAGGCGCGTCAGCACCGTTCGGCCCTCCCGGTCGGTCTTGTAGGTCGTACGACCCCGTTCGCGAAGCGGAATCGGCGCGCCCTCGTCCCCCCCGACCCCTGCGGCAAAGATGTGGATGTTGGCTTTACGAGCCTCATCCGTGGCCGTGCGCATATCTCCGACGTGGTTCTCGCCGTCAGAGATGAAAAGCAGTACGCGCGTTCGCTTCTCCTCCTGCCCGTCCGGGTCTTGCGCCGAAAACGCCTGCCGCGCCGCCGCCAGCGCCGCTCCGAAGTCGGTTCCGGGCGTCGGGATCAGACTCGGCTCCGCAACGTCGAGGAAGAGCCGCACGGCCCCGTAGTCGGTCGTGAGTGGGCACTGAACGAACGCATCTCCGGCAAAGAGGACCAGCCCGACGCGGTCTCCGCTCAACTCGGCCAGCAGCTTCTTGACCTCGTTCTTCGCCCTTTCGAGCCGGCTCGGTGCCACGTCTTCAGCCAGCATCGAGGCCGATACGTCGAGCGCAATCACGAGATCGACGCCCTCCCGCCGGACTTCTCGCACGCGGGTCCCGTAACGCGGTCCGGCAAGCGCAAAGGCCAGGAGCGCGACCGCCGCGACGAGCATTGCCCCTCTCCAGCGCCTTTTGCGCAGACTGACGGAGGTGGAGAGTCGCGCCAGAAGGGTTTCCTCCCCGAAGCGCCGCGCAGCCCGCTTTCGCTGCCACGCCGCCCAGAGGAGCGCCCCGATCACCAGCGGCACCGCCCACATCGCCCAGAAGTATTCAGGATGGAGAAAAAGCATCTTTAGGAGGCTGTTGAAATAATAGAATGCGCTGTATGTAGCTGACCATGTGGACCAAAGCACCCACGCAACTTCCCCCTTGAGGGGGATTCAAGTGGGTGTTAGGCAGCGTTTCAGTCGCGTACATCGTCTCAAATATCTGCAGCGCACTCCATCGATAGTAAATCAACAGCCTGCTAGACAAGGGGCAAGTCGCGAAGCAAAGCATTAATCAACGCGGCGGCGGCTTCTGAATGGCCACCTCTTCTTACGGGAAGGTCCTCAGGCGGGTGGACGACAGGACGACTTCGAGCAGCAACAGCGCGAGCGCCGGCCATAGGAAACGTGGATACCGCTCCTCGTAGTCCGTGTATTGTTGTTCTTCGATCTTCGTCCGTTCGAGTGTGCTGATTTCGTCATACACCGCTCGTAGACCCTCGTTGTCGGTTGCTCGAAAATATTGGCCGCCCGTCCGCTCGGCCACCGTGCGGAGCATGTCTTCATCGATCTCCACTTTCACCATCTGGATCTGCCGACCGAGAAAGGGGTGGTTGACCACGTACGGCGCCTCGCCCCGCGTCCCGACCCCTATGGCATACACGCGCACGCCGAGCGTCTGCGCAAGCTCCGCCGCCGTGACGGGGTCGATCTCGCCGCGGTTGTTCTGCCCGTCGGTGAGCAGGATCACGACCTTACTCACAGCCTCGGTGTTCTTGAGCCGGTTCACGGCCATCGCCAGCGCGGTGCCGATTGCGGTCCCGTCTTCGATCTCGCCCATCTCCACGCGCGAAAGCATCGTCTGCAGAAAGCCGTAGTCGAGCGTCAGCGGCGCTTGCGTGTACGCCTTTCCCGCAAAGATGACAAGCCCCACGCGGTCCGTCAGGCGCTCGCTGATGAACTCGGAGGCGACTTCGCGCGCCGCTTCGAAGCGGTTGGGGAGAAAGTCCTGCGCCCGCATGGAAGTTGAAATATCAAGCGCAAGGACGATGTCCACGCCCTCGGCAAAGCGCGTATGGACGGTGTTGCGCTCCTGCGGCCGCGCGAGCGCGAGGATGCCAAAGGCCAGCGCCGCCATGCGGAGGAGCGGCAATAAGCCGCGAAGCTTGACCCAGATGCCCTGCCGCGCTTCCCCTGCGGGGGCCACATGGCTAAAGACCAGCCCACCGCTCCGGCGGCGAAAACGCCAGACTTCCCAGGCGAGCAGCAGGGGCAACAGCGCGAGCAGCCACAGGAATTCAGGACGGGCAAACTGCATAACAAACCTCGGCCGGTAAGAGAGTTTCTGAACGGAGAAGTCCGGCTCTTGCTCCCAGCTCTACCGTATGCGGTCAGCCCTGCCGCAGGTTCTTCACCGCCCGGACGAGCGCGGGCAGGACCTCCCCCGCCGGCCCGACCACGACTTCATCCAGAAAGCCCGCGATTGCACTCGGCTCGACGTTCACTTCGGCGACATACGCGCCCGAATTTAAGGCGGTGAGTGGGAGGTTCGCAGCCGGATACACGAGCGCGCTCGTGCCGATGCTCAAAAACACTTCCGCGCGATCTGCCGCCGCCTCTGCCGCCTGGTAAACGCCCGCCGGCAACTGCTCGCCGAACCAGACGACGTCCGGACGCAGGAAGCCGCCACAGTCGGGGCAACGGGTAGGCTCGCCTCTTTGGAGGGGTTCCATATCCGCCTCTTCCGCCTCGCGGCCGCACGCCTGGCAATAGCTGCGGATGATGTTGCCGTGAAGCTCGATGATCCTGCGGCTGCCCGCCCGCGCGTGAAGTCCGTCCACGTTCTGCGTAATGAGCGTAAAGTCCGGCACCATCTCCTCGAGCAGGGCGAGGGCGCGGTGGCCGGGGTTGGGCTGCTTCTCCCCTGCGACTTCTCGCCGATGGGCATACCAGCCCTGCACGAGCACCGGATTGCGCAAGAAGGCGTTGACGTTGGCCAGTTCCTCGGGCTTGAACTGCTCCCAAACTCCGCCGGGGTCACGGAACGTCGGGATGCCGCTCTCGGCAGAGATTCCCGCGCCGGTAAGCACCGCCACGCGCTCCGCACCGGCAAGGCGTTCAACCAGACGATTCGAAGGAGCCTTCATACGCGATCCATCTTCGAAGAGAGGCCGGTCGACCTCAAGCAGGGTTTGCTTCGGCGTCCGCCGGTAGGGGCGCGACGACCGCGGGCGTGAGCGCGCGTTCGATAGCGTGAAGAACACTGCGGGTCTCGCCGACGAGCCGGCGGCCTTCGGCCGGTTCGGGCTGCGCATCGGCGAACTTGACGAGGTCGGCGGCGCTCAGGACGGCGCGGACGCGGCGCGCAAGGTCGTCCGGATAGCCGAATCGCGACCGGGCCTCGTCGAGATCTTGCGTGATCTCGCGCGTCGTGCGTTCGAGCGCCGGAAGCTTAAGCCGCCTCTCTATGTACTGGCGCAGAGTGTCCGCAAGCTCGACGTACCAGGGCTTGATTCCGTCGAACTGCGGCGGCGGCACCCGTTCCAGCGCCGCGAGCCTGCGCAAGGCTTCTTCGAGCGCCGTTTCAGGGCGCGCCGCTTCTGCCTCAGCCGCGGGCTTCCTTGCGCGGCGGCGAAGAAAGTAGTAGACCAGGCCTCCGGCAAGCAGCACACCCGCAGCGATCAAGGCCCAGAACCACCACGGCCTCGGAAACTCCTCCAGCGGCGCGAGGTCCCGGATGTCCGCAGCATCCTCGGGAACGACGGATCGAACGGGCACGGCCAGCGGCGGCGTGCCGACGGAGAAGGTGTCCGTCTCGACGGCGAGACGCACCGGCTGCGGCGGCACATAGGCGCTGTCCAGAGCAAACGTGGTCACGTCATAAACAACGCTATCCACCCGCTCCGATCTGCCTGCAAGCCTGCTCTGGAACGGCCCTCGCCGGCCGAGCACGAGGAGGTCTCCCATGAGTGTGTCGCCGAGAGCCGGGTCCGCGAAGAGCGGCCGGGCGACGCCGTTGTGCTTGACCGCGACGCTGAGCGTAAACCGTTCGCCCACGCTCACGGAGTCCTTCGAGGGCAGGACGCGGACACGCTGTGCATGAGCCTCTCCCGGGGCAACGGCGGGGATCAGAAGGCACGCGCAAAGGAGCGAGAGCGCTGGAAAGCCGGTCGTCACCTTGCTCATGCCGCTGCTTGCTCCTCCTCCGGCTCGTCCCCGCGCTCGGGGTCCACGATGCCGATGAGAATGTCGCCCGGCGCGGCTGTGAGGGAGCTTTCGTCGCTGAGCACGTGCAGGCGTCCGGTGCTGCGCACGACGAAGGCCGGCAGCAGCCGCTTGCCGTAAATGCGCTGGAGATCCTCCACCGAGTTGCCGTTCTTGATCTCGATCGCCTCCACTTCCGCGCCCCGGTCAAACCGCTCGCTTAAAGTCGGAAAGGTCATCTTCGGACCGAAGAGCGGCCTCCCTCGCAGGTGGCGCGGCAACAGGTCCTCGTCCTGCCGGCTCCCCTTCCGCGAAGGGAGCTGGTAAAGCTCGGCGCTCTCGAAGACCTCGTTAAAGCTCAACGCCGTGAGCGAATTGACCTCGTCGTTCGGCGTCATCGCGAGCAGCCGCCCGATGCCGCCGAGGTTGAGTTCGTCCACGATCCCCTCGCTCAGCACGTTGGCCTGCTGCGCCTCCATGCCTTCACTACGTGCGCGGTAGACGTTGTGCCAGTTTGAATCCACCATGAGCACCTGGATGCCGTGCTCCTTCAAGGCCGCCGCCAGCTTTCTCGCCCACGGGTGCGCGCCGACGAAGAGCGCGCCGTCCGGACTCGGCTGCGCCACGCCGATGCGGCGCGCGAGCGGCGTGATCGTAAGGCCGTAGATCGCCACCGTGCCCACAATCACCATGAAGACGGTTGGCACCAGCGCTTCGGCCTGCGCAGGAAAAACGTACTGCAGCCGGAAGCTGAACAGCGAGGCGACCGCCGCCGCCACGATTCCACGCGGTGCCAGCCACGACATAAACACCTGCTCGCGCCACGACAGCTTCGTTCCCAGCGACGACAGGAAGACCGCTATCGGCCGCACGATCAGCATCAGCACCCCGAGGAAGATCAGGTTGCGCGGGTTCATGAACGAGGCGAGCGCGTTGAGTTCCAAACGCGCGCTCAAAATGATAAACAGGCTGCCGATCAGCAGGACCCGCAAATCCTCCTTGAACTCCACGATTCGCCGCACCGCTACATAAGGCTGATTGACGACCATGATGCCCATGAGCGTCGTCGCGAGAAGGCCCGACTCCGGGTGCAGGGTGTCCGAGAGCACGAAAACGCACACCACGACGGCGAGGGCAAGTGGGCTTTGCAGAAAGTCCGGCACCATGCGCCGGCGCAGGAGCAACACGAGCAGCGCCGCGCCGATGATGCTCACGCCCGTGCCGATGACGATGTTCAGAAACAAGCCGCGCACGGCGTGTTGCACCGCAGAACCCCACGTCTGAACCACCGCCGCTTCTGCCGGGTCGTTGAGCAGCAGCACCACGTCGAGGACCAGCACCGCGAGCAGCGCGCCGATCGGGTCGATGGTGATGCCTTCCCATTTAGCCACCGTCCCAATGCGGGCGGTTGGGCGCACGTGCCGCAGGAGCGGCAGAATGACCGTAGGCCCGGTCACCACGAGGATCGCCCCGATGATGAACGACATGCTCAGGTTGAACCCGACGATGTAGTGCGCCGCCGCCGCGCCCATGAGCCACGTGACGACGGTCCCGATCACGATCAGATTGCGAACCGCCGTGCCGACCTCGCGCAGCTCATCGATCTTCAGGCTCAGCCCGCCTTCGAAAAGAATGATCCCGACCGAGAGCGCCACGACGGCAAAGACCCATTCGCCCGCCAGCATCTCCGGCGTGAGCACGCCGCTGACCGGCCCCGCGAGGAACCCGAAGATGAGCAGCAACAGGATAGAGGGCAGCTTGAACCGCCACGCGAGCCATTGCGCGCCGATGCCGAGCAGAAAAACGACGGCAATTCCTATCAACAAGTGTTCGGACATGGGCGCTGGAGATCACTTCGGCGGCGGCATCGCCCTCTTACGGCGGTTATGCCCCCGCTGATCCGGCCGGCCGGCAGCGTTTTGCCGGACCGCAACCGCCGGTACTTCTCGGATCACCGGACCATGCGCTTTGCTTCTAATGAGGGACGGCTGGCGGCGTGGGTAGATCCTCTCATTAGTTCAGGACGACAGCCGGGGATTGCGGAGGCCGTCCGGACGTGAGGAGAATCAGAGGGGCAGCACCTCGGCATGGAATGTCCCGCCGGGCAGAACGCTGAAGGAGAGGCCCATCGCCGGTGATCTGCGCGAACCTTATGTATATCGAAGGCAAAGAGGCCGTCGAAAATAGAAAGCGTTCGATATAGCTGAAACCACGAGCCAAAATACCGACGTAACCTCCCCCTGGAGGGGGATTCAAGGGGGTGTTAGGCGGCATTCCAGCCTCGTACATTGCCCGTAAATGTGTGATGTATTCCAATCAGGGTTAAGCAACAGCCTCCAAAGCGTACCTTAACTCCGCACCGATCACCCATCTACCCGGCGACATGCAATTTCCACTCGACCTCCGCTTTAAGCTCATCGCTATTGCCCAGCAGATTTCCGTCACCGATGCCGAAGGCGGCCTGGTGATGTACGTCAAGCAGAAGGCGTTCAAGCTCAAGGAGTCCGTCCTCGTTTACGCAGACGAAGGCAAGCGCCGGCCGCTTTGCCGCATCGAGGCAGACCGGATGATCGATTTCTCGGCGACGTACCGGATCGAGAGCATGGACGGAGCCGCCCTCGGGTCGGTAAAGCGGCGAGGTATGCGGTCCATCTGGCGGGCGCATTACGAGATCACACTGCCCGACGGCCGGGCGCTCTCCATCCGCGAGGACAATCCGTGGGTGAAGCTAGTGGATTCCTTTGTGGGCGAGGTGCCCGTGCTCGGGATGCTCACCGGATACATGCTGCACCCGACGTACCTCGTCCGCAACGAACAGGGTGACGTGCTCCTTCGCGCCGCCAAACGGCCCTCGTTCTTCGAGCGTCAGTACCGGATCGAGAAGGAAGGTGCGATCGAATCTTCCGATGCAACCATCGCCGTGCTGGGCCTGCTGATGATGCTCCTCCTGGAGCGGCGGAGAGGGTGAGGCCCTCCGCTCAGACCTTTCGCCGGACAAAGCGCACAATCGCCCAGATGATGGCGATAATGACGATGAGCACGATCACGCCGACCCAGAAGCCGAACTTCAAGATCCCGCCGACGAGATCGCAGCCGGGCAGGACGAGCAGCATCAGGGTAAGCGTAACGAGGAGGAGGGTGTCTCTGTAGCGAGTGAGCATGTCCATAGCGAAAGGTGGTTAGTCCGGCAGAATGCTCCTTCTACTCGGCTTCCGCAACCTTCATCCCGCCGCAGCGAGGCGATTGCGCAAAGGTTACACGCAGGCCCCTATTCATCGAGGTGAATGACCTCGGCGGCCTTCAGCGCACCGTCGGATACTTCCAGGCGGACGCACGTTTTCACCTTGTGGAATCCCTGGCGGCCCGCAGCGCCCGGATTGATGAAGAGCATGCCCCGGAGCGCCTTGACCCGTTCGATGCGGAGAATGTGGCTGTGCCCGGCGATGAAGACGTGCGGAGGCTCTTCCCGTAAGCGCGGCCCGACCGCCTGATCCCACCGCCCGGGCCGTCCGCCGATGTGGCGCATCCAGAAGACAAGCCCTTCGAACACGAACTGTTGTTCCTCCGGCACGCGCTTGCGAATGTCCTGCCCATCGATATTGCCCCAGACGGCGCGAACGGGGGCAAGCCGCTGCAGCGCGTCGAGTATGTCCGCCGTGCCGATGTCCCCAGCATGGAGGATGAGATCCACGCCCGAGAGGAACTCCGGCAGAGCCGGATGAAAAAACCCATGCGTGTCAGAAACAATGCCGATTTTCATAAATGTTTTTCGAACAAGGCGAAGATACGAGGCCTATCCCTGGCCATTACTAAGAGGCTGTTGAAATAATAGAACGCGCTGTATGTAGCTGAGCAAATGGACCAAAGCACCCACGCAACTTCCCCCTTGAGGGGGACTCAAGGGAGTGTTAGGCAGCGTTTCAGTCGCGCACATCGTCTCAAATATCTGCAGCGCATTCCATTGATAGTAAATCAACAGCCTGCTAAGACCTGTTGATTCAATCCACACATCCCTTGATGCCTGCTCTGTATTCGCCTTTTTTCAGCAGGCTCTCAGCATCCGGGAAGGACAGATCCTTCACTACGTTCAGGATGACAAACGGGGATACCGGAGAAGACGAGAAAGCGACCGAGGTCACGAAAAGCAAAACGTCCCGCCCGTGTCATGCTGAGCGAAGCGAAGCATCTCAGCCTTGCTTTGGTTCGCTGTTGATTCCGTTCACACAACCTTTGATGCCTGGTCTGGATTCACTTTATTTCAACAGTCCCATAGACCTTCGCCGATGATGCGCGCCTCAGTAGCACCTTCTTTTCTGCAGCCTCTTCAACCATGAACGACAAGTATGGAACCGCATGGTCTCGGGAGGAGACGATGTTGGCACTTTACCTGTACTGCCAGATTCCATTCGCTCGGACCAAGTGAAGCACGCCTGAGGTGATCGAGCTTGCGCAGATGATTGGACGAACTCCAAGCTCCGTAGCTCGCAAACTCGGCAATCTCGGCTCGTTTGATGAACGTCTTATGCAGCGGGGCATCAGCGGTTTGGTCCATGCCAGCAAGCTTGACGATGAAGTTTGGCAAACGTACACTGGCGACTGGCAAGCGCTTGTAGAGGACGCAGAAAGGTTACTGTTTCAGTTAAAGAGTGCCACCCGGCAGCCCGATGGGCATGACGATCTTCCGCTGCCGCCATCAGGACCGAGCGAGCAGGAGGCCATCGTGAGGGTACGAAGAGGCCAATCCTTTTTCAGGCGAGCCGTGTTGTCGAGCTACGATAGCTGTTGCGCAGTTTGCGGATTAGACTTACCGGCCCTTCTTTCTGCAGGTCACATCATTCCATGGTCAGAACGGGCGGATTTACGCCTCGATCCCCGCAACGGCATGGCCTTCTGTGCTCTTCACGATCGCGCCTATGATAAGGGTTTTATGACGGTGACGCCGGAGTTTCGGGTGGCAGTTTCGCATCGCGTGCTTAAAACGCGCTCCTCCGCTGCTCGAGATATGCTGATGAAGTACAATGGGGAAAAGGTCACCATGCCGACCCGCTTCGCGCCCCTGAGCGCCTTTCTCGTGTGGCACGAACAGCATGTTTACCAGTAGTCATCTAACTACTCCAATGCGAAGTTGGACCATACTTCTATCCAGATCAAATGGAGAACTTCTCAGTGGAAGATCGTCGCACGTGGACCGGGCGCATTGCCTGCATAGATTCCGATGAGTTTTCCAATCCGCCCTGCCCTTCCTCACCAGCGGCATCATGTAGACCGCACCTAGGAGCGATGCTTTGGCTGCCGAATGGGTGAGTGCATGAAAGGCTGCCGCTACATACGCATCGTGAAGCAGCTCACAGGAGCGTTATTCACGCATCAACAGCCGCAGTTGGTTCGCCGTTGAAGTCGCAGGATAGCGCCTGTACACCTCAGATAGGTCCGTAGCGAGGTGCCGCCGCTTCCCTACTGCAACTGCACAATGGCAGCGTAGGCGAGGACGGCCAGGAGGACGAGGTAGATCTTGCCGAGCAGCGGCAGGATGAATCGCGCCCACCGCTGAAACGGAATCCGCCCGAGCACGAGCATTCCCATTAGCAGCGCGTTCGTCGGGACGATCATGTTCGTGAAGCCGTCTCCGAACTGGTAGGCCAGCACCGCCGTCTCGCGCCCCACGCCGGTCAGATCCGCCAGCGGTGCCATGATGGGCATCGTCACGTACGCCTGTCCGCTGCCGGAAGGAATGAGAAAGTTGACGATGCTCTGCACGGCCAGCATCCCCCAGGCGGACACGACGGACGAGAACGCGCCCAGCCCGTCGGCGCTCTGCAGCAACCCGGCAATGCCGTGGATCACGGTGTCGATGACGTGGGCGTCGCTCAAGACCACTTCAATCGTGCGCGCAAAACCGATCAGCAGCGCCGTGCCGGTCAGCTCGGCCGCCCCCGTCACGAACGCGCGCGCGGTCAGGTTCGGCGACATGCGCCCGACGAAGGCCGCAAAGAGCGCCACGCCAAGGAAAAGCGCGGCCAGTTCGATCAAGTACCAGTCGTAATGTGCAACACCCCACACGAAGGCGCCGATCATCACGACGAACGCGGAAAGGATGCCCATGCGCTGCGGCGTGAGCCGCACGTCGGTCGGCATCTCGAAGCCCACGGAGTAGTCCACATCGGCCACCAGGCTCTTTGAAGGGTCTTCCCGGATGCGCCGCGCATAAACCATCAAGTGGTGAACGCTGATCACGATGCAGACGGCGAGCAGCCCCCACCGGGGCCAGAACCAGAATGTCGGGTCCTGACCTGCGATGCTCTTGGCAATCATGATGGTGAACGGGTTCAGCGCCGCGCATCCGTACCCCACGCCCGCGCCGATGTAAACGATGCCCATCGCTACGATCGCATCGAGGCCGAGCGCAATGCTCATCGCCACGAGAATGGGAACGAACGGCATGTACTCCTCCGCCATTCCGATGGTGGATGAACCGACCGCGAACAGCGTCACCATGCCCGCCGTCAGTAGCAGCGGTGTCCCGCCCAGGTGCCGAATGGCGGTTCCAATGAGCGCATCGATGGCCCCCGTCTCCCGCACGACCGCAATAACGCCGCCGACGATAAAGACGAAGAAAATGATCTCCGCCGCCGCGTCGAGTCCTTTTGGAATCTTCGTCAGAAAGGCGTGCCACGCGAGCGGCTCCGCCTCGACGAGGTGGAACGTTCCCTCCTTCACCTTCCGGCCGGGAGCGCTCTCCAGCGACCCTTCGGGGATCGTGATCGTCCGCTCCCCTGCGTCGGAGATGGCGGTCTCACCGGGCAGACCCGGAAGCACGAACTTGAGCGGTTCGGCCACTTCGGTCGTGTCGAGTTCACGGTCGTAAACGCCCGCCGGGATGAAGTACGTCATGATCTGCGCGAGCACAATCATGGCGAAGATGAGGACGAGCGAATCTGGAAACGAAAGTTTTTTCATCGGGAGACGAGCGAAGGAAGCGCCGGGCGGCCGGCGGCGCGTACAGACACGAGCCGGAATGTACGACGCTCGGGGCGAACGCCGCCTACCGCTCATCCCATCTCGGCCGAAAACGCGCGTTCTGCAAGGTCTCGGGAGCGCCGCACACTGCGAAGATACCAGAGCGCCCGCAGGTTCGCCCGCTCGCGCTCGGATAGGTCGCCATGGAAGCCTTGCCGCGCGATCCGGTCTTCTCGCGCGTGGTGGAGCAGGATTCCGGCCGCCACCGAAATGTTGAAGCTCGACGTGAAGCCGCACATCGGGATGGTGCAGCGCTCGTCGGCGGCGGCGAGAAGCGCCTCGGAAAGGCCGTCGCGTTCGTTGCCGAGCAGGAGCGCCGTCTTTACCGTAAAGTCTATTTCGTGAAAGGGCCTGGCCGCCGACGGGTGCGTCGCTACGAGGCGGTAGCCCTGTTCTTTCAGGTAGGCTGCGCACGTCTCGGACTGCTCCCACCGGAACAGGTCCGTCCACTTCTGAGCGCCAACGGCCGTGCGGACCGAGTTCTTGAACGTGCGCCCTGCCGTGATCAGGTGGAATGCCTGGCAGCCCACACCCTCGGCCGTTCGCAGAACCGCGCTGATGTTGCCCGTGTCCACCACCCCCTCGAGCACCGGCACGATTCCGTAGGTTCGCTCCAGAAGCACCTGCTCGATCCGCTCCTTCCGGCGCTCGGAGAGATACCCACCGAGAACGCGCACCACGTCGGACGCCGAACGGTCGCGACCGGCAAAGGGAAAGGTGAGGTCCGCCGCGACGACGGCGCGCCGCTCCGCACCCGGAATGCCCTTCGGCGGCGGCGTCTCCGGAGCCGGGCGATGAGGTCGGCGGAGGCTCATGGCGCTATGCCCCTGTTCGAGTCCACTGCTGCATGAGTATGCCACCGGCCACGGATACGTTCAGCGACTCCGCACCCCGGCGGCCGGGGTTTCCGGGAATGGACACGAAGCCGCCAACCAGCGCGCGCACCTCCGCCGAGACGCCGTGCGCCTCGCTCCCGAGCACGAGCACCGACGGAGCCGACGGGTGCCATTCATCCGGCGGCGATCCTTCAAGATCGGCCGCGTAGAGCGCGAAGCCTTTCTCCCGAAGGTCGCCCAGCGACCGGGGGAGGTCCGGCGACCGCGAGAGCACGACGTCCCACAACCCGCCCATGGCCGAGCGAACGACCTTCGGGCTAAACAGGTCGGCCGAACCCGGCCCGGCGAGCACCGCATCGATGCCAAACCAGGCGGCCGTGCGGACGAGCGTCCCGACGTTGCCCGGGTCCTGCACCGCGTCGAGCGCGAGTACGCGCCGAACGCCCTCCCACGCGGCCTCTTCGCCCGGCAGGCGCACGACGGCAAGAATGCCCTGCGCCGTCTCGACGTCGGAGAGGCGGGCCAGGTCGGCGTCTTTGATCGCATAGAACGGGACGCCCGCAGCTTTCAGCAGCGCCTCGATGGCCGGGTCGGCGCGGCGCGATTCGGCGACAACGAGTTCGACGAGCGGCGCGCCGGCTTCGACCGCCGATTCGACGGAACGAAGTCCCTCCACGACCATCTGCCCGAGGCGGTCGCGGTATTTCTTCTGCTGAAGCGAGGCTATTTCCTTACGGCGGCGCTCGGTGAGCGGCTGGGGCGAGAGGTTCATCGAGCAGATTGTGAATAGCGGTATAGAATGCGGCCGCGAGCGCCACGATAGCTGAGTTGCGTCGTACCTTTTAACAATTCAGCGCGGGGTCAATCTACGGCGGCCGCGCATTCGACCAACCGAACACAGAGCAAAGCACCATGCCGTTCAAGCGTAATGTATACGAACGCGCCGTGTACCGGGAACCAGGCCCGGTACTCGACCGGGAAAGCCCCTTCGAGTCTATGATGCAGCGTTTCGACATCGCTGCCGAGATTCTTGAGCTTGACCCCGGATTCTACGAGTATCTTTGCACCCCGGCGCGCATCCACATCACAGCGGTTCCCGTCATGATGGACGAGGGCCGGATGAAGGTCTTTACCGGCTACCGCGTCATCCACAACGAAATCCTTGGCCCGAGCAAGGGCGGCATCCGCTACGCGCCCGACGTGACGCTCGACGAAGTGAAAGCGCTTGCGGCATGGATGACGTGGAAGTGCGCCGTCGTCAGCGTGCCCTTCGGAGGCGGCAAAGGCGGCGTCGTTTGCAACCCTCGCGAGATGAGCCCGGGAGAACTCGAACGCCTCACCCGCCGCTACACCGCCAACCTGATCGACGTTTTCGGACCGGACAAGGACATCCCGGCACCGGACATGAACACGAACGAGCAGGTCATGGCGTGGATTCTCGACACGTATTCCATGCACTCGCGCCGCACGGAGAACGCCGTCGTGACGGGCAAGCCCATCAGCCTCGGCGGATCTCAGGGACGCCGTGAAGCCACGGGCCGGGGCGTCATGACCGTGACCCTCGCGGCAATGGAGCGGCTCGGCATGCGCGCCGCCCAGAGCAGCGTTGCCGTGCAGGGCTTCGGTAACGTGGGTTCGGTGGCCGCGACGCTCATGGCCGAGCAGGGCTGCAAGGTCAAGGCTATCGGAGACATCACCGGCTCGTATTATAACGAGAACGGCCTCGATCTCCAGAAGATGATCGCCTACGCCGCCGCCAACCGCAACTCGCTCGAAGGCTTCTCCGAAGCGGAAAAGGTCTCGACCGACGAGTTCTTCGGCCTCGACGTCGACGTGCTCATCCCCGCCGCGAAGGAGGACCAGATCACCCGCCATAACGCGGACAAGATCAAGGCGAAGATCATTGCCGAGGGCGCGAACGGACCGACCAGCCCGGAGGCGGACGACATACTCAACGAACGCGGCGTCCTCGTCATCCCGGACATTCTGGCCAACGCCGGCGGCGTCACGGTTTCTTACTTCGAGTGGGTTCAGGACCGGCAAGGCTACTTCTGGACGCTCGACCGCGTGAACCGGCGCCTCGACCGTGGCATGCGCAAAGCGTTCGACGACGTGTACGGCGCGGCCCAGCGCTACAACGTCTCCATGCGCATCGGCGCGTATGTGCTCGCCGTCGAGAAGGTGGCCGGCGCACTTCGCCTGCGCGGCATTTACGCATAGGATTCGCGAAACCGGCGAACAGCGGGCGGAGAGACACGTATCTTGCGGACACCACCGCAAGCCGTCTTTCCGCCCGCTCTTTTATGCCCCGCCGCCTACTCCTTCCGGTTTGCGCCTTCTTCCTCCTGCCTTTGTTTGGCGGAAGCTGGATGCAGACTGCGGCTGCTCAGCCGACCAACGAAGCCGTTTTCTCCGGACTCGCGGCCGAGTGCCTTCCGCCCCTGCCGGACGCCGCAGGCGGAATAAGACTCCGCGCCCCCGACGCCATGCCCTTCGTCCGTTCGGCCATTGTGAACGCGTGGAAAGGGGAAGGTCGAAGCGTGTACGTCGAAGACAGCCTCTTTGCGCAGCCCTACCCGGCCTTCTCGTACAGCGTCAGTGACGCGCGCGTCCGGTACGCTCGTGCCGGGCGCGGCAAGCTGCAACGGACCGTCGACCTGGAGCTTCGGTACACCCTCACCGGCGCAGACGGCCTCGTCTTGAACGACGCGCCCTGCCGCAAGCAGTGGGTGGATGTCGTTCCGCTCCGAGAGGCCGAGCGCCTCGCGACGGCAGCCTACCCGGAAACGCAGGCCGCCCTGCCCGACGCCGGCTGGCGACGGCGTTACCTGGAACCGTCGCTCCTGCTCGGAGCCACCGCGCTGTCCGTGTACCTTCTCTTTTCGCTTCGCAGCGGCCAGGGCAATGACGGATCGTAGACCCCTTCTGCTCTTGCTGCTGCTGCTCGTCGGCTCCGCGGGGTGCGCCAACCCGGTTCCTCCGACGGGCGGGCCGGCGGACGACGTGCCGCCTTCCATTCAGCTTTCCGAGCCGGAGGCGGGCGCGGTGCTCTTCGCCGGAGATCGACTGCGCATCCACTTCAGCGAATACATCAACCAGCCAACCCTCCTTCAGGCGCTCAGCATCAACCCGGAGCCGGACGGCCGACTCGAGTACGTCTGGAACAAACGCACCGTCGAAATCCGCTTTCCGGAAGGACTGCGCGAAAACACGACATACGTCGTCACGATCGACGCCAAGTTGCGCGACGTTCACGGCGTCGCCCTCCGGCAGCCGATCACGCTCGCCTTCTCGACCGGTCCGACGATCAATCAGGGGAAGCTCGCCGGCCGCGTGCTCGACCCGGCGACCAGTGCCGGCGTTCCCGAAATGGACGTGTTTGCCTATCGCCGGGCCGACAGCACCGCGCCCGCCCTTCCCATCGAGCGCCCCGACTACCGCACGCAAACGGGCGCGGATGGAACGTTCGCATTCTTTTACTTGAGCGAAGACCCGTACTATGTCATTGCGCTTGAGGACCGGAACCGGAACCGCCGCCCGGACCCGCTCGAGCGCTTCGCGGTTCCACCCGTCCCGGTAATCTTCGCCGACTCATTGGGTTCACAGGCGCTTCCCGCGCCGACACTCGGCCCGCCGCCACCCTTTCCGCCGCCGGCTGCACCGGGGGGCTCTGTTGGTTTCCAACCCTTACCAGAAGGCGTGCGCGAACGCGGCCTAACCGCGCGCCTTGGGCCGTGGCTCGCTGCCGTGACCGATACCGTCCCTCCGTCCGTGCAGCGGCTCCGGCCGCTCTCGCGCAGCCGCCTGGAAGTGCGGTTCGCCGAAGCCGTCTCGCTCGTACCGCCGGACACGCTCTGGAGGGTTCGATCAGACGCCGGGGCAGACGTCGGGGTTAAAGCTGTGTACGCTTTGCCGGAGCAGCAATTTTCCGTCTACCTTAAAACCGATTCGCTCGTTGCAGGAGCGGCGTACAGCCTCACGACGGGCACCGTCGCGGACTCTTCCGGCAACAGGGCGAGACCGGAGGAGCTGACCTTTACGGCCCCCGCCGCCTCGGACACGCTCACCCTGCGCTTTCAAAAGTTCGTCCCGGATAGAATTACGGCAGACACCCTCGTCGGACTCGCACCCGGCGAGGCGTTCGGGGCGCAGTTCAACACGCCTGCCCCGCAGCCGTCGGCGCTGTTCTCCCTGCAAGACTCCCTCGGGCGGGAACTGGCATTCTCGCTCCGCGTGGAGAACGGAACCACCTACTACGTCCGTCCGGACTCCGGCGCGCCGGCCGTGTTGCGGCTGCGGGTGGCGGGCGCGGACACCGTTCACACGCGCCTCTTCCAGCGACTCTCGGCGCGCGCGCTCGGAGAGCTGAGCGGATTCGTGGCGCTGCCAGACCGCTCCGCCGTTGCGGTGGTCGAGTTGTACCGGGCGGCCTCGCGCGGGCCGGCACCCCTCCGCACAACAACCGCTGATTCTACGGGTGCGTTCGTGTTTAACGCCCTGCCTGAGGATCAGTATCGACTGCGTGCCTTTCTGGACCGCAACCGGAATGAAAAGTGGGATGGCGGATCGGTTTTCCCCTACGAACCCGCAGAAGCCGTGGCGTGGGGCGCAGACAGCGTCCGCGTCCGCGCCCGCTGGGAAACGGCCACCGAGGACACCCTTCGCTTCCTGCCATAAACTCCCGAGCATGATGAACGAGACCGAACGCGACGCCGGTTCCGAACTCCTGATGACGGCGGCGGCCATGCGCGAGGCGGACCGCGCGACCGCGGACGAGCACGGCATCGCCGGCTTCACGCTGATGGAAACGGCCGGGCGTGCCGTTGCGGAGGGCGCGGAGCGCCATTTCGGGCCGCTTGCCGGGCGGCGCGTCCTGATCTTCTGCGGCCCGGGCAACAATGGCGGAGACGGGCTTGTGGCCGCGCGGGTCCTTCACGCCCGCGGCGCTATTGTCGACGCAATCCTCCTCGCGGATGAGGGGGCGTACAAGGGAGATGCCGCCGCACACCTCCGTGTGCTGAAAAGCGTCGTGGCGGCCACCGGCGACCGGCTCCGCGTCCACGCCTATGACGCGGACATGCTTCCGCACGGGCACGCCGACCTTTACGCCGACCTTTACATTGACGCGATGCTCGGCACCGGCATCTCCGAACCCCTTCGCCCGCCGTACGCAGAGGTGGTCCGGTGGCTCAACGGCCAGGCGGCACCAGTCCTTGCCGTGGACCTGCCGACCGGGTTGCACGCGGACACCGGCGAGATTCTGGGCGAAGTCGTCCGCGCGGCGCTCACCGTAACGATGGCGGCGCGCAAGCAGGGCCTGGTGCTCGGCGACGGACCAGGGGCGGCGGGCATCGTAGAGGTGGCGGAAATTGGCATTCCAACGCACCTTCTGGAGAGGGGAAGCGTGACCTTATTCACCACCGATGCGCTTCTGAAGTCTTGGCTTCCCCGCCGCACGCACCATTCGCACAAGTACAGCATCGGATTGGCCGTGGTCGTCGGAGGGGCGTCCGGCTTTACGGGCGCGCCCACGATGTCCTCGTTGGCGGCGGCGCGCGCAGGGGCGGGTGCCGTCATCTGCGCCTGTCCGCAAGATGTGCAAGCGATCCTCGCGCAAAAGCTCACGGAAGTAATGACGCTCGGGCTTCCCGCCGGTGCCGACGGCATCGAGCCGGACGCCGCCCTTTCGGCGCTGCAGCCGAAGCTGGAAAAGGCAAAGGCGCTCCTCGTCGGCCCTGGTCTCGGGCGAGGCGAGCATACCAACCGTTTCGTGCGCAAGCTGCTCTCCGAAACCGACTTGCCCACCGTCATAGACGCCGACGGGCTGTTTGCGCTGGCGCAAGATCCGGAAATGCTCCGGGCGCATTCGGGCAAGAAGTGGATCTTAACGCCCCACGCGGGCGAGTTTGAGCGCCTTGCGGGAGAGAAAGTCGACCTTACCGACCGCGTCGCGGTCGCCCGCCGGTTCGCAGCAAAGTGGGACTGCGTGCTCGTCCTGAAAGGACTCCCTGCGGTTGTCGCCACGCCGGAAGGCCGTGTTTACGTTAGCGGAACCGGCAACCCGGCCCTCGCGACGGCGGGAACAGGCGATGTGCTGGCGGGTCTGTGCGTCGGCTTGCTGGCGCAGGGCCTGGCTCCGGCGCACGCCGCTGCCGGCGCGGTGCATCTCGGCGGCGCGGCGGCGGACCGCTACGCCGAACACTTCAGCGCACGGTCTTTGCTTGCGACAGACCTGCCGGCTCTCCTCCCCATCCTCTTCAAAGAACGGTTCTCTTGATCGCTCCTCGCACCGCTTTTCGACTCGCGCTCCTCTGGACGCTCCTGATCCTCATCGCCGTTTTGATTCCGGGATCGGATCTCCCCAGCGTGGGCGTGAACGGCGTGGACAAGGTGGCGCACATCGTGCTCTTTGCCGGCTTCGGGTGGCTCTGGATGGCTGCCCTGACGCGGCCGCTGCGGACCCGCACGTCGCTTGTGCTCGCCTCCGGCCTCGCGCTCGCCGTGATGACGGAGGTGTTGCAAGGCATCCTTCCGGTCAACCGCTCTCCGGAGGGACTCGACCTCGTAGCGGACGCCGTCGGGATCGTGCTCGCGGTGCTCGCCTACCGCGTGGTTTCTAAAGAACCGGTTCCTGATCGGATCTGAGGCGGGATGTAAAGCTTAATGGAGAAGTACCGGCTCCGTTGCAACGCGGCGCGATCCTTGCGCTGCGCTGCCTGTAGGATCGTGCTCACGCTGGAAGGCTTTCATCCAAAAAGAACCGGCCCGTCGCCATGTCCGAACAGGATCTGCCGAAAGGGGGCAACGTGTCCCGCCGCCTCGTGCCGCGCCTGCGCGCCGCCGCAGCGTCGGGGTGGCAAACGGTTGCGCCGCAGGGCCAAAGGCTCATTGCTGCCGAGACCTCGCCGCGCCTCCGGATGAAGATCGCCGGGGCCGGACTGGCTGCACTGGTGGCCATCGGGGCGCTTTTTGTCTACACCTACGCCGCGCTGCTCTTGCCCCTGACGCCCGGCATGGAATCCCTCCGCGCCGCCCGCGCCGAGAACCCCTCCATCGTCCTCTCGGCCGACGGACAGGAGATCGTTCGCTACCATCGGCTCAACCGGAAGTGGGTCGGGCTGGACTCGATTTCTGCGGTCGTCGTGGACGCGCTCATCGCCACAGAGGACCGCCGGTTCTACGGGCACCACGGGATTGACCTGTACCGCCTCGGCGGGTCGGTCATCCGGACTGTTGAGGGAAAGACGCAGGGCGGATCGACGCTTACCATGCAGCTGGCGCGCAATCTTTATCCAGAGCGCATCGGGCGGCAGGTTTCTTTCAACCGCAAGATGAAGGAGATGGTGACGGCGCTCAAGATCGAGATGCTCTACACGAAGCCGGAGATCCTCGAGACCTACCTGAACACCGTCCCGTTTCTCTACAACACCTTCGGCATCGAGATGGCGGCGCAGACGTACTTCGGAACGTCGGCCACGGAGCTGGACACGCTGCAGGCGGCAACGCTCGTCGGGATGCTGAAGGGCGCCTCCTACTACAATCCCGTCCGCAACCCCGAACGTGCGCTGCAACGGCGCAATCTCGTATTGGCGCAGCTGAACCGCGAAGGCAAGCTGTCGGCCGGTCGCCTCGGCGAACTCGCGGTGAAGCCCGTCACGCTGAATTTCGAGCGGCAGTCGGTGCTCAAGAGCAAAGCGCCGCACTTCACGGCCTACTTGAAAGACCGCCTGACCAAATGGGCGGACCAGCACGACTACGACCTGTACACCGACGGTCTTGTGATCCGCACAACGCTTGACCTCCGTTTGCAGGAATTGGCGCAAAAAGCGGTGAAGGAGCAGGGAGCGGCCCTGCAGGCTGTCGCAGATGTGGAGTGGGGCCGGTCCGGGCTTCGCCTTCTCTCGACGCGAACATCCGCATACGAGAGTGCCCGAACGAGCGTGCAGCCGTTCGAACACTTCTGGTCCACTCACCCGTCGCTGCAAGAGGAGGCGGTGCGTGCGACTGTGCGCTTCCGCGAGTTGGTAGAAAACGGCTACGCGGAGGCGCAGGCGCTGGACACGCTTTCGCGCAACGAGGCATTCCTCGACTCGCTCCGGGCCGAGCGAACCCGCGTCGAAGCCGGTTTTGTCGCCATAGATCCGACGACCGGGTTCGTGAAGGCATGGGTCGGCAGCCGCGACTTCTACGAAGGCCCGTACGACCACGTCGCGACGGCGCGGCGGCAGCCCGGATCGACGTTCAAGCCGTTCGTCTACGCAGCGGCGCTCGAGAGCGGCCACACGCCGGACGACCTCTACCGGGACCGCGAGGTGGACATTCCGCTCGAAGGCGGCGGCGTCTGGCGACCCGCCAATAGCGGCGGATCGACGGGCGAGATGCTGACGCTCCGGCAGGCGCTCAGTCAGTCGAAGAACACCATTTCGGCGCAGCTCATCGGAGAGCTTGGGCCGGACCGGGTTGCGGACGCGGCCGAACGGATGGGCGTACGGCAGAGTTCGCTGGAGAAAGTGCCCTCGCTTGCCCTTGGAACGAGCGACGTGACGCTTCTCGAAATGGTCTCCGCCTATGGCACCATCGCCTCGGCGGGCACCTATCATCCGCCGCTGCTCCTGACGAGCATCGAGAACGACGCGGGGCAGGTGATCGAGCGCTTTGCCGATGAAGAACAAACCGTCCTCGACCGCGACACCGCGCTGCTCCTTCTCGACATGATGCGCGGCGTGGTGGACGAGGGCACCGGCCGAGGCGTGCGGTCTCGTTATAGCCTGCGCGGAGACCTCGCCGGAAAGACCGGCACCACGCAAAACAACGGCGACGGCTGGTTCATCCTCATGCACCCGCAACTCGTGGCGGGAGCCTGGGTGGGCTTCAACGACCGCCGCGTGACGTTCCGCTCGAACTACTGGGGTCAGGGTGCCCACAATGCGCTTTTAATCGTGGGCGACTTCTTTAAGTCGGCGATCCGGGCGGACAGGCTGGACGCCGGGGCTGCATTCCCGCCGCCGCCGTGGTACGAAGCGCCCGAACGGCGGGAGCGCACGGTTCTCGGACGCATCGGCACCTGGTTCGAGCGCCGCGTAGACGGGATCTTCGGCAGAGAAGACCGAAAGCCTTCGCCTCCTCGCGACAGAGAGCGCCGCAAGAAGTCGCCGTCTACGACAGCCGATTCCGACGAGCGTCGACCGCGGGGCTGGGGCGCGGCCCCTTCCGAAGACGAAAAGCTGCAAGCCGAGCGCCGCGCCGACGAGATGCGCGCCGAGCAAAAGGCGGCAGTCAACGAGCGAAAGGAACGGGAGAAGGCGCGGCGCGACCGCCTGCGTGAAGAGGCGAAGCGAGTTAAGGACAGCCGCCGCGAAGAAGCGCGCCGCCCCGGCTGGTAGATCGTGCGGCGCTACCTACCGTTAGGTGGCCTCCTTCGCCGCCTGAGCGAAACCCGCTTGCCTCCCACCCTCTCGGAGACGATCTTCCGTGCAGAAGCCCTTAGATACGGATAGGTTACCCTTTCCTTCTCCCGTTATTCCGAACTTGCATTTCCTTGTTCTTTAGCGCGGCTGGAGAAGTCGGCATCTTCCGTTGGGCGGGACCTATTCGCCTGAAAGACGTTCGTTTTTATTATGCTACAGGATCAACTGCGCCGCGTGGCGCGCACGATGGAGAAGGAGGCTCGCAGCACGCCGGCGCTGAGCCACGTCTGGAATGTCCTGGCCGAACATGTTGACGAGCCGCACTTCGAGCGCACCGGACAGATCCTGACGCCGCTGCTTCCCACAACCGCGTTTACGCTGGACGGCGCGTCCATTACGGCCGAGGAGGCTGAAGCTGCCCTGCGTTCGCTCATGGAGAGCGGGCACATCGCAACCGCCCGGCGCTCCGGCGACCAGCCCTGCTACCGCCTTATCCTCCCCCAAACGGGCCACGAAAGCCCGGAAGGACAGCGGGAATAAAAGCAGCCTTTTTTGGAGGCCGTTGAAATAAAGGAACGCCCCGTATGTAGCTGACGAAAGGGATCAAAACACCAACCCAACCTCCCCCTTGGGGAGGATTCACGGGAGTGTTAGACAGTTTTCCAGTCTCCAACATCGTCCCGAACATCTGCGATACATCCCGTTGAATGTAAAACAACAGCCTTTTAGAACAGCCCGTCTACAGACAGGTAGCGCTCTCCGGTGTCATAGCAGAACGTAAGGACGCGCGTTCCATCGGGCAAATCGGCTGACTTCTTCGAAACGGCGGCCAGAGACGCGCCCGAAGAGATGCCGACCATCAGGCCCTCCTCGCGCGCCGCGCGCCGCGCAAACTCGTAAGCGTCTTCCTTGGCGACCTGGATCGTCCCATCGAGCGCGCCGGTGTCGAGGTTCTTCGGAATGAATCCTGCCCCGATCCCCTGGATGGGGTGCGGGCCGGGATCACCGCCGCTGATGACGGGCGATCCTTCCGGCTCGACGGCAAAGACCTGCAGTTTCGGCCACGCCTTCTTCAGCACGTGCGCCACGCCGCTGATATGCCCGCCGGTCCCCACGCCGGTGATGATCACGTCGAGGCCTTCAGGGAAGTCCTTCAGAATCTCCTGAGCCGTGGTCTCTTCGTGAACCTGAACGTTGGCCGGGTTCTCGAACTGCTGCGGCATCCACGCGCCTTCGTGCTCCTCGACGAGCTGTTGCGCGCGCTCGATCGCGCCCTTCATGCCCTTGGCGGCCGGCGTCAAGTCGAACTCCGCCCCAAACAGGGATAGCAGACGGCGACGTTCGAGCGACATGGACTCCGGCATGGTCAGGATAAGCCGGTAACCCTTCACAGCGGCGACCATTGCCAGGCCGATCCCCGTATTTCCGGAGGTCGGCTCCACGATGACGCCGCCGGCCTTGAGCGCGCCGGAGGCCTCGGCGGCCTCCACCATGGCCAGTGCGATGCGGTCCTTAATGGACCCGCCCGGGTTGGCGCGTTCGAGCTTCATCCACACCTCGAGGCGCGAATCGAAAAGCTTGTTGATGCGCACGTGCGGCGTGTTGCCTATGGTATTGAGAACGGATGCAGCCTTCATGTTTCTGAGCTAAGTGAAGAAGATTCAGATGTAGTATTCGATGGAGCCGTTGCCGTCCGGCCGCAGGCGCACCTCGCTCGCATGCGTCACGATGGAGTCGGGCGCGACGCTGCGCGTGAGCCAGACGTTGCCGCCAACGATGCTTCGCGCCCCAATGACCGTGTCGCCGCCGAGAATGGTCGCGTTGGCATAGACGCACACGTCGTCCTCGAGCGTCGGATGGCGTTTTGTTTGCGCCATGCTCTTCGCAGCGCGCAGCGCGCCGAGCGTGACACCCTGAAAGACGCGCACGCGCTCCCCGATCACGGTCGTCTCTCCAATCACGACGCCTGTTCCGTGGTCGATTGCGAACGCTTTCCCGATGCGCGCGCCGGGGTGGATGTCGATCCCCGTCTCGCTGTGCGCATATTCGGAAAGCAGCCGGGGCAGGAGCGGCACTTCGGACTGATAGAGCAAATGCGCTACGCGGTGCAGCGCTACGGCAAAGAAGCCGGGATAAGCCAGAACGACCTCGTCCACGCTCTCGGCGGCGGGATCGCCGTCGTGCAGCGCGAGCACATCTTCGTGAAGGATGCCGTACACCCGGGGCAGCGCATCAATCGTATGCGCGGCAACTGCGTCAGCGCGCTCGGGTACGAGAGAACGTAAGCCGTGCAGCAGGCAGCCACGCAGGCGCTCAATTTCATCGGCGACCGCGCGCGGATCCGGGTTGAGGCTGCCGTGCAAGTGCGGAAAGAAGAGCGCCAGCACGTCCTTCGCAAAGCGCTCCGCATGGTCGCGTAGGCCGGGCGGCAGATGGTGCGTACGCCGCTCCTCCGCCAGTTCCGCGATCCACGGAAGGAGCGTGTTTTCGGCGGCCGATGTGGGCGGCGGCAGCGTCAAAGAGGATAATCGTCAGGTGAAAACGAGTTGAAGCGCCGTTTCACACCCCGCGAGGCACGCCCTTGTTCCTCTGCCGCCCGCCCCACAATGTCACGAATCGCGCACCACTTCGCGCATGACGACCGTAACGGACCACACCTCCCGACCGGCTTCGTCCAACATCTTGAGTACACCCGCGCTCCGGCTCGGATGCCTTTTGCCGCGGAGCAGGCCGTTCTCTTCCAGATAGGAGTAGTGCGCCTCCTCCGTCCACCCCTCCGTTCCCTCGGTCGCATACCAGACCGTCCGGCAGTCGAGATGGTTTTCAGGGCTGTGCCAGTTCTCCACAACGGCCGAGCGACCGTCGGTCAGGATTCGCAGCCGGCCGCCCATCTCCGGCTTCGGAAAGAAATCCTGCCGCAAAGGGGCATTCTGATCGGAGCCGGATGACCCCGGCGGTTCGTCGCCTCTGTACTTAGACATGGTTCAGCCTGATGGTTGCCGCCGCGCCCCGCGCTCGGCCTGTCCGAGAGAAGGCGACGGATGCTACGGCCGAAACGTAGGAAACGGTGCCGCTGAAAGGAGACATATCGCGTCCAATCCTTCCGCAGACCGCCGGAGGCACGCCTTCAGGCACCGCCGCGATCTGCCGGACGGGAACCGCGCGCGTATACAGGCGATTCGCGTCTCCGCACGCCGCGTGGAGACGGAGCGCATCTTTCCCAACCAGGAGCCATGAATAACGAGCGACCGCCACGGCTTTTCCTCCCCGTGCTTCTCGTCCTCTTTGCCGCCGCCGGCCTCCTCAGCGGCTGCGCTTCGCAGCGAGAGCTGACTTCCTACCGCGACATAATAACTACGCAGGCGCGGGATCTCGACTCGCTGCGCGCCGAGCACAGCCTCCTTCTCGCCGAGGCCGGAGGGCTTCGCGACTCGCTCCAGTTCTGCGACGACGTGGAAACGGGCCGCATCTACCGGCAAATACGGACGCTCAATGACCGGATCGAACGGCTCGACTACGAGGCCGTCGTCACCCGCGAGGGAGGCGTTGAGCTGGGCGTTTACGGCGCGGACGAGCTGTTCGAACCCGGCACGGCGACACTTACAAAAAAGGGAATGGTCCTGCTCGACTCCGCCTCCGTCCCGTTGGCGGCGCGCTACGCAGGCCGTCCCATCCGGGTGGAAGGACACTCGGACAGTGTGCCCGTCGGCGGGTCGCTCGCGAAGCAGTACCCGACGAACTGGGAGCTTTCCTCTGCGCGCGCGGCCGTGGTCGCGCGGTATCTCATCGAAGCGCATTCTCTGGAAGGTAATCGGTTCATGGTGGTGGGTTACGCGGACACGCGGCCCATCGCATCGAACGGCTCCGCTGACGGCCGCCGCCGCAATCGCCGCGTCCGCATCGCCGTCCTGCCCGAAGAAGTCGCCCAGGCGGCGGATTGATTCGGTTTTCGTGACGCCCGGAGCGCCCCGCAAGAGGCCACCTGGCGCGGCGACCTCCTGCGGTTTGCGCTTCCATTTCCCCTGGAGGCAGGCATTTAGCGCTTGGCCGCGTGCCGCGGCTTCTTAGTGATCGGCGGTGCCTTTGCGGTAGATGATCGAGCGCACCCGATCCTCGCTCAGGTGGAACTCTTCCGAAATCAGGAGCAGCGCTTCGACGCCCGTCATTCTCGAGCGAAGCATCTCGAAGCGGCGACGGATACTCACGTCCCGCGAGGCCATATGCAGCGCCCGCCAAACCCGCGGGTCGCCCATGGCTTCTATGAAGTCCCTCTGTTCATTCTGCTCATTCATGGCGCATCTCGTTTGTACTGGCCCGCAACCGCCACGCCGCCGCCTTGCACGGACACTGCAGCCGCCCCCGTTAACTAACACATCCGCGCTTAATATAGATCACACCTATTCTTTTTACAATGCCTGATCATATGTCTGTTATTCACAGGCACCGTTAACGGGGCGGTGCGGGACCAGGTGAGGGCTAAGGGGCGGGAATGGAGATCCTTCGGGAGGGTGAAAAAGACGCCTTAGAGAATAACAACAGGCGCTGGACCCCGCGCGGAAGGCGACGCCGCTATCGTTAATTCTCCTATCAAATCGCACAATGAGCGTTGTGTCTTCAGCTACAAGGCAGGACGCATTCCCCACCGAGAGCCTGCACACAGCCCTGTTCCTGAGAAAAGAGCCGCTTACCGCCGTCCGAAGTGGCCGTTGCCGTGCCCTTCGATACCCGAGTGCCCGGCCTGCCTGTGGTTCAGCATGGCCACGAGCACGACGCCGCCGAGGACGTTGCCGAGCACGGCGGGCACGAGAAAGTGCCCCAGATAATCGACAAACGATACTTCTCCAGCCACCACGAGGTAGAGCACTTCCACCGACCCGGCAATGCTGTGGTCGAGGTGCCCGACGCCGATCACATAGGTGATGATGATGATCATGATGACGCGCCCGCTCTGAGCGAAGGGAAGCAGCCAGACCATGAGCGCGATGAGCCATCCGGCGTAGATCGCGCTAACGAATGTATCGGCGAAGCTGCCGTTGTACACCGCCCTTCCGATTTCGAGAAACGCGACCCTGGTCGCCGCGTCGATGTGCGGAGCGAGCCAAATGCCCACCGCAAAGGCAAAAGCGCCAAGCAGGTTGCCCGCGAGTACCACGCCCCAGAGGCGCATTACCCGCCAGAACTTACGTCTGAAATTGTGCAAGAGCGGAATGACAGGCGTGACCGTGTTCTCGGTAAAGAGCTGCTGCCGCCCGAGAATGACGATCAGGAAGCCGACGCTGTATCCAAGCTTCACCACCAGCACCCGCCAGGACGTGTCCGGCAGGGCCGCCTGCAGATAGGCCTGGGTGAGCAGGGAGAACCCCATGGAGAGTCCCGCCGCGAGTCCCGACCAGGCGAGGTCGTATGGATTGCGCTCCAGCTGCTCCTCGCCCTCCTTGAGGATCACGTCGTGAACCACGCGCACGTGGGGAGATGATCGCTCCTCGATTTCCTCCTGTTCGCGTTCTTCTTCGGGTAGCATGGTAGGGCAGGGAGACATGCCGCCGGCGAAGGCGAACAGAGTGGGGCAGCGCGGACCGGGCGTTTCGGCTCAAGGATACGGACGCCGCCGCGAAGTTCTCGGTGCCCGGCGGACACATTCTTGCGACGGAAGGGCGGGGGCGGGTCGCAGCGGAACTGAGCGCGGCTCCGCCCGCGCCCTCGTGGGAAGAGGGCAGCCTCGTTATCGGCTACGCGCGGGTGCGCGTCACTTCATCGAGTGCAGGCCGAACATATTGCCTTCCGTGTCGAAAGCGAGCGCCATGAAGCCATACTCGCCGAGAGAGGTCTTTCCCCGTTCGAGCCGGCCGCCGGCCTCCTCGACGCGGCCCGCTTCCACGGCTACGTCGTCGCAGTAGAAGTACACCATCGTCCCGCCGGGTCCCGACGGCACGCCTTCCATGCGGACGAGCGCGCCCCCGGCCCCTGGGCCGTTCATGTCCGCCGGAAAAGACATCATCTCCATGTCGCCGCTGTCCATCCTTGTGAGGCGGGTTTGCAGGACGGCTTCATAGAACCGCTGCGCCCGCGCCATGTCCTGAACGTAGATCTCGAACCAGATAACGGGACGGTTTTCCATGATAGAACCCCCGGGGTAATGCCTGAAAAGGTTCTGCTACCCGGACGAGCGCGGCAGAGAGGATCGAAGACCAAGATAAGGCAGGTTTCCAAACCGCCGTCGCCATGCCCCGCCGGAGAAGGCGCACCTACTTCGGCGACATCACCTTGATGCTCGTTGAATCCTCGAAGCCATGGGCATAAGCCAGAACCTGACCCGTCCCCGGCGTCCGAGCGCTGAAAACGCGGGCATTCTGGTCGCGAGGCGGCCAGTTACGGATGAGCGTGTACGAGCGCGTAACGATTACGGGATCAGCCACATAGGCCGTGCCTTCTGCCGTCTCGACGGGATGCGCCGTGAGCACGACCGGCGCTTCGGGCAGCGGCAACCCGTCGGTGCCGTGGGCGAGGGCGCGATAGATCAGGGTGTCGCCAAGGACCGCCGTGGTGTCCGACGGCCATACTTCAATGCGGGCAATGCGGGGGAAGACCGTCACGTCGCACGAAAGCGCCGCCTTGCCCGCGCGCCCCGTGATCGACACCTCGCCGGGCGCGCGCGGTCACAGCGCCGTCTTTCGTCACGTCGGCGACGGCGGGATCGGACGAGGACCAGGACACCTTGCCGGGCGGCGGCCCGTCGCACTCCTGCAGAAAATCGAGGCTCCCCATGCCGACGCCAACTGTTGTACCGACGGGGAAAGCCATGTTGTCCTGCGGCGTTCTCAGGCAAAGCCCCGCATTAGGACCACACGAGGAAATGACGATCAGCAGAGCGGGCAGGAGGTACGTCGAGCGAGGCGTCATGTTAAGTTATACTTTATGAACTTCGAAGCGGAAGGCTCAGGCGCCCTCCCGCACGATTACAGTGTGGTCGCGAAGTCTTGTGGCTTCCTCGATGCCCAGTCCGAAGGTGTACCGACCCGGCGGCAGAAGGTCTTCGCCCACCCAGTCATAGAAGAGCGGACAGTAGGAGTTTTGCCCCGAGGAGACCGTCGCGGGCGTGTACCGGTAGGAATAGGGCACCGTCACGTAGTCTGAGGCGGCTCCGGCCGCCAGAGACCCATAATCCACGCGATGATCAAAGCTGATGTTCGCACCCGCCGGGAAAAGGAGAACCACCGAACCGAGGCTGTATGTGCCCGTATTTTTGACGCGAATCTCAACCTTGTCCGAAGGCGCGTCCGGGCGCGAACCCTGCGCCCAGACGGCGAGCGTGTCATACTCCTCCGCCCTGATCCGGTAGAGATACCGGCCGCTCCTCAGGGAAAGCGTCGTCCAGGTGCCGTCCGGACGCCGAAGGGGATTGAAGAAGAACCCACCCTGATCGTCGAAGGCGAAGACGAAGGATGACGTATACGTCACGCCGCCGGCGAGCGCGTGGTACGGCGTCGTCTCGCCTCTTTTCAGCGGACCCGTCCGGATGTTCTGATCCGGCCCGAGCTCGTGGGCGTTCTCGTCGAGGGCGGAAAAAAGGACGCTCGTTGAGTCCAGATCATAAGGTGTTTCATTGGAGAAACGCACCTCGAGGTGGTCGAGCGGCTTATTCGTGGCGCTGTCGCACCCGAGAAGGACGAGCAAGTACGCAAGGAGCGGAACGATCTTGTACATAGAGGCGCGGGGGGGGGCGGTGCCGGAGTACGTCTCACAAGGGTATGTTGCCGCAGGTAATATGAGGACGGTGCGAGCGGAACGTCAAGGGCAAATTGCCGTGCCTCATCCCATGTGATAGTCGACCACTGCGATCCCCCCGATTGTGGCACGCATCAATCAACAGCGGTCGCTCATTCCGGCCGAAAGTGCGCTCACGCCTCTGCGCAAGACGAACCGCCGCCAAGAAGCTGTTGGGATAATTCATCTAAGCCTTGACGCCAGGTACGTGTTCGCCATACGTCGACAGCTTCTTGGCAGCCTGAAAAGGCAGATCCTTCGCTGCGCTCAGGATGACACTCCGGGGGGATGGAGGCTAACGGCAGCGCTGAGGACCTCAAGAAAGGCATCACCCTCCCAGCATGTCATTCTGAGCGAAGCGAAGAATCTCAGGCTCCCGTAAGCACAGATTCTTCGGTGCGCTCGGGAAGTCGAGGAGGGAGCGGGTGGGTGTCGGCGGGTGTTCTTTGCTTGGGTAGGAGGTCCCTCCGCGCGGCGGCGGATGAGGTGGGGTCATGATGAGGGACGGTAGCGCCGCCTTGGTCGGGATGACACGTGGGGAGGACGGAGAAGGTGGAGACATCTGCGGCACCGGGAAGGCCGAACGTGCCTGCCGAGTCTTGCGGTCTCGGCGAAGCGTCTGAGGCTGCAAAAGAAAACAGATCCTTCGCTGCGCCCGGGATGACAAGCGGGGGATGGAGGCTAACGGTAGCGCTGAGGACCTCAAGAAAGGCATCACCCTCCCAGCATGTCATTCTGAGCGAAGCGAAGAATCTCAGGCTCCCGTAAGCACAGATTCTTCGGTGCGCTCGGGAAGTCGAGGAGGGAGCGGGTGGGTGTCGGCGGGTGTTCTTTGCTTGGGTAGGAGGTTCCTCCGCGCGGCGGCGGATGAGGTGGGGTCATGATGAGGGCCGGTTGCGCCGCCTTGGTCGGGATGACAGTCTGGGGGGACGGAGAAGGCGGGAGCGGGATGCGTACCGGGAAGGCCGAACGTGCCTGCCGAGTCTTGCGGTCTCGGCGAAGCGTCTGAGGCTGCAAAAGAAAACAGATCCTTCGCTGCGCTCAGGATGACAAGCGGGGATGCCGGAGTGGGCGAAATAGGGCGGCGCACACGAAAAGCAGAACATCCCGTCCCTGTCATTCCGGCGCAGCGAAGCTTCTCGGCCTTGCTTCTAACCGATGTTGCGTTAAGTCACACGACCGGTTATGCCTGGCGTGGATTCGCCTTATTTCGACAGGCTCCTAAGCGCCGAGTCTGCTCTCAAGCTTTGCGCGCTGGTCCTCGAACGTGCCGTAGAAGAAGCTCTCTCCAACGACCGTTATCGGCGCGATGCGAACGCCGTAGCGCTCCTTTGCCTCGCGGCTGACGGCTTCCTTCGTGAGGTCCCGTTCTTCAAAAGGCACGCCGCGCCCCGCAAGCCAGCGCTTGAGCGCCAGACAGTCGGGGCAGGTGGGCGTGGTGTATAGGATGACCTTTTCCATAGCTCTTTACAGCGCCGCCTCCATTTCGCGCTCCGGGCGCCGTACCGCCGCCGGCCGCTCCGCGCTGCGCACCGCAAGCGGCGGACGGAAACCGCGCAGCCGAAGCGCATTGGTCAGGACGAACACGCTGGAGGTGCCCATTGCCGCGGCGGCGAGCACCGGCGAGAGCAGGACGCCGAAAGCGGGATAGAGGACACCCGCTGCCACCGGGATGAGGATAATGTTGTAGGCGAACGCCCAGAAGAGGTTTTGCTTGATGTTGCGCAGCACGGCGCGCGAAAGCGCCACCGCGTTCGGCACGCCGCCCAAGTCGCCCGACATCAGCACGACGTCGGCCGTTTCAATGGCGATGTCCGTGCCCGTTCCAATGGCCACACCGACGTCCGCGCCGGCCAGCGCGGGCGCGTCGTTGATGCCGTCGCCCACAAATGCGACGCGATGGCCCTCTTCCTGCAGCTTTCGAACGGCGTCGGCCTTGCCGTCCGGCAGCACCTCCGCCAGCACTTCGTCGATGCCGAGGCGGCGGGCAATGGCCTCGGCCGTGCGGCGATTGTCGCCGGTAATCATCGCCACCGGGTAGCCCATGCGGTGCAGCGCCTCGATAGCCTGCGGCGTGCCCTCTTTGACCGGGTCCGCCACGGCCAGAACGGCAGCCGCCTTGCCGTCCACCGCCGCATAAAGAGGCGACTTGCCTTCTTCCGCCAGCCGGATGGCTTCCTGCGCAAAAGACTCGACGGAGATGCCGAGCCGCTCCATATACCGGTCCGCCCCAACGGCCACCCGGCTTCCGTCCACGGTGCCGGACACGCCAAAGCCAGGCACGGCTTCGAATCCATTCGCGCTCCCGACCGGCACGCCTTCCTCCACGGCCGCATCCACGATGGACTGCCCGACCGGGTGCTCAGAACTGCGCTCGACGGCGGCGACAAGCCCGAGCACTTCGGCGCGCGTAAACCCCTCGGTCAACGTCAGATCGGTCAACAGCGGTCTGCCGAGCGTGAGCGTGCCCGTCTTGTCCACCGCAACCACGCGCGTCTCCTGCAGCGACTGGAGCGCCTCGCCTTTTCGGAACAGGATACCGAACTCGGCGGCCTTGCCGGTTCCCACCATGATCGAGGTCGGCGTCGCGAGGCCCATGGCGCAGGGGCACGCGATGATGAGCACCGACACGGCAGCGACGAGCGCGTACGTCAGCGTCGGCTGAGGTCCGAGGACGAGCCACACGCCGAATGTGACGGCCGCTATGACGAGCACGATAGGCACGAACACGGCCACGACGCGATCCGCGAGCGCCTGGATCGCCGGGCGAGAGACTTGCGCCGCCTCGACCATCCGAATGATCTGCGCGAGCACGGTGTCCGATCCCACACGCGTCGCCTTAAAGATGAAGCTGCCGTTGCCGTTGATCGTTCCACCGACGACTTCCGCGCCGGACGTCTTCTCCACCGGAACCGGCTCGCCCGTGATCATGGACTCGTCGACGAATGAAGCGCCGTCGGAGACCGTGCCGTCCACCGGAATCTTTTCGCCCGGCCGCACGCGCAGCCGGTCGCCGGGGAGCACGTCGTCAATCGAAATCTCGACTTCGCTCGATCCGCGAACGACCCGCGCCGTGCGGGGCTGGAGCTGAACGAGCTTGCGAATGGCCTCGCTCGTCCGGCCTTTGGCAATGGTCTCGAAATACTTGCCGAGGAGGATCAGCGTGATGACCATCGCGGACGCATCGAAGTAGGCGTGCGCCGTTCTGGCGGGAAGCAGCCCCGGCAGGAACACCGCCACGACTGAATAGAAGTAAGCGGCACTCGTCCCGATCATCACGAGGGCGTTCATATCCGGACTTCCATGCCGCATGGACGCCCAGCCGGTCCTGTAAAACCGAAGGCCGGGGCCGAACTGTACGCCGGTGGCGAGCACGAAGAAGACGTAAGGCAGTGCGGCCATGGCGGGCGAAGACGCCATCCAGGCATGGAGGCTCGTCACCACCATCGGCACCATCTCGAGCAAAAAGATGGGAATCGACAGCGACGCGGCAATGATGAGCCGCCCGCGCATGGCGAGGCGCTCGCGCTCCCGCGCCGCACGCTCCGCCGCAACCGGATCGTCAGAGGCTTCGGTCTCGATGGTCTTGTACCCCGCTCGCCGAACCGCGGCCTTCAGCACCGAAGCGGACGTGACGCCGCTCAAGAACCGCACGTGCGCGCGCTCCGTCGCGAGGTTGACGCCCACCTCGAGCACGCCCTCTACCTTCCGAAGCGCCTTTTCAATGCGGGTCACGCAGGCGGCGCAGGTCATCCCCTCGATGCCGAGATCCACCGTTTCCTCGCGCGCGCCGTAGCCGGCCTTCTCTACCGTTTCGGCGAGAAGCTGCGGGGAAGCCACGGCGGGATCGAAACGCACCGCCGCCCGCTCCATCGCCAGATTGACGCTCACGTTCTCGACGCCGGGCACCTTTGCGAGTGCCTTTTCGACGCGCCGAACGCACGCCGCACAAGTCATCCCTTCGATGCTGAGCGACACGTCTGCGCCCTCCGCACCGTTCATTCCATTGTCGCGTTCCATTCGCCTCCTCTTTCCTTACGCGGCCGCGCCGCATACACCAAGGACTCGTTCCGCCCTACGCAACCGCATACCCGGCCTCCTCGATCGCCTCGCTGATCCGCGCGCGCGGGGTCTCGTCCGGATCGTACTGCACGCGCGCAGAGCCGATTTCAACCGCCTCCACCTCCACGCCCTCTGTTTCCTCCAGCGCCTCCCGCACCGCATGGACGCAGTGCATGCAGCTCATTCCCTCGATCTGAAAAGTCTCCGTCTTCATGTCTGTCTATAAGTTAAATTGATAACTAACCCTTGTAGGCGAACGCACGGCCCGTGAGCAGCGCCGCCGCCGTTTGCCTTTCAGAGAAGGCCGTTCCATGCGGCTCATCTTGGAGCGAGCTACTCAAAAGGAGTGCAGCCGCGTCCGCCTCCGGGAACGCCTTCCGAACAGAACGGAAAAGCGCGGCGGCGGTGTGAAAGATGCACGACCGGCCGTCTGCTTATGATGCAGCACCGGGCAAAAAGTTACAGGCGGCGTGCCGGCGCGGTTGGGCTATCGCAGCATGAAGCGCAGCCCGCCGCCGAGCGGCAGCGGTGCCTCGGCACCGTCGGAGAGCCAGTGTACGAGCCGGTAACTGACGAACGGCATCACCTGGAAGCTCGGGCGGGAGAAATCGATGCCCGCGCGCGCGGTCAAGCCGAAGCCGTAATACTCACGGTCCAGCGTAGCGTCCTCGCCTGCGATACGCAGCGCCTGCGGACGGGCCATGAACGCGACCTCCGGCGTAGCACCCGGCGCTACCGGCGCGTCCGGCCGACTCAGCGTCGCCTCGAAAAGCTTGTAGTTGCCCACGTCCAGCAGCAGCGATCCATAGATGTTGCTGCGCGCCGGATTCAGCAAATAGGACCACTGGCTCATGAAGTGAAACTCCCATCCGAGCGCGCGGGTGTAGATGATCTCCGGCCGGATTGGACTCGCCTCGGTGCCGGCCGGCCCGGCCTTTTCGGACACCCACTGCTCGTATCCCATCCTTACGCGCCGGATGCCGAAGGCGTAATCGAACGACAGGTTCGGCCCGAGCAGCGACGTGTTCAGGAACGCTACGTCGATCTGCGGCGCTCCCAGTCGCCCGTCGAACGACGGATCGATCGCAAGGCGGAAGGCGTAGTCCTCCGTCTCCTCGCTCTCGTAATACTTAAACGTGAGCCAGTTGAGCGCGAGCGTGCGTCCGTTGATGCTTCCCGCCGCGTCGAGGATCGCGCCCAGATCGATATGAGGACCAAACTGGTAGTCCAGGCGGAAACTTAGCCCGAGAAAGTCTGGCGTAAGGGATTCGCGGTCGCCCTGCGCCGCCCCGGGAGAGTGGTACGACACCTCGGTCGTAAGGGCGTATCCGTCAAAGAAAACGCGGCGAGCCGTCTCTCCGCGATAAAACGGGTCCTGCTCGGAAAAAGGCCGCTGCGCGGCGGCTTGCGGAGCGCATAGCCCACCCAGCATGGCGGCACCGAGCGTCACGAGGACCCCGGCGCGGCGAACGCTCAGATGGAGGCTATGGTTTGGCATATCGCGCAGTCCATCAGGGATGAGGGCGCGACGGGGTGGGCACCTTGCGCAGGCTGCGGACCCAATCGGCGGGAGCCATTTGCGGAACTTCTATGGTAAGCAATACGCGCTTACAATTCAAGCGTTTCCCCTGCATCCATCACGCGGGTCTTGAAGCCGGCCGCACCCATGCCGCCGGTCCAACGGTTCAGATCGATCTCGATGTTCGGAAACGTGCCGAAGTGAAGGGGCACCGTAAGCTTCGGCCGGAGCATCTTCACGGCCCGCAGGGCGTCCTCCGGCCCCATGGTGAAGTAGTCGCCAATTGGCATCAGGGCGAGGTCGATCGCGTGCTCCTCGCCCGTCCACGCCATCTCGGCAAAAGGACAGGTATCGCCGGTGTTGTAAACCGTCTTCCCTTCCAGTTCAAGGACGAACCCGTTCGGATTGCCGCCATACGTGCCGTCCGGAAAGGAGGACGAGTGCCGGGCGTACGTCATCTTGACGCGGCCGAAGGGCGCATTCCACCAGCCGCCGGTGTTCATCGGACGCGTGTTGTCGTAGTTCTCCTTGCGCGAGACATAATCGGCAATCTCCCAGTTGCCCACGATGAGCGCGTTCGTGCGCCGGGCAATGCGCATGGTGTCTCCCCAGTGGTCGCTGTGCGCGTGCGTCAGGAGGATGATGTCCGGCTGCAAGGCGTCCACGCCGATCTTTCGCTCGGCGTGCTTGTTGCCGGTAATGAAGGGATCGAACAGGAGGGTCGTACCGCCGGTCTCGATCTGAAAGGCCGAATGGCCGAAGTAGGTGAGTTTCATCGGAAATACCAAAGGTGTCGGCAGGAATAGAAATGGTACGCCGCCACCCCGCAGGCCGACTGTAACATTTTTGTCGAAGCCGCGGGAACCATCACGTTCGCCACCGACGGAAGGGTGGTCGCCCATCGAGTAGAGCGGACGGAGAGTGAGCCGAACCCCAGCCGCGCCACTGCCACTCATGAGCCGGACCCCTCCGTCGCTTCGCGCCACCTCCCTTGAAAGGGGAGGAATTTCTTCTGCTGAAAGGGCGTTCAAATTCCTGAACGCTAATCCTTGCAAACCCTCCCCCTTCCAGGGGGAGTACCCGAAGGGGGAGGGGGTTTTTGCGTGATGCAGGCACAAGTCATTCGATTACTGATTCGCTTAGGTGAGCCAAACCCCTCCGCCAGTTGGCGGCATTGCCATTCATGAGCCAAACCCCTCCGTCGCTTCGCGCCACCTCCCCTGAAAGGGGAGGAATTTCTTCTGCTGAAAGGGCGTTCAAATTCCTGAACGCTAATCCTTGCAAACTCTCCCCCTTCCAGGGGGAGTACCCGAAGGGGGAGGGGGTTTTTGCGTGATGCAGGCACAAGTCATACGATTACTGACCGAGGTGCACCAAACCCCTCCGCCGGTTGGCGGCATTGCCATTCATGAGCCGCACCCCTCCGTCGCTTCGCGCCACCTTCCTTCGGCGTCGCTCAGGACAGGCTCCCTTCGCAGGGGAGGAGTTGTTTGCGCTTTAGAACGAGCTGCTTTCCTGAATCCTACGACGCTGTTGAAATTCCAGGGGGCGCTGTCGGTAGATGATATTTTGGCTCAAAGGCCGGAGCAACCTCCCCTCTGAGGGAGATTCAAGAGTCCGTTAGACGGCCTTCCGGTTGCGAAGCAGGCCCGGCAAAATGGTGACGCATCCCATCAGTAGTATATCGACAGCCTCTTATGCGACGAACTGAAAGGAAGACCCTACCTACATCTACGACTGAAAGGCTTACCTTTGTGCACGATCATCCGTCCCCTCCGCCGCCGCCCATGCACCCGACCCTTCGCGCTACCCTATTCGCTACCGTCTTCCTGATGGCCGCGGGTGCCGCCTCCGCGCAGCCGTTTGATGGGGCATTCCCGTTCCATATGCCGCCGTTCGACTCGTCCACCGCGGCGTTCCTTCCACGTTTTCCGCGCGAACCGATCACCGAAGCAGGGCGCATATCGGCACAAGGGGAGGCCTTCTTCCGGGGAACCACACCCGTTCGCCTCTTCGGTGCGAACATCGTGGCCGACGCCGCCTTCCCGCCCCGGGCGCAGGCGCGGCTCGTGGCCGCGCGCATGAGGAAGATGGGCTTCAACCTCGTTCGCTTCCACCATATCGACAACGGCTGGACGCGCAACCTTTTTCCCGACGGCTCCACGCGCGCGCTCGACCCGGCAGCCCTCGACGACCTCGAGTTCTTCGTCGCGCAGCTCAAGGAGGAAGGCATCTACGTCAACATGAATCTGAACGTCTCCCGCGCCTTCACTGCCGCCGACGGCGTGGCGAGTGCCGACTCCCTGCTCGACTTCGCCAAGGGCGTCACGCTGTTCGATCCGCAGCTCATCGACCTGCAAAAAGAATACGCCCAGCAGCTGCTCACGCATGTGAATCCGCACACCGGGCGCGCACTCGCCGCCGATCCCGTGCTCGCGATGGTGGAGATCGCGAACGAAAACTCGCTCTATTACCTCTGGCGAAACGGTGCCCTGCGGCGCTTCGCTGACGGCGGCGGACTGATGACGCGCCACGCGGCTCTGCTCGACACACTCTGGCAGAACTACCTCCGCGCCCGCTACCTGAACACCGACGCGCTGCGAGCCGCGTGGGCGGCCGGCGCGAGTGACCCGGGCACGGAACTGATCCCGGACGGCGGTTATGAAACCTCCGTCGGCAACCCGTGGCAACTTGAACGGCATCCCGGCACTGAGGCAAGCGTCGCCCGAGACGAAGCGGCCTCTGACGGCCTTCATGCCGCGCGGGTCGACGTTTCGCAGATCGCCGAAGAAGCCTGGAATATCCAGTGGAAGCGGACCGGCCTTTCGGTCCAGAAAGGTGAGACGTACAGCGTCTCCTTCGCCCTTCGCGCCGACGCGCCGCGCCCGATCTCCATCTCCGCCATGCTCGACGTTTCGCCATGGACGACCTTTGGCGGAACGACGGCCGCTGTCACTGCCGAATGGCAAACCTTCCGGTTCAGCTTCACCGCGCCGCAGACGACGCAAGGTACACTGCGCCTCTCGTTCATGGTGGGCGGGCAGATCGGTAGCCTCTGGGTGGACGCCGTCTCGATGCAAACCTCCGGGCGCATCGGCCTGGCCGCCGATGAGTCTCTGGAGGGCGGCAGCGTCCATAGAATCGAGCAGAACGACCTCCTCTCCTATACCGATGCCCGCGCCCGCAGCATGACTGCGTTCTACATCGAACTGCAGGACCGTTATTTCGCCGAAATGCACCGTTTCCTCCGGGAAGATCTCGGCGTTACCGCGCCCATTACCGGCACGAACTGGAACTTCGGCCTCGTGGATTTGGCCGTGCAGTCGAAGATGGATTACGTGGACAACCACGCCTACTGGGACCACCCGAGCTTCCCCGGCGAGCCATGGTCTGCCACCGACTGGCGCATTGCGAACGCGCCGATGGTCCGCGCAACCGACGGCGGGACGATGGCCCGGCTCATGGCGGGCATCCCGTTCGCCGGCAAGCCCTACACGATCAGCGAGTACAATCACGCCTTCCCGAATCGTTTTCAGACTGAAGGCGTCCTGTTTCTGACGGCCTACAGCCTCTTTCATGGCGTCGACGGCCTCATGTTCTTCGACTACAACGGCAGCGCGAACTGGACGCAAGATCGCATCGACAGCTTCTTCAGCCTGCACCGCAACGCGGCCATGATGGCGCTCATGCCCTCCTGCGCCTTCGCCTACCGCAGCGGCCTCGTCGCTCCGGCCGCAACGACGCTCTCGGTCCGCTACAGCCAGGAGAACGTGCTCGGGTATCCTGCCATCGACACGGGTTCCTGGGAGGGCACTTCGCTCTTTCCGCGCACGCTTGCGCTCGAACACGCACTCGTGACGGAGACCTTTGGGGATCCAGGCGGATCGAACCTGTCCACCTTGCCTCCCGCTCCGTCGCCTCCGTTCACGACGGACACGGGCGAGATCGTGTGGGACACGGACGGGCTGATGAAGGTCGCCGCGCCCCGCTTTGAGGCCGCGACCGGCTTCTTCGATGCTTTTCGCGATACGCCTCTCGGCAGCGCGGTCATTGGAGGAGGAAACGGGTTCGGGACCTTCACCTGGGTGTCGCTCTCGGAGCAGCCGCTTAGTGAAACCCGGCGATCGCTCATCACCCTTTCAACGGCCGCGCAAAACGAGGGGATGCGGTGGGACGGAATGACGACCATTCATAACAACTGGGGCACGGGACCGGTGGCGCTGCGCGCCTTGCGGCTCTCGCTCTCTATCGCCATTGCCGCAGACTCCGTGCGCCTTTACGCGCTCGACGGTGCTGGGTCGCCGACGGCCCAAAGGACGCTCTTTCCCGGCGCAGACGGCCGCTTCGGCGTTGTGCTCGATCAGGAAGTCCAACCGACCGTCTGGTTCGGCCTTGAAGCCATTGGGAACGGAACGGCCGTCGGCACGGAGAGGCCACAGGACCGGCGGTTTGGCTTTCGGCCGCTCTTTCCCAATCCCGCGCGCGTCTCTGCAACGGCGGCATTTACGCTCGCAGCGCCGGGCAACGTCACCCTGACGCTCTTCGACCTGCTGGGGCGGAGGGTGCAGCGCCACGCGGCGACGGGTTTCCCGGGTGAGAACCGCGTGTCAATTCCCCTTCACACACTCGCAGCGGGGGTGTATTTCTGCCGCCTGGAAGCGCCGGAGGGAACGGCGGTAAGGCCGCTGCGCGTGGAGTAGCCGGCTCTTCCGGTTGTTTATTGGTGAAGGATAGATTCGCCGCGCCATAAGCCAAAGAAGATCAGTATCTTCCTCGGCTCTGCTGCAGGCAACCGGCCCTGGTGAGGCCTTGCAAGAATGCTCTTTCCCAATCAATTCAAAAACATCTATCCCCGCTCTCTTCTCTTGTTCGAGAAGAACATCGACTGGCGGATTACCGGGAGATGGACGCTCTACGCGGCGCTGATCGGGGTGCTGGTCGCCTTTGCGGGTATCGCCTTCGGCTACCTGGTAAGCACCGTCACCCGCCTGCTCCTGGTGGACGGAGCCGGATACCTCGTTCCTTATCCCGGCGGCGAAGCGGCCGACGCAGTGCCGTTCAGCCTGCAACAAGCCCTCGCCCCCTCCCGCCGCTGGCTCATTCTCTTGCTGCCCGCGCTCGGCGGACTCGGCGCCGGATGGCTCGTCTTCACCTTCGCCCCGGAAGCGGAAGGGCACGGCACCGACGGCGTCATCGGGGCCTTCCACCGGAAGAAGGGCTACATTGCGCCCCGTGTACCGCTCATCAAGGGCCTCGCCTCCGCCCTCACGATCGGATCGGGCGGCAGCGCAGGACGGGAAGGACCCATCACGCAGATCGGCGCGGGCATCGCGTCCATCATCTCAGAGCGATTCAAACTCTCCGACCGGGAGCGGCGCATTCTCCTCGTAGCGGGCATGTCGGCAGGCATGGGTGCCATCTTCCGCGCGCCGCTCGGCGGGGCGATCTTTGCCGTTGAGGTGCTCTACCGGGAGGACATCGAGAGTGAAGCGCTCATGCCCTCCGTCATCGCGGGCATTGCCTCCTACTCGGTCGTGACGATGCTTACGGAGTCGGGCGCGGTTTTCGTAACGCCCGCCTTCCAGTTCGTGCATCCGCTGGAACTGCTGCCACTGATCCTGTTCGCCATGATCTGCGCGCTGGTGGGCATCCTCTTCGTCAACATTTTTTATGGCACCAAAAAGAACGTCTTCGATCCGCTGAGAATGCCGCCGATGCTGAAGCCGGCACTCGGCGGACTCGCCGTCGGCGTGGTCGGGTTCTTTTTCCCGGCGGTGCTCGGATCGAGCTATGGCTGGTTGCAGCAGGCCATCGAGGGCAATCTGCCCGTGCAGATCATGGGCCTTCTGGTGGTTTTGAAGATGCTCACGACCTCCCTCACAATCAGCTCGGGCGGGTCCGGCGGCGTGTTCGCGCCCTCCCTCGTGATCGGCGGAATGATGGGCGGCGTGTTCGGCAACGCGCTCAAAGCGATAGCGCCGGGCCTCGTAACGCAGCCCGAGGCCTACGTGATGATCGGCATGGCGACCTTCGTTGCAGGCGTCGCCAACGTGCCGATCTCAACGACCATCATGATCTCCGAGCTGACCGGCTCATACACGCTCCTGGTGCCGCTCCTTCTGTCGGGCGTGCTCGTCCACGTCACCACGCGCCGGTGGAGCCTCTTCCGCGAACAAGTCCGCGCCTCGTCGGACTCGCCCGTCCACCGCATGAACCTGATGCCGGACCTGCTCAAGCGCACGCGGGTGGACGTGATCATCGAGCACCCGGCCTACTTCCACACCATCAGCCGCACGCATACGCTGACGGAAATCATGGACGTTTTCACGCGCACGCAGGAAGTCATCCTGCCCGTGGCGGAAGAAGAGGACGTGGATCTCGAACGGCCGAACTACACCGGACTGATCCTTCTCGACGACGTGCAGGCCCTGCTCTCGTCCGAAGACACGCTCAAGCATATCGTGATTGCGGAGGATCTCGAAGTGCCTTTCGCGTCCGTCGCCCTTCACGAGACGATGGACCGGGCGCTGGAGCAGTTCGCCTCCACCCAGTATCCCGAACTGCCGGTGGTGGATGAAGAGGGCAAGATCGTCGGCTTCGTGCGGCAGAGCCAGGTTATCGGCGAATACCACCGCGCCTATCTCCGCTACTACGCAAGAGTCGACAGCGAAGGAGACCTGCCGGACGCGCGGTGATGCGGAACCCAGTGCTCCGCGTCCCACGCCCGGCCACGGGCGACTCAACCGCCGGCCCTCGCTTCCCCAATTCCGTCTTTGACGCAGAGGCGCAGAGGGTTTAGGGGGCCGTTGAAATATCGGAAAGCGCATTATGTAGCTGACGATGTGGACCGAAGCACCAACGCAACCCCCCCCTTGAGGGGGGCTCAAGGGGGTGTTAGCCAGCATTCCAGTTGCGCATAAATGTGTGTGAATCTGTAATGTACCCCACCGATAGTATCGTAGGCGCAGGCGCGATTGCGGATAAGGGCGCGGCGCGGGTTGGGGCAGGACGTAAGGGCACGATATATCGTTTCCCTACAAGGTCGCCACCTCCCATTATCCTCCATTCCCCCGGAGTGTCATCCTGAGCGCAGCGAAGGATCTGTTTTCTTTCGCAGCCTGAGACGCTTCGCCGAGACCGCAAGACTCGGTGTGAACCGTTCTGCCCTTCAGGTGCTCATCCCATTCCCGCTTCCTCCGGCATCCCCGAGTGTCATCCCGACCAAGGCGGCGCCACCGACCCTTATCATGAACCCACCTCATCCGCCGCCGCGCGGAGGGACCTCCTCAAACCAGCACAGCCGAGATGCCGCGCCATGGCGGGTAAGGAAGAATGGACGCAGAGGCGCAGAGACGCAGAGGGTTTGTTGGCGTGAGCGTAAACGCGGGGGAGGGCGCGTTGCACGTCGGGGTTGAGGACGCGATATATCCTGCCCCTACGCCGCTTCTCCGATGATGGAGCGTCGGGCAAGCGATGACCGCGAAAAGGAGCGCGCGCGATTATAGAGGTAGCGGCTCGGCCCCTTCACTCAGGATCCGCAGGAAAGCGTCGTACGCAAAGACGCGGTTTCGCTCCCTCCCGGATACCTCCCTCACGACGCCAACCTCTTGGAGAATGGCAAGCGCCTTACTAACGGTTGGCCTGCTCAACTGAAGCCCCGCCGCCGCCGCTCCAGCCGAGAGCAGCGGTTGCCGTGCCAGCGCGTCGTGTACGCGCAGCGTAGATCCCGCTGACCTTCCGGCGTGCCTTTCTATCAGGAGCCGGTCCTGCTCCAGCAGTGCGAGGAGCCGCGCCGCCGCGTCCACGGCCTCGTCGGACGTGACCGCCACCCCTTCGAAAAAGAAGCGAAGCCATGCTTCCCAGTCCCCTTCCGTGCGCACCCGTTGAAGCAGCCGGTAGTATTCATCACGGCTGCGTTTGAAGAACAGGCTCAGATACAAAACAGGTTCGCGAAGAACCTTCTCCTCGCACAGAAGCAGCGTGATCAGCAATCGGCCAATGCGCCCGTTGCCGTCGAGAAAAGGATGGATGGTCTCAAACTGCACATGAACCAGCGCAGCCTTGATCAGCGAAGGAACGGATGCGTCGTGCAGGAAGGTCTCCAGCGAATGGAGCGCCTCCGGCACATGCTCCGGCGGTGGAGGGACCAAATGCGAATTCCCCGGGCGCGTCCCGCCGATCCAGTTTTGACTCTTCCGAAACTCGCCCGGCCTTTTATCAGCCCCTCTTCCGCCCTGCAGCAGTACCTCGTGTATTTCCCTGATCAGCCTGAGAGACAGGGGAAACCCACTCGCCAGTCGGTCCAGTCCGTGGTAGAGCGCACGAATGTAATTGGAAGCTTCACGGACATCTTCCAGCGGAACGCCGGGCGCTTCTTCGGACTCCATCAGTAGCAAATCTGAAAACGAAGACTGTGTGCCCTCGATCTGCGACGAAAGCAAGGCTTCCTTGCGGACGTAGTTGTAGAGGAACAGGTCCGTCTTCGGCAACAAGGCCGCCATCCCGTCAAGGCGACCAAGCGCCAGGTTGGCCCGCTCCATCAGGCGGAGGTCGGCCGGCGAGAAGGTGAGGCGCGGCGGAAGGGGAGCCGGCAGGAACGCCTCGACGGACTCCCCCGCCGTCGTGCTGGTCAGATAGATGCCGGCTCCGGTGCGCGCTGTCATGGGGTTAAGAAAGTTTCTTTCACAACTCGGAGCGCTATAAAAGGTTTAACCCCTATCCTTTCTTAGCGTCCACTTACTGCTTTCGCCTGGTGCCCGTCGAGCACCGGAAGGTTGATCATCTCGGGCGCACCGTCGCCGGAAAAATCTGGGAGCAGGGCAGCACGGGGGCCGAGGCGCGCCTGCAGGCGCTGCAGCACGAACTTGGTCCAGCTATAATGAACCTTAGACGGCAGGCTCTGCCAGAAATACGACGTCCCCGGACTCACTGCGAAGCTCGGCTCGAAGTAGCAGTTCACCGTGCAGCCGCGGCAGGCCTCATGCCGGCCTTCCATGGCTTTGTGCGCCGCTACCGTGTCCGACTGCCACAACTCGTAGAGCTTGCCCTCTATCGGCAGGCGCTCCATGCCGTAGTGATAGCACGGCAGGACAAGCTCGTTGAACGGCGAAATCACGACGCTCGAAGATACCGCCCGGCAAACGGGATCGGCCGGGTCATTCCCGCCGCGCCTCCTGAGCGTCAGAAAGGCGGGGTTCAGGTACGTGTACGGCTTGCGCGCGAACCGCTCCACCTCCTGCATCACCTGCTCGTCAAGCCCTTCTCCGAGCGTGTTATACTCGAAAAGTGGGTTGATGATGAGCATGAGGCGGTTCGGATGGGAAATCCGTTCGTAAATCTCCGCCAGACGATGGACATTTGCATTGGTGACCGTAAAGAGAAGATCGGGGTGCTCGCCGAGCGACATGGCCGTCTCGATGCTCTCCATGAGCTTACCGAAACAGCGCACGCCCCGCGAGGCATCGTGCTCCTCCGGCACCGACGAGTCAATCGAGAAATGCAGCAGGTCCACCTTCCCCGCAAGCCGCTGCGCCTGCTTCGGGTAGAGCAGTCCGTTCGAGGTGATGGTGGTCAGGAAGCCCCGGTCCTTCGCCATCGCGAGCAGTTCAGGAAGCTGCGGGTGCAGGAGCGGTTCGCCGCCCGTGAAGTCGATCACGCGTACGCCGAGGCGGCGCAGGTCATCCAGGTTGCGCTCGGCGTCGTGGAGCGTTATGGTGGGAGACGGCTGTTCCCAGATGTCACAGAAGCCGCAACGCGCGTTGCAGCGGTAAGTGACGTAGTAGTTGCAAAGAATGGGCTTCATGGCGGCGCAGCAGTACGGATGAGCGGCATTACGAAGGAGGAGCCTGAACAGCGGCGGTCACCCAGTCGAGGTCCGTCGGTGTGGCGAGGCGATGAACGGCCTCGGGAAGATCTCCATTCTCGCGGGGGAATGCAAAGACGGCGCGCTTGGCTTCGAGCGCCCACGTCATGGCGGCCCAGGCAGGCGTATGAGGCTCCGGCTCCACAAAGACGAGCACGTGGGCAAGAGCGGCCTGAACCATCGCGCTTTCCCGCTCGTCGTGCGAAAAAGGCCGGTGGTTCATCTCGAAAGGGGACACCAGCGCGCCACCGGCCTTGACGAGGGCCGAGGCAGTCGGACGCATGGAGGTCGGAAGGTAGGCCAGTCCGCTCCCGACCACCATCGCCGAGCGGGCGGACGGTTGCGTCTGGACCACGATCTTCTGCAGCGCCACATCAAAGCCTGTGGATGCCCCGGTCACGGGCACGCCCCCCGCCGCGATGACTTTGTTCAGCAGCATCTGAGCGCTTTCATAAACAGGTTCGGAAACGGGCGGCTGCGCAAAGAAAGCGACGGTCGGGCGCTGCAGGCACGCCGTGTCGCCGTAGCAATAAAGGAGCACTGGCCGGTCCGACGCGGGCAGATCGCTTAAGGCGGGCGGAAAAGCGGCGTCATGCAGGCACAGCGCCGCAACCCGGCGCGAGGCGACCATCTCCAACTCGCGCCTCGAGCGTTCCAGAACGTCCGCCATTGCCTCCTCGTCGAAGAGGCGCGCAACGGTCGCCTCCGCGTGCGGCGCGCTCTTGAGGCGCAGCAGCACCTGCTCGCGCGGGCAGGCCCGCAGCGCCTCCAGCGTCGGAAAGTGCTTCATCAGCCGCCCGGCAGACACGCGCCCGACTCCTTCCATCAGTAGCAGGGCGCGCGCAAAGTGTGCGGAAGGGGACATGGGACGTGGGGAAAACGGCTTTGGACCGTTTCACTATCAGAAACGTTGCGGGTGCATACGGACTCCCGCGCCTCTTGTTTTCGGCGTAGGCCGCAATGCCTTGCTTTTCGTCTCCGGAGAAAGCATCTTATAGCCGTCCACTCTGCAAATCATCCCCTTGCCGGACCGGTTCGTGCCTCTTTCCCAAGCTCTCGAAGCGCTTCGCAACGCCTTCTCGCCGCCTGCCCCCCCGTCAAAGACCGCCCTCGTCATGGGCGGCGGTGGCGCGCGCGCGGCTTACCAGGCGGGTGTCCTCCGCTACATTGCCGATGCGTTCCCCTCTACCGCCTTCAGCATCCTGACGGGCGTCTCGGCAGGTGCCATCAACGCCGCGCAGATGGCGAATCAGGACGGCTCCTTCGGAGACGCCACCGACGCCCTGCTGCGCTGCTGGCAAGAAATCACGGCGGAGAATGTGTACCGGTTCGAGGAGCCGTCGCGCTTTGGCCTCCTGTGGAACTTCATCCGGCGCGGCGATGAGCTTGGCGAGGGCTTCATGCACGGCAAGCGCGGCATGCTCGACACCGCGCCCCTCCGGCAGTACCTCGTCGATCAACTCGGCACGGTGGACGGCCGGCTCGCCGGTGTGGCCGCCAATCTGCGTAACGGCGCGCTCGAAGCGGTTGCAATCATCACAACCAACTACATGACCGGCCAGACGGTCTCCTGGGTGCAGGGCCGAAATATCGCCCTCTGGGAGCGTCCCAACCGCATCAGCATCAGAACCGACCTCACGGTGGACCATATCATGGCCTCCGCCGCCCTGCCACTGCTCTTCCCCGCCATTCGCCTCGACGATTGCTACTACGGAGACGGCGGCATTCGCCTTTCCTCTCCCCTTTCACCGGCAGTCCATCTGGGTGCGGATCGCATTCTCGCCATCTCCACGCGCTACGACCGCTCCCGAACAGAGGCCGATGAGCCGTCGACGGCGGGCTACCCGCCTGCGGCCCAGATAATCGGCATTTTGATGAACGCGATCTTTCTCGATGCGCTGGAAGAAGACGCGCTCGTTCTCGAACGCATCAATCGCCTGGCCGAGACCATCCCTGCGAGAAAGCGGGGGCCGTTCCGACCGCTCAAAGTGCTCATTCTGCGGCCGTCGGTCGACCTCGGCAAGCTGTCCGGCCAGTACGACGTGCGCCTTCCGGAGCCGCTTCAACTGCTTACGAGTGGCCTCGGCACCGGCGAAACGCGCAGCCCGGACTGGCTGAGTATGCTCCTTTTCCAGCGCGACTACCTGACCGCTCTCATCGAGATCGGCTACGAAGATGCGCGGCGGAACCGAGACCGCCTCGCGGCCTTCTTTGATACGGAGGAGGTTCTCGGTACGGCCGGCGAGCGACGCTTCAACGGAAAGAACGCCGCGCCGAAAGACGTTGCTGCGGCTCGGCCGACCACATAGGCCAAGCGCCGGTGCTGATGCGGGAAAGGAGCGCGCACCATCAAACCTCCCGCCGCCTCCGACGTTAGCGCGTTGATCCAACGACTTGCTCTTTCTGCCATGCTTTCCGGGCGCGCACTGCCATTTATCATGACCCTGCTTCTTGCGCCGGCCTGCCTTCAGGCGGCAGCGGCGCAACAGGAGCACGCTTTCCGCGTCGCGGCCGTCAAGTATGAGGGCGGCGGCGACTGGTACCAGGGACAGACGCCGCTCCCAAACCTCCTTGCATTCGCCCGCGATCACACGCGGCTCGACGTTGCACCAGCACCCGACGTCGTGGAAATCTCCAGCGACAAACTCTTCGACTATCCTTTCGTCTTCATGTCCGGGCACGGCAACATCGTCCTGACCAACGATGAGGTCCAGCGGCTGCGCGCCTATCTCGACGGCGGCGGCTTCCTTTTCATCGACGACGACTACGGCCTTGACCCATACATCCGCCGCGAGTTGCAGCGTGTCTATCCTGAACAGGCGCTTGTCGAGTTGCCCTTCGATCACCCCATTTACAGCGCGCACTACCGCTTCGACAAGGGTCCGCCAAAGATTCACGAGCACGATAACGGTGCGCCGCGCGGCTTTGGTATCTTGATCGACGGTCGGCTTGCCGTCTACTATACGGTGGAGTCGAACATCAGCGACGGCTGGGAGTCGCCGGAGGTCCACCACGACCCGCCCGAGAAGCGAGAGGCGGCCCTCCGAATGGGAACGAACATCCTCGTCTTTGCCATGACGCAGTAGTAAGCTTTCGTAAGCGGCCGTTGAAATAGTAGAAAGTGCTATAGGTAGCCGACCTTATGGACCAAAGTACCCACGCAACCTCCCCTTGATGGGCTTTCATGGAGGTGTTAGGGATTATTCCAGTTGCGTGTATCGCCCTATGAATAGTGATATATTCCTTCCACAGCCACTTGGCAGCCGGGAAGGGTAGATCCTTCACTGCGTTCAGGATGACAAGCGGGGATGCCGCAGTGGACTCCAAAGCGGCGGAGCACGCGGAAAACAGAACATCTCGCCCAGGTCGTGCCGGCGAAGCGAAGCACCTTAGCCTTGCTATACGTCGCTGTTGAATTTATTCACACAACCTCTAGTGCCTGGCAAACCTTCTCCTTTTTTCAAGAGCCTTAACTAACTTTCTTCCCTCATAAACTCCGCGTCAAACCCATGCGTCTTCCCCTCCTCATGGCGGCACTTGCAGCCATCCTGCTCTTCCTTTTCAACCCGGATATGGAGGATTTCTCCGTCTTCGCGAAGGAGCAATCGGCCGTATTGATGGAGGACCAACTCGGCGGCAGCGCCCTGGCACGGATGCTGGCAGGCGCGGGGTCAGACCTCGTCGGGGGTGCCGTGGCGCGCGCTACGGAGCGAAACAACTACTTCCTCTTCAGCACCTACACGCTCGACTTCGACGGAGACAACAGGGAAGGAAACGAGTGGCGCTTTCTCGGCGTCGCGGGGATGTTCTTTGAACTCGATCGTCCGGAGGTCGTGAAGGACCTCACGCCCGCCCGCTAACGGGACTGCTTTCCATAGAGCGCCCGCAGCGGAAGATCGATGCCGAGCGCGCTGCTCGTCAGCACCGCGTCTTCGCCGCCGACGACGAGCACGCCCCAGCCTTCGGCCGTGCGGCTGTAAAGGATCGCGCGGGGCGTGTCCTGCTCCAGGATCCAGTACTCTCGAAGGCACGGGACGCCCATGTACGCCTCCAGCTTGTCGCCCCGGTCGCGGTTCGCCGTCGATTCGGACAGCACCTCGACCAGCACGCTCGGGTTGAGCAGCGACGGCGGCCGCTCGTCCGTCAGTTCCGGCTCGCCGCAAACCACCACCACATCCGGATAAACGTACCGATCTGCAGAAACCTGCACGCGCAGGTCGTTCGGAACGACGTTACACCGACCTTCAACCCCGTTGCCGATCTTCATGACCAGTCTACCAACAAGCACAGCGTGCCTCCACGACACCCCCGACATTGCCGTGATCTCGCCGTCCCAATATTCCCGCCGCACTTCGCTCCCTTCCTCAGTGGCGAGGTAGTCGTCGAGCGTGTAAGCAAGCGCCGTTTGCATGGCGATTACAGGGCTGAAAGCCGGTTAGTCCTTGTGAACTCCATAGAGCGCCCGCAGCGGAAGGTCGATGCCGAGCGCGCTGCTCGTCAGCACCGCCTCCTCGCCACCGGCGACGAGCACGCCCCAGCCTTCGGCCGTGCGGCTGTAAAGGATCGCGCGGGGCGTGTCCTGCTCAAGGATCCAGTACTCTTGAAGGCTCGGAACGCCCATGTACGCCTCCAGCTTGTCGCCCCGGTCGCGGTTCGCCGTCGATTCGGACAGCACCTCGACCAGCACGCTCGGGTTGAGCAGCGACGGCGGCTTCTCGTCGGTAACCCGCGGTTCGCCGCAGACAACAATCAGATCCGCATAAACATAGCGCTGCGGGTTCACCCGGACGCGCACGTCCGACGAGAAGACTTCGCACGCGCAAGGCCGGGCCAGCAGCTGCGCAACGAGGCGCATCACGACGCGGTCGTGCTGCAAAGAGACGCCGGACATGGCCGTGATCTCGCCGTCCCAGTACTCCCGCCGCACTTCGCTCTCTTCCTCCGTGGCGAGGTAGTCGTCGAGTGTATAAGCAAGGGCCGTTTGCATGGCGCGATCAACAGGAAGAAGCAGGTGCATCGTTTGTTAAGTCCGCATGAAGAGATTACCCGGTGCCCCTATGGCGGGTTTCCCATGCTCTTGCCGTGGAATTTACCGGCAGGGCAATGGTTTCCTTCGTAGATTTTCATCCCGCCTCATGCTATTGACCTAAAATCCAATTCGGAATACCCCATGCGCGACCTTCAGCAGAACGACCCCGAAGTTTTCGCAGCCATTGAAAAGGAAGTCAGTCGCCAGAACGACGGCCTGGAGCTGATTGCTTCCGAGAACTTTGTCTCCCGCGCGGTGCTCGAGGCGATGGGGACGCCGCTGACGAACAAGTACGCCGAGGGCCTTCCCGGCAAACGCTATTACGGCGGCTGCCAGTACGTGGACGTGGTGGAGGACCTCGCCCGGGACCGAGCGCGCCGCCTCTTCGACTGCGACTGGGTGAACGTGCAGCCGCACTCCGGCGCGCAGGCCAATGCGGCCGTCTACCTGACGCTGCTCAAACCCGGCGAACGCCTGCTCGGGCTCGATCTCGCCCACGGCGGGCATCTGACGCACGGCAGCCCGGTGAACTTCTCCGGCATCCTCTACGACGCGGCCTTCTACGGTGTGGAGAAGGACGGCCCCAATGCCGGCCGCATCGACATGGACAAGGTGCGCGATAAGGCAAAGGAGGTCCAGCCGAAACTCCTCTCCATCGGTGCGAGCGCGTATCCGCGCGACTTCGATTACGAAGCCTTCCGCAGCATCGCCGATGAAGTCGGTGCGCTGCTATGGATGGACATGGCGCATACGGCAGGGCTGATCGCGGCCAAACTCCTCCGCAACCCGCTCCCGCACGCGCACGTCGTCACGACGACCACCCACAAGACGCTTCGCGGGCCGCGCGGCGGCATGATCCTCGTCGGCCGCGACTTCGACAATCCGTTTGGCCTCACTGCTCCGAAGAGCGGCCGCACGAAGCGAATGAGCGAACTGCTCGACTCGGCCGTCTTCCCCGGCACGCAGGGCGGTCCGCTGATGCACGTCATCGCCGCTAAAGCGGTTGCCTTCGGCGAGGCGCTTGCGCCGTCCTTTGCCGAGTACCAGGCGCGTGTTCAGCAGAATGCCCGTAGCATGGCCGAAGCGTTCATCGAGAAGGGCTACAATCTCGTCTCGGGAGGCACGGACAACCACCTCGTCCTCATCGACCTTCGAAACAAGGGCGTCACGGGTAAGAAGGCGGAAGAAGCCCTCCAGGCCGCCAAGATCACGGTCAACAAGAACATGGTTCCGTTCGACTCCGAAAGCCCGTTCGTGACGAGCGGCATCCGTGTAGGCACGCCGGCCATGACCACCCGCGGCTTCGGGCGGGAGGAGTTTCGCCTGGTCGTGGACCTGATGGACAGAGTTCTTACCAGCCCCGACGATGAATCTGCACGCGACAAGGTCCGTAATGAAGTGCATGACCTTTGCCGCCATTACCCGCTCTACGACTTCGCCGTGGCGTGATCCGGGGAGGCATAGACCGGGACCCCGTCGGCCCGTGCACTTCTTGCCCGTTGATGCGCAGGCCGGCCGTGATCGGCTGCGCGAAAAGAACGCCCATCGAAGCGTCTCACCTGTTTTCGTCGCGCGAACGATCCACTTCGCGGACAACGTCTTCGGCGGTCCGGGCGGGTCATTCGCTCCCAAGTATTCCTCCACAAGGACGCCAAGTTGGCTCTTTGGATCAACGAGTCTGCTGATTCCGACCTTCGCGTTATTCTAGGTTCTTTGCAGATCGCCAGGGCAGGGCGCTTGTGAAACAGCGTGCCGTAAAGGTCGTGCCATGCTGCGATCCTTCGAGGCCTCGTTAATCATTCTACGTTCCCGCAGGCGGAGAGGCGCCGCCGCACGCAGCATGACCCGTGGAGGCGCGTTGCCAGGCATTTGCGACTCAGACTCATGCCGCCTCCAGGCTCCCTGCTTGTCGTAATCAGGCCCGAGGACGCGGCGTGAACGAGAACGCGGCTTCTGAACGCCGCCCATCACCGCGGCTCGCGCAGGTCGCGGAACGGAACAGCAGGATATGAGGTAGAGTCAGACCCTGTCGGAACATACACCCGAACCTTTGGGACGGGCGGAGCAGCCCGCCGGGATTCACAGTCGATGCCTTAACGCTTTTGCATGCCCGCCTCCTCCAATAGTATGCCTTATGCAGATCTCGTGGAGCTGGGACGGCAGTTGTACGACCAGTCCCTCATTCGGCGCGACCAGGAGCTGATTACGGACCCGCGCGGGCAGCCCATCGGCTGGCTACTCGATACGCGCATTCCGATGCTCGACGGGCGCATGTTCACTGAAGTTGGGGCGATGCTTGCAGACCGCCTCCGAGCGCGCGGCGTGTTCCAGGTCGCCGGCTTCGGTTTTGGGGCCTTCTCGATGACGTGCGCCGTGCTGGCCTCTCCGGGCGAACCGGCCTTCAGGGGCGGCTTCGTGCGCGAGCAGCGCAAACCGCACGGCCGCCGCCGCCTCGTCGAAGGTCCGGTTGACCGCAACGAACCCATCGTGCTGCTCGACGACATCCTCAACAGCGGCCGCAGCGCCTCTCGCGCCGTGTCGCTCTTGCGCGGGGAGGGCTTCCGCGTCGAAGGTCTGCTTACGCTGTTCAACTTTACCTGGAGCGGCGGCCGCGCCCGAATGGAAACGGAAGGCATCTGGGTGGACTCGCTCCTCGACCTCAACCTGCGGGACAGCCGCAGCGGCGGTTCGGATTCCCAATGAATCATTCTCCGTTCCCTCCTTTTGCTGCGTCGTAAATATCCATCTGTATGAAGCTGTTCGGCTCACGCGAGACCACGCTCACGCCCGCGCTTACCGAGGGCGGCGACGGTGCCGGCATCTACCCGTCCGGGCCTACCGAGAACGAGCAGCTGGCAGAGATGTCCTTCCTGGATCATCTCGAAGACCTTCGGTGGTCCATCCTCAAGAGCATCGGCGGCATTCTCTTTACCACCATCGTCTGCAGCTTCTTCGCCGACTGGGTCATTGAAGGGCTGCTGCTCGCGCCCACCCGCCCCGACTTCTTCATGTACGGCGTCTTCGGCGTGGATGCGTCCGCAGTTACGCTGCAGAATAGGGACATCACGGGCCAGTTCTTCGCCTACTGGGGTACCGTGCTCGCCGTCGGCCTGATCATTGGTTCGCCCATCGTCGTGTACCAGATGTGGCGCTTCATCGAGCCGGGCCTCTACCGCACCGAGCGGCGCGGACTTCGCTTTGCGGCGCTCTTCGCGACGTTCTTTTTCGTAAGCGGCCTTTCCTTTGGCTACCTCATCGTCACGCCGCTCGCGCTGCAGTTCTTCCAGAACTTCTCGATAGCGGACAACATCGTCAACGAGTTCGACATTTCGCGGTACTTCAGCATGATCACCACCTGGTCGTTCGGTGCGGGGCTGCTCTTCGAATTGCCGGTGTTCGTTTACTTTCTTGCCAAGCTCGGCATCGTTAATGCGGAAGTCATGCGCCGCATCCGAAAGTACGCCATTATAGGCATCTTGATCGTGGCGGCCATCATGACGCCGCCGGATGTTATCTCGCAGACGCTCGTCGCCATTCCGCTCATGATGCTCTACGAGCTTTCGATCTTCATTGCCGGCGCGGTCGCCCGCAACCGGGAGAAAGAGCTGAATAAGGCGCTGGAATAGTGTACAGGGTTTTCCGATGAACCAACAGGCTGCAGGCGCGGCGTTCGCCCGCAGCAGCGAAGACAGAGGCCGCAATGAAAAAGGGTGTTCTCTTAATTCCGGCCGTTATCCTCGCACTCGTCCTCGCCGGGTTTGCGGCACAGGATGACGGCTTGTTTGCCCTTCGCAAGAACTTCCAGATCTTCAGTTCGCTCTACGAAGAACTCGTCGGCGGGTACGTGGATGACCTCGATCCGGAAAAGCTCATGCGCGCCGGTATCGACGCCATGCTCGCCGACCTCGATCCGTATACCGTCTTCTACGACGAGGCGGATAATACCGAGATCGACATCATCACGCGCGGACGGTACGCGGGCGTCGGACTGAACGTTGGGGTGCGCGCCGGGCGCATTACCGTTCTCGCGCCGCTCGAGGGCACGAGCGCTTACCGGCAGGGCATTCGCACCGGCGACGTGATCCTGCGGATCGCCGGGCAGTCGACCGACGGGTTGACCGTGGATGACCTCGGCACGCTCTTGCACGGCGAGCCTGGAACGGCCGTCGAAGTCGAGGTGGAGCGCACCGGCCGCGCCGATCCGTTGACGTTCCGCTTGACGCGCGAGGAAGTGCGGCTTAAAAACGTCTCGTACGCGGGCTTTGTCGACGACGACACCTTGTCCGGCATCGGGTACGTGCGGCTCGAACGCTTTGCCCGCGACGCCCCCGCCGAGATGCGCCGCAGTCTGAGCGCGCTGCAGTCGACAGGCGCGCTGAACGGGCTGGTGGTCGACCTGCGCGACAACCCGGGCGGATTGCTGGACGCCGCCGTCGATATTGCCCAACTGTTCGTCCCGGAGGGATCGGTGATCGTCTCCACCCGCGGCCGTCCGGCCGAGACCGACCATGCGTATCGCAGCCAGGCGAGTCCTCTCTTCCCCGACGTACCGCTCGTCGTCTTGATCAATGCCTACAGCGCGTCGGCGAGCGAGATTCTGGCCGGGGCCGTTCAGGACCTCGACCGCGGCGTAGTCGTCGGCGAGGCGAGCTATGGTAAAGGTCTCGTGCAAGTGATCAAGCCGCTGCCGTTCAATACGTCTTTGAAAATGACGACCGCGCGCTACTACACGCCGAGCGGCCGGAGCATTCAGGCGCTGGATTATGGCGACCATGACGGTTCTGCACGCAGCGTTCCCGACTCCGTCCGCCGGGCCTTCCATACGGGCAGCGGGCGCGTGGTGATGGACGGGCACGGCATCGAGCCGGACATCAGCGTCGGAGAGGACGACCCGAGCGGACTGGTGGACGCGCTGGAGCGCCGCGCCGCTTTCTTTCTCTTTGCCAACCACTACGCGGCCCTGCACGAGGATCTGCCGCCCCTGTTCGAAGTGACGGACGCGACCGTGGCCGATTTCCGCCACTGGCTGGACGCCGAGGATTTCTCTTACGTCACCGATGCCGAGCGCGATGCCCTCACCCTCGTTTCGGCGCTCGACTCGTCCGGGTATGTGACAGCCGTTGACGAAGCGGAAGCGCTCGTCGACGCCGTGCGCGCGGAAAAGAAGGAGGACTTTTCACGCTCCGACGACGCCATTCGCAAGCGTCTCTTTAACGAGATCATCACCCGTTACAGCAGCGACAGCGAGCAGATTCGCGCCCTGCTGCGTCGCGACCCGGTTGTTAAGGAGGCTGTCCGCGTGCTCAAGAACGAGCCGGTCTATACCGCCGCGCTGGCTCCGTAGAAAGCCTCAGCCCGCGACCCTGCCCGGCGATGAAAAGAGCTTCAGCCCGACCACGCCCGCTACGATGAGCGCGATGCAGACGAGGCGGGCGACCGTGCGCGGCTCATCGTAGAGCACCATCCCTACCAGCGCAGTGCCGACCGCCCCGATGCCCGTCCATGCGGCGTAGGCGGTGCCGATGGGCAGCGTTTGCACGGCCCGGGCGAGAAGAAGATACTGGCCGCCATCGTGACCAGCATCGCGGCCGTAGGGCCGAGCTTCGTCAGGCCTTCCGTGCTCTTCAACATCCCCGCCCAAGCGATTTCAAACAGCCCCGCCACGATCAGATAAACCCACGCCATTCTTTCAATAGTTAGCTGCCGAAAGGCTCATGAATGAGCCGGCTACGGGCTGCGTTCCCGTCGGCGGAGCCATAAAAATGAGGCTGCGCACACGCGCGGAAAACGTGTGGGAAACTGCGGGAGAACGTGTGCCTATCTCCCGAAAGTTTTCCACAACGTGCATAACCGCCTTTTTTCTCCACGCGCCTCCACAGGAGTCCCCACTGTTTCCACACGGTGGATGAAGGTGGAAACATTAAAACGTTTTCCACAGGGAGGACGGGGAACTGAGCGGGGCAGTGGATAACATCGGGAAATGGGCGTTTGTGAGCCACAGAGCGAGAGGTGCCCCGCAGGGGATTGTGGAAACGTGTGCGTCGAATGTGGATTAAGTTGTCAACCACCTACCAACGAATGTGGAAAGCTACTCCATCCACATTTCCACACGCCCTACTACAACGACAGTCTTTCTATTCTTTATTCTTCTTTAGAAGAGAAGAGCGGCGAATGTTTGTGGACAGCGCCGCTGCCACACGTGAAAAGCTCTGCCTCCCGGTGCGGGCCGGTTGTGCAGTCGGCAGAGATCCATTACCTTATGAGCAGCCGGAGGGCTTCCGGCGCACCTGCCTCCATCCGACGGACCGATGCTCAAGAGAATACTCGTCGCCCTCGACCCTGACAACGACACCTCCGTAGCACTTCGCTACGCCACCGAGATCGCCCGCCGTCATGATGCGGAAGTGGCGGGAGCGGCGCTCGTTCACACGGGCTATCTCGAGAGCGGCGGCGGCATCGGCAGCATGTACTACGCCGAGAAGCTCCGCGATTCCGCCACAGAGGAGAGCCGGACACGCGCCCGGCAGCTCGTCGAAGCTTTCGAAACGCAGATGCGCCGGGAAGGCGTGCGCTTCACGGACTTCATCCACGAAGGCGTGCCGAACGAGCGGCTGATCGAGGACATGATGTACTACGATCTGCTCATCATCGGCCGCGACCCGCACTTCGTTTACAGCCGTCCCACGAAGGAAACGAACACCATCGAGCATGTCGTCTACGAGACGGTAAGCCCGACGTTCGTGGTGCGGGAGGAGTACCGTCCGGTAGAGCGCGTCCTGATCGCGTTCGACGGCAGCCGCCCGTCGGCACGTACGCTGCATTCGTTCGCGCAGTTGAAGCCATTTGGAACGGAGATCGAACTGGACCTGGTGTTCGTGTATGGCGAGGATCACGACCGTTCCGAAGCGCTGCTGGAAGCCGCCGGCTCCTATCTCGTTGCGCACGGGTATGCTCCCCGCCCGGTGGGACTGAGCGGAAGCGAACCCCATCGGCAGATCGTTGAACATGCAAAAAACATGAACGCCGATCTCGTCATCTCGGGTGCGCATTCGGTGTCGAAGCTGCGCAGGCTCGCCTTCGGCTCCACCACCGCCAACCTGCTGCAGGAGTCGCCGTCCTTGCTCTTCCTCGATTCTTAGCAGGCAGCTGGAGCGCTCCGCCGCGGCCTTGCCATGGATGACGGGCGATGGACATGTTGATTGTGCCGTTCTGCCTTTCTTGTGCTCCTCCGTTTTCCGCCTCCTCCGGACACCCCCTCCAGTGTCATCCTGAACGAAGTGAAGGTTCTACCCTTCCCGACTGCTAAGAGCCTGTTGATTTTCTCTTGATGGCATGAGTGGCAAACATCTGGGACAATGAACGCGGCTGCAATGTTGTCTAACACCCCCTTGAATCCCCCTCAAGGGGGAGGTTGCGTGGGTGCTTCGGTCCGCACCGTCAGCTACATACAGCGCGTTCTAACCTTCCAACAGTCTATTAGGGTAAGGCTGTGCCCGGTTGAGGAGGTCCCTCCGCGCGGCGGCGGTTGAGGCGGTCCCACAAGGAGGGTCGGTAGCGCCGCCTTGGTCGGGATGACACTTGGGGAGGCGGGAGAAGGTGCCGGCGTCTGGAGCACCGGGAAGGCAGAACGGCCCTCCCGAGTCGTGCGGGCGCACCGTAGCGTTTCAGAGTGCAATAGAAAACAGATCCTTCACTTCCTTCAGGATGAACTGTGTTGAAAGTCAACCTAAATGTGGGTGAGGGGCGACCATTTCGTTTCTGAAGGGCACCCCGGATTTGACGACGCCGAAGATCTGCCGGATGAGCTTGTTGGCGACCGCGATGCGCGCCGCCTTGACCGATTTGCCCTTGGCAATGAGCCGCTCATAGAGCGCGCAGCACATCTTGTTACATTTACTGGCCGATAATGAACACATGTATAGCAGGGTTCGCAGCGGCTTCGATCCCTGCTTCGAGATGTGCCGCGGCGCGTCTCTCTTGCCCGACTGGTTCGGCTTTGGATTGATCCCGAGAAAGGCTGAGACTTGTTGCGGCGTCGCGAACGTTGTCAGGTCTCCGAGGTAGGCAAGCAGCGCCGCAGTCGCGGCTATACCGATGCCGGTGATGCTCAGCAGAAGCTCAGCAGTTGCCGGGTAAGCCTTGAGCGCGGGCTTCTTTCGCTCCGTGCGCAAGTGGGCGATCTGCGCCTCGATGTGCGCGAGGTCCTGCTTGAGGATCTCCTTGCACACGCTGGAGACGTGCGGCCGCTGCTCCTGCGCGTGCAAGTTGTTGGTCACCGCGGTCCGCTGCTGCATGAGCTGCCGCAGGAGCGTGTTGATCTGCTTGAGCTCCGACTGCTCCGGCGTGTCCGGCCGGAAGTCCTTCGGCTTCTGCTCGCAGCCGTAGACGGCGATCAGCCTGGCGTCTGCGCGGTCGGTCTTGAGCTGCGAGCGCTTGGCCTTGCCGTAGTGATTGGTCTGAATCGGATTGATCACGCTCGTCCTGATCCCCTTACGGGAGAGGGTTTCGGCCAGGCAGAGGTGATAGGTCCCCGTTGCTTCCATCACTACATGCGCGCGGCCCCAGTCCTTCATCTTCGAGAGCAGCTTTTCGATCCCGCTGGCGCTGTTGGGCAGACCGCCGGCTTCGCACTCTTCCTGGGTGCTGGGGCAGAGCACGCTGTAGTTGAAGTTATCGTCCGAGATATCGATCCCAATGACCGACTCTTCAAGGATCCTCTTCTTCATGACGCTTTCTTGTCTTTGTGGCACTGATGCTTACGCGAGGGCGCACGCCTTCTCCGGACTATCATAGCGATGGAAGCTCTGCGGCCGAGCGCGAACATATGTTGGCGGCCCGGTCCGGCGTTGGCTTAATGAACTGTTCAGTCTCGGAAGGCAGGGAAGGCGGGGCTGACCATCCTGAACGATCTCGTGGATCAGATGACATGTGAGCCTTGTTCACCTCCCCTGGCGCGCCTCCCTTAAAGTAGGCTGTACGGGCCTACAGTCTCAACATACTATGACACTCGGGACGGCGGTATTGTATTCGGAGGTGGGGATCTTGTAGGGGCACGATATATCGTGGCCCTACGATTCGTGGGCGTTCGTACGCGGCGTGTACCTGGCAGCGGTGCCGATCTCTGCGCCTCTACGTCACGAAAAAGATCAGCGCCAGTTTACGCGGCGGAACCGCTCGCCATCGCTCTGCAGCAAGACGGCTCCTTCGGCGGCTGTCGTTAGAACCCTCGCGCCGCTCGACCGCCACCGCCCCACCACTTCTTCATCCGGCAGGCCATAGAGCGCGTGCGGACCGGTGGGAATGAGGGCGTTCCGGGTGGAGTCGCGATCCGGAAAAGCCTTTCGGACGAACTCGGGACTGCTCGCCGTGCGGCTGCCGTGATGCCCCACTTTGACGACGTCGGCGTCAACGAGCGACGGGAAGCGGCTGAGGATTTCCCGTTCCGATGCAACGTCCGCGTCGCCCATGAGGAGAAGTACGGTTCGCCCGTAGGCAATACGGAGCACGATAGAGCCGTGGTTCTTGTCTCGCCCGATACCGGACGGCGCGAGCACGGCCACGTGAACCGCCGGGTCGAGAACGAGCGTGTCTCCGGCGCGGACGATCCTTTGCGGGATGCCGAGACGGTCCACCAGAGCGGCTGCGCGGCGAAAGAGGCTGTCCGGCTCAGTATCGCCCGTGTGCACGATGCGCCGAACGTCTACGTCCTCCAGCAGCGACGGAAGGCCCCCGACATGGTCGCCGTGAGGGTGCGTAATACAAACGGCGTCGATGTGGTCGATCCCGGCATGCCGAAGGTGCGGCAGGATGACGGATCGAGCCGCATCGGAGTTGTCGCCGGCGGGACCGGTGTCCACGAGCAGCGTCCGACCGTTTGGCATGGTGATCAAGGTTGCGTCGCCGTGGCCTACGTCAAAGAACAGGACGCCGAGCGTTGGTCCGGCGTGCCCGACGCCGCCCCAAACGTTGCCGGCGATGAGCAATAGCGAAAGCGCGACGAGTGCAATCCGCAGCCGATGAGCGAATGGCAGCGCGAGGGCGCATACGAGCGGTATCGCGGCCATGAGCATTGTCGCCGAGGCAAAGCGGCCCGATAGCGAGAGGTGGGTGAAGACGCTTTCTCCAGCTTCGAGAAGTCCGAGCAGGACTCTTCCGAGAAAGACGCCCGCATGGCCATATGCCGCTGCAACGGTCGGCAGTGCGCCGCCGAGGAGAACGGTCGGCAACAGGCTCGCCAGGAACGCCGTTGTAAGCGGAATGGCGACGGTGTTGAGGACGAGTCCGCCGAGCGCGACGCTGCCGAAGTGGTAGAGCGTGACCGGCGCGGTGCCGAGCGTGGCGGCGAAGGAGGCGGTTAGCAGCGTCGCGACGCTGCGCAGCGGACGACGCCGTGTGATCCATCCCGGCAGCCGGGCATCAAAGGCGGGGGCAAGCAGCGCCAGCGCGCCGACGGCGGCAAACGAAAGCTGAAATCCCGCATCGAAGAGCACTCCCGGGCGGTGCAGCATCAACAAGAGCGCCGCCAAGCCGAGGCTGTTCGGTAGCCCGACGGTGCGCTGCACCAAGACGCCGCCAATGAGCACGGCCGCCATGATCCCCGCCCGCGTGGCCGACGGACTCGCGCCCGTCAAGATGACGTAGCCGGCAATCACGGCCAGCGTGATGCCTCCGCGCAGCGCTTCACGGGCGCGCCACGGCACCCGGGTTCGGGAGAGCAGCGGTCCAAGCGTACGGAAGAGCACCATGCCGACGAGCAAAATGTGCAGCCCGGACACCGCCAGCAGATGCGCCACGCCCGCTACTCGAAAAAGGTCGCGGGTAGCAGGTTCGATTCGGCTCCGGTCGCCGAGAAGGAGCGCTTCCGCAATCCCTTCGACCTCGCGATCAGGAAGGTTACGTCTGAGCCGCGCCGTGACAAGGTGCCTCGCCGCGGACTCCCACCGGTACACGGACGCTGCGCGCTCCAGCTGCGCAACATGCGACGCCTTGCGCACCTGGAGCGTGTGGTAAGCGCCTCTGCGCCCGAGATACGACCGGGCATCGAAAGCTGCCGGATTACGCCGCCGGCTGTTGATCCGCAGTTTGCCCCGCGCGGCCACGCTCGATCCCTGTTCTGGCGGCGGGGTGCCGCGCGGCGCGCGCACGAGGACTCGTCCGCCAACCGGGATCCACCCTGAACCGTTGTGCAGGCTATCAACTTCCATCAGAAATGCCAGCCCGGCGGCGCTCGACGTGGGTGCCTGAAGGACGCTGCCGGCAATCGCCACGTCGCCGGCGTATTTTCCTGCCGGACTCCCTCCGAGGTGGCCTCTATCGAGCCGGTCTTGCACCCCGAACCGGAGCGCCGACGCGGAGAGCACAATCAGAAGCGCACCGCCCGTTCGGTAGAAAGCGGCGGAAGATACCAGCCGCGTGGCCGCCTCCCGCTTTCCGAAGGCAACGAGCAGGAGACCCACGCCGCCAACCGTGAAGCCTCCGGCAACGCCTATCCATCCGAGCGCCGCCGCGGCGATCCCGCACGCGGCGGCCAGAGCCAGGATCAGCGCCGGGGCGGCAAAGGGCGACGGGATCGGAGAGCGTTCCATAACGGCCGGATACTCTTTCCTCCATAGACCTGCATCGCGCCTGCATTGCACCTCAAGAGCGGTGCAAAGCGCTCCTTTAACACAAAGCGCTATTATTCCCGCAAAGCGCAAGAACCTACGGGACGGTGAAGAATATGCGGGTTTGCCGCAGCAAAGGGATTTCAACCCGTGCGCGGCAACTTTCCGGACGCAGAAACACGGCGCAGAGACGGCTACGAAGATGAGCAATCGAAGGGAGATCAGAGAACGGGTCATGCAGGCGCTCTACGCCTTCGAGCTTTCCGGCGGAGAAACGCAGCACATCATCGACACCGTGATCACGTCCGAGCACGATGCCGCCGAGGACATCCAGTTCGCCCGCGCCCTCTTTCTTCGCACGCTCGACGGCCAGGACGAGGCAAACGAGGTGATTCGTAAACGCCTGAAGAACTGGGACTTCGACCGCATCGCGCTCATCGACCGCATTCTCCTGCGCATGTCCGTTACGGAAATGCTCTACTTCGAGGATATCCCGCCGAAGGTGACCATCAACGAGGCCATAGAAATCGCCAAGCGATTCAGCACGCCCAAGAGCGGACACTTCATTAACGGGCTTCTGGACGCCATCCGCCTCGATCTGCAACAGGAGAACCGGATCCGCAAGAGCGGGCGCGGCCTGATCGGTATGCTGCCCGGTTCGGAAGCGCCGCCGTCCGGCGAGTAGTGTCTTCCAGACGCCAGGCGCGCGGGTGCGATCTTTGCGTCGTACTTTATCCTTCGCGCGTATAAAGGCGCTGACTCTGCCGCTTACCTCTGTTCCCCCATGGGCCTCATTGCTATTGGAGATATTCACGGATGTGCCCGTTCTCTCGACGCGCTGATCGAGAAGCTGCAACCTTCAGCGGCGGATCATCTCGTTTTTGTGGGGGATTACGTCGACCGCGGCCCCGATTCATGCGGCGTCATCGAACGACTTTTGGAACTGAGTACGCAGGTGGAATGCAGTTTTCTTCGCGGCAACCACGAGTCCCTGATGCTGGAGTATCTGAGCGGCAAGGACACCGGCCTATGGTGGGTGAATGGCGGAACGGCGACGATGGAGAGCTACAGCCGCCACGGCATCCCGCCAAAGATACCGGACTCGCATAAGCGCTTCTTGAACGAGACGCTGCTCTATCTGGACACACCGGACTTCTTTTTCGTCCACGCCGGGCTGAAGCCTAACCTGTCGATCAAGAAGAACATCGCTCGCATTTCGGAAGAAACGATGCTCTGGGAGCGAAGCCATCTGCAGGCGAGGTCGGTCAAGTGGGAAAAGCCGGTCGTTTTCGGCCACACGCCCCAGCCGAAGCCCATCGACCGCGACCGGATGATTGGAATCGACACGGGTTGCGTATACTACGGATATGAGGGCTTCGGACGGTTGACGGCCGTGCGCCTGCCCGAGCGCACGTACGTTCAGGTGCCCTACACCGGATAGTTGCCGGGTTACTCACGGGCGGAGCGACCAACTTTGCAATCCGCCATGGACCGTCGAAATTCTTTCGGAACCTCGCCGCAGTTTATCATTGTGCTGGGGGTGATCGGCGCGTCGATCTCGATTCTGTCGGGCCTCTCGCTCGTTGGCAGGGTTCGGTGGGTAGACGTCGTGCTGCTGCTCGCGGCCGGGTTTGCGGCCGGGGCGCTGCTGGTGTCGGCGGTGCTGCGGTCGAACGCGGCGAAAGAAGCACGCGGGGAGGATGACGGCGTAAAGACGAACCCGCAATAGGGCGCGTCGCCCCTGCACGTCCAGATAAACGTTTGCGGTCTGTTTATGGCGAAGGAGACAGTTCTCATCACCGGCGCTTCGTCCGGCATCGGCGAGGCCCTTGCGGAGCGGTTTGCGCGCGACGGAGCGCGGCTCATACTCGTCGCGCGCCGCGAAGACCGTATGGCGCAGCTCAAAGAACGACTGCACCGGCAGTTCGGCACTGAGAGCCTCGTTCATGCCGCAGACCTCTCCGACCCGGCGGCTCCGGCCGCCCTCTTTGACGCGCTGCAAGCGGGCGGCGACCTTGTGGACGTGCTCGTCAACAACGCGGGGTTCGGTGGGCAGGGTGCTGTGGCAACGCAGTCTATGGAGCGGCAGATGAGCATGATCCAGGTGAATGTCGCCGCGCTGACGCACCTGACGCGGCTGTTCCTGCCCGGTATGATCGAGCGTGGGCGCGGCGGGGTGCTGAACGTGGCCTCAACGGCCGCTTTCCAGCCCGGGCCGTACATGGCCGTCTACTACGCGACCAAGGCGTACGTCCTCTCCTTCTCGGAAGCGCTCGCTGAGGAGGTGCGCGGCTCGGGCGTTCACGTTACCTGTCTCGCGCCCGGTCCGACCCGGTCCGAGTTTCAGGAGACGGCGGGCCTGCAGGACGCGGCGCTCTTTAGATATGCGGTCATGAACCTCGATCCTGTTGTCGACGCCGCGTACAAGGCGTTTCGAAAAGGGCGCGTCCTCGTTATTCCCGGCCTTCTGAACCGGCTGGGAGCCTCCGCCTCGCGCGTGGCACCGCGGCGGCTCGTGCCGCGAATCGTAGCGAGTCTGCAGCGGTAAGCACGCGGGGCGCTCGGGTGCTGCGCGAGGACCGTTTCTCGTCTCGGCGACTAATCGCCGGCGGGGAGAATCTCAAGGCCGATCTCGATGAGGTCGCGGCTGTTGGGGCCGGCCATTAGCATGAAGCGACCCGGCTCAACCACGCGCTCCATGTTGATCCCATAGAACGCGAACGCCTCCGGCCCGAGGCGGAACGTTACCGTCCGCCGCTCGCCGGGAGCGAGCGTGACTTTCCGGAAAGCCTTTAGCTCCTTAATCGGCCGAGTTACCGAGCTGACTTCGTCTCGAACGTAGATCTGCACGACCTCATCGCCTGCACGGTCGCCGGTGTTCGTCACGTCGACGCTGACATCGACGCCCTCGTCCGCCCGGATGCGGGGCGTGTTCAGGCGCAAGTCGTCGAAGGCAAGCGTCGTGTACGAAAGGCCGTAGCCGAAGGGGTATAGCGGCCCGGTCTCGTCGAGCACGTAGCCGCGCCTTGCAGAGGGCTTGTGGTTATAGAACGCGGGCAACTGCCCGGCCGAGCGCGGCATCGTCACGGGCAGCTTGCCGCCGGGATTGACCTTTCCGAAGAGCACGTCCGCCACCGCCGTTCCCGTCTCCTGCCCGAGATACCAGCCCTGTAAGATGGCCGGGACGTGCTCGTCCAGGTAGGGCACTGAAAGCGGGCGACCGCCGATCAGCAGCACGACCGTCGGTGTGCCCGTTTCGAGCACGGCTTTCACCAGCGCTTCCTGTTCGCCGGGCAGATCGAGGCTCGGTCGGTCACCGAAATGCTCCGTGAGGCTCCACGCTTCGCGGGACGTGGCCTCGTTCGAACCGACCACGACGATCGCGACCTCGCTCTCCCGCGCGAGCGCAACGGCTTCCCTGATGCGCGCTTCGTTCGACTCCGGCGAGGCAAGCACGGTCTGCGCTCCCTGCCATCGCTGCGACGAGCGCGTTCCGCTCATGAACGGCTGCGGCTCGTCGGTGAAGGTCGAGTCCTCCGTGAGGCGAACGCCTTCGGCGTAGCGAACCGTGCCGCGGCTGCCGACGGCGTTCTGAACGCCCTCGAGAATGCTTACCGCCACGTCCGGCTCGCCGCTATAACCACCCAGCAGCACCTCCGCCGCGTGCGGCCCAATGACGGCAACCGACGGTAGCCGCTCCGCGTCGAGCGGGAGCATCCCCCTTCGTTCTTGAGCAGAATGATGGCTTCCCGGGCCGCTTCGAGCGCCAGCGCCCGATGCTCCGGCCGCCGCGCGACCGCCGCCGCCGCGTCCGGATCGACGTACGGATCTTCGAAGAGGCCGGCCATGAACTTCGCGCGCAGCAGGCGGCGAACGGCTGCGTCAATCGCGGCTTCCTGAACGCGACCCTCGCGAACGGCATCGACAAGCGTATTGTACGTCTCGATGTCCGGCAGCTCCACGTCCACCGTCGCCTCTACCGCGCACGGCGGCGTCTTCCGGCGTCGCGGCGATATGGTGAATGGTCATCATGTCCCGGATGGCGTGCCAGTCGGAAATGATCGCGCCGTCGAAGCCCCACTCGCCGCGCAGGACGTCGCGCAGCATCCACACGCTGGCGTGCGAGGGAATGGCATTCACCTCGTTGTAGGATGGCGTCACGCTGAGCGCGCCCGCCTCCTTGACGGCCGCCACGAAGGGCGGGAAGAACACCTCGCGCAGGACGCGCTCCGAGACGTTCGCCGGACCCGTGTTCATGCCCGCCTCGGGCTGACCGTGTCCGGTCATGTGCTTGAGCGTCGCGATCACGTGCTCCCCGTCGATGCGGTCCGGGTGAGGGCCGCCCTGCAGCCCTTCGACGGCCGCGACGCCGAGGCGCGAAACGAGATAAGGATCCTCACCGAACGTCTCCTCGATGCGCCCCCAGCGCGGATCAAGGGCCACGTCCACCACGGGCGAAAGCACTTGCTGAACGCCTCGGGCGCGCGTTTCCCTGACTATGACTGCAGCGATCCTCTCCACCAGCTCAGGATCCCAGGTGCTTGCCAGAGCGATGGCCTGCGGAAACGCAGTGGCCCCCTTCGCCTTCAGGCCATGGAGCGCTTCTTCATGAAAGATCGCCGGAATACCCAGTCTGGTGTTCTCCGCAAGGTAGCGTTGGACGGCGTTGTTGAAGGCTGCCTCTTCCGAAGCCCCGAGTCCGAGCGAAGGATCCTCGCCGCCCAGCGCGCCTTCGGCCGCGCGCTCGATGCGGCCAATGCCCTGATCGAGCAGACCGCTCTGCCGAGCCATTTCCGGATCAAACTCGCCCGCGCCAATCGTGAATGCCCGCTTCTCGCGCCAGATCGACTCCATCTGCGCTACCTTCTCCTTCAGCGTCATCCGCGCAAGCAGATCCTCCACCCTCTTCTCGACGGGCAGGGAGGCGTCCTTATAGGGCGGCGCTACCGCCCGTCCAAGCGCGGCGGCGGCGGGCAGGAACGAGAGCAGCAAGCAAAACGCGAGCGAAGGAGCGGAGAAGTGCATGGTGCAGCCCGGCGGACTGATGGTGGCAGTGGCCCGGCAATATGCGGCCGCCGGCGCAGCCGTACCAAGGTGGCCGAATTACTAAGCCGGGCCTCTCACGCCTTCCCGGCCGAGGGGAACAGCGCCGCCATCGTCTCGGACGCCTCGCTGCGGATTTGCGGCGTTATGTAGAGGGAAACGGACTGCATGATGGCTGTCAGCAGGAGAACCGCGTCGGCATCGGCGCGCACGGGGGCCGCGTCGTCGGACTGCCAGAAGCCGAGCGCCCCGAGGATCGTCTCCCGCGCCCACGCCGGTGTGGCCGGCACGTGGGCCGTATAGAAGAGGCACATGATGCTGTGCAGGAGCGGATACGAGAGCGCTCCGTCGGGTCCGTTGAGATCCGGGAGGGAGAACGTCATTGCGGAATCCGTGGCGGCGGTCATGGCAGAGGGGGAAAGGGTGAGGGCGGCTTTCCCTGCTCAACGCCACCCGGCACCACTTCCCGCCGACTCTTCCATTCGGCACCGGGCCCGCGAATTCGGCGGAATCGGGCCGGCGCTGCTTCCGCCCTCGCCCAACGATGCGTGCAGCCGGGCGCTTTGCATTTGCCGCCGATCGGATTTGCCGCCGCTGAAAAAAGAGCCTGATTGTGCCGCCGCGTAGCCGCTCCGGAACGGAAAGGGCCGTACCTTATTGAATTGTTTCAAGTTCAGGTTAGAGCTGCCGTTCCTAGCAGATGCTTCTTCTCAGTAGACCCGCTTCCGTCATGCCGCACCGCCTTGTTCTCGCCGCTCTGTTAGCCTTGACGTTCGCCTCGGCACCGGCGCAGGCTCAGCCGGTGGAGACGTTCCCGCTCTCGAGCGTCCGGCTGCTCGACGGCCCGTTCCGCCACGCGCAGACGCTCGACCTCGCCTATCTCATGGCCATGGACCCGGACCGGCTCCTCGCGCCGTTCCTGCAGGAGGCGGGCCTTGAACCGCGCGCGTCCATGTACGGGAGCTGGGAGGCGGAGGGTCTCGGCGGACAGACCGGAGGGCATTACCTCAGCGCGCTTGCTTTTCAGTATGCTTCTACCGGCAACCAGCTCGTGCTCGACCGGCTTCGCTATATGCTTTCGGAGCTTCGCCGCGCGCAGGAGGCGAACGGGAACGGCTACGTCGGCGGCGTGCCGAACCACAAAGAGCTGTGGGCGGAGGTCGCCGCGGGCGACATCCGCACCGGCGGCTTCGACCTGAACGGGGCGTGGGTGCCCTGGTACAACCTGCACAAGCTCTTCGCCGGACTGCGGGACGCCTACCTCGTCGCGGGCGTCGAGGAGGCCCGGCCGATCCTCGTGGACCTCGCAGACTGGACGCGCCGCCTCACCGGCGGCCTCTCCGACGCGCAGATGCAGACCATGCTCCGCGCCGAACAGGGCGGTATGAACGAAGTCCTTGCGGACGCGGCCGCCATCACCGGTGACACACGCTACCTCGAACTCGCCCGGCGATTCTCCCACCGCGCGATCCTCGATCCGCTGCTTGCTCATGAAGATCAGCTCACCGGAATACACGCCAACACGCAGATCCCGAAGGTGATCGGTTTCAAGCGCATCGCCGATGTTGCCTCGGAAGAAAACCAGGACGGTTACGGAAGCTGGAGCGACGCCGCGTTCTTCTTCTGGGACACCGTCGTTCACGGCAGATCCGTGGCTTTTGGGGGGAACAGCGTCAGCGAGCACTTCAACGCGAAGGACGACTTTTCGCGGATGATCCTCTCGCCGGAGGGGCCGGAGACGTGCAACACGTACAACATGCTTCGCCTGACGCGGATGCTTTTCGAAACCCGGCCGGATGCCGCCTTCATGGACTACTACGAGCGCGCGCTCTACAACCATATCCTTTCCTCGCAGAATCCGGAGCACGGCGGCCTCGTCTACTTTACGTCCATCCGCCCGAGCCACTACCGCGTATATTCGCAGCCCGGACAGGCGATGTGGTGCTGCGTGGGGACGGGCATCGAGAATCATTCGAAGTACGGCGAGATGATCTATGCCCACCGGGGCAGCGAACTCTTCGTCAACCTCTACATCGCCTCCGCGCTGAACTGGCGGGAGCAGGGCGTCGCGATCCGGCAGACAACGCGCTTTCCGGACGAGGAGACGAGCACGATCACGGTGGAGACGCCGGGCGCGTTCGCCCTCAACCTGCGCTACCCCGGGTGGGTGGCCCCGGGGGCGATGCGCGTGGCCGTGAACGGCGCAGAGCAGCCCGTGGCGGAGGGTCCCGGGTCGTTCGTTCGACTGGAACGCTCGTGGAAGGCGGGTGACGAAGTCAGAGTGACGCTCCCGATGCGGACCCGCGTGGAGCGCCTGCCGGACGGATCGCCGTACTTTGCGGTCCTGCATGGCCCCATCGTGCTCGCGGCCAAGACCGATCCGCTCCCGGGCGACTCGCTCGACTTTATCGCCGGAACCGGACGCATGGAGCATATCGCCACAGGCCCCATGGCCCCGCTCGACGAGACGCCGTACCTCCTCAGCAACGACGATGATTTTGCAGCGGCCATCCAGCCGGTAGCGGGCGAGCCGCTGACCTTCCGAGCGCCCGGCTTGATTCGAGGCGCGGATCACGAGTTGACGCTGATCCCCTTCTTTCGGGTTCACGATTCGCGATACGTCATGTACTGGCCGCATTTCACGCCCGCCGAATGGGTGGCGGCGCAGCAGGCGAGGCACGACGCGGAGCAGGAGCGCATTGCGCTTGACGCGCTCACGATTGACCACGTGGCCGTGGGCGAGCAGCAACCGGAATCGGACCACTACTTCGCCGGTGAAGGATCCGAAACCGGAATGCACATGGCTCGCCGCTGGCGTCATGCGACGGGCTGGTTCAGCTACAACCTGCGCAACCCCGGCGGCGAGGCCGCGCGCCTGCGCGTCGATTACTTCGGACAGGACCGCGACCGGCGTTTCCGCATTCTGATGAACGGCGTCGAGGTGGCGCAGGTCGAGCTTGACGGCTCGCACGGCAACGAGTTCTACAGCATAGACTATCCCGTGCCGCGGGAGGCTATTGCAAAGGCGGAAGACGGCGTCCTCGTGACCGAATTCCGCGCGGAAGACGGCTCAACGGCCGGCGGCGTCTACGGCGTGAGGCTGATGAGGGCCGAGTAGCGCAGCCGTTCAATTGCAAGCGAAACCGAACGCTTGCAGCGGCGCGGCTGGTTGTGGTCCTGTTTTTTCAAACCGGCCGCGTTGCCGAACGCGCGATCATTGCCTTTCGGCTGCGGTTTTCCAATCCGGCAATCGCTCGCTCACCTGTTCGAAGGTAGGTTCATCGAAGCATCGACGCAGGTAGCCAAGGAGGTCATCCTGCATGAGGAGATAAACGTCGAGAGGCTCAAAGGACCAGTCGTGGCTCTCGGTCGCGCTGCCGAGTCCTTCGTTGGCGTGCGCGATGCCGTCGCGGATCTTCTGCAGCGTGCGGGCGACTTGCCCAAAGTGCGGACGAAAGACATCGCCGGTCCAGTCGCTCCAGGCACCGATCTGCACGGTGGTTTTCCACTTGGGCATCACACGCCATAGCTCTCGCACCTCTTTAGGGTGCCCCGTCGCGATGCTTGAAAGTGCCCGGTACACGCCGTGAGCGCGGCGGCGGTCTGCGGAGAGGTTATACGCCTGCGCGAGGCGATCCACAACGGCCTCCCAGGCCTGCAGCACGGCGAGGCCCATGTTGCCCGCAGCCGCATGACGCTCGGCAAGGATGATCTTGGACTTCCAGTCATAACGAGCCATGCTGAGTCCGCGGGGCAACTCCAGAAGGCGTGGAAGAATGAGGTTGAAAGGAAGTGGACCCTCAACGGTGCTGCTCTCGAACGCTTCAACAAGCTCTGCCGAAGCTTTCGAAATGTCGCGAACGGTGTTCAGTTGGAGCGTCTGAGCATAGGCGGTAAGCTGCTGGGCGCGTTCGTCTTGAAGGAGCGCAGCCACGGGCCCGGCGTCGCTGTAGCGGTCGAAGGCGCGGGCGGCGTCGATCCAGTCGAGCAGCGCGATGTGGGCAAACTGGAGGTTCACGGACGGCAAGCCCGTGCTTCCCGTCATAGAGCAGCTCGCCAAGCTGATCCGCGACAAGACGCTCTCCGCCTCATTTCTCTACGACGCGCAGGAGAGTGTTCCTTGACATCTGAAAAGCACCCCGCTGTTTCCTGTGTCCTACGCGCGACCCTGGAAGGACGAGTGTAAACACTTGAAAAAACATAACTTGGATCAGGGTGCGTTGTGACAACATCCAGAAAGGGCGATCCTCGCGAAGAATTGCGCTTTAATGGCCGCTCGACGCCGAACCATACGCTGCGACAATGCCCCCGAAAAATCTTCCAGGAAAACACGCCCGTAAGTGCTTGTTTTTTAAGGGCGATTCAGAGGGGGCTGTCGCAACGCACCCCGCTTCATCAGGGGATTGAGACCGGGTTATGGGGGTGTCTTTTAACATGATGATATCACAAGTCGCAACGCACCCCGCTTCATCAGGGGATTGAGACTGCGCCCGAGTGCGGGCGACACCTCCCCGCTGATAGGGTCGTCGCAACGCACCCCGCTTCATCAGGGGATTGAGACCGTGGTACTCCAGGTCGTTGACCTGGGTCAGCGTGGTGGTGGTCGCAACGCACCCCGCTTCATCAGGGGATTGAGACCGCGGCCGCACCGCGGCCCTCCTAGCCGCTCTCATCTCCCCTGTCGCAACGCACCCCGCTTCATCAGGGGATTGAGACCTGTCTCGCGGCCGTCCGCTTTGCAGACGTATTTGGAGACGGTCGCAACGCACCCCGCTTCATCAGGGGATTGAGACTTTGAAGCTGCGGGAGGTTCGTCTACGCGTACCTTTATGTAGATGTCGCAACGCACCCCGCTTCATCAGGGGATTGAGACCACGGTAAATGAGGGCGCTGAAGGCCGCCTTTAGCAGGCGCTGTCGCAACGCACCCCGCTTCATCAGGGGATTGAGACCGCCTATGCGATGACGGTGCATAAGGCGCAGGGGTCAACCTTGTCGCAACGCACCCCGCTTCATCAGGGGATTGAGACGGGTCTAGTGTGAGTTTCTTCTTCTGGATCGAGTACGATCATGTCGCAACGCACCCCGCTTCATCAGGGGATTGAGACCTGGAGGGTCTGCGGATAAGAGGGCGCTGGCTACCACCAGCGTCGCAACGCACCCCGCTTCATCAGGGGATTGAGACTGTGTAGCTTGCGCGAATCCATGCGGAACACTTCGGTCACTGTCGCAACGCACCCCGCTTCATCAGGGGATTGAGACTCTGCTCCGGTAGGTTCAGTCGTACTTCGTTCTAGGTTGTCGCAACGCACCCCGCTTCATCAGGGGATCGAGACTCATCACAGACGAACCCCACTTCGTGGTTATCGTCTGCATTGTCGCAACGCACCCCGCTTCATCAGGGGATTGAGACTGCGCTCCCAGGCGGCCTTATCAAATCCGGTGCCGATGGTCGCAACGCACCTCGCTTCATCAGGGGATTGAGACTTCTTCTCGGTAGGTGTCATGATGGTTGGTAGTTGAAATGTCGCAACGCACCCCGCTTCATCAGGGGATTGAGACGCTGCCCTTGCGGGAGCGGGGGGAATCAGAGTCTCTGCGGTCTTGCGCCAGACAGGGGCGCTGACAACGCCTTCGTCGCTTCGCGCCTCCCACTGCGGGGACGGGGTAAGCTCCCGGTGAGGGGGTTCTTCTTCGCGTCGGCAGTCGGAACGCACTGCCATTCCTGAGCCCCACCCCTCCGACGCTTCGCGCCACCTCCCCTGAGAGGGGTGGAATTTCTTGATCTGAAAGCGTGGCCATATTCCTGAATGCTAATCCTCGATAAACTCTCCCCCTTCCAGGGGGAGTACCCCGAAGGGGGGAGGGGGTGCGTTCAGGAATTGCAATAAGCCCGGACTCAGCAACTTCAAACCCTCTGCGCCTCTGCGTCAAATCTGAATGGGCCGACGGTCGGGGGCGTTAAGCTCTATCGAAAACGTTACCGGGAAGGGGGATATCGGAGCGGGCTGTGGGCATTCCACGGGTAGACCATGAAGAAGGGCGCTCTGCCGCTCGTTCTGCAACCCCTGCTCCCAACGACTGCTTGCATGAAGTCCGGCGTTTCTCATTATAAATCGAAATTGGCGCTTTTCAGCGGCACGAGCGGCGCACGGCCCCTGAGCGTCGCTGCCGTGCTGGCTTTGCTCCTCGCAAGCGTTGCCGGATGCAGCGGCTCGCGCGGGTTTATCACACGCCCCTTCCCGGAGGCCGAGCAGCCGCCGCCGTCGGACGTTGCGTTCACGGTCTACCTCTACGGCGACGGCGGCGAACCGCTCGACTCGACCTACGGCATCGATCCGCAACTGCGCCTCCTCGGGCGAATGCTTGCCAAAGAAGACTCGGCCGCCGCCCTCGTCTTTCTCGGCGATAACCTTTATCCGAGCGGCATGCCGCCTGAAAACTCGCCGATCCGGCCGATCATGGAGGAGAAGATGCTGGCGCAGATCGCCGCGGCTCAGAAGTTCGAAGGCCCCGTCTTTTTCATACCCGGCAATCATGACTGGGGCGGCATGGGCATCGGCGGCGAACCGGAAACGCTCCGCCGCGAAGAACTCTTTGTCGAACGGGTGCTGGACCGCGGCAACTCGTTTCTCCCCGACAACGGCTTTCCGGGGCCGGACGTCGTGGAGCTAACACCCGAACTGGTGCTCGTGCTGGTAGATACGCAGTGGTGGCTGGAGCCGGCCAAAATCTACGGCGACACCGGCCAGTATACCCTCGAGGTCGAGGGCGAATTCCTCGTCGAATTGGACGACATCTTGCGCCGCTATCAGGACCGGCATGTGCTCGTCGTAGGCCACCACCCGACGTTCAGCCAGGGTTCGCACGGTGGCCAGTTTCCCTTGAAAAAGGATCTTTACGTTCTCCCGACCCTCGCCCGGCGTTACCTCGGCACGCCGCAGGACCTCTCGAACCGTAAGTACCGCATCATGGCGGACGGGATGCTCAAGGTCTTCAAGCAGCATGACCACCTCGTCTATGCCGCCGGGCACGAGCACACGTTGCAGTACTTCTCGCTCCAGGATCAGCGGTTCATCATCAGCGGGTCCGGCAGTAAAGATAGCTACGTGGCGAAGGGCGGTCCCGCCGCTTTTGCTTCGTCGGAGTTCGGGTTTGCGCGAAACCTCTACTACCGCGACGGCTCAGCCTGGGTGGAGTTCTGGGTGCCGATAGAAGACGGCGCGACCGGGCGCATCGCCTATCGCGCGCAGCTTTTCGGTCCGTCGGCCGAACGGGCCGTCAAAACGCCCCTTGCGGACCCGAGTCTCGCTGCGAGCGGCTCGGACGCGGTCGTGAAGATGCCCTCCGGCAGCACGTCTACGGAAGAGGAAAAGCTCGGACGGTTTGAGAACGCGATCGACAACCCGGACGCGCCGCTGCCTTTCTCGACGGGCACCGCTGCGAGCGCGGCAACGAACCACGCGAGCGGGCCGGATGAGTCGGCCGAGGACACGGTTCGGCATTCGGCGAGCTTTGCCGAGCCGCCCGGCCCCACGGAAGAGCCGGGCCTGATCTTTCCCGCCGGTGCGGGCGTGGACGAGTCCATGGTGTTCTCGGGAGCGCCCAACAAGCCGTACACGCTCTACGCCGATTCGGTGGTGACGGTCTCGGCGGGCGATCGCTACCGCGCGAGTGCTTTCCGCACGGCCCTGCTTGGCAAAGGCTACCGCGACTTCTGGACGGCCAACTTGAAGGTCCCCGTGATCGACCTCGAGCGAACCGCAGGTGGCCTCACCGTCCTCAAAAAGGGTGGCGGGTTGCAGACCGTCTCGCTCCGAATGGAGGGAGCCGACGGGCGGCAGTACGTGCTGCGCTCCATCGACAAAGACCCGTCTGCGACCGTTCCTTCTTATTTGCGAAAGACGGTTGCGGCGGAAGTGGTGCAGGACCTCATTTCCTCGATGAACCCTTACGGGGCGTTCATCATCCCTGCGCTGGCCTCCGCCGCGGGCGTGCTGCACACGCACCCGAGCCTGGTGGTGGTCCCGCATTCGGACCGGCTCGGCATTTATAAGGACGACTTTGGCGGAATGCTCGCGCTTTTTGAAGCGCGGCCCGACGAGGACTGGTCCGATGCCGAGCGCTTCGGCTATTCCAAAAATCTCGTCGGCACGCCGAAGATGTTCGAGGAGGTTCAGGAGGACAATGACGAGCGCATTGACGTTCGTAATTATGCCCGCGCGCGGCTCTTCGACATGTTTGTGGGCGACTGGGACCGGCATAAGGACCAGTGGCGCTGGGCCGAGTTTAGGGGACCGGAGGGCAAGGTCTACAAGCCCATCCCGCGCGACCGCGACTTCGCTTTCTTCCGCTTTGGCGGCCTCCCGGCCAAGGGCGTACGGTTCCTGGGTGACCCCAAGATGCGGCGCTTCACGCAGTTCGGCCCGAAATACGGAGACGTGCTCGGGTTGAACTACAACGGCGCGTCCCTCGACCGGCGGATCACCGGTCCCCTCACCCGCATGGACTGGCTGGAGATCGCCGACAGCCTGCAGGCGAGCCTGACGGACTCGGTTCTGGAAGCCGCCGTGCGCGCGTGGCCGGAGCCGCTCTATGGCATGGAGGGGCAGCGCTACGTCGAGGCCCTCAAGGGCCGGCGTGACCGGTTGCCGAAGGTCGCCGGGGAATACTATGATCTGCTCGCCAACATCGTCGATCTCTTTGGCACGGACAAGCACGAGCGGTTCGAGATCAACCGCCTGAAGAACGACCGAACGGAGGTCGTCGTCTACAAGACGAAGAAGGAGGGTGATGTTGTCCGGGAGCTTTACCGGCGAACTTTCTTGCCCGGGGAGACGAAAGAAATACGGATCTACGGCTTCGGGGGCAACGACACGTTCCACGTGACCGGCGAAGCCGAAGGCAGCCAGGTCGTTCGGATCATTGGCGGCCCCGAAGCAGATCGCTTTTACGATGACTCCGATACGGAGGGGCGCCACCACGTCGTTATCTACGACAACGCGCGTGACAGCGACGTTGAAGTGGGACGAGACACAAAGGTCAACCTCTCGGACGACGAGCGGATCAACCTCTACTTTCCGCTCCGGTTTGAGTATCCGATCTTCGCGCCGGTCGCGCTACTTGGATATAACGAGAACGACGGACTCTTCCTCGGCGGTGGCATCAAGAAGATCACGCCCCGATTCAGGAAGTACCCTTACGGCTCTTCGCAGGTGCTCGGAGCGAACGTTGCAGTCCGGACGCAGGCTTACAACGTTATCTACCGCGGCCACTTCGTTCAGCCTTTTGATAACCACTGGGACGTGAAAGTCAATGCCGAGGCGCTTGCCGCAGAGAAGTATCGCTCCTTCTACGGACTTGGAAACGAAACGCAGGAGAGCTTCCGCGACCAGTACAACGCCAAGCTGCAGCTCATTCGCGGCCTCGCGACGTTCTCCAAACACGTCCTGCCCTTTACGACCGCCTCGTTCGGGCCGAAGGTCGAGTACGCCAACATGGAGGCACCCGGCGGCATAGACGAGAAGAACCCGCCCGCGGACTACGGCTTCAGCGCGGCCAATCTACGCGATAAATACTACGCGGGCGCGTACGGCTCTTTGCTTATCGACGGTCGGGACACGCTCGACGTCACGCAATCCGGGCTTTACTGGCTGAACGAGGCGGAGTCCGAGGTGGGCGTGCGGCACACAGACGATCTGTTCCTTCGGCTGTCGTCCGAGATGGCGTACTTCTACACCTTTGACTTCCAGCGTCAGCTTACGCTCGCCTTCCGCGTGGGCGGCGCGCACACCTTTGGCGACTTCGCCTTTTTCCAGGCGAACACGCTCGGCGGCGAGTCCAATCTGCGCGGCTTCCGGCGGACGCGGTTTGCAGGACGCACGGCGCTCTTCCAAAACGCCGAAGCGCGGCTTGAACTGTTCAACCTCAGAACTTATCTCATGCGCGGCAGCATGGGGGCCATCGGCTTCATCGACAACGGCCGCGTCTGGGCCGACGACTCCGATGAGCTGGCCGTGCCCGAGCGCGAAGGAATCTTCAAAGGCTGGCATCAGGGCTACGGCGGTGGCCTCTGGATCAACCCGTTCTACCGGATCGTGATTACCGGCACGATGGGCTTCTCCGATGACGGCCGCCACATGGACGTCTCGCTCGGGTTTCTTTTTTAACCTTTCTACCTCTCTTCCGGTACCCGATTCAGGTTCGGCGTGATGAGCCGGTTCGTACATTAGCACTGCTCAACAGGTGCTAATGATCGGCCGATTCCTATGCTGCATCGTATCGCAAGAACGCTCCTCGTGTTGGCCGTTGCGCTGGCGGCCGGCTGCGGTCCCGTTCCGCCGTCGCCGCTTGAAGGTCCGCCTCCGCCCGAACCGGAACGGGCCTTTCGCGCCGCATGGATCGCGACCGTGGCGAACATCGACTGGCCCTCGCGGCCCGGTCTCTCGACGGAAGAGCAGCAGCGGGAGTTGCTGGCGATGCTCGACCGGGCGAAGGCGCTCAACCTGAACGCCATCATCTTCCAGGTGCGGCCCGCCGCCGACGCGCTCTACGACTCGCCGCTCGAGCCGTGGTCCGCCCATCTCACCGGCACCATGGGCGAGGCTCCCGTCCCGTTCTACGATCCGCTGGCCTTCGCCGTAGAAGAAGCGCACCGGCGGGGGCTGGAGCTGCACGCCTGGTTCAATCCCTACCGCGCCTACCATCCGTCCTCTAAATCCACGCTGCCGCCGGAGCACGTTGGACGCGCGCATCCGGAGTGGGTGCGCACCTACGGCGACTACCTCTGGCTCGATCCCGGAGAAAAAGGCGCGCAAGAGCACGTCGTGAGCGTCATCATGGACGTCGTGCGCCGGTATGACATCGACGGCGTGCATTTCGACGACTACTTCTATCCTTATAAGGCCTATGCCGGTACGGGCAACACCGACTTCCCCGACAGCCTCTCCTATGCAGCGGCCATTGGGGAAGGGACTACGCTTTCCCGCGACGACTGGCGGCGGTCGAATGTGGATTCCCTCGTTGCCCGCGTATACCGCGAGATCAAGGCGGAAAAGCCGTGGGTGCTTTTCGGCATTTCCCCGTTTGGAATCTGGCGGCCGGGCTATCCCGAAGGCGTCGGCTCCTTTGATGCCTATGACGAGCTTTATGCCGACGCCCGTAAATGGCTGCGCAGCGGCTGGGTGGACTACTTTACCCCGCAGCTCTACTGGCGACTCGATCAAGCGAACGCGCCCTTTGGAGCGCTGCTCGACTGGTGGGCCGGCGAGAACATTCAGAATCGGCACCTCTGGCCCGGCCTCTTCACGAGCCGCGTCCTGCAGCAGGGCGAGGGTGCCTGGTCCGCTGACGACATTCTGAATCAGATCCGCCGCATCCGGGCCACGCCGGGAGCGTCCGGCGAGGTGCACTTCAGCATGAAGGCGCTGATGGGCAATGCGGACGGTCTGGCGCAGCGCCTGTTGGACGGCCCCTATGCGCAGCCGGCGCTGATCCCCGCCGCGCCCTGGCTGAGCGAGGACGCGCCGCAAACGCCGGAAGTCCCCCGCATGATGGACGGCGTCCTTGCGCTCCCCGCATCGCCGGATGGCAGGCCGTGGCTCTGGGTGATCCGCACGAGAAAAGAAGGCGTTTGGGCCATGCAGATCGTTTCGGGAGAAGAGGCGGCGGTGGCCTTAGAGGATCGGCCCGAGGTCGTCCTCGTCTCCGCCGTGGATCGGTACGGGAACGAGAGCGGCGTTGCGCGCGCCGCACGCGCCGGCACCGAGTGATCGCCGGCACCTCCATTAGGGGAGGCCGTAAAAATAAAACGAACCCGGGTCGAGTCTCAAAGCTTATCTGAATCAAGTCAACAGGGATTTATAGAAAGGCCGAGATGCTTCGCGGCTCCCGCATGACTCGGTAGGGCCGTTCCGCCTTTTTGGTGCTCCCAATGTCCGCGCCTTCTCCGGCCTCCCACGTGCCATCCCGACCACGGCGGCGCTACCGGCCCTCATCATGAGACCACCTCATCCGCCGCCGCGCGGAGGGACCTCCTAACGCGAGCAGAGAGTAACCGCCAGCTCCCGCGCCGCTCCCTACGTGCGCATTCTTCGCCTCCCCGTTCTCATGCGCGTAATAAGGACCTGTGCTCACTGCAGCCTGAGATGCTTCGCTGCGCTCAGCATGAGATGGGCGGGATGTTCTGTTTTCCTCGTGTTCCGCCGCTTTGGAGCCTACCGCGGCATCCCCGTGTGTCATCCTGAGCGCAGCGAAGGATCTGTTTTCTTCTGCAGCCTGAGACGCTACGGTGCTCCCGCATGACTCAGTAGGGCCGTTCTGCTTTCACGGTGCTCCCAATGTCCGCGCCGTCACCGGCCTCCGCACGTGTCATCCCGACCAAGGCGGCGCTACCGGCCCTCATCACGAGACCACCTCATCCGCCGCCGAGCAGATTACCGCTACAGGCACACCGTCCTACTTATCGAGTGGGGCGCGTTCCCTTCTTCAGTGCAAAGACAACTTCCTGTGGAGGGCCTTGGCTGACGCGGCGTCGCGCTCCTGATTCGCCCGGCCCTGCGCCGCGTCATTCCGGCGTAGCGTACATTAGGTCGACAATCTTCATGACCGTTCGCCTTTTATCCTCGCTACCGCCATGCCCGCACCCGAACTGAACCCGGCCGGACGCTCCCGGCGCTCCTTTCTCCAGACGGCGGCCCTTGCCGCGGCTGCCCCCGCGCTGCATCTGCGGCCGCAGCGTGCGCTCGCACCGGAAAAGCCGTTCGTAGAAGTCAAGGAGAAGACGGTGGCGGAGCTTCAGGAGGGCATGGCGTCGGGTGCCTACACCTCGGCCGATCTCTGCGCGGCGTACATGAGCCGGATCGACGCGCTCGACCGAAAAGGGCCGGAGCTTCGCGCCGTCCTCGAGGTCAACCCGGACGCCCTTGGCCTCGCGCGGGCGCTCGACGAAGAACGCGCCGCGGGAAGGGTGCGCGGCCCGCTCCACGGCATCCCCGTCCTCGTCAAGGACAACATCGACACCGGAGACCGGATGATGACGACGGCCGGTTCGCTGGCGCTCGCGGGCACACCCGCCGCCTCGGACGCCTTTATCATCGAGCGCCTTCGCGCAGCCGGAGCCGTGATCCTCGGCAAGACCAACCTGAGCGAGTGGGCAAACTTCCGCTCAACGAAAGCCTCCAGCGGCTGGAGCGGACGCGGCGGGCAGTGCCGCAACCCCTACGCGCTCGACCGGTCGCCGTGCGGCTCCTCCTCCGGCAGCGGCTCCGGCATCGCCGCGAGCTTTGCTGCCGTGGGCGTCGGCACGGAGACGGACGGCTCGATCACTTGCCCGGCCGCAGCGGCTTCGCTCGTCGGCATCAAACCCACACTCGGGCTGGTCAGCCGCGCGGGAATCGTTCCGCTCGCGCACAGCCAGGACACCGCCGGGCCGATGGCGCGCACCGTCCGCGACGCCGTCCTCCTGCTCGGCGCGATGGCCGGAGCCGACCCGCGCGACGCGGCTACGTCGGACGCCGGCATAAGGGGCCATGCCGATTACACCCCCTTCCTTGATCCTGACGGGCTGCGGGGCGCGCGCATCGGCATTCCGAGGGAGAAGTTCTTCGGGTACTCGCGGGAGGCGGACCGCGTGGCGGAAGAGGCCATCGAGGCCATGCGGAGGGCCGGGGCCGTTATCATCGAACCGGCCAACATCCCGAACGCCGACGGCTACGACGCTTCCGAATTCGAAGTCCTGCTCTACGAGTTCAAGCATGACTTGAACGCCTACCTGGCCACGCGCCGCGGCCTGCCCGTCGGTTCCCTCGCCGACTGCATCGCGTTTAACGAGGCCAATCGCGAACGTGAGATGCCGTTCTTCGGACAGGAGATCTTCCATATGGCCGAGGCCAAGGGGCCGCTGACCGATCAGGCCTACGTCGACGCGCTCGCGCTCAACCACCGGCTCTCGCGCGAAGAGGGACTGGACAAGGTGCTCGACGAGCATCGCCTCGACGCGCTCGTGATGCCCACCGGAAGTCCGGTGTGGCCCATCGACGTCATTAACGGCGATCATTACACCGGCAGCGCGTCGTCACCTGCGGCCGTCGCAGGATACCCCCACATAACGGTGCCGGGAGGCTATGCGTTCGGTTTGCCGGTTGGCATTTCGTTCGTGGGCCGCGCCTGGAGCGAGCCGACGCTGATCCGGCTTGCCTACGGCTTCGAGCAGGCCACGAGGCACCGCGTCGCTCCGTCATACCTCCCGACGGCACTTACGCTATAGTCGCCCCAGCAGCCCCTTGGTTTAATATCGATGGGATACGTAACCCATTTACGGCGCAATGTGCGCACCTGGAATGCTGTCTAACACCCGATGGAATCCCCCTGAAGGGGGAGGTTGCGTTTGTACTTTGGTCCTTAATATCAGCTGAATACAGCGCCTTCTACCATTTTAAAAGGCTCTTAAAGCAAGGCTGAGATGCTTCGCTCCGCCGGCATGACACGCGGGGCGTTCCGCCTTTCTCGTGCTCCTCAGCTTCCCGCCTCCTCCGGCATCCCTCGCGTGTCATCGTGAACGCAGTGAAGGATCTGTATTCGAGGCAGCCTGAGTCGCTTCGCTGCGCCGGCATGACACGGCGGGGAGGGTGCTGCCATCCGTATGCTCCTCAGCATTCCGCCTCCACACCCAACGCTCGCGCCTCCCTCATTGTCATCCCGACCAAGGCGGCGCTACGATGACCCTTCACGAACGGGTGCCATCCGCCGCCGCGCGGAGGGACCTCCTCCTCCAGCAAAGAACAACCGCCGCTTCCCGGTCGCTCACCAGGGGCCGCATCACCAAGAGCAGAGTCACCAAGGCCCCGCCCGCCGCCAGCCCGAGACGCTTCGCTTCGCCAGAATGACACGGCGGGGGCGTTCCGCCTTTCTCGTGCTCCTCAGCTTCCCTCCTTCACACCCAACGCTCGGGCCTCCCTCATTGTCATCCCGACCAAGGCGGCGCTACCGACCCTCATCGTGAGACCACGTCATCCGCCGCCGCGCGGAGGGACCTCCTCCAACCAGCAAAGAACAACCGCCGCTTCCCGGCCGCTCACCAGGGGCCGCACCACCAATAGCCTCGTCACCAAGGCCCCGCCCGCCCTCGGCCCGAGATCCTTCGCTGCGCGCAACATGACACGGCGGGGGCGTTCCGCCTTTCTCGTGCTCCTCAGCTTCCCGCCTCCTCCAGCCTCCCTCGGTCGTCATCCTGAACGCAGTGAAGGATCTACCCTTCCCGCCTGCTAAGAGGCTGTCGAAGCATGGCGAACACGTACCTGTCGACTAAGTGTTGATGAATTCGATCAACAGCCGCTCAGGCCGGCAGCAACCCCTCTCGGGCCTCTGCAAGGGGGTCTTCTCCGAACCGGTTCGGGCCGCGGGTGCCCTGCTTGAACGTCAGCAGCATGGACAGGTAGATGTTGTAGAAAGGGATAAACAGCAGCCAGTAGTGCGCCCCCGACCTATTGAGGTCGTGCAGTCTGCGAACGGCCAGCGTGATGCCGCCGGCCGCCGCCACGAGTGCGATGATCATGACCGTGATAATGGCCACGGCACCCGGCTCATCGCCGCCGCCGCCGAGAAAGATGACGAGCATAATGGTGAGGAAGGTGACGATCCCCTCGGCCATGCTGTACTTAAAGTAGTCCAGCCTTCCGATGCGACCTTCCGTGCTAAAGATCTCGAACTCCATGGCGTAAAAGAATGTGCTCCCGTGTGCTAAGTGGCAACGGATAAAGACGAAGGTTACGGCCGCGCCGGCACTCCGGCAGGCGGCGGTACTATTTGTTCAATGTTCATCCGTTCACACCCGGACCATAGGCCATCGCGAGGGCACCGAGAATGCCGGCGCGACCTTCGAGCGGCGAAGGTACAATGAAGGAATCGATGCCGGTTAAAAGCGCCTCGGCCTGAATGTAGCCGTTGAGTATCTCCCTGACGCGGCGCCGAATGAGAGGGAAGAGGTGCGTCTGCTGCATCACGCCGCCGCCGAGCACGATCCGTTCGGGTGAGAGGACGTAGATGGCGCTTACAAGGGCGTGCGCGAGGTAATGCGCTTCCAGCGTCCAGCCCGGATGGTCCGGCGCGAGCGTCTCGGCGCTCTGGCCCCAGCGCGCCCGAAGGGCCGGGCCGGAGGCGAGGCCTTCAAGGCAGTCGCCGTGAAAGGGGCAGATGCCTTCGAACGTGTCGTCTGGCGCGCGAGGAACGGTCAGGTGGCCGATCTCCGGGTGGACCAGTCCGTGCAGGGGCCGTCCTTCAACGAACGCGCCTCCGCCAATGCCGGTGCCGACCGTCACGTAGAGGAAGGTCCGCACATGGGTGGCTGCGCCCCACAGACTTTCGGCGAGCGCCGCCGCATTCACGTCGGTGTCGAAGGCCACCGGAACGCCGAGCGCCCGCCGGATCGTGCCCGCAAAGTCGGTTTGCGCCCAGCCCGGCTTCGGTGTAGAGGTGATGTAGCCGAATGTGGGGGAGCCGGGATCTACATCCACCGGACCGAACGAGCCGATGCCGAGGGCCGTGACCGGATCCGGCTGGTCTTTGAAAAAGCCGGCCACGCGAGCGAGGGTTTCCCCCGGTGTCGTTGTGGGGATACGCGCGGTCGCACGCAGATCGCCCGGGCCGGTGCCTACGGCGCAGACGAACTTCGTTCCGCCGGCTTCAATGCCGCCGACAAGCGGCTTCTCATGCTGCTGCATTACTTTAGCTAATCGGCGAGTTTCAACCTCTTTTCCCCATCTTTGCGGCACTCAAGATGCACAATGGATTCGAGAAAGTCTACAAACTGCCCTCGTGGAGACGAATTAAGTATCGACACCCTTTCACAACTGCACGGTTGGGCGGAGGGCTTCGTTTACGATTATGGGAGGCTCTTCACCCTTATCGATAGTTCGACACGACCATGGCACTCGACGGTATCCTCCTTGACGTAGACGGCACCCTCTTCGACACGAATGAACAGCACGCTCGCGCGTGGACCATCGTCCTCGAAGAGCACGGCTACACCATCGGCAAGGACCGCATTTTGCTGGAGATCGGCAAGGGCGGCGACCGGCTCGTGCCGTCCGTCCTTGGCGCTGAACTGGCGGAGAAAGATGGTAAAGCGATGCGCGACCGGCACGGCGACGTTTTTCGTTCCATCATCGACAAAGAGGGCGTGGAGCCGTTTGCCGGAGTAGAAAAGCTTTTTGCATCGCTCCGCAAGCGCGGGATCAAGACGGCCGTTGCGACGGCAGCGAAAAAGGAGAACCTGCAGCGCATGGTGAAGGTGGCCGGCCTCGACCTGTTCAAACTCGCGGATGTGGTCGTCACGGACTCAGATGTGGAGGAAAGTAAGCCTGCGCCGGACGTTGTCACGGCCGCCTATCGCAAGCTCGGAATGTCCCCGGCGCAGTGTGCCATGATCGGCGACACGCCCTACGACGCGCAGGCGTGCCTCGGCGCGGGCGTGGTGTGCATTGGCGTCGTGACGGGCATTCAGAGCGAAGAGGCCCTGCGCAATGCCGGCTGCAGGCTCACTTACCGCGACGCCGCCGATCTCGAAGCACATCTTGACGAGGCGCTCCAGGCGTGTTCGCCGGCGGAAGTCCACTTTGATCAGGAGCAGCTCGAAGCGTGGATGCGTTCGGCGCTGGAGGTGGCGAAGCTCGGCCCGGTGGAGCGCGAGTTGCCCATTGGAGCGGTCGTTGTTGACGCGAAGGGCGAAATCTTGTCGCGCGCCTTCAACGAAGTGCGTCAGCGGCGGACGCCCGTTGCGCACGCGGAGATCGTCGCGCTGGAGCGGCTGCCGTCGCATCCGGCGCGCCGCAGCGGGCTGACGCTCGTCACGACGCTGGAGCCGTGCGTGATGTGCTTCGGCGCGTGCATGGAAGCGGGGATCGATACAATAGTATACGCACTCGAAGCGCCTGCCAACGGCGGTCCTTCGCGCTGCCGGAGCATCGACACGCCCGGTGCCGTCCGCCCGCGCGTAGTGAAGGGCATTCTCCGCGATGAAAGCCGCGCACTTCTCGAAGCAGGCCTCGACGAGTATCCCGACAAGCGTTACTTGAAGGACCTGCTCGAACGCACCGCCTGAATTCGCCTACTCGACGTCGAGGATCTTGTGCGTTTGAACGGACACGCGCCAGCGGGGATCGGCAAGGGCCTCGGACACGGCGAAATCTACGGCGCTGCGGAAGCGCGGGCCGTCCTCGGGCTGTAGCCAGAGGAGCGGCAGCTCGGACCCACCCACCTCGTGCGAACGCGCGCGCCGGGCGAATTCATCGTACGTGGCGGGAGCGTAGTCCGGCACGACCAGCTTGAGTTCATCGAACCACTCGAGCACGAGGCGTTCCGGCGGCAGTTTGGGGCTGCAGACGACCCAGTCGGGCGGCGCGTCCGCGAGGCGATCGGACATTGAGACGGTGCCATTCGTTTCCACGGCCACTTGGAAGCCGCTTGCGTGCAGCGCTCGAATGAGCGGCGCATCGATCTGCAGCAGCGGTTCACCGCCGGTGAGCACGCAGAAGCGCACGGCACCGCCGATCTCCGTCATCTGCGCGGCAAGTGCCGTGGCCGAAAGGCTCCGGCTGCCCTCGCGGGTGAAGTCCGTGTCGCACCAGGTGGGGCAGTGCGCGCCTGTACGGGCGGCGTCGCGCGCGCGGTCCTCTTCCTTGCCGGACCACATGTTGCACCCGACGAAGCGGACGAACACGGCGGGTCGGCCCGCAAAGAGGCCTTCGCCCTGAAGTGTCTTCCAAACTGCTTTGACCCGGTAGGTGCGCGCCATCAGACCCAGCCCTTCGCCTTCGCCTCTTCGTAGCCACGGGCGCGAAGGATGGAGGCGGGATTGTCGAGTTTGCCGTAGCCCCATTCGTTCCAGGTCGAGTGGTCGCCGTTGTAGTCCGTATGGCTGAGTTTGCGGACGACTTCGAGCGCGCCGAGATCGGCGGCGAGTTTCCACGTCTCGGCCTTGTTGATGTTCATCAGCGGCGTATGGATCCGGAGGTCACGGCCGAGCGCGAGGGACAGCGAGTTTTCCATGCTATCGATAAAGTCGCGGCGGCAGTCCGGATAGCCGGAGTAGTCGGTCTGGCTCATTCCGCCCACGAGGTCGCGGATGTCCCGCGCGTAGGCGTGTCCGGCGGCAAGGGTGAGAAAGAGGGCATTCCGTGCGGGAACGAACGAGGCAGGAAGAGAGGCATCCTGTTCGTGCGCGCCGGACATATCGCGGTCGTGCTCCGTGAGCGCCGATCCGCCGAGGGTGCCGGTAACGTCAAGCACAGTGAACGCCACCCCGGCCTGATCCGCGATGATGCGGGCCTGCTCCATTTCAACGGCGTGTTTCTGCCCGTAGTAAAAGCCAATGGCAGAGACCTGTTCAAACTGTTTTTTGGCCCAGTAGAGACAGGTGGAGGAGTCCTGTCCGCCTGAGAAGAGCACGAGGGCTGAACGAGCAAGTGTCATAGGGGAGGGGAAAAGAAGTGAGAGGCTCTTCAATGCCCCCCACGCGGAAGAGTGCCCGCGAGGCGCCGCTTGTCCGACGTGCGAGTGGCGAGACCGAGCCTTTTTGGTTTAGACGCCGAGGGTTTGCGGGTGGCCAGGCTGGGCCTATCTGCCATTCCGGCGCGCACCCCCTCCCCCTTCGGGTACTCCCCCTGGAAGGGGGAGATTTTATCGAGGAGTAGCGTTCAGGAATATGACCACTCTTTCAGAACAAGAAATTCCTCCCCTTTCAGGGGAGGTGGCGCGAAGCGACGGAGGGGTGTGGCTCACGATTGGCAGTGCCGCCCGCGGCCGGCGGCGTGCGGCTCACCTCGGCAACTCAGTAGTCGAATACCTTGTGCCTGAATCACGCAAAAACCCCCTCCCCCCGGGGTCTGTCCCGCCCCAGCGGGAGGGACTCCCCCTTGAAGGGGGAGAGTTTGCAAGGATTAGCGTTCAGGAATGCTTGCAAACCTAAAGTACAAACAACTCCTCCCCTTTTAGGGGAGGTGGCGCGAAGCGACGGAGGGGTGTGGCTGAGGCATTGTTTTAAGGGTGAGTCGAAGATGTATGTCGCCCGTGGGAGCCTCTCCCGAGCGGAGTCGAAGGAAGGTGCCGCAGAGGGTTTGCGATTTCGTATGAATGGACCAGGTGCCGGATGCCGTGTGGGCGCAATGTTGCGGCATGTTGTGCCCTGCCCACACCCGCTTAACGCGCCGGCCATCACCCCAAAAAACATCTGCGTCTCTGCGTCGAGTCCTGGCATTTACAACTCGCCGCCTTGAGGCTCCGTGGACTCCTGCGCCCGGATCCGGAACCGGTGGGGGATTGACAAAATCTGGTTGTATATAGCCGCCGCAGCGGTTTGCGCAATCCTGGCGTAGGTTCGTCCGTATCAGGCTTGCTTGTCAAAAAACGAGAGCACGGCGGCGAGGAGCCTTCAGGCCACACGCCGCCGTGTACGTGTCTTATGTTTGATCAAACCCAGGCCGAAAGTACGCCGGCAGCCCGGCAGTCGCAGGAGGCTGCTCTGGACGCGATGATCCAGAGTATGCCCGGCGCGGTGTTTATCGGCGACGAGCGCGGCATTCTGCGCGCCAATCAAGCGCTGCTCGACCTCGCCGGCTATGACGACCTCCGTCAGGTCCCGTCGCGCCTGGCCGATCTGGTGCAAACGCTCGATCTGCGCGATTATGCCTCGCTGGATACGCTGGATACGCTGGATACGCTGGATTCGGTGGATTCGCTGTTCAGTCGGTCCATGGCTGGTGAGCAGGTTCGGCGGACGATCATACTGCAGAATCTCAAGACCGGCGCGCGGCACATCGTGGAGACCGCCGTCTCGCCACTCCGGATGGACGGGCGCATCGTTGGCGTGGTCGGACTGGCGACGGACGTTTCGGAACGCGAACAGGCGGAGGAAACGGTTCGCTTTCTGGCGGAAGCTTCGCTCGTGCTCGCCGAATCGCTGGATTATCAGGAGACACTCCACCGCGTGGCTATGCTGGTCGTCCCGCGCCTGGCAGACTGGTGCGGCATCGATCTGCTTGACGAGGACGGGCAGATCCGCTCGGTCGCGATCGTTCATTCTGATCCCGAGAAGATCGAGCTTGCACATCAGCTCCGCCGGCGGTATCCTCCCGACCCCGCTGCATCGTCGGGCGTCCCGAATGTCCTGAGGACGGGCGAGGCGGAGATCCACTCTGACGTGCCCGCGGAGGTGCTGCGGGAAGCCGCTGAGGATGAGGAGCATTTGGCGTTGCTACAGCGCCTCGGAATGCGATCGGCGCTCGTCGTGCCGCTGAGTGCGCGCGGACGCACTTTCGGCGCGATCACGCTCATTGCCGCCGAGGTGGACCGCACCTACACCGAGGCCAGCCTTCCCGCGATCGAAGAACTGGCGCGCTCGTGCGCCCTCGCCGTCGACAATGCGCGCCTGTATTCGGATGCCCAGCGCGAGATCAAAGAGCGGCGGAGCGCGGAGGAAGAAGTCGAGCGCCTTAACCGCGACCTTAAACGCCGCGTGGATGAACTGCAGGCGATCTTCGACCTCTCGCCGGTCGGCCTCGCCGTCTCCTACGACGCCACGGCGGCGGATATCCGGCCGAACAAGGCGCTTGCCGAAATGCTGGGCACGTCCGCGGACGTGAACGTCTCCAGAAGTGCTGCCGATGCCTCTCTCTCGTCGTTCAAGATTCTGAAGGACGGAAGAGAAATACCGGCGAAGGATCTGCCGATGCAGGTCGCCGCGCGCAAGGCCGAGCAGATAAGAGGCGAGGAGGTTGATCTGCAGCGGCCTGACGGCACATTTCTGACGCTGCTCGAGTATGCCGCGCCATTGTACGACGAAGTGGGCAGCGTGCGCGGCAGTCTCGGCGCGTTTGTGGACATTACGGACTTCCGTCGCGTTCAGAACGACTTGCGAGCGTTGAATCACAAGCTGGAGGCGCGCGTAGCGGCGCGCACCGCTGAACTGGAAGCGGCGAACCGGCAGCTGCGGACCGAGGTGCGCGAAAGGCGGCGGGCGGAGGCGGCGCTCGAAAGCTCCCACGCGGCGCTGCTCCAGCGGAACCAGGAACTGCAGGACTTCGCGTACGTGGCGAGCCACGATCTTCAGGAACCCCTGCGGAAGATCCACGCCTTTACGGAGTTGTTGATCGAGGACTACGACGAACGCCTCAATGACGAAGGCCACATGTACGTCGAGCGCGTCCAGCACGCCGCGTCGCGCATGTCGACCCTGATCAAGGACCTCCTCGCGTTCTCTCGCGTCTCGACCAAAGCGCGGCCCTTCGAGCGGGTGGATCTTGGACGGATCGTTGAAGAGGTGGTGGTCGATCTGGAGGTGGCCATCAAGGACGCTGAAGGACGCCTCGCCATCGAGCCTCTGCCGGAGATCGATGCGGATCCGTTGCAGATGCGGCAGCTTTTCCAGAACCTGCTCGACAATGCGATCAAGTTCCGCAGGCCCAATGTGCCACCCGTCGTCCATGTGCGCAGCAAGTCCGACGAGGAGGGCTTTGTGACGATCGAAGTGGCCGACAACGGCATCGGCTTTGACGAGAAGTACGTCGACCGGATCTTCGCGCCCTTCCAGCGCTTGCACAACCGGACGGAGTACGCCGGGTCGGGCATTGGCCTTGCCATCTGCCGCCGCATCATAGAACGGCATCAAGGGGAAATCGCCGCCCACGGCTCACCGGGAGAAGGGGCGTCGTTCGTTATCAAGCTCCCGCTTTTCCAGGAGCAAGAAGATCTCGATACCTGATGAACCGGGCTACAGCCGCTCGTAGATCTTGCGCGCCATCCACGACGCGGCGATAAAGAGAGGACCGCTCACCTTGCGCTCATCCGCTGCAATCTCGTCGCAGTTTCCGATGTCGCACTTGAACTCCTCCTCGAAAGACTCGGCCAGCGGCTCGCTCAGCGCCGCTATGCTCGCATCGAGCACGTGGCGGCTCGTCCACACATCAAAGTTATACGACCCCACGGTGCAGAACAGCCCGTCGATGGTTAGCTTCTTCGTATGAATGATGCGGCCGTGCATCTCGTAGATCTGCGCGCCGGCCCGGAGGAGTTTGCCGTACGTGTCGTGGCCGGCAAGCCGCGCAATGGCGGCGTCCGTCCGACCGGCCGTGATGATCTCCACCTTGACGCCGTTTTCGAGCGCGATCATGAGGCTGTCGATCAGCCAGCCCGCCGGTACGAAGTAGGGCGTGGTCATGCGGACGTTGGCCTTCGCACTCGCAATGGCTGAGCCGACGACGTCCATCATGCGCGTATTGTCGCGCCGGGGATCGGTCTCCAGCGTCTCCACGACGATGCCGTCCTCGAAGGGATCTCCGCCCGTAGGCCCGTCGATCTCCTCGCCGCAGATCTCCTGCCACGTGTGGGTGAAGATGGTGCCGAGTTCACGAACGGCCGGACCGCGCACGCTCACGACCGTATCGTCAAAGATGCCTGTCTTTCCCTCCTCCGCTCGGACGAACGCTTCGGCAAGGTTCATGCCTCCCACGAAGGCGAAGTTATCATCGATGATCAGCAGCTTTCGGTGGTTGCGAATGCCAATCGCGCCATTCTTGCGCCACGGCGGCCAGAAGCGGTTGAAGACTTCCACCCGACCGCCGGCCGCCTTCAGGTCGTCAAAGTCGCTGTCTTGCAGGGTCCATGAACCGGCAAAGTCGTAGATGAGGCGGACCTCGCAGCCGCGCGCCGCCGCAGCGGTCAGGCGCTGGATCGTCCCGTATCCGACCTCGTCCGCGCCAAGGTTGAACATCGTGAGCCAGGCCCGGTGTTCGGCCCCTTCGATGGCGTCCCACATATGGAAGAGCGCGCGCTGATCCTGGACGAGGTGTTCGACGCGGTTGCCGTCGGTTGCGTTGCTGTTCGGATTACCCGGCGTTACAAGGCGCTCCAGGTCCGACGTATCTATCTGCTGCGGGTCGTTCATGACATGCCTGGTTCTGCCTCTCGGAGCCGCACGGCACCAAAACGGGTAAGCAGGATGACGAAGGCAAAGCCCCCGAACGCGAGCGCGGCGACGGCCAGAAGCGGCTCGCCGGACTGCGGAAGCAGGAGATCGCGGGCGTCATTCTGCCACGGCCAGAGGGCGCGCAGCGATCCGGCCATCAGCCCGACGAGCGCTGCCATCGTGAGGTCGTGCCGGTGGAGCAGCAGCCAGTCAAGCACTTTCGAGAACAAGCCGATGCCGGTTGCCGCACCGAGCATGAACACGCCGACGTAAACAAAATCTCGCGCGTTGACGGCGGCCAGCGTGGCCTCGTACATCCCCAACACAACCAGAAGAAACGAGCCGCTTACGCCGGGCAGGATCATAGCGCAAATGGCGACGGAGGCCGAAAGAAAGACGCGGAGCAGTCCCGGATTTTCAATGGCGGCGGGAGGCAGGCCAACAAGAAAGAAGGCGATGACGCCCGCAATGGCGGCCACCGCGACCATGCGCCCCGTCTTTTCACCAATGCGCATCCACGGGATCGGTATCGACCCGGCGATAAGACCAAAAAAGAGCGCGCGGCTCTGAACGGGATACGCTTCCAGCAGGCCGGGGATAATTTTTGCGCCGATGAGCAGCGCCGTGGCGATCCCGAGTCCGAGCGGAATGATGAGTCCCCAATGCACCGTCCCCCACGCCGCGCGCGCCTCAGACCGGCGGCCGCGCACGAACTGAACGGCGGACCCAAAGACCTGGCTGATGGAGTCGACCAGGTCCGTGTAGATGCCGACGATGAGGGCCATCGTGCCGCCGCTGACCCCCGGTATGATGTCGGCACCGCCCATCAGGAGGCCCTGCGCGTAATGGCGCGCGCTCTGTCGAAAGTTTAACTTCATGAATGGACGAACAGCGGGCGGCGGCGGATTGAATAAACGGGAGAGGACGAAGGCAGAAGGTCGCACCTCGTCCACAGGAAGGAGCATTCCCGGAGGGAAGATACAGCCGCGGGTTTGAAGACCGCGCCCGGTTTCCGCAACGAAGTTATTCCCAAGAGACGCGCGGCGGCGCTATCCGTCCAGCCCGAGCATCCGGCGAACGGAGGCGTCCCGCGCGAGGTCGGGATAGGTGTGCTGGAATTCTTCCTTGGTGCGCGGGTCGAGGCGAAAGGCGGTCTTGAGCGAACGAATGCTCTCGTCCGGCCGCCCGAGCGCAAAGAGCGCTTTCGCCTGCTGGAAGTAGGCACCGGCGCTGTCCGGCTGCAGCGTCAGGGCGTGCCGGTAGGCTTCAAGCGCTTCTTCGAGGTGCTGCGCCTCGAAAAGCGTCTCCGCAAAGTCCATCCAGGCCTCGCGGTTTGCCGGGGCGACGGCCACGACCTTGCGGTAGGAGTCGAGCGCCTCATGAAGTTTGCCGCCGTTATACTCGCAGTCCGCTTTGGCATACCAGAACTCGTCCATCTCCGGGTTCAGGGCGACGGCGCGGTTGAAGTAGTCGAGGGCCTCTTCGTGCTGCTCCATGGCGTCGAAGCAGCAGCCAAGCCCGTACCACGCCTCCGCATATGAACTCTCTTCGGAGAGCGTCCGGCGAAAGTAGGCAATGGCCTCGGGGAAGTTCTGCAGCTCCTCATACGCCAGGGCGACGTTGTAAAAGGTGGCCGGATCCCCTCCCTCGAGAGCGAGCACCTTTTCGTAACTCTCGATAGCCCCGGTCAGGTCGCCGATATTGGCGAGCGCATTGCCCCGGTTGTAATGAGCGGAGGCGAAGTCATCCTGGATCGCGACGGCCATGTCATACGAGTCGATGGCCTCCTTGAACTTGCCGCCCCGGTTGAGCACGATGCCCCGGTTATACCAGGCATCCGGTGAGTACGGGTCCACGTCGATGTGACGGTCGTAACAAGCGATACTTGCCTCGTCGTCGCCGTGGCGGTCGTAGCAGAATCCGAGTTCGTACCAGGCCTCCGGGTGTTCGGGCTGAACGTCGACGCAGGTTTGGAATACGGCGATGGCTTCTTCGAGCCGGTCCATGCGCTCGAGCGTCACGCCGCGGTTGAACAGGGCGTCTTCGTTGAGCGGGTCGAGGTGGAGCGCCTCGCTGTAAGCCGCAAGGGCTTCTTCGTCCCTGCCGAGGTTGTCGAGCGTGATCCCACGGTTGATGATGGTTTCGGAATCAACGGGATTGAGGGCGAGCGCCTGATCGAAAGCGACGATGGCATCTTCGTGCCGGTCGAGGTTGTTCAGGAGAATGCCGCGCCGCATCCACGCATCGGACGAAAACGGCTGCGCCGCTACAAGGCGATCGATCACTTGCAGCGCGTCCTGATAACGCCCTCGTTCAAAGTAGAACGTGGCAATTTCCTCGAGCGTGTCCGAGTCAAAGTAACCTGGAGCGCCCTGCTGCTCATAAGCAGCGATGAGATCGTTCATCCGGTCCTCGTCGGCCGGTTCTTCGAAATCATCGAATTCGAAGTTGAACATACCTGATGGTGCGCCGAGTTGACAAACGTTGGATCCCGAAGAGAACCCCTTCCCTTACGCCGCTGTAAAGCGGAAGCGGACAAAAGGTTCGCTTCCCGCTGCGCAGGGCGCATGGATTATGCAGGTTTCTACCATTCTCTGCTTCAGCAGTTCGCCGGCAGACAACGTGGTCGCAGATCCTGAGGGTAGTATCGGCTCTTTCTCCGTACCTTACAGCAAGCGTACCCCACTTCGGGTGCTTTTTTGTCGTTCTTCGCCCTCTTTTATGCTTTACCCCGAGCTTCGCGACATCGTCAGTCCCCACCTGGAGCCGCCCGCGCTGCCCCCCGATCCGGACAACTGCGCCGTCGAGTTCACGGCGCTCATCGGCCCGCGTGGCGGCACGCTCGCCGAGCCGTTCGGCTTTACGGTCGTGACGCCTTCTTTCCTCGCCGCCTCGCCTGAACCAGTCTGGGGAAGGGGCTTGCTGGTTGTCAATACGTTTTCGTGGCAGACGGTCGCCGTGGCTGTCGCGCAGCTTCTGGCGCAGTGCGCAAGCGCGGACTGGGATGGCATCTCGTCCGAGCTGCTTCGCAACCTGCGCCGCGAGGCGGGGCGCAACGGTCAGCATACGCCGGGCTGAGGGGCTGTTCATCATAAATCAACAGGCTCCCGAATCTTATGCTTTTTTCTTTTGAAGGCGTGGACGGGTGCGGCAAAAGTACCCAGGCGCAGCTTCTGGCGGAGAGCCTGGAAGCGGAGGGCCACCGCGTCCTTCTTTTCCGCGAACCTGGCGGCACGGATCTGTCGGAGCGCGTTCGTGCGCTGCTGCTCGATCCGTCGGTGTCCATCGAACCCTTCGCCGAGATGCTGCTATTCTCCGCCGCGCGGGCGCAGCTCGTCGCTGAACGGGTGCGTCCGGCGCTTCTCGAAGGCAGCGTCGTTCTGCTCGACCGCTTCTTTGACTCCACCATTGCTTACCAGGGTGCCGGGCGCGGCCTTGGCGATCCGGAGTGGCTGCGCGCTTTCAACATGCGGGTCACAGACGGCCTTGTGCCCGCGCGTACGTACCTGATCGAGCTTGATCCGGAAGAAGCACTTCACCGCCGGCGCGCCCGCCGGGACGCGGCTTCCGAGGAGGATGACCGAATGGAGGGAGCCGGACTGACATTCCAGGCACGCGTCGGCGATGCCTACGCGGCCATTGCGGCACGGGAGCCGGACAGGATCCTTCGTCTGGACGGGACGGCTCCGGTCAAGGTGTTGCACGAGCGGATCAGGGCGGACGCCGCTTCGATGCTGCTGCGTGGGAATGGAACACGCCTTTGAGGCGTTCGGTAAGCTACGTAAATCCACCCACAGGCCGGCACCCGGGCCGGCGCGGAGAGCGTGATTATGGACCTTCCCCAACAGAAGCTCGATGAAGTGCGTGCGTTGTTCAGCGCTTTCCTGCTTCGCCGAAAGCAGCGACAGACGCCGGAGCGCTTCCTGGTGCTCGATGAGGTGTACGCCTCGGACGAGCACCTGGACGCGGACGAGCTTTATCTAAGAATGAAGCAGAAGGGCATCCGCATTAGCCGGGCCACCGTATACAATACGCTCGAGTTATTAATCGAGTGCGATCTGGTGGTGCGGCACCAGTTCAACAAGACGCAGGCGCGGTACGAGCGCGCGTTTCGCTACCGCCAGCACGACCACCTGATCTGCCTCGACTGCGGGGAGCTTTTTGAGTTCTGCGATCCGCGCTTGCAGAGCGTTCAGGAAATGGTGGCGGAGATTTACGGGTTCAACATCTCGCACCACTCGCTGAATATGTACGGCCACTGCATGAGGGAAAGCTGTGTGAACCGGCCGGTTGCCGTTGACGAAGGCACCTGACGGTCTCGGTTCGCCCTGCTGCCGGGTCTTCCGGCACGCTTTCAGTTTTGCCCGCTCCGCAGTACTTTGGGCATCAGGGGGATCTGGCCTCCATCGGTCCGGGAAGGTACTCCAACGATAATCAACGTTTATGCATACCTACGAATCGCTTGAAGTTGGCGCGTCGTTCTCTTTCACGCGCGTGATTACGATGGAAGACGTCCGCCTCTTCGCCGAAGTGACGGGGGACGACAACCCGCTGCACGTCGATGAGGAGTATGCCAGAGGCACCCGTTTCGGCGGTGCAGTGGTTCACGGCGTGATGCTCCTTGGCGTCATTTCGAAGGTGCTCGGGCGCGACTTCCCCGGCCCCGGCAGCATTGCCGTAGATATATCCTGCCGCTTTCTGCGGCCGGTGCCCGTTGGGTCAGAGGTCACGATTGAAACCAGGGTGGGCGAGAAGATCGAAAAGCACCGCCACATCAAGATGAAGGTGTACGTCTACTGCGGCGGCAAGATGATGGCGGGCGGAGATGCCACACTCATCCCGCCGTCTGCCTGACGCGGAGAGACCCGCCGCCGGTGCCGCCGCCGTTGGATGCGCTGAAATGCGCAGGGGCACGACCTTCCGTGCCCCTACGAATACCGCCATTCCCTCGCCGCACGCCGGGTTCATTGTGGCAGTTTGAGCAAGGTGCCTTTCTGTATCGTGGTGCCAAGCTCCACGCCGTTCATGATCGCGAGGTCCTGGGCGGAGGTGTTGCGTGGCAAGTTCGACGACACAAACGTCTGGAAGGCCGCCGTGCGCGACGCGGGTACGACATTGACCCGGGTGGGCTGCACGTTCAGAATCGAGCGGTCAGTGAGCGGGCGGAAACCCGTGGCGGCGCGCCGGAACTCGTCGCGGTACTTGTTATAGTTGGCCTCCGGGGTGACGCCGAGAAAGGTGTAAACCTGTCCTCCATACTCGATGAAGTAAGCGAGCGCCGCGATGGAGCTGCCGTCCTGCTGCTGCGCCGTCGCCAGGACGGAGCGCGCCGTCATACCGTTTACGCTCGTGCTATTCTGCTCGACGACGCGAATTCCTTCTTGCGAGGCGAACTGCGAGGCCGCGTCCGATGCCGAGGCGTTCTGCGCGAGACTAAAGACCTGATAACCGTCCTGCGCCTGCGGAAAGAGAACGACCTGGCTTGGCTCATTCTGCACCTGGAAGCCGGACGGCACGGGGAACTGGAACTTTAGCTCGGGATGGTAGAACGTGTTGTTCTCGACGAAGCCTTGACGCGGGTTCGCGCCCATCACTACGCCGTCGATGTGCCGAAGGTATTGATCCTGATCAACTTCCGTGGCACCGGTCACGCGGGTCTCCCAGAGCTGGTCCAGCTTCCGAATGGTCTGCTCCCGCTCGCCCGGATCCGGGTGCGTCGACTGCCACGAAGGGATGCGCGCGCCGGCCTGGGCGCTGATGCGGTCGAGCACATCGAAAAACGCCGCGGCTTGCCCCGCATCGTATCCCGCCATCGAGGCATATTCGACGCCGAGCTTGTCGGACTCCCGCTCGTCGTCGCGACTGTAGCTCAGGAAGAGCAGCTGAGAGGCCTGGCTGCCAAGCTGGAGGATGTTCTGGGCGGCGTTGCCGCCAAGCACTGCGCCGCCAAGCACCGCGCCGCCAAGGAGTCCGAACTGGCCAAGTTGCTGCTCGGCCGCCTGTTTCGATCCGTGCCGCGCCGCGACATGCCCGATCTCGTGCGCAATCACGACGCCAAGCTGGGCTTCATTTTCAAGATGCGTCAGGAGTCCGCGCGTCACGTACACAAAGCCGCCCGGGAGCGCGAAGGCGTTCACCACTTCGCTATCGAGCACGCGGAACGTGAACGGCGTGTCCTTGAATCGCTGCTCAGCGTCCGCGCGGCGGAGATGGCTTTCGGCAAGCACGCGCTGGGCCACCTTTTCAACGTACGCTTGCAGCTCGGGGTCATCGTAAAGCCCGAACTGCGTCATGATCTGCTTGTCGGCGTCGGCCCCGAGCTGGCGTTCCTGTTCCCAGGTATAGCCGTAAGCGCGTTTGCGGCCGGTGACGGGATTGCGTCCTACCGTGCAGGATGACCAAAGGAGGCCGGCCGTGAGGATCAGGAGGAGCGGATTGCGGTGTTTCACGTGAAACATAGAACGTGCGGGGTCTTGTCTACGGAAGCGGAAAGGTGGAGCCGCGGCGCAATACGCGCCGGGCACTAATGCTAAAAGCCTGCTTCGTTCCAGTAGATCCGCCGGCAGCGAAGAGGCACAGCCCTTTCACAAGGTGGCTTCCGCCACCGCGCCATTTCGCACTTCAACGGCGGCATTCCGCCCGCTTCCAAAGTCGAGCAGCGACTCGAAAGGCTCAAGATGCGTGGTCGTGAGGATTGTTTGCCCCGCCTCTTCCGTCTGCAGAAGCGCGAGCAGCAGCGCCGTTCGCGTCGGGTCCAGGCTCCCGAAGGCTTCGTCGAGCAGCAGCAGCGGTGTCTCGCCGGTGCGCTCCTTCAAGTAGTAGAGCTGCGCCAGCTTGAGGGCCATGCCAAAGGTTCGATGCTGGCCCTGCGACGCGTACCGGCGAAGCTCCCGACCGCTGAGCGAAAAGACAATCTCGTCGAGGTGCGGCCCGGCGACCGTGCGGCCCGTCTCCCGTTCCCTTGCCCGGTTCTCGGAGAGGCGTTCTTCGAAACGGGTCCGAATGGCCGCCGCGTCGCCCGCGCGGTGCAGCCCGCCCACCGTCTGATAGCGCATCGAAGGCTCCAGTCCCACCGTCTGCAATCCTTCAAATGCGCGGGTGAGATACGGCAGGAAAGCATCGATGAAGCGCGCCCGGGCGGCGACGATGCGCGCGCCGAGGTCGACAAGCTCGGCCGTCCAGGAAGCGAGCGCATCGGGTAGTTCGCGGGCGGAGCGGCTCCGCCCGTACTGCGAGAGCAGCTCGTTCCGCTGCCGAACCGTCTGCCGGTACGCCACGAGGTCCGCCATATGACGCGGACGCGCCTGGCTCATGATGTTGTCCATGAACCGCCGCCGCTCGTCCGGCCCGGCCGTCGTGAGGGCGTAATCCTCGGGAGAGAAGATGACCACGGGGAACTGCCCGACCACCTCCGAGAGCCGTTCGAGGGGCGCGCGGTTCACAAAAAGGCGCTTGCCCTCCGCCGGGACAAACACGAGCCTTGCAGAGATGCGGCGGTCGGCATCCGAAACGAACGTGCCGTCCACCTCGAAGAAAGGCGCGCCCTCTTGAAGCGCAAACGTGTCGCGCGAGGCCAGAAAGCTTTTGCTCAGGCAGAGGAAATGCACCGCCTCCAGGAGGTTCGTCTTACCCGCCCCGTTCGGCCCGTATATTACGTTCACGCCGGGCGCAAACCGCACCCGCGTGTCGGTGTGGGAGCGAAAGGCCTGTACGTGAAGCGTGCTGAGGATCATGGTCGCGGAAAAGTAAGCGCCCTTGCCGAACGCGCTGCACGGAAGCGTGTTCGCCCGCCACCACCGCCCTGCCCCCTCAAACACGGCAAACTACCGCAGCCAAAGTCACTATGGACAGCAGACGCCTTTTTGAAGAGATCGGAAGCCTCGCCACGGAGCAGCGGAATCCGCTGTCGATGAGCATCGATGCTGCGTCCGTGCGCGAGATCCTCGACATCATCAATATCGAAGATCACAAAGTGCCGATCGCGGTGCGGCAGGAAATCCCGTACATCGAGAAGGCGGTGGACATCGTGGTGGAGGCCTTCAAGAACGGCGGTCGCCTGTTCTATTTCGGCGCGGGAACGAGCGGCCGTCTCGGGGTCGTAGACGCCTCGGAGTGTCCGCCCACCTTCGGAACGCCGGCCGAAATGGTGCAGGGATTCATTGCGGGCGGTTCGGCCGCCATGTTCGCCGCGCAAGAGGGGGCTGAGGACCTCGAGGAAAACGGAGCCGCAGCGGTGGACGAGGCGGGCGTCACGCGCAAGGACGTGGTCTGCGGCATTGCGGCAAGCCGCCGGACGCCCTATGTGGTCGGAGCCGTTGAGCGCGCACGGTCGCTCGGCGCGCGGACGTTGTTCGTGACGATGAACCCGCGTTCCGAGTTCTCGCTGGACGTTGATGTAGCGATCTGCCCCGTCGTAGGGCCCGAGGTCGTCATGGGGTCCACGCGGATGAAGAGCGGTACGGCGCAGAAGCTCGTCCTTAACATGATCACGACGGCTTCCATGATCCGCCTCGGTAAAGTCTACGAGAACATGATGATCGACTTGCAGATGACGAACAAGAAGCTCGTCGAACGCTCCAAGCGAATCGTCATGACGGCGACCGGCGTCGACTACGACACGGCCGCGCACGTGCTCTCCCGCGCAGGCGGGCACGTCAAGACTGCTCTTGTGATGATTCTTGCGGAAGTGGAGCAGGATGAGGCGCGCGCCCGGCTCGATAACGCCGACGGTTTTGTGCGTCGGGCAATCCTCGGGCAGGGTGCGTAGCTCGGGGCGGACGCCATGTTTCACGTGAAACAAGCGCGGGAGCGACGAACCGGCAGCCCTTTGGGCCGTTAATCGTCTGCTTTATCCACAACGATCCCGCCCCTCGCCGTGTCGCTCGCGCCCGTTCTCGCCCCCGTTCTTCAGCTGCCGGCCACCGAAAACCTCCTCCTCTGGGCGCGCAAGGCGACGGCTCCGAATGCCCTGCAGGTGCGCGGGGCGAGTGGATCGCTGCCCGCCGCCCTGCTGACGGCGCTGCGGCGGGGCCTGGACAGGCCCGTGTTGTGCATCGTGCCGGATGAGGAAGCGGCGGCGTACCTCCTGAGCGACCTCGAGCAGTTCGGCGGCGCGGGTGCCGACCTGATTCGCCTGCCGGCCACCGGTGCCAAGCCGTACGACCGCGAGCAGGTGGTCGACGCCACGCCGTTCATCCAGCGCGGCGACGTGCTGCAGCAGCTTGCCGCGGGCTTCCGGGGAATCATTATAACGAGCGGACTGGCCGTGTTCGAGAAGCTGCCGCCCCCAGAGACGGTGCGCCTCGAAACAACCGTGCTCACCGTCGGGCAGGACCGCAACCCGGACGATCTGCTCACGCACCTCATCGAACAAGGCTTCGTGCGAACGGAGTTCGTAGCGCAGCCCGGGGATGTTGCGATTCGCGGCGGCATCGTTGACGCCTTTCCTTTTACCGGCGACTATCCCATCCGCATCGAGTTCTTCGGGGATGAAATCGACTCCCTGCGCGAGGTCGATCCGAACACGCAGCGCTCCGTGAGCCGGCTCACCACCGCCCGCCTCGTTCCAAATATCGAGCGCGAGGTTCCGGCCTCTGAAACGCCTCAGCACCGGCTGCTGCACACGCCCCTGTTCAGCTTTCTCGACCCGGAGAGCCTCCTCGTATTCTTCGATGAAGCGCCCGTGATCGATGCCACCAATGGCCTCTTTGATCATGCGGAAAAGGAGTTTTCGCGGACGCGAGAGGAGAAGAAGCGGGCCATTGAGGAGACCGAGGAGCCTTCCGCCCGCTACATGAGCGGCGACGAGCTGTACGCCCTCACGCGCGCCTTTCCCCGGCTCCTTTTTGGCAGCTTCACGGCGGACCCGCCGGAGGAGGTGGCGCTGTTCGAAAGCAAGCCACAGCCCCCGTTTAACGGCGGAATGAAAGCCCTGCGGCAGGGCCTTGAAGTGAATGCCGCACGCGGGCTTACCACGTTCATCCTCTGCGACAGTCGGAGCCAGGAGGTGCGCCTGCGCGAGCTGCTGGACCTGGAAGAAGACACCCTCGCCACGCGGCTCATCGTCGAGTCGCTGCACGAGGGTTTTGAGCTGCCCGAGGCGCGAATTGCAGCCTTCACCGACCACCAGATCTTCAATCGTTATCACCGCCCCACAGCCCGCAAACGCAGCAAACAGCACGGCGGATTGACGCTGCGGGACCTTCAAAACCTCTCTCCGGGCGATTTTGTGGTCCACGTGGACTATGGCGTCGGCAAGTTCGCCGGCATGGAGCACATAACGGTGCGGGATCGGCAGCAAGAGGCGGTTCGGGTGCTCTTTGCCGACAATGATCTGCTTTATGTTAACGTCAATGCGCTCCACAAGCTGCACAAGTTCTCCGGCAAGGAGGGCCACCAGCCCAAGCTGACGAAGCTCGGCTCCGGCCAGTGGGAACGCGCCAAAGCCCGGACGAAGAAGCGCGTCAAAGACATTGCGCGAGACCTCCTGAAGCTCTACGCCGAACGAAAGGCGGCACGCGGGTTCGCCTTTCGCCCGGACTCCATCTGGCAGCGAGAGTTGGAGGCATCCTTCCAGTTTGAAGATACGCCCGATCAGGCGATGGCCGCCGAAGCCGTGAAGGAGGACATGGAACAGGCAACGCCCATGGACCGCCTCGTCTGTGGCGACGTTGGCTTCGGCAAAACAGAGGTCGCGGTTCGTGCCGCCTTCAAAGCCGTTCAAGACGGCAAACAGGTTGCGATCCTCGTTCCCACCACGATCCTTGCAAGACAGCATCTCGAAACGTTCCGCAAGCGCCTGGATTCGTTCCCGATCCGCATCGACGTAGTTTCCCGCTTCCGAACGACGGCCGAACAGAAAGACACCCTCGCCCGCCTCAAGAAAGGCGAAGTGGACATTCTCATCGGGACGCACCGGCTTGCCTCAAAGGACGTTCACTTTAAGGACCTCGGCCTTCTGATCATCGACGAGGAGCAGCGCTTCGGCGTTGCGGCCAAAGAGTACATCCGCCGCCTGCGAGCCAACGTCGACACGCTCACGCTCACGGCCACTCCGATCCCGCGCACACTCCAGTTCTCGCTCATGGGCGCGCGCGACCTGTCGATCATCAACACGCCTCCGCCGAACCGGCAGCCGATCGTCACCGAGATTCACACCTTTAACCGTGATCTCGTTCGCGATGCCATAATCTACGAGACCAGCCGCGGCGGCCAGGTCTTCTTCATCCACAACCGCGTTCAGACGATTGACGAGATCACGGCCATGGTGCGCGCGCTCGTTCCGAACACCCGCATCGCAACCGCGCACGGCCAGATGAATCCGGCTGCGCTCGAGAAGATCATGATGGAGTTCGTCGATGGCCGCTACGACGTGCTCGTGTCGACGAACATTATCGAAAGCGGCCTCGACATTTCGAACGCCAACACGATCATCATCAACCACGCCGAGCGGTTCGGCATTTCCGAGTTGCACCAGCTCCGAGGGCGCGTCGGCCGCTCGGATCGAAAGGCATTTTGCTACCTCCTCGTCTCCTCCGTCCACGGCCTCACCCGCGAGGCGAGGCAGCGGCTGCAGGCCGTCGAGGAGTTCTCCGAACTCGGCAGCGGCTTCAACATCGCAATGCGCGACCTCGATATTCGCGGCGCGGGAAGTATGCTCGGTGCCGAACAGAGCGGGTTCATCGAGGATGTAGGCATCGAAACCTACCACAAGATCCTCGATGATGCCGTGCAGGAACTCCGCAGCGAGGAGTTCGCCGACCTCTTCACGGCCGTTCCCACGCCGCGCGCCGACGAGACCGCCGTGGACGTCGACGAGGACGCCTACATTCCTTCCGAGTACGTTTCGAACAATGTAGAACGCCTCAACCTCTACAAACGCATCAGCGAGGCGGCGGCCATTTCGGACCTCATGGAGATCAAGGCGGAGATCAGCGACCGCTTCGGCCCGACGAATGCGGCAACGGAAAGTCTTTTCGCGGCAGCGGAGATCAAGATTCTGGCCGAGTCGCTGCGCCTTCCACGCATAACGTTTAAGAACGAGCGGCTCTTTCTAGAAATGCCCACCACCGACGCCGACCCGTACTTCTACGAGCACGTCTTCCAGCCCTTGCTCGGGAGCCTGACGGCGATGGAGAGGAGGTACGTGCTTAAAGAGAGTAAAAGCAAGCGGTTAAGAGCTGTCATTCAGAACGTGCCGGACCTGGCCACCGCTCGGGAGATCGTCGAGCAACTCACGTCTCAGAAGGAACCGGCCTGAACGGCTATTGACGAAGGGCATAAAGAGGCTGTTGATTTACTATCGATGGGATGTGTTGCACATATTCGGGACGATGTACGTAACTGGAATACTGACTAACACACTCTCGCATACACTTCAAGGGGGAAGTTGCGTGGGTGCTCTGGTCCATATTCGTCAGCTACATACAGCACGTTCTGTTATTTCAACAGCCTCTTAAAAGCGGGTCCGGAGACGTTTGAAGAGCGCGAGCGGCCCGCCCGTCGACGCGCCTTGCCGTCCTTCCTCGTGATCCCTCGCCGCTCGTCGGCCGGGACGCCGGCCCCTGGCATCGCCGGCGCAGCGAAGGATTCTTCCTTGCGGCAGCGCGAGATGCTTCACTGAGGTCAGCCTGAAATGGCGCGGGCATCTTCGCGGCATATCCGTGTCGCACGTCCCTTCTTTCATTTTCGACGCGCCGAAGCCGAGAAAAACGGCCTCCAGAAACCATCTTCTTTCCGCGTATCGCCATCTCATGTAGGTGCGAACACGAATAGAGGATAGCGGCGATTATTGGTGCCTTCCTGCGCTTTCTGCACACCGCCCGCAGCGAACGTAGTCCCAGTTACTCGTAAAGCGCGGCAACGGAGGCGGCGTAGCTTCGGAGTTCTTCCTGGAGCGCCGCAGGCTCGAGCACGCGCGCGCCCGACCCGAAGCGAAGCATCCAGCGCCCCACGTACGTCAGGTTCTCGAAGTAGAACGTCACTTCCCGCCCGCCGTCCGTCTCCCGTTCTTCTTCAATGGTCGCCGGGATGCCGCGGCGCGCAATCGCGTAAACGTCGTCGGAAAAGAAGACACGGATCCGGTGCTTGTCGACGCCCGCGCCGCGCTCCTTTAGGTACCGGTTCAGATCGAATCCCGGCGGAAGATCAAACCGCTCGTTGAGCACCCGCATCGTGCGGATACCGTCCAGCCGAAAGTTGCGTATGTCACCGCGCAGATGATCGAAAGCGATCAGGTTCCAGTGTTCCGTATAATAGACGAGTCCGAGCGGATCGACGGTTCGGCGGGTGAGTTCCTCACGGCTCGGCACGAAATACTCCATCAGCACGGATCGCTGCTGCGCGACGGCCAGGCTCAAGTCGTACCAGCGTCCCTCCACGTGCCCTTCCTCACGAAAGGCGTGAAGCCAGTATGGGTCGAGAACGGTTCGCTCCAGAAGGCGGTCGATGTACTCGCGTATCTCGCGCGGCAAAACGGCGTGGACCTTTTGCGAAACGTCGTCGGCGTCTTTGCGAAGCGATGGGTCCGCCTGCAGCTTCATAAAGCCCGTCCCAATGAGCAGTGTAGCCGCCTGCCGCGCCGTCAGCATGAGCGGCGGAAGCTGGTATCCTTCCAGGATCTCATAGCCGCCTTCTTCCGCATACGTGAGGGGCACGCCCGACTCCGACAGCGCGCGCAGGTCGCGGAAAATGGTTCTGCGGCTGACGCCGAAGTGCTCGGCCAGGTCTTTCGAGCTCATGCTCGGCCGCGTCTGCAGGAGCAGTATCAGCGCGAAGAGCCGTTCGGTGCGGTTGAGCACCCGTTCCTGATTACCCATCTTCCACTTGCCTTCTCATGCAACGGCTTCTCCTCACTCGGGCAGCAGTCAGGCCATCGCCTCACTTGATTAGGGCATCACGTGGAAGGGCGCACCTGTACGATGAACTTGTCAAGATAGAGCGGACCCAGGGTTGCGCTCAAGTCTATGGTCGTAACGGATACGTCGCGGTAGCGGCGGCGCAGGGAAGCAACCTCGTCGGTCAAATCGCCGCCTTTGAGGCAGAGAAGCCCCGGCTGCCAGAACGATTCGCCCTCGACCGAGAGCGGAAGGGCAACGCGAAGATGCCACTTCCAGAGGTCCACGAGCGGACCGGTCGCGCGCGACACCGAATAGTGCGCCTGCCCCGGCCACACTTCTGCTCGGCCGTTCCACGAGATGATGTTCTTCAGCTTCATCGCCGCGATCATCTCGCCCACGGCGCGGATCTTCTTGCCCGTCGCATCAACGGCGTGGAAGGTGACGCTCGGAAAAAGAATCGCCAGCGGGATCGAAGGCAGTCCGCCACCGGTGCCCCAGTCCACCACCTCGGATCCGGGCGGAAAACCGCGCTGCGCGATCGAAACGGCATGGAGAATATGCCGCTCCCACACATCGGCCTCTGTGTTGCGGGAGATCAGGTTCAGCTTTTGGTTTTGCGAGACGAGCAGCGCGGCGTACTCTTCCAGCCGGCGGATCGTTGCCTCGGGCAAGCCGTCCAACAAACCGGCGCGTTCCTTGGGATCAGTATTCATTCTCTCTTGGTGCTTGCAGGAACGGTCCCGGACGCGCGTTCTTCACTCATCCTCCGCAGCAGGCAATCGAACGATAAAGGTGCTACCGGATCCGGGCGTGCTTTCCGCGAAAATGCTGCCGTTGTGCCGCTCGATGATACGGCGGCAGATCGCAAGCCCGATGCCTGTTCCGTCGAAGGCGGCACCTGCGTGCAGGCGCTGGAAGGGCGTAAAGATGCGCTCGGCGTACTGCGGCTCGAAGCCGATACCGTTGTCGGCCACTTCGATGCGGACCGCCCGCCGCCCGTCCGCTTCCTCTTTCCTCGCCCGCACCTTCACCACCGGCGGCACGCCTTCCCGGCGGAACTTGATGGCGTTGGAGAGCAGGTTTTCGAAAAGACGGCGCATCTGCCCGACATCCGCGTGAACCGCGTCGATTGGTTCCACATCCACCCGCCCTCCGGCCGCGTCGATCTCCGGTTGCAGGTCCTGCAGCACGTCCTGCAGAATGGTTTCGAGCGCCACCTCCCTCGGCCCATTTATCTCCATCGACACGCGGGAATAGGTGAGCAGGTCGCGGATCAGCTCGGACATGCGCCGCACGCCATAGCGGATGCGATCGAGATACTGCCGGCCCTGTTCATCGAGACGAGCGCTGTATTCCTCTTCAAGAAGATCGGAGAACGCGTGGATTTTTCGGAGCGGCTCCTGGAGGTCGTGACTCGCCGCATAGGCAAACTCCTGAAGCTCCCGGTTACGCCGCTCGAGTTCGGCGGTACGAACGGCAACGCGCTGCTCAAGCTGGTCGTTGAGCGCCTGCAGTTCCTTCTGCGCCTTGACTTGAAGCGTAACGTCGTGCCCCTCGACGAAGATGCCGGAAATGGTGCCGTCGCTCTCCACAATGGACTGATACACGAAGTCGACAAAGACTTCATCCGGTTCCGATCCGGGTACGCGCTGCAGCATGACCCGCATCGAGCGCCCAATGAACGGCTCACCTGTTCGGAAAACAGTGTCCAGTAGTTCGATGAACCCCTGGCCGCGCACTTCAGGCAAAGCCTCCTCCACCGGCTTCCCCGCGACATTTCGGTGCCCAACGAGCTGAAGGTAGGCCGTATTGACAAGATCGAACACGTGCTCCGGCCCTGCAAGCACGGCCACAAAGCCGGGTGCGAGATCGAACAGGCGCCTGAGCTGTTTGCGCTCGCGATCAAGCAGGCGATTATTCTCTTGAACAAGGCGCGCGCGGCGGAACAGCCCCTCTTCACGAACAGCTACCGGCCCGGCGTCCAGCGCGGCTTCTGCCTGCCGCAGCGCATACTTCATCTGCTGCAGATCCGTGACGTCGACCGTGTGCTGCAAAATGAATCTGACCTTGCCGTCCTCCGCCTTGATGGGCGTATGCGAAGCGCTCCAGAAACGCTCCTCGTGAATGATGCCATCCGCCGTTTGGCGCGGCATGGTATAAGGAATGAGCGCCAGGTAATCCGGTTCGCCTGTCGCGATCACCCGTTCGAAAGAGCGCCGGAGCTGCGCGACGTTCTCATCCTCCGGATTATCCGGATCACCGGGGAAGGCGTCAAACACACTCCTCCCGATCAGCGTCTCAAGGTCGCTTCCCGTTACGTCGAGGTAGGCACGATTGGCCGCAACATACCGAAGTTGCGTATCGAGCAGCATATACGGATTGGGCGCAAGCTCGAACAGCAGCCCAAAGTCGACCACGGGGTCATTCATATGCGGCGCGGGGACTCAGCAAGAAGGATTGAAGCCGCTCCTACGAGCGGCCGAAAATGCGGCATGCCCGCATCAAGAGAGAAGGTAAGAAAAGATCGGGGTGGAAGTAAAATTGGCGCTGCAATCACGCCTCCAGTGCCTCGTCTGCCCGCGATGAGATGCCCGAGCGGCGGCTCCCACCTTTGAGCAGCACCATGAGAACCGACACGTCGGCCGGACTTACCCCACTGATGCGGCTTGCCTGCGCAAGCGTCTCCGGCTGAATCTTTGCCAGCTTCTCGCGCGCCTCCATGGTAATCGTAGCGAGGCTGTGGTAGTCCATTCCATCGGGAATTTGCCACGACTCGAGCTGTGCCAGGCGCGCCACCGTCTCTTTCTCCCTTGCGAGGTAGCCTTCGTACTTCAAATCTATTTCAACGCTATTTTCGACCGGCTCAAGCCCTGCTGCGGGTATCAGCACATCGCCTCGCAACCCTGCGGCGTCGAGCAGCTCGCCGAGCGCGACCTGCGGCCGCACGGCCAAGCGATTAAGCCGTTCAGGCGTCGCAATCGGCGTCGAGCCGACGCTTTCGAGATATCCATTCACCCGTTCCGGCGCGGCCGCAGTGCCGTCGAGCCGGCGGCGCGTCTCCCGGACCGCTTCGGCGCGGGCGTTCATGCGTTCGAGCCGGTCGCGCGTCGCGAGGCCAAGTTCGTAACCGCGCTGCGTAAGCCGGAAGTCGGCATTGTCCTGCCGGAGCAGAATGCGGTGCTCGGCCCGCGAGGTGAACATGCGGTAAGGCTCGTCCGTCCCCTTCGCCACGAGGTCGTCGACGAGCACGCCGATGTACGCGTCGGCGCGCCCCAGAACGACAGGTTCGCGCCCATTCAGCTTCTGAACGGCATTGATGCCCGCCATCAGCCCCTGCGCAGCGGCCTCCTCGTAACCCGTGGTCCCGTTGATCTGTCCCGCGAAAAAAAGTCCGCCAACGCGCTTCGTCTCGAGGCTGTAGCGCAGTTGGTGCGGGGGGAAATAATCGTATTCGATGGCATATCCGGGTCGGAGCAGATGCACCTGCTCGAGTCCGGGCACCGTGCGCAAGGCAGCGAACTGCACGTCCTCGGGCAAGCTCGTCGAGAAGCCGTTCACATAGACCTCATGCGTGCGCAGTCCTTCCGGCTCCAGAAAAAGCTGGTGCCGCTCCTTGTCCGCAAACCGGTCGATCTTGTCCTCGATGGACGGGCAGTACCGCGGCCCGCGACCCTGGATGCGCCCCGCGAACATGGGGCTGCGCGCAAAGCCGAGGCGCAAACCGTCGTGCGTACCGGCGTTCGTATACGTCAGCCAGCAGCTTACGCGCTCTTCGGGCAGCCTGTCGGACATAAAAGAGAACGGCATCGCCACGGGGTCGCCGGGCTGCTCTTCGAGCGCGCTATAATCTATCGTCCGGCCGTCCACCCTCGGCGGCGTGCCGGTTTTCAGGCGTGCGGATTCAAAGCCGAGATGTTCGAGCGAGGCGGTCAGTCCGACCGATGCCCCTTCTCCCATACGTCCGCCGCCGAACTGCTTCTCGCCCACGTGGATGGTGCCGTTCATGAACGTGCCGCTTGTCAGGATCACGCAAGGCGCGAAAAAGCGTACACCAAGGCTCGTTTGGACACCGGTCACGCGGCCGTCCTCTGCAAGGACTTCCATGACGGTATCGGCTCGCATGAAGAGGCCGGGCGTCTCTTCGAGTCGCTCGCGAACGACGGCGGCGTAGCGCATCCGGTCACACTGCGCGCGCGGACTCCAGACCGCCGGCCCTTTTCGCCGGTTGAGCATTCGAAACTGAATGCCCGCGCCGTCCGTGGCAAGCCCCATGAGGCCACCGAGCGCGTCGATCTCACGGGCAATTTGTCCCTTGCCGATCCCGCCGATTGCGGGGTTGCAAGACATCGTGCCAATGGCCTGCAGGTTCATGGTGATGAGAAGCGTACGCGCGCCCATGCGCGCCGCCGCGTGCGCCGCCTCCGCCCCCGCATGGCCGCCACCGACCACGATAACGTCGTAAGAGAAGTAGTCCATTAACAAGAGGATAGTCCGAAGTGCCCCGCGTTAATCCCTCCGCCGCCCAGTGGTTCCGGCAGAACGCCTCCACCCGCCGCCCCCCGGCCTTATTGACGCAGAGGCGCAGAGGCGCAGAGGCCGGCACCAATGCCAACATTGCCTCTGCGTTTGTGCGGGCACGATGCATAATGCCTCTACAACATAAACACTTCCACCTAACCTACAATCCCTCCCGGCTGTCATCCTGAGCGCAGCGAAGGATCAGTTTTCGTTTGCAGCCTGAGGCTCTTCGGTGCGCCCGCAAGACTCGGTGGAGCGGTTCTGCCTTCCCGGTGCTAATCCCGCTCCCGCTTCCTCCGGCAGCCCTGAGTGTCATCCCGACCCAGGCGGCGGCAACGCGCTTGGCCGAAGAACAACCCCACCCGCCGCCGCGCGGAGGGACCTCCTCAACCCGGCACAGCTCTAACGGAGGCACGGCGTTCTTGACGCAGAGGCGCATAGATTTCCGTGCGCGGATATCCCCACAAACTTCAGTATTTAGACGATCCGCGTCTCAGCGCCTTTGCGTCTAAATGATCCGCCCCCAAGAGGCTGTTGATATCTTGTCGACGGGATGCGTCACAGAATTTCGGGGGCGATGTAAGTGACTGGAAGGACGCCTAACACCCCCTTGAATCCCCCTCCAGGGGGAGGTTGCGTGGGTGCTTCGGGCCAACCCGTCAGTTCCATACAGCGCGTCCCATTATTTCAACAGCCTGCTAATGCACCTGGCCCCCGGGCTGTCATCCCGACCCAGGCGGCGCTACCGACCTTCATCATGGGACCGCATCATCCGCCGCCGCGCGGAGGGACCTCCTCATCCCGGCACAGCTCTAACGGAGGCACGGCGTTCTTGGCACAGAGGCGCATAGATTTCCGTGCGCGGATATCCCCACAAACTTCAGCATTTAGACGATCCGCGTCTCAGCGCCTATGCGTCAAGTCCTGAAACCATCAGCCGCCGTGTTCGTCACTCGCCGGTTTCCAGAAGAAACCCGAGGTCATCGCCGGCCTTCAGGTCTCGCGGCTCCGATCCCTTGCGGAACAGGCGCGCGGCGCGGGGTCCCTCCAGCCGCACCCGTTCGTCCTCCACCGAGAGCAGCGTCCCCTCGCGCAGTCCGACCACGTTCACGCCCGCGTTCACCTCGATGTACTCCGCGATGCGCTCGTCCCGCGTCTCGCCGCCGTGCCCCTCCATGCGCGCATCCGTGTAGTGAGGGTTGATCTGAAACGGCACCAGCCCAAGCGTCTCGAAGCTGCGCGGCTCGACGACCGGCATGTCGTTCGTGGTGCAGAGCGTCGGGCAGGCGACGTTCGACCCGGCGCTCCAGCCGACGAACGGAACGCCCGCCCCGACCCGCTCCCGAACGAGATCCATCACCTCCTCCTCCTGCATCCGGCGGACGAGCTGAAACGTGTTTCCGCCGCCAACAACGATCGCCTGCGCCGTTTCGATCAGCGACAACGGGAAAGGCACCTCATGCACGGACACCACCTCGCACCCAAACGTTTGAAAACGCTCACGGACGCGCTGCGCGTAGTCATCCCACGAAATCCGAACGGCCGCCCACGGGATGAAAACCGCCTGTTCAACGCCTTCCAGAAAAGCGCCGAGCCGAGGCAGGGCATACTGGAGATAAGGTTCGCCGGGATTGGTGGAGTTGCTGAGCAGAAGAAGGCGCATGGTTGTACCGCTGGATCGGGTGGGTCGGACGTTTGTAGGAAAGGTACATCAGCGCGGGCGGAAGTCGGGACTTTGCGGGCAACAGGAACGTAGAATAGCCATTACAAACCCTTAGCGCCTCACCAGCACCCGCCTATGTCCAGCATCCCGCGTATACTTTGGGCGGACGACGAGATCGACCTGCTCCGGCCGCACATCCTCTTTCTGGAATCCAAAGGCTACGACGTTACACGGGTCGCAAACGGCTCCGATGCCGTCGAGCGCGTGCGCGACGAACGCTTCGACGTGGTCCTCCTCGACGAGCAAATGCCCGGCATGGGCGGACTCGAGGCCCTCTCGGAGATCAAGCGCATCGACCCGGACGTTCCCGTCGTGATGGTCACCAAGAGCGAAGAGGAACACCTCATGGAAGAGGCCCTCGGCGACAAGATCAGCGACTACCTGACCAAACCCGTCAACCCGAGCCAGATCCTGCTCACTTGCAAGCGTCTCTTGGACCGGCAGCGCCTTCGCAGCGAGCGGATTTCCCAAGACTACCTGCAGAGCTTCGGCCAGATTACCGCCACGCTGTCGGACAACCTCTCCCACCAGGAATGGGTTGACCTTTACCTCAAGCTCGTCCGGTTCGACACGGAGCTGGAGGGCGACGAGGCCGCCCGGCAGATTCTGGAAGATCAGTACGCCGAGGCCAACCGCGTCTTCGGGCGCTTTATCGAAGAGAACTACGCGGACTGGATCGCATCGACCGACCGACCGCCGGATGCACGTCGCCCCGTTCTCTCGCACGAGGTTATCCCGCGCTTCGTCCTTCCGGAGATGAAACACGGCCGCTCCGTGCTCTTTTTCCTGATCGATTGTATGCGCTACGATCAGTGGATGGAGTTCGAACGCCTGCTCTATCCGCTCTTTACGATGGAGAAGAGCTTCCACTATTCCATTCTGCCCACCGCGACGCCCTACTCTCGCAACGCCATTTTCAGCGGACTCTTGCCGCGCGAGATCCAGCGGCACTACCCGCGCATCTGGTCCGACTCCGAGGAAGACGAGCACAGCCGCAACCGTAATGAGGAGGAGTTTCTTGCGGACCTGCTCAAACGCCGCCGCATGGACGCCAAGATGCGCTACGAGAAGCTTATCGGCTCCGCCGACGGCCGAGCCTTTGCGCAGAACATCGCGGATTTCCGGCAAAACGACCTGAACGCAGTCGTCGTCAACTTCGTCGACATCCTTGCTCACAGCCGGTCCGACTCCGACGTGCTCAAGGAGATCGCGCCGGACGAGCGCGCCTACCGCGCCCTGACCCGCACATGGTTCGAGCACTCGTGGCTTTACCAGGCCTTCCAGGACCTCGCCCGACACGACGTCAGCATCGTGCTGACGAGCGACCATGGCGTCGTCCGCAGTCTGCGCGCTACGAAGGTCATCGGCGACCGCGAGACTTCCACAGCGCTGCGCTACAAGTACGGACGCAACCTGAAGGCCGACGAGCGACACGCCATCTTCGTGCGCGATCCCGTCTCCTTCGGCCTCCCGACGGGTGGCATCAACACGAACTACATCATGGCCAAGGAAGACTACTATTTCGTCTACCCGACCAATTATCACCATTTCCAGAACCTGTACCGCGACACGATGCAGCACGGCGGCGCGTCCATGCAAGAGATGATTCTGCCCGTGATTACGCTACGCCCGAGGGGTTTGTGAGGTGTTAAGGCCTGACTCGTGCTGCGTCAAAGCGCGGCGTCATGGTAGAACCAGCGGCCTCTTCCACGGGTTTAGTGCGCCGAGGGGGCTTCCAGAATAATAGAACGCGCTGTATATGGCTGACGATAGGGACCAAAGCACCCACGCATCCTCCCCCTGAGGAAGATTTCACGGGTGTGTTAGTCAGCGTTGCAGCCGCGTACATCGTACCGGACGTATTCGACACAACTCCTTGGTAGTAAATCAACTGGCTTCTAAACTGGGCCGAGACGATGATTGACAACAAGAGGAAAAAGGAGGGAGCTATCAGGGCATCCAAAGTGCGCGTTGGGGGCCAGACTTTCCCCCACGTCGAAAAACGATTAACAATTAAGGAGTACGTCGCGCTCGTCAAGGCCGGGGATGTTGAGGATCAGGAGCGCACCCGAGCGGCTCAGTCAGAGATAGAAGGTTTCCGGCTGTGAGTCTTGCCGTCGTGCTCGAGACGAACACGCTTGGCCGACTGGTTTCTCCGGGGCGGCATCCCGAGATCCTGTCCTGGTTCGAGCAAATGCGAGAGGCCGGACACATCTTCATCCTGCCGGAAATTGCCGACTATGAACTGCGGCGGGAACTGACGCGGATAGAGAGCAAGTCGTTGCCCTGCCTGGATGCGCTTGCCCTTCTGGATGGCGTCTATTACGCTCTGCTATCCACGCCCGTGATGCGCCGCGCCGCAATGCTCGGGGCAGAGGCTCGGCGGGCCGGCAAGCCCTCTGCCGACAAACATGCCCTGGACGGCGACGTAATTCTGGCATCGACAGCTCAGCTTTTCGAAGCCGACGGCCGGCAGGTCTTGGTAGCAACCGACAACGTAAAGCACCTGGAACGATGGGTTCCCGCGATAAGGTGGTGGGAGATTGAGCCGTAGATGCGAACGTTTCTTGCAGGCGCTTTGGACTTGAAAGACCTTGCGGATTTGCCTTGTTGCCGTCGTGTGGTAGTTGAGGCGTCTAAGAATCAGAACCGTAATCGCCCGCACGGACGCTGCGGCTCGCGGCTTCAAGAAATGGCGCGAGGTTAAAAGTATGCCAACGCCTTCTGTGAACATGCTCCCCTGGCATCACCTCCTGCCCGCCACGACGGGTTCGGCGGCGGAAACGGAGCGGCTGGGCGCGATGCTCGCTCCTGCACTTGCGCCCGGCGCAATCGTGGCGTTGCAGGGCGACCTTGGCGCAGGCAAGACCCACCTCGTCAAGGGTATGGCCAAAGCCTGGGGCATCGACCCGGCGCTCGTGTCCAGTCCGACGTTCACCCTCGTCAATGAGTACGCCGGAACACGCTTCCCCGTCTACCACTTCGACGCCTACCGCATCCGCACGGCCGCCGAGTTTGAGGAGCTTGGCTACGAAGAGTACTTCTTCGGCGACGGCATCTGCCTCGTCGAATGGCCGGAGCGCGTCGATGAGCTGCTGCCGCGGGAAACGATCCGCCTGCACCTCTCCCACGCGGGTGACAATCGCCGGCGGGTTCAGCAGGTCAGCGAATTCTATGGAGATATGGTGCAAGGGGTGCCGAAAGCGTGAGCGATCCCCTTCAGACTCTACTCGCCCTGCCTCGCTTCTCCGACCGCGGCGCGGCTGCTTACAAGCCCGGCATCGAGCGCATGGAGCGGCTCCTCGATCTACTCGGGCGGCCGGAACGCGCCTTCCCGGCGGTCCTTGTCGCCGGCACCAACGGCAAAGGCTCGACGGCCTCTATGCTCGCGGCGGTGTCCACCGCTTCCGGACTGCGCACGGGCCTGCACACCTCGCCGCACCTCCTCAGCGTCACCGAGCGAATGCGCGTCGACGGCGTCCCGTGTTCGGAATCGTGGTTGGCCGGTGCCGTTGGGCGGCATGACGCCGACTTCAGAGCGTCCGAAGCCAGCTTCTTTGAGGCCACGGTCGCCCTCAGCTTTCTTTATTTCGCAGAGCGTGCGGTGGACCTTGCCGTCGTTGAGGTGGGGCTGGGCGGCCGCCTCGACGCGACGAACGTTTTCACGCCCATTGCATCGCTCATCACCAACATCGGGTTCGACCATACCGACATCCTCGGAGACACCATCGCGAAGATCGCTCGCGAAAAGGCGGGCATCATCAAGCCGGGTGTTCCCGTTCTTACCGCCGCCCGCGACGCGGACGCCCTGCGCGTTATCCGCGAAGAGGCTGAACGGCATTCGTCCCCGTTCCACCATGTTCTCGCAGAGTCGGAGACTTCCGCGATAGAAGAAGCCGGACGGCATCTGCGCTTCTCGTTGCAGACGCCCACGCGGAATTATGAGGGTCTGGCGCTCGGCCTCGCCGGGAGGCACCAGATGCACAACGCCATTCTGGCCGTCCGAGCAGCCGAAGTGGCGCTGCCGTCCATTCGGCATGATTATGGCTCTGTTTTTCGTGGACTTGCGGAGGTAAGGCAACTCTCCGGCCTCCGCGGGCGGCTCGAGTGCTTGCAAGAACATCCGTTGGTACTCGTTGATGTTGCGCACAACCCGGATGGCCTTTCCGCTACGCTGAAGGCCATTCCTCCTGAAAGGACGCTGCGCGTCGTCTTCGGGGCAGTGAGGGACAAAGATGTGGACGGCATGGCCGCGCTCCTTCGCCGGCGGAAAGCCTTCGTCTTCTGCGTCTCCACACCCGGCGAACGGGGTTTAAGGGCGGATGATTTGTGCGGACGCTTGCTCGAACGCGGCGTGACGTGTGAATGCGCCGCCTCTCCGTGCGATGGTGTTCGACAGGCGCTCGCCCGGTCCGGCAGCGAAGACGCGCTTCTGGTGACCGGTTCGCACACCGTGGCAGAAGGTCTGCTGCGGGCTTGGCCTTGTCCTTAGCGGCGGACATCGGATGCTGTAATATTCACATTCGCCTCGCTCAGGAGGCGTTTACTCATACTATCTTTCATTTATATTAAGAGCAGACGCCGGCTGCGCCCGTACTCCCGTTTCAGGGCTGCCTTTTCCGCTCCGCGTCTGCACTCGTTCGGCGTCCGGCCGCGAGTCCTCCACCGTAGCTCTCTGACTCACACCCCTTAGCGCTCCTGGTGCCCCTTTGCGGTGCCGTCGCTACACTCAAGACCATCCCCGGTCCGCTTCAGTCGGCCAAGGCTCGCCCCTGCGGCCCCCGCCTCGCCGACACACACCCATTGACCAAGAATGAAGATCTCAACCCTCCAGGAGAAGAAGCTCTCCGACCTCAAGGACATTGCCAAGGGAATGAACCTTTCCGGCGTGTCCAGTATGCGCAAGCAGGACATCATTTACCTCATCCTCGAAGCGCAAGCAGAGGCAGCGGCCGGCGGCGACGGCGGGCAGCCCGCGCGCCGCGATACCGGCCGCTCAGGTCGTAAGGAGGCCGCGGCTGCCTCATCGGACGAGGGACAGGATTCCTCACCGGCAGAAAACACCGCCACCACCGACGCGCCGCGTCCGGAACCGCGCCGGGGCGGACGCAATGCCCGCCGGGATCGCGGAGACGACCGCCGTGCGAAGGACGAGTCATCCTCCGAATCGTCGAACGGTGAGCCGGCTAAGGCCGCTGAGGATCAGTCGCCGGAAGGCCCGAAGGACGAGAACGGGTCTGAAGGCTCCGAGGACGCAGGACGCAGCCGGCGCGATAACCAGGACCGGCGCCGCGACAACCGCAACGATCGGCGCAACGACAACCGTAACGAGTCGCGGAACGACAACCGGAACGAGTCGCGCACCGAAGCCTCTGATGACTCGGCAGAGGGCCAGTCGCAGAACCGTGGCGATAACCGGTCCGACAACCGGAACGACCGCGGTGACAACCGGAATCGGAACGACGCGCGCGGTGACAACCGGAATCGGAACGATAACCGGACCGACGCCCGCAGTGACAACCGGAGCCGGAATGATAATCGGGACGACCCGCGAGGCGACAACCGGAACGACCGCGAGCGGGGTGGCCGGCGCGGACGCAATCGCCAAAACCGGGATCGTCGCGATAATCGGGATAACCGCGACAACCGTGACAGCCGCGATAATCGGCCGCAGCAGGATAATCGCCGGCAGCAGCCGCAACGCCCGCCGCGCGACGATCGGTTCGATAGCATGGCCAACTACGAGCCGACCAAAGCAGACCTCGAAGCGATGATCACGAAGGTCGGGGTGCTCGAAATCCTGCCGGACGGCTACGGCTTCCTTCGCTCGGCCGAGTACAACTATCTCCCCAGTCCGGACGATATTTACGTATCGCCCTCTCAGATCAAGCGTTTTGGGCTCAAGCTCGGCGATACCGTTGTAGGCGAGGTGCGGCCTCCGAAAGAAGGAGAACGCTTCTTTGCGCTCATCCAGGTCACTGAAATCAACGGACGGGCATCGGCCGACCTCGCCGAGCGGCCGTCCTTCGACTACCTGACGCCGCTCTACCCGGAACGCCACATCCGCCTCGAAACGACTCCGGCGGAGTACAGCATGAGGATCCTGGACCTGTTCTCGCCCATCGGCAAAGGGCAGCGCGGGCTGATCGTCGCGCCGCCAAAAGCGGGCAAGACGATCTTGCTCCAGAAGATCGCCAACTCGATCACGACCAATCACCCCGAAGTGTACCTCATCATCCTTCTCGTCGATGAGCGGCCGGAAGAGGTGACGGACATGGAGCGCCACGTCAAGGCGGAGGTCATTGCCTCCACGTTCGACCAGGAACCCGAGCGGCACGTGCAGGTGGCGGACATCGTGCTCGAGAAAGCCAAACGCCTTGTCGAGGCCGGTCAGGACGTAGTGATCCTCCTCGATTCGATCACGCGCCTGGCGCGCGCTCACAACGCAGTCGCTCCAAGCTCCGGCAAGACCCTCTCCGGCGGTATTGAGGCAGGCGCGCTGCGCGGCCCCAAGCGCTTCTTCGGTGCGGCACGCAACATCGAGGAGGGCGGCTCGCTTACCATCATCGGCACGACCCTGATCGAGACCGGGAGCCGCATGGATGAGGTCATCTTCGAAGAGTTCAAGGGGACCGGCAACATGGAGCTTGTGCTCACGCGGCAGCTCGCCGACCGGCGCATTTTCCCGGCTGTTGATGTTGTCAAGTCAGGTACGCGCCGCGAGGAGCTGCTTCTTCCTGATGCAAAGCTCAACCGCATCTGGATTCTGCGCAAGTTGCTCGCTGATATGGACCCGACGCAGGCCATGCAGTTCGTCCTTGACAAGATGCGTGGCACCCGCGATAACGACGAGTTCCTGATCGTGATGAACTCCTGACGACTGCCGTCTACGCAAAGAGGCCCGTTTCCGGTGGGGAACGGGCCTCTTGTGCGTTGTGCGGGCAAGGCGCTAAAGGACGTTGTTTTCAGCCTCTTCGAACCCTGCGAGCACATCTGCGATGAGCGCTCCGGAGCGGGGAAGCTCCTTCTTTTCTACGTGCCGGTTGACGTAGGCCCGAGCGTTGTCCGAGCCGATGGAGACGATGGCGGCAAGCGCCAACTCCCGTACCTCTTCGTTCTTATCCCGCTCGTAGACGCCGATCAGCCGGTTGACGATCTGGTGGAGAGGCGCTTCCAGGCGGTAGTTGTTGGCGAAGTAAATCATGTTGCGAAGCGTCTGCTTGCGGATTGCAACGTCTTTGGAGGCGCAGTTCGTCTGCGTCTGCGTCAGCAGATTATTCCAGAAGGTGGGCGAAGCATTGGCATACTTGCGTTCCTGCGCGAGTGACGGAAGGGCCATGCAGAAGAGGAGCGTAAAAAGGAAGAGGCGTTTCATGGTAGTCTCGGGAGGTAGGTGGGTGGGTCGGTTGGTTTCGGAGCGCGCTTTCTGAACGAGTACACGGCTCCGCGCGGCGTGCAGTTACAGCCCGCGCCGGCCGACGTTACGAACATCCTCTCCCTGTTGCGGGCGACCTCCCCGTGTTGCGAACGCCCGCCCGCCGGTCGCCTGGGTCCGGCGGAAGGCGGGTGCAGCCTTTGTCCTGAACAAACATCCCGGCGCGTTTATATGCGCCGCCGAGTCGTTCTATTGACGCTGAATGGTCAGCGCGCGTACGTCCGGGTGGCCGTCTTTGATGTGGATGCGGACGCGGTGCTCGCCCGCGGTCAGCGGCAGCTCGACCACAGGCGTCTGCCGCCAGTCGGCCGCCGGGGGAAGGGCCGTCGTGGTGCTCGAAACTCCGTTCACGATTTCCACAGAGACGGCGGCGGAGGTCTCTGACCGCGCCTCGACGCCGATACGGTAGCGGCCGGCTTCTTCCACGCGAACGGTGTACTGAAGCCATTCGCCCGGCTCTGTCCATCCAACGAAGTAGCCGCCGCCATCTTCTTCCGTGCCGATGTCCACGCCGTCGTTGCGGTAGACGTGGCCCCGGTTCCACGGCGTCGACTCGCCGCCTGTCGAGACGCGGAAGTTGGCGGTGTCCGCGTCCATGTAGGCGTAGCCCTGCCTTCCGAGGTCGTAGTCTACTGCCGGAATGCGCGCCTGGGCACCCACGGCGGGCGGGCGGAACGGCCGGGTGGCGGTCGTATGCGGCTGCCGGATCATGGCGTCCACCACGTCGGGGTGGTAGATGTTGTTCTCCAGCTTTACGTTCTCGGCGAACTGCATGAGCGCGGCGTAAGCATCATCCCCCGACGGCCGCGGCCCCTCTCCGCGCCAGTAGGCCGTCAGTTGCCGGTAGCCTTCGTTCATCGCTATCTCCAGAGGGTTGTTGAACCCGATCTTCTTGAGCGGCCACCACGCCCAGCCGATGCCGTTCTCCTCGGCGAGCCGAATGGCACTTGTGAACCAGGAATTTGAGTTTTCGCCCGATTCCCCGAGCCACACGGGCACGCCGCGCGCATCACGCAGGACAAGGATCCCCTTGAGTTCATTTTGCGTGTTGTAATTCCAGTATTTGTGGAAGCTCAAGGCGAGGTTGTCGTCCCAAAGTGCAGGCAGATTCTTGTAGTTGTTGCCCCAGCAGTTGCCCTCGATGATGACGAGATGGTTGGGATCGACCTCGCGGATGGCCTCCGTGATTTCTCGCTCGTGTTCCCAGAGGATCGTGTTGTCCGTCTCGGCGCACCCGTTCATATCTTCGTCGGGATCGGCAAAGCCCCAGTTAGGCTCGTTGATCACATCATAGCCGCCGATATGCGGTTCGTTGGCATACCGGGCGGCGAGTTCTTGCCAGAGCGCAACGGTCCGGGCGCGGTTCTCCTCACTCTCCCACAGAGACGGTTTGTCTGGATTGTAGTCGTTGATGTTCGCGTCCTTTCCCTGACCGCCCGGGGCGGCGTGCAGATCGAGGATGAGGTACATATCATTGTTTTCCACCCACGCGAGGAGCGAATCAAGCATGGTAAAGCCCTTCTCACGCCAGGTGATCTTACCCGGGATCGGCTCCTCGGCCACCGGCGGCATGAACCATTTGTAGTGCATAGGGAGGCGAATGGAGTTGAAGCCCCAGGCGGCCATCGAGTCCACGTCGACGCGGCGCATGTGATTTGCGAGCCAGGCGTCGTAGAAGGCCGCCTTCCGGTCGGGACCCACGATGTCCTCGATGCGCTCCTCGATCTTGTACTGCGGTCCGCCGGTGCGGAGCATATATCCTTCCTGAAGCATCCAGCCACCGAGGCCGATGCCGCGCAAGATGACCGTGTCACCCTCGCCATCCACAATGCGCGTCCCTTCGGCGTGCAAAAAGCCCTGCCCCGACGCCGTCCCGGCGGCCAAAAACAAAAGCGCGACTGCGAAAAAGAGCGTCTTCATGGAATCACCGTTCTTCAAAAGGCGCTTTAGAGACTGCGCCGCTGAGCAATGAACGTGGAAAAAGCGAACCAATGCTTCTGGGGATGAGGCCCGGGCCGGTGCCCTCAGGTTCTCCGCCGCTCATCGGCACGGCGAAGGGCTTCGGCGAGGGTGTCGGTCGAATAGCCGCTGAGGATGCGGCTTAAGAAGTCAACCTGCTGCTCCTGGTCGTTGAATTCGATCACGCCTTCGGAAAGTGCGCGCTGCAGGACGGGATGGTATTCGTCGATGATCTCCGTGATTCCGGCGAGGCAGCGCATGACCTGCGCCTTGGTGAACGGCGCGTCCTCCACAGGAAACTCGATCACGGGGCGGACTTCGCCGTCGTTCTCGTCATACTCGAACTGGATCATTTTTGTGCGCCATTGGATCATCGTGCAGGCCTGCAGAAACGGCCCGGCCGCGTCGAGTGGCACGACGTAGGCTTGCGGAGCGAAGAGCGTGAAGTACCGGCCATTCTCCGGGAGCATGATAACGAGTTGAAGGTAGGGATCGCCGTCCAGATCCCGGTAATGCTCCAGTCCTGAAAACCCTGTCAGGATCATCTCGTCCTCGCGCCGCTCGAAGGACAGATCTTCTTCTTCCAGAAAACGCGCGATTTCGCGGAGGGAGGTAGCCATGGTCATAGGGAGGATGCGAGGAAAGCGGTACTACACGGGGCGCTGCGGAGGCCCGGTGGGGCAATATCCTACAAGCGGCCTCCGCGCGCAAGAGCGAACCGAAGGTATTCTGCAGATTCACACCGCGGCCTGTTTAGATTTAACGCACAGGCGACATGCGGGCCGCGAGGCCTGTTCCGATTTGACGCAGAGGCGCGGAGCATGTGCGGGCGGCGCGGGCGGGCCTTTCCGATTTGGCGCAGAGGCGCAGAGGCGCGGAGAGTACGAAGCTGCTGACGCCGGCTTATGCAATTCCTGAGCGCACCCCCTCCCCCCGGAGCCTGTCCCGCCCCCGCGGGAGGTACTCCCCCTGAGAGGAAGAGAGTGTGCAAGGATTAGTGTTCAGGAATATGAATGCCCTTTCCGATCAAGAAATTCCTCCCCTTCAAGGGGAGGTGGCGCGAAGCGACGGAGGGGTGTGGCTCAGGAATGGCAGTGCCGCCCACCGGCGGCGGGGCGCGGCTCAGGAATGGCTGCAGGTTCAGTATGCCGCCGCGAAGAAAACCCCCCTCCCCCTTCGGGGTACTCCCCCTGGAAGGGGGAGAGTGTGCAAGAATTAGCGTTCAGGAATATGACCACGCTTTCAGATCACGAAATTCCTCCCGTTTCAGGGGAGGTGGCGCGAAGCGACGGAGGGGTGCGGCTCAGGAATGGCAGTGCCGCGACCGAATACCTGCCTTCCCCCTTGCGCCGCCTCACACTCTCCCGGAGCCTGACCTGAGCGGAGCCAATCGCCGGTGGCGTGCGGCGGGGGGCGCAGTTTCCAGTTGCGGCGCGCCCGGAATCGTGAGGGGGCGGCGCGTGTCGGCGGGTCAGATGTAGATGAGGCCGATCGTGCCGACGATGAACAGGTAGATGGCGAAGTAATGGAGCTTGCCACGGCTCACGAATGCGATCATGCCCCTGATCGCGGCGATGCCGGAGAGATAAGCGGCCAGCGTGCCGACGAGAATGGGCACCCAGTCGATGGTGAGGCCGATTTCAATCAGGCCAACGCCCTTGATAAGCGTGGCACCGATCACGACCGGGAGCAGCATCAGAAAGGAGAAGTTGGCGGCCTTCTCCGGCTCGACGTTGAGGTAGAGCGACGTGCAAATGGTCGAACCGGAGCGCGAAATGCCCGGCGTCATCGCGGCGGACTGGGCGATACCGATCAGGAGCGCCTTTAGCGGCGAGATCTTGCCGTCGGGGTTTTTGCGGAGAAGGGTCAGAAGGAGCAAGACGCCCGTGACGAGGAGCATGGCGCAGACGAACCGGGGATCATTGAAGGCGCTCTCCAGCCAATCTTTGAACAAAATGTACGTGATGCCCGTCGGAATCATCGTGATGAGGATGAAGATGGCGAGGCGGAACTCGCTCTCTTCCCGGTAGCGGGCCTTGAGCGTGCCCGGATGCGCAACGCCGCCGAAGAAAGCGCTCAGAATGCCACCAACCCGCGACCAGTACACCGTCAGGATGCTCAACACGGTGCCGAAATGCAGCAGGACCTCAAAGGTCACGTCGCTGCTTCCGGCGGTGTTCAGCCCGAGCACGTACTGGCCGAGCACGAGGTGGCCCGAGGATGAAACGGGCAAAAATTCAGTCAGCCCTTGCACCAGGCCGAGGATCGCGGCTTCCCACCAGGTCATGTATATTCTCGACGAAAGCTTCTTTTCTGTTAGCGAACGCCAAGTTACGCCGCACACGGGCGAATGACTGCATCGGAGAGAAAAGGATGTGTGATATTCATTCTCCCAACGTGCCGCCGCTGTTCGCCCGCACTTCATTATGAAACACATAGAACATGCCCGTGCCGCGGCGGGCGGGGTGGGGCGAATTGCGACGGTAGACGTGGGCACCAATACGGCGCTGCTGCTCGTGGCGGATCTCACGCGGTGCGGGCTCGACGTGGTGGAAGAGCAGGCGCGTTTTGTGCGGCTCGGCGAGGGCGTCGATGCCGCCCGCCGGATCAGCGCGGCGGCGATGGAGCGGCTTCGGGGCGTGCTGCTCGAATACCGCGCAATCGCCGAAACGCTCGGCGCAACGCAGATCGTGGTGACCGGCACGAGCGCCTCGCGGGACGCCGAGAATCGCGCCGATCTCATCGACTACGTGCGCCGCGAGACCGGCCTCGGGTATGAGATCCTGTCCGGCGAGGACGAGGCGCGGTGGAGCTTTGCGGGCGCGCTCTCGGCAACGTCGCTGGAGGGAACGGCGGTCGCGGTGGACATCGGCGGCGGCTCGACTGAGGTGACCCTTGGACGAAAAGAAGGCCGGCGCGTCTCCATTGACTTTCACGCGAGCATGAACGTGGGTGCCGTTCGCCTGACGGAGCGTCTTTTCGCCGGTCAGCCCCCATCGGCAGAGGGCGCGAAGCGGGCGTCCGGCGAGATCGCCCGCGCGCTCGAGGCGGCGCGATTGCCCTCCGTAGTCGGCGTGCCGCTGGTCGGCGTAGCGGGCACCGTCTCGGCGCTCGCAGCCATCGCGGGGGGCGTCGAGGTGCTGTCGCGTGCCGACGTGCGTCTCTGGAGTGCGCGGCTGCTTCAGATGACGTACGATGAGGTGATGGCGCTCGACCCCAGCATCATGCGCGGCCGGGCGGATGTTTTTCCCGCCGGCGTGTTGATTCTGGACGGCATCATGGAGGAGATCGGGGCGGGATCGTGTCTGGTGGGAAGCCGGGACCTGCGGCACGGGCTTGCGCTGCGCGCCGCAGCCGAGCCGGCCCGGCGCGACGCGCCTGCCTGACCTCGTCGCGCCCGAGGGAACGAGCGCCCATGAGGAGTTTGCGAAAGGCTTGCCGCCCGGGATCACGCGGCGTATATTAGGGGTTCTACAGCAATCGGCCAAAGGCCCTCCGGAGAGGTGGGTGAGTGGCTGAAACCAACGGTTTGCTAAACCGTCGTACGTAGCAATGCGTACCGAGGGTTCGAATCCCTCCCTCTCCGCAATAGCCGGTCCTCACCAGGGGCCGGCTTTTTTGTGTTAGCAGCCTCTTGTGGGGGATCCACTCGGCTTCCCGTGACCCCCCGCAAATTGTCTTGATGGGTTGGAACAAGTGCAGAGGCGGGGGCTTGTAGGTTCCCTCATAAACAAAGTGCCGTATCCAGATGATAGGGCAGCGAAGAGGCAAGCCTCTTAAAGTAGAGGTCGGTTAGCCGATACCGGGGGTAAGCCCGCCCATCACCCCTGCCGGATCCGACGCCGATGCCCAGCCTCTCGCCACAAAAGAAAGATCTGCTGAGTTATATTGATCTTCTGCTTAAGGAAGCGTATTCCCTGCCGAAAACAAGAGAAAGCTGGCCTCGCCGCGAGGAGATCGATTGGGAAATCATGAAGCTCTGCAGGAAGATGGGCGATCTATCCGACGGACCGCTTCCCTACTGGATCGATGACAAGCTGAACTGTAACGCGCCGGCTCATGGTGCCTTTTGAGTCTTTCCGTCCCTTTTTTTTCATGATGATGCAAGCCGACCCGAGTCTTTCCAGCACCGTAGTCCTCAAAGTGGATCGGGCGCTGGATTTCCGCAATGCCAAGAACTTTAAGACGTTGTGCCTGGACCATGTCCGCGAAGGCAAGCGCAATTTCGTGCTCGACTTCTCTGAGACCGGCATTCTCGACTCGACCGGTCTGGGATCAATCTTCGCCCTCTACCGGCAGGTCTCCCGTATGGACGGGCAGATCATGTTCGCCGCGCCGTCGCGCCCGGTCGAGGTGGTGGTCCAGCTTACGCGGACGAACAAGGTCTTTCCGCAGTTTGCCTCGGTTGAGGATGCGCTGAATGCGCTCCGCGAGAAGGCGGCGCAGGAACTCGAACCAGCGGGTTGATTCTTTAGCGCAGGCTTCCGCCGCCGCGCCCAATGAGGGGCACAAACCGAAAGCCGTGCGTCTCGTGACGCTCGAACGCGCCGGGTCCGACGCAGTCGACGCGGGTCATGGTCTGCCCATCGGCGTCGCCGACGGGGATGATGAGACGGCCGCCGGGTGTCGTGTCGCTTGGCTCTCGAAGCTGTGCCAGGAGGGCGGGCGGAACGTCGGAAGCGCCGGCCGTAACGACGATCCGGTCATAGGGCGCAAAGGCCGGCCAGCCGAGGGTGCCGTCTCCCACGCGCGTGACGACGCGGTAGCCCATCTCGGCGAGTAGCGCCCGGGTGCGCTCCAGCAGCGGTGCATGGCGCTCGACCGAGAACACGCGCGCGCCGAGTTCGCAGAGAACGGCCGCCTGGTAGCCGCTTCCCGTGCCGATCTCCAGCACCCTGTCCTCCGGGCGCGGATCGAGAAGGACCGTCTGGTAGGCGACGGTGTATGGCTGCGAAATGGTTTGCTGCAGTCCAATCGGCAGCGCCTCGTCCTCGTAGGCACGTCCCTGCAGCGCTGGCTCTACGAAGAGGTGGCGCGGCACATTGCCAATGGCTTCGAGCACCCGGCGGTCCGTAATGCCCTTTTCTTCGAGTACCTCCAGGAGATAACTCAGCCGCCGCTGGTACTTACGGTCCTTGATCATTATTCAGGCTGCTTTTTGGACCGTCTCGCTCAGGTCGCGACTTCAAGCTCCGTGTCGGCGGTGGACGTCTGCGCGGTCAGTGCTTGGACGAGGTAAGCGCGCAACTCGCCGACCGTCAGGTCCGAAATGAGTTGCCCATTTTCAGACACCGAGATCGACCCGGTTTCCTCGGAGACGATGATGACGAAGGCGTCGGTTTGCTCCGTCAGTCCGACGGATGCGCGGTGCCGCAGGCCGAGGTGCGGGCTGAGCTTCATGCTCGTAGAGACCGGAAGGATACAGCGGGCTGCCTCGATGCGGCGGCTGCGAATGATGACCGCGCCGTCGTGCAGCGGGTTTTGCGCGAAAAAGATGGTGACAAGTAGTTCCTGCGTCACGCGGGCGTGGATCTGCGCTCCGGTTTCGATATAGCTCCGGAGGCCGGTTGAACGCTCGATGGCGATGAGCGCGCCGATGTTCGCGCCGCTCATTTCCGCGGCCGCGCCGACAAGCTCATTCAGCATCTCGTCCTCTTCGGACGACGAGACGAATCGTCGGAAAAGTGGATTCTGCGTGATCAGCAGGAGCAGCCGGCGAATCTCCGGCTGGAAGAGAATGATGACCGCGAGGACGAACACCTCGCCAATGGATGCGAAGAGCGTTTTGAGGATGATCATGTCCAGGTATGTCACCACGACCTGGAGCAAGTATAGCGCCATCACACCGAAGAAGATCTGCACGGCGATGGTTCCGCGCATGAGCTGGTAGAGTTTGTACAGGACATAGGCTACGAGACTGATCTCGAGTATGTCGACAAACCGTATCGGGATGATGTCAAAAAGCCTCACCGGAACACCCAAAGCTGTGCAGTCGCGGCTGCCTGCCGGCGATGGCAGCATTCCGCATGGTAAGGCGCAATATACTCCTTACCGGGCGGTGCCGAAACGCCCTGACGGCACGGAGTGGTAAAACGACGACCAGAACGTCGTTGCGCCGGCGCTGTCGTTCTGGAAGGACAGGGGCGTCTCAGGTGCCTTCGAAGAGCGAGGACAGGTCCATGGTGCGAACGCGGCTCTTGCTGGCGAGGGAAACGTATTCGGCAGCGAGCGCGCCCTTTCCCGCGCCGAGGACCGTGCTCGTGAGGCCGAAGGCGGTCGGATAATCCGCCGGTTCCATTTCTTCGCCGATATGCTTCCAGATGATCTCTTCGAGGAGGTTGAAAGCCGTCTGGACTTCCTGAAGGTCAAAGCCGTCTTTGAACCGCTCCTTCGCGACGGCTTCGGCGTAGCTGATCATCGGCACGAGGTTCCGGTTCCCGACGCATTGAAGCGTGAGGTCGAAGAGCTTCTGCAGCCGGTGCTGGTTGCGCTCCTCTCCGCTCGCGTCGTAGGAGCGAAGGCGCGTACGACGGAGGCGCTCGACGGCCTCGCGTACAATTTCTCGGCCGCTGTTCTCCAGCAGTTCTTTCAGGGTCATCTTTTTGGGGGGCGCGCCAGAGGCCGCCGTTTACCACTCGTTCTCTTCCTTTTCCACCCCAAGCTCCACTGGAACGGGATAGTTGGCTGTAAAACAAGCATTGCAGAATCCTTTCGCGCCGGAATGAGCCGACTGCACCGCCTCCATCATCCCACCCACGGAAAGGTACTCTACGGAATCTACGCCAAGCCAGGCTGCCATAGCATCGGGGCCGGTAAACTGATTGGCAAATAGTTCGTCGTAACTCGGGAAATCCATTCCGTAGAAGCACGGCGAGATGACGGGCGGCGACGCGATCCGAAGGTGGACTTCCTTCGCGCCCGCCTCCCGGATCATGTTGACCAGAAACCGCGCCGTGGTGCCGCGAACGACTGAATCGTCTACCACTACGACAACGCGGTCTTTGAGGATGCCCTTGACGGTGTTGAACTTCGAGCGGACCTTGATCTCACGCGAGTTCTGGCCGGGAGAAATGAAGGTCCGTCCGACATAATGATTGCGGATCAGGCCGATCTCGTAGCGGCAGCGCTGCCCGAGTTTCTGGCACTCGGAGACGTACCCGAGGGCGGCCGTATTCGAAGAGTCGGGTACCGCAATCACGATCGGCTGCTTCTCGTCGGGCGCGACCGTAGGGACCGGCGCGTCGTGGGCGAGTTGTTTGCCGATCTTGCGCCGCACTTTGTCCACCATTTCGCCAAAGACCTTCGAATCCGGCCGGGAAAAGTAGACGTATTCAAAGACGCACTGGCTTACTGCCGTTTTCGCGGGTAGATGATAGCTGGTAAACGCGCCGGCTTCGCAGCCTTTGCGGTCGATGATCAGGATCTCGCCCGGCTCGATGTCGCGCAGGTAGGTAGCGCCGACGAGGTCGAAGGCGCACGTTTCACTTGCCACGCAGTAAGCGACGCCGCCGGGCGCGTGCTCGTCGCCGAGGCGGCCGAGGGAGAGCGGGCGGAAGCCGTTGGGATCGCGCACGGCGACAAGCGCCTCGTCGGTGAGGATGACGAGCGAGAAGGCCCCTTCGACCTGCGTGAGCGCGTCGATGATCTGGTCCGCCTGCTTCTGTCGCCGGCTGGTGGCGATCAGGTGCAGGATGAGTTCGCTGTCGGACGTGGTCTGGAAGAGCGTTCCCCGTTCGCTGAAGGCCTGGCGCAGTTCGCGGGCGTTGGAGATGTTGCCGTTGTGCGCGAGGGCCACGTTGCCGCCGCGGTAGTGCACCACGAGCGGCTGGATGTTCGCCTTGTTGCTCGCCGAGCCGCTGGTAGAGTAGCGGTTGTGTCCGATTCCCGAGGATCCGAGCAGCTTCGTTTCGAAGAGGGCAGGATCCGCGAAAACGTCGAGAACGAGGCCCGAGTCTTTGTGCGACGGCATGATCGGCTTCTGCCGGTGCTCGTCGAACGTGGCCGTGGTGATGCCGGACGACTCCTGCCCGCGATGCTGGAGGGCGTGAAGGCCGTAGTAGATGGTGCGCGCGGCGTCCGGGGCGTTAAAGACGCCGAAGATGCCGCAGTATTCTTTAAGCTCTTCCATGGCGAAGGGTGGGGCGCGCCGCGAGAAGGCCTGGGCGATGGCGCGGGATTTTGTGCGGGCGGAGGATTGAAGGAGTAGCGGCCGCTTTACCTGTTTCTGTTAAGCTGATCCGTTTTCCTGCCAAAGTAAGGAATGCCTCGCCCGCCTGTAGGTTCTCTTTTGCAGCCCGTTAGCTGCCCGGCAAGTCGCGCGTTATAGCAGGATCAACCCGGTCGCTATGAGTATGCCGGCGGCATCGGCGACGAGGTCGCGGCGGCTGAAGTGGCGGGAAGGGCTGCGCCGGAGGTCGTACACCTCTTTCATGAGTCCGACCGCACCACTCGCCACAATAGAGACCGGAAGCGCGCGGCCCTCGGACAACTCCGCTTTGTTGACGAGCGTGTACTGCGCGCCGACGGTCATGAGCGCGCTGAATGCGAAATGTTGCACCTTGTCGAATCCGAGCCACGGGTCCTTTACGACCGCGCGTACGGTATCCTGCACCGCACCCGCCTTGTAGACGGCGGCGGTGCCGCGCGCCCCTTTCGGATCGGCGTGCAGGGCGGCTTCTGCGCCGTACCACGCGCTCACGGGGGAAAACCACGGAGCGGGCTTGGACGCCCCGGACGCCGGCCATTCAGCCGGGGCAGCTGCCGCGCCAAAGCGCGGGAGTCCGAAGAGGAAGAGCAGGAGGATGAGCGCGAACGAAGGTTTCAATGCAACTCCTCCTCCTCAATGCCCGGATCGTCCGCGCCGACGGGACGCGCAACGGTGACGAGAATATGGCCGATTCGGTGCGCTTCTACGCTCTCGACGACGAGGTGGAGGTTTTCGAAGTTCAACTTTTCTCCCGCTTCGGGAACGGCCCCCGTGAGATGAAAGATGAGGCCGCCGAGCGTCTCGAAGTCGAAAGCTTCCGTGTCGAGTTCCGTGCCGAGGATCTCGTTCATTTCGTCGAGATTGATGCGCGCGTCGAAACGAACGGTGTGCTCGTCGATGCGTTCATAGTAGGCGACCTCCCGCTCGTCGTGCTCGTCGCGGATGTCGCCCACAATCTCCTCCAGAATATCCTCCATCGTGACGAGGCCATCGGTCCCGCCGTACTCGTCAACCACAACGGCGATGTGTGTTTTCTGAGCCTGAAAGTCCTTCAGCAAATGATCGAGGCGCTTTCCGTGGGGGACGTAGAGGGCGGGGCGCGCGACACGCACCCAATCCTCGGCTTGCCACCGACCTGCAGCTTCCGGGCGGACAAGCAGCGGCAGCAGGTCTTTCATGTAAACCACGCCGAGAATATTGTCGAGGTGCTCGTCAAACAAGGGCAGCCGGGAATGCCCGCTACTGCGCATGCTTTCGACGGCTTCTCGAAGCGTGGACGTAAGCGGAAGGGCGACCATGTCGAGGCGGCTGACCATCACCTCGCGAACGGTGGTGTCGGCCAGGTCCACGACGGCGTTGAGGAGGTCGCGTTCGGCCTCGTCGAGCACGCCCGCTCCCTCTCCCACGTCCACGAGATCTCTCAAGTCCTGCGAAGGGCTTGACGGAGCCGCGGCGTACCGTGGTCGCGACGGGTAAGGCTTCATCGAATGGGCGATACCGGACGAGATCGGCCGGAGGACGCGGTGGGCGGCATAGAGCAGCCGCGAGGACCGCCGGCTGAAGGAGGGGGCATAGCGCGCCGCAATGAACTTCGGCAGGATCTCGCCGGTGACGACGAGCACGATTGTAAGGGCAAATATCTGCGCCCATAGCGTGCTCGAGGGCGTCCATGCCCACGAGCGGGCGAAATTGCCGGTCAGGAACGTTGCGAGAATGGCGGCCGCAATGTTCGTCAGGGTGCCCACGATCCGTATCGTAATCATGAGCGAGCGGGGCTGTTCGAGAAGGTGCAGTACGCGCGCCCCGGAGCGGTCGCCGGAGCGAGCGAGGGCAGTGCGGGAGGCGCTGTCGAGGGAGAAGAGCGCAACCTCCGATCCAGAGAGAATGGCTGCGGCGAGCATCAAGAGCGCGAGGGCGCTCCACTGAAGTGCAATCGCGAACGAGTCGAAGAGCGGCGCGGGCGCGTGCTGAAGGAGAAGCAAGTAGCCGCAATAACCAGCGGGGTCGGGGTCCAAAGCTGCAGAGGGACGCGCCCTCGGATGGTGAAACAAGTACCCGCACGCGGAAAAGGCTGCGACGGGCCGACTATTTCCTGTGCGCAACGTGCCGCCTTCACAGCGGTTCCGCCGGGAGGTTCCGGCAAGGCAAACGAGGACGCGAAGAGAAGCCCGGTGCCCGTCCTGCGACAGCAAAGCCCCCGCCCCGGCTATGTGCCAGAGCGGGCGCTTCGCCTTCGTTGATGAAAGGTATTACCGCGCCAGCGTCACCGTTCCTGTCTCGGTGAAGGCCCCGGCCGTGATGCGGTAGAGGTGGACGCCGCTCGGGAGGGCGCGGGCATTGAAGGGGACATCATGGCAGCCTGCCGCCTTCGGAGCGGTCCGCAGCCGCGCCAGCAGCGGCGATCTCGCGAAGCGGCTCAGTCGGCTCGAGGAATGGCTCCGGCTCACCGCGCCCGTCGCGGCCGTCAGGCACCTGGCTCGGCGGGCCGGTCTTTGAAGATTTGCACCATCGCAAAGCTCATGCCACCAAAGAGCGCGGTGCCAGCCAGGAGGAGCACCAGAAGGCCGGAGAGCGGCGTCTTCGCAAAACGCACGGAGACGTTCCGGCTCCCCTGACCCGGCGCAGAAAGCGCCACGATGCCGGCGCGCTCCGGCCGCCATTCGATGGACGATCGTCCGCCGGTCGGGACGTAATGGCGCTGCGCAATGGCGCTGTTGGGGCGATACGTCACGACGAGCGTGTCGGCCGCGGCCGGCAACGTGACCGTGACGGCCTCACCTACGACCACGTCGTCGTTGGAGAGGACGATCTGGGCGGACGCCCGAGGCGCGGCGGCGAAAACAAGGAACAGGAGCAGCGCCGGGGCGGATATCTTGAGCGAATGGATCATTGGCGTACAGGAAAGTTATGCTCCGGCCCGGCGGAAAGGGGCACCCGTTGCCGGGCGTGAATACTGCCGGCCAAAGGTGAGGTAGGCGGCAATCGCCAGGGCGCCGAGGAACCACACGAGCGGAATAATGAACGGGATCCAGTTCCATGCGCCCGTATCCACGGCGGACCCGTAAAGCGTTCCTTCCGAGAACTCGCTGTAGAGGTTGGCGAAGAGCACCCAGCCGAGCAGCGCCGGCGCGATGTACTTGAGCAGCACATCGAACCAGACACCAAGGCGGAGCGTCGTGTGTTCGTTCACCGCCTCGCGGAGCGTGCGCGCGCCGAGAACCCAGCCGATAAAGATGCACTCGAGAAGCCCAACGGTCAAGAGGCTGTAGTTAAACGCCCAGTGGTCCATCACGTCGAGCAGCGTCAGGCCGAGCGTGCCGTTGCCTGCCAGGTCTACGTCGATGATCTGTGGAAGGCTGAAGCACACGGAGCCGATGATGCCGGGCACGGCGATGATGCTGAGCGCCTTCATCCTGGAGATGCCGAGCTTGTCGATGAGCGCGCTGGCCGGACCTTCGATGAGCGAGATCGAGGACGTGAGGCCGGCCGTCACGAGCAGGAAGAAGAAGAGCGCGCCAAAAAGGACGCGCGTGCCGGCCGGAAAGGCCGAAATGCCTTGCGGCACGGCGAAGAATGCAAGCGTGATGGTTCCTCCCGCCGGGTTGAGCGCGAAGGCAAACAGCAGCGAGAAGATCGCGACCCCGGCGATGTATTCGAAGCCGCAGTTCATGAAGGAGACCACGAGCGCGTTGTTCACCTGGTCGGCATTGCGCGGCAGGTAGGAAGCGTAGGCGGTCATGGTGCCGAGGCCGAGCGAAAGCGAGAAGAACATCTGCGCAAAGGCCCCTTTCCAAACCGTCAGGTCGAGAATGCCCTCCGTGTCGGGTGTGAAGAGGTAAAGCACGCCGTCCACGCCGCCGGGCAACGTGATGCCGCGGATGATGAGGATGATCATGAAGATCCACATCAGCGGGACGAAGATGCGGACGGCCCGCTCGATGGTCGCCGCGCCTTTCCAGAGAATCATCAGGTTGGCTCCCCAGATCATCAGCACGAAGAGGAGCGGCCAGTAGGAGGCGATCAGGTCGAAGAAGAACACCGTGGCGCTCGGGCTTGCCTGCGGCTCGAGGAAAGGAGTGAACGGTGCCGTAAGGCCGGGCTTAAAGAGGTCCGTGAACGCCCCGAACATCATCCCGAGCGCCCACCCGAGTATGGCGACGTAGTACATCGTGATGAAGAGCGCGCTTCCGAGCGCCCACCACCCGACGAACTCGGCCCTCCTCCCGCCGACGAGATAGAGCGCCTCCGGGAAGGAGCGGCCGGTGAGCGTCCCGAGGCCGAATTCGGTGATCATCACGGGGATTCCGAGCACGAACAGGGCCACGAAATAGGGCACGTAAAAGGCCCCTCCTCCATACTGATAGGCGTTCGAGCTGAAAAAAACGATGTTTCCCAGACCAATGGCCGAGCCGCTTGCCGCCAGAATGAAGCCGAGCTTCGAGTTCCATGAACCCCGGCTGGGTGTTGTGTCGGCCATAAGTGGATCGGTTGATTGCAGACTTGAGGGCTGTGCGCGCTTTGCCGCCGTCCGCGGGGAGGGCGGCAGGGCGAGAGAGGTGCAATCTATGAAGGGGAGGCGGATAAAGCCACTGTTCCGGCGGAAATGGCTTCTCACAACCTGCATAAAGGAACGCTTAACCCTTCGGCAGCGTCAGAAAGCGCTACTGTATCAGTTGGGGTTGAGCACTATGACCGTCGCGGAAAAGCGCAAGCGAGGAAAGGAGCAGCGGCGAAACCGCATCGTAAGCGCGGCCGAACGGGTGTTCTTCTCAAAAGGCGTCGAGTCCGCCACGATGGACGAGATCGCGGAACTGGCCGAGATCAGTAAAGGGCTGCTTTACGTCTACTTCGACAGCAAAGAGGACCTCTACAACGCAGTGTGCTTTCGCGCGCTTCGGATGCTGCGCCTTTCCTTCCGCCGCGTCGTGGCCCAGCACAAGCGCGGTATGAAGCAGATCCGCGCGATCGGGTACACCTACGTCGCCTTCGCGCGGCGGTATCCGGACTACTTTGGCACCATCGTCTACCAGGCCGCGCAGGAAGCTTCGGGCAGCACGGACACCTACGCCGCTCTCTGCGAAGTCGAGCGCGACAAGATCTTTAGCATCGTCGCGAGCGCTATAAAGACGGGGATCGAGGACGGGACCATTCGCCCGGACCTCGATCCGATGCAGGCTGCGATCATGCTCTGGGGACAGATGCACGGAGTGATACAGGTGGCGGTGCTGAAGAACATCCAGGAGATCTACCGGGTGGACTTCGACCTGCTCATGCGGTTCGCGTTCAAGTTTGTTACCGACGCCCTCAAACCACCCGCGGATTTACCCTCCCGTTGATGGAACATCGTTCCATCCGGAAGCATTGACCAAGAGTCAACGCCCTTAATCCGCCCGTAAGGGATTTTTGTCGGTTCGTTGACTGACCGGCAGTCAATTATTCAAACCTTTTTCGTCATGGAAAAGAACACCCGTTTGCTGCTTTCGGCAGCCGTCCTGCTCGGTGCCGGCTTTGCCTCCGGTTATCTCACGCGCTCGCGCACCCGGATGAGCGCGCCCGACCGGCCGGAGCGTTCGCACGGCTACAGTGCGGTGCCTTCCGATTTCGACCCGTTCGACCTCGCCGTTCCTGCCGAATGGAAGATGAACGAGAGCGAGTTGTTTACAAGCCTCTCGCACCTGCCTCACTGATGTAGCAGAGCCAACACTCCCCGCCATACTATCTCAACGTAGTCTACTTCTCGCATGCAATCCTCTCTCACGGACGTCGCCGCTGCCGACGTGAGCTTCCCGACTTTTATCGAGAACTTCCGGCAGACGCTTCGCCACGTGTTCGGCTCGCGCATCACGCCGGACGAGATGGCGATCAACCGGGGCGCGCCGCCGTTCGTTCTGCGGCAAGTACAAGCGTGCGACCCGCTGTCCGCCTTTATCCCGTCGGCATACGGCGGCCGGGGCGGGCACGTCCACGAGTGCATGTCGGTCCTGGAAACGGCGGGATACGAATCGCTTGCCCTCACGCTGACGCTCGGGATCAACGGGGCGCTGTTTCTGCAGCCCGTCGCGAAGTACGCGCAGGAGGAGGTGAAAGGCCCGATTTTCGACCGCTTTTTGCAGGACAAGACGCTCGGCGGGTTGATGATCACGGAACCGGATTACGGCTCCGATGCCCTCTCGATGCAGACGTCGTATACGGAAGCGGAGGGCGGCTACAATATCCAGGGCGTCAAGCACTGGGGCGGCCTGACGGGATGGGCGGATTTCTGGCTGCTCACGGCGCGCCGGCGCGATGAGGAAGGTCTTCTCGGCCGCGACGTGGACTTCTTCATCTGCGACGTGAACCAGCCGGGGCAGCGCATCGTGGTCGAGGAGTACTTCCGCAACCTCGGCCTGTACATGATTCCCTATGGCAGAAACCGGATCGACGTGACCGTACCGGCCGCGCAGCGCCTCGTGCCGCACTCGACGGGCATCAAGATGATGCTGGACTTGCTGCACCGCAGCCGGACGCAGTTCCCGGGTATGGCCATAGGCTTCTTGCGCCGAATGCTGGACGAGGCGCTTGCGCATACGCAGTCCCGCCGAGTCGGCGGTGCAAGGTTGCTCTCATACGACCAGGTCGCTGCCCGCGTCGCGCGTCTGCAGGCCTACTTTACGGCGGCTTCGGCCCTGTGCGTCTACACGAGCGAGCACGCCGGCCTGGAAAACGATCTCTCTAAAGACGGCTTGCCTGCCAACTCGATCAAAACCGTCTGTACGGACATGATGCAGGAGGCGGCACAGTCGCTCCTGCAGCTCGTCGGCGCAAAAGGGTACCGGCTGGACCACATAGCGGGACGCTCGCTGGTGGACAGCCGTCCGTTCCAGATCTTCGAGGGATCAAACGATATGCTTTACGCGCAGATCGCCGAAGCCTCCCTGAAGTTAATGCGCCGCGTGACCGACGGCACGCTCTTCAACTTCCTCCACACCTACTCGACAACGGCGCAGGCGGCGGACTTCTTCAAGGATCGCATGGGGTTCCATCTTGACCCGAAAATGCCGCAGCGCAAGCTGGTTGATCTCGGCAAGATCATCAGCCGGGTGTTCACCATGGACCGGCTCATCGATCTTGGCGAGCGCGGGTTTCGCAGCGACCTCGTTGCCGGTGCCCTGCAGGTGTTCCGCGAGGATGTTCACGCGCTGCTTGCTTCCTACGGAACCGACGCACAGCCGCAACCCGTCGTCGACTACAGGGACGAAGCCGCTTGGCTGCAGTACGTGCCGCAGGCGCAGTAGCGTCCTCAGGGAAGCTCGGTCAGATCGACGGCGCGCCAGAGGTACCAGCTCGCGACGCTCCGGAACGGACGCCACGTTTCTCCCGCTGCCATGAGTTCGCCGGGTGTGGGGAGATCGTCGAGCCGGTAGATGCGCTTGAACCCTTTCCGGACGCCGAGGTCCGTCACGGGCAGCACGTCCGGCCTGCCGAGGCTGAAGATGAGCAGCATTTCAACGGTCCATTGCCCGATGCCGCGCACCTGAGTCAGACGGTCTATAATGGCCTCGTCCGGCATCGTGTGCAGTTCGGCGGGCGAGGGGATCAGCCCGGCGACGCAGCGCGTGGCGAGGTCCCGTGCCGCGGCGATCTTGTTGCGCGAGAGTCCTGCGCCGCGGAGCGCCTCGTCGGTTAGCGAAAGAACGTCCTGCGGCTGGATTTCGCTGCCGGCCGTCAGCGCCTGGACGCGCCCGTAGATGGTGGCTGCCGCCTTCCCGGAGAGCTGCTGATAGACGATGGAGCGAAGCAGCGGGTGAAAGCTGTCCGTCCATGGCCGGAGCGTGAGCGTAAGCGGGCCGGCCTCCGCGACGAGCGCCGCCATGGCCGGGCCGCTTGCGGCGAGGTGGGCGGCTGCGGCGCGGCCGTCGTAAGGCAAAGGAAGGTTTTCTTCTGACACGCTCGCGATGAGTTGGTGCGGGACAGCCTCCCGCGGTTATCTGGTTGTGGCCCCGCGACTGCGAAGAAATGCGAGGCGCTGCTGCAGGGCCGGATCGGCCGGGGCAAGGGCGACGGCCTCTTCCGTGAACCGGATCGCTTCCGTCCAGCGCTCCTGTTGCGCGTAAAAGATGCTCATCGCGTTGACGTAGTCTGCCCGGCCGGGTTCCAGAAGATATGCGCGCAGCAGCAGGCGTTCGGCCTTTTCCGGACGCCCCGTCTGCTGGAAAGCCAGTCCGGCATTGTAGGCGATGCGGGCTTCCTGCGGAGCCAAATCGGAGGCGCTTTCAAGCTGCGCGGCCGCTTCGCCGAGCCGATCAGGCTGTTCAGCAAGGAGAAGGCCGAGCGTGTAGTGGAGATCCGCAAGTCCCGGCTGCTGCCTCAGGGCCGAGCGAAGCGCCGCCTCCGACTGCCTTTGGTACCGCGCTTCCTCGTCGACCCGCCCGCCCGCGCGAGCCGCTTCGCGGCGGCGGTTGAAGAGCATCGCGAGGTTGACGTGCGCCGGAATGAAACTCGAGTCGAGGCGCAAGGCGGCGTGGTAGTCGGCTTCCGCCTCGGCAAGGTTGCCCATGCTTTCGGCCGTCACGGCGAGGTTGAGATGCGCCGCGGCCTGGTCCGAAGCGAAGCGCTGTCCCTCTTGATACTCGGCCAGTGCAGCGGCAAACGCCTTCGCCGTCTCCGTCTCCGAAGCAGCGCCGAGCCGGTCTGCGGCCGTCCGGGCAAGCAGCTGCGCGGCCTCCATGCGAATGACGCGGAACGAATCCGTGAGGAGCGGCGCGGCCAGTTCGTAGGCCCGCTCAGGTGCCACGCGGCCGACGCTCCGCAGCGCGGCCAGTCGCACCAGATTCTCGGGGTCGCGCAGCCCCGCTCTGGCCGTGGCGGCAGCCTCCGCCGTGTCGTACCGGTCGAGCAGATAAAGCGCCGTGGCGCGAACGATAGCGGGCGTCAGCTTCTCCCCCACGATTTGCGCAAGCGCTCGATCAGCGCCGGGCGTCCGCGCGCGCGCGGCGGCAAACGCCGGGGTGAAAGCGGGTCCGCGCGTGCGCGTGGGACCGAACCACGTCTGCACCCATTCGGCGGCCCATTCTGCAGACTCGTTAGCGTGGCACCCGGTGCAGGCGTTCGGCGTGCCGAACCGGGCGCTCAGGTCCGGGCGAGGAACGCGGAAGGAGTGGTCTCGGCGCGGATCGACGACCATGTAGGTGCGCTCGGGCATATGGCAATCGACGCACCGGCTGCCGTCCGTGCCGGGCGCGTGGCGGATGTGCGCGAAGGTGTCGTAGGTGGCCGGCGCGTGGCATTTCGTGCAGAGGGTGTTCTCAAGCGTGGGCACGCGCGTCGAGTGTGGATCGTGGCAATCGGTGCAACGCACGCCGTTCGCGTACATCTTGCTCTGCAGGAAAGAGCCGTAGACGTACACCTCGTCCTTGATCTGCCCGTCGGCGTAATAGAGATCGTCTTCCAGCAGGGCCGGTTCGTAGTGGTCGAGGTACGCTTCTCCCGGACGAAAGCCGGGATAGACCGTCCGGCGGCGCGAGTGGCAGGGCGCGCACGTCTCGATCTGCCGCCGTGAAGCGCGCGGATCGCTGAGATCGACGGTAAGCCCGGCATCATCGCCCTTGCGGTAAGCGTCCGAACCCGGGCTTTCGGCCCACCGGACGTGCGCCTCGCCCGGGCCGTGGCACGCTTCGCAGCTAACGTCTATTTCGGCAAAACTCGTGTGGTAGGTGTTCGTCGCGAGATCGAAGTTCTTGCGTAGGTCGGTCGAATGGCACTCGGCGCACATGTAGTTCCAATTCATTCCCGCACCCGTCCAGTGCAAAAAGTCTTTCGGGGGAAACCGCTCGCCGGGATAGAGCGAGAACCAGCGGCCCTTGTCCGTGTCCCAAGCGACGGTGAGCGCCTGAAGGCGTCCTTCGCCTGTGGGGACGAGGTACTGTTGCAGCGGCCGGTAGCCGAACGTGTACTGCACCTCAAAGCGCTGCTGCACGCCCGTCGGACCTTCCGTTTCCACGAAATACTTGTCGCCTTCGCGGGAGAAGCGGGTGGTCAGACCGGCGTCGGTGAAGGACGCGCCTTCGAAGTCGCCGAGGACGAACGGGCGGACGGCGGGGGTCATGGCGAGGTCATGGTCGGACCCTGCCCAGGCTTTTGCCGCCTCGGCGTGGCAGCCGGCGCAAACGGCACCGCCCACGAAGGCAAGCGTGTCGATGCGGTTTCCGGCAAGCGGCTCCCCGCCGGGTGCCGGTCCGCAGCCGGGAAGGGCGAAGGGCAGGATCACCAACGCAGTCATCAGGCAAACGGCGGGTGACAATGGCGTTCTGCGAAGGACAGGCGGTTCGTCGGGGATCATTGGGAACCTGGAGGGCGAAGTCGCGCCCAATATACGTCTGCCCGGACCGCGCGCCCAACCCGGCGGGTTTGCTCCCGGCGTCCTCGATGACGGTACCAACAAAGGGGCCACCAACAAAGAAAAGGCGTCCCAGCCGAAGCCGGGACGCCTTTCTCGTGCTCGTGTCCGAGCCGCCTGTGAGTTTACTGGTTCAGGTTCTCACAGGGGACGGGGATCGAGTCGGTGCGCTGGAACTGGGCGCCACCCTCCTTCTTGGAGGTCGTGCCACCTACGCGGCCCATGCCCATGGAAACAACGCGGCTTGCGGCAACGCCATTGTCCATGTAGTACTGGGCGACGGCGCGGGCGCGGTCGGTCGAGAGGGCCTGCGGGTTGCGCTCGCCAGGAGCGGCCCAGCCTTCGACGCGGACGCACAGCTCGGCGCACTCGCGGAGGATCTCCAGGTTCTCGGCAAGGGCAGCGCGGCCTTCGGCCGTGAGCGTGCTCGCATTGCGCGGGAAGTAGGAGGAGTTCAGTTCGGTCACGTCGTCACAGATGCTCTCGCATTCGAGCGCGTTGATCGTGACGGTGCGATTGACCGCGCCCACCTCGTTCGAGAGGTCGAGCCGCACGGTGTACGTGCCCGGGTCGGTGTACGAGTGGGTCGGGTTCGGGCCGGTTCCGGTCGTGCCATCGCCGAAGTTCCAGCGATAGGTGACAGGCTCCGTGCCGCGCGTCTGCGCATTGAACTGAACGACAACCGGCTCGCAAACTTGGAAGGACGAGCGATCTGCGCCGAGCGTCACAATCTCCGCGCCGATGAGGGCCGGGGCGACGTTGACGATGCAGGAGCGCTCAACCATGCCACCACGGTTGGAGGCTTCGAAGTTGACGGTGTAGGAACCCGGCTGCGTGAACGAGTGCGTAGCAACCATGCCGCTGCCGATCACGTCGCCGTTGGAGCTCCAGCGGTAGTCGACCGGGCCGGTGGCGTCGCCATTGACGGAGGCGGTGAAGGTCGCCGTGTCGCCCACGCGAAGGTTCGTCGGGCAATTCACGTCCGAGATCATGACCGGAACGATCGGCTTGCGGAAGTTGAACTTGAAGCCAAGCGTAAGCTGGTTCAAGAGGTCAAACCGCTGGAACGCGCCGCCGTCATCGCCGGGGGTGAACGGGTAGGACGACACGAGGTCGCCGTTCATGTTCGCATTGTCCACGTCAAGGCTCAGGTCGTTGCCGTCGAAGCCGTCATCCGGGATCGAGAGCATGAACTGAAGCTCGAGCAGGATCGAGAGCTGGTCCGTCGCAGCCACGTCGAAGCCGAGGCCGAACAGGGGACCGAAGCCGAAGCCCGTGTCACTCTGGTTGACCTGATCCGGCGTAAGCGGGCTGGTTGGGTTGTCCTTGATCTTGCCTTCGAGGCCCGTGGCTCCGAAGAGACCGGCTTCGAGGAACGGGATGAATCGGGCGGTTTTCGCCATCGGATAGTAGCGGCCGATCAGCTTACCCATGTAGGTCTGAACGTCGTTCTCTTCGAGGTCGAAGTTGGCCGTCGGGTAGTTGCCGTAGGTACCTTCACCGCCGAGGCTGAAGCTCGGGGAGAACTGGTATCCCAGCTCGACGCCTGCTGCCCAGGGGAAGCCGTCGTCATCGCTGTCCCAGAGGCTCGATCCATCCGGGTCGTAGTCACCGATGTACTGGGTGATACCGCCCTTGGGGTAGATGTAAAACGTGTGGTCGCCGCGTACCGGCTGGGCAAAGGCACTGTTCGTGCCGATGAAAACCATCAGCGCGCAGGCCAGCAACGCTGTCTTTTGTAAACGGATGCTCATTGTATCCTCCTTGTTTGGTCCTTTGAGACGAGTCTGGTTCTCAGTGATTGAAAAAACGGCCTTTTCCGTTGGGCACATCCGACGCGCCAACTCGAAAAGCGCTCCGGGATATTCGTTATCGTCTTGTGAACTGTGGTTGTGCCGAGGTTTTGAAGAAGCTACGCGCGAAAGGATAAGGACGCGGGCGACGGCCTCCGGCCCCCGCCCGTTCACCCTCATCAGCTACTCGCCTACACGCCCTGTTTCCGCGATCTCGTGAAGTCGGTCATGTGCATGAAAGCATTGAAGTTGTGGCCGACGAGGCGCAAACTTCTGACGCAATTTCCGCGTGTGCGCCTCTTAGACCCTCATTTGCGGCCTTCCGGTTCCCCCCTGCTGATTATGTTTTGCGCCAAAAACGGACTGGTCACAGGTTCTTTACTTACTTTCAGTGCGCGCAATATGTATAGAGATATGCTACGAGAAATCTTCATACCCGCACCCGCCCAAAGCAGCCGGTACCGGACGGACTCCCGCCGACACGCTAAGCTAATGCGAATGTGAATACCATATTCATTGAAAGTAGGGCAAAAAAGAACGCCCTGTTTAGAAAGCAGCGGAATGCGCCCCACGAGCATGCCGCGGGCGAATCCTGACTGGCGCGCGGTCGCGCTGAGGGGGTGCAGGCGTTCATCCCCAACGAGGCGGTTGGGGAGACGGGGTGTACGCCCGGGCGGCCCGCCGGCGGCAGGCGCTTGCCTTCGCGGGAGGAAGAGCGGCGGATTGTGAGAGGGCTACTGGCCGGCGCGCGCCCCGCGGTCACGGCAAGGCCCTCAGGTCTTGCCGTCCGGAGCGCGAATGCTTCCGGTTCTGCAATCGGGCGTCCTCCGCGACCGTGCGGGTCGGGCGGTGGCGACAGCGGATTACTTCAAACGGGCGAGAAGCTCTGCGGCTTCTTTCTTGTGACCGGCGTCGTCCGGGTCGCCGATGGGCATCGAACGCACAGTCTGAAACTCCGCTTTCGCAAGGTCCTTTTCTCCGAGTTCGAGGTACGTCTTGCCCAGTTCGAGGTGGTTGACGACGCTGTTGTCGAGGCGGATGGCCTGCTTGAAGTCGTCGCGGGCCTGCTCAAAAGAAGCGGACGGCAGGCCGCCGTAGACGACTTTGACCACGGTGCGCTCCAGAAATCCGAGGTCAGCGATGCCGAAGTTCCACCGGCCCCGGACGTGGTAGGCGAGGCCGAGCTTCGAGTCGAGCGCGATCGCGCGGTCCGCGCTCTCCTTGACCTGCCGCGAAAGCTCGATCTTTTTCTTCGTGTCGGAGATGAGCGCCACGCGGCCGGCGGCGATGGCGCGGACGAGGTGCGCGTGGGCGTTGTTCGGACCGGCTGCGACGGCGGCGTCGGCGTCTGCCATGGCGCGGCTGTAGAGGGCCTTCTGTTCGTCCTTCGAGTCGATGGTTTCCCCGAGATCGACGCGGGTGCGGGCGAGCCGCCAGAGAACTTCGGGATTGCCGGGTTGCGTTTCGAGCATCGTTTCAAGCTCCGAAACGGCCTCCATGTACCGCCCGGCGGTGCGAAGCGCGTCCACCGTTTGCAGCGATGTGGTTGCGCCCTGTCCGGCGGCGGGAAGGGCCAGGAAGAGCGAGAGAGCCAGAAGCGAGAGGAGGTGGCGCATGGTGGGGAGTACGACAGGCGTGTAACGACTACGAATCCAGCCGGTACGCCGCAGCCGCCGCTCTGTTCTGAAAGCGGTTCCCGCCTCCTCCAGCCCTACCGGAATGTCATCCCGAGCGCAGCGAAGCATCTGTTTTCATTCGCAGCCTGAGACTCCACGGTGCGCCCCCCTGCCTTTTCCGAACGTTCACTTCGTCGCCCTGAACGCCCCCACCCACCGCCCGCCCGAGACGCTTCGCTGCGCTCAGCATGACACGCCAGTGGCGTTCCGCCTTTCTTCTGCCCCTCAGCTTCCCGCCTCCGCGCCCTACGCTCGGCCCTCCCTCCTTGTCATCCCGACCAAGGCGGCGCTACCGGCCCTCATCATGAGACCACATCATCCGCCGCCGCGCGGAGGGACCTCCTCCCGACAGCACAGAACAACCGCCGCTTCCCGGCCGCTCACCAGAGGCCTCATCACCAAGCCCCCGCCCGCCCTCGGCCCGAGATGCTTCGCTCCGCCGGCCTGACACGCGGGGCCGTTCCGCCTTTCTTCTGGCCCTCAGCTTCCCGCCTCCGCGCCCAACGCTCGGCCCTCCCTCCTTGTCATCCCGACCAAAGCGGCGCTACCGGCCCTCATCATGAGTCCACATCACCCGCCGCCGCGCGGAGGGACCTCCTCCCGACAGCACAGAACAACCGCCGCTTCCCGGCCGCTCACCAGAGGCCTCATCACCAAGCCCCCGCCCGCCCTCGGCCCGAGATGCTTCGCTTCGCTCAGCATGACACGCCAGTGGCGTTCCGCCTTTCTTCTGCCCCTCAGCTTCCCGCCTCCGCGCCCAACGCTCGGGCCTCCCTCAATGTCAGCTCGAGCGGAGAGATCGTGTATGCAGTCGCCGTGCCGCTTACATTAAAGGCGCAACGATAGACTCCCCCGCCGGACGCTCCAAAACGGCGAAGGCGCTCGCGAAACAAACAAAGTCGCAGCGCGACCGCTGCCTCTCGGGTTCGCGGCTTACATTGCGCAGAGCAAGAGTCCACCCAACCCCCCGGCATCCATGGCGCTTAGTTGGAACGAGATCAAAACGCGGGCGGCCGCCTTCGTAAACGACTGGCACGGCGAGACGTACGAGCGCGGCGAAGCGCAAACGTTCTGGAACGAGTTCTTTCACATTTTCGGGCTTTCACGCAGACGCCTCGCCTCCTACGAAAAAGCCGTCAAGAAGCTCGACGGCCGGCAGGGCTTTATCGACCTGCTCTGGCCCGGAATGCTGCTCGTCGAGCACAAGTCGCTGGGCAAAGACCTCGACGACGCCCAAACGCAGGCGCTCGACTACTTCCCCGGACTCACGGACGCCGAGCTTCCGCGCTACATCCTCGTCAGCGATTTTGCGCGCTTTCTCCTCTCCGATCTCGAAGAGGGCACGCACGCCTCCTTTACCCTCGACGACCTGCTCTCGGAGATAAGCCGCTTCGGGTTCATTGCAGGCTACGAGAAGCGGACCTACAAGGAGCAGGACCCCGTCAACGTCGAGGCGGCCGAGAGGATGGGTGCCCTCCACGACCGCCTGAAAGATGCCGGCTACCGGGGGCATGACCTCGAAGTCTACCTCGTCCGCCTGCTCTTCTGCCTCTTCGCCGACGACACGGGCATCTTTTCGCCCCGTGGTGTTTTTGAGGCGCTCGTTCTGGACCGCACGCGAGAGGACGGTTCCGACCTCGCGGGCTGGCTCTCGTCCCTCTTCGACACGCTCAACACGCCCGAGGAAGAGCGAATGCGCACGCTCGATGAGGCGCTGACGGCGTTCCCGTACGTCAACGGCGCGCTCTTTGCCGAAAGGCTTCGCCCCGCCGCCTTCGACGCTTCCATGCGGCGGCTGCTTCTCAGCGCATGCTCGCTGGACTGGGGCAACATTTCGCCCGCCATTTTCGGCTCCATGTTCCAGAGCGTCATGGACCCCTCCGCCCGGCGGGCGCTCGGCGCGCACTACACGTCCGAGACGAACATCCTCAAGCTCCTCGGCCCGCTCTTCCTCGACGATCTGCACGCCGAACTTGGCCGGCTAAAGCTGCGTGGCAGCCGGACCGACCTGGCGCGCTTCCACGAAAAGCTTGCAGCCTTGCGCCTGTTGGACCCCGCCTGCGGCTGCGGCAACTTCCTCGTCGTTGCCTACCGCGAGCTGCGGCGGCTCGAGATCGAGACCGTGCGCGAACTCTACCGCGCGGACCTCGAGGCCGGGCAGCGCGTGATCAACATTGCGGATCTGCTGAAGGTGCAGGTGGGGCAGCTCTTCGGCATTGAGATCGAGGAATTTCCAGCGCAGATTGCACAGGTGGCGCTCTGGCTCGCCGATCACCAGATGAACCTCGAAGTGGCCGCGGCTTTCGGCGAATACTTTACGCGCTTGCCGCTGCGGCAGTCTCCGCACGTGCTCAATGGCAACGCGCTCCGCCTCGACTGGGAAACCGCCTTCGGCGAGGCGCAGCCCGAAGCGTTCGATTACATCCTCGGCAATCCGCCCTTCGGAGGCAAGAAAGAGCAACTTCCAGGTCCGAAAGCCGACCTGACGGCAGTGCTCAGCCGCATTCCTGCGTCGGGTGTGTTAGATTTCGTCACCGGCTGGTTTATAAAAGCGGCGGAGTATATGAGTGCCCACCGCTCCACACACACCGCCTTTGTTGCCACCAATTCAGTATCACAGGGCGAGCAGGTAGGTATTCTGTGGAATGAACTATTTCATAGGTACGGAGCCAAGCTGCATTTTGCTCATCGGACTTTCCGCTGGACGAACGAAGCGCGGGGAAGGGCGGCAGTACACGTCGTGATTGAAGGCTTCGCCTTGTTCGATGCGCCCGTGAAGACGCTCTTCGAATACAATGATGTCCGTGGTGAGCCTCACGCCCGAACCGTCAGCAACATCAATCCATATCTCGTCGAGGGAAGCGACGTAGTCGTTCTCGGAAGACGGCAGCCACTGTCCGATCGAGCCCCTGCTATGGCGTACGGAAGCATGCCGATTGACGGGGGTAATTTGATCCTTTCGCAAGACGAAGCACTTGAACTGGTCTCGACAACCCCGGAAGTAGGACCGTACGTCCGTAGGTACGTCGGAGGTAACGAAATCCTGAATGAGAATGTACGCTTCTGCCTGTGGCTTCTTGAATGCCCACCTAATGTAATCCGGTCCGTGGACGGCATTCGGAGCCGCGTCGAGGCCAATCGTGCCTACAGACAATCGAGCGGTCGCGCAGCCACGCGGAAGTTGGCGGCCACGCCCGCGTTTTTTGGAGAAATTCGGCAGCCGAAAACGAAATACCTGGCCGTACCGAAGGTCTCCTCTGAAACGCGAACCTACATTCCGCTCGTGATGCTCGATCCATCCGTGATCGCCAGCGGGTCGGCGCTGATTGTCGCCGATGCTACGCTTTTCCACTTGGGTATCCTTTCTTCCACCCTCCACATGGCGTGGATGCGGTACGTTGCGGGACGTCTGGAAAGCCGATATCAATATTCGGCCGGGATCGTGTACAACACGTTTCCGTGGCCGGAGCCGGCGGAGGCGCAGCGGGAGGCGGTCGCGGAGGCGGCGCAGCGCGTGCTCGATGCCCGCGCGCCCTTCCTCGAAACCGGCCACACCCTCGCCGACCTCTACGATCCCCTCGCCATGCCTCCCGTCCTCTCCCGCGCCCACGCGGACCTGGACCGCGCCGTCGACCGCGCCTACCGTCCGCAGCCCTTCACGACGGAGCTGAACCGGGTCTCCTTCCTATTCGAACGCTACGAGCGCCTGACCGCCGGCCTCTTCGCCCGCCCGAAGAAGGCGCGTTGATCAGTCCACCGCAATGCCCGCGCGCCCCTGCCATGCCAGAACGTTCCCTTCGACGCCCTGAACGCCCCCACCCACCGCCCGCCCGAGACGCTTCGCTGCGCTCAGCATGACACGCCAGTGGCGTTCCGCCTTTCTTCTGCCCCTCAGCTTCCCGCCTCCGCGCCCAACGCTCGGCCCTCCCTCCTTGTCATCCCGACCAAGGCGGCGCTACCGGCCCTCATCATGAGACCACATCATCCGCCGCCGCGCGGAGGGACCTCCTCCCGACAGCACAGAACAACCGCCGCTTCCCGGCCGCTCACCAGAGGCCTCATCACCAAGCCCCCGCCCGCCCTCGGCCCGAGATGCTTCGCTTCGCTCAGCATGACACGCCGGGGGCGTTGTGCCCTTCAAGCGCTCATCCCGTTCCCGCCTCTACACCCAACGCTCGGCCCTCCCTCCTTGTCATCCCGACCAAGGCGGCGCTACCGGCCCTCATCATGAGTCCACATCACCCGCCGCCGCGCGGAGGGACCTCCTCAAACCAGCACAGAACAACCGCCGCTTTCCGGCCGCTCACCAGAGGCCTCATCACCAAGCCCCCGCCCGCCCTCGGCCCGAGACGCTTTGCTGCGCCCGCATGACCCAGCGGGGGGCGTTCCGCCTTTCTTCTGCCCCTCAGCTTCCCGCCTCCGCGCCCAACGCTCGGCCCTCCCTGCTTATCATCCCGACCAAGGCGGCGCTACCGCCCCTCATCCCGAGACCACATCATCCGCCGCCGCGCGGAGGGACCTGCTCCCGACAGCACAGAACAACCGCCGCTTCCCGGCCGCTCACGAGGAGCCGCATCACCAAGGCCCCGCCCGCCCTCGGCCCGAGATGCTTTGCTTTGCTCAGCATGACACGCCAGGGGCGTTCCGCCTTTCTTCTGCTCCTCACATTTCCGCCTCCTCCAGCCTCCCCGGGGTGTCATCCTGAACGCAGTGAAGGATCTATGCTTACCTAAAGCTAAGAGGCTGTTGATGGATGGCGGATGGGTTATATCGCGGCCTGATCACGCTCGGCGCGCGTCTTGAAGGCTGACTAACACCCCCTTGAATCCCCCTCCAGGGGGAGGTTGCGGCGGTACTTTGGTCCGTAATATAAGATACATACAGCGCGTTCATTTACTTCAAAGGCCACTGAAAACACGGAACAGATGCTTCGCTTCGCTCAGCATGACACGGCGGGGAGGGTGCGGCCCTTCTTGGGGTCCTCGGTGCTGCCCTTAACCTCCATCCCCCCGGTTGTCTTCCTGAGCGCAGCGAAGGATCTGTATTCGAGACAGTCCGAGAAGCTTCGCTGCTCGCGCATGACGCGGCGCGGGCATTCCGCCCGTCTTGCGCCCCTTGTCCGGCGGGCTGCGGGGGGCAAAACAAAAAGGCCCGTCTCCCCAAACGAGAGACGAGCCTTAGAATCGGGGTCAGCGCAGACTACGAGAGGCGGTTGACCTGCCGGTCGAGATCGCTCTTGTAATTGGCCGCCTTGTTCTTATGGATGATGCCCTTCGTCGCAAGCCGGTCAAGATAGGCCTTCGCCTCGGCGAGGTACACCGACGCTTGTTCAGGATCGGTGGCGGTGCGCACCTTCTTCAAAATGGTCCGCATGCGGCTGCGGTGCTGGCGATTACGGAGGCGCCGCTTCTCGTTCTGGCGGACGCGCTTTTCGGCTGATTTATGCTGTGGCATCGATCTTCAGGCTGGTAGACTCAGTATTCAGGGCGCGGGACTGCCGCCGCCACGGCTCCGACGTCGCCCAAAACACAGGGCGGACGGATCCGTATAGCCTGAGAATATACGAAAGCAAATCGCCCGGCGCAAGGGCCGCGCAGAATATGCCGCGTTCGGCGCTCCGGGGAAAGGGCAAGGCCCGCTCTTTTTGGAACCGCCTGTAGGGCGGCACGTACCCGGCGGCGACAGGACCGAGGCGCGACGTTATGGTATCATTTCTAAAGGAGTTCACCCGCAACGCCGACCGGCCGCGCACCATCATCGTCATGGACGGTGACCAGATGGCGGAGCCGCGCCGCTACGACATCCTGCCGAAGCGCCTCTTGTGGGCGGCCGGAGCCGTTGCCGCCGCGGTGGCGCTGCTCGTGGTCGGGCTGGTAGCCGTGACGCCCGTTCGCAAGATCCTGCCCGGCTACGGCTCGGTCGCGTTGCGGCAGGATGCGCGGCTGAACGCCGTTCGGCTGGCATCGCTGCAGGACTCGCTTCGCGCGCAGACCGAGTACATGGCGCGCCTGCAGCGGTACTTCGCCGGAGACTTCGATCCGCCGGACTCGGCCATCATCGACCCGGCGTCCTCGGCGGCCTGGGTGGACGAGGACGAACTGCCGCCGCCGGACGCCTCGGACGACTGGGGGGACCACGCGCAGCCTGCGCTGCCGGTCGTTCAGATGACCTCGTCCCGCGAGGCCGCTCCGGGCGCGGCCGACGCCTACGTCGCCTCCCTCCGAATGCCGGTGCAGCCGCCCGTGATGGGTTATATTACAAGGGGCTTCAACGCGCGGACGGGGCACTTCGCCGTCGACGTGGCCGTGCAAGAGGGCAGCGTCGTTCGGTCCATCGGCGACGGGTACGTCATCCTGGCCGATTGGACGCAGGACGGTGGCGACGCCATTGCCGTTCAGCACGCCGACGGGTATGTTTCCATTTATAAGCACAACCAGAGGCTCCTCAAGCGGGTCGGAGACAAGGTGCGCGACCGGGAGGCGATTGCCGTCAGCGGGAACACGGGCGAGGCCACTTCGGGGCCGCACCTGCATTTTGAGTTGTGGCAGAACGGCCTCGCGCAGGATCCCCGCTTCTTTACCATAGGTTGGTGACACCATAGGCTGGTGACGGCACCGTTGGCCCCTTCACTGTACGTTTTAACTGCACGCTACTATGGCCGTTTTCGGGACGAAGAATGGAATGGACGGAGAAGCGAACGCCTCTCCGGCGCAGATCAACATGATCGGCGAGGGGGCTGTGCTCGAGGGCACGTTCCGCGCGGCGGGTGACCTTCGCGTGAGCGGGCGCGTGGTCGGCAAGCTCTTCGTTGAGGGGCGCATCGTCATCACGCGCGAAGGCGTGGTCGATGGCGAAATAGAGGCGCACGGGGCGGACATCGCGGGGAAGATGATCGGGCAGGTGAGCGTGCGTGAGCGGCTCGTGCTCAAGAGCACCGCCAACGTGGACGGCAACATCAAGGCGGCGCGGCTCGTGGTAGAGGAGGGCGCTATTTTCGGCGGCCGGTGCATCATGGGTGCCGACGCGATGGCCCCGCACGCCGAGTCCATCGACACCGCAAGCGTTCCCGCCCATGCCTGACGCCGATTCCCGCGGTCCGCACAAGCCGACGACGTGGCAGCAGTCTTTTCGCGACGCCGAGCCGTACCTTGGTCTCGGAATGCAGCTCGCCCTGACGATGGTGGTCTTTGCCGCGGCGGGATACGGGCTGGACCGGCTCCTGGGCACCTCGCCCTGGCTGCTCGTGGCGGGTGCGGTGCTCGGCATGGTGGCCGTGTTCGTGCTGCTGATCCGCGTGGCAAAAGAGGCGGACAAGGGGCGGCGCAAGCCGTAACGGAGCGTCAAGAGGCGTAGACGAACGGCGGCGGGGGGTGCAGACTTGTAGAAAACGGCGTCCGTTCACTTATTATTCACCCCCGGGTAATGGCTTGCCCGCTGTTTGTGCGTAGATTACGAATCTATCCGCCGACTGCTCCTGAAGCACCTTTTGACCGGATCAAGCATGAATTCAGAGGTGTGGATCAGTATCGGTGCCGGAGGAGGCTTGGCGCTCGCGTACGGCCTCCTCAGCTTTTTGTCGCTCAGGCGCGCCCTGCGGCAGGAGGCGGCTTCGTTCTTCGCCGTGTTTATCGGCGGGATGGTTGTTCGGATGATGCTGATTCTGGCCACGTTGCTCGCGGTGTTGCTACTGGTGCCGCTGCGGCCGGGGCCGGTCGTGCTGACGTTTGTAGGATTATTGACCCTCGGAATGGTCGTTGAAGTTTACGTACTCCATAGCCGGGCGGCTCGCGCCGGCGCACCTGCCAACCCCTCGCGCCGGTAAAGGCGCGGCTGACTTTGCGTATGATGCGTCTTATTAAGGCATGGTTCGTCTTGATGCTCGGCCTGCCGCTGCTCGTGGGCACGGCTCGCGGCGCTGCGGAAGGCGAAGAGTTTGACCCGGTCCATCACGTTTCCGACGGATATTACCTCGACTTTGAGCCGATCGGCAAGGTCGAGCTGCCGCGCATTTTCTTCGTTCGGCGGGCCGATGGCGGAATGGGTCTCGACGTGTACGCCTCGACCGGATCGGCCCTTGCGTCCGGGCGATACCTTGTTGTCGGCGGGCACGAGCAGGGCGACACCTTCGTTGAGGACGAGGCGGCGCGCGTGACGCTGCCGGATGCGCCTTCGGAATCGTTTGACGTGCCCGAAGCCGCGGCAAAAACCGGCAATCCTATCGAACATGCGGAGACGATGGTTGCCGGGGCGGCCTATCTCGATTCGGAACTCGCGCCGGCGGACGGCGGCCACATCATCATCGACTTCTCCATTACGCGGCACCTGGTCTTTGCCATCATCGCCGGCCTTATCGTGGTGCTCATCTTCGTGAGCCTTGCGCGGCGCTATAAGGCGGGCGTGGGGCGCACGTCCGCGCCGAAGGGCGTTTTTCAGAACCTGTTCGAGACGCTGATCCTCTTCGTGCGCGACGAGATCGTGCGCCCGAACCTGGGGAATAAGGCGGACAAGTTCCTGCCTTACTTGCTCACGGCGTTCTTCTTCATTCTCACGTCGAATCTGCTGGGTCTCGTGCCTTTTGGCGCAACGGCTACGTCGAACCTGATGGTGACGGCGGTGCTGGCGACCTTTACGTTCCTCATTACGCAGATCAACGGCTCGCGCGATCACTGGATGCACACGCTCTGGCCTCCCGGCATCCCGACGGCGCTCAAGCCGATCATGATCCCGGTGGAGATCGTCGGGCTGTTTACGAAGCCGATCGCGCTCGCCATCCGACTCTTTGCGAACATGACGGCGGGGCACCTCGTGATCCTGAGCCTGATCGGCCTCATCTTCACCTTTACGAACCTTTTCGGTAATGGAGCTGGCTGGGGCGTTTCCCCGGTGAGCGTTGCCTTCGCGCTTTTCATTTACCTGCTTGAACTGCTGGTGGCGTTCATTCAGGCCTACGTCTTTACCCTACTCTCTGCGCTCTTTATCGGCATGGCCGTCGAAGAGCACCACGGGCACGATCACGATCTCGAACAGTACGGCGACTTACCGGCCGGCGCTCGGCTGCAGCATAATGCCGACGAGCCGGACCCGATCACCGGGAACCTCAGCGGCGCTGCGCCCGTGCAGGCGCAGCCGGTAGGCTGACAGTCGCCCAAACCCTACTCGCCTCCGGGCGAGGAGCGCAGGCGGACGGCCGCCCGCTCAACCTTCCGCTCAACCTTTTCAGCAAAAAGCACCAATAGGAGCAGACATGGATTCTCTCGCACTCGCATGGCTCGCCGCCGGCCTTGGAGCCGGACTCGTCGCACTCGGAGCCGGTATCGGCATCGGCCGCCTGGCAGGCCCGGCCATGGAAGGATCGGCACGGCAGCCCGAAGCGGCCGGTGACATCCGGACCTCAATGATTATCGCCGCGGCCCTCATCGAGGGTGTGGCGCTCTTTGGCCTCGTCATCTGCATTCTCCTTGCCATCAAGGCGTAGGGAGGAAGGACGCGGAGGGGCGCTTCAGTACTCGCCGGTGGCCCGAACAGGCTGCCGGCGGAGACCACCTGGACGGCCGGTGTGCCGCCTCATGCGCATTCATCAACGCTTATGAACATGCCCATTGCTGCGGGCCTTCTGGCGCCGAACGTCGGCCTGATCTTCTGGATCGCGCTGACCTTTCTGATTCTGCTTTTCGTCTTGCGCCGCTACGCATGGGGGCCAATCACGGCCGCCCTCTCCGAGCGCGAGAAGACGATCGACGATTCGATCCAGCGCGCCGAACGGGCGCTGGCCGAAGCAAAGCAGATTCAGGCGGACAACGAGCGTGCCCGGCGCGATGCCGAGCAGGAAGGCCAGCGTATTCTGCGCGAAGCCCGAGAGACCGCCGACCGGCTCCGTTCGGAGGAGGTCGACCGGACACGCAAGCAGATCCAGGCGTTGCAGGCGCAAGCGCAAGCCGAGATCGAGCGCGAGAAGGACGGCGCGCTGGCGGCGCTGCGCTCCGAGGTGGCTGATCTGGCCGTCAGGGCCGCCGAGAAGATCCTTAAGGAGGACCTCGACGGCGAGCGGCAGCGGCGCATGGTCGACAACTTCCTGGCTGAACTTCCCCGGCAGTAACCCGCCTATCCATGAACGATCTTGCCGTGGCCCGCCGGTACGCAAAGGCTCTTTATCAGGAAGCCCAAGCGCACGGCAGTGCCGCCGAAGTCGACGAAGACGTGCAGCTCATCCACGAGTCGCTGGAGGGGTCGCGCGAACTCGTGCAGGTTTTTGAAAGCCCGACCATCTCACGTGAAAAGAAGACGGCCATCGTCAAGAGCCTTTTCGATGGCAAGGTGCGCCCGATTACGCTCCGATTTCTCGATCTCCTGATCGAGAAGGAGCGCGAGGACGTGTTTCCGGGCATTGTCGAGGCCTACGGCAACCTTCGCGATGAAGAGAATGGGATCGTGGAGGCGCAGGTCCGCACGGCGATGCCGCTGGGCGAGGCCGAGCGGCAGGAGGTCGTTGCGCGACTCGAGAAGATGACCGGCAAGACCGTTCGCCCGGTTATTACGGTGGATCCGGCGCTCATCGGCGGCGTGGTCATCCGGATCGGCGATGTGGTATACGACGGGAGCGTGCGCAACCAGCTCGACACGCTCAGGGAACGGCTCGAACACGGCGCTCCCATCGCGGCGTGAAAAGAATGACTTTGACTGGCCGCGAGCTTGCCCGAGAGGCAGCAGCGCGGCACTGAGAACCGTATTAGAAGCAGAATCATGGCAACAGCAATTCGGCCGGATGAAGTTACCGCCGTGCTCCAGCGCGAACTGGGCGGCTTCGAGTCGTCCGCGGATCGTTATGAGGTCGGCACCGTGCTTTCCGTCGGCGACGGCATCGCGCGCATTTACGGGCTGGCGCGCGTGCAGGCGGGCGAGCTGATCGAGGTGCCGGAGCGGAACGTGACCGGCATGGTACTCAACCTGGAAGAGGACAATGTCGGCGCTGTTCTCTTTGGCGCTTACGAGCACGTCCGGGAAGGCGATCAGGTACGGCGCACGCGCAACATCGCCTCGATCAAGGTCGGCGAAGGAATGCTCGGCCGCGTCATTGACCCGCTCGGCGTGCCGATGGACGGGCGCGGAGCCATTGCCGGATCGCTCTACGAGATGCCGCTGGAGCGCAAAGCGCCGAGCGTCATCTTCCGCGAACCGGTCAAGGAGCCGTTGCAGACGGGCATCAAGGCCATCGATGCCATGATCCCGATCGGGCGCGGACAGCGCGAACTGGTCATCGGGGACCGGCAGGTCGGCAAGACCGCCGTGCTTACCGACACCATCATCAACCAGAAACGGACGCAAGAGTCCGGCTCGCCGGTATACTGCATCTACGTCGCCATCGGGCAGAAGTCGTCGACGGTGGCGCAGGTGATGCGCTCGCTCGAAGAGGCCGGCGCGATGGAATACACCGTGATCGTGAACGCTCCGGCGTCGGCTCCGGCACCGCTGCAGTACATCGCCCCTTTCGCGGGCGCTTGCATCGGCGAGTACTTCCGGGACACCGGCCGCCACGCACTCGTCATCTACGACGACCTTTCGAAGCAGGCCGTCGCTTACCGCGAGTTGTCGCTGCTCCTGCGCCGTCCGCCGGGCCGCGAGGCCTACCCGGGCGACGTGTTCTACCTGCACAGCCGCCTTCTCGAGCGCGCCGCGAAGATCATCGGCACGGACGAAGTTGCGGCGCAGATGAACGACCTGCCGGAGTCTATTCGGGACCAGGTCAAAGGCGGCGGCTCGCTGACGGCGCTCCCGGTGATCGAGACGCAGGCCGGCGACGTGTCCGCGTACATCCCGACGAACGTGATCTCCATCACCGACGGACAGATCTTCCTCGAGGCGGGGCTTTTCAACTCCGGCGTGCGGCCGGCCATTAACGTTGGTATCTCCGTCTCGCGCGTGGGCGGCAACGCGCAGGTCAAGGCGATGAAGAAAGTCGCCGGTACGCTCCGGCTCGACCTCGCGCAGTACCGCGAGCTGGAGGCCTTCGCCAAGTTCGGTTCCGACCTCGACCCGGCGACGCAGCGGCAGCTTCGGCGCGGCGAGCGGCTGGTGGAGATTCTGAAGCAGAAGCAGTACACGCCGGTGCCTGTCGAGGAGCAGATCGCGATCATCTTTACCGCTACGCAAGGGCTGCTCGACAAAGTCCCCACGGAAAAGGTGTCCGAGTTTGAGCGTGATCTGATCGAACGGCTCACGCTGCGCCATGCCGATATGATGGCGAAGATGCGCGATACGGGTACCATGAGCGACGAGGCGGCCGAGACGATCCGCAGCGTAGCGAACGATGTGGCCGAGCGCATTGCCACAGTGACGGCATAAGGACATAAGGACAGGGTAACCGGCAACTTCAGGCGAAAGGATGGCAAGTCTCCGCGACATTCGGGACCGGATAGGGTCGGTCAAGAGCACCCAGCAGGTGACGCGCGCCATGAAGATGGTTGCGGCGGCGAAGCTGCGCCGCGCTCAGGAGCGCATCTTTCAGACGCGGCCGTACGCCTTCTCGCTCGGGGGAATCATCAACCACCTCAAGCACCAGCTCGACCCTGGCGCGCACCCGCTCTTCCAGCAGCGTGAGGACGCGGGGGGCGTGCTGCTCATCGTGATTACGGCTGACCGCGGGCTGGCCGGGGCGTTCAATGCCAACATCATCAAGCTCGTTGAAGCAACCATTGAAGAGCGCTTTGCCGATGCGAAACGGGCGGGGGAGCTTTACCTACTCGCCGCCGGGCGCAAAGGCCGGGAATACTTTACGAAGCGCGGCTACAAGATGGTCGGCGACTACCGGGGCGTGTTCGACGATCTTTCCTTCTCCACCCCCTCCCGCATCGTGGCGGACGCCACGGCGGGTTTTGAGGAGGGCCGGTGGGATCAGGTGTTCGTGATCTACAACGAGTTTCGCAACACGATCTCGCAGAACCGGATCGTGGAGCCGGTGCTGCCCATTCCCGCCGAGCGTTTTCTGACGCCGATCATGGAACGCGACGCGACGGATACCGCGCCGGGCCTGCCGACGGTAGACTACATCTACGAGCCGTCCCCGGAGGACATTTTGGAGAGCCTCGTGCCGCAGTATCTGCGGTATACCATCTGGCGGGCGCTGCTGGAGTCCAACGCGGCCGAGCAGGGCGCGCGCATGGTGGCGATGGACAACGCGACGAACAACGCCGACGAGCTGCTCCGCGATTTGCGACTCAAGTACAACCGGGCACGACAGGACGCGATCACGACCGAGATCATCGAGATCACGAGCGGCGCAAACGCGCTGGAGGAGGCGTAGGCGCGTCGGAGTCGCGGTATTCGGTGCCGGAAGCGCCGTCCACCCGGCGCTTCCCTCCAGTAGACGCGGGTGCTGAGTCCCGGTGGCGGCGGCGATCGGCCGCCCGCGCGCCCTCCTGCATCGAGGTTCACTCTATTAAGATGCGCTCCTTGCTGCCGTGAAGTCCGGCTTCCGGCACACGTTGACGCTGTGCGAGCGCACCTCGCCGCCGCGCACCAGGCGGCATAGAACCTCCATTCCGGGCATCGCCACGGGTGAATGGTTGCGGCGTTATAGAACGGCAACGAGTGGCTTAGGAGGCTGTCGATTTACTATTGATGGGATGTATCGCAGATATTCGGGTCCGCGTCTATGACTGGAATGCCGCCTAACACCCCCTTGAATCCCCCTCAAGGGGGACGTTGCGTTCATACATTGGTCCTTATCGCCAGCTACATACAGCGTTTGCTATTATTTCAACGGCCTCTTAGCGAAGCGCATGAGCGCGGCGCTACAACCTTTTCGGTAAAGGGCCGCCGGAAAGGTTGTTCGCGACGGCCGACAGGTCAAAGGGGAAGACCGTGCGGAAGACTCGTTTCCGGCCATGCGTGTTCGCTCTTGCCATTTGATCTTGCTGTGCCTGATGGCGGCCTCCGCCGCGACTGCGCAGCCGATGCGGCCGTCCTTGCGGAGCGCGGCCCTCGGCGGAGCCGTGGTGCTCGACGGCGGGCCGTGGGCCGACGAGAACCCGGCACTCATAGCCGGGCTGCGAGGGCCGGCGCTGGCGCTCTTTACAGCAAACGGGTACGCGCTCGAAGCCCTTCGCCTGAGCGCGCTGAGCGTTGCCATTCCGGTGGGGAGAAGCGGCGTTGGTTTTCAGGCGCAGTCGTACGGTTTCGATGCGTTTCAGCGGACGCGGTTTACGGCGACGTTCGCCAGAGGCTTCAGCGTCGGTCCGCCCCGGCGTTTCCTCGCAGGCGTGTCGGTGGCGCACGAGCGCACAGTGATAGAGGGATACGGCAATGCAGGAGCCGTGGACGTATCCGTCGGTTGGATGGCGGCGGCGGCACCGCTGCTAATGATCGGGATGAGCGCGCAGCACCTGAACGCGCCGGCCATCGCTCCGGGCGAACGCATTCCGAGGCGGCTCGGCATGGGCGTTTCTTATGGCGGCTCCGGTCCATTCCTGGTCGCGCTCGACGCGGTAAAGGACGCGCGTTATCCTATCGACGTTCGAGGCGGGATCGAGATGAGGCCCGTTCCGGCGCTTGCGCTGCGGGGCGGCGGCGGGATGAACCCCTCGCGCGCCACGCTCGGCGTCGGCATCACGGTTGGCCGGTTGGCGGCCGAATTCGCGGCAGAGCGGCACTACGCCCTCGGCTGGACGCCGGGCTTCGGCGTGTGCCTGTCCCTATAGGCACGCACATGCGCTGGATCCTCCTGCTCCTTCCGCTGCTGCTCGCCCCGGTTGCTTATGCGCAAACCGAGTCTCCCGCGTTCTGGCTCGAAGATGTGGCAGAAGAAGAGGGAGAGCGGCTTGCCGAAGATTTGTCCGTCCTCGCCGAGCAGCCGGTCGATCTCAACAGGGCCACCGCCGACGAACTGGCGCAGATTCCGGGCCTCACGGCCGTCACAGCGTTCCGGATCGTGCAGGAGAGGCGTGCGCACGGCCCCTTCAAAAGCGTGGACGAAGTAGCCCGGGTGCCGGGCATCGAAGCGGCTGCCGTGGAGACGATGCGCCCGTTCTTGAAGATCGTGGCACCCGGTGACGGCGCTCCAACCGTTCATCCCGCAGCCGCGCGAGGGAAGCGGCGTCCGCAAATTTACTTATCGCAAGCCGCCGGGCGACGCACCTCCGAAGGAGCGCGCGAGGGGCCGATGCGAGTGCTCACCCGTATCAGGGCGCGCAGCGCAGGAGGCGTCTCGGCACACTTGACGCTCGAACAGGATCCCGGCGAACCGTTCGACTGGCGGCCGGGGCGGCACCGGTTTGGCTACGACTTTGTCTCCGGGAGTCTCGAACTCCCGGGTGTAGGGCCCATCGAACGGATCATTGTTGGAGATTATACCGGGGCCTTTGGCTATGGACTCGGATTCTGGCAGCAGGCGCGCTACAGCGCCGGAGCCGATCCGGTGGCAGCCCCGGGCAGGAGAGGCGGTGGACTGCGGCCGTACGGAGGCACGGACGAGAACCGGTTTCTATTCGGCGCGGCCGCCGATCTGAAGGTAAGCCGTAGCGCCACCGCCGCCGTATTCGTATCGAAGCGCCGTCTCGATGCGGCGACCTCGTGCGCAGAGGACGCCTGCACCGCGCGTCCGCTGGCGACGGGCTACCACCGAACGGAGGCGGAACGTACGGCACGCGGAGCACTCGGCGTGAAAACCACCGGCCTAGCGCTGCGGACGAGCGCCGGACGCTTGCAAGTGGGCGTAACGGCCTTCGCCGCACGGTACGACCTGCCGCTCGATTACGGCACCGAGGCCTACCGGATGTTCGCACAGGCGGGGCACACGTCCGGCGCACTGAGCTTCGACGCGCAGTGGCGGCTGCCCGCGTCGATCCTGTTTGCGGAGGTGGGGCGAAGCGGCGGCAAGACCGCCGCGCTGGTAGGCGTGGAGGTCGTGCGCGAGCGTGTGGGAGAAGTCGTGCTGGCCGTCCGGCGTTATCCCGCCGGGTACGCGAACCCGTATGCCGGAGCGTTTGGCAGAGGAAGCGAGGGGGCATCGAACGAATCCGGCGTATACATCGGAGCAAGCCTCATGCCGACGCGCTTCTGGACGCTTGCCGTGTCCGCGGATGCCTACCGCTACCCGTGGCTGCGCTATGGTGTGCCGGTTCCGACGTACGGAAGGGTCGTGACGGTCCGCTCTACCTACAAGCCCCGCCCGTGGGTGACGCTTTACGCGCAGGGGCAGATGCAGGACCGTCGGGGCGGTGCCGTCCTCGTGGACGCGGCGAACCGGGCGGTGCGGTCCGTGGCCGGTGAGCATCGCGCAACGGCGCGGCTGCACGGCGAGTACGTCTTCTCCCGCGCCGTTCGCGTTCGCGCGCGACTGGAGATGGCCCGCTGGAGTGGGGAGGCTGGAAATGCAGAGACGGGCGTGATGCTCTATCAAGAGGTGCGGCTGTCTCCCTGGAAGCGTCTTCAACTCGACGCCCGCGTGGCGCTGTACGAGACCGACGGCTATCAGTCGCGCGTTTATGCATTTGAAGCGGACCCGGTCTACAGTTTCCTGGCACCGGCGTACAGCGGTTCCGGGAGCCGCGTCTACGTAGCGGCGCGGCTGCTGCTGGGGAGTCGCGTCCAGATTGAAGTGAAGGGAGGCGAGACGCGGCAGGAGAGCGATTATTTGCGGCCGCCTGCGGTGCCTGTGGCTGCCGGAAGGGACTTCGGCATTCGCCTCACGATGCGGCATTGAACCATCCGCAAGTCCCGGCATATAACAGGTTTATCCCTGTGAGTCGGAAGGTGTTTGATGGTTCATGATATGAGTGACACTGCGACCCCGCGACTGCTGGCCGTCGAGGACAACGCGGAGACCCGGTTGCTTCTCAAGCATTTGCTGCAGAAGGACTTTGATGTGACCGTGGCAGCCTCCGTACGCGAAGCCATGGCCGCTGCGAACGAAAACGTTTTCGACCTCTTTTTATTGGATATAAACCTCGGCGAAAGACTCTCGGGCATGGATTTGCTGAAGCTGCTGCGCAATCTGCCCGAAGCGGCCGCGACGCCCGCCATCGCCGTGACGGCCTATACGCGCCCGGGGGATCAGGACCAGTTCCTCTCGGCGGGGTTCACCCGTTACCTCGCCAAGCCCTTTTCCCGCAAAGACCTGCTTCATACCGTCCACACTACGTTGTCCGAAGGCGGCTCGTCCGTTCAGTCCGCGCCAGGGGAGTTGGGGTGAGATGCCGGCCCTCCGAGCGGGGAGTTCGGCGCCGTGTCTTAAGAAGCTATCAGAAAATGGTAACTCCCGGCAAAGCCTTACCCGAAGCACGGCGTTCTTGACGCAGAGGCGCAGAGACGCAGGGTCGCCACCTTTGCCAGGATCACCGCCGCGCACGCAGGGGAACGACATATCGCGCCCTACAGGATCTCCGTCTCCCATTACCCTCCGCACTCCCCGGCTGTCATCCTGAGCGCAGCGAAGGATCAGTCTTTTTCGCAGCTTGAGACGCTTCGGTGCGCTCAACATGACGCTGTCGGGACGTTCTGCCTTCCCGGTGCTCCCGATGTCCGCGCCTCCTCCAGTCTCACATAGTGTCATCCCGACCAAGGCGGCGCTACCAGTCCTCATCATGAGTCCACATCATCCGCCGCCGCGTGGAGGGACCTCCTAGCCGAGCAAAGAACACCCGCCGACACCCACCCGCTCGCTCCTCGACTTCCCGAGCGCACCGAAGAATCTGTGCTTACGGGAGCCTGAGATGCTTCGCTTCGCTCAGCAGGACAAGTCCGGGGCTTCTGCCCGTTCGTGCGCTCCTCAGCACTCGCATTACCCTCCGCACTCCCCGGCTGTCATCCTGAGCGCAGCGAAGGATCTGTTTTCTTTCACAGCCTGAGACGCTTCGCGTCGCTCAACATGACACGGACGGGACGTTCTGCCTTCCTTGTGCTCCAGAAGTCCGCGCCTTCTCCGTTCCCCCAGGGCGTCATCCTGAGCGCATTGAACGATCTACCCTTCCGGGCTGCTCAGAGACCGTTGAAGTAAGGTGAACACGTGTCTGTCGTTCGAGCTTATATTAGACCAATCAACAGTCTCTTCCGTCCTCCAGCGGTCGGATGTTGAAGGTGAGCAAGGGTAGCCAAGGCGCCGTTTTCAACGCAGATCCCGGTGGATACCTGCCGTAGAGGGCGTCAGAGGTGGCTTATAACGAATCTATTAAGGTTCGCCTGTAACCTGTGGCGGGGTCAGCGCATAGTGAAAAGAGAAAGCTTGGTGCCGCAAAGGGTGCCGCGCGCATCGGCTCGGATCAAGCGTTCTTCTCTTCTGATAAACATTGTGTGAAATATGGCTACCTATAACGACAACACGAAGAAGCGCCGCCGTAGCCGGTTTTCACGGTTGAAGCGGCTCAACCAACGGCTGAGAGGGCGCGTGGGGGAATACCGGCGACTTTTGATGGTGGCGGCCGGAGTGGCGGTCATGCTGCTATTCGCGCTTGGCTTCACGCTGCTGAACCGGCCGGAACCCGATCCCGTGCTGCTCGGCATGGGCCGGGCGGGGCTAAAAGCGGATTCGGTGAGGCTTGCGAACCTGCGGGCAGATTCTGTACGCGTAGCCGACTCCCTCTACACCGCTGATTCTCTTGAGAAGGCAGCCCAACTCGCGGCCGCGGAACCGGCAGGCAAGCCGATGGGGGGCGGGAAAGCCTCTTTTTACGGAACCGAACTGGCAGGAAATCCGACCGCCAGTGGCGAGCGGTTCAATCCGGCCCAGCTCACGGCGGCACATCGAACGCTGCCTTTTGGGACAAAAGTTAAAGTTACGAACGTGCGCAACGGCGAGTCCGTCGTGGTGCGCATCAACGATCGCGGCCCCTACGCCGACAGCAGGGTGATCGACCTTTCCACCGCCGCTGCGAAGCGCATCGGTATGCTCGGGCGCGGCACGGCAATGGTGCGGATTGAGCTGCTTCGTTAACCCGGGCGCGCGTCAAATTCAGCCAGGGATACGGGGCAAAGATGGAGAGGCAGACGTATCTTCTCGCTCTTTTGAACAGAGAAGGAGCGAACTGAAATGATAGCGTCGTTATCTGGAAAGCTGACTGAAAAGCGTCCAACAGAGGTGGTCGTGGACGTGTCGGGCGTCGGCTATCGCGTATTTATTCCTACATCGACCTACGATTCCTTGCCGGAAGCCGGGTCTCCGGTGTCGCTACTCACGCACCTCATCGTTAGGGAGGACGCGTTGACGCTTTACGGCTTTGCGTCGAGCGGGGAACGGTCGATCTTCGAACTGCTGATCGGGGTTTCCGGCGTCGGCCCCAAGACGGCGCAGGCGCTCCTCTCCCGCGTCAATGCAGCCGAGTTGCGCGATCTTGTAGCTGCCGGAGACGTGCAAATCCTGACGAGTATTCCCGGCGTCGGGCGCAAGACGGCGGAGCGGCTCGTGGTCGAGCTGCGGGACAAGATGGCGACGTTGGAGGTAGCTGGTGGTGCCGCTAACCCGCTGGGGGGGGCGTCGGACGTGGCTGCTGCTGCGCGCGCGGACGCACTTGCGGCGCTGGAGCAGTTGGGCTTCAACCGCGCTGCGGCAGAGCGCAGTCTTCGCAAGGCCCTTCGATCAAACCCGGGTCTGCGGTCCGCCGACGAAATGGTGCGCCTCGCGCTGCGCGATCAAGGTTGATGCGTTACTGCACAAGGCCGTCATCCGATTCGGGACCCTCTTCGGCATCCAGGAACAGCCGAACTTCATAGCCCTGCCTCACAAGCGATCCTTCCTCCCGGCTTTGCCGCAGGACTGTCTGCCCCTCAACCTCCTCGTCCGGCCGCTCGCCGACGAGAATCGGGCGAAGTTTAAGCTCGAGCAGGAGCAGATTGGCCTCTGCCACGGACATGCCGACGAGTTCGGGCACGCGCACGTATTCGTTGCCGAGGCCGGTACTGTACCAGAGCATCATGCCGCTTCCCTGCGAAAGAGAGTCCCCGGGGAGGGGTTGCTGGCGGGTGACGGTGTTCGGGTAGGGCGACGGGATCGAGTCCGGCAGCATTTCCGCCACGCGGAGGCCGACGGCGCGCAGCCGGTTTTGCGCCTCGCGAATGGAGAGGTCGAGCACGGTCGGAACGACGACGTTCGGGACGCGCCCGGTGTTGACGGTTATAAAGATCCGGCGGCCGGGCTTGACGGGCGTGCCCGCTGCCGGGTTCTGGTCCACCACCACGTCGCGCGGCTTTTGAGGATTGAATCGCTCCTCGACTCGTTCGACGACAAGGCCGTCCGCCTCGAGGCGCGCGACCGCCTCCTCCTCCGGCGTGTTGATGACGTCCGCAACCGGCGCGGCTTCGCCATAGTGCGTATAGGCGGGCATGAAGAGGTTGTTGAAAAGAAGGTAGAGCACCAGTCCGGCGAGCACGAGCGCGACGATGCCGCCCCAGAGGTACGGGTTGACGAGCGCCGAGCGAAACCCGGAAGAACGAGAAGACATAGAGACAGCCGTGAGAGTCGTGGTACGCCGGCCCTTGCCGGTTCGGATTGATTCAAAGGTACGAACCCCACCAGGCGCTGCGAGGTGCCCGGAGAGAAAACCCAGTGGGAAGATAAAAACTTTGAGGTAGGGGTTGACCCGTATGGGGCGCGTGCCGTATTATAGCAGTCCGCGCCAAAAAAAGGCACGGCACCGCGGCCCCGGGCCGCATGTTCTCTGAAAGGTTGAGGCGACGGCAGCGAGCCATGGGGCAAGCAGGCCGTTTATGAAGAGATCGCGAATTGCTACGAACTTGGAACCGCGCTGGTGCCATCATCGTGTAAGCTTTTCTGCAGGCGCGGCGCTCCTTAGTGAGCGCCGATTGTGTCTGAAGCGGCCTCTTCCGCTGATCCTGATGGGATAAAGTGAAGGAACGCCCCCTTTGCGAGTAGAGATAGAGGGAGGCGGAGTTCTTTGAAAGACTGGAAGCATAGCGAGTCCTTGTCGATTCGGTTCCGGCATCTTTAGGGATGTTTTGGGACCATAGGAATTGGTAGAGAGAGCCGCTGCGAGCCTGTAACGGGGCTTAGCAGTGGAAGGGAGATTGGTGCTGTGAGGGATCACAGTATCAGTTTCGAATCAGCTTTCCATTACAACGGAGAGTTTGATCCTGGCTCAGGACGAACGCTGGCGGCGGGCTTAACACATGCAAGTCGTACGCGCCGGGTAACCGGCGAGTGGCGCACGGGTGCGTAACGCGTAGGCAACCTGCCCTGGAGTGGGGAATAACCCCGGGAAACCGGGACTAATACCGCATACCGATCTTCGTCCGCATGGATGGTGATTGAAAGCCGAGAGGCGCTCCGGGATGGGCCTGCGTTGGATTAGCTTGTTGGTGCGGTAACGGCGCACCAAGGCAACGATCCATAGCTGGTCTGAGAGGATGATCAGCCACACTGGCACTGAGACACGGGCCAGACTCCTACGGGAGGCAGCAGTGAGGAAT
>CAWBQO010000006.1:920000-1236571 GCA_963790965.1 uncultured Bacteroidota bacterium
CTGAGTAGTGGCGAGCGAAAGGGAAACAGCCCAAACCGGGCGGGTTTAGGCCCGCTCGGGGTTATAGGATCTGCGGACGGGACCGTTATTTGAAGTTGAACGCTCTGGAAAGAGCGGCCATAGAGGGTGAAAGCCCCGTAAGCGTAAAGAGAGCGGCCCAGCGGAACTCCTGAGTAAGACGGGACCGGAGAAATCTTGTCTGAATTTGCGAGCACCATCTCGTAAGGCTAAATACTCGCTCATGACCGATAGTGAACCAGTACCGTGAGGGAAAGGTGAAAAGAACGCCTAGTAGGCGAGTGAAATAGTACCTGAAACCATGCGCTTACAACCAGTCGGAGCCCTCTGGGCCTTAGGGTCCTTGTGGGGTGACGGCGTGCCTTTTGCATAATGAGCCTACGAGTTACTCCTGTCTGGCCAGGTTAAGCGCCTCAGGCGCGCAGCCGTAGCGAAAGCGAGTCTTAACAGGGCGAGGGACGTGTCTTCGGGCATGTCTGCGAGTCAGGCGGGGTAGACGCGAAACCGGGTGAGCTACCCATGGGCAGGATGAAGTCCCGTTAACCCGGGATGGAGGTCCGAACCGATTAGCGTTGAAAAGCTACCGGATGACCTGTGGGTAGGGGTGAAAGGCCAATCAAACCCGGAAATAGCTCGTACTCCCCGAAATGTATTTAGGTGCAGCGTCCACTGTGTCTGCCGGAGGTAGAGCACTGATTGGGCTAGGGCCCTTCACCGGGTACCAAACCCAGACAAACTCCGAATGCCGGCAAAGGCGATGAATAATCGCCGAGATGTAGGTGGGCAGTAAGGGCGCGGGTGCTAAGATCCGTGTCCGAGAGGGGAACAACCCAGACCGACAGCTAAGGTCCCCAAGTCTACGCTAAGTTGAACAAAGGGGGTCGGACTGCACAGACAACCAGGATGTTGGCTTAGAAGCAGCCATTCATTTAAAGAGTGCGTAATAGCTCACTGGTCGAGCGGTCCGGCATCGAAAATAATCGGGCATCAAGCGTAGCACCGAAGCTTCGGATTTGAGCTTTCTTGATTGAGAGCTTGAGTGGTAGGGGAGCATTCCAGCGGCGCTGAAGCCGCCTCGCGAGGGGTGGTGGAGCTTCTGGAAACGAAAATGTAGGTATGAGTAACGACAAGACACGTGAGAAACGTGTCCGCCGCAAGCCTAAGGGTTCCTGTTCAACGTTAATCGGAACAGGGTTAGTCGGGACCTAAGCCGAGGCCGAAAGGCGTAGGTGATGGTAAACGGGTCAACATTCCCGTACCTCCCGCAGGCGATAACGCGAGGCGTGACGCAGCATGGTAGGGTCCGCGCGCTGACGGAATAGCGCGTTGAAGTTATCTTGGCCGAGGGGTAGGCAAATCCGCCCTTCATACAAGGCCGAGGTGCGACAGTAGGGTGAGCCTTCACGGGCAAGCCCATAGAGGCCTGAGGGTGCTGCCGAGAAAAGCGTCGCGCGTTGCCGAAGGGAGCCCGTACCGCAAACCGACACAGGTAGGCGAGGCGAGTAGCCTCAGGCGCTCGAGTGATTCACGGTTAAGGAACTCGGCAAATTAGCCTCGTAACTTCGGGAGAAGAGGCGCCCCGGCTCATTTAAAAGCGAGTTGGGGCCGCAGTGAAGAGGCCCAAGCGACTGTTTAACACAAACACAGCTCTCTGCAAACTCGCAAGAGGACGTATAGGGAGTGACACCTGCCCGGTGCTGGAAGGTTAAGGAAGGGGGTTAGTGGGCGAGCAATCGTCTGCGAAGCTCTTGACCGAAGCCCCAGTAAACGGCGGCCGTAACTATAACGGTCCTAAGGTAGCGAAATTCCTTGTCGGGTAAGTTCCGACCTGCACGAATGGTGTAACGACTTGGGCACTGTCTCGACCGTGAGCTCGGTGAAATTGTGGTGCCGGTGAAGACGCCGGCTACCCGCAGCGGGACGAAAAGACCCCGTGCACCTTTACTGCAGCCTGGCATTGACTTTGACCAAGAGATGTGTAGGATAGGCGGGAGGCTATGAAGGGGCGTCGCTAGGCGCCTTGGAGCCACCCTTGAAATACCGCCCTTCTCTTGGTTGAAGCCTAACCAACATGCGTATATCCGCATGTGAGACCGTGTCAGGTGGGTAGTTTGACTGGGGCGGTCGCCTCCCAAAAAGTAACGGAGGCTCTCAAAGGTACCCTCAGCGCGGTCGGTAATCGCGCACAGAGTGTAAAGGCAAAAGGGTGCTTGACTGCGAGGCATACAGGCCGAGCAGGTGCGAAAGCAGGACTTAGTGATCCGGCGGTTCCGAATGGAAGGGCCGTCGCTCAAAGGATAAAAGGTACGCCGGGGATAACAGGCTGATCTCCGCCAAGAGTTCACATCGACGCGGAGGTTTGGCACCTCGATGTCGGCTCATCGCATCCTGGGGCTGGAGAAGGTCCCAAGGGTTGGGCTGTTCGCCCATTAAAGCGGTACGCGAGCTGGGTTCAGAACGTCGTGAGACAGTTCGGTCTCTATCTGCTGCGGGCGTAGGAATCTTGAGTGGATCTGCTCCTAGTACGAGAGGACCGGAGTGGACGAACCTCTAGTGTACCTGTTGTTCCGCCAGGAGCACCGCAGGGTAGCTATGTTCGGAAGGGATAAGCGCTGAAAGCATCTAAGCACGAAGCCCACCACAAGACAAGGATTCCCCCCATTTGGTTGGGTATGGGCCGTCGAAGAATACGACGTCGATAGGCGGCAGGTGCAAGCGCAGCAATGCGCTCAGCCGAGCCGTACTAATCGCCCATTTTGACCTTGAAGTCTGATCTTTTTACCTGTATCCACCCCCGGCCGCAACGGGCGCCGGCAAGGTGGTACGACAAAAACAGACAAACTCCTTATCTATTAGAACACGCGCAGGCGGTGCCGCCAAGGCTCCTTTCCTTTGCCGCGGAATCACGACATGACAAGCTTCTCCGGAGCGCGCCTCCGGAGCACGAGTTCTTGGTGGCTATAGCGCGGGGGGTACACCTCTTCCCATTCCGAACAGATTCGTTAAGCCCCGCAGCGCCGATGGTACTGCCCTTCTAAGGGTGGGAGAGTAGGTCGCCGCCAAGTTACCTTCACACCAAAGGCCCCGCTCCTCATCGGAGACGGGGCCTTTGGTGCGTTTAATACCTGCGGTAGACCGTTATACGGCGTCGATGACCCGGCGCAGCCGGTCGCGGATCTCTCCGGCTATGGGCGCAAGTCCCGGATTGTCCACGCTGCTCATCGAGGCCACCGGGTCGACGGCGGCCACTTCGGTGCGGCCTTCGCCAAGCGACTGCACGATCACGTTGCAGGGCAGCATCGTCCCGATCTTGTCCTCCGCCGTGAGCGCCTTGTGCGCATACTCGGGATTGCAAGCGCCGAGAATCCTGTACGGCCGGAAATCAACGTCGAGCTTCTTCTTTAGGGTTTGCTGGACGTCGATCTCCGTGAGGACGCCGAAGCCTTCGTCCTTCAATGCTGCGGTGGTGCGCTCGATCACCTGGTCCATGGAGTCGGCGATGGTGCGGGCGTAATAGTAAGCGGCCATTTTCTTTGCGAATTATGGTGGCAAGGTGGCGCGTTTCGTCTTCCTGATGGTACGCAAGAAGGCGTCGACGGGCTGTAACCCGTCAGTACCGTTTCGTTGTCGAGCGCGCCCGGGTGTTACAATGGCCCAGATGAGGCGGCCGGCCTCGCCCGTAAAGTTCAAGGAACCCTGCCCCTTACGGAGCGTGAGGAGAAGGCTCCGCAAGAGTCGTTGCCTTTTTTCAACTGTGTTTATAATGAAGCGCCTCTCTGTGCCTCCTCATATCGGGTGGCCCGCGATGGTCATCGTTCTGCTTCTGCTGGGCATGTTCGGGGCCTTCGCAGCCCTGTGGGCGGCGCAGTCCGACGGCGGCGTGGAGGTGATCGACGGGTATTATGAGAAGGCGGTCAACTGGGACGAACGCGCCGCGCTCGAGCAGGGCAGTACCGCCCTCGGGTGGCACCTCTCGGCGGAGGTTGACCCTCCGGAGGTGGCGGGCCTTCGCCACGTGCGGCTGAGCGTCGTGGATCGCAGCGGGGCACCGGTAACCGGCCTTCGTGGCACGATGGTGGTCGAGCGGCCGCAGCTCGTTGCGACGGTCGCGGAGGTGCCGCTGAACGAGGATCCGCAACGTCCCGGCACGTACCGGCAGTCGGCTCCCATTGCGGCGGCGGGTCTGTGGGATTTTGAGATTAGGGCCACGCGGGACACGGCCGTGTTCATAGAGCGCGTCCGCCGAGACCTGCCGTAAACGCCATGCCTTCCGCAGCAAAAGACGACAGGCTTCGTGTCGACGCAGCCACGCCCTGCGAACACTGCGGGCTGCCGGTGGGAAACCGCCCCGTCGGCAAAGGGCCTTACTTCTGCTGCTCGGGATGCGCGGCCGTCTACGACGCGCTGCAGTCGGCAGGGTTATCGGACACCTATTACCGCTTGCGCGAGCTGACGCCGGAAGCGGAAGGGCGTCCGGCCGAGGCGCGCGTCGACGACCTGCGCCTCTCCGAGTTCGACACGCCGTCCTTCCTTGCCGCGCACACGACGAGCGTTGACCCGGGCGGCGACGAGCGCTGCACGGAGCTGTACCTGGACGGCGTCCATTGCGCGGCGTGTGTCTGGCTGGTCGAACGATTGCCCTTCGTCATGGACGGCGTGAGCGAGGCTCGGCTCGATCTCCCGCGCGCTCGGCTCTCGCTCCGCTGGCACGCCGACGAAGTGCAACTCTCAGAAGTCGCGCGCAGGCTTTCGGCGTTTGGCTACACGACGCATGCGACAAGGCAGGCGGTTCAGGTGGAGCGTACGGCATCCGAGCGGAGGCTTCTTACAAAAGCGGGCGTCTGCTGGGCCCTTGCGGGCAACGTCATGCTCGTGGCGTGGGCGCTGTACTCGGGCATGGGGCTGGAAGGTGATGCCGACTTCCGTAACGCTGCGCGGTGGATCAGCCTGCTTCTGGCCATTCCAAGCGTGCTTTACGGCGGCTCCGAGTTCTTCAAGCGCGCGTGGGCGTCGATCGGGATTGCCTGGCGCGGACGTTCGCTCTTGCGGCTTCACGTCGACACGCCCATTTCGCTCGGGATCCTTGCGGGGTTCTCGCAGAGCGCGTGGTCGACGGTGACGGGAAGCGGCGAGGTGTGGTTCGACTCTATTACCGTACTCATCGCAGCGCTGCTGACCGCTCGCTGGATCCAGGTGCGCAGCAGGCGTTTTGCCGGCGATGCGACCGAGCGGCTGCTTTCGCTTATCCCGTCGATGGCGCGCCGCCGGATGAAAGAAGGAGGCTTCGAGACCGTTCCCGCCGAAGAGCTGCGCCCGGGCGACGTGGTGGAGGTGCCCGCCGGTGAGGTCATTCCGGTCGATGGCAGCGTGCTTTCCGGGAGGTCGAGCTTGAACAATGCGGTTCTAACGGGAGAGAGCCGGCCGGAGCCGGTGGAGCCGGGGCTTGCCGTGCAGGCAGGGGCAACGAACATCGCCTCCCCGCTGCAGGTACTTGTCTCGGCGGTGGGGGACGAGACGCGGGTCGGCAAGCTGCTGGCCTGGGTGCGCGACAGCGAGCATCGACGGGCACCGGTGATGCTGCTCGCCGACCGGCTGAGCGGGTATTTCGTGGCAGTCGTGCTTGCGCTTGCGGTGCTTGCCGCCGTGATCTGGCTTCCGCGCGCGGGCGCGGCGGGCATTCACCACGTGGTCGCGCTGCTCGTCATCACCTGCCCGTGCGCGCTCGGGATGGCGACGCCTCTCGCGATGGCGGTCGCGTCCGGACGGGCTGCGCGGGCGGGCATCTACATCAAGAGCGACGAAGCGACGCAGATGCTGACGGACATCGACACCGTCGTGCTCGACAAGACGGGCACGCTTACGGAAGGGCGCATGACGGTGGTAGAATGGACGGGCGACCGCGACGCGCTTGGTCTCGCAGCCGCGCTCGAAAGCGCGAGCAATCACCCCATTGCCGCCGCGATTACGACTGCATGGGCGTGGGAAGAGCCGGATGCCGGGCCGCCGGAGAGCAGCGCGCTCGAAGGCGTCATCGCCGAGGCCGGGGCGGGCATTCAGGGGAAGGTTCAGGGTCATTCAGTAATGGTGGGCAAGCCGGCCTGGCTGGAAGCGGCAGGTGTTGCGGTGAATGAGACGGCGAAGGAGACCGTCGACGGGTTTGCTGCAAGCGCGCACACGCCGGTCGCCGTCGCCGTGGACGGGCAGCTGAAAGCATTGCTGGCCGTGGGCGATCGCGTTCGGAAAGAGACGGCCGCGAGTTTGCAGGCGCTCCGCAAGCACGGCCGGATGCTGTACATCCTTTCGGGAGATGACGAGCGCGTCGTTAAAGCCGTCGCGGCGCGCGTCGGCATCGAGCCTCATCGGGCGCTGGGCGGCGTCGATCCCGAGGGGAAAAGATCGTTCATCGAAACGCTCAAAGCCGATGGCCGTCGCGTTGCGATGGTGGGCGACGGCGTGAACGATGCTGCGGCGCTGCAGGCGGCGGATGTGGGCATCTCCGTCCATGGCGGTAGCACGGCGGGCATGGTCGCGGCCGACGTTTTCATGACGCGCTCCGGTTTTGCGCCGCTCGAGGCGCTCTTTGCGGGGAGCCACCATGTCATGCGTGTCGTTAAGCGCAACCTGCTCCTTTCGCTCTTGTACAACGCAACGGGTGCGGTAGCGGCGCTGCTTGGTCTCGTCACGCCCTTTGTCGCGGCCATTGCGATGCCGATCAGTTCGCTCGTGGTCGTACTCTCGTCAGTGTTGCAGCGCTCATTCCCGCAGCCGGCGGCCAGGGCGGAGGCGGCTCCGCCGGCGTTCGGCGGGTCCATTCCACTGAGGAAAGCGGAACCGGCCGCCGCCCATGAAACAGTGTAGCGCGTTATGAGCATTCTTTATCTACTCGTTCCGCTTGCCATCCTGCTCGCCGGAGCCGGCGTCGCCGGGTTCTTTTGGGCCGTGCGCGACGGACAGTTCGACGACGTAGAGACGCCCGCCATTCGCATCCTGCTCGACGACGAAACGGCCGAAGAGCGGCCGGCATCCCGCCGATCTTGACCTACAGGATCATCAATTGCTGAAATCATGAAGATTCCCGATATACCCGCAGCGCTCGTCGAGCGGTACAACCGGCCGGGCCCTCGTTATACGAGCTACCCGACGGCCCCGCAGTTCTCCGACGCCGTGGGAGCCGGTGCCGTCGAAAAGGCGCTTCGCACTTCCCGGCCGGAGGCTGACCTGTCGCTCTACTTCCATCTCCCGTTTTGCCGGTCGTTGTGCAACTACTGCGGCTGCCACATGATGGTGACGCACCGGCCGGAGAAGATCGAGGGCTACCTTGCCTACCTCCACCGGGAGATCGATGCCGTCTCCGAGAAACTGACGGAGGGCCGGACCGTGCGGCAGATCCATTGGGGCGGCGGAACGCCGACGTTCCTCGAACCGGATCAGATCGAATCGCTCATGGCGCACACGCGCAAGCGGTTCGCGGTGGCGGAGGACGCGGAGATCAGCATCGAGGCCGATCCGCGCGGACTGTCGGAGGCGCATGTGGCGGCGATCCAGCGGGCGGGCTTTAACCGCGTCAGCTTTGGCGTGCAGGACTTCGATGAGGAGGTGCAGACCGCCATCGGGCGCGTTCAGCCGGAGGCGCTGGTGGCTGAGGCGGTGGCGTCCGTCCGTGCGGCGGGCATCGAAAGCGTCAACTTTGACTTGATCTATGGGCTGCCTCATCAAACGACCGCTTCTTTCCGAAACACGATCGACCTCGTGAACGCACTGCGGCCCGAGCGCATTTCGCTTTTCAGCTACGCCCACGTGCCCTGGCTGAAGAAGCACCAGCGCACGATCCCCACGGACGCGCTGCCGGGGGCCGACGAAAAGCTCGACATCTTCATGCTTGCCGTTGAACGGCTGACGAGCGAAGGCGGCTATCGCTACATCGGCATGGACCATTTTGCCCGCCCCGAAGACGACCTTTGCCGCGCACAGGACAACGGCACACTCCACCGCAACTTCCAGGGCTATTCGACCCATGCAGGGGCGGATCTGCTCGGGTTCGGCATATCGAGCATCGGGCTGCTCGACGATCTTTTCTATCAGAACGTGAAGGATCTGCGGCCCTATTACAGCGCCATTGACGGTGGGAGACTCCCCATCGAGCGCGGCGTGCGCCTCACGGAAGATGACCGGTTGCGGAGGCACGTCATTACACAGGTAATGTGTAACTTTCGGCTGGAGTTGGCAGACGTAGAGCGCCGCTTCGGCATCGGGTTCCATGACTATTTCGCCGATGCGTGGTCGGAGCTTGAAGGGATGGAGGCCGACGGACTCGTCCGGCTCAGCCCGGACCGGATCGAGGTGACGGATACGGGCCGGTTCTTCATTCGCAACATTGCCATGCCGTTCGACGCCTATCTGCCGAAAAAGGAGGCGGCGCAGCGGCCGATGTATTCGCAAACCGTTTAAAAGAGGCCGGAGCGTCAAGGCTCCCGCACCATTGCAGCACTACTATGGCCCAGGTAGATTCTTCCTCTCCGGTTCGTTCGACGGTTCACGCCGACCACGATGTGAAAGCGAACATCGCCCCGCCGGTGCTCGTTGCGCCGATCGAGCATGCACCCGTAAATGGCTCCGAGGTCACGTTCCGCTGGAGGGAAGTTCCGGGCGCGGCGGGCTACGGCCTGCAAGTGGCGAAGGATCCGGAGTTTGCCGAGGTGCTCTACCGCACCGACGAGGCAAGTGGCACGCTGTACCGCGTCTCAGAGGGCCTGACCGACGAGCACGGTCCCCTCTTCTGGCGCATGCGTTCGCGAAAGGGACTGGGCTTCGGGCCGTTCAGCGCGCCGGCGTCGTTCGCGTTCCATGCGGGAGCCGCAGTGGACGAGGGGCCATGGGAGCGAGCGCAGGAGCGCGGTGCGCCTGGAGAGCCGCTGCGCCCCGACCACGGCGTCCCGGTGGAAGGCGGGTCTGTGACGCTTCTGTGGACCGCCGTGCCGAATGCCCGCGCCTACGACGTGCAGGTTGGCAGGGACGAAACGTTCGAGCGTCCGGTGTTTGCAACGTCGGTTGAGGCCAGCAACAGCCTGTCGCTTCTGGAATTGCTGCCGGAGACGGGAGCGGTGTACTACTGGCGCGTTCGTCCTGTGGCGGAGGGCGCGCCCGGCCTCTGGAGCCGCGCCGCTTCGTTCCGCGCGACGACCGACCGGGACGTAGAGGCCCATGCGAACCGCAAGGACGTTGCTGCCGCCGAACAGCGCCGGAAAGACGCCCGGGAGGATGCGCGCCGTCAGCGAGAGGCGGGGGCCGCGGCTCAGGAAGAGGGCGTGGACTATGTTGCCGAAGTGGGCGGCGACAATGAGATGCGCATCATCTTCTCCGTCATGCTCGTCGCCTTCGCCGTGACGATCACGCTCATCGCCATTCTCGCGCCGTAGGGGCACGATATGTGGTGCCCCTACGGCGGCGTGTCATGGTGAACGGAGTGAAGCGACTCAGGCGTGCACGAAGGACAGATTCTTCGCTTTGCTCAGAATGACAAGTGGTGAGGGCGGAGGCGGCGTGGACGTGGGGGGGCATGAAGGGCGGAACGGCCCTCGCGTGTCGTGCTGAAGGATGTGAGGCATGTCAGGCTGGCGGCGATAGGGCGCCCTTGGTGATGAGGCGATGGTGAGCGGCCGGGAAGCGGCGGGTGTTCTTTGCTGTTGGTAGGAGGTCCCTCCGCGCGGACGCGGAATAGGGGTGGGGCAACGGGCAGGCAGGTGGCGCGTCCTTGGTCGGGATGACACTCCGGAGCGCCGAAGGTTGTGGGAACCGGGGGAGAATCAGAAAGGCTGCATCCTTCCGGCGTTTCGTGTTGGGCGGAGGGAAGCATCTCAGGCTGGCGGCGATAGGGCGACCTTGGTGATGAGGCCATGGTGAGCGGCCGGGAAGCGGCGGGTGTTTTTTGCTGTTGGTAGGAGGTCCCTCCGCGCGGACGCGAAGTACGGGCGGGGCAACGGGCAGGTAGGTGGCGCGTCCTTGGTCGGGATGGCATTGAGGGAGGGCGGAGCGTTGCCTGTTGACGGAGCACCGACAAAGGCGGAGGCGGCGAGTAGGGGCACGATATGTGGTGCCCGTACACCGGCGTGTCATGCTGGGCGGAGGGAAGCATCTCAGGCGTGCTCGAAGGACAGATTCTTCGCTGCGCTCAGAATGACACGGACGGAGGTTGGAGGCGGCGGCGGGGACCCAGGCAGCGAAAGGAGGGCGGAACGGCCCTCGCGTGTCGTGCTGAAGGATGTGAAGCATCTCGGGCGTGCTTGGTGTTGCCGCCTGTTGTGCTGAGGGGCGGGTAGGTCGCGGGGCGCGCGTGGTCTATGGTTCGTGGATCCTCTCCTCCCTGGCCTTTGAATGGTGGCGACCATGAACTGGACCTATCGCGCGCAGCAGTGGTTCTCGCTGTCGGCTTCTGAAAGCGCAGTCCTGCTGACCCTCGGCGGCCTGCTTGCGCTCGGGGTAGCCGTCCGCTATGTCCGCGCGCCGGACGCGCTGGATGCGCGGGACCTGTACGCGGAAGCGGACCGGGCGCTTCTGGAAGCCACAGCCGTCGCGGACTCGCTGCCGCCGGCTGATCCCGTCCTATCCGACGTGCCGCTCTGGTCGCGCGTCGAGGCGGTGCTGCCGCCGGTCTTTCCGCTGGACCTTAATGCGGCGGGCGCGGAGGACCTGGAGGAGCTGCCGCGCATCGGACCGGCGCTCGCGGCGCGGATCGTAGCGCATCGGAGGGCGAACGGACCGTTCCGCAGCGTGCGGGACCTGCTGGACGTGAAAGGCATCGGCGAAAAGACGCTCGCTCACTTTGACACATTAGTCACCGTGGGAGGGGGCACGGACGTTCAAGAAAAATAGATGCAAGGCGCATTTTAAGTTGCGCGCCTCCGGGTCGATCTCTATCATGTGCTGCACGTCCATTTAGCCTAAAGATCGCACCCGTTATGGAACTGCTCGTCCCGCTGCTGCTCTTCGCGCTCGGCTCCGCTCTCGGTGCCGGTGCCATTTACTACTCGCTCTCCGGAAAGCTCAGTGAGGCCGGGAGGCAGATCAGCGAGGCCGAGCGGCAGATCGGGGTGCTGCAGTCTGAAAGGGCCGTAGTGGATGAGCGCCTGAAGACGCAGGTGGAGGTCGTCGCGGCGCTGGAGGCGCAGATCGACCGCGCGCGTCTCAAGGAGCAGGAGGCTGCGCAAACGGCGCTCGAACTCGCCTCAACGAAGAGTGGCCTCGATGCCACCTGGCGGCGCGTGCAAGAACTGACGGCTGACGTGGCTCGACGCGAAACATCGCTAAAGGAGCAAGCAGACCTTGCAGGCACGCTGAAAGTCCGTCAGAAAGAACTGGAGACCCGCCTCGACGAGCAGCAGCGTGCCTTCGATGCGCGTCTCGAAGAACAGAAGCTGTCGTTCGACGCGCGCAAGGAGGAGCAGCAGCGCGCCTTCGACGCGCGGCTGGAAGAGCAGGAACGCGCGATCCAGAGGCAGGCCACCATGCTCGCCGAGGCGGAAAAGAAGCTCACCGACGTGTTCAAGTCGCTCTCGTCAGACGTGCTCAAGCAGAGCAGCGAATCCTTTCTGGACCTCGCAAAAAAGGCATTTGAAGCGGAGCAGGAGAAGGTCAAGGGCGATCTCGAGCAGCGCCGCGTCGCGGTCGACGCGCTCGTGAAGCCGATCAAGGAGCAGATGGAGGGCATCGGCAAGCAGATGCAGGAGGTGGAGAAGAACCGCAACCACACCTACGGCTCGCTCGAGCAGATGGTGAAGTCAATGGGTGCCGAGCAAGTGGCGCTCAAGAAAGAGACCGCTTCGCTGGTGCAGGCGCTCGGAAAGTCGGGCGTTCGCGGCCGCTGGGGCGAAATGCAGCTCCGCCGCGTAGTCGAGATGGCGGGCATGGTCTCCTACTGCGACTTTGCGGAGCAGGAGAGCGTCGCTACGGACGACGGCCGCTTGCGTCCGGATATGGTCGTGAAGCTCCCCGGTGGGCGTTCGATCATCGTCGACTCGAAAGCACCGATGACCGCCTACTGGGAAGCGACCGAAGCGGCGGATGAGGAGACGCGCCGCGCGTGCCTGCAGCGCCACGCGCAGAGCCTGCGCTCGCACGTGCAGGGCCTGAGCGGCAAGCGATACGGCGATCACGTGGACGGCGCAATGGAGTTTGCCGTGCTCTTCCTGCCGGGCGAGATGCTCTACAGCGCCGCGCTGGAGCAAGACGCCGGCCTCATCGAATACGGCGTTGAGCGCAAGGTAATTGTCGCTACGCCGACGACGCTCATCGGTCTGCTCAACGCGGTCGCGTTCGGGTGGCGGCAGGAGCAGATCGCCGATAATGCAAAACGCATCAGCGAACTCGGGCAGGAGATGTACGACCGCATCCAAAAGCTCGCGTCGTTTGTCGACAAGCTTCGCACGAACATCGATCGGACGGTATCGTCTTACAATCAATTTGCCGCGTCGTTCGAGGGCCGCTTTCTCGTGTCGGCGCGACGCTTCAAAGAACTCGGCGTCAAGACGAGCGGCGAGATCGCGGAGATCAACCCCGTCGATACGCAGGCGCGCAGCCTGTCCGGAATGGAGGTACCCTCCTCGCCGTCGCTTCCGGAGGCGGCCTTGAACGGCAACGGCAAGACGCTAAGCGCCTGACTTCCCGTGGCGGCAGTCCTCAGTCCATTCCGAACGTCGCGTGAACGGTGACGGAGATCTCTTTGTCCCGCGTGCCGGTCGAGTACATACCCATGCCGGAGACTTCCGTTGAATACGGCTCCGTGATCTGGAAGACGCCTGCTCGGGCGGACTGCACGCCGCCGACCTCAGAGTCGTCAGCACCCGCGATCTCTTCGGCGCGGCTACGGGCGTCGCGCATGGCGGCACCGAGTAGGCTGTGCTTCAGATCGGTGACGCCGGTGTAGTAGTATTCGAGGTTTGAGCCTTCGAGGGCGGCTCCGGGCCGCATGAGTTCGCCCGGATTGACGGCGAGATCCTCGATCATCTGCGGATCCCCGGATACGACATAGGCGCTCTGCACGAGGTTGTAGCCGCTCGGCCCGTTCGCTCCCCAGTTCTGCTGCGCGTTCACCGGCTGCACCGAGATCGACGTGTCCGAGACACCGGCGCTACGGAGCGCCGCAACGAGGTGCTCAACGTCCTGATGGATTTCGCCGTAGCCGTACTGCAACTCGCCCTCGCCGACGCGGCGGGAGATCTGGAGCCGCCACTTGACCACGTCGGATGTGAACCGCTGCGAAGCCGACCCAACCACCTGGATCGTCCGCTCCGGCGTGCGGCTGTTGTAGAAAAAGAGGCCGAAAATGAGCGCGCTGAGAACGAGCGCGAGGCCGACCACGGCTGCCGCCCCGAGCCACGAGCGGTAACCGGCTGAACGGGTTTCCACGATTGTAGATGAGAGAGGTTGAAACAAGAAAGTGACGTGTCTAAACCATAGCGTCGAGAACTCGTTCCCCTGCCGCCGGGCCAGGCCGCTTCGATGCCGGACCGCTTCCAAGGCAGGGAGGCGGCGGCGTTACAAGCGCGTCCAGATGAGGACCGTCGCACAGCCGCCCGTGTAGCGCGCCGGCGGCCCGACTGCACCTGAATACACTTCCACTGCTTCGATATTAGCCACGTCCACAGCTGCATCAATGCTGAGATCGTTCGTCTCGCCCGCCACCAGCGTGCCGTCCACATACACGCGGACAAGGCAGCCGTAGCGCGTCGACTTCACCTGAACGCCATTTGGCCCCGGCTGCAAGTAGATGCCGCGCATCCCGAAAAGGACCTCGTGCGGGTAAGAGGGGTTGCGCCGCACGATCTCCTCGCGCGTCACAAACGTGCCGATGCTCTGCGTCTTGCGCGCGTAAAATTCCACTCGGTCGAGGTGGGGAAGAATGCGCTCGCCGCCGACGGTGACTTCGTCCAGCATAATCGGGTCGGGGGTGAGGAAGAGATCCACGACGAGGGTGTCGCCCGCCGCCACGGGCAGCGGCCCACCGGAAGCCGGCTTAAAGCCCATCCGGGTGGCCTTGATCATGAACTTGCCTGGTACGGCGACCAACAGGAAGAGGCCCAGCGAATCGCTGTCGGTGCGCCGGTATCGCGTGCCGCCCACTTCTTGAATCGTAATGGCGACGCCTGCGACCGGCTCCTCGCTCTCCTCGCTGAACACCCGCCCCGCGATGACCTGCGCCTCCGACGCGCGAAGCGGCAACAGGCAGCACAGCGCGAGCAGCGGCAATAAGACACGTCGCAGAGGTCGCATGGCAGGCTGTTGAAGAGAGGACGAGTGCGGCGCAGCATCCAATGCCGGCAGAACACCCGGGTAGAGCATCCTACCGGCCTATAATCTACGAACTGACCGCTCCAAAGCAGATCCTACCTGGTGGGAAGCCGCGGAAAAGAGTTGGCGAGGGATTTAGAGGTCCGCGCCGGGGAGCGTGTTCATTATCAGCGGCCCGGCACCGTGTCTGGGAGCCGTCGGGAAGGGCAGATCCTTTCCGGCGTCCGGGATGACGGGCGGGGAGGACGGAGGAGGCTGGAACGTGAGAAGCCCTCGGAAGGCAGACCGCCCGCGCGCCAGGCTCTGCGCCGCATCGTGGCTGGCAGCGTCCCGGGTCCAAGCCTTGGCCGTTCATCTCGATTATCCCCTATGCTCCGGCGCTCCCGTTGTCCCCTCGCCGCGCCCGGACGCATGCCCGATGCGGTACAGGCTCAATATGCAGCCAACTTCGTAACAAACGCCGGTTCACTGCGTCTACGACACTCACTTCCTGCATTCGTACAGATCTCCAAACCAATGACCTCGCGCTCCCGGCATCGTTTGTCCCTTGCCGCTTCGCTCCTCTGCCTCTTGATGGCTGCTCCGGCCGCAGCCCAGGCTCCCCGGCAGATCACGTTCGACGAGGCGCTTCGCATTGCCTTCGAGCAGAACGTGCCGCTCCAGCAGGCGCAGAACCGAACCGACGTTCAGCGCATCCAGGTAAATCGCGCACGGATGCAGTTCTACCCGAGCCTCGAAATCGGGAGCAGCGCGCAGCAGAACTACGGGCGGCAGTTCAGCCAGGAAGAGTCGAAGATCGTTAACCGCGTCACGGAAAGCCTCGGCGCGGAGGCCCGCACGTCCGTCAACCTCTTCAACGGCTTTAGCGACGTGGCGACGCTCCGCCAGTCGCGCCTCCTCTCCCAGGCGAGCGAAGCAGACCTTCGGCGCGCCGAGCAGACGGTGGTCTTCTCCGTCGCCTCGGACTATATCGCGCTCATCGCGCAGAGCGCACAAGTGAAGGTGCAGCAGGAAAACCTTGAAGCCGAAAGGCAGCTTCTCGCGCAGATCGAGCAGTTCGTGCGCGTGGGCGCGCGGCCGGCATCAGACCTGTACACGCAGCAAGCAGCCGTTGCCGGCGCGGAACTGTCGGTGCTGGAGGCGCAGCAGCAGGTGCAGATTCAGGAGAGCAACCTCATCCAGACGCTCCAGCTCGATCCCTTCGAACCGTACGTCTTCGCTACGCCGGAAGTGGACACGTCGCTGTACAACCCGCTCGACCTCGCGGCACCGTCGCTCTTGCGTCGGGCTTACACGGACCGGCCCGACCTCCGCGCGAGTGAGCTGAATATCCGCGCCGCCGAGGCAGGCATCCGCGCGGCGCAGTCTACGCGCTGGCCGCGGCTTTCGCTTACGTTCAACTACGGCACGGCCTGGAACAGCGAGATTCCGAGCATTGCCGAGCCGGGTTCAACGATGCCCTTCGGCGAGCAGCTTCGGGAAAACCGGGGCGGCGGCGTGGGCTTGTCGCTGGGCCTTCCGATCTTTGATCGTAACCTGACGCGGTACAACACGCAGCTCGCCCAGATCGACTACAACGACGCGCAGCTGCGGCTCGACGCGCTGCAGCAAGACATCGCGGTTCAGGTGCGGCAGGCGTACCTTGACTACCAGACCGCTCAGAAGCAGGTCGAGGTCTCACAGACGCAGGTGCGCGCCGCAGCGCTGGCGCTCCAGGCGGAGCAGGAGCGCTATGAACTCGGCGCGGCGACGCTCATCCAGGTCTCCCAGGCGCGCGCGCAGTTCGTCAGGGCCGAGAGTGCGCTCGTGCAGGCGCGTTATGATCGTATCTTCCGTGAGCGCCTGCTGGACTACTACGCCGGTGCCCTCGATCCGCAACAGCCGCTCTTCTGACTCCTCCCGCCCCTTCGGCATGATCCTCTCCGCGCCGCGCTCACACCCCTGGCACTCGACCGATCACCACCGTCCGAAGGGCGGATTTCAGAACATCTGGGGCTTGCCGCGCGAGGCCGTAGGACTGAAGGCCCTCAAGTGGGGCGTCGGGTTTATGTTGAAAGGCCGGCAGACCGGACCGCTGCCGGCGTCGGTCTTTGTAGACGGAGAGGCGCTGCGCGAGGTGCCGAAGGGGCTTCGGATCACGTGGATCGGCCACGCGGCGCTGCTTCTGCAGTGGCCCGGGCTGGCCGTGCTCACCGATCCGATGTTTGGAGAACGCGCCTCGCCGTTCTCCTTTGCCGGGCCGGATCGGAAACCGCCGCTCCCGATCTCCATCGAAGCCCTGCCGCCGGTTGATCTCGTGCTCATCTCGCACGACCACTACGATCACCTGGACGAAGGAAGCATCCGCAGACTCGTTGCCCATCACGATCCGCTCTTCGCGGTGCCACTCGGCCTCAAAAAGACGCTAAAAGGGTGGGGCGTTTCGCGCGTGATCGAGCTGGACTGGGGGCAATATGCGGAGGCCGATGACGTGCGGCTCGACTGCGTGCCGGCCAAGCACTTCTCCGGGCGCGGGATGCACAACCGCGACGGCACGCTCTGGTGCGGCTGGTATATCAAGCCCGCAAAGGGGCCGACGGTCTACTTTGCGGGGGATTCGGCGTATGCGCCGCTCTTCGCCGGCGTGCGCGAGCGGCTGGGGGTGCCGGACGTGGCGCTGCTACCTATCGGCGCTTACGATCCGCGCTGGTTCATGCAGCCCGTCCACATGGACCCGGAGGAAGCCGCGCAGGCGGCGCTCGACTTGGACGCAGCGCACGTCCTTCCGATTCATTGGGGGACGTTCCGGCTGACGGACGAACCCCTTACCGAGCCGCCGCTGCGTGCAGAGGCCGCAATGAAGTCCGTGGGGGCGGGGGACAGGCTCCACGTGCTGCCCATTGGCGGGAGCTGGGAGTTGCCTGCGGCCGATCAGGAGAGGTAGAAAAAGAGCGCAAAGAGGATCACGCTCAAGATGAGGCCGCCCATAAACGAGCTGTAGGAAATCCAGAGCAGTCGGTACTTGCGCTGGAGTACGTGCCCGAGCGAGTAGATGTCCGCGATCATGTTGTCGTAGAGCATCTGCGAATCGGCCATGAGTTCCTGAATGCCGACGTTGAAGTCGTCCAGCGGCATGTTGGTAAAGTTGCCGAAGAAGAGGATGTTCGTGCGCGACTGCCGCACCTCCGTCAAGGAGAACGACTTGCTCGTCACCTTCGGCCGCGCGCTCAAAATCGCAAACACGATGGCGATCAAACAGGTGATGAGCAGCGACGCCGACGGAATAATCAGCCACGGGTCCGTCTGCAGCCGGGTGGAAATGAACGACATGATGATCGACATCAAGATCGCGTTGATGCTGATCATGATGTTGGCCTTCGAATCCGCTATCGAGCTTAGGCTGATGTGCGTTCGGTAGGCGGTTCGGAACATCGTCTCAATGCCCCGGGTGGGCACCTCGCGGTCCTTCTTGTCGAGGCGTTCCGGCAGGCGTTCGCGGCCGAGAAGCAGGGCAAGGCGCTGGTGGACGGCCGTCAGGTGCTTCGTGCGCCGCTTCTCGTACTTCTTGCGCGTCCAGTCAGTGTAGAAGCGAACCGCCGTGAGATATGCAAGCTGCCGGTCCGCCCACTCCTCGTCCGCAAGCTTCAGGTCGCACTTCATTTCCCATTCGAGACGCACCCGGTCCGACCATTTGAAGAACTGCTTGTTGCCGACGTGGGTGAGGTTGGCGTCGTGCAGGATCTGTTCTTCGCTGCCGTCCGGCTCTTGATCGGTGTGGACGGACCGAATCAGCCCCGTGATGCGGTCTATCGTCTCTTGCTCCTCGCCGCGTTCCTGGAGAAAGCGCGTGGCAACGCGCACGCTCTCGCCGACGGGATCGGCGTAGTCGTTCAGGTAGCCGGTGTCATGGAGCCACGCGGCGGTCACCACCGGCGCTGCGTCCGCCGGAGAAAGGCCCGCCTTCTTGGCGATCTTGACGGCAGCGCCGGCGACCTCAACGGTGTGCGCATAGGCGTGGTAGACCAGCCCCTCGTCCGCCTCTTTGAACAAGGAATATACATGAGCGGCAGCGGCCGGAACCAGTTCCGTCGATTCGACGAGGGCGGGCGTGTCGGTATCAGGATTCATACGCGGGCGCGAAGGTGCGGAGCAGCGGGCATGGCCGAAGGAGGCACATGGTCGCGGACAAGGCCTTCTAAACGCGGATGATCGGCGAGGGGTCCTGAGGCGGCGGCGGTGTACCCGATTCGTATCCAGAACCGCGCCGAGTCATATTGATATGGAAAACGAACGAGGCCACTGCCGGACCGGAAATGACTAACAGGCTGTTGAAATAAGGTAAATCCTGGCCGGTCATCAAAGCTTGGTACGGTCAGATCAACAGCCACTGAAAGCATGGAACAGATGCTTCGCTTCGCTCAGCATGACACGCTGGGAGGGCGATGCCTTTCTTGAGGTCCTCAGCGCTGCCTCTATTGGGGTCCTCAGCGCCCCCGGTAGCCTCCATACCCCCCGTTTGTCATCCTGAGCGCAGCGAAGGATCTGATTTCTTTCGCAGCCTGCGACGCTTCGGTGCGCCGTCGTGGCGACCGAGGGCTTGTTGCCAATCCTGCGCACTCCCGTTATCCCCCGACACCCCCGGATGTCACCCTGAACGCAGTGAAGGATCTACCCATCCAGGCTGATAAGAGGCTGTTGATGGATGGCGGACGGACTATATCGAGGCCTGATCACGCTCGGCGCGTGTCTTGAAGAATGACTAACACCCCCTTGAATCCCCCTCCAGGGGGAGGTTGCGGCGGCACTTTGGTCTGCGATATGAGCCACATACAGCGCTTTCTGTTATTTCAAAGGCCACTGAAAGCATCGAACAGATGCTTCGCTTCGCTCAGCATGACACGCTGGGAGGGCGATGCCTTTCTTGAGGTCCTCAGCGCTGCCTCTATTGGGGTCCTCAGCGCCCCCGGTAGCCTCCATACCCCCCGTTTGTCATCCTGAGCGCAGCGAAGGATCTGTTTTCTTTCGCAGCCTGCGACGCTTCGGTGCGCCGTCGCGGCGATCGAGGGCTTGTTGCCAATCATGCGCATTCCCGTTATCCGCCGACACCCCCGGATGTCACCCTGAACGCAGTGAAGGATCTACCCATCCAGGCCGCTAAGAGGCTGTTAGAACATTGAATGCGCTGTATGTAGCTGACGATATGGACCAAAGCGCCAACGCAGCATCCCTCTTGAGCCGGATTCTAGTGGTATTAGACAGCCCTCCAGTCACCTGCATCGTCCCGAACATCCGCGATACATCCGGTCGAAAGTAAATCGGCAGGCTCCTGAACAGCAGAATGGGGCGGCCTTCCGTGGAAAGCCGCCCCGTCTCGCCGCGATCCGAAGGGATCAGAAGCTGTAGATCATGCCGGCAGTGAGGCCGAGCTTGGGCGCGAAGTCGTTCTTGCCCGCGATGGACAACGTGTAATCTTCGTATTCATCCTGCACGCCGCCTTTGGCGTAGAACAGGTACGGCGCTCCCGCGGGCGCGATGTTCAGGTAGGGCGCGATGCCAATGTGGTGCCCGGCGTTGCGCTCGTCGAGAAAGACCTGGCTCGTGCCGGCCACGACGCCGATGTTGTCGCCGTCCGTGCGATAGCGATAGGTGAGGGCGGCACCGATCTCGCCGAAGCCAAAGCGGTAGCCGGCACCCGCCTGGAAGGCGTACGTGTCCCCTTCATCATAGGTTTGGCCCCCTTCTTTGTTGTCGAGCGTGAAGAACCCTTCCGCGCCGCCGAACAAACGAACGGCCTCCATAACATGCTCGCCCGCAAGACTCAGCAGAAAGGCGTTCTGCCGGTCGGTGTTCTCGCGCTCGTCGGCGGCGAGGTTTGGCTCGGGGCCTACGTCGAGCAGAAAGCCGAATCGGCCTGCCATACACGCGCTCGCAATCTGGGTGAAGACCGTGACGTTCTGCGCCTTAAAGCCGCTCTTGATCTTGCGGTTGCTGTCGGACCCGGTGGGCAGCTGCGTAACGCCAAGCGCCGCCGCCGCCGCCGAGAGTGGCGCGCCGGTCAGACCGAGCGCGGGTATGTCCACCGTAGCGTTCTGCAGGTTATACGTCAGCCGGTCCGCCGTGAAGTTCTGCGAAGCGAGTCCAAGATCGGCTCCGAGGCCGACGCTGTACTTGGGCTGCCTGTAAACATTGACAAGGCCTCCGACGTGGACGTTCAGCACCGCAATCTCGCCGGTGAGCGTTGCGGAAGCGTTGTTCAACTTTCCCTCGACGCCCGCCGGAAGACTGATGCCGAGGCCGCCAAGCACGGCGCGCAGGTTTTCGGGAAGGGGCGAGCTTTCGCCGAGGTCTTCCGTATCGCCATCATCGTTGTACTGCTCGTTGATGGTGCCGTATCCGGCATTGAACCAGAGCTGCGCAAGGGGAAGTTCTATGGGCACGCTCCAGGAGGGCGCGGACTGCACGCGCTCCGGCGCAACGTCCGTGCGGAAGACCAGGCGGGGAGTTTCAGCGGTAGGCGTGGCGGGAGGGCCACCAGGGCCGGTAGGGGTGCCGAGCAGCAAAGCCGCGACGAGGAGGGGGGTGATCATGGTAATCCGTAATTCCGTTACAACAAGTGGTTGGATCGCCCAAAGGTAGGGCTGCCCTGCTTCGGTGCGTCCGCTTCACGTTAACTTCACCTCGCCTTCATCTCATTGGCTGCGCGCGAGCGTGGCTACGAAGACGGCTTTAAGCCGCGACCTGTTATCGGGCGCGCGGGGGCGGAATTGCGGGAGAAAACCAGCCCGCATGGGCAGCAACGGACCATCTCTGACAGCCCGGCGGGACCGCAGTGATCGCCCTGGCATCGGAACCGGCGGCGAACTGGTTGCGAAAGTCCGGCGTTTCGCCCCCGCAAGAAATCATCGGCTGGCGGGGATGTCCCGCGGCCAATGACCGATTGGTCGCTACTTGTAGAGGACGCCGAAACCAAAGCCGCAAGCACTCGTCGAGCAACTGTACATCGTGATCTCGACGGTGTATACCCCGGAAGCAGTAGGCACGAAGCCCACGACGGGGCGGTCGTCCGTTTCCGCATCGCGCGCAAGGATCTCGCCGCCGGATCGCATGATCTTAATGTCGAGGTCCGAGCAGTCGTTGTCACAGGCACCCGTGATGATGTACTGCCGCCCCACCTCGAAATTAAGCGACCATGAATCCGAATCGCCGCTATTCAGCAGCCCCAAAACGTAATTGGACATATCATAGCTCTGCTGTTCATGAGCTACCGTATAGCCGCTTTGCAGCTGAGTCCAGACCGGCTGGATGTAGCTCTGCGCCTTCAGTGTGGGTACGAAAATGAGGCACAAAGCACCTATCAGGAGATGCGTACGCCCGGCCGCGAGGAGCGTTTTCATAGGCTTACCTCCACAGGAGTAAGGTTGATTATGGATGGTCTCTGGACCGTCTCCTCATTCCGTCAGAGCGGAACAAACAACCTGATCGTTCAACGGGGAGGGGGCGTACTAACCAGGAAAAGGTTAAACAGGGGTTGATTGTGCGCCGTCGTGTCTCAGCCGGACAAACAGCATAGATGACATGCTCCTTGTCGGACAGGCGGTGGTGTTCAGTCAAGTGCCGAACATGGGGAAAGTTAGCAGGGTTCACCTTGTAAGTGCAAGGAGAAATGGCGCATTCTTCCGGTGTTATTTGGCCGCTCCTCGGGCCTCCAGATGCTATCTCCCTCGAACCTTCCCCGAAGCGTTCCGCGCATGACAGCGGACACACGCCGACGCCTCGCAGGGTGCCCTTGAGGCCTCTGCTGGCAGATCCCGCGCTGCCTTCCCGGCCCACCCGTTCGCCCATGCAGGTGGTTACCGGCACCCCCATTTGTCTTATGCCAGCTGCACATTTTGGGGACATATCTTCCCACCCGTGCGTTTCATGCGGGGATTTGGGGCGAGTCCGGGTGACACGGTCGGCCGGGTGAAGACCCGCTCCCGCACAACGTTTTATCGTCACGGGTTGCCGATTCGCAACGGCCTCTCCTTTTTCGCTTATGGAACCGCGTACAAACATGCCCTCTGCCGAGACCGTCGGCCTGCCTACCGCCGCGCAGAACGGAAAACCTCGGCCGGTAGATCGCCGTCTCGTTATTCGCGGTGCGCGCCAGCATAACCTGAAGAACATCGATCTCGACCTGCCGCGGAACCGGCTGCTCGTCTTTACCGGCCCGTCTGGCTCAGGCAAGTCGAGCCTCGCCTTCGACACGATCTACGCCGAAGGTCAGCGGCGCTACGTCGAAAGCCTGAGCGCTTATGCCCGGCAGTTCCTCGAGCGGATGGACAAGCCGGACGTCGACCTGATCTCGGGCCTCGCCCCGGCCATGGCTATCGAGCAGAAGACGGTGTCGCGCAATCCGCGCTCGACCGTGGCCACGCAGACCGAGATCTACGATTACCTTCGCCTGCTCTATGCGCGTATCGGCGTGACGGTGTCTCCCGTCAGCGGAGAGCCGGTCATGAAGGACTCGCCGCGCTCCGTCGCCGAGGCCGTAACGGAGGCGCTGCCGGATCGAACGCGCTTCTACCTTTGCTTTCGCGTTCCTTCGCACAAAAAGGTCACGGCAAAACAAGAGCTTGAAGCGCTGCTGCAGCGCGGCTTTTTCCGCCTGCTCGTGCTGCCGACCGAGAAGCAGGCGGCGGCGGGTGCCGGAGAGACGGTGATAGACCTCAACGAGACGCCGCCGGAGAAGGTCAAGGCTGCCCGCGAACGCCTGCTCGTTCTCGTAGATCGCCTCGCGGTCCGTAAGGGCGACGAAGGGACGCTCTCCCGCATTGCGGATTCCGTGGAGCAGGCATTCCGCGAGGGCGGCGGGCGGTGCGAGGTCGTCATGGCGCAGCGGCCGGGCGAAACCGACCCGCTTCCGCCTCCAATGGCTTTCAGCGAGTATTTTGAGCGGGACGGCATCCTGTTCGAGGAGCCTAACCCTAACTTGTTCTCGTTCAACTCGCCGCTTGGCGCGTGCCCGACGTGCCAGGGCTTCGGCCGTGTACCCGGGCTGGATGAAGATTTGATCATCCCGAACCGGGACCTGTCGATCCGCCAGGGGGCCATCGCACCTTTCCGCACCGAACAGTGGAGCAAGTACTTCCGCGACTTGATCAAGGCCGCCGCCGAGGAGCGCATCAACATCGACACGCCCTACAGCCGCCTCTCGGACGAGGAGAAGACGTTTGTCTGGAAGGGCGCAGGCGAGTACGTCGGCATTTCCGGCTTCTTCCGATTTTTGGAAAAGCACGCCTACAAGATGCACTACCGCATCTATCACGCGCGCTTCCGCGGCTATACGACCTGCCCGGACTGCGACGGTTACCGGCTCCGCAAGGAGGCGCTATACGTCAAGCTGAACGGCCTCCATATCGGCGAAGTGACAGAGCTGACCACGCTCGACGCCAAAGAGTTCTTCGACCAGTTCGAGCCGACGGCGTACCAGGCGCAGGTTGCCGGGCGTATTCTCGACGAGATCCGCCGCCGCCTCCGCTACCTGGTGGACGTGGGCCTCGACTATCTATCGCTCGACCGCCTCTCGCAGACGCTTTCCGGCGGCGAGAGCCAGCGCATCAATCTCGCCACGTCCCTCGGTTCGTCGCTCGTCGGCTCGCTCTACGTGCTCGATGAGCCGTCCGTCGGGCTGCATCCGCGCGACACGGACCGGCTCATACGCATCCTTGAACATCTGCGCGACATTGGCAACACCGTCATTGTCGTGGAGCATGAGGCTGAGATGATGCGGCGTGCAGATCGCATCGTAGACCTTGGGCCGGGGTCCGGTCGGCACGGCGGGCACGTCGTGTTTGACGGCACGTACGAGGAGATCCTGGCGGACGCAGACAGCCTTACGGGCCAGTACCTGAGCGGCCGCAAGCGGGTGCCGGTGCCTGAGACCCGGCGCGAAGTGGACGAAGAGCGCGTCCTCGTAGTTGAGAATGCGCGTCAGCACAACCTGAAGCGGCTGAACGTGCAGTTCCCGCTCGGGATGATCGTCTGCGTGACCGGTGTGAGCGGTTCGGGAAAGAGTACCCTCGTGTATGACACCCTTTACCAGGGCTTGCGCCGTTTGAAAGGGCTGCATGACGGCGAGGAGAAGGTGGGGCTTCACGACCGCATCGTGGGGCACAACCTCATCAGCGGGATCGAGATGGTGGACCAAAGCCCCATCGGCCGAACGCCCCGATCCAACCCCGTGACGTACATCAAGGCCTTTGATGCTATTCGGGAGTTGCTTTCGAGCACGCACCAGGCGAAGATCCGGGGCCACCGGCCGGGCTACTTCTCCTTCAACGTGCCCGGCGGGCGCTGCGAGGTGTGCCAGGGCGAGGGCGTCGTGAAGATCGAGATGCAGTTTCTGGCGGACATTTTCCTCGAGTGCGAAGCCTGTAAAGGCAAGCGATACAAGCAGGACGTGCTCGAAATCCGCTACAACGGCAAGAACGTGGATGACATCCTCAACATGACCGTCGAGGAGGCGGTTGCGTTCTTTGCCAACGTGCCGGCGGTCGTGAACAAGCTCCGGGTGCTCGGCGAGATCGGCCTCGGATACCTTACGCTCGGGCAGCCTTCAAACACGCTTTCCGGTGGCGAGGCGCAGCGCATCAAGCTGGCCTCGCACCTGGGACGGCCCTCCGGCGATCACGTGCTCTACCTGTTCGATGAGCCGACGACAGGGCTGCATTTCGAAGACATACGCAAGCTGCTCATCGCGTTCGACAAGCTCGTTGAAGAGGGCAATTCCGTCATTCTGATCGAGCACAATCTCGATGTGATCAAGAGCGCCGATTGGGTGATCGACCTGGGGCCGGAGGGCGGCCGGAGGGGCGGCTTCGTCGTCGCCGAAGGCACCCCCGAGGACCTCGCCGCCAACCCAAAGAGCGTAACCGGGAGCTTTCTGAGGGACGTGCTTTGAGGGGCTGTTGAACAAAGGGAGCGCGCCCAGACGGACAAAAGGCCTTGTCCGGGTCGCTGTTGATCTAATTCAGATAGCCATTGTTGCCCGGTCTGGATTCGGCTTATTCCAGCAGGCTCTTAGCGGTCGGGAAGGACAGATCCTTCGCTGCGCTCAGGATGACACACGGGGAGTGTGGAGGATAATGAGAGGTGGATATCTTGCAAGGGCATGATAGTTCGTGCCCCTATGCCGGGCGGCGGTTCGGCGATGCGCGCTGGTGGTGTTGATTCCCTTCACACGACCTTTGATGCCTGTTCAGGATTCAGCTTATGTCAACAGGCTCTTAGAAATCGTCTAAGATCGACTGAATGGTCGTTGCCAAAAGCGGCAGCCGATCCCGGCAGATGTTGTACACAATCTGCGGATCGACGCTCGTGTAATGATGCAATAGCACGTCGCGAATCCCTTTGGCACCCTTCCAATCGACCGCAGCATACCTCCGCAACAAAACACCACCTGTCGCCTTATCCACATTCTTCAGGTTCTCTCCAATGACGATCAGCATCATCGAGATGCCGTCGAGGCGCGTCAGGCCTTCGTCTGTGGCAAGGAAGTCCCGCGGCGAGGTAATGGGCGTGAAGCGGCGCTCAGTGCGTCCAAGCGCTTCCTGAACCTGCCGAAGAAGGTCTGAAGTACGTTCCGTTTCAGACATAAACAGCGTCGCGGGCAATCCGTTTTTAAAACTGGACATTCATCATATCGGAAAGCAAAACGACGTCTACCTGCGCTTGGAGCGCTTCTTCCAGAGCTTCCTTGATGTGTACCATGTAGTACAGGTCCGGATGGCTCATGCGAATTACAACATCCACATCGCTTCCGGCGTTGGCCTCCCTGCGCGCAACCGACCCCAAAACGCCCAGCGCCGTCACGCCGTATGCGCGCGTGAAGCGGTCCTTATGCTTCCTGAGAATGTTGAGCACCTCGTCAAGCTCCGTGATCTATGCCACTTGCTTACCTCAACGATGATCATTCTGTGCGCCTGCTTGCCTTCCTATAGGCTGCTCCTCGTCTTCCAGAGCGAAGCGAAGGTTCTGTCCTTCCGCCCAACCTCCTCGCTCATGCCGCTGCGCAAGCTGCTGTTTGTCACTCGCAGGGCGCGGATCGGCGCGGCGGGATCGGCAGGGGGCGGCCCTCAGGACTTCTTCGCCGCTGCCACAACGTGGAAGTCGAGTCGGATCCAGTCTTTGACCTTCACCAGAAGCAGGGACGGCAGCCGGATGTCGTAGTCGGTGGGCTTGATCTCGAACGCGCCGTCGCCGGCGAGTTGCCCTTCCGCAAGAAGAAGCGCCACGTCTGCCGTGACCGGGTGGGTAACGCCGTGGAAGGTGAGGTCCCCCGTCACCACCCAGTGCTGCTTGCCGGTGGACTCGGCCGCAGCCTGAACGATGTCCGAGCCGTGGAAAGTCACGTTCGGGTAGATGTAACTCTCGACGGTCTCCGCCATATGGGAGTCGCGGTTGCCGTTGCCGCTATCGAAGGAGAGCACGGGAATGGAAATGCTGATCTCGACGGGATGCATCGCCGCATCGAAGCGTACGAAGCCGGTGGCAGACTGGCTCTTGCCGGTCCAGCTGTGCGCCGGGTGATCCATGGCGTAGACCACTTCGCTCTCGCTCGGAACAACGTCGTAGCGCACCTGTGCGGCCGCGTAGTTCCCCGACATGGCCCAGACAAGTAGAAGCAGCGGGAGGGCGTTGAGCGGATGGACGCGTTGCGTTTTCATGGTTGAACACCTCGAAGTACGAAGGAGCCTTCTTTCCGTTTAGCGGAAGAAGGTAACAGAAATCATGCCGCCGCTGAATGCGGCCAGCGTAGCATAGCCCAAAGCCTGATGGGTATGTCGGCGCGACCAAGACTCTCCGCCGATTTCCGGGGCGAGCATAGGCGTCACGATCATGCCTGCGATGTGCAACACGGCAAACGCCTTGTGGAACGTGACGCTGTCAATGCCGCCACGGCTCGGGACGAGTTTAGGCGGGGAGGCCAGCGCAAGCGTGGCCGTGGTCGCATAGAGGCCTATCGTTATCGGCAAAGAGGCCTTGTGCAGGCCGGGCTTGCCGTCCAGCGCCAACTCGCCACCAACCACGGTCACGACCATCGCGGCCGCCGTGCCGAGACCGAGTGCCTGGTGAAGGCTCAGCATACGCCGGCGGGTACGGGCGATCTGCCGCAAGTCGTTCGTCGGGTTGTCATCGTCGAGGCGGAAGAGGCCGGTGACCCGCATCAGGCCGTGTCTACTCCAGAAGATCTTTTCGAGGGGGGACATGCTGAGCGTGTCGACCGGCGAGGGCACGTCGCTGTCGGGTTCCACCGCGAAGAGCAGCACTTCGTCGACGCCTGAAAGATCGAGGCCGGAGGTCTGCTCGTCGTACAGGAGCCGCACGCGAATATCCCCGGCCGATAGCGCTTCGGAAATTGTAAACTCCGGTTGCGCCTCCGCGCCGCCTGCCTGCCCGCTGGCCGGCGTCGCGCAAAGAGTGAGTAGGAGGACGGAGAGCATTCCCAGCGCTCTGCCTTGCTTTGCCGGTAGGTGAATCATGTTCGCCCCAGATGTTGGCCAGGGTCCGGCGATTGCGCCGTCAGTCGCTTGCCGACGTAGAACTCACGGCCCCTCGGCTTTCCGCGTCCGTGCGGCTGCAGCATGAAGGCCCTCCAAGCGTCACCTTGCAAGTAGATGTCAATGTACACTAAGCGTGAATGCCGGTCAACATGCGCCTGCATATTTGCATTTCCACCGAGATGGGAAGCCGGCGTCATGGTTGATGACGGTGGTGCGTTGACGGTGGTGCGTTGACGGTGCGCGGGTAGCCGGGCGGAAGCCCACAGGCCGGTGCGCTGGCTTCTTGCCCGCTTGATCGGAACGAGGGACTCCGCAACGAGAGTCCCTCTCTCGGTCACGGCAGCGGCGGCAGGGAGCGCGGAGATCCCTGGCGGGAGCCGGCGCGAAAGGTCAGGGTGCCTGAGCGTCCTCTTTTTCGGTAATCGCGTCGATGAGCACCCGCGCGAGATCGCGCTTGCTCATCAGCGGTAACGCACGCTCGGTGCCGTCACGCCCCAGCAGGGTGACGCGGTTCGTGTCCGTTCCGAAGCCCGCACCTTCGTCACCGGGATCATTCAGTACGATCCAGTCGAGGCGCTTTTCCTGGAGCTTGCGAAGGGCGTTCTCGCGACCATTCTCCGTTTCCAGTGCAAACCCCATGAACGTCTGACCCTCGCGCCGCCCCCCGGCAAGCGTCGCAAGGATGTCGGGGTTCTTTCTCAGGCGGAGCACAAGGTCGGCGTCGGACTTCTTGATCTTCTGCGGGGCCGCTTCGCTCGGCCGGTAGTCCGCGACGGCGGCGGCGGCTATGATGACGTCAGCGTTTCCGTGCGAGGTGGCGGCCGCGAGCATCTCGCCGGCGGTCGTGACGTCGATGCGCTCGACGCCGGGCGGCGTCGGCAAGGCTACGGGGCCGGAGACGAGCACGACGCGCGCGCCGCGCTCCACGGCGGCTTCGGCGAGCGCGAAGCCCATCTTGCCGCTCGAATGGTTGCTCAAGTACCGCACCGGGTCGATGGCTTCTTGCGTGGGTCCGGCTGTGACGAGCACCGTCAGGCCCTTCAGCCTTTTCTTCGCTGCGTCGCGCCCGAGTATTTCCGCAGCACGCGCGGCGATCTCCGTCGGCTCCGGCAAACGGCCCTCTCCGGTGAGGCCGCTTGCAAGCGCCCCAAAGGCTGGGTCCATGACGTAGTAGCCGTAGCCCCGCAGCCTGTCGAGATTGGCGCGGGTGGCCGGGTGCCCGATCATGTCGTGGTCCATTGCCGGGCAGACGAGCACAGGGCAGCGGGCAGAGAGCGCAACGGCCGTGAGCATGGAATCGCAGAAGCCGCCCGCAAGCTTCGCGATGGTCTGCGCCGTCGCAGGGGCGACGATCATCATGTCTCCCCAGAGGCCGAGCGTCACGTGCCGCGTCCAGCTTCCGTCGGCGTTATCCGGGAAGATTTCCGTTAGCACTTCGCGCTCAGAGAGCGTGCCGAGGGTGAGCGGCGTGACGAAGCGTGCGGCGTCCGGCGTCATGAGCACCTGAACCTCAGCGCCTCCCTTCTTGAAGAGGCGTACCAACTCGGCCGCCTTGTAGGCAGCGATGCCGCCACTAACGCCGAGGAGAATTTTCCGTCCGGCCCAAACTGCGCTTTCGTTCATAACGGTTGCTGTAGCATCTGTGTGCCGACCGTCGGCGCAAGTGCAGGTGTCTTCTCGCTCGCTCTTCGTTCAACCCGATAAGAAGGCATCTGCCGACATAAGGTAGCGGATTGGCGGCTCTGTATTAAAATGCTTCCACCGCCTCCCGGCGACGCGGCGCGTCTCAGCCTGAAGCAAGGATAGGTCCTTCGGTGCGCTCACGACGATTCTTTGGCGTAGAGATCAATTTCAGCGAGGAGAATGTCCGGCAATCTGCGAAGAACGTGATTTCGGTGTACGGTCTTTATTGCGACACGCCCGGCGGCTGCGCCTCGTCTTGGCCGAGAAACGCGCCTGCTGCGCGGACGGCTTCCTCCACGGCGTCGTCGAGGTTCTCGTTGACAATTACGCGGTCGAACCGGTCCTGGTACTTCATCTCAAGCCGTGCGCGGCTGAGGCGCTGCGCGAGCGACTCCTCGGTTTCCGAGTTGCGACTGCGCAAACGCCTCTCCAGCACTTCCAGCGACGGCGGCGCAACAAAGATGGTGAGCGCGTCTTGGGAAAAGATGCGCTTGACCTCCAGCGCGCCCTTCACGTCTACGTCCAGCAAGAGCGGCCCGCTCGCGGTCTTTTCTTCCACTTGCGAGCGCAGCGTTCCGTAATAGCGCCCCTCGTAAACCTCTTCATACTCCAGCAGGTCCCCGTCGAGGATGCTCTGCCGGAACGCTTCCGGTGAGAGAAAGAAGTAATCGACGCCGTGCCGCTCGCCCGCCCGCGGCGGACGGGTGGTGGCGGAGACGGAGAAGGAGAGCGCCGGCAGGCGTTCCATGAGTCGCCGCGCGATGGTCGTCTTGCCGGCGCCGCTCGGGGCCGTGAGCACCAGAATCGGGTGGCGCAGTCGGGCGTCCGTCATTCGATATTCTGTACTTGTTCGCGGATGCGTTCGAGTTCTTCTTTCATTCCAACGGCGTGGTGCGCGATGGCCGCGTCGTTGGCCTTCGAGCCGATCGTGTTCACTTCGCGATTCATTTCCTGCAGCAGAAAGTTCAGCTTGCGACCGGCAGGTTCGGGCGCAGCGGCAGTCTGCCGGAACACGTCGATGTGGGAGCGAAGGCGAACGCACTCTTCGGTGATGTCGAGCCGGTCGGCCAGGATCGCCATTTCCATTTCCAGTCGGTCGCGGTTCACGCGCTCATCAGAGAGCATTTCATTGAGGCGGTCGTAGAGCCGTTCGCGCGCCTCGCGGACACGCTCCGGAGCGCGCTGCTCGACGGCGACCAGTTCGTCCTCGATACTCTGCAGCCGCTGCGCAAGGTCCGTGTGGAGCGCCTTGCCCTCGTCGGCGCGCATCCTCTGGAGGTTGTCGGTTGCCTCCTTGAGCGCCTCCTTAACGGCCTCCCACGCATGGTCGGCGGCGACGGACGCATCATCGACGGGCTTGAAGACCTCGGAGAAGGTCAACAGGTGTTCCAGGCGCACGGTGTCACCAATGCCGGCTGCGGCGCGGAGCGTTTCCAGAAGGTGCGCGTAGCCGCGCGCAGCCTCCACGTCCACTTCGAGCGCCACGGACTCTTCCGCTGCTTGTTCGAGTTGGACTTGAACGGAGATGCGCCCGCGCGTGAGCGTGTCCCGCAGGATCGCCTGAATGTCGGCCTCGCGGAAGCTGATGGCTCGCGGCACGCGGATGGACGTTTCGAGGAAGCGGCTGTTCACCGACCGCAGTTCGACGGTGGCGGTGGCGGCGGCAACGGTGGCGGTGCCACGGCCGAAGCCGGTCATGCTGACGAGCATCTGGGGCGTACCTGTCTGAGGCGGAGCGTGGGGCCTATATAAGAGATGCCGGACTGCTCCGCGCAACCCGGCATCTGCTCTGGGGCGGAGAGGGAGGGATTCGAACCCTCGGTACCGGGGACCGGTACACACGCTTTCCAGGCGTGCCCCTTAAACCACTCGGGCACCTCTCCAACTCGCGCGCTGCGCGAAGACTTCGTTACATGCGAACGGCGTAGAAAAGATCCACCTACGCCGCCGCGCGACTAAGCTTTTGCAGGGACACTGCTGCCGTCAAACCTCCATGATCTCGGCTTCCTTCTTGTCGAGCATGGTGTCTATCCTGGCGATGTGGTCGTCGGTGAGTTTCTGCAGGGTGTCCTCGGCCTCGAAGCGGAGGTCTTCGGAGAGTTTCTCTTCCTGCTGAACGGATTTGATCTGGTCCTTGCTGTGCCGGCGCACGTTGCGGATGGCCACCTTTGCGTCCTCGCCTTTTGAACGTGCCGTTTTCGCAAGGTCCTTGCGCCGCTCTTCCGTCGGTGGCGGCACGGGAATGCGAATCACGCTGCCGTCGTTAGACGGGTTTACGCCGAGGTTGGCGGCTATGAGGGCGCGCTCGATCGGGTGGAGGGCCGCTTTGTCCCACGGCTGCACGACGATCAGGTCGGCCTGTGGCGCGCTGACGCTTGCGACCTGATTGAGCGGCATCTGGCTGCCGTAGTATTCGACGCGGACTGAGTCGAGCATGGCCGCACTGGCCCTGCCGGCGCGCAGCGAGCCAAGATCGGTGCGCAAATGTTCCAGCGACTTGTTCATGTGCTCTTCCGCCTCGTCGAGCAGAAGCTGTAGGTTCTCGTCCATGGTCCGGCTTACGATAAGGTTCAGGATGCCGATGTCGGCTCGGCGGGCGCGGCCGTCTGCTCTTCCCAGTGGACGGTCGTTCCGACCGTCTCTCCCTGGATGAGGCGCAGCAGGTTGCCCGGCGTGTTCATGTTGAAGATAATGATAGGCACGCGCGATTCGCTGCACAAGGTAAATGCGGTCAGATCCATCACGCGAAGGTCGCGCCGGAGCACTTCACCGCCGTGGATGCGGTCAAACCGCGTCGCGAGCGGATCTTGCTCCGGGTCGGCGGTAAAGACGCCGTCGACGCGGGTGCCTTTAAGGATAACGTCGGCGTCGATTTCGAGGGCGCGAAGGGCGGCGGCCGTGTCGGTCGTGAAGTACGGATTCCCCGTTCCCGCGCCGAAGATCACAACGCGACCTTTCTCGAGGTGCCGAATCGCGCGGCGGCGGATGAACGGCTCCGCGATCTGCTCCATGGAAATGCTCGACTGCAGGCGCGTCTGCAAGCCCGCCTGTTCAAGCGCGTCCTGGAGGGCCATCGCGTTAATCATCGTAGCCAGCATTCCCATGTAATCGGCATGAGAGCGCGTCATCCCTTTCGAGGCGCTGATGCCGCGAAAGATGTTGCCGCCGCCAATGACGATGGCCAGTTCGACACCGCGCTCGACGACGGGCTTTATCTCTTCGGCGTAGCGGTCGAGCATGGCTTCGTCGATGCCGAACTGCTTTTCGCCCATGAGCGACTCGCCGCTGAGCTTGAGCAGGACGCGCTTGAAGCGAGGGCCTTCCGAGGCACCGTTCATCTGAGGCATACCGTTCTTTGGGATCTAAAAGGGTGGGCCGGGCACGCGCGCGAGACACCAAAAGGTCTACAAAAAAAGGCACCCTGCGGTTCAGCCGGTGTGCCTTTCTTGTGAAGCATAGCGCCTTGCGGCCTCTATGCCGCTACGGGTCAGTCGCCGAGCGCGTAGCGAACGAACGTCCGAACGCCTGCGCCATGCTGCTTGAGCATTTCGCGCACAGACATCGAGGCGTCCTTGACGAACGGCTGCTCTACGAGGACAAAGTCCTTGTAGTAGCGCTCGAGCTTGCCTTGCGCAATCCGGTCGAGCATTTCTTCCTTCTTACCCTCGTTGCGAGCGGCCTCGCGGGCGATATCCATCTCCTTGGTCTTGACCTCCTCGGGCACTTCGTCGCGTGTGGTGGCAACGGGGCTGAGGGCGGCGACCTGCATGGCCACGTCGCGGCCGACCGGCTCGAGGTCCCCGTCGCCCGTTGCTTCGACGAGAACGCCGAGGCGGGAGCCGGGGTGGATGTAGGAAACGATCTCGCCGTCATCGGTGCGCAGAAGCGCAAAGCGGCGGATGTCAATCTTTTCGCCGATCTTGCCGGTGAGGTCCGTGAGCGTCTGCCCGACGCTGCGGCCGTCCTTGTACGGAAGGTCGAGCAGCGCGGGAAGGTCCTGCGGGCGCTCGCTGAGGATGATCGCCGGTATATCGGCGGCGAAGGAGGCGAAGTCATCTCCGCGCGCCACGAAGTCGGTTTCGCAGTTCACTTCGGCGAGGACGCCGGCCTTCTTGTCGTCGGACACGCCCGCAACCACGAGGCCTTCTTTGGCTTCGCGGCCGGCGCGCTTGGCGGCGACCTTCTGCCCCTTCTTGCGGAGCAGCTCAATGGCGGCGTCAAAGTCGCCGTCCGCCTCCGTCAGCGCGGCCTTGCAGTCCATCATGCCCACGCCGGTAGTTTCGCGAAGACGTTTTACGTCTGCAGCTGAAATTGCCATTTCTGTCTATCAAGTCCTAAAGTTTCGACCAATGAGGAGGAGGGCGCGCTCACGCCATATCTTCTTCCTCTTCGTAGCTCTCCGTGATCTTTTCCTGCTCGATCTCGGCCGTGGCCTCCTGCACTTCGTGGGAGCGCGTTCCTTCGACGGCTGCCGCAGAGATGACCGACGTAACGAGTTGGATCGACTTCAGCGCGTCGTCATTGGAGGGGATGGCATAATCCACGAGATCAGGATCGGTGTTCGTGTCCACCATGGCAATGATCGGGATGCCGAGCTTGCGGGCTTCGTCAACGGCGATGTGCTCGCGGTTGATGTCGACGATGTAGAGCGCGCCGGGAAGGCGGGGCATGTCAGCGATACCGCCGAGCACGCGCTCGAGCTTCTCGTATTCGCGCTCGCGCATAAGGCGCTCCTTCTTCTTGAGCTGCTCGAAAGTGCCGTCCGTCTTCATCTTCGCGATGGCTTCCATTCGGCGGATGCTCTTGCGAATCGTCTGGAAGTTGGTCAGCGTTCCGCCGAGCCAGCGATCGACGACGAACGGCATTCCGCACGCCTCCGCTTCGGCCCGAACGGCGTCCTTCGCCTGCTTCTTCGTTCCGACGAAGAGGATGCGCTTGCCCTGACGGGAGTAACGCGCGGCCACGTCCGCGGCGGCGTCCAGCATGACCTGCGTCTGCATGAGGTCAAGAATGTGGATGCCGTTGCGCTGCATGAAGATGTACGGCTTCATCTTCGGATTCCAGCGCCGGGTGAGGTGCCCGAAGTGGGTGCCTGCCTTGAGCAGGTCTTCGATGGAAGCGCGGTGCTGCGCGTCCTGCGTCTGTTCAGCCATGATGGTGTGGGTTTTGTCCGCTACTGCCGTCGTTTACAAGACAGAGCCGGAACTGAGCCTCCAGTAGACGCTCGGCTCCGGCCACCCTGTCACGTATCGGGCAGTATGAGTGATAAGTTGCTTCAGGCGCTCGGCAATGTGCGCGGCAGCTGAAGCAAGGGTCCACAAGCGACTATCGCTTGGAGAACTGGAACCGTTTGCGCGCTTTCGGGCGTCCGTACTTCTTGCGCTCGACCATACGCGGATCGCGCGTAAGGAATCCGGCGTCGCGAAGCGGCTTGCGCAACTCTTCGTCAAAGACGACGAGCGCACGCGAGACGCCCATGCGAATCGCCTCGGCCTGTCCGCTCAAGCCGCCGCCTTTGGCGTTGACGACCACGTCGAACTGTCCTTCCTTGCCGGCCGCGGCGAAGGGCGCGGTGAGCATCCGCTGCCGCCACTCGAGCGGGAAGTACTCCGCCGCCTGGCGATGATTGATGACGAAGCTACCGTTGCCCGGGCGAAGGTACACGCGCGCCGTAGAGGTTTTGCGCCGTCCAACGCCGATGTACTGAAGAGGTCCTGCCATTGTTATTCTGATCGTGATTCTGAACCGTTCGCTTATACGGCGAGCGCCTTGGGCGACTGAGCCTCATGCGGATGGCTCGGCCCTTCGTAGACTTTCAACTTGCCGATCATCTGCCGCCCGAGCACGCCTTTGGGAAGCATTCCCTTCACGGCATTCTCGACGATGAACGTCGGCTTCTTGCTGCGCGTCTGCCGGGGGGTAAAGGTCTTCAGGCCGCCCGGGTAGCCGGAGAAGCGGAGATACTCCTTGTCGTCCTCCTTGCCGCCGGTGAAGCGAATCTTGCCGGCGTTGACGATGATCACGTAATCCCCCGTATCCACGTGGGGCGTGAAGGAAGGCTTGTGCTTACCGCGCAGCACCGAGGCGACGCGGGTGGCGAGCCGCCCAACGACCTCGTTCTCCGCGTCGATGACGAACCATTCCCGCTCGACTTCGGCGGGCTTGGCAGAGAGCGTTTTAAAACTATTCGGATCCATGACAATAAATTACTGGCGGTTCAAGCCTGCGATCGTTTCGCGGGGCGCTGCCTTTGTGCGCTGTTCGCAGCGCGAAACGCCGCGTGCGCCGGACATAGTCTGTTAAGATACGGACTTTCTCTTCCCGCGTCAACGGTTGAACGGCACCTTCGCCGCGGCCGTCACCGCAAGGCCCTCTCCCACGCGCGTAGAGGGCACATGTTTTCCCCTGCGCGCATTATTCTGTGAATCTTTATGAAAGCAGTTGCGGAAACAAGATGTTGTTCTCCAGATGCAGGTGCCGGTGAAGGTCTTCCTCGAAGTCGAGAAGCTGCGCGTACGCCGCCCGGTACGTGTTGCACGCATAGACCGGAGGCTTGTAGTCGTTGCTGAGGCTGCGGATATTCGCCATGACGCCCGCCATGCGCTCGTGCTCCTTTTCCATCGCTGCGACTGCAGCCTTAACGGAAGCATCGGCGGGCGCGCCGGCTTCGAACGCCGGGACGGCGGCGAAGACTTCCTGCTCCTCTCGCTCGAGGTGCGCGAGCATGTCGGAGGCCATCGACCGGAACAGCCCTTCGATCTGCACCAGTTCCGGATGCGCTTGGCCGTGAACGCGGGCCACTTTGTTGGTGAAGGCCAGCAAGACCGGCACGTTTTGCCGCACGTAGGTGTGGTGCGTCGCTACGATGTAGGCAGCAAGCTCTTCGGCGCTCCAGGCGCGAACGTCCGGCAAATCGTCGTGGCCCCGCGAGGCAACGAGGAGCGCTTCTTCAAGGGTGCCGTACGCGACCTTTTTCTTCGCGCACGCCTCCTCGACCGTCCGCTCGCCACCGCAGCAGAAGTTGATGCCGAAGCGCTTGAAGGCGGCGCCGCGCCTGTAGTCCTCCGCCACCACGTCGCTGACGGTGCGGGTGCGGAAATCGGGAGCGGTCAATGTTTCCATCGTCATAAACTATGTCTTGGGCGCGAGCCGCTGCGGAAGTCAGCGGCGCGCGCGCTTGAATAAGTACAAACTTGTCCGAATAAGGCCGCAACGCGCGTCGGCGCAGAAGGTGCCCGCCCGCCTGCAGGTTGCCTCAGCAGCCCCGCCGACGCTCCCGCCTCGGCCTCTTCTTACAAACTCTTTTCCGAAAAGAGAAACTGCGCTCGAAGGGCGAACGGCCGGGGCGACTTATCTTTGGCCATGCAGAACCCGACTTATCCGCCCATAGGCGACTACGCCGCGCTCGGCAACGGACATACTGTCGCGCTCGTCTCCCGCAGCGGCGCGGTGGACTGGTGGTGCCCCTTGCGCTTCGACGCGCCGCCGGTGTTTGCTGCGCTTCTCGACCAGCAACGCGGCGGCGCGTTCGAGATACGCCCGGCGGCACCTTACGAATGCCGTCGGCGCTATGTGGGCCATTCGAACGTACTGGAGACGACGTTTACGACGGAAGGAGGCTCGGTGCGCCTCACGGACTTCATGCCGCTGGGCGTTGCCTCGGAGTCGGTGCCCTTTGCGTCACCCCACGCCCTGCTGCGCCTCATTGAAGGCGTTGAGGGAGCGGTTCAGATGCAGATGCGGTATGCGCCGCGCTTCGACTTCGGCCGCATTGCGCCGAGGATCGAGCCGCGTGGGCGGCTCGGATTCCTGTGCGAGCACAAGGGGCTGGCCGTCGGGCTTCGGACCAGCTTCGCCTCTGAGTTGTCGGGCGAGGAGGTCCTTGCCCGGGTTGAGGTTTCTACGGGCGAGCGGCACGTGGCCGGTCTCTCGGCCGCCGATGCCGAGCCGCTCCTTTGGACGCCGCTCGGCGAAGACGCTCTTGCCCTCTGCCGCGAAACGACGCAGTGGTGGCAGCAGTGGGCCGGCCGCTGCGCCTACGAAGGCCCGTACCGGGAGGCTGTCGTTCGGAGTGCGCTCGTGCTCAAGAGTCTCATGTATGCTCCGTCCGGGGCGATCGTGGCCGCCGCGACGACCTCGCTGCCCGAGGTCCTCGGCGGCGAGCGAAACTGGGATTATCGCTTCTGCTGGTTGCGCGACGCCTCCCTTACGACGCGGGCGCTTCTCGGTCTCGGCTTCGAGGATGAAGCAGGCGCGTTTATAAGCTGGATGCTCAATGCCACGCGTCTCTCATGGCCCAAACTGCGACCGCTATACGACCTCTTCGGCCACACGCGCCTGCCCGAGCGCACGTTCGATTACCTTGAAGGGTATAAGGGGTCTCGGCCCGTGCGAGAAGGAAACAGCGCGTCCGGTCAGATTCAAATGGACGTGTACGGCGAGATCATCGGCGCGGCGCACGAGTTTCTGATGAGGGGCGGTACGCTCGTGAAGTCGCACGTCCAGCGGCTGCGAGGCCTTGGGGAGACGGTGTGCAAGCACTGGGAAACCCCCGGCAGCGGCATCTGGGAGATACCGGGCCAGGAGCGTCGCTACGTCCATGCGGCGGCGCTTTGCTGGCGCGCGCTCGACAACCTGATCACGATGCACGAACATGACCATCTCAGCGTGCCGGTTGAGCGGTACAAACAAGTGCGAGATCGCATTCGCGAGACGGTCGAGACGCGCGGTTTCCGAAGCGAGCTGAACAGCTACGTGCAGGCTTTCGAGAACGATCTGCCCGATGCCAGTTTGCTGCTGCTTTGCAATCACCATTTTGAAGACGCCCGTAGCGAGAGAATGCAAGGGACGTTCAGGTACTTGAAAGACGGGCTGGAGGAAAATGGCCTCTGGTACCGCTATCCCCGGGGCGCAGGCGACGATCTTTCCGGTCGGGAGGGCACTTTCGGCATTTGCACGATGTGGGCGGCCGAATACCTGGCGCGGGGCGGGCGTGTCGGCGAAGCCCGGGCGACGCTCGATCGCGCGCTTCGCTGCGCCAATGACGTGGGCTTGTTTGCCGAAGAGATCGACGCGCAAACGGAAGAAGCGCTCGGCAACTTCCCGCAAGCGTTTACGCACATTGGCCTGATCAACGCCGCGCTTGCCATCGAGCATGCGAGCGGCGGCGCTCCCACAGACGCGGAACCACGATGAATATCGAGCAGGCCCTTCTCTGGGGCTTCGTTGCCACCCTTGCGCTCACCCTCACCATGGCCTTGAGCCAGGGCTTGCGGCTGACGCGGATGAGCGTGCCTCTGCTTCTCGGCACCATGATGACGGGCAACATGGACCGCGCAAAGATGTACGGCTTCGTCATCCACTTTATCAACGGGTGGCTTTTTTCGCTGCTCTACGGACTCATCTTTTTCTCCGTCGGCTCGCCTTCATGGTGGCTGGGCGCGGCGCTGGGGGCCTTCCACGGCCTGTTCGTGCTTGCCGTGCTCATTCCGCTGCTGCCGAACGTCCACCCGCGCATGGCGAGCGCGTACAAGCAACCTGAACCGACTTCGCTCCTGGAGCCGCCCGGATTTCTCGTGCTCAACTACGGCTTCACGACGCCGATCATCACCATGCTCGCGCACATTCTCTATGGCCTCCTTCTGGGAGCATTCTTGTAGTGCGGGCAAGCACGTACTCGCTTCCGGGTGCTGTACCGGCAAACGCACGCACGGGCCTGTCGGCAAAATGACGGCCGCCGACGCGGCGTGATGAACGCATTCAGATCCTTCCCGACGGCACGTGCCGCGCGCCCGGCTGCCTCAGTTGCATTGTCGCGAGGGATGTCTCTGATGAGCACGCGCTCTGGATCGCGGAACGGTGGCGCAGCGAAGCGGACCACGAAGGCGTGCTCGCGCTTCCCCGCCGTCCGGCAGGCTCGCCCGTGTGACTGGTCGAAGCGGACCTAACGCCGCGTGAGTTTAAGGAGCCGGTGCCGAAGTTCTTTAAGCTTGCCCGCGAGGCCGAGGCGATAGCCGTACGTCCGCACGGTGCCGCGGCTGAGGTGGTAAGCGTAATCCTGGACTGGAAACGGAGCAACCATCAGCCCGCGTTCAGCCGCCGCTACTGCATTGTCGATGCAAGGCGCGCCGTCCTTCTGAAAAGGCGGCAAGGTGAAGTACGGCTCGCGCCGGAGGAGTGCGCATTGCGGATGAACATAGGGATAGGTCGTCTCGCCGGGACTTGCCGCATAGCCCTGCCGGTTGACCATCAGCACGAGTCCGGCAGAATAGGCTTTTTCAGAGGTCGCTTTGGCCAGCATTTCTTCGAGAAGGCCGGACCGGTAAAGAATGCAATCGGAGTCGAACACGAGCGCCCACGGCGTCTGGGCTTCACGGATGCCGACGTCCATGCCGGGACCGTGATGGCGGTTGCGGTCGAGTGCGATCACGCGGCACGGCTCGATCTCGCCCGCGAGGGTTTCAAGAAGGACACGCGAATCGTCCGGCGAGCCGTTCTCGACGATCAGGATCGGCAGGTCCGGATAGTGCCCGCGGAGCGACCAGGCCGCCGCTCGCGTAAGCTCGGGCGTGCCGTAGTTGACGATGATGGCCGTTATGGAGGCAGCTATGGAGGGAGCCGGCATAAACCTACGCACGGGGACGGGCTGGGAAACAGGCTGTCGTATCTTGAACGGACGAAATCATGACCAGAGATTCAGTATGTCCGCAAAGTACGCCATTCTCCCCATCCTTTCTTTCGTTGCCGTCGCAGTTGCGGCGCAGCCCGCCCCCATTCGCATCGATGCGCACTTCGGCGACTGGCAGGGTGTTGAGCCGCTTGTGTCCGACGCCGGCGACGGAGGCGGCAGCGTTGACTTCGGCCGGCTGTGGGCAGTGAGCGATGAACGATACCTTTACCTCTCCTTCGAAACCGGCGGCGAGATCAACTTGCAGGACGGCAACTCCGTCCGCCTTTCCCTTGACACCGACAACAACGCGGGCACGGGCACCCCGCGCTTCGGGATTGGCGCTGAACTCGAGTGGACGTTCGGCGATCGCTCCGGCACGTTCAAGAAAGGCAGCACATCCCGCCGCGTCGAACACAGCGACCTCGGCCTCCTGACGATGCCGACCGTCACCGGCAACCGGTTTGAGATGGCCATCCCGCGCGGACTCGTGCTCGGCGAAACGCTCTTTCCGAGCCGGACCATCCGCATCGTTCTCGCGGACGGCGCAACGGGCGACCGCCTGCCCGACGGCGACGGGGGCGTCGTTTACGAGCTTACCGATGGCGCGTACAGCAGAGCGCCTGTGCGCCTGGAGCGCTGGAACCCTTCGCATCTGCGCATCCTCACGTACAATGCGCTCCGCGACGCGCTCTTCGCGCCGGATAACGAAGCTGCGTTCGGGCGCATCCTGCGCGCCACGGAACCGAACATCCTGACCTTTCAGGAGGTTTATAACACGACTGCTGACGAGGCTGAACGCCTGCTTACGCGGCTTCTGCCACTCGACGGCGGCGAATCGTGGCACGCCGAGCGGGTGGTGGGGGACATCCTCGTGGTGAGCCGCTACCCGATTCTTTCAGCGACGGCGCTCTGCGAGCAGGAGGGCGTACCCGGCACCTGCAACGGTGCTTTCCGGATCGACCTTCCGGACGCCGCGAGTGAGGACCTGTTGGCGCTCGTGGCGCATCCGCGCTGCTGCGCCTCCGGCGAAACCTCCCGGCAGAACGAGGTCGATCAGATGCTTGCCTTCATCCGCGACGGCCGGGCATCCGGCGCAATCACGCCGGAGACGCCGATCACGATCACGGGCGACATGAACTTCGTCGGCAACCGGCAGCAGCCGGAGACGCTTGTTTCCGGCGAGATCGTCAACACTGCGCGGTTTGGCCCGGCTGCTCCGCCCGACGGAGACGGCACGCCCCTCACGGATGCCCAGCCGGCCACGACCGGCCTGCCCGCGACCGTCACCTGGATTGATCCCGGCAGCGACTTTCCGCCCGGGCGGCTCGATTACATGATCTATACCGATTCCGTGCTCGAACCGGGCAACGGCTATGTTCTCTACACCCCCGCACTGACGATCGAGGAGCGGCTGCGCTACGGACTGGAGGCGCGGGACTCATATGCGTCCGATCACCTCCCAGTGGTGCATGACTTCGTGTTGCCGGGACTTCGCCTCGGCAGTGAACACCGGAACGGACCGGAGGGCACGTACCTGTCGCCGCCCGCGCCGAACCCCGCGACCGGCGCGATGACGCTCCAGTACCATCTTGCGGCTCCCGGCCCGGTGTCGCTTCGGCTCTTCGATCTGCTCGGGCGCGCTGTTCGGGACGTACAAAGCGGCTACGCGGCCGAAGGAAGGCACAACGTCCGCCTCGACCTCTCCGGCCTCACGGCTGCCATGTACGTCCTGCGCCTGGAGGCGAACGGAGGACAGAGCACGCAGGCGCTGGTTGTGCTGTAGACGCTGCACCCTTGCAGGGGCACGGGTGGGTTCGTTGGGGTGTCTGCTGCAGGCGTGCCGGGGGGTCTTCGCGCCGGCAGGTAGAGCGCACAGGCATTCCTGAGCCGCACCCCTCCGTCACTTCGCGGCACTTTCCTTCGACTTCGCTCAGGACAGGCTCCCTGGAAGGGGAGGAATTGCTTCTGGTGAAAGCATAGGAATATGCCTGAGCGTTAATGCTCGATAAACTCTCCCCCTTTCAGGGGGAGTACCCCGAAGGGGGGATGGGGTTTTTCGGACAGGCAGGCGGAATGCACAGCCATTCCTGAGCCGCACCCTCCCGCATCTCTGCCCCTCCGAATCATCCGTCTGATCAACGCGCCTCTCTCCACGCGCGCCCGGGTTGCCGTTGCATCTTCAACACCATCCCCCGGGTTGCCCCCTCCTCAGCCATCCCGATGCAGGACGGTGGGAACCGCTCTTGATCACTGTGCGTCTATCACGATTGTTCACGTGAACGCAGCGCTGCCTCTTCCAGGCGGTCTCTTTTTGTTGTAGACCCTACCCGTTTTCTCATGCCGATCCGCACGATCAATATCGATACGCTTACCGATCAGGTGGGCAGCATCTTCGAGGCCGTTGCTATTCTGGGCAAACGCTCGCGCCAGATCTCTTCCCGTGCGAAGGCGGAGCTGGACGAGAAGCTTTCGTACTATGAGGGATTCGAAACCGAAATCGAAGACCCGCGCTTCCAGGAAGAGCAGAGCCGCATCTCCCTCGAATACGAGGTGAAACCGAAAGCCACCGAGGTCGCCATCAAAGAAATGCTGAGCGACGAGATCTACTTCCGCGACCCGACAGAGGACGAGGAAGCCGTCTTCTGAAACCCCTCGGAACGTCTTGCCAAGCCCCCTGCGCCTCGCTGCGCCGGGGGCTTTTGCATAAAGTGCCGGTCAGGAGCCTTGCTTCGCCCGGACCTGGATCTTGCCATCCTTGATCCGCGCCTCGTACGGCAGCTGCGGATGCACCGCCGGCCCGAAAACCACGGACCCGTCGCGAAGGTCGAACACGGAGTCGTGGAGCGGGCAGCGGACGGTGATTCCCTCCACCATGCCGTCTTCCAACTTGCCGGCGGCGTGACTGCAGCGGGCAGCGATCGCGCGGATCGATTCTCCTTGCCGGTTCAGCAGCACGTGATGATCCTCCACGTCGACGCACCGCAGGGTGCCTTCGGCAAGCGCCTCTGCGTCGAGCGCATCCGTCCACGCTTTGGGTCCGTCCGCTTTGCCGCTGCGGTCTACGCCGACCTTATGGCTGTAGACGAGGTGGCCGCCGAGCCAGGCCGTCAGGCCGGAAAGCGCAAATGCCGAGAGCGAAACGGCAACGGCTGCCCTCCGGTGGCCCGCACTGCGCTCTTTCAGCGACACGAGGTAGAGTCCGAGGGCGACGGAGTTCAGGGACCCGTGCAGCGCTGCGGTGGCAGCGGCCGGCTTCGGCACTGTGGAGAAGTCCGCCAGGCCGGAGAGGGCCGTGGGAACGGCGCTCAGAACACCTGCGGCCGTGGTCAGGTCGGCGGCCTGGCGCATCCCGTCGTCGCCGGTCATCTCGCCAAGGAGATCGAAGAGCGTGCCGAGGCTAAAGGCGCCAACGGTCACGTCCGTCAAGACGGCGTGCAGCGGGTGGCCGAGCCAGGTGCCGTGCAGCAGGTCAGCCAGCTTGCGCGCGGGCGGGCCGCCGTTGAGAACGGCTTTGTGGATGGAGCGAGCCACGTTGGTGGCGGTCTCCTTCATGGCCGGAGACGCCTCAGTAAGTTTGTGCAACAAAGAAGAAGGCATGGACGTCAGAACGCTACAGTGAACGAGGCGCGTCGCCGCTGAACGAAGGCGTCCCGCGGGCGGCATGGGAATATCGGAATCTACATTCTGCAGCATCCAAAGGCGTGCGTTCGCCGCGACGTTACGCAGAGTTCACCCGCTTCGGTGTTGCCCTACGAGGACACTGATGCAGATCTTGCGCCAGCGGCTCTGAGGCATCTTATGAGGTCTACATCCGTAGACGTGAGCCACGCTGTTCCGACCGTTTCTATCGGTAGCCCGATGCAAATACAGTTAGAACCTTCCAAGGAGGCCAATCTCATGGTAGCCCGCGTGAGGGGCATGCTGAACGTCGCCGGCATTAAACGGAGCATTTCAGAGGTGCTCGGCAGCCACGATTGGCAGCCCGGGCGCGACATCATCTGGGACGGACGCGAGATCACCTCGATGGACCTCCTCCCGGGCGACATCGATAGGGTGGCGCGCTTCGTCGAGCAGCGCATGGACGCCTTCGGAGACGGGCGCGCGGCGCTCATCACCGCCGACGAGTTTCAGTACAGCCTCGCCCGCTTGCATGGCGAGAAGCAGCGACGGGCCGCGCTGCGCCGGATCGGGGCCTTTTATCGAATGGAGGACGCCTTGCTCTGGCTTGGCCTGCCGGCGGACCTTGTGCCGTAATGCCGGCGGCGGATAATCCGCCGAGCCGGGAGCACGGGCGGGGCAAAAGAGGCCGCCCCTGCGGTGCAGGTTGACGACGAGCGCGTATATTGGACGGCCCGACCCTGCATCAAGCCTCCTTGTGCCGTGAACCTGTCCCCGCTCGAAGTGCGCGTGCTGGCATCCCTCGTGGAGAAGGACCTCGCAACGCCGGAATACTACCCGCTCACGCTCAACGCGCTCGTGGCTGCCTGCAACCAGAAGAGCAACCGGGCACCGGTGGTGCAGTTCGGCCCTGATGAGGTCCATGAAGCGCTCTTCTCCCTGCAGAAGATGCACCTGGCCGGGGTGGTCTCCGGTGCCGGTAGTCGCGTCGAAAAGTACCGCCACGCGCTCACGGAAGCGCTGCGCCTCGCCCCGGACGCGCTCTCGATCCTCGCGGAGCTGATGCTTCGCGGCGCGCAGACGGCAGGCGAGCTGCGCGTGCGCGCTTCTCGAATGCACCCGTTCCCGACCGTCGAAACGGTTCAGGCCGTCCTCGCCTCCCTCGCTGGCGGCGGCGAGCCGCTGGTTATGGAGCTTCCGGTTCAAGCCGGGCGAAAAGAGAACCGGTTCGCGCATTTGCTTTCGGGAGAGCCGGACGTGGCGGAGGAGGTCGCCGTGATGCCGCTCATGACCAGCCATACGCAGGTGCTGGGAGAAGAGGTCGCCTCCTTGCGCGAGCGCGTCGAGGCGCTCGAGGAGGCGTTCACCGCATTTCGCGCTCAGTTCGAATAATCCCGCTTCGCGCTACCCTGAACCATGCTCATTCAGATCTTTTCCACAGGCGGCACCATCGACAAGGTGTACTTTGACGCCAAGGACGCCTACGCCGTCGGCGAGCCGCAGATCGTTTCGATCTTGCAGGATGCGGGCATAACCGCCGACTGGAAGCTCGACATCCTCTTCCGAAAAGACAGCCTCGAGATGACGGACGAGGACCGCGCACTCCTCGCCCGGAGCATCCGGGATGCCGAGGCCACGCGCATTCTCGTCACGCACGGCACCGACACGATGGTGCAGTCGGCGAAGCGGCTCGGGGAGGTCGAAGGCAAGACGATCGTGTTCGTCGGCTCGCTGACCCCGGCGAGGTTCAGGGTGAGCGATGCCGTGTTTAACATCGGCTTTGCCGTGGCGGCCGTGCAGACGCTCCCGCCCGGCGTTTACATTGCCATGAACGGCCGAGTGTTCGCTCCCGATAAAGTGCGCAAGAATCTGGAGTTAAACCGGTTCGAAGCGGTGCCGTAAAGTCCGCGTGCCGCTTCAGACGCGCCGCGCCGCGCCGATACTCAGTGAACAACTTTCGGCTCGGCCGACGGCGGAGGCCGGAGGCACACGGCAAGAACCTATTCAAGGCAGCTCATGGGATGGATCAAGGAAACCATCATCGACCTTGTTATCACGGTCGTTATCGTTTACTACGCCGCGACGGGGGCTGTGTGGGCGCAGTGGGTGCTGTACATCTACACGCCCCTCCTGCTCGCGCTTAAGGCGCTTGCTGCAGGAAGCGGCGGCGTGCGGCAGATTGCAGCATCGCGCAGCAAGGGCGGCGTGCCCCCGTGGTTCTATCACGCGATCTATGCCGTCAGCCTCGGGGCGCTCGTTCTGGCACAGGCCTGGATGCTTGCTGTGGGCTGGCTACTAATCTGGGCACTGTCCGCAGCAGCGCAGATGCGCGTGGCGGCATCGCCCGCGCCGAAGCCGAACGGCGCGCGCCGCCGTGGCCGGCAGGTGCGGTGAACGAGCATGGAACGACGTAGTTTTGTAAAGAAAGCGCTCGGAACGGCCGCTGCCGGCACGCTGCTGGCCGGCTGCTCGGGCAATGCAGGCGACCCCTACGGAAGTCCCGATGTGATCACGCGGCCAAGTATCCGGTGGCGGCTCGCGTCCTCCTTCCCGCCACTGCTCGACACGATCTTCGGCGCGGCGGAAGTCATGGCCGAACGCCTCGCCGCGCTCACCGACGGCCGCTTTCGCGTTCAGGTTTATCCGGCCGGCGAGATGTTGCCCTTCGACGCGGTGCTCAGCGCTGTCGGCAAGGGTACGGTGGAGATGGGCCACGCGGTGTCCTTCTACTTCACCAGCGCCAACCCAGCCCTCGTCTTCGACGCCTGTGTGCCCTTTGGATTGACGGCGCGGCAGCACATGGCATGGCTGGCCTATGGCGGCGGCATGGACCTGCTTCGGGAGATGTTCGCCGACTTCAACATTGTCAACTTTCCCGGCGGCAACACCGGCGTACAAATGGGCGGATGGTTCAGGCGGGAAGTGGGGAGCCTGGCCGCGCTGCAGGGTTTGCGAATTCGGATGCCGGGCATGGGCGGCTCCGTGATGCAACAGCTCGGTGCCAATGCCGTGACGCTCTCGGCCGGTGAGATCGTTCAGGCGCTGCGAACCGACGCCATTGATGCGGCTGAATGGATCGGCCCGTACGATGATGAGAAACTCGGCCTCCAAACGGTGGCTCGCAACTACTACCATCCGGGATGGTGGGAGCCGGGAAGCGCGATCACCTTCTACGTCAATCAAGACGCCTATAACACCTTGCCGGCCGGCTATAAAGAAGCCCTTGCCGCCGCCACGTCCGAGGCGGGTGCCCGAATGCTCACGCGCTACGATGCCCAGAACCCGGCAGCGCTGCAGCGGCTCATCCAGGCGGGTGTTCAACTGCGGCCCTTCCCCACCGACCTCATGCAAGCGGCCCAGAAGGCCACGGCCGCGCACCTCGCCGACGGCGACCGGGATGGTCTCTACCGCCGCATCCATGCTTCTTATGGAAAGGCGGCTGATCTCATGCGCCCCTGGTTTGGAACGGCCGAGCAGTCCTACGCAAACTTCGTCTACGGCACCCCGCAGCCAGAAGCTGCTGCCACAGACACCGGCGACTGCTCTTTTCCGGGGTAAGAGAGGCGCTACGCCTGTGCCGACGGGACGAGTTCTCGTACGAGGCGCGTTAGCTCCTCCGGCATGAAGGGCTTGCCGAGGTGTTCCGTGAAGCCGGCCGAGAGGTATTCCAGCCGGTCGGCCGGAGAGGAGTGTCCGGTCATGGCCACGAGCGGCGTGTCCGTGTAGGAAGGAAGCGTCCGAAGGGTCTTCATAGCTTCGGTGCCGCTCATGCCGGGCAGCGTGACGTCGAGCAAGACGAGATCAAACGCCCGTTCCCGCGCCCTCGCAAGCGCGGATTCCGCATCGGCGAAAGCTTCCACTTCGTACTGCAGCGAAAGCACTTCTTCGATGAGCATCCGAATCATCTCGTTGTCCTCGACGAGCATGACGGCGCGTGCGTTTTCCTCAGCTTTCATGGCACTGCATCTTATTGCGAGCATCTGAAACGTTCGTTCAAGATAGGCAACTTCAGGGCGAATCCCGCCGCCCTCTTCAACGCTCAACGGGCGGCCGGGTCGCGGTGCCGCACTTGCCGCCAGTGGTACAGGTACACGGGCGCGGCGATCAGCAGGAGTGCAATGTTGCCAAACAGGCTTCGCACCGCGCGCCGGCGCTCCCGGTTCTCTTCACGAGCCTGCTCCGCGTCCACGCGCTTTTCCAGGTCCGCCCGCGAAAGGCGCAGCGTGTCGCCGGGCGCGCGTCCGGCGTTCAGGCGCGCATCCATTTCTTCGACCGTCGTCATGCTGTATGATACCGGATATAACAGGTCCATGACGGAGTAGACGATCTGCACCGCGCCAATGATGACCATGAGCAGTGTGGCGAAGCAGACAACGTAAAAGTAGAGGCTGCGAATTTCGAAAGCCATGAGAGCGTGCCGATGCGGCAATGATTCTGGGAACGAGCCGTGTAAAGATACCGACGAAGAAGCTCGGAGCGGCACCTTCTGTGCGAATTTGCTTTGAGCTTCTGCGTCTACGAAGGTCAGGCCGTATTTTGACCCGCTCCTGCCGGTGCCCGGCCGTCACTGATGGTCCATTGCCCCGCGCTCGCCGCGTTGCAGAGGCGGCACCCGTCAAGCTACACCCCAGACGCCACACTCGACCTTCGATATGCCCTCTCCCGATTCTCTACCATCAAAAAAGTACGTCTCTATCGCCGGCAATATAGGGGCCGGCAAAAGCTCCCTTACCAAGATCCTCAGCGACTACTTCAAGTGGGAAGCCTTTTTCGAGCGCGTCGACGACAACCCGTATCTATCCGACTTTTATGAGGATATGCGCCGGTGGTCATTCAACCTTCAGGTGTTCTTCCTCTCCAGCCGGTTCAAGCACCAGCGCGATATCGAGGCGACGCCGCACTCCATCGTGCAGGACCGCTCGATCTACGAGGACGCGGAGATCTTCGCCAGAAACCTGTTCGAAATGGGCCTCATGGCCGACCGCGACTACGAGAACTACACGGATCTCTTCGCGCTCATGACCTCTTACCTGCGTCCGCCGGACCTGCTCGTTTATCTGCGCGCGTCCGTGCCGACGCTCGTGGGCCATATCCAACTGCGGGGGCGCGCGTACGAGTCGTCGATCCGCATCGAGTACCTCGAGCGGCTGAATGCGCTCTACACGGACTGGGTGGCTCGCTACACGCTCGGCCCAAAGATCATCATCGACGTGGACGAGATGGACTTCGTCAGCAATGTCGAGCATCAGCAAAGTGTTATTGCGCAGGTTGACAGCCGCCTCTACGGCCTCTTTCCCGACTGAGCGCAAGGCGCGTCGCAGCCTTTCCGAACCTCATGCACCTGCCCTTGCTTTTGAATACGGCCAAGGCTTTGACCGTTCGTGGTTCGCGGAGGGCGGCGCTGCTACTGCTGGCGGTGCTGCTAATGCCTTATGCGGCGGCAACGGCGCAGGTACTTCCGGACTCCACGCGCGCGCCGTCGGATTCTACCTTTGCGAGGACGGATTCAACGGGAATGCTGATGGACAATGTCCGGAGCGCCTTCGGACCGTCCTCGCCGCCGCGCGCGCCGGAAGCGCCGCCGAGGGCGTTTCCCGATGAGGTGCGCGGCCGGGTCGTCGCCGCTGTATTGCCGATTCGCTCCAATGCGCTCGACGCCACTGCGCTGCTTGCGCAGCTTCCGGCGTCGTTCGTCTACCGGTTCGATACGCCGGGGTGGCCGGACGGGTGGAGTCCATACGGGCTGAATCCGAACCGCGTGGCTCTTTCTGTCGGCTCGCTGCCCTTCGATGATCTGCTGACGGGCCGGCCGCGCTTTGACCTGCTGCCGCTGGACTTTCTGGACACGCTCCGGGTGGACGGTGCGGCCGGTGACGGGGCGCTCCTGGTGCAAACGGCGCTCAGGCCGTTTGCCGTCACGGAGCCGCTGACCGAGATTCGCTACCGTTCGGGCGACGACGCGCTGCAGGCGATTGCCGTGTCGCACGCGCAGGCGCGGCGCGTACGGTTCTTCGGTGTGCCGGCGTCGCTGAACCTGCTGGCCGGATATATCGGCCGCGCCTCCGAAGGGGAGTACCCGGGGAGCCGGCTCCGGCGCGAGCGACGCCTGCTCTTTCGCGCCCGCTACGCCCGCCCCTTGTGGACACTCGAACTCATGAACCTCCACAACCGGCGCTATATCGGCGCGCAGGGCGGCGTCACGAGTTTCGATCCATACGACCGGTTCGAGGCGGTGGTCGCCAGCGATGCGGCAAGGCGGCGCACCATCCGGAACGACTTGCAAGCGACCCTTCGCGCCGATCTCATGGGAGCGCCCGCAAGCCTCTCCGTGTACTGGACGTCGCAGGTGCAGCGGTATACCAGTGGTGGAGGCCTTCTTTCGCGCTCGGACACGCTGCGGCGAGAGGCCGACCGGCTCGGTTTTGCGGCAGCGCGCCCGGTATCGCTGTGGGGCAGGGGAGCCTTGCTGGAAGTGGGGGGATGGCGCACCGGCAGCAAAGTCGGCTCGGATGCAGCGCGGCTGTTCGCCTCCGCTCGGGACACGCTGCGCCTGCTCGGTGCGGCCGGACCGGCCCAGGTCGGCATTCATTGGGCCGACCAGGGGGTTTACCCGTCGGCTTCACTGCTTCTACGGAAGCCGTTCGACAAGTCCGTCGCCGAAATCGAGGCGAGCTTCACGGGCGTCCCGCCCAGCGCGTTCGTGGAGAACGGCTTCGGAAGGTTCGTGAAGCCCGCCCCCGACGCCGGTATCGGGCGCGAGGCCCTCCTCCGGCTCCAGGCCTCCCGTACGGCCGGGCCATTTACGTTAACGGTCGGCGGCTTTGCGCAGCACACCTCCGGCGGCACCGACGTGTTCGTGACCTCCGTCGATACGGCGCGCGTAGTGGCAGAGATCAACGCGCAAACCCGCTACGGGGCGTACTCCGTGGTCACCTGGCGAGAGGCGGCGCGGCGCGGCTTCTACGCCCGCCTCGACGGCACGACCTCCCGAACAGGATCGTCCAACACCATGTTTCAAGAGCGCCTCGCGCGCGCCGTCCCGTCGGTATTCGGCTCCGCACGGGCGGGCGTGCGCTTTGTCATCTTTCAGGGCGACCTTGTGGTAGACGGATACGCCCTCGGGCGCGGATGGGGTGCCTTCGGGGGGCGGACGCTCAACCCGGCCACGGGGCTGCTGGCCGTTCGCAGCCTTGGAGCGACGGAGGTCCCCGCTTATGGCACGCTCGACCTCGGTGCCGAAGCCCGCGTGCGCACGGCGACCTTCTTCTTGACATGGGAGAACGTGCTAGCTTCCTCAACCGGCGGCGGACTCTACCGGGGCGTCACGGTCGTTCCGATCTATCCTCTTCCAGAGCGCCGATTCCGTTTTGGCGTGTACTGGCCCATTCTCGGGTAGTCACCCCGTCGCGGCTGGTGGTCCGGCGAGTTTTGCGTTCATTTGCGCCCGTCGCTGCTTCGGGTCGCCGCAGATCGCCAGGAAGTCGCAGTATTTGCAGACATCCTCCGAGGGTTTGGGAGGAAACAGCCCGGCCGCGGCCTCCTTTAGCGGTCCTTCGAGAACACCAATGATAGACCCGACATCCGCAGGCGGACGATCGACGCGGAGGCCGTAGTCCACTTCGTTGAGAAAGTAGTAACCCGAGAGGCTCACAGGCTCCCCGGTCATCTCCCTCAGGGCGTGCGCATAGAGCGCCCATTGAAGCTTGCCGTCGGAAAGCCAGTCTTTTTGCCCGAAATACCTGTACTGACCGGTTTTATAATCGACGATGGCAAGCGAGCCGTCCGGCAGGCGATCCACGCGGTCGATTCGCCCGCGCAGCTTGAGCGTCAGCGACTCGCCGAGGCGCACGTTGACGGGGTGCCTGCGCCCGGGCGGCTCCGCGCTGTCCATGCCAAAGAGGAGTTCGAAGTAGGTGGGCGTTCTATCGGCGGCCGCTTTGGCCTCTGCGCGCAAGAACAGGTCAATAAGGCTCTGAAGCCGGCGCTCGACGGCGCGCTCGGCCGAAGAGCCGGACGAACCGGCCACACTCCGGTGTTCGGCAAGCACTTCGGCCAGAATCCCGTAAAGTTCATCGCGGTGGCGCGCCGCGTCCACGCGATCGCCTCGCTCCGAAAGGCCGCGCATAAAGCGTTCGAGAAGCGCGTGGACCGTGCTGCCAAACTCCATCGGGTCCATCCACTGTCGTTCCTCGTCTTCCTCCGTTTCCGCCGGCTTCTGGAGCCTCAGCACCCGGTCGAGAAAATACCTGTACGTGCAAGCAACCAGCAGCTCCAGACCGGAGGCGGAAACGGCCCGGTCGCTGATATGGAACGAAGCATGCGTCCTTCCGAGCACGCCGTCATAGCCAGTCAGGTCGGTACTGGCGCGGGCGGACTCGGCAAGCAGCCCGTGACGCAACGACGGATATAGGTCGAGCAGCGCGTCGCGAATGGCGGGATCGCCGCGCCGAAGGAGCGCTTCCTCGGTGCGGTCAAGGAGGCTCGCCGTCCATCCCGCGGCGCCGACACTGACGGGCGGGAGAAGGGAGGCGACGGTCTCATTCCGCTCGGCCCGGAGCTGCGCCCGCAGGAAAAGGGCGGACGGGTAGAGGGGCCGGTCGGCGGAAAGGTCTCGCGAATTCGAAAGCAGGACGGCCGTTCCCGTCGTCATCGAGAGGAGCCGAACGAGGTGCCAGTTCGCCTCTGACGGACCTTCGCCGAGCGTCCCCAGTTCGCCCGAGAGACTGCCGCGCTGCAGGTCCGGCAGGAGTGCATCCTGGATGCCCGCGCCGGGAAAAGAGGCGCTGTCCATCCCAACGACGAACACGTACGGCCGTCCCGTATAGCCCGCCGCGTGAAGCGGGGCAACGCTCAGGTGGCCGGCCCTCGGGCCGGACGCCGCCACGTTGTGCGCGTCCAGAATGGCCGTGAACCGGCTCAGGAGCGATGCCCGCGGCCACTCGCCCTGGACGGATTCGCCAAGAAGCCGGAACCGGGCGACCAGCGCCTCCGCCGCTTCTTTGTCCAGGTCTTTGCCCTGCGGGTCCCCCGGACGCACCTCGCGGGAGCGAATGGCGTACCGGTCCAGGAACTGAATCGAACTCTCTACGAACGAGGCAACCGACGCGGACGATTCGGCAGGCACCAGCGTAAGGAGCCGCTGCATCGCCTGGCGCAGCGCCTCGATGCTACTGATCTGCTTTTGCAAGTCCGCGTCTCGACCGCTGCCGTATTTCCCAAGTTCATTGTGCGCCGCGTCGCGCAGCCGCCCGAGCATCTGATCGTAAGCAGCGCGGCCGCGACCCACCCGCGCCGAGCGGAGCAGCGTCACGGCATCCGGCGCGGCAATCTGCCGGCCGAGGTTCACCGTTCCCGAAGCCAGCATCACCACGAGCGCTTCCGGGTCCAGTCCCGTGGCAATCCAGTTATAGAAGTGCCGAAGCGCCTGTCCGGGTCTGGTCACGTCCACCGGCAGCCCGCCTGTAAACGTCACGGGCACGTCGTAGCGGGAGAGCACGGCATAGATCGACGTGAGGTAAGGTCGCGCCGAGGTATAGGCCAGTTCAACCTTGTCCAGCGGAATGCCCTCCGCCTTGATGCGCCGCAGCACGTGCCGTATCTCGGCGGAGCGCCCCATCACGGAGGCCGTTTCCAGACTGCCGGAGGAAGGGCCGTCCGGTTCCCACAACAAGCCGCCCGGTCCGACGGGGGCGGGGACGTCCGGCGTCTCAACCGGTGGCACGTGTGCAAAGCGCCTGGCAATGGAGAGCTTTGGGGCCTGTAGCGATCCGGCGGGCCGTCCGATGCGATGGAGTCCGCCGCCGAGCGCAGCGAGCCGTTCGACGAACTGCAGGGCAAGGCCGGGCAGGCTCACTTCATCGAAGGCTGCGTAGAGGGATTGTTCGAAGAGGGAGGGCGCGTCATTGGCGAGGGAAAGCGCCTTTTCGTAAAGGATGGCGTCGTCGTAAAGGAGGTTATCGCGGCAGTAGCGATCCAGGGATGCCGAAATCTCCGCGAGCAGCGATGCCCGCCCTTCTTCATCCGCCTCCGCGAGCAGCGCGGCCGGGCTGATGTGCGCGACGCGAAGTTGCGGGACGAGCCGCCCCACGGCGTCCGCAAGCGTCTCGACCGGCAGCGGCCCCGCATACTGACGGAGCGCTTCTTCGATGACGAAAGAAGCGGCATCGTCCGTCAGCGGACGCCAACCTTCCGCTTGCAGGCGCGGCCCGGCAATGCGCAGCGCCCAGTCCGAAGGCGTTGTCAGGTGCAGGTTCAACCACTTTGCGCCCGAGAGCGCCAGGGCCGTGCCCACGTTCTGCCCGATCTGGCGTGTGGGCACAAAGACGACTTTGCGGCGAACCTGTTGGCTCCGGCAGATGGCGTCGATCTGGAGCAGGTTATAAGGGAGAACGCACTTCACGGGTACTTACCGGCAGAGGAGTAGAGAGGGCCGGGGCAAGATACGTCGTTCTACAACCAATCGGCACCGGGAATGCGTCTACATTCCCACAAGCGCGGGACGAATCCGGATGGGATGTTCGGCAAAGGCGGGCAGGGACTGCGGCGCCTGGCCGGCCCCCTCCGTCGCCACCTCGACGCGCAGCGCGCGAAGCCCGGCCATGCCTTGCAGGTCGCTCAGCTCCAGATCCTCGACGCCCTCTTTCAGGTGTCCGGTCGTTTGCAGGAAGGCGACATACTCTTCGTACTCCCACGCCTCGCGTGCCTGTGAGTAAACAATGGCGATCTTTCCCGGCTGCGTCAGGCGTTCCTCGCTCCCCTTCACATTGGCCTTGTCGATGCGCTGCTTCATGATCGGGAAGCGAAGATCGTGCGTCCCGTCGACGTCGAAGTGCGCTTCATCGAACCGGAAGCGGATGCTGACCGGGCTGCCCTGCGAGAGTATGAGCTGCGTGGTCTCGAGCGGAACGGGCAGCTTCTTCTTGAGGGCGGCAGTCCGCCGGGCGATGCCGCACATGACCATGAGCTGCCACAACCGGAGGTTGCGCACGTGCAGATCGTGAAACTCGCCGCCGTGCTCGAGCAGCGACGCGCCCGCGTAGATCGTGAAGTCGATGCCGTCGGTCTTACGCTGTTCGAAGTAGTGCGGCATGGCCGCCTGGGCGCGGGACTCTTCAAAGTTCAGAAAAGAGGCGATGGTCCGGTTGATCTGCGAAACACTCTGCTCAAACGCCCGGTGACGCCGGTAGGCCTGACCGGTCTCCCTGTCGAGGGCGGCATAGTACAGCCGGACCTGCTCCTGCATTTCAGGGTCATGTTGGAAGTGCTGAAAGACCGGCTCCACTTCGAAGGAGAGGAAGTCCCGCACGTTGGCTTCGTCCCCCGACGAAAGGCCCTTCAGCAAGGCTGTCCGGTAACCGGCTGCGCGCGAGAGGAGATAGTCGAGGATGGGAAGCGGCCTTGCCCGCGCGGCAACCGCAAGCACGTTGTCGACCACCGCAAGATGTTCGAGCAGGTCCGCCAGAACGGCCTCGTTCCTGAAGCTGGAGGACGACCGGATGTCCGTGGCGGCGTAGAGCGGGTAGACTTGCTGGAAGCAGATCGTTTCCGGCTGCGCGTCGGCGTCGTTCTCGCGCCGCCGGATGAGGTCCGCCGCCGCCCGTCGAAAGCGCCACTCCACCGAGGGATGGATAGAGGTGTACTCCTCCAGAATGGTCTCCTGGACGCGCGTCCGCAGCTCCTCGCGTCCACGGCGCACCGCGGCCGAGAAGAGGGGAAGGACGGACATGAGCTTGATCGAATTGAGCGCGTTCAGGCTTCCCGGCGTTCGCGCCCAGAGGTAGAGCACGCCGATGCTGCGGCCCTGAAAAAAGAGCGGTGCCGCCAGGACGTTACGCGCCCCCGAGGACAGCATCTCTTCTTCAATTCCCGTCCGGTTGGGATGCTCGGACAGGTCTTCGATGATCTCGATCGTGCGGTGCTTGAGCGCCCAGTCGAGGAGGGAGTCCTGGAGTTCATCAGCCGTATAGTGGCGGGTGCTGTTGAAAAGGCAGTCCGGGCAGGAGGGCGCGGGGCGGTGCATGATGAAGAGCCGGTCCGCGTCATAGGCGGCAAGGCCGACCTCCAGTTCCGGCTGCCGCAGGAGCGTGCGCAGCCGCTCGCGGAGTGCGGGGAAAGTCTGACCGGAAAGCAGGCTCTCGCCTTCGAGCAGGTCCCGTTCGAGGAGCGCAACGACCTCCACATCCGTCACGTCCGTCGCGCGCACGATGTCGAAGCCGTAGAACTCGAACGTGTTCGGCGGGATCAGCTCCATCCAGAGCGACAGGTCGGCCAGGTTGGCCAGGAGCCGTCGCTCCTGCTCGCGGCTGATCGGAGGCACGTCTTTCGTCGTGCGGATCTCCGTGAAATCCAGGTTCGACGTGATCTTGAAGTACTTTTCAAGACCACTCTCCGGGTCCGTCGCCGTGTAGACGAGTGGGATCTCGAAGGGTACGTCTACATGATAGATGCGCCGCATGATGTGCAGGTACGCCGAGACGACCTTCGCGTAGGTGAACGTGCGCACATCGAGGTTGACGTGGCCCGTCAGGTGCCCTTTCTCTTCAACCAGAAAACGCCTGAACCCCAGCGTCGTGTAGAAGGTGGCGTTGCGAAGCGGTGCGAGCGCTGCGGAAACGTCCTGCTCCCGAAAGGCGGGCGGGAAGACCGGCATCATCAGCAGGTCGAGTAGGTTCTCGTGCCCTTCAAGCGCAGCGGGATCCTCGATTTCGCCCCTAAGCGACGGGTGCTTGCGCAGCTCGGCCTGAATGGCGTCGTAGATGGGGCGCAGCCCGGCCGCCGTTCCGCTGGAAACGTCGCGGTCCCAGAAGGAGACAAGCGGATCCAGGCTCAGGCTGGACCGAAAGGGCAGGTCACCGAGGTCGCGCGAAGCCCATCGCTCGAGATTGTTGAGCAACTCGGGAGCTCGGCTCACGATGAGCTTGGGCACTCGCTGCGTCATGAAGCAAACGGATGGGGATACAGGTGCTCGGACAAGGTAGACAAGGCGCGGTCGTGGAGAATGGACAGCGCAGCCCTCCGGCGTCTATCGTAACATAACAATTGCGGCGCACCCGTTGGGGCGCGCCGCGTGCTGCCGAGCTTATTGCCCTTGAACGGAGACGCACCGCTCGGGTCAGGCCGCTACTTCCGTCCGGCCGAGCGCCTCGAAAGCCTTCCAGTCGGAAAGGAATTTCTCGAGTCCACTGTCGGTCAGCGGGTGGTGGATTAGCTGCTTGATCACGTTAAACGGCATCGTGGACACGTCTGCGCCGGCCATAGCGGCTTCGACGACGTGCAGCGGGTGGCGGATGGACGCGGCGAGAATCTGGGTCTCATAGCCATAGTTGCCGTAAATCTGCACGATCTGGCGGATAAGATCCATGCCGTTGCCGCTGATATCGTCGATGCGGCCGATGAACGGGCTGATGTACGTCGCGCCCGCCTTTGCGGCGACGAGCGCCTGCGTGGGCGAGAAGCAGAGGGTGCAGTTGGTGCGGATGTTCTCGTCCGTGAGCGTCTTGATGGCCTTGATGCCTTCGAGGATGAGCGGCACCTTGACCACGACGTTGTCGTGAATCTTGGCGAGTTCGTGCGCCTCGGCCATGATGCCGTCGTAGTCCGTTGCGGTCACTTCCGCGGAGACGTCACCGTCGACGAGTTCGCAGATCTTCAAGATGTGATCGTGAAAGCTGACGCCGCCGGCTTTCTTCATGAGTGAAGGGTTGGTCGTGACGCCGTCGAGCACGCCCATTTCGCCTGCTTCGCGGATTTCGTCGAGATCTGCCGTGTCGATAAAGAACTTCATCTTTGCCTCCTGGTGGGTGTAGTTTATTGTCTGAGGGCCGTTGCGAGCTAATTCATTATCTGTAACGCTTCAGGCGGCGGCGGGTTTATTGTCGGGAAGGATTACGCGCCTTTAGCCTGAATGTGCTACCTTGCGCCCGGTTTGCTGCTTTTGCCACCCCAAATATACGCCTGAACACGCATTTACGCCCGTACGCGCATGTACCTCTGCCTCTTCGAAGACGACCAGGTTTCCCATCTGCTGCCGCTCGTTTATACCCGCGGCGTCTACGACCTGCGGATCGGCATAAGAACGCTCTTACGCACGCAGCTCAACGCCTTTGATGCCAAACAGGCGCTTCTGCACGCCCGCAAAGCCGTTGCCGAAGCCACCGGTGCCGAGAACGCGCTGCTCGTCAACCGAATACCGGAGGGGCTGGATGTGCTCTTCCTGAACGGGCGGTACGTGCCGGAGGAAGGGCCGCTCCTCGATACGCTTCGGGAGATCGCGCGGGGCGGCGCGAGCGGCCGCGTGTTTGTTCAAGAAGGCGAACTCGTCGCGGCGTGGGTTCCGCAGGCTTCCAGCCGCCTGGTTTCGGAGGATGCCGTGACGCGCGCGACCTTCGCCGAACTGCCGGAGGAGGAGGTGGAGGGTGCCCTTATGATGCGCCGCGTCTGGGACCTCATCAACGGCATCCGACCGGCCATCGAGCGGGACTTCGACTTTCTCGTGAAAGGCTACAACGTCTTTGAGCGGCCGGACGTAAAGATCGGTCAGGGGGCGCTGCTCGTCGGTGGAGAGCGCATCTTTCTTGGCAAAGGAGCGGATATTCGTCCGGGTGCCATCCTGAACGCCGATGACGGGCCGATCTACATCGACGAGGATGCCGTCGTGCAGGAGAATGCCGTGCTACGCGGACCGGCCTACGTTGGCCCGCAGTCTCAGATCAAAGTCTCGGCGGACATTGAGGGGAGCGCCTTCGGCACCCGCTGCAAGGTGGGCGGCGAAGTCCACGATTCCGTCCTGCAGTCGCACTCGAACAAGGCCCATGCGGGATTTCTCGGCCACTCGTACTTTGGCCGCTGGTGCAACGTCGGGGCGGACACCAACAATTCGGACCTGAAAAACAACTACGGATCCGTTTCCCTCTACGACCCGGCCACGGGTCAGTTTGAAGATACCGGCTGCATGTTTCTCGGTCTCATCATGGGCGATCATTCCAAGTGCGGCATCGACACGATGTTTAACACCGGCACCGTCGTCGGCATTTCGTGCAATGTATACGGAGCCGGTTTTCAGCCGCGCTTCATTCCGTCCTTCTCCTGGGGCGGGCCTTCGGAAATGACGGAATACCGACTCGACAAAGCCCTCCAGGTAGCCGAGACCGTCATGGGCCGGCGCAATATTGCGCTTACGGCGGCCGAGCGGGAAATGCTCACGGGCGTCTTCGAAGCCACCAGGAACGAGCGCGCGCAGCATCACAGCAGGCTTTAAGAGGCTGTTGGTTTAATCATTCAAGCTTTGCAGGTACGTGTTCGCCCTACGTCCACAGCCTCTTAGCAGCCTGGAAGGCTAGATCCTTCGCTGCGCTCAGGATGACAGCCCGGGGGCGTCGGAGGAGGCGCGGACACTCGGGAGCACAGGAAAGGCAGCGCTGAGGACCCCGAGAAAGTCAGCACCCTCCCCGCGTGTCATTCTGAGCGAAGCGAAGAATCTCAGGCTCCCGTAAGCACAGATTCTTCGGTGCGCTCGGGAAGTAGAGGAGGGAGCGGGTGGGTGTCGGCGGGTGTTCTTTGCTTGGGCAGGAGGTCCCTCCGCGCGGCGGCGGATGGGGTTGTTCTTTGGCCGAGCGCATTGCCGCCGCCTTGGTCGGGATGACATTCTGGTGGGACGGAGAAGGCGGGAGCGGGATGAGCATCGGGAAGGCAGAACGTGCCTCCCGACTCTTGCGGGCGCACCGACGAGCCTCATGCTGCGAAAGAAATCAGATCCTTCGCTGCGCTCAGGATGACAGCCCGGGGGCGTCGGAGGAGGCGCGGACACTCGGGAGCACAGGAAAGGCAGCGCTGAGGGCTACAAGAAAAGCAGCACCCTTCCCGCGTGTCGTGCCGGTGAAGCGAAGCATCTCAGCCCTGTTTCAGTCTGCTGTGAATTCCATTCACACAACCTTTGATGCCCAATGCGGAATGCCTCATTATCAACGGCCTCTTAAACAAGCCGCCTTTGCCGGTCAGGGCGTGGGATCAAGAACCGGATCTGTAAAGCCTTCTCTCGACCAAAGATTGTCCACGATCAGCCGCGCCACGTTAAGCGAGGCCGTGGCCGCCGGAGAGGGGGCGTTGCATACGTTGATGACGTGTGCAGTCTGTTCAATGACAAAGTCGTCGACCAACGTGCCGTCGGGAGCAACGGCCTGGGCGCGCACTCCCGCCGGAGCGGGTTCGAGGTCGCCGGCCTGAACCTCGGGGACGAGCTTCTGCAGGGTTCTCACGAATGCGGCTTTGCTCAGAGACCGGTAGATCTCGTGAAGCTCCGTCCGCCAGTGCCGCATGGCGATGCGATGGAAGCCGGGGTATCGGAGGATTTCGAGGAGTTCCGGAAGGTTGATCTGCGTCATGGTGTATCCTTCCCGCGCAAAGCTCATGACCGCGTTCGGTCCGCACTCGACGCCGCCTCCGATCATGCGCGTGAAGTGAACGCCGAGGAACGGGAAGTTCGGATCCGGGACGGGATAGATGAGGCCCCGGCAGAGACGGCGCGCCTCAGGAAGGAGTTCGTAATACTCGCCGCGGAAGGGAAGAATCATCACCTCCGGACGCATTCCGCTGAGCGCCGTTACCTTGTCCGAGTAGAGTCCGGCGCAGTTCACCGCCACCCGTGCCTGCACCTCGCCTCGGGTGGACTCGAGAATGACGCCGCCGCCAACGTGTCGCATCCCGGTGACCTTTGCGCCGAGCAGCACCTCGCCGCCGCCCTCCTCGACGCGCGCCGCCATGCGCTCGGTGACCCGGCGGTAGTCCACAATGCCTGCTTCGGGAACGTGGATCGCGCGGACACCGGCCGCGTGCGGTTCGAGTTCGGTTAGCCGATCGGCGGAGATCATCGAGCAGACGATCCCGTTGGCCTGCCCGCGCTCGTAGATGCGGTCGAGGGCCGGGATCTCCTCCGCCGTGGTGGCGACGATGACCTTGCCGCATCTATCGAACGGAATGCCTTCGCGCTCGCAGAAGCTTTCCATGGCCTCCTTGCCGGAGCGGCAGTTCGCCGCCTTGAGCGAGCCGGGGCGGTAATAGATGCCCGAGTGCAGGACTCCGGAGTTATTGCCCGTCTGGTGCGCGGCCAGCGCATGTTCCTTTTCGAGGATGACGACGCGCGCGCGCGGATACCGCTGCGTGATCGTGTAAGCCGTGGCGACGCCCACGATGCCGCCGCCGATGATGGCAATGTCCGCCTGCTGCATAGTCCCTCCGTTTCCCGAATCGCGTGCCGCGTAAAGATACGGCACCTCCGGGACCTCGCCGCCGAAGATCATTAACCCAGCGACCACTGCTCCTGCCGCACTCAGAGGCGAGGCCGCGTAACTCGCCGCCCGGCATCCGCCAACACGATCTTCGCCCCTTCAACACGGTTGTGTCAAGAATCGGCGGGACCGGTGTGGTGCGGAGGGGCTTCTCCTGCCGCCTCCACCCGCTCATAAACAAGGCGACCATCTTGCACGAACACAAGCCGGGTACGGGTCTGAGCGGCCACGAGTCGCGCCTGTTCAGCAGATAGCCGGAGTGCGGCCAGCGCTCGCCGAGCCGCTTCGGTGCGAGGAATTACAGCATCGCTCATGATGTAGACTGATCTAAGAGGATTGGCACTACTTCCGAGTTGTCAAAGAGTAGCCACGTGTCGACGAGCGGCTTGTACAGCGTTTCAAAATTCTTCCACCCCGCCGCAAAACGGCGGCGGATGACTTGTTCCGGAATGTCGTGCCCGCCCTGTCGGACACGCTCGGCAACGCGAGCTACGGCAGTTTCAACGCTCGGTAGCGACAAAAAGAGCGGGCGAACGTCGTTTTTCCGGCTCCATTAGGACCAGCTATCAGCAACGCACGTGTGGTTATGTGTGGTCCCTGGTTCACCTGATAACGTGTAAGGCCATAGGTATCTTGATATGTGGATCAAGAGCTTCGCCCCTCCGATCCTCCGGGAAGAGACGCCGGGCGCTGCCAAGAGGATCCGATCCCACTTACTGCGTCGCCCGGCCCGTTTTCAAGGTGGCCGCCGCGGAGGCCACAGTCGGCGGGCACCTCACGGTGCCGCGGACGTAAGCTCGTCGCGCCCGCGCCAGCGATCGCGCCTTCGGCGAAGGAAACCGTCGCGCCGAAGCGATGATCCGGAGCGCGCCGTCGATGCTTGTGAGGGCCGGCCCTCGCCGAGCGCTCACCGGGACGCGCCGCCGCTCGCCACGCGAGCATTATACCCGCCGTTTCTCGTCCTGCGCACGTAGCCCCTGCGTCTCCGCGCCTCTGCGTTAATTGGCCGCTCTAGTGTAGGCCCTAAAGCCGCGCGGGGCGGCCCACTTTCGTGAACCGCCCCGCGTCGTCTTCTGCCAAATCACGCCGAAGCGTGGGACTTTAGAAGTCCATGTCCGGCATTCCGCCGCCGCCCGGCATCTGCGGCATGGAGTCTTTCTTGTCCGGCTTGTCCGCGATGATCGTCTCGGTCGTCAGGAGCAGACCGGAAACGCTCGCCGCGTTCTCGAGCGCGGTGCGGGTGACCTTCGTCGGGTCGATGACGCCCTGCTTGATCAGGTTGCCGTACTCCTCGGTGCGGGCGTTGAAGCCGAAGTCGCCTTCGCCTTCCTTCACCTTCTGCACGACAATCGAGCCTTCGAGGCCGGCGTTGAGCACGATCTGCCGCATCGGCTCTTCGAGCGACCGACGGATGATCTGAACGCCGATCTTCTCGTCCTCGTTGACCGTGTCGATGCCGTCGAGCGTCTCGAGCGCGCGAAGGTAAGCAACGCCACCGCCGGGGACGATCCCCTCTTCGATGGCAGCGCGCGTCGCATGGAGCGCATCCTCGACGCGGGCCTTCTTCTCCTTCATCTCCGGCTCCGTCGCGGCACCGATCTTCAGAACGGCCACGCCGCCCGAGAGCTTCGCCATCCGCTCCTGGAGCTTCTCACGGTCATAATCGCTCGTGGTCGACTCGATCTGCTGGCGGATCTGTCCGGCACGGGCCTTGATGTCCTCGGCGCGTCCGGCACCGTCTACGACGGTCGTGTTGTCCTTGTCGATCACGACGCGGGCAGCCTTGCCGAGGTAGTCCATCGTCGCGTTCTCGAGGCGGTAGCCTTTCTCCTCAGAGATGACCGTGCCGCCGGTAAGAACGGCGATGTCCTCGAGCATGGCCTTGCGGCGGTCGCCGAAGCCCGGTGCCTTGACGGCGGCCACGCGGAGGGTGCCGCGAAGCTTGTTCACGACGAGCGTGGCAAGCGCCTCGCCCTCGATGTCTTCCGAGATGATGAGCAGCGGCCGGCCCATCTGCGCCACCTTCTCCAGGATCGGGAGAAGGTCCTTCATGGCGGAAATCTTCTTGTCATGGATGAGGATGACGGCGTCCTCGAGGACGGCCTTCATGCTCTCAGGGTCCGTGACGAAGTAGGGGCTGAGATAGCCGCGGTCGAACTGCATACCCTCAACCACGTCGAGCGTGGTGTCGGTGCCCTTCGCCTCTTCGACGGTGATGACGCCGTCCTTGCCGACGCGGTCGAAGGCGTCCGCGATGAGGTCGCCGATGGCCTGGTCGTTGTTCGCCGAGATCATGGCGACCTGGGCGATCTCCGTCTTGTCCTCGATGTCACGGCTCTGCGTGCGCAGGTGGGCGACGACGGCCTCGACGGCCTTGTCGATGCCGCGCTTGAGGTCCATCGGGTTGGCCCCGGCGGTGACGTTCTTCAGGCCGGCGGTCATGATCGCCTGGGCGAGCACAGTCGCCGTGGTGGTGCCGTCTCCGGCAACGTCGCTGGTTTTGGAAGCAACTTCCTTGACCATCTGCGCGCCGACGTTTTCGAGCTTGTCTTCAAGCTCGATCTCCTTGGCGACGGTTACGCCGTCCTTGGTGACCGTGGGAGCGCCGAATTTCTTCTCGATGATAACGTTGCGGCCTTTCGGGCCGAGCGTCACCTTGACGGCGTTGGCGAGCTGGTCGACACCCTTCTTGAGCGAGGCGCGGGCGTCGGTATTATAGGTAATCTGCTTTGCCATAGTAGGTAAATTCTGAGTTGAGTGGACGATAGAAGCGGTCGGCCGGGGCGGGGATGCGCCCGGACGCGATTAGCCCTTCAGCACGCCGAGAATGTCGGCTTCGCGCATGATGAGCACGTCTTCCCCGTCGAGGGTGATTTCGGTGCCGGAGTACTTGCCGTAGAGCACGGTGTCGCCTTCCTTGACCGTAGGGTCGATCTTCGTGCCGTTCTCGACGCGGCCGGGGCCGACGGCGAGCACGGTGCCGCGCTGCGGCTTCTCCTTCGCGGTGTCGGGAATGAAGAGGCCGGCGGCCGTCTTCTCCTCAGCCGGTGAGGGCTTGACCACCACGCGATCGCTGAGAGGGGTGATGCTGGACATAGGTTGATCCTCCTTGTTTGTGAGAGATGAAAAAACTATCGCTGAACAGATGGGGCTGCGCATCTGCTGCGCTTTCCCACCCGTCCGTTGAAACTTGATTCCGTTGGATGTACCGGAGAGCCGCCGTTGGAGGCATCCCCGGTCGGAGATCCGACGTACCGGCAGGGCATCCTGCCGGAATGGCGCGTTCGCCATGCCGTTAGCACTCTGACAAAGAGAGTGCCAACAACGTTCCCCGGTCCCCGCCGCGCCGGATGATCGCTCCGGACCGGCAGAAAGAAAGCCGACCGGGCCTGACACTGCGATTCCCCCTGCCCGGTTGATCCCATCGTTCCCCAAGCAACTGACGAGGCGGCGTGCCCTTCTGCCACATTTGCAGCACCGCCGCCGCCGAATGCAACCGAATGGCAGATGTCCGCCGTGGACGTGGCCGGACGCCGTACATTGAGGCAGGACCGGAATGGCATCTCCAACAAGTAGCCGGGCCTCTGCCCGGGAGTCGCTATGGAACCGATGAACGAGCGCATCGAGCGCTTTCTTTCCCAGTCAAACATCGCCGTGGTGGGTGTATCGAAGACCCGCGAAACGCCTGCAAACGCCATCTTTCGCAAGTTGGTCGCCGCCGGGCGGACGCCGGTACCGGTGAGTCCGCACCTGGATTCGTTCGAAGGCGCTCGGTGTTACCGCAGCATCTCAGCGATCGACGAGGCGGTGAACGCGGCGATTCTGGTCACCCGGCCGGAGATAACGGAAGCGGTCGTGGCGGAGTGCATCGAGCGCGGCGTGGGCTACGTCTGGATGCACGCGGCGCTCGGCACGGACGTGCGCCTCGGCAAGGGCATCGATGCGGCATCGACGAGCGTGTCTGCGGCGGCGGTGGCACGTTGCCGGGAGGCCGGAATCACCGTCATTCCGGGCAGTTGTCCCATGCAGTTCATCGAGCCGGTGGATCTGCCGCACCGCTGCATCCGGGGCTTTGCGCGAGCGGTCGGCAACCTGTCGTAGCGCCCCCGCGGCCGAGCGCGAGGCAGCGGCCCTGGTGCAATTCGCCGGTACCTCCGTTCCGCCCGGACGTTGGTGTAGTATCTTCCGGCGTAGTGCCGTGACGAAATGAACTGCATAACGAAATGATCAGGTCCGCAAGCGTCCTCCTGTTGCTCGTTGTATGTCTCGCCGGCTGCGAACTGGTTGGCAGCGACGCATCTTCCGCCTTTCACGGCAAGGACGATTCCCGGCTTTCCGATTCCCTCCGCGCGCAGTACCGAACGGATGCTGCCGTGCTAACGCTCCGCCGCGTGCAGGAAGAAATTCCTTTCGATGAGCAGGATGCCGAGCTGCCGCCGGAGTGGATAGAGCGCTTCTACGGGGCGCTCATCGCCGTACACAACGCTTCGTCAAGAATGGCGTCCGCTGCCGACGTGGAAGGCTTTCACACCTGGCCCAATGATGGCGTTTACTATCTCTCCATCGGCGTCGACTCGACTGAAGGCTGGGTGCAAGAGTGGCAGCAAGGGCGGCTACTGACCGGCAACGCGCGCGTAGACGAACTCCTGCGCGCGTACGACCTCACGCTGGACGGTTTGTGGAACTCTTATCGACAGACGGTTGCCTACCTGCGCTCCGAGCGTCCGCTGAACACGCCCAAGGTGGCGAGCTTTTTTGAAGGCATTCCCGGCGTGGATTTCGCGCAGCAGGGCGGCTCCTGGGGGCCAGATGCGGGTATTGTGGCAAAAGTGGGCGACGGCTACGTTGAACTGACCTACACCGTCGGGTGGGGCGACTGTCCCTCCGGCTGCATTAACCGGCACTGGTGGGTCTTCCGCGTCTACGACAGCGGCGCTGTGCAGTTTATGAAAGAAGACGGGCAGCCGCTGCCTTTGACCTCCGGCGGGCAGTGGTGACCAAGGCGCATGGGCACGTCTATCCTGTCGCCCTCGCAGTCACGAACTCGGGCGATTGAATGGGCGTCCATGACAAACACTGAGTTGCATTCCGACACGAAGGCCATTTTGCTGCTCTGCGGCCATTTTGGCGGCAACGACCGGGATGTGCAGCCGCTCTCGCTCTCTGAGTACAATACGTTTGCGCGCCGGCTGCGGAGCGAGGGGTTGCGCCCGGAAGATGTGCTGAGCAGCGAAGGCGAAGAACGCCTGTCCGGATACGCCGACGGAAAGGTCAACCCGCAACGCCTTCAAACCCTGCTTGAGCGAGGCATGGAGCTTGCATTCGCCGTGGAGGAGTGGTCGCGGCGGGGACTCTGGGTCGTAAGTCGCGGGGATGATGCCTATCCACGCCTGCGCCCCCGGATGAATCGTCGGCAGCGGAGCCGTTGATGGGGGCGGGGGAAGGTAAGAGCGTGGCGCATGAACCCGGTCAGCCCTCTCAATCAGAACCCTCGTCTCTTCGTCCGAGTGCCCCGGCGGCGCAGACCGGAAGCCATCTTTTTGATCTCGTCTGGCCGGCACTCGCGCCCTCCTTTTCTCAGGAGCGCACCGAAAGCGAGCTAAAGGGAATCGCGGAAGCGCACGGTATTCAGGTAGGGCAGCTTCGGGCATGGACGAAGCAGGCGGCGGAGCGGGCGCTGCTCATCAGGCGTGCCCGGCCGACGAGATACGTGCTGGCGTCGCAGGTTGAACAAAGCGCAGCCCGTTAGGCCCGTTGATTTCTTACTCTTGCATCTGCTTGGTGGCTTATGAGCGGCCAGAATCAGGGCCCGCTGCTTTGAAAGCCGTCCTGCTGCACTCCCCTTCGTGCCGCCTCCTTCACGTTCAGCGCCAAAACCTTAACGGCCCCGGCTCGTTCAGAATGGACACCGGACAGCCTGACTCGGCTCCCGCTCTAATCGCCCCAACCAACCTCGACCGACCGTGAGCGCTCTCGGATTTAACACCGGCTACGTAGAAGACCTTTACCGGCAGTATATCGAGAACCCGGAGAGTGTCAGCGAGAGCTGGCGCGAGTTCTTTGCGGATTACCAGCCCTCCGGCTCATTCGTGAATGCCGGTACGGCAACCGCCATTCAGCCGGCGGTAGCGGCAACAGAGGCCCCGCCGGCACCTGCCCGCCCCGGCGGTGACGGCGCGCCCGAACCGGTCGTACCTGCTTCCGCGGAAACGATCCCGGCGGCAGACGAAGCAGACATTACGCCCCTGCGCGGCCCGGCGGCGAAGATCGTCGAGAACATGGAAGCCAGTCTCGGCGTGCCGACGGCGACCTCCCTACGCACGGTGCCGGTCAAGCTCATGGCCGAGAACCGCAAGCTCATCAACGACTACCAGCGCTACGTGGGCGGCGAGAAAGTCTCGTTCACGCACCTCATCGCGTGGGCGGTCGTGAAGGCGCTCGCGCAGTTTCCGGGCATGAACAACACGCTGCGGCACGAGGACGGCACGCCGCAGCTCATCGCGCCTAAAGAGATTCGCCTCGGCATCGCCATTGATATCGAGCGGCGGGGGCGGCGCAGCCTCATGGTGCCGAACATCAAACGCGCCGAGTCGCTCAACTTCACCCAGTTCCTCGGCACCTACAACGACATCGTCAAGCGCTCGCGCGACGGTAAGCTCGAGATCGCGGACTTCGAAGGCACCACGGCATCGCTCACGAACCCGGGCATGATCGGGACCGTGTCCAGCGTGCCGCGCCTGATGCCCGGGCAGGGGACCATCATCGCGGTGGGCGCGATTGGCTATCCGCCGGAATACTACGCTTTTGCCCCCGACGTGATCTCCCGCTCCGGCATCTCCGAGGTGATGACGATCACGTCCACCTACGACCACCGCGTCATTCAGGGGGCGGAGAGCGGCGCGTTCCTGGCCTATATGTCGGAGCTGCTGCTTGGCAAGCACGGTTTCTACAAGAAGGTTTTCGGCGACCTCTGCATCCCGTACGAGCCGTACCGGATTACCCACGACAGCACGCCGCAGCTCGGCCACGCGACGCCGGACGACGAGCAGGACATGGTCCACAAGCAGGCGCGTGTGCTGCAGCTCATCCGGGCTTTTCGCGTGCGCGGCCACCTGCAGGCGGACGTGAATCCGCTCGGGTATGACCCCGTCTATCACCCCGAGCTTGATCCCAACAATTACGGCCTCACCATCTGGGACCTCGACCGCCCGTTCATCACCGGCGGGCTGGGCAGTAAGGACATCCTGCCGCTGCGGGACATCCTCGACATTCTGCGGCAGACCTACACCCATAAGGTCGGCATCGAGTTCATGCACATCTCCGATCCCGGCGAAAAGGCCTGGTTGCAGGAGCGCATGGAACCCGTCCGCTGCGCCGAGCCGCTGAGTGCTCCCACAAAGCGGCGGGTGCTGCAGAAGCTCAACGCGGCCGAGGCCTTCGAGCGTTTCCTGCACACGAAGTACGTCGGGCACAAGCGCTTCTCGCTCGAAGGGGCCGAGACGCTCATTCCCGTGCTCGACGCCGTCCTCTCCGACGCTGCCGAACAGGAGGTGGATGAGGTGGTGATCGGCATGGCTCACCGGGGCCGCCTGAATGTTCTCGCGAACGTCCTCAACAAACCCTACGAGGCGATCTTTTCGGAGTTTGAAGGGAGCATCGACCCGAATACGACGCAGGGTTCGGGCGACGTGAAGTATCATGTGGGCGCGCGCGGCGAGCACGAAAGCCCCTCCGGCGCGAAGGTGCGCCTGACGCTTGCCTCCAACCCGAGCCACCTCGAAGCGGTCAATCCTGTTGTGGAAGGAATGGTCCGCGCCAAACAGGAGATCCTCCGGCGGGATCGGGCCGACGCGCCCGGCGGCGACTACCTCGACGCCGTCATTCCGGTGCTGCTCCACGGCGACGCGGCGTTTGCCGGGCAGGGCGTCGTGGCCGAAACGCTCAACCTGAGCCAGCTGCGCGGCTACAAGACGGGCGGAGCCATCCACATCGTCATCAACAACCAGATCGGCTTTACCACCACGCCGGCCGATGCGCGCTCGTCGATGTACGCGACCGACATCGCGCGCATGATCCAGGCTCCCATCTTCCACGTCAACGGCGATGATCCGGAAGCCTGCGTTCGCGTGGCCCGGCTCGCGCTCGACTACCGTCAGGTCTACAACAAGGATGTCGTCATCGACATGCTCTGCTACCGTGTCCGGGGCCACAACGAGGGAGATGAACCGACCTACACGCAGCCGCTTCTCTACCAGAAGATCGAGAACAAGCGGTCGATCCGGAAGCTCTACACCGAATCCCTCTTGCGGCGCGACGAGATGAAGCCGGACGAGGCCGAGGGAATGCTCGACGACTACCGCGAGCGTTTGCAGGAAGCCTTCGACCGGACGCGCAATCTCGAAAGCCACGACCCCGCCGAGGTCATGGAACTGATGCGGCAAAAAAAGGAGCAGCAGCCCCCGCCGGCGGACGTCGACACGGCCGCTTCGCCGGAAGACCTGGAGGCTGTCGTTAAGGCGCTCGTTGATCTTCCGGGGGACTTCAACGTTCATAAGAAGCTCCTGAGGCAGTTCGAAAAACGGGATCAGCTATATAAGGAGGGGCGGATCGACTGGGGCTACGCCGAGGCGCTTGCATTCGGCTCATTGCTCCTCGAGGGCACCCCTATCCGCCTGACCGGCCAGGACTCCCGCCGCGGCACCTTCAGCCAGCGCCATGCGGTTCTCTACGATCAGGAATCCGGAGACGAGTACATCCCGCTCAATCATGCGCGAGAGGGGCAAAGCGATCTGCTGATCTACGACTCACTCCTGTCAGAATACGCCGTTTGCGGGTTTGAGTACGGCTACTCGGTGGCCGACAAGTCGATGCTCGTGCTCTGGGAAGCGCAGTTCGGCGATTTTGCGAACGGCGCGCAGATCATCTACGATCAGTTCCTCTCGGCCGCCGAGGAGAAGTGGGGGCAGCGCTCGTCGCTCGTGCTCCTGCTCCCGCACGGGTATGAAGGCCAGGGGCCGGAGCACTCGTCGGCGCGCCTGGAGCGGTTCCTGCAGCTCTGCGCCGAGGACAACCTGATCGTCTGCAACCTGACCACGCCCGCCAACTACTTCCATGCGCTGCGGCGGCAGGTGAAGCGCGAGGTAAAGAAGCCGCTGGTCATTATGGCCCCGAAGAGTCTTCTGCGGCATCCGATGGTGGTGTCCGAGCCGGAAGAACTCACGGCGGGAGGCTTCCAGCGCGTCATTCCGTCCACCGCCGAGCCTTCCGGCGTCAAGCGGCTCGTGCTGACTTCCGGCAAGGTATACTACGACCTGGCGGCCGAGCTGGAGAAGCACGAAGGAGCGAAGGAGAACGTCGCGGTCGCGCGGATCGAGCAGTTTTACCCCTTCCCGGAAGCGACATTGCGCGAGGAGATAGAGCGCTACAAAGACGCCGAGGCCGTCGTCTGGCTTCAGGAAGAACCGGCGAACATGGGCGCGTGGTCTTTCCTGCGCTACAGGCTGGATGCGCTTCTGGAAAGCGTCCACGGCGATTGCAACCACCGGATCGTCTATGCCGGGCGCTCGGCCAGCGCCAGCACCGCCACCGGTAGCGCTCGCATCCACGCGCTCGACCAGCAGCGCATTCTAAAGGAGGCGATCGGCGTGGAGAAATAGATTTCGGCGAGCGCACGCGCGTCGCTTCTTGAGAGGCTGCTGATTTACTCTCCACCGCATGTATCGCAGATTTGCGGGGCGCTGTACGTGACTGGAAGGCCGCCTAACTGTCAAGTCCTGAAACAGCTTTACATGTTAGGTGTTGTTTACAGTGGGTTTTGTGGGTTGTTCGGGTCGTGAGCGGTGAACGGACACATGCTCTTTTGCAGGCGTGCTCGCGCTGCCGCCTTCGCGCCGCTGGGCCGACTTGGATCCGCTGCCGGCGGCTGGTCGCGCGCGCTTCTTCCACATGGGCGCGAACTCGCGAACGCCTCCGGCATGAACCTCGGCCGGGGTATGCATGCCGAGGCTCAGGTGCGGTCTCTTTTCGTTGTAGAGCCTCACCGCTTGCGCCGCGGCGCGCCGAGCCTCATCCGCGTTCGCAAACGTGCCTCCAAGGCCGTACTCCTGCTTGAGGATGCCGTTCATGCGCTCGGCGATGGCATTCTCGTACGGGTTGCCGGCCTCGGCCATGCTGATCGCGACGCCGTTTGCACGCAGCAGTTCAACGTAGGCGTGGCTGCAGTACTGGACGCCCCGGTCGCTGTGATGCACCAGCGGCCCTTCGCCCCGGCGCGTGCCAAGCGCCTGCTGCAGCGCCGCCAGGCAGCCCTCAAGCCCCAGCGAGGAGGCGAGTGCCCAGCCGATCACCATGTGCGAGTAGGCGTCCGTAACGAGGCTGAGGTAGGCAAAGCCGCCCTCCTGAAGGTGCAGGTAGGTCAGGTCGCTCACCCACACCTCGCTCACGCGCCTGGGCTTGGTGCCGGCAATCAGGTTGTCGTACTTGCGCATATAGTGGTTCGAGTTCGTCGTGCGGTGCCCGGCGCGTTTGCGTCCCACCAGAAGGCCCTCCTCGCGCAAGAGGTCAAAGAACGCATCTCGGCCCAGCTTCACCCCGGCCGCTTCGAGCTGCGGACGGGCTATGTGGAAAAGCTTGCGCGCGCCCATGCGCGGATGCTCCCGCCGCTCGTCAATCGCGATCTGAAGCGCCAGCGCTGCGCCTGCCGCCTGCCGCTCGGTCTGAGCGCACGCGCCGTACCAGGCCTGCCGGCTCTTGCCGAAGAGCTTGCAGAGCGCAGAGAGCGGCACCTTCGGCAGATGTTCGCGCAGATTGGTCACGGCTTGCGTCCACTTTTTTTTCGAATCGAAACGGCGTAGTCCTTCTCCGCCACGTCGATGAGGGCGTTGAGCGCCATCGTCTCCAGGCGGCTGTCGGCCAGCGCCTCTTCGAGTCTGCGCACCCGCTCGCGCAGTTCTTCTGCGCTGCTGGGGCCTCTCTCCTCTGAGAAGACATCCATGTCTTTCAGCTCGTCTGTGTGGTAGCGGCCGTAGCGCCGGCACCACTTCAGCACCGTCGTCTTGCCACCGATGTTGTACTTGCGCCGGGCCGCGTCCTTCGTTAGACGCCCCCGCTCAACTTCTTCTACGACCATGCGTTTGAACGCTTCCGAGTAGTAGAACGTGGGGGGCCGTGTACCCTCTTGCTTCCTGTTGTGTGCCATCGCTTTACCTCCAGAGAGTGTAAAGCTAATTCAGGACGGGTCAACACCCCCTTAAATCCCCCTCAAGGGGGAGGTTGCGTGGGTGCTTTGGTCTGCAATATGAGCTACATACAGCGCGTTCTGTTATTTGAAAGGCCACTGAAAGCACGGAACAGATGCTTCGCTTCGCCGGCATGACACGCGGGGAAGGTGCGGCCTTTCTTGTGGTCCTCAGTGCTGCCTTTCATGTGCTCCCCAGAGTCCGTGCCTCCTCCGACGCCCCCGGGGTTTCATCCTGAACGCAGTGAAGGATCCACCCTTCCGGGCTGCTAAGAGGCGGTCGAAGCAGCGCGAACACTGGTCTATCGTCAAAGCTTAGTTGAATTAAATCAACTGCGTCTTAACCGGCGTAGAACGAGGCGTTCGCGTCGGCATGGCGTGCTAAGTTGGCGGCTCCCGGAAAATGTTCAACACTTTATGGCTCAGAAGCTCGATCTCGTCGCCACGGACAAGGCATACTACCAGCCCACGTCGAAACCGGTGTTGGCGGACTTCGGACGCATGCCTTACTTGACCATCACAGGGCGCGGCGCGCCGGCGGGGGACGAATTCACGCGGATGGCCGCCGCCCTCTACCCCGTCGCGTATGGCGTGAAGAAGCGCTGCAAGGAAGAGGGGCGCGATTTCGCGGTCCCGAAACTCGAGGGACTCTGGTGGGTCGACGGCGATCGGCTGGCGCAGGACGTGCCGCGTGAGGAATGGCGGTGGAAACTGCTGATTCGGCTTCCCGACTTCCCGGATGAAGCCGCTGTCGCGGAGGTGCGGGAGGCGGCGTTCCGGTCGAAGAAGGAGCCGCTCATTCAGGAGGTGGCGTTCGACTGGATCGAGGAGGGGCGGTGCGTGCAGGCGATGCACGTTGGCCCCTATGCAACGGAGCCGGTCACGCTCGATGCGATGCGGCAGTACGCGGCGTCTCAGGGGCTGCGCTTTGCAGGTCTGCACCACGAGATTTACATCTCTGATCCGCGCAAGGTGGAGCCGGATAGGATGAAGACCATTTTGCGCTACCCCGTCGCACCCTGAGCCGCGGCGACTTTGCGGCCCGTTGCGCATGCTCCGTGTTGGTTTCCGCCGGACGGCTTCCGCAATTCACAAGAAAATGAAACTGCGATGTGCCCGGGCGGGGTAGCTTGCGGTTTGCAAGTACCCGCATTCTGAAGGATAACGCCCATGTCTCCCGTCAGCCTCATCGTCGCGAAGCGCGACGGACAGTCCCTCGACCCTGCCGCAATCAAAAACCTGATCGACGGGTACACGCGCGGCGACGTGCCGGACTATCAGATGAGCGCCTTCCTCATGGCGTCCTACCTTCAGGGCATGGACGAGCAGGAAACCGCCGCCTTGACGGACGCCATGCTGTACTCGGGCGATGTGCTCGACCTGTCCGACATCGAGGGCGTGAAGGTGGACAAACACTCCACCGGCGGCGTGGGCGACAAGATCTCGCTCATCCTTGCCCCCGTCGTTGCCGCGTGCGGCGTTCCAGTTCCGATGATCTCCGGCCGCGGACTTGGGCATACGGGCGGCACGCTCGACAAGCTCGAAAGCATCCCCGGCTTCCGCGTGGACCTATCCATTGACGCCTACCGCAAGCAGCTTGCCCGCCTCGGCCTCGTCATGATCGGCCAGACCGCCGAAATTGCGCCGGCCGACCGAAAGGTCTATGCCCTTCGCGACGTGACCGGCACGGTTGAGTTCATCCCTTTCATCGCCGCCTCGATCATGAGCAAGAAGCTCGCTGAGGGCATCGACGCGCTGGTGCTGGACGTGAAGAGCGGGCGCGGGGCGTTCATGAAAAAGGAAGAAGACGCGCGCCGCCTGGCCGAGACGCTCGTGGGCATCGGGGAGCGATTCGGCAAGAAAACCGTCGCCTGGATGACCCGCATGGACGCGCCGCTTGGCTACGCGTGCGGCAACTGGCCCGAGGTCGTGGAAACGATCCACTGCCTCCGGGGCGAGAAGGTGCCGGACGTCTCGGAGCTTACGCGCGCCCTCGCAGGCGAAATGCTGTACGTGGGGAAAGTGGCGGAGTCGCCTGAGGCGGGCCGCGAGATGGCCGACGAGGCGATCTGGTCCGGCCGTGCCTTCGAGAAGTTCGTCGAATTGGTTGAGGCGCAGGGCGGAGACGCCTCCGTGCTTCACAACCCGGACACCCGCGCCGACGTACCCGCGCCGGTCGAGGTGTTCGCGCCGGAGGGCACGTCCGGGTACGTGGACGGCATCGACGGCCTCGCTATCGGGCACCTTACGGTGGCGCTCGGTGCCGGGCGTGCGCGCAAAGAGGACCCCGTCGATCCGACGGCGGGCATCGTGCTCACGAAGCGCGTCGGCGATCCCGTGCGTGCGGGCGAGCGGCTTGCCTCGATCTACACGAATCGGGGAGAGGAAAAGGAAAAGGAAAAGGGTATCCGCACCGTTCAAGACGCTTTCTCGTACACTCCCGAACCCGCCGCTGCAGGATCCGTGCTGCTCCGGCGCTACACGAAAGATGGGTGGGAGTAGCTTTCTTCCCCGAGCGCCTCAATGGAGTCCGACATAACCGACTGGCTGCTCTCCGGCGACATTTCCATTCGTTACCAGACCTTCCGCGACCTGCTCGGCGAGGAGCGCCCGGAATTGCAGCAGGGCATCCTGCAGGCCGGGTGGGGCCGGGCGCTCATGCGCGCGCAGACGGGCGAGGGGGTGTGGGGCAAATCCTTCTACGCACCCAAATGGACCAGCACCCATTACACGCTGCTGGACCTGCGGTGGCTTTGCGTGCCGCCCGATCATCCGCCCCTCCGCCGCGCGGTTGAACGGGCCGCACGGGAAGAGAAGGGCGAGGACGGCGGCATCAACCCGGCCCGCAGCGTTCGCGTGAGCGACGTGTGTATCAACGGCATGTTCTTGAACTACGCGGCCTACTTTGGTCTCGCGGAGGAACTGCTCGGTTCCGTTATCGACTTCGTCCTCTCGCAGCACATGCCAGACGGGGGCTTCAACTGCCGGAAGAACCGGACGGGCTGCCGGCACAGCTCCATGCACTCGACCATCAGCGTGCTGGAAGGCGTCCAGTCCTGCCTCGACAATGGATACGCCCACCGCCGCTCCGAACTTGAAGCGGTCGCAGCGAGCGGGCGGGCGTTTCTTCTTGCTCACCGGCTTTTCAGATCTGACCGCACTGGCGAGGTCATCCACCCCGGTATGACGGCGCTCCCCTTTCCGTTCCGGTGGAAGTACAGCCTGCTGCGCGCGCTCGACCACTTTCGAAGCGCGGGCATTGCACACGACGAGCGCCTGGAGGACGCCCTGGATCTATTGCTGAGAAAGCGTTCCGGAGACGGAACATGGAAGCTCGCAGCCGCGCATCCCGGTGCCGTACACATCGCAATGGAGCGGCCGGGCGCTCGGAGCCGCTGGAATACGCTCCTGGCACTGCGGGTGCTTCGCCACTTTGGCCGAGCGTGAAGCGGGCGGCACGTCACGGTCGTGTAAGAGCCTCGCCGGGGAACGTCGCATCTTTCACAGGAGCGCTCCGTTTAAGGGTCCCGGTTGCTATATTGAATGAATGCCTCGCCTGTTCTTGCGCGGCTTCACCATCTTTTCCGAAATCCCATGTCCGTCTGGAAACGATTTTCGAGATTCATCCGGTCCGTATTCGGCGGAGCCATCTCTGCCATGGAAGACCCCAAGCTCATCCTGGAGCAGAACATTCGGGAACTGAACGACCAGGTCCCGAAGATGAACGAGAACATCGCGACGGTCAAGGCGAACGTGGTCTTGCTGCAGAAAGAAGTGCGGCGGCAGGAGGAAGAGGTCGCCTCACTGACGGCCAAGGTGAAAGCCGGCATTCAGGCGGGCCGGGACGACATTGCGCAGCAATACGCCGTGCAGCTCGAAAAGACGCGCGACAGCATCGCGCGCTCCAAGGAGCAGCTTCAGTACGCCTCGTCGGCGTACGACAAGGCCCTCCAGATTAAAAAGGCGTTTATGCGCGAGCGTGAACGCAAGATCGGCGAAGCCCGCGAGGCCCTCCGCGCCCATGAACGCGCCAAATGGCAGGGCCGCGTCGCTGATGCGCTCGAACAGTTCGAAGTCGGCGGCATCGACCAGACGCACGATGAGATGCTCACGCGCATCAACGAGCAAACGGCCAAGAACGAGGCGCGCATGGAAATGGCCCTCGACTCGGTGGACCGCGATTCCATCCGCATCGAGGAAGACGCCGAAGCGATCCGCGCGGCCGAGCTTGTCAAACAGTTCAAGGTCGAAATGGGCATGTCCGAACCCAAACCCGCCGCCGAGGAGCGTCCGCGCGTCGAGATGCCCGACGAGGAATCTTCTCAGGGGGCGAAAACGGTGGGCCGAGACCGCGCCCGCACCGACGGATAGCACACCGGCCCAGCCCGTAGACCAGCGACTCGATGGATAAGGATGAGTTCGAAAGGCTTAAGGCCGAAGAAAAGGAACACTTGCGGAAGCTGAAGGACCTTCGGCAGACGCATACGGTCCTGAGCCGCCAAGAGCGTCTTAAGCGGACGCTCTCGCAGATGAAATCCTCGACGCGCGATCTGCTGGACGCCTCGGCGCACCTCATCGAGAATATGCAGCAAGAGGCGGCTATAAAGGAAGCGCGCCTCGACATCGCCACGGAGGCCGCTGCTGAGGCGGCGGTGAAGGAGAAGGCCGAAAAAGATCTGGAAGCCTTCGACGAAAGCCTCCGGCGAGATCGCGCTCAGGCGCTCGTGCAAAGGATGAAAGCCGCTCTGGGTTCCGAAAACTACGCCGAACCGGCGGAGGGCGAGGGGCAACCCGTCCACAAGACGATCGGCGCGCCGGCCGTGCCGCCCGAGCAGGGGGCACCGGAATCTCCGCCTAAAACGCTGCCGGATAAAACAATCGGGCGTAAACGGCCGTAAAGGTCGCAGACGCAGTTCGGCCCCGGTAGGCCGGGAGTAGTGACGGAAGCAGGAGCACCGATGAACGACGCGGACATTAACTATACCAAGGAAGCGTTCCTCAACCCGTGGAACCTCGCTTTCCTGATCATGGCGATGCTCACGGCGTTCTTCCTGAGCGGCGGCGCGGAGGTGGCGTTCAACCTCGTGCTGCTTATGTCCTTCGCTGTGGAGCTGATCTACCTCGGCGTCGTGCCGCGCAATGAACGCTTTCAGCGGATCATCAAGTCGCAGCGCGCGGCCGAGCACAACAAGCCACCCTCGCAAAAGGAGGTTTTCCAGCTCCTCAGCAAGTACAGTCAGCGCCGCTACGTGCGCCTTCGCAAGCTCGAAAAAGAGATCACGCTCAACTACCGCAAGCTCGGCTACTCCTCTCAGGGGCTGCTGGACAGCCACCTCAAGAAGATCGACGGGCTGCTGGATTCCTATCTGAATCTGCTTTATCAAAAAGAGCGCCTCGAACTCTCTGTCCAGAGCGCTACCGAGAGGGAGGTCGTTCAGGCGATGGAAGATCTGCGCGTCGACATGCAGGACGATCCGCCGCGCGTTCAGTCGATCAAGCAGCGCCGCCTGAAAGTGCTCGAACAGCGCCTCGAACGGTTCAAAAAGAGCCGCGAGAACAACGAGATCATCGAGGCCCAGCTTGCCACCATCGAGGACGTAACCAAGTACATCCACGAACAGTCGCTCACGCTGCAGAACCCGGAGGAGATTACCTTCCAGCTCGACATGCTCCTCAGCGAAGTCGAGGAGACACAGGCTTCCGTTGAGGCAATGGAAAGCGTGTTCGGGTCAACGTCCGACCTGCTGGGCGACATGGACGCTTATGCCCCCGACGACGCTACCAAGTCGCCCGGCGAGGGCACTCGCCTGAACATCTGACCCTAACCCTGCGCACCATGGAACTCAAGGCCGTCCGGTTTGAACAACGTGACGACGGCATCGCCGTCCTTACCATCGATCAGCCTGAAAAGCTGAATGCGCTCAGCGCACTCGTCTTGGAGGAGATCGACGAGTGCATCCGGCGGGCAGCGGACGAGCGCGCCATTCGCGGCGTCATCATCACCGGGGCGGGCGAGAAAAGCTTCGTGGCGGGAGCGGACATCCGGCAGTTCTCCACGCTCGACAGGGAATCCGGACGGCGCTTTGCACTTGCCGGACAAGCGATCTTTAGCCGGATCGAGACCTTGCCCAAGCCGGTCGTGGCGGCTGTCAACGGGTACGCGCTCGGTGGTGGGTGCGAGCTTGCCATCGCCTGCCATCTGCGGATTGCGTCCGAGAACGCAATCTTTGGACAGCCGGAAGTGACGCTCGGCATTCTCCCCGGTTATGGCGGCACGCAGCGCCTTCCCCGGCTCGTGGGGCTGGGCATCGCGACGGAATTGATCTTGACCGGGGACCGCATCTCAGCGCAGCGCGCCTATGAAATCGGCCTCGTCAACCGGGTTGTTCCTGCCGCGCAGCTTCTCGAAGAGGCAATCAAGCTCGTCGGCATGATCCTCTCGCGTGCGCCGCTGGCGGTCGGCATGTCCCTCGAAGCCCTTCACGCCGCGCATCTGCCTCCGAGCGAGGGGCTGCCGTTGGAGGCCGATCTATTCGGCGAAGCCTGCGCCACGGAGGACTTCAAGGAAGGCGTCGCCGCTTTTCTTCTGCGGCGCAAGGCCGATTTCCACGGCAAGTAGGGCGGAGTCGCGCCCGATTTCGCGCCCTGCATCCTTCCCTAAAGTCGACAGCCCCGGTGCCCCGACGCCGCCCGTATAGACAGGAGCGGCAGGTACACTGCGCAATTTATTTAGACATCCCCCGCTTTTGTTGAATCCTGCCGGCCCCGGCCGTTGTTAGGCTTTGCTCGTTTACGACGAAAGAAATTCAACGAAAGATGCTGAAAGACAGAAGCAATCCAGGGGGCGAGCGCTCCACCGCAATCCGCGCAATGGCGTCGCTGCGGGAGTTTCTCCACATGGAAGCGGCAGGCGGGATGGTGCTCATGGCCGGGGCCGTTCTGGCGATGATCGTCGCGAACTCGCCGCTGCTGCCGGTTTACGCCGGATTCCTCAATCTGCCCGTGGAGGTCTCCGTCGGCGCGTTCGGCATCGACAAGCCGCTGCTCCTCTGGATCAATGATGGGCTGATGGCGGTGTTCTTCTTCTTGATCGGCCTGGAGTTGAAGCGGGAGTCGCTGGAGGGCCATCTCGCAAGCCTGCGCCTCGCGGCCCTTCCGGCATTCGCAGCTGTGGGCGGCATGGCCGTTCCCGCGCTGATCTACGCCGCCTTCAACTGGGGGGACCCGCTTGCCATGAGCGGGTGGGCCATCCCCGCCGCCACGGACATCGCCTTCGCGCTCGGCGTGCTCTCGCTCCTTGGCAACCGGGTTCCTGCGTCCTTGAAGGCGTTCCTTCTCAGCGTCGCCATATTCGACGATCTCGGAGCCATCATCATTATCGCCCTCTTTTACACGGCCAAGTTGTCGCTGGTCTCGCTCGCCGTGGCCGCCGGGTTCATCCTGGTGCTCGCCATGCTCAACCGCGCGGGCGTCATGCGGCCCGCCGCCTACCTCCTGGTGGGAGTCGCGCTCTGGGTGGCCGTGCTGAAGTCGGGTGTACACGCGACGCTCGCCGGCGTGGCGGTGGCCCTATTCATTCCCCTTCGCGCGCCGGATGGTCAGGCCTCGGATACGTCCGGCTCGATGCTGCGGCGACTTGAACATACGCTCCATCCGTGGGTGGCCTTTGCCATTCTTCCGATCTTTGCCTTCGCGAATGCCGGCGTGCCGCTCGGCGGCATGACGTTCGCGGACGCGCTCCATCCCGTGCCGCTCGGCATCGCCCTCGGCCTGCTCGTGGGCAAGCTCGTCGGCGTAACGGCGCTTTCGTGGATCGGAGTGCGCCTCGGCGCGGCATCTTTGCCGGAGGGCGTCGGATGGCCGCAACTCGTGGGGACGGCGGTCCTTTGCGGCATCGGCTTTACAATGAGCCTGTTCATCGCCGGTCTCGCCTTTGGAACGGGCGGCGGCGCGTACGAGGGATTGGAGCGCATCGGCATTCTGAGCGGTTCCCTGCTCGCCGGACTCGCGGGCTACGCGATCCTGCACAGCGTGCTGCGCAAAACGCCCGCGACCGTGTAAACCGGTGCTCACTCCCTTCAATTAACGAACGACCGCCGCTCTGTCATTGAGAGCGGCGGTCGTTTGTCGCCGTCCGGCGGTCAGTCTGCGGATGCCTCCACAAAGAGATCCACCGCGACGCCGGCCATGCTCCCGAAAATGCCACGGCCGTTCTCTACGGCATCGAGCAAGTTGTTCATCTCGCCCGGCGAGCCGGTGCCGGAGGTCATCTGAGAGCGTTTGAAGTCGTAGAGGTTGTTGTCGATCGCGTAGACGCGCGCGGTCTGCGGACCATAGAAGGCGAAGCCGATCCACGGAACGCGCATGTTGATCGTGCCATCGGCATTCGTTCTGAAGTTGGCCTCGTTGGCAATGCCGCCGTAGTTGACGATAAGGTCCTCTTTCTTCAGGTCGCCGTCGGCCTGGTCGAACCAGTCGGCGTAGACGGGCGTCAGGGCAAAGTGCGTCGTGTCGCGCGCCTCGATGGAGAACACGTAGACGGCCTGGTTGCGCAGCGGGTAAGCGCTCGGCGACAGAACGACTTCGGGTTGCACGCCCCCCTGGTACGCAATCGTGTCCGCATTCACTGAGAGGACGCCGAAGAGTCCGGGAACGGTCGTGGTGGAGCGGATCGGCGCGTTGAAACCGGGCGCTTCCACCTCGAGCCGGTACGTCGCGAGGGGCCGTACGTCAACTTGTTGAACCGGAGCATAGATGCCGGGCGAGGTTTCGGCGAAGGCGTAGCGCGCCTCCTCCCCGCCGTCCTCCGCGAGCAGGCTCACGGACACGCGGGCGTCGCGGAGGGCGAAGTCATCGAAGCGGTAGTACGCGCCGACGGGCGCGGTCGTGGACACCTTCACCTGCGGCAGCGTCCGCCCCGCTTCAAGGTAGCTCTCCACGGCCACTTCGGGGACGTACCGGTCTTGTTCGTAACTGTCGCACCCGCCCAGGACGAAGAGGGCGGCGGCGAGTAGGGCAAAGGACGAGTTCTTTTTCATGATGGGTATAGATCGGGCCGTCCGCGCTGCGCAGCAACGTAGCGCGGACGGCGGCTGTATCTAAAAGGAGAGCGTGAGCGACACGTTGGGGATGGTGGGCAGCATCTGCACGTCCTCGCGCACGGCAGGATTCTCATCGGTGTCGTACTGGTAGAACCAGACGTTCCGCCGGTTATAGACGTTGATCACCTGCATTTGCAACTCATAGTCGGCCACGCCGAAGAAGCGCCCGAGCTTGGTCACGCCGACGTCCGCGCGGTGGTAGGCGGGTAGCCGGGAGGCATTGACCTTGCCCACGCCGATCTCTTCCCAGGGGTTGCTGAACGGGTCATCATACTGAACGCGATAGAGCGGTTCGGTGTAAGCCTGCCCAGTCGCGTAACCCCAGGTCGCGTTCGCCCGCCAGCGCCTGGCGAAGTCGTAGTTCACGACGATGTTCAGGTCGTGCGTGCGGTCGTACTTGGGCGGGAACAGCCGATTCTCATTCCGATCCGGGAAGCGCCGCCATGTGCTTCCGTAAGTGTAGGCGACGAAGCCGCTGACCTTTCCTTTGCTCTTTTCGACCATCAGTTCGGCACCATAGGCGTGGCCTTCTCCGAAATGGAACAGGTCGGCGTACCCCAAGCCGGCTGCGTCGGCGATGTTCGGATCCAGCTCAAAGAGATCGCGCATCGAGCGGTAGTAGACCTCCGCGTCGACGCGGTAGCCGTCGCGCGGAGCCGTTTTGACTCCAAAGACGAACTGGTCTCCCCACGCGGGCGCGACGCCGGAATCTGAGGTGAGCCAGATGTCCAACCCGCTGAACGCCTCGTTCGTGATCAGCGTCAGAAACTGATTGTACCGCCCGTATGCTGCCTGGAAGCGCAGCCTGTCGGAAATGCGGTTTTCGACCGAGAGCCGCGGCTCGAGGCGCAGGTAGTTACCCTTCTGAAAGTAGTTGGCGCGCAGCCCTGTCTTAAAAATCCAGTTGTAGGAGGGCGTCCAGCTCTCTTGCAGGTAGAACGACCCGTAAGCGGACTGGATACGGGAAGTCATGCCCTGGTCGCCGTCGAACGTGTCGGTAAGCCGAATCGTGAGCAGCCCGGCCCAGACGCCCGCTTCAACGCTGTGGTCGCTTGTTGCGGCGTACTCCATGTCGCCTTTTGCGGAGAAGTCATGGACGCCGTTGTCACGCGCGAAGTCCGTCTGGGCGAGCGTAAAGAGGGGCTTGCTGAAGTACCGCGATCCCGTGAAGGTGAAGTTCGAGTAGAGCCGCTGCGAGAACAGGTGGGTCCAGTTCAGGCTGCCTGTGCGGTTTCCGTAGATCATCTCGATCAGGAAATCATCGCTCGGCTTGACGAGCAGATTGTCCGTCCCGCCGTACACGGCGAGTGAAAACTTGTCGTTCATCCCGGCGTCGATGTTCACCTTGCCGTTGATGTCATAGAAATAGAACGTCTCGGGTATGCCCTCCTGCGAACGGCGCAGCACGGCCAGAAGTGGCTCGACGGTCGAGCGGCGCATCGCGAGCATATAGGAGCCTTTGGGAATCGGCCCCTCGATGGCAAGCCGGGAGGCCAGAAGACCCACGCTGAGCTTTCCCTCGAACTTCTCCCGGTTGCCGTCCTTGTTGTAAATGTCGATAACGGAGCCGAGCCGGCCGCCGTAGCGCGCCGGGTAGCCACCTTTGTAAACCTGCACGTCTTTGAGCGCATCCGGGTTGAAGGTGGAGAAGAAGCCGAACACGTGGCTCGGGTTGTAAACCGTGGTGCGGTCCAGCATGATCATCGTCTGGTCGGGACCGCCGCCGCGAATGTAGAGACCGCTGGAGAAGTCAGAGGCGGCCTTGATGCCGGGCAGCAGTTGCAGCGACCGGAACACGTCCGCTTCAAACACGGCCGGGAGCTGCGTCACGAGGCGCACCGGGAGGCGGTTGACGCCGACCTGCGTGCGCTCGTCCTCGCGCTCGCGGTCGGCGTTCACGACGACTTCGTCAAGCTCGACGTTCTCGAGTCCGAGTTCAAAATCAACCCGGTGATGCTCTCCGGGGGCGAGCGTCACGCGGCTGTGCAGGGGTTCGTAGCCGATGTAGGAAACGACAAAGTCGTACGTTCCGGGATCCAGTCCGGCAAGCGTGTAGAAGCCGGAGTTGTTCGTGGCCGCACCGACGGCGGTGCCCTCTATCACGACGCTCGCCATGAGCAGCGTTTCGCCGTTGGCGGCGTCTTTTACGTAGCCACTCATGGAGGCGCGGGGCTGCGCCGCGGCGGGCGAGGCAGCCACGAGCGCGAGGATGCACAGGGCAAGCATCGGGCGCAGGCGGGGAGGATACTGTTCGTTCGTCATGAAAAGTGTGGGCCAGCGCGGCGAGGGAAAGCCGTCATGCGTATTCTTGCGGCCGCGCAGGCCGAATGAGCTGTTGAGGTAGTCTCCGTTAGGCGGGGTGAAAACGTCCGGCGACTGACTCGGCGCGGGCGCACAGGCTCGCGGCGCTGCCGGAGGGCGAAGAGGACTCTCATGAGCCGCAGGCTCCATCAGCCTCTCGCGCCATGCCTTACGAGCCGGGTTGCCGATTGTTAGGCCCGAGCATCGGCAAGATTGTCAACAGTTGTCACCGCCGGGCAGAGTACACGCGGCGGAAAGGAGGCACGTACCTGTCCCACCGTGAAACCCGTTCAGAGAATGGTTGTAATCTCTCGCAAGTCTCATCTATGTTGAGTTGCCATGATCGCCGGGACCGGTCCTGATCTCATAGGAAGCCTACTTCCACGTGGAGAACGTGACAGGGTGCGTTCTATACGGAAGGGTCTGCCCTATGCTGCGTTGCAGCGGGTAAAAGCAGTCGTCGATCTTTCGGACGAGCAACTCGCGCGCGTGCTGCTCCTTTCTGAAAGAACGCTGGCGCGACGGAAACGGGAAGGGCAACTGCAGCCTCTTGAGTCGGACCGGCTGTTGGTCCTCGCGGATATTGTCCGTCTTGCGGCCACTTCGCTCGACAGCATTAAGAGCGCAAGAGCATGGCTGCTCGAGCCGCACGCCCTGCTCGACGGCGAGGCCCCTCTCGACCGGCTCGACACGAGCACAGGTGCAGAGGAAGTTCGCGCGCTTCTATACAGCATTGAGTACTCCATGCCTTTGTGAGTGGGCAGTTAACCATTTGGAGGCTTGAGAAAGAACGGTATGCCGCTGAAGCCTTCACCGGCCGCGGCAGCATGGTTGTGGCCGGTCGTTGGCACAGACGGGGGACGCTCATAGCCTATGCCGCTGAACATCCTGCGGTAGCCATACTCGAAAAACTGGCGTGGCTGGATGGATTCGAATTCGCGAGCGCGAGCAGCTACGTCCTGGTACCCCTGCATCTGGACCCGTCCGTCCACGTCGAGGTGCTTCCGCGGAGTAATCTGCCCGAACATTGGAGATCGATCCCGCATGGGTCAGCTACACAAGAGGTGGGTATGCGCTGGCTTCGGGAAGCGCGTACTGTGGCGCTATCCGTCCCCAGCGCGATCCTTCCGATGGCATCGAATTACCTTGTCAATCCACTCCACCGGGATTTCGCATCTCTCGCCACTGGTCCGTCGATTCCATTCACCTGGGATCCTCGCCTTTTTGGGAGATAGCGAAGGAAGCGCGTAGCGGGGTCGAAGGCCCTCCTTGCCGCTTCGGAGCGGCACCGACCTCCCCCCGACCATAACGCGAGCCTATCCGGCGGATGCTGAACGCTAAACCGCCCGCCGCAGCGTGGGCTACGGCGGGCGGTTTGCTTTCCAGGGGCGGGCCTGTTCGGGTCAGTTGCTGCAGATGCATTTAAGCATTGCGCGGCGGTCGGTCAACTGGGCGAGCCATTCCTGCTCGCCCACTTCGTCTTCGCCGAGAAAGTAATCCCACTGAGCCACGCTCGCCTCGTTCAGCAGAATCTCCGTCTCGACATGCGCTGTCCGCTTCAGCGTCGGCTCCATGCCCATCTGATGAATGAACGTGATCTGGCAGTCGCCGTCGTCGCCGGTCATCTTGACGGAGAGCCAGTTATCCCCGCAAACATGGCAGGTAAAGAACCGGGACTCCTGATCGCCTTCGATCGACATCTCCTCTTCTTCTTCCTGTTCAACAGCCACATCCATCGGAACCATGCTGTAGCAGCCACAGGCTTTGCACTTCAATTTCTCCACGGATGATCCTCGAGGCTTCAGCCTCATCTGTGATCGAGACACTTCGGCGCTCGTGCGCAGGGGTGTAACCACTCGGACGCCGTCCGGTTCAGCCCGAGAGGGCAGTGGCGGCATCACGCTCGCGCATCAGCCGGGCGCTTGCGAGCACGGAATAGCTCAGCCAGCTCTGAAAATGCTGCCGCCATTCGTGCGCGTCCTGTACAACCAGTTTCATTTCCGAGCCGTCCTCGAGCGTGAGGCAGAGGTTGCCGTTCTGGTCGAGCGGATGATATTCCACGTCCACGACCTCGTCGATCGGGATTTGCATATTGAACCGCCCCAAAAGCCGCCAGCCGCTCAGTTCAACCCGGTCGCCGAAAAGCTGCGCGTGGCCATAGAGGACCGACCGGTCCGCAAAGCGAAAGCGCTTACTTACAAGCGGAACCCGGTGCTCAAAATGCGTGTGCGGCATTCCTGCCGCTGCGCTGCTGGTTTGGTACTGCTGCATAACGTCCTCTCTCCTGAATCTTACCCGACCTGCCTTCACTTGACGGAGTCGCTGTCAAAATGTTGTGCCTTCATCTCGGAAAATCAGCGGCACCCTTCGCCTGAGAGGTTGTCGAGAGAGGGCCGCCGCGGCGATCCGCGAACCGCTTCCGCGAAGCGTCACTGCGGCGTATTCGAGGTCAACAACAAGGGGACCATCTCGCTGCAAGCCGGCGAGGCAGATAGCCCATGTTGTGCCGGCGTGCAGCCCCTATATCCTCTATCGACAACCATGTATATTAATAAAGCATGCTCGCCGAAATTCGTTTCATAGGGCACCGATATTTACCTATTCATAATGCCGCGTGGTGCCGTCGGAAAGTCACCGGATGACGAACACTGTTTTCCGATCGTCGGGTTTATAGATGACGGCGAGGCGGAAATCCACATTCAGGTTGGAGAAGAGGCGGAGCTGCACGCCGAGTCCTCCGCCATAGGTTATGATGTTGTTGTCCAGGTTGTTGGTCCGGAAGAGCGCCTCCGCCGTGCCGAAGCCGTAGAGGGCGCGGAGGTAAACCGGCAGCAACACAAGCCCGTCGTCTACATACAGGAGGGGAAAGACGTACTGCCCACCGACCCTTCCGAAGGTGAACGGCCCCAGCGAGGCGTCCTCGTAGCCGTAGGGCGCGAAGTCGTATGCGTCGTAAAAAGCGCCGAGGTTCTGCGTCAGTATGCCGGCGTCGAGGCGCAGGACGTGGCTCATCCGCTGCCACACCGGCACGTAGATGGCCGCACGGGCGAAAGCGGCCCGGCCCATTTTCACACCCTCCGAAGCCCAGAAGTCCACGTCGGCCTGCCCCCAGACCCTCAGCCCGGACGTGGGCAGGATGTCTCTCGGGTTACGCTTGAGCCGGTAGTTGAACGTTGCGGCGGGCACGAGGGTCATGCGCGACGTGCGCGCGCCTGATCTCCCGTTTCTGTAGTCCGTCATGCCGATCTGCCGGAACTTGGCTTGCGCGAAGATGGAGGCGGTGGTAGCGTAAACGTCCGCATCCAGCATCAGCGGCACGTAGCTGCTCACCGACACCCCGCGCTCCTCATAGACGAACGTTTGATGGCCGTAGCCGAAGAGATTACGGTGGTACCGTAGCGGCTTCGAATAGAGGTCGAGCGTGGGACGGAAGACACTCTGGCCCGAGGAGACGGCCACTCGCCCCCAGGGCCGGTTGTACATCCAATAACCGGAGGCGTCATAGGAGATACGCTGCAAAGGGTCCGCGCCGGCCAGGCCCGCCCCGACACCCAGCGCAGCCGGACCCTCCGAGCCGCCGCCCTCGAACGCGAGAACCGGAAAGAGCGTGCGCGGCCGCAGATGCTCGGTAGCCCTGTAGGGCCGTACCGATGTGCTGTCGAAAGGTGTTTTCGTCGCCGCGAACAGGCCGTCCGTGAGTCCCGCCGCGCCGCGCTGCACGACCTCGCGGCCGACGAGCACCCCGGTGCCGGGGGAGAAGGGCATCGTCGCGAGGGCGTAGGTCTCATGCTGATAGTCGATGTAGGCGAGCGTCCCTCCGTTCGGCGACAGGTGCGGCTCGATGGCTCCGAACCGCGCGTCCGTGAGACGCCGCAGCTCCCCGGTTTCGGGCCGGTAGCTGTAGGCGTTCGCGATGCCGCCCGGATCGGCCGAGAGGACGAGCATCTCGCCGTCGGCACTCCAGCTCGCGTCGAAGATCGAAGCGTTTTGGAGCAGGAGAAAGGGGACGGGCATCGATAGACCCGCTTCCACCTTATACAAACCCTGGACGCCGCCGACGTTAAGTAGCGCCAGCACCGTCTGGCCGTCTGGAGAAGGAATGATCTCGCGGATGTTGGCGCGCTCGTAATCGACCACGGTGTCCACCTCACCCCCACGGCCGACGTGTACCCAGTCCACAAACTGCCCGTCATTGCGCAGCGCCCAGAGTCCGCCGCCGGGGGCGGGCACGGGGGCGAGCAGCCGCGCGTCCTGAGTCAGCCGCTCCGAATGGCCGTCGCTCAGCCGCACGGCATATAGTTCTGCCGTGGCCTTGATGGGAGCGTAAACTGCCGGCACGTAGCGCGAGAACGCTATCGCTGCCGAGTCCTGCGACAGATTGAAGATGTAGTCTTCCGTGATCGTGTCATGCGCGAGCGCCCGCCGCGCGCCCGTCTCTGCGTCGATCCGGTAGAACCCTGCCGTGGTGTGATAGCCCTGCCCGTAGGCGACGACCTCCCGGTCGTTGATCCAGATCGGCCTCCGGTAAGCCATTCCCGTTCCGCCGGCCACGATGTGCGGCGCTTCCGTGCCGCCGAGTTCCTGCTGAGCCAGTTCGCGTCCCCACCGCCGCAGCCTTCGGCTGAGCGTCCACGGTGCCGTTCCGGTACCCCGCCAGAGCGCGACGCCGTAGCCAAGGAAGGGGGCCTGGTAGTAGTGCGTCGCCGCGCGGTTGAAGAAGTCCGCCGAAGAATCGCGTTCGGCCAGATAGTCGAACAGGAACGCGCCGGCGATGTAGTGCCGGTCGAAGGGGCGGGCGTAGTCTGACGGCTCCAGGTGCTGCGACAGGTCCCAGCCGTGGCCGGAGAGCATGGCCGCGCGGTACTGCATTCGGAAGAGCGACAGGTTAAGTCGCCCGGCTCCCGGGTAAAGGCGACTCTCGTTATATACGGCGACGCCCTCGGCCATGCCCGGCGGTGCCGAGAAGTTCAGCGAACGCGCGAGGTCCGGCGAGAAGAGTCGGAAGAGGTCGCCGATGCCGCCGTGGCCAAGCTCCGCATGTGCGGCGTGCGTGAGTTCGTGGGGGAGGACCACGTCGAGCCATGTGGGGAAGCGCGGCGTGAGCCGGCCGCTGCGGATGCTCACGGCCTCGACCTCCTGGCGAAATGGGAACGGCGTCACGTACCCGTTGGAAAGGTCGTTGAACCCGTTCAGCACCACCGGCATCCGGAGCTTTCGCTTCAGTCCGACGAGGCGGGCGGTTGGCGGGAGGGTGCGCTCGAGAATCTCCGCCGATTCGCGCGCCTCATCCTCAAAGCCGTCCTGAAAGACAACTTCGAAATGGTCCGTTTCCAGGACGCTGTAGGCAACATCCGGCGGGCGGTAGGTAGTGCCGTAAAACGTTTGTGCAGCCGCCGTTCGGCAGCCGAGGACGGCAAGCGCCGCAAACAGCGCAATCGGGAGGAGGCGATTCATGCAGGGCGGGGGTTGGGGTTCGTCGCATAAACTACGCCGCCGCCGCTGCATAATAAGCAACAGGCACCCGGCTAAAGAATAACCGAGCGCCTGTTTGCGGAGGGGGTGGGATTCGAACCCACGGTACCCCGAAGGGTACAACGGTTTTCGAGACCGTCCCATTCAACCGCTCTGGCACCCCTCCAGGTACCCACGCCGTGCTGCGGCAATGGAGGAACGGTAAACTACGCCACGCCCGCCGAGGTTGCAAGCCGCCGTCCGCGCACGATTTCTTCACCCGGCAGTTCGCCGCCGCCCATCCGGCACGGGCCGACCGTCGCGGTTCGCTAATAATCCATTGACACGCTCCACGTTGAACTCGCCCCAACAGCTTCGCCCCATGCTCCCCGACCGTCTTCTGCACGACCCCGCCCGCTGGCTCGTCACCGGTGCCGCCGGCTTCATCGGCTCCAACCTCGTCGAAGCGCTCCTTCGGCTCGGTCAAACCGTCATCGCCTTCGACAACCTCGCCACCGGCTACCGCCGCAACCTCGATGAGGCGGTGCGCGCCGCGGGGGAAGGTGCCGCCGGGCGGTTCTCCTTTATCGAGGGCGACATCCGCGACCTCGACACCTGCCGCCGCGCCGCCGTCGGCACCGACTACGTCCTCCACCAGGCCGCCCTCGGGTCCGTCCCGCGCTCGATCAACGACCCGCTGACGACGCACGAGGTGAACGTGACGGGTACCGTAAACATGCTCCTTGCCTCCCGCGACGCGGGCGTGAAGCGGTTCGTCTACGCCTCCTCCTCGTCCGTTTACGGCGATCATCCCGCGCTGCCGAAGGTCGAAGGAGAGATCGGGACGCCGCTCTCCCCGTACGCCGTCTCCAAGCGCGCCGACGAGCTCTACGCCGAGACGTTCGGCCGCCACTACGGCCTTCAGACCATCGGCTTGCGCTACTTCAACGTTTTCGGGCGGCGGCAGGACCCGGAGGGGGCCTATGCGGCCGTCATCCCGAAGTGGATCGCGACGCTGCTCGCGGGCGAGCGCCCCATGATCTACGGCGACGGCGAGACCTCCCGCGACTTCTGCTACGTCGACAACGTGGTGCAGGCCAACTTGCGGGCGGCAGTTGCCCCCGCCGACGCTTCGGGCACCGTTTACAATGTGGCTTACGGCGACCGTACGACGCTCAACCAGCTCTACCGGCTTCTGCAGGAGGGACTGCAGGCTCGGGTCGATGGCGTTCCTGCGGAGGAGCCGGTATATAAGGACTTCCGCCCCGGCGACGTGCGCCACTCGCTCGCCGACATCTCGGCCGCGCAGACCGCCCTCGGCTACGCCCCGACGCATAGCGTTCTGGACGGCCTCGCGGAAGCGCTCGACTGGTACGTGCGCGATGCCCGCCTCCGCGCGGAGGCTTCGTAGGGTTCGTCGCAGAGCGCCGGAAGTGGGGACTGTGCCTGTCAGGCGTTGGGTGATGGAGTCCTGGGTGAGCGGCTTTGGAGTGGGGGGTGTTCTTTGCTGGTTCGAGGAGGTCCCTCCGCGCGGCGGCGGATGAGGTGGGTTCATGATGAGGGTCGGTAGCGCCGCCTTGGTCGGGATGACAGGGTGGGGGGTTTTAGCGTTGAATGGCGAGTGAGGAACGGCGGAAGGCGCAACGGGGGGCGGAACAGCTTTCATGCGGGGCGGCGAGGCACCTCAGCGGTGCTTTTCGAACAGATCCTTCGCTTCGCTCAGGATGACACCCAGGGAGGGTGGAGGAGGCGGGAAGGCCAGATCCTTCGCTTCGCTCAGGATGACAGATTGGGGGGATGACATTCCGGGCGGGATGACATTTCGGGAGAGGATGACACTCCGGGCGGGATGACATTTCGGGAGGATGATGTTCCGGGGAGGATGACATTCCGCTGCGGTGCCCCTCCTTGGTACCGCCTTACCCGATTGTCATTCTGAGCGCAGCGAAGAATCTGTCCTTATTGCTCGGCCACATTCGCTCGCTGTGCCGTAATGGCGCGGGCGCAGTCTGCCCTTCATCATGCCACTGGCTCGTTCTGATCGGTTTCCCATTCTTCCGTAAGATCCCTCCATTCTTTATTTTCCGTCTTGATTAACGCGACCTTCTTCGCACGTGTCCAGCCCTTCATTTTCTTCTCGCACGAAATCGCATCGCGAACGTCCGTGAAAGAAGTCCAATAGACCAGACGGTCAACGTTGTACCGGCTCGTAAAACCGGCAGTACATTTGGACTTGTGTTCACGTGCCCGGCGGACGAGGTTGTTCGTCACTCCGATGTACAATGTGCGCGACGCGCTGCTCATGATGTACACGTAAAAGGTTCGTCTTACTCGGGCCATTCGTATCACCTCACAGCTCTCCCGTTCTCTGCGTTTGCACAAGTGCGGCGCAGAAGTCAGACGCTTCCTTTGACCTCCTGAGCGACGCGCGCTACCTACGGAGCGCCCGCAAAGAACGATTGTGATGGGGTGAATACTGGGCCATCATTCTCGCTGCGCGGATTGGACAGTCAGTAGAAGCCGATATATGCGCGGTGTTCACTGGCGGCGCTGCGAGGCACCTCCGCGGTGCTTTTAGACCAGATCCTTCGCTGCGCTCAGGATGACATTCCGGGCGGGATGACATTTCGGAGAGGATGGAGGGGGCGGGGACGATGGAGGAATGGGCGAAACGGGCCGGCTTGTTGTGCCGGGGCGGCGAGGCATCTCAGCGGTGCTTTTCGAACAGATCCTTCGCTTCGCTCAGGATGACACCCAGGGAGGGTGGAGGAGGCGGGAAGGCCAGATCCTTCGCTTTGCTCAGGATGACAGATTGGGGGGATGACATTCCGGGCAGGATGACATTTCGGAGAGGATGGAGGGGGCGGGGACGATTGAGGAATGGGCGAAACGGGCCGGCTTGTTGTGCCGGGGCGGCGAGGCATCTCAGCGGTGCCTTTCGAACAGATCCTTCGCTTCGCTCAGGATGACACCCAGGGAGGGTGGAGGAGGCGGGAAGGCCAGATCCTTCGCTTTGCTCAGGATGACAGATTGGGGGGATGACATTCCGGGCAGGATGACATTTCGGAGAGGATGGAGGGGGCGGGGACGATGGAGGAATGGGCGAAACGGGCCGGCTTGTTGTGCCGGGGCGGCGAGGCATCTTAGCGGTGCTTTTCGAACAGATCCTTCGCTTCGCTCAGGATGACACCCAGGGAGGGTGGAGGAGGCGGGAAGGCCAGATCCTTCGCTTTGCTCAGGATGACAGATTGGGGGGATGACATTCCGGGCAGGATGACATTTCGGGGGAGGATAACATCCGGGTCAATACCATTCCGGGGAGGATGACATTCTGGGATGACGGCGGGGGGCGGATCTGATGGGGGGCGGGCTTGTTCACTTTGCTCGAAGGCTCTTGAACCATTATTGAAGGACTGCACTGGGGGCTTTGAGGCGGGGTGCTTGGCTGGGATGCTGCACAGTAATCCTTGCTGGGATGCTGCACAGTAATCCTTGCTGGGATGCTGCACAATCATTCTTACTGGGATGCTGTACAGTAATCCTTGCTGGGATACATCGCAAAAATCCTTGTTGGAATGCTGCACGATCATTCTTACTGGGATGCTGTACAATCATCCTTACGGGGATGCTGCGCGATATTTCCTTTTGTCCCTGCCACGTATGCAAGCGTTTGTAAGCTCGAACTGACTGCGGCCTTCTTTTTCGCATGAAAAACTTTGCCCTTACCGGCGTTGCCGGATATATCGCCCCGCGCCACCTGCAGGCCATCCATGACACCGGCAACCGCCTCGTTGCCGCGGTCGATCCGCACGACTCGGTCGGGCTGCTCGATCAGCACTTCTCCGATGCCGCCTTTTTTACCGAATTCGAACGGTTCGATCGTCACCTTGAAAAGCTGCGGCGGGGTCCGGAGGAGGGACGGGTGCATTACGTCAGCATCTGCTCGCCGAACCATCTTCACGACGCCCATGCGCGGCTGGCGCTTCGCGTCGGTGCCGACGCGCTCTGCGAGAAGCCGCTCGTCCTTCGCCCGCACAACCTCGACGCGCTCGAGGAGCTGGAGCGGGAGACCGGCCGGCGGGTGTGGACCGTCCTGCAGCTGCGCGTCCACCCGGCGCTGCTGGCACTGCGGGAACGGCTGCTCGCCGAACCGGGGCGGCGGCACGAGGTGCGGCTGCGGTACGTGACCTCGCGGGGCACCTGGTACCGCTACTCCTGGAAGGGCGACGCCGAGAAGTCGGGCGGCGTGGCGATGAACATTGGCGTCCATTTCTTCGACCTGCTGCTGTGGCTCTTCGGCGGGGTGGAGGAGAGTACGGTCACGCTGCGCGGGCCGGACCGTACGGGCGGCACGTTTCGGCTGGAGCGGGCGGACGTTGACTGGTTTCTCTCGATCGATGCGCATGATTTGCCCACCTCTGCGCAAGGCGTGCAGCCAACCTACCGCTCCATCACGGTGGACGGCGATGAGATCGAGTTCAGCGGCGGTTTTCGCGATCTTCACACGCGCGTTTACGAGGAGACGCTGGCCGGGCGCGGGTTCGGCATTGCCGATGCGCGGCCGGCGATCGAACTTGTGCGCCGCGTGCAGACGGGGTAGACTGCGAGCGCCGGATGACGCCCGGCGTAGTGGCGGCCCCGTATGCCCCCGGCGGCAGGGGCAGCATAGAGCGGGATTCTGCGGGTTTTCTGAGGGTTTATTGCGGGGATGTGATGATTAAGCGAGGGAATGTGACGCCGGGCGGGTCCGGCAAGGCCGTTCATCAGGTGATTCAGGCGGCTCTCTCACTTTCTGAGGGTTCTGGGGCTTGCCGGCGGGCGAAAGCGTTCGTTCTCTCGATGCGGCGCGGCGACGCCCTTGCGTGATGCCATGCGCGGGCGTTCGCGTCGTCCTGAGCGCGGCTTGCACTATCCGAGCAGCAAGGGGTCCTCGCCGGCTTCGAAGGCTGCCATCTGTTCGGCGTACAGTTCGTCCTCGAACATCGTTTTGTCCGTGCCGGGGATCTCCTTTCCATTGTCGTCCGTCTCGCAGAGCGTCACCGTTTTCCGTTCCGGCTTCACCCAGGGCGGCAGGAGGTCGTAGTTGAGGCATTCGTCCCAATGGTCCACGTGAAGCTGTTCGTGCTTCTTCAGGAACATGCGCACGAGGAACATCTGCGCCTGGAGGCTGCCTTTGCGGGCCTTATCGAGTACGCAGTCCATCATTTCGGTGAGGACCTCGGAGCGGTGTTCGCGGATGGCGCGCTCGACGGCGGGGTCGTCCTTTATGCGCCGGTCGAGCGTCGAGATGCTGATTCCGAGCGCCTGTGCGATCTGCCACTGATAGAGTCCGCGCTCGGCCAGCCGGGCGACGCGTTCCGGGTCGATGTTGATTCGGTGTCTTCCCATGGGTGTACTTTCTGCCGTTTTTGTGCTTTGAGTGACTCGCGGCAGGAAGGTACCGAGGCGAGGGAGGGGTAAACAAGGTTATTCTCATAACCATTCGTGCGGTGGGAGCGCCGGGCCGTTCGGCGGGAGGGCCGGGCGGAGCGGCCGTAGCGGGTCGGAACCCGTCCGCCGCCGGTCCGTTTAGATGGACTTGCCCAGAATATCCCCGCCTCCTATGCCGTCCACCACCCTGGCACCGGGTCCCGTTCCCGTACTTGATCTTGCGCCTGAGATCGACGCGTTGTGGGGCGAGCTGCACGAGGCCTTCGACCGCGTCCTTCGTTCCGGTCATTTTATTGGCGGGCCGGAAGTTATTGCTTTTGAAGAGGAAACAGCTTCCTACCTCGGTGCCCGTCACGCCGTCGGGTTGAACTCCGGCACCGACGCCCTCGTAATTTCTTTGCGCGCCCTCGGCATCGGTCCGGGCGACGAGGTTATCACAACGCCCTTCTCCTTCTTCGCGACGGCCGAAAGCATCTCCGCCGTGGGCGCGACGCCGGTGTTCGCGGACGTAGAGGATTCCACGTTCAACATCGACCCGGAGGAGGTCGAGCGGCTGGTTACGGGGAAGACGCGGGCGTTGATGCCGGTGCATCTTTTCGGGCGTCCGGCGGCCATGGGGCGGCTGATGGAGATTGCCCGCAGGCACGGTCTGAAGGTTGTCGAGGACTGCGCGCAGTCGTTCGGCGCGACCCTTGGCGAGCGGCAGACCGGCACCATCGGCGACGCCGGCACGTACTCCTTTTTCCCCTCCAAGAACCTCGGCGGCTTCGGCGACGGCGGGATGCTCGTGACGGACGACGAGCGGGTTGCGCAGGAGGCGCGGAGACTTCGCGCGCACGGCTCGCTGAAGAAGTACCACAACGAGACCGTGGGCTACAACTCCCGCCTGGACGCCCTCCAGGCCGCCCTGCTGCGCGTCCGGCTGCCTCACGTGGACCGCTACAACGAGGCCCGGCGGGAGGTTGCCAGCCGCTATAACGAACTCCTATCCGGCGTGGAAGGGATTATTTTACCTGAAGTTACGCCCGGTCACGTTTTCCACCAATACACCATCCGGGTGCTCGAGGGGCGACGGGATGAATTGGCCCGGCTTTTGGGAGAGCAGGGGATCGGCACGATGGTCTACTACCCCGTGCCGCAGCACCGGCTGCCGGTCTACGATCTGCCCGCCGGAACGTGTCCCGTGAGCGAACGCCTGGCGGAGGAGGTGCTGAGCCTCCCCATCGGCACGGCGCTCGGGAACGGCGTTCCGGAAAGGGTTGCCGAAGCCATCCGACAGGCGCTGCAGGACTCCGCTGAACATTGACTGTATCTTAATATAAACGTGCCACTTGTGCGCCTATATTGCGCGCTTCCTTTTTGATAGACACGGCACGACCTTTGTCTACTGGCTGAACTCCTGCCCGAGTGAACGCCGACGGATCCACCCACCACCATGTCCACCTCGACTGAAAAGACACTGCTCGTCACCGGAGGGGCTGGCTTCATCGGCTCGGCTCTCGTCCGCTACCTCATCCGGCACACGGACCAGCGTGTCGTCAGTGTGGACAAGCTGACGTATGCCGGCAATCTGGAGTCGGTGGCCTCCATCGAGGAAGACCCGCGCTATGCCTTTGAGCAGGTGGACATCTGCGATGCGGACGAAGTGGCCCGGCTCTTCGAGACGTACCGTCCAGCCGGCGTCATGCACCTGGCCGCCGAGAGCCACGTAGATCGCTCCATCGATGGTCCTGGAGCGTTCATCCAGACGAATCTGGTCGGCACGTACACGCTGCTGAATGCCGCCCGCGCCTACTGGAAGGATCTGGGCGAGGATGCCCGAGCGGCCTTCCGCTTCCTCCACGTCTCGACCGACGAGGTTTACGGCGCGCTGGGCGACGAAGGTTTCTTCACCGAAGAGACGCCGTACGATCCGTCGTCGCCGTACTCGGCCTCAAAGGCCGGCTCCGACCACCTGGCACGCGCCTGGCACCATACCTACGGCCTGCCGGTGCTGGTCACGAACTGCTCGAATAACTACGGCCCATACCAGTTTCCTGAAAAGCTCATTCCAGTGGTCATCTTGAAGGCGCTCGGAGGGCAGCCTATCCCCGTCTACGGAAAGGGCGAGAACGTGCGCGACTGGCTCTTCGTGGACGACCACGTAAAGGCGCTGGTCCGGGTACTTGAACAGGGTACGCCCGGCGAGACGTACAACGTCGGCGGTCACAACGAGTGGAAGAATCTCGACGTGGTTCGGGAGATTTGCCGCCTCATGGATGAATTCCGTCCCGAAGGCGCACCCCATGCGGACCTCATCACCTTTGTAACCGACCGCCCCGGCCACGATCTCCGCTACGCCATCGACGCGACGAAGATCAAGCGTGAACTCGGCTGGACGCCTGAAGAGACATTCGAGACTGGCCTCCGCAAGACCGTCCGCTGGTATCTGGACAACCAGACGTGGTGCGACAACATCCGCTCCGGCGACTACCGCCTCGAACGCCTCGGCACCGCCGCCTGAAATAGAAATGAACAGAAAAGGAATTATACTTGCAGGCGGATCGGGCACGCGCCTGTACCCGATCACTATGGCCGTCAGCAAGCAGCTCTTGCCGGTCTACGACAAGCCGATGATCTACTACCCGCTCACGACGCTCATGCTGGCGCGTATCCGGGACATCCTCATCATTTCCACACCGCAGGATCTGCCGCTTTTCGAGCAGGTCCTCGGCGACGGCTCAAAGTGGGGGCTCTCGCTCTCCTACGCCGAGCAGCCCCGCCCGGAGGGCCTGGCGCAGGCCTTCGTTATAGGCGCCGACTTCGTGGGCAAGGATCCGAGCTGCCTGATCCTCGGTGACAACATCTTCTACGGGCAGGGCCTGACGGATTCGCTCCGCCGCGCCGGGGCCCGCGAGGAAGGCGCTACCGTCTTCGGCTACTACGTGAAGGACCCGCAGCGCTACGGCGTCGTGGCGTTCGATGAGGAAGGATGCGCCGTGAGCATAGAGGAGAAGCCGCGCGGCACCTGCCTCGAACTACGCGGTGACGGGCCTCTACTTCTACGACAACAGCGTCATCGACATCGCGGCCTCGCTGAAGCCCTCTGCTCGCGGCGAACTGGAGATCACAGACGTAAATCGTCTTTACCTGGAATCCGGTCGCTTGAATGTCGAGCTGATGGGCCGCGGCATGGCGTGGCTGGACACCGGCACGCACGAATCGCTGCTGGACGCCGGTAACTTCGTCGCCACCATCGAGAACCGGCAGGGACTCAAAGTGGCGTGTCCGGAAGAGATTGCTTACCGTTCCGGCTGGATCGATGAGGCCGAACTCGCCGAACTGGCGGAGCCGCTTCGGAAGAACGGATACGGCGAGTACCTGCTGAACCTGATTGAACTCGGGGAGCTGGTATGAAGGTGATTGAGACAAAGCTCCCGGGCGTCCTGATCCTGGAGCCTCGCGTCTTTGAGGACGAACGCGGGTGCTTTCTGGAGACGTGGAACGCCGAGCGTTACGTCGAAGTCGGCATCACTGGCCCTTTCGTTCAGGACAATGTTTCGGTGTCGAAGAAGGGCGTGATCCGGGGCCTGCACTATCAGGATCCGAACCCGCAGGGCAAACTGGTAAGCGTACTGTACGGAGCTGTCTATGACGTGGCAGTAGACCTGCGCCCGAACTCGCCCACCTTCCGAAAGTGGGTGGGCGTGGAACTATCAGCAGAAAACGGGCACCAACTGTGGATACCACCGGGGATGGCGCACGGCTTTCAGGCACTCCACGATGGAACAGTATTCAGCTACAAATGCACTGCCTACTACAGTCCTACAGACGAGCAAACCCTACACTGGGGCGATCCTTCCATAGGAGCTGAGTGGCCGATAGAGGAACCAATCCTGTCTGAAAAGGACTCGAGTGCACGGCCGGTACACAATTGCACGAATTACCCAGTTTATCTACGCCAGTAGCCAAGCAGGGCCACCCGAACAGCTAAGAGGCCCTCTAGAGCGGCAAAATGGAACGCGGTACCAAGCAGTGAAAGCGCCAACTGATAAGACACAAAGCGGATTTCCTCCAGTTGGCGTTCATCAGGCAATCCAACGACGGCGCACCTAGAACACGTAGGACTTAACCAGATTCCCTAAACCAAATACCGATACGCGCAAACAAAGCACAGACTCTCGCGCCCAGCGCGACTCGGACGGCGTGAAATAAGCAATTAACGACCACCTCGCCGCGATACCAGTTCCTCAGCCATCATGGCAATTCCAACAGTGCTACCGTCAAAAATGGATCGGCTACTTTATGGCCACGCCGCCATATATATGCTGGGCCGCCTATTGCCGGCAGTTCTAACCGTAAGCATAGTGCCCATTCTTGTAAGACTGATGGGCGCCAGCGACTATGGAACATACGCACTCTACTCGGCTCTTGCACTGACGACCGGAAACGCCTCTGGTACGTATCTGGCACAACCTCTGCTCCGATATGGCCATCGAGTAAAAGAAATTAGTGCAGCGAACTACAAGCACGTATTGCGGCAAGGGCAGAAAGAGGCAGCACTCATCGCGGGAACCGTTTCCGCTATAGGAGGACTGTTTCTGCCCTTTAATCCCGCCTCGTACCTCAGCTGCATCCTAATGGCATCAACAGGATCGGCCTTTGCTATAGGGTTCGCAGATACCCAGCTCGCGCTGGGTTCAAAGCAGGCCTCTAAAGCAGAAATAGTGCGAACAGCCATAAGCGTCGTGCTCCCACTCGTTCTTATCCTATCCCTGCCAATTGCGCACCCTTCAATGATCCTTATCTCTGCAGCAATCGGCAACCTGGCCGGAACCGCGCTACTCGGAGGGGCACCTGGAACTGAAACGTACGTTCGCAGCAAAGAGAGCAAACGGCTGCTCCGCATATTCAGACGCTACGGTATTCCGATTGCTTTGTGGATGGTGCTATCTCTCCTTCTAAATCTATCTGACCGCTACATCATTGAGGCAACGCTTGGTGCGACGAGCGCGGGGGTATACTCTGCGATATACGATATCGTATACAAAGGAGTGATATTCGTCACAACGCCTATAATAATGGCGGTGCATCCCATGATGATGATAGCTTGGAGTAAGAAGAACCGTCACGCGGCTGTACGTCTCGGGCGGCAAGCAGCATTCGGAATAGCTATGGTAGGAGCGCTGTCAGTCTTCGCTGTGGCGCTGCTATCGCCACAAATCGCAAAAATAGTACTTGGCGCCGAAGCAGTAGCAGTTCCGCACCCCGTTCACTTATCGAGTGCAATCGCAGGCGGTGCCGTCCTGTGGCAGGCTGGAATAATTCTGCAGAAGCCCATTGAAATGCGCGGAGATATCTCACTAATGATCATATGCGTCGCGCTAGCACTACTAGCGAATGTTGTTCTCAACATTGGACTTATTCCGACGTACGGAATCGTTGCGGCGTCATATTCTACACTTATAAGTTCTGCGATATACGTTGTGAGCATTACGATGGCCGGCTGGTGGTTAAGGCGACACTAGTATCCACCACCAGGACGCGCGGGACACTTAGCCACCATTCTTGGGGCGTGCTTTTATGGCCATTCTCATAGTTCATATTTTACTAGTGCTGCTCGTGACGTATACGTTCGTGATACGTCGCGATCTGCTATACCCGCCCTTTATTGTAGCACTTGTATGGCTTATGGTCGTTCCCGCTGCATACATGCAGGCGCTCGGGAGCGGATACGACGTATCGCCATACACGACTCTATTTCTATTTGTCGGCACTGTACTCTTCTTCGCCGGGTCTCTCATCACAACCCACCGGTACGGTACAAACATCGTCCCGGTCCGACCTCAGGTAACCAAATACCCAACGCCCCACGGCAGCCTTCTTCTGCTGACTATAGCTGCCATAATATTACCATTTTATGTTCTACGCGCAATCGAGATGGGCGGCGGCGGCCCGACGGATAACTGGTTTATTAATCTTCGAATTGCCGCGTCCCGGAATCAAGGATACGGATGGACTGAATACGGTGTGTCGGTCTCGGTAGTTGCGGTACTGGTTTTCCAAATCAGGAGGATCGCAACTACCTGCCGTCGCGACACGCTTCTCTTCTGGATATCACTGACTATTGGAGCTGTATACGCAGGTCTCGCCACTGGTCGCACGTTTGTCCTTCTTCTCGCTTGCGCAGCCGCAGGGCCTTTGCTTGTGACTCGGCGATTGAGAGTAGCGCGGGTGGCTCCGATTGCCGCGGTTCTCGCCACAGCGGTTTTTGTGCTGTTCGCAGTGACTCTCCGTAAGGGTGTGAGTCTGCAGGTAGGAAGCACTGCCGAATTCCTTCTCGCACTCGTGAATGCCATATCAGGATATTTAGTTGCAGGCTTTTACGGACTGGAAAGCATAATTCGCGACGGCTATCCTGATATCGAAGGCAGCTATACGTTGCGCTTCTTTGCAAGCGTAGCGTCGTCTGCAGGTGTGGATGTCTCGCGCCCACCTATTACAATGGAGTTTGTGTCCTATCCGGTCAGCACTAACGTGTACACATTCTATGCTCCCTACATAATAGATTACAACTTCATTGTGGCTGCTCTCGCTGCCGGATTCTGGGGTATGATATACGGTGGATTGTACTCCCGGATAGTAAAGGCAAACGTGTCTGCGGGCGCAGTGGCAGTCTACTCGGTAGGCCTATATCCCCTAATCATGATGTTTTTTCAGGAGCAGTTTATGACGCTTCTATCGACGTGGATACAGATGTGGATCCTGTGGTTTGTCGCCGTGAGGCTCGGAGCACCAAGGGCCTCGTTGGTATGGCGGCGAGTGTCGTGAAGTACCTTTTTATGATCGGACGCAATCAAGCGTGAGTTATGGAAGAGCCTACAGGCCCGTCAGTGGACGTGGTAATAGTTAACTGGAATGGAGGCGATCAGGTGTTACGCTGTGTTCGGTCCGTTTTTGCCAATGTTCCGGTGGATATTGCGCTGGGTCAGGTAATCGTGATTGATAATGCCTCGAGCGATGCTTCAGCTCAGTGCCTCTCTACATGGGCCGAGCAATCGGAGTGCCCGGTCCGGCTTGTTCAGAACCCGACAAACGTAGGATTCGGAGCTGCGTGTAACCAGGGAGCCGCACTGGGGGAGTCCCTGTTTATTCTGTTCTTAAACCCAGACACAGAACTCAATCGTAGCAGCTTAAGCCTGCCCGTGCGCACAATCGCGTCGAGGCCGGAAGTTGGGGTATGCAGTATTCAGCTACTAGACGACGAAGGCAAGGTTTCACGGAATGCGGCGCGATTCCCTTCGCCGCGGGGGATCTTCGGCCGTGCGACCGGGCTCGACAGGCTGCTGCCCGGACTGTTTCCGCCCCACTACCATATCGATTGGCAGCACGATGAAACAAGGTTCGTCGACCAAGTGATGGGAGCTTTTTTCCTCGTCCGTAGAAGCGACTTTGACGACGTGGGCGGCTTTGACGAGCGCTTTTTCATGTATTATGAAGAAGTTGATCTAGCAAAGCGGCTTTCAATGGGGGGCATGAATTGTCTTTTTGTGGCCGGTGCAACTGCATACCACAAGGGCGGAGGCACCACTGAGAGCGTTAAGAGCATGCGACTCATGTACACTGTACGAAGCCGAATCCTGTACGCCGAGAAACACTTCAGTAGAAAAGGTGCAGCAGTGGTCCGGTTTGCGTCGCTGTACATCGAACCGTTCGTCCGCCTAGGGTATGGAGTGGCCGTGGGAGACTTTAGGGCCTGTAGGAACGTGGTCGAAGCTTATCGGCGGCTCTGGATGTCAGAAGGTGTTGCTCATTCTTTGCGCAGAGTTACTGTCTAAAATTATAAACTGTGTCGTAAGCATGAAGGTGTTGTTTCTTGCTGCGGGCGTCAATACCCCAGCGTCGCGGTTCAGAGTTCAGCAGTTCTTCCCAGCGTTGTCTGAGCGCGGAATCGATTGCCATCTCCGCGTGGGTTACGGCGAAGGATATACTGTACATGCTGCCAGGTGGTACGCACCTGGTTACAAAGGTATCAGCCGGTTGCGGAGGGCATTGAGCTTAGCGGACGTGGCGAGTTATGACGTAGTGTTCCATCAGCGCTCGGCTTTGTTGTACTCGTCGTTTCCAGAATTTCTGGCGTCGCGCGTTAATCCGAATGTCGTTGTAGATTTTGATGACGCAATCTTCCTCAGGCCTGATGGAAAGTATAGCAGAATGCTTGAGCACTCATTTGGAACGCTAATGGCATCTGCAAAGCGCGTGATTGCAGGTAACGCCTATCTCGCACAGCATACAGGCAGGCCTGATGTCACGACAGTCATTCCCACGGTGATTGACACAGACGAGTACACGCCACTGCCGCATCGTGGGAAAGAGGCCTCGGTTGTTATCGGATGGATGGGATCTGCTTCCAACTTGCATGAACTACAGGCAGTTGCTCCTGCCATCCGGGCCATTCTCCTATCGAGGCCGAATGTGGTGCTTAGAGTTGTATCCAACGGCACGACGGATCTGTTCGATGGTATCCCGAGAGTAGAGTGTATTCCGTGGTCGAAGGAGGCGGAGAAGTCTCTTTTGCGTAGCTTTGATATTGGCATCATGCCACTCACAGATTCGGCGTGGACGCGAGGCAAGTGTGGATTTAAGCTTATTCAGTACATGGCGACGGGCAAACCGGTTGTTGCTGCAGCTGTTGGCGCGAACGTGGATATTGTCGGAGAATCAGATGCAGGTCTGCTCGTGGGTTCTGAGGGTGACTGGTACGATGCGTTAAGTAAATATGTAGACAGCAGGGAGTTACGCGATTCAGCCGGAGCCGCGGCGAGGGAGAGGGCGGTTAAGTGCTTCTCGGTCGGGAGCGTGGTAGATGCGTACCATGGTATGGTTGTGGGTGCCGCCTCGTAGATAGAGGTTGTGTCGTGCGATGTATGTTGGCTAAATATATTCAATGGTGCCAGGGTTATGGCTATTGGTGAGGGAATTTACTCTTCTGTTCCGCCACTTCTCCAGAACGGGCTGATAACGCTGAAGGGAGCCTACTTAGCGGCGGAGCGATACGGGCGCACATATCGGCGTACGATCAGGGAGTTGCCTGCCGTGTTGGCGCTTCCGGAAGATAGGCTATATGCATATCAGATGAGCTCGCTTCGCTCATTTCTTGGATTTGCAAAAGCGTTTTCGCCATTCTATGCGGAACGGTTGAGGAATGTGCGTCCGGAGGACATTCGGTGCATTTCCGATCTTCGTTCCATTCCTCTGTTAGAGAAGGAGGAGCTTCGTCAAAATATCAGCGACATCTACACAGTTGGGGCGGGGAAGTGTGTTGAGGGCCACACGGGTGGTACCACGGGGAAGTCCCTCGTCGTTCGGTTTACGCGATCAGACTTCCAGAGGCGGATGGCGAATCTCGACTATTTTAGAGTGGTTCATGGTGTGCGACACCGAATGAGGCGGGCGACGTTTTCTGGGAAGAATTTGGATCCGAGGAATGCTTATCCAGACGTGGTACACAGAACTAATTGGGCTCTTAATCAGCGTTTTTACGACACTTTTCGTTTGCAGAGAGGAAACGTCTTAAAGTACGTCGATGATTGGAATCGCTTTAGGCCTGAAATTATTGACGGTTTTCCGTCCGGAATAGAGTTTGTATGTTCCTTTGTTCGGTCTCAGGGTACGAGGTTGTCCTTTCAGCCACGAGCTGTGTTTCCGACGAGCGAGCCGGTTACGCAGGCATTCCGTGATGTTGTCCGCGATGTGCTTGGGGTCGAACCTCGCAATCAGTATGCGTCGTCGGAGGGTGCGCCTTTCGTTGTGGAGTGTACTAGTGGTAATCTGCACTTCTGGAGTCACACGGGTGTTATCGAAACCGACTCGCGAGGTGACGCGGTGGTTACGAGTTTTACTACTCGAGGGACACCGCTAATTAGGTATAGGATTGGAGATGTGATTCGGTTTGCAGATCCTTGTAAGCGCTGTGACTGCGGGTGGAGTGGGCCACTTGTGGACTCGATCGAGGGCCGTGAGATGGATTACCTGGAGGGGCCGGACGGAAGACGCATTATGGCCGCCAATATGGCGAATACGGTAAAGAACGTCCCTAACGCTGTAGTTCGTGCTCAGTTCATACAGCGAGCGAGCGATAGTGTGGAGGTACTTCTCGTTGTTGATCAGTCGAAGTACGTACCTGAGCATGCGGAAATCGTGGAGCGTGAAGTTCGGTCCCGGCTCGGTGATATGGTTTCCGTGAACGTGTGTATTGTCGATGATATCCCGCTTAGTGCCAGCGGAAAGTATAGAATGATAATTAGCGACCGGGGTGCGTAGGTGGATGAGAGTCTTTTGGTAGTGGGGATGATTGGTGGTTGTGGTGTTTGGCGTCAGCGTGGTTTGGCGTGTCATTGGGGTCGTTCAGACGTTCGAGGGCTGAACTGCGCTCTATTCTAGTGTAGAACGTTTGGTGTATCGGGTGCTGTTGTTTGGTGCCTTACGTGGTCTGATGTGTTATGTGTTATCAACCTCGCCATCGTCTGCTGTATGTCGTCACCCATGCCATGTCGGCACGGCACCTGCTGAAGGGGCAGTTGGCGTGGATGCGAGTCCATGGGTTCAAGGTGGCTGTTTGCGCCTCGCCGGGCACCGGGCTGGAAGACGTGATAGCGCGCGAAGGAGTTGAAGTATTGCCTGTGGAGATCCCGCGAGAGATCGAGCCGCTGCGCGACTTTCAGGCGCTCGTTTCCCTGTATGGTGTGATCCGGCGCTGGCGACCGGACATCGTGAACGCTTCCACGCCCAAGGCTGCCCTCCTCGGCATGATGGCGGCCAAGGCGGCGGGCGTTCCGGCGAGGCTGTATGGGCAGCGTGGCCTACGGCTGGAGACCGCCACGGGTGCGAAGCGAGCGATCCTTGGCGCTACGGAGCGGATCACCGCCGCCTGTGCTCACCGCATCGTACCCGTGAGCCACAGTCTGGCCGAACAACTCATCTCGAACGGCCTCGCTCCGGCGGAGAAGATCCGGGTGCTCGGGAGCGGGAGTTCCAACGGGGTGGTGGCCGAGCGTTTCATGTCGCCGAACCCTGCGGGTGTTGCGCAGGCACGCGAGCGGCTGGACCTGCCGGAGGATACGCCGGTCATCGGCTTCGTCGGGCGCTTCACGAAAGACAAAGGCATCGTAGAACTGGTGGAGGCGTTCGGTCGGCTTCGGGAAAAGCACCCGAGTGCCCGTCTGCTGCTCGTCGGTGACTTCGAGGAGGGGGACCCGGTGCCCGAGAGCGTCCGGCGGCAGATATTGGAGGATTCTACCATCGTCCGTCCCGGCGTCGTGCCTGACTCGGCACCGTACTACGCGCTCATGCAGGTTATGGCATTCCCCTCCTACCGTGAGGGATTTCCCAATGCGCCGCTGGAGGCTGCGTCGGCCGGAATTCCGGTTGTTGGGTTTAGTGCTACGGGCACGGTGGATGCGCTGGTGGACGGCGTGACGGGCACGCTCGTCCCGGTGGGTGATGTGGACGGACTCACGGCGGCGCTGGACCGCTACCTTTCGGATGCCGCTTTGCGCCGCGCACATGGAGAGGCGGGACAGAAGCGGGCACGGGAGGAGTTCGCGCAGGAGCGCGTCTGGCAGGCGCTGTTGGAGGAGTACACGGAGTTGCTGCGGGCGGCGGGCCATCCTTTCAGGCCGCGCGCCGGGACAGAACAACGGGACTGAGGGGCTGTTAAACTTTTCCTCGATGCAGCGCTGTAAACGATTTCGATATACTGTCGCACACCTGACGAAGACCGGTCCGTAGCAGCACGTGGACACCACGCCCAAATAGTAAATGGTATGACCGAGATCATCTTTCTCGTTTCGGAATCGCCCGAGGGTGGGTATGAGGCGCGTGCGCTTGGCCATGCGATCTACACCGAGGCCGATACGGACGCCGAGCTCCGGGATACGGTGCGCGATTCGGTGGCGTGTCACTTCGACGAAAGGGAGCAACCACGGGTGATCCGATTGCATTTTGTGCCAGAGGAGGTGCTCGCGGCATAATGCACCTTTCAATGAAGCGCCTATTTGACATTACCGCCTCAGCGCTGGGCTTTGCGGCCCTCAGCCCCGTGCTGATTGGCGTGGCCGTAAGCGCGCGCCTGAAGCTCGGCTCGCCGGTGCTCTTCCGGCAGGTCAGGCCCGGCCTACACGCGCGTCCCTTCACCATGCTGAAATTCCGCACGATGACCGATGGACGGGACGCCGCCGGTAACCTCCTGCCCGACGCCGACCGCCTGCCGCCCTTTGGCCAGTTTCTCCGTCGGACGAGCCTGGACGAGCTTCCCGAACTCTGGAACGTGCTCCGGGGAGACATGAGCCTCGTAGGACCCCGGCCGCTGCTGATGGAGTATTTGGATCGCTACACGCCCGAGCAAGCTCGGCGGCATGAGGTCCGGCCGGGGGTCACTGGCTGGGCGCAGGTCAATGGCCGCAACGAAGTGCCGTGGGAGGAGCGCCTGGCGATGGACGTCTGGTACGTGGACAACCAAAGCCTCGTGCTCGATCTGAAGATACTCTGGATGACGCTGTCGCGGGTGTTCAAGCGCGAGGGTGTGTCCGCCGCGGGTCACGTGACGATGCCGAAGTTCGAGGGGCAGGCGAAGCCTTCCGTTGCAGATGCCTGAGCCCGTTGAAGTATATGTACTCGGTGCAGGCGGCCACGCGAAGGTGGTTGTCGCCACGCTCCTGGCTGCCGGTTACATGGTAGCGGGGCTGCTGGACGATGACGAATCAACCCACGGTGCTGAGGTACTAAGCGCTCCTGTACTTGGTCCGGTTGGTCTCCTCCATTCGCTCGGTAAGCCGCAAGCCATCATAGGGATAGGTAACAACCGCATCCGGAATGAACTGGCAACTCGCTTTTCCGGTCTTGCAGAGTGGGTAACCGTCGTACATCCCCGCGCCGACGTTCATCCAGATGCGCAACTCGGTGCCGGGACGGTCGTCTTTTGCGGAGCCGTCGTGCAGCCCGGCACCGTGATCGGCAACCATGTTATCGTGAATACGGGGGCCACGGTAGACCACGACTGTTCACTGGCCGACTTCGTACACGTCGCGCCTGGCGTTCACCTCGCCGGCAACGTTCGACTGCAGGAAGGCGTCTTCATGGGTATCGCCTCCGCCGCTGTTCCAGGTGTGACCGTCGGCGCGTGGACGACTGTCGGGGCAGGGGGCGCCGTCACGGTGGATCTGCCGGCCGGCGTGACAGCCGTCGGGGTGCCTGCCCGCGTATGAACAACTCGTTTGAGTTGACGTTTCTACAGCAAGCCAACAGCCTTTCACATCCCATGCACTCCGATCTGCAATCTGTCCTTGCGCACGCCCGGTCCGAGCTGGAGCGGATCTATGGTGATCGGCTTCTGAAGGTCGTCCTCTACGGCAGTCAGGCTCGCGGCGACGCGCACGAGGAGTCGGATGTGGACCTGCTCGTCGTGCTGGAGGGGCCGGTGGACTGGTTCAGGGAAATAGATCGGACATTGGCTCTGCAAACGGAATCGCTTCTCGTGCACGGTGTTTTGATCAGCCTCGTTCACGTATCCGAAGAAGACTATGAAGGCGAAGATCAGCCCCTCATGATCAATGTTCACCGCGAAGGTGTTACTGTATGACCTTGCCTTCCGAGCCACTTATGGAGAAGGCATACCGCAGCCTGTCTGCCGCTGACCGAAACCTCGCGGCGGGCGATTCGGAAACGGCTCTTAACCGCGCCTACTATGCCTCTTTCTATGCTACGACGGCCGCTCTCCTGAGCGAGGGCGAGGTGGTGAAGACGCACGCGGGCGTTCAAGGCCGGTTCTATCGGAGGTTCGTTGATTCGGGACGGATACCTGCTGCTACGGCACAGTCGTTCACGAGGGCTTTCCAAGCTCGCCAGACGAGTGACTATACCGTGCAGCCGCCGGCATCCCTCGAAAGCGCAACGGCCCTGCTGGAGGACGTTCGCTGGTTCGTCGGCAGCATCGCAAAACTCTTGGGACGATCGGAATAGAACCTGGCGATGGGCCGTGGAGCGTCGATCATCTATTCAGCATCGCCCGCGCGTCCGAACCCGCTCACCGGTATGCGCTTGCCGAGTGAAAAGTCTTCGTCCAGAACTCAATATGTTTCGTTCTCGGCGCAGCCGTCCGGGAGGGAAGAGAACTATACAGACGGGCGCTGAACCACTCGTATCCCGGATCGTACTCTTTGATCGTTGATTCGTGTACATGAAGTCGTGACCCAGATGGCAGGCCAACCCGATCGGATAACTTTCAATCCCGCGCAATGCGGCGGGCGGCCGTGTATCCGGGGAATGCGTGTTCGCGTGATCGATGTGCTCGATCTTCTCGCGGCCGGACTCACGCGGGTGCAGGTGCTCGAGGAACTACCTGATCTGGAGCCTGCCGACATCGAAGCCGCCCTGCGGCATGCAAGCAGCAGACTCGACCACCCGGTTCTCGCGGTCTGATGCCGATCCTCTGGCTGGACGCGCAACCGTCTCCTGCGCTTGCCGCGTGGATCTGCCGGAAGTTCGAAGGCATAGAGGCGCAATCGGTTCGTGCACTTGGGCTTACGGGGCCGTTGATTTACTATGGATGAAATACATCGTTTATTTATAGTGCTTTGTAAGCAACGGAAATGCTGCCTAACACCCCCTTGAATCCCCCTCAAGGGGGAAGTTGCGTGGGTGCTTTGGTTCATATCGTCAGCTACAAACACCGCGTTCCGTTAGTTCAACAGCCTCCAAAGGGAGTGTCGGTAGTCGAGATCGGTAGCGCAGTGTAGCCGGTCCCGCGTTTATGTCGTAGTCATAATTGGAGCAAGTTCAGAACAGTCCATGATAAACAGTCCCGCCGTCGCCGCACGGTCTCGTGTTTACCTCTCCTCTCCCCACATGGGAACGGAGGAGCAGCGCTTCGTTCAGGAAGCTTTCAATACCAACTGGATCGCGCCCATGGGCCCCCATGTCGACGCCTTCGAGCAGGAGTTCGCCGAGGCGGTCGGCTCGCCGCACGCCGTCGCCGTCTCGTCCGGCACGGCCGCGCTTCATCTGGCGCTGATCCTTGCCGGGGTGGAGCGGGACGACGACGTCTTCGTCTCTACGCTGACGTTCGCGGCCAGCCGTCAACCCGATCGTCTACCAGGGCGGGCGGCCGGTCTTTATAGACTGCGAGCGAAGCGTCGTGGAACATGGACCCGGCGCTTCTGGAGGAGGCGCTGGCCTCTCGCGCGCGGAGGGGAAGGATGCCGAAAGCTGTTGTCGCTCGTGCACCTCTACGGGCAGAGCGCGGATCTGGACACGATCTCGGCGCTGTGCGAGCGTTACGGCGTGCCGCTGATCGAGGACGCCGCTGAGGCGCTGGGCGCGACGTACAAGGGTACGGCCCGGGCACGTTCGGGAAGGCGGGTATTTTCTCTTTCAACGGCAACAAGATCATCACCACCTCCGGCGGCGGGATGCTCGTGACGGCCGATGCGGAGCTCGTCGCCCACGCGCGCAAGCTGGCGACGCAGGCGCGCGAACCGGCGCCGCACTACGAGCACGCGGAGATCGGCTTCAACTACCGGATGAGCAACGTCCTGGCCGGCATCGGCCGGGGCCAGCTTAGCGTGCTGGAGGACCGCGTCGAGGCCCGCCGCCGGAATTTCGACTTTTACCGCGAGCACCTCGGCGATCTGCCGGGCATCGCCTTCATGCCGGAAGCTCCCTGGGGGCGGCATACGCGCTGGCTTACCTGCCTGACGATCGATCCGGCGGCGTTCGGTGCCGACGCGGGAGGACGTGCGGCTCGCGCTGGAAGCGGAGAACATCGAGGCGCGGCCGGTCTGGAAGCCGATGCACCTGCAGCCGGTGTTCGCGGGGTGTGAGGCGGTCGGCGGCAGCGTGGCCGAGGGATTGTTCGAGCGGGGGCTGTGCCTGCCGTCGGGTTCGAACCTGACAGAGGACGACCTGAGCCGCGTCGTTGAAGCCGTTCGGGCGTCGCGGAGGTGACTCCACGTCCGGCTGCAAACACCCGGGAGCGAGGCGGCGTACCGCAAGCGTTGGAACTCCGCCGTTGATGAACCGGGCGGTCGGGGGAACCGGGGAGGGAATGAGCACAGGATAGCCAGAACGGCCCTGCCGAGTCGTGCGGGCGCATCGTGGCGTCTCAGGCTGCGAAAGAAACCAGATCCTTCGCTGCGCTCAGGATGACAGGCGGGGGGCGGGGCGGAGGATGACGGGCGGGGCGTTGTTATTCTTGTTCGGGGCGACGGGCAAGCGGGCGGTGCGTTGTTGCCTTTTGAGGAGGTCCCTCCGCGCGGCGGCGGAGGAGGTGGGTTCATGATGAGGGCCGGTGGCGCCGCCTTGGTCGGGATGACAGGCCGGGGGGCAGGTGTCTTGCGGGGACGGATGATTTTGACGCAGAGACGCGGAGGCGCAGAGGTTTTCATCCTGTGATGTTTGCGGCATTCGCCCGGAGGCCTGTAGGGGCACGGTATATCGTGCCCCTAATACGATAAAGGCAGATCCTTCGCTGCGCTCAGGATGACAGGCGGGGGGCGGGGCGGAGGATGACGGGCGGGGCGGAGGATGACGGGCGGGGCGTTGTCATTCTTGTTCGGGGCGACGGGCAGGCGGGCGGTGCGTTGTTGCCTTTTGAGGAGGTCCCTCCGCGCGGCGGCGGAGGAGGTGGGTTCATGATGAGGGCCGGTGGCGCCGCCTTGGTCGGGATGACAGGCCGGGGGGGCAGGTGTCTTGCGGGGACGGATGATTTTGACGCAGAGACGCGGAGGCGCAGAGGTTTTGATTCCGTGAGGTTCTCGGCATTCGTCCGGAGGCCTGTAGGGGCACGATAGTTCGTGCCCCTAATACGATAAAGGCAGATCCTTCGCTGCGCTCAGGATGACAGGCGGGGGGCGGGGCGGAGGATGACGGGCGGGGCGGAGGATGACGGGCGGGGCGTTGTTATTCTTGTTCGGGGCGACGGGCAGGCGGGCGGTGCGTTGTTGCCTTTTGAGGAGGTCCCTCCGCGCGGCGGCGGATGAGGTGGGTTCATGATGAGGGCCGGTAGCGCCGCCTTGGTCGGGATGACATTCTGGGGGGCAGGTGTCTTGCGGGGACGGATGATTTTGACGCAGAGACGCGGAGGCGCAGAGGTTTTGATTCCGTGCGGTTTGCGGCATTCGCCCGGAGGCCTGTAAGGGCACGATGTGTCGTGCCCTTATTTCGATAAAGGCAGACTCCTTCGCTGCGCTCAGGATGACAGCCTGGGGGCGGGGGAGGAGGCGCGGGCATTTGGAGCACAGGGAAGGCAGAACGCCCCCACTATACTCTGCCGAACTGAGCGAGGCATCTCAGCCGTGCTTAAGCGCCTGTTGACTTACTGTCGAGGGGATACTTCATGATTAATGAGGCAATGTGCGTGCCTTAAGTGCTGCATTGCGTAGCCTTATACTCCACTTAACGGAGAGGGTGTGCTTGGCGCTTGGGTATAGAACTTTAGCTTCATATAGCGCTTTTTAGTATTTCAAGAGTCAATCAGGGAAGCAAGCTGCGGCGGTCAGCGTAAGAATTCCTCCCATCTATCCCGAGCGCGCGCATGAAAGTTCTTAAAGTCGGCTTTTCCATTATTGGTGTGGTCCTCGTGGGCCTCCTTCTGTGGGGGAGCGTCGAACCATACTTCCTCTCGACGGAGGCGTACACGGTCTCCGTACCGAACCTGCCGGACTCGTGGGAAGGCAAGAAGGTAGCACTCATCGCTGATTGGCAGGTGGGCATGCGGCTGGGGAACGAGCCTACGGTGCGCCGTTCTGTCACCGAGGCGCTGGAGGAGCAGCCGGACGTGGTGCTGATCGCGGGGGATTTTGTCTACAAGGCGGAAGAGAACACCGAAGCGATCCTGCAGAAGGTGCGTGAGGCGCTCGAGCCGCTGGGCGCATCCGGGGTCCCGGCGTTCGCGGTGCTCGGGAATCACGATTACGGGATGAACAAGCGCGATCATCCCGCAAATACGGTGCTCGCCGCAAAGGTCACCCGCGCGGTAGAAGATGCAGGCGTTACGGTTTTACAGAATCAAACGGCAGCGGTCGAGGCTCCGGGAGCAGATGCGTCGGCGGGTGCAGATCGCCTCTACATAGTGGGAATCGGTCCGCGCTGGCCCGAAAGCGACCAGCCGTCGGAGGCGTTCACGGCGCTCGCTCCCGAGGCCGCGCGCATTGTGCTCATGCACAACCCGAACACTTTTCCGGAGATCGGCGCAGGCCGCGCACCGCTCGCACTTGCCGGTCATACGCACGGGGGACAAATCAGCCTGCCGTACACGAAGAGTTGGTCATGGTTGCAGATCGTCCAGAAAGGCGAGGTGCACGCCGACGGTTGGATTGAGGACGGCTTCGGGCAGGCAGGCAATCGCCTGTATGTCAATCGCGGCATCGGTTTCAGCACTGTCCCGCTGCGCGTACACTGCACGCCGGAGGTTACTATTTTGACGCTGATAAAGGCAGCGCAGGAAACCGCCGCATTAATGCATGAGTGAAGCGAAGTTGCTGCCGTCGCGCAACATTGCTGCCTAACGAGTCGCTATCTCTCTTGACGGATCGGTAATCCACTCGCTCCAGGAGCCGGGATAGAGGCGGGGCCGGGGCAGTCCCGCGCGCTCCATCGCGAGCGCAAGATGGGCCGCCGACACGCCCGACCCGCAGTAGGCGACCGCCTCTTCGGGAGACGCGCCATCAAGTATTTCAAGGAAACTTCGGCGCAGCGCGTCCGGGGGAAGAAATGCGCCCTCGGCGTTGAGGCTGTCGAGGTACGGCGCGGACCGGGCACCGGGGATGTGTCCGGCAACGGCGTCTATGGGTTCTTCTTCGCCGCGAAACCGCGCTTCCGCCCGCGCGTCGAGCAGCACCCGGTCGGAAAGGTTCGTTCCTTCAATCTCTTGCGCCGAGACGACCATGCCGGGGCGGGGTTCGGGACGAAAGGTGCGTCTTTGTCGCTCGGGAACGCTGCGGCTCAGCGGGCGCTCTTCTCGCAGCCAGGCGTTAAGGCCGCCGTCGAGAAGGGCGACCGCGTCGTGGCCGAGATACCGTAATAGCCACCAGAGCCGCGCGGCAATCTGCCCCCCGGCATCATCATAGGCAACGACCTGGACGCCCTCTTCGATGCCCCACGCGGAAAAGCGCGCGGCCACCTCCGGGACCGCCGGCAAAGGGTGTCTGCCCGTCTGCCCGGGCTTGACCGGGCCGGAGAGATCATCATCCAGATGCGCGTATACGGCCCCGGGAATGTGGCCCTCGTCATATTGCCGTCTCCCAATGGACACATCGCTGAGCGAGAACCGGCAGTCCACCGGCAACCAACCCGAATCGCCGAGATGCGCGGCCAGTTCGGCGGTCGTGACGAGGAGACTGTGGGGCATGGCGCGCTCTCGGGTGCGTGACGTATCGAGAAACCCATTCCGCACAAGGACGGGTGGGCATCAGCAAAGATACGGCACCCCCGGGGTCTCGCAGCTAATTATGCAGCGCGGGAGCAATGCTTGATGATTGCCGTTACCGTGTCCGGCCGTTATCTTTCTTCCGAAGCACAGAACCGTCCCTCTGAATTGTACCATCCCATGTCAGTAGAAACAACGATTCCACAGGTTTCGCCCCAGGGCGGCGTCCGCATGGTGGATGTCTCGGGAAAGACCGTTTCGATGCGCACGGCGCTTGCGGCAGGCCGCGTGGTGCTTTCCGCGGAGGCCGTGCAACTCGTACGAGAAAACCGCGTCAGAAAAGGCGATGTGCTCCTGACGGCCCAGGTGGCGGGAATCATGGGAGCCAAACAGACGAGCCGCCTCGTGCCGCTTTGCCATGACGTGTACGTGGAGAATGTGGACGTGGAGCTTACGCTCGACGAGGAGGAGCAGGCTATCGAAATTCGCGCGTATGCCAAAAGCTTCGGCCCGACGGGCGTTGAGATGGAGGCGCTTACCGGCGTTATGGTCGCAGCGCTTACCGTATACGATATGACGAAATCAGTCTCCAAAGATCACTACATTACCGACGTTCGGTTGCTCGCCAAAACCGGTGGGGCCAGCGGCGACTACCGGCGCGGAGATTCCGGTTCATTTCAAGAATAGACGCATCGGACCCACCGGCAACGCTCTTTCGAGCGCCGCGTCCAGGTAAATAAAAGCGCACTGATGGAAACTATCGTTACTACGGGCGGCATCCTGATCATCGCGCTGGTGATCATCTTCGCCGTTGTGATTCTCTACTTCGTACCGCTCCGTCTCTGGCTGACGGCGTTCTTCTCCGGCGTGAAGGTAGGCCTGTTCAGGGACCTCGTCGGGATGCGGCTGCGCAACGTGCCGCCGGCTGACATTATCAAGCCGCTTATAACGGCGCACAAGGCGGGCATTCCGGTCGACACGGCCAAGCTCGAGGCGCATTACCTCGCGGGTGGCCATGTGCAGAAGGTGGTCAATGCGCTCATCTCGGCCGACAAGGCGAACATCGACCTGAACTTCGAGCGCGCGACGGCCATTGACCTTGCCGGGCGCGATGTCTTTGAAGCCGTGCAGGTATCCGTCAATCCGAAGGTGATCGAGACGCCGCCCATCTCCGCGGTTGCGAAAGACGGCATTCAGGTGCGGGCTATCGCGCGCGTTACCGTGCGTGCGAATATCGAGCGACTCGTAGGAGGCGCGGGCGAGGAAACCATCATCGCGCGCGTCGGCGAGGGCATCGTTTCCACCATCGGTTCGGCGAACTCGCACGCGGAGGTCCTCGAAAATCCGGATTCCATCTCCAAGGTCGTTCTTTCCAAGGGCCTCGATTCCGGCACGGCATTCGAAATCCTCTCCATCGACATTGCGGACGTAGACGTTGGCGAGAACATCGGGGCGAAGCTGCAGACCGACCAGGCGGAAGCGGATCTTCAAGTAGCCCGCGCGAAGGCGGAGGAGCGGCGCGCGGCGGCGGTTGCCCGCGAGCAGGAAATGCGCGCGGCCGTTCAGGAGCAGCGCGCCCGCGTGGTTGCCGCAGAGGCGGAAGTGCCACTCGCCATTGCGGAGGCCTTCCGCAACGGCAATCTCGGGGTGATGGACTACTACAACATGCGCAACATCCAGGCAGACACCCGGATGCGCGACTCCATTGGCGGATCGGAAAGCTCCGGCACCCGTCCGACGCCCGGCACCTGATCCGGGAGCGCGTCCACCGCAGATCAGCCGCCGCCCGGTGGCACAAGAAGAGGGTTGATGAACGAGGAAGAGAAGGCGGCGGCCCGGCGGGCGTCTGAAACCGTCGGGTTCTGCGCGCTTGGGGTGCTCAGCACCACGCAGGCGCTCGCGCGCACATGCCTGGATAACATGGACGGTGCCGATCCGGAGGTAGTGGCCGAGGAAACGCTGTGTCTGATAGCCGTGGCCACGCTGCGCGCTGCCGAGGTGGGGTTGCGAGAGAAACCGGCGGTGGCTGCGGCGGCGCTGCCCGCGCTGGCGCTGTTGCCGTTTTCCTATAGCGAGTACGTGGTGGGGAGCGCGATGATTGCCGATGATGACCCCTCTCTGGCGGAGCAGGCCGAGGAGGTTCGCCGGAGACTCGGCCGCAAGTGCGATTTCTACGCGGCGCAATTTCCCGCGAATCAGTTCCCCGGGCCGCACGCCCTCGGAGACAAGATGCCCTTCTGGATGGGCCGCGTCTCGCCGCCCGGTCTCCCGCAGACGCCCATCGAGCGCCTCGGAGCACTCGGCCTCGCCGGTGTTCTGCAAACGCACCTGCAGGTCGTGCTCGCGTTCTGCCGGCGGCCGTAGGGTGAGCGGTAAGCGCGGGTTGCCGATTGTGAAGAAAATAAGAACACATTGCGCCACAGGTGCATAGACAGACGCGCCGAATCGCCTCTCTGCGGTACGCGGATGGTTTGTAGTGTAGCTCCCATCCCTTGAGTCCCGTAAACCGGGGGGCGTATCGCGTCTCCGCGCTCTGGAAACCGCAGCGTCCTTACTGCTGCCGGCTGTTTACCCTGCCCTTGGCGCGGCCTTGTTGCTTCACCACCTTTGGCCGTGCCGGCTCGAACCGGCACCCAAACTCGACCTTTCGGAAAGGGCACCACCGGGTGCCGTCGTGTTCCGCATAGGCTGACGCCCTCCGGCAGTGCTTATGAGAGAGAAACCCGAAAGCGCGCGCGTGCTGCCTCTTTACGAAGTTATCGAGGAAGAGTACCGCCAACTGGGGCTGCTTGACCCGGCCCGCAACCTGGACGAGGAGAACGGTGAGCGCTCTCCGTGGCGCGTCCGTGCTCAGGACCTTCTTGACCTGCAGGGGCTTGCGCGGCTGCTCGTCGATCCGCCGCGCGGCGCGAGACTGAGCGCGCAAGACGAGGCGGTTAATTGGCTAAAAGACGACCTTGCCGACCGGCGCTCGTCCGGCGAGGTGGAGCTGCGCACGCTCGGCGCTGACATAGAAGCGTTCGGGAAGTCTCGGCGGGGGGTGCCGGTGCCGAAGGACCCTTGCGCGCGCGACGAGTCGACCGAGGTGGCGCTCCTGCGCTCGCGCGTGGCGGCCTGGCTGACGGATCTCGTGACAAAAGGCCACGCGCTCGGCGAACTGGATGCGTTCCACCGGATACAGCTTTCCCCGTACGCGCGGGAGGCCATGAGGCGCAACGTGTTCGAATCGAACCGGCTTTTGCTCGAAGCCGTTCTCCCCGGACATATCACGCGCATCCGGGACGTGCGCCTGAACGCGCTCCAAGAGGCGGCCGACGCGAGTCCTGCCGCGGCGCTCTGCCTCTCCGGCGGCGGCATCCGCAGCGCCTCTTTTGCCCTCGGCGTCGTGCAGGCGCTGTCCCGCAGGCGGCTCTTCGACCAGTTCCACTACCTTTCCACAGTCTCGGGGGGAGGGTACCTCGGCGGCTGGCTCAGCGCGTGGATGGCCCACACGTCTGCCGCTAACGTTCAGCAGGCGCTCGGCTGCTCGTCCAAGCGGGCCATCGAGCCGGAGCCGACGCCGCTGAAGCATCTGCGCTCTTACGGCAATTTCCTAAGCCCGCGCCTCGGCTTCTTCTCGGCCGACACCTGGACGCTCGCGGCTACGGTCATCCGCAACCTGATTTTGAACTGGCTCGTGCTCGTTCCGTTGATCATGGCGACTGTCATGGTGCCCTGGCTGGCCGTGACGGCGCTCGGTCTCGACCCCGGGCGGCCGGGAGGTGCCATTGACGAGGTGGGTGCCACCGTGATCCTGTTCATCATGGGCGGACTGGGGACGGTCCTCGGTGTGGTTTCGCTCTTTTATGTTCACCGCCACGCGCCGCAAGCCCGGCCGGCACGGGAGCGGCTGGAGAACCATGAGCCTTCGGCGGAGAAGTGGCGGCGGCCGACGCAGCGCCAGTTCGTCAAATGGTGCTTGCTGCCGCTGACTATCTCCGCCATTCTTCTCACCACGACGTGGTTCTGGGCGCAGACGAATTATCTCGTGTCGTTTCCGCTCATCGGCAGCCTGATGGTGACGCTGCCGCTGCGCGACCACACGACCGGCGGGCATACGGTCAACACGCTGCTGCGCATGGTGCCGTTCCTGATCATCGGCCTGGCCTTCTACGGCGCAGCATGGCGCGTTCGGCGGCGGCGGCCGGGCGCTCCGGCCTCCCGTTGGTATCGAAAAATTTCGGAGGGCCTGCTGAACATTCTGACGGGCATCAGCGCCGGCGTCCTGCTCTACTGGGCGGCGGACCGCGTCGTTCGTGCGGTCGAACTGATGGGCCGCCCCGGAGATGCCGGCGTCTGGGATCTACCGCCTGCAGCGTGGTACACCGTCTTGTCTCTGCCGATCTACCTCGGCGTCTTGCTGCTCGGCCATCACGTCTACGTCGGCATAACGGGCAACCAGCTCTTCGGGCGGGCGACCGATCCGGAGCGGGAATGGGCCGCGCGGTTCCACGCCTGGGTGCTGATCGTAGCGGTAGGATGGTTCGGGTTTTCGGCCATCGTTATTGTTGGACCCGCGCTTTTCCGGGGCGTGGTGCTTCCGTGGATCGTCTCCGGTGCGGGTGCCGTTGCCGGCGTAGCCACGGCGGTTCTGACGCGCAGCGGGAAGAGCGAAGGAGACAAGGCGCGGGAGGGTAAGCGATCGACGGCCGTTAATGTGGCGCTCGCCCTGACGGTGCCGGTGTTTGTCGTCGTGCTCATAGCGGCCTTCTCGGCGGCGGACCTCTGGCTTATTCACCGCGTGGGAGAAGCGTTCGCGGAGGGAACCTTGCCGCCCTCCGAGTGGATGCCGTTCTCGGCCGCGCAGTCTGTGACGGCGTTTGTGCCCATCGGCCTCTTCCTAGCGCTGGGCCTGCTCGGAGTCGTGATGGGCGCGCTGATCGACACGAACAAGTTCTCGCTCCACGCCATGTACCGGGCGCGGCTCATAAGGGCCTTTTTGGGCGCATCGCGACCTGCGGGCGCGCGCGACCCGGATCCGTTCACCGGCTTCGATGAAGATGACAATCTGCCCATGCTCGACCTCTGGCCTGCCGAACGCCGGAAGCGCGAGACTCGTGCGGGCGAGACTCTGGCGGGCGAGACTCTGGCAGGCGAGACCCGAGCAGGCGAGACCCGGGCGGGCGAGGCTGCCGCAGCGGGAACGCGGACTCCGCCCGATCCGGCGGCTGACGGCGCTCCCAGGCGAGCGGCCCCCCGGCCGCCTCTGCACGTCTTAAACATGGCGCTCAACCTTGTGGGTGGATCCAACCTCGCGTGGCGAGACCGGAAGGCTGAGTCCTTTACCGTGTCCAGTCTTCATGCCGGATCGCTGCAACTTGGCTACCGGCGGACATCCAGCCCGCCCCCGGACAAGCCGTTCGACGAGACGGGGCGGTTCTATGGCGGAGAGACGGGTATTTCGCTGGGGACCGCCATGACCATCTCCGGCGCGGCGGCCAACCCGAGCATGGGCTACCACTCGTCGCCCGCCGTCACTTTCCTCATGACGCTCTTCAACGCGCGGCTCGGTTGGTGGCTCGGCAATCCGGGTCCGGCGGGCAACAGCACCTGGCATCTCTCCAGCCCACGTACCTCGTTCGGGCCGATCATCAACGAGCTATTCGGGCTGACCGACGACACCAGCGCCTACGTCCACCTCTCCGACGGCGGCCACTTCGACAACCTCGGTCTGTACGAGATGGTCCTTCGCCGCTGCCGCTACATTGTGGTTGCCGACGCCGGATGCGACCCGAACTGCGCGCTACAGGACCTCGGCACCGCCATTCGTCTCATCCGAATTGACCTCGGAATCAACATTACGTTCGACAACTTCCCCATCTACCCCCGGTCCGGCGGCAAGACCGGCAAATACTGGGCGCTTGGCAAGATCCACTACTGCGAAGCCGGAGCCGCCGAAGACGGCTACCTCATTTACCTCAAGCCGGCCTTCTATGGCGACGAGCCGCGCGACATCTTTAACTATGGGCAGGACAGCGCCGCCTTCCCGCACGAGGGCACCGGCGACCAGTTCTACAGTGAGGCGCAGTTCGAGAGTTACCGCGCCCTCGGCGAGCACGCCGCGAACTGGATGATGGGGGATCTGCCGGTCGGCAAGAGCTTGAAAGACCTCCTGGAAGGGCACCTAAAGGAGGCGAAGATGCAATCGCGCACTAACGGTCATCACCGGTTTGGAGGCGCTTCCAAGCGGAGTGGCGTGAGACCTGGTCGAGTAAAGCCGTCGACTCCGGAACTCATTCGTGCCGCTCCTGACCCAACTCGCTAAACCGGGCACCTGTCGATGCCACGCATCCTGTTTATCATCCACGGCATGGGCGTTCATGCAGACGGCTGGTCGGACGCCATCGTTCAGAAGCTCGATGAGGTTTCGGGACGATATGAGGCTTTCCGCGCCAAACCGTTCTCTGATCGCATCACGATTCACCCGGTCGGCTACGACGCCATTCTTAGCGCGGAGCGGGCGCGCTGGGGGGACGCCGCGGCCGGCCTGCGCGATCATCTGCAAGTTCAAGGCATCAGCCTCGGAGCCGGGGCCGACATACTCGACTGGCTGGCTACCGCGCAGAAGGGCGAAAGCTCCTTTTTCTGGAGCCACCTCATCGACGTGCTGCTCTACCGCTACGTCGACGCCGTTACGCGGCAGGTTCGCCTGCACGTGATCGAAAGCATGGCGAGGGCGCTGCGGGACGCGCAGGCGCAGGGCGAGGTGACTGAAGCGAGCGTGCTGGCGCATTCGCTTGGTACGTCCGTGGCACATGACGCGCTTGCGCTGCTCGGCAGCGTTCCCGTCGGCGGGAGCCGGGCGTTTACCGCGGCGGAAGGATACCGGTTTAGCAACCTGTTCATGCTGGCAAATGTGAGCCGCGTCTTGCAGACCGATCCGGGACCGTACAGCAGTGTCGTCTACCCGCAATCGCAGGATCGGCCGGGCGGGTACCTCCTGCGCTACTACAATTTTCGTCACGAGTACGACCCCGTCCCCCTGGTAAGGCCGTTTGCACCGGTGGGCTGGCTGAGCCACTTCGTCAACCTGGTCCAGCTTTCTCATCTCCACGCCTTCAACGTACATGGGTTCGAGCACTACCTGGACTCGCCCGCCGTTCACGTCCCGATCTTGAACGCCATGCTCGGGCGGCGCATACCGGCCGAGGAACAGTTGCAGGCCGAGCGGGACTATCCCCCTGTTGCAGGTCTTCCCTGTCCTGAAAAGGTTGCCTCGTTCGTCCTTCAGGCACGGCGGATGGTCGATCTCGTGCGTGGATCCGAGGATCCGAAGCGGCTTGTGATCGCCGGCTCACAGTTCTTGTCACTCGCCCAGGAGATGAAGGATGCGTGCCTGTAGTGTTATTTGGATCCTCCTGTTCGCCTGGCAAAGCGCTGCGGCCCAGGTGCCCTTCAGCGCCGACGATTGCGACGCGGACCTGTTGCAGCGGGAGGTCTCCTTTGACGGGGAGGCCCGTCCGCCCGAGGCTTACGGCTCCGGCTGGACGAGTTTGCATCCGAACGCCGTGTTCGCGCGCCTGCGGGAGGACCTCGACGCAGGCCGGCTGGAAGCGGCGGCGGCCGGGCTGCAGGAGTCATTCCGCTCTGCAGCGGCGCGCGTGCCGGACGCGGAAGCAGCGGTTTACGAACGGCATCTGGACAGCCTGGCGGCTGAGCTTTGGGCGGCGGAACAGGACGCTTCCCTGCGCGCGCGCGGTGAGGGAGTGGACCAGCGGCGGTTTTCCATAGATAATCTGGACGGCGTGTTGTTCGGCGCGTATGCCGAACCGGTTAAACTGGAGAGCGTGAGCGACACGGCGCGGCGGGCGCTCTGCTGGAACGCGATAGCGGCAGGCAAGGTGATCTCCCACTACGGCCGGGAGGGGCGGGACCTCGCGGTGGAGACGCTTCGCGAGCTGGTCGGACTTTGGGATGCTTACAATGCCTCTTCGTACTCGCAGTACCCGTGGGAGATGGTGGCCAACGGCGTTGTTCAGCGGCGGCAGAAGGTGCGCGACCTCGTCGATCTCGCCCCTCCGCGCACGCAGATCATCCTCCTGCACCCCGGCATTGCGGTGGAAGCGGCGGGTTTTGCGAACGGCCTCGACAGTTTGCGACGCCTGGATGTGCTGCTGTTCGAGCCGGTAGGGCTGCTGCGATACAACGCCTCGCGGACCGGCTACGTTGGCGCGTCGGCGCTCCTGACGGTTCCGGCGGAGGGCGGTGCCGGCGTGGGGGGTCTCGTTCACTTCGGCAAGCGGGCGCAGATAGGGTTCGTTTACCGTCACAGCCGCGAGCGCGGGAGCGGACTGGTTTTCTCCCTCGATGTGCTCGGTTTCCTGACCGGCACGCCCGCCGCGCTAAAGCAGGCGCGGGCGCAAGTAGCGAACCTCATCCAGCCATAGAGCCGGCTTCTCCTACGGCAGTGCCTTGCGCGCGGAATGGAAGAAGGATAGACGCAGAGGGGCAGAGACGCAGAGGGTTTTTGGGGGCGGGTAGAAGACTTGACGCAGAGGCGCAGAGACGCGGAGGATTCGGGGCGGAGCGTAAATGCGGATAAGGGCGCGATGCAGATCGGGGCGGGGAGTGGGGGCACGAACTATCATGCGCCCACATGGTCTCCACCTCCCATTATCCTCCGTATTCCCCCGGGCTGTCATCCTGAGCGTAGCGAAGGATCTGTTTTCTTTCGCAGCCTGAGTCGCTTCAGTGCGACCGCATGACCCGGTGGGGACGTTCCGCCTTTCTTGTACTTCTAACGTCTGAGCTTCCTCCGGTCTCCCAGAGTGTCATCCCGACTAAGGCGGCGCTACCGACCCTCGTCGTGAGACCACCTCATCCGCCGCCGCGCGGAGGGACCTCCTAACCCGAGCAGAGAATAACCGCCGTCTCCCGCGCCGCTCCCAACGAGCGCATTCTTCGCCTTCCCGTTCTCATGCGCGTACCAAGGATCTGTGCTTGCCGTAGCCTGAGATGCTTCGCTTCGCTCAGCATGACACGGCCGGAATGTTCTGCTTTCCTTGTGCTCCGTTGCCTTTTGGCCGCCTCCAGCCTCCCCGCCTGTCATCCTGAACGCAGTGAAGGATCTGTTTTCCTTCGCAGCCTGAGTCGCTTCAGTGCGACCGCATGACTCGGGAGGGCGGGTATAGAAGAATAGACGCAGAGGCGCAGAGACGCGGAGGATTCGGGGCGGAGCGTAAATGCGGGTAAGGGCGCGATGCAGATCGGGGCAGGGAGTGGGGGCACGAACTATCGTGTGCCCACAAGGTCTCCACCTCCCATTATCCTCCGCATTCCCCCCGGCTGTCATCCTGAGCGCAGCGAAGGATCTTCCTTTCCCGATTGCTAAGCGGCTGTGTACCGCGGATATTCAGGGCCGTGTCTATGACTGGAATGCCGTCTAACACCCCTTTGAAACCCCCTTGAGGGGGAGGTTGCGTTTGTACTCTGGTCCGTACCGCCAGCTACATACAGCGTTTGCTGTTATTTCAACGGCCTCCAAGCTATCGTACGCTTACAGAGACGGTCTATAGGACGTGGAGGCGGGAAAGGCGCAGCGCGTATCTGGGATGGCGCGTGGGGTGGTTCGTCGGCGGCCGATGCGCTGCGGAGGATCTGCGGCATGGCCCACGCGTTGCGCCGAGGAACGGCTTCAAGGTCGGGCGGAGCAGAAGCGGAGCGGCAAAGGACCAGCGGCACGGGCAAGATTCTCGGGTACACCGGCCGCGTTCTGCAGCCACTGATTTACCAAGCCGCCGGCCACCGTTTGCGTAAAACAAAGAAAGACAGCCATTTCAGGAGCTGTCTTTGTGGGCGGTGAGGGACTCGAACCCCCGACCCCCTCGGTGTAAACGAGGTGCTCTGAACCAACTGAGCTAACCGCCCTCAACAAGCATGGCGAGCGGCCTGACGTGCCACTCGCCACCTGCAGAGCGGGAAACGGGACTCGAACCCGCGACCCTCAGCTTGGGAAGCTGATGCTCTACCAACTGAGCTATTCCCGCTTCTGGACCCGTATGGTACATCCAAACGGACCTCATTGTCAAGCTCCGACTTGCATTATCTGCCTAATTTTGTATCTTGATCCTCCTTTTTCCTTTCTGCAGGCCAGAACGTGCGAGCGAGAGAGAACCAGGCTTTCGCACGGGGCGTATGACCGAGTCTGCAATAAAATTGTCACAGGAATATACAGGCAGTTATGAAGCGTACGTATCAACCCAGCCGCCGCAAACGCGCTAATACCCACGGCTTTCGCTCCCGCATGGCGTCGGTGAACGGCCGCAAAGTCGTTAACTCCCGCCGTGCCAAAGGTCGCAAGCGCCTGACCGTGAGCGACTCGCGTCCCGGCAAGTAATTCGGCGCGCCGTGTCTGACGCCGACGATCGCGCCCCCCGGCAACCGGCTGCGCCGGAACGTTCGCGCTTTCCGAAGTCGCGGCGACTTCGCAGACGAAGCCTCATACGCGCGCTCTTCGACCGCGGCAACCCCGACGTTCGTACCGTCTCGGCAGGATGTGCCCGGATCGTTTACCGGGTCGTCGCGCGGCAGGAGACCGGCACACCGGTTCAGGTCGGCTTTGCTCCCGGCCGCAGCCCACGGGGGGCCGTTGGACGCAACCGAGTGAAACGGATTATGAGAGAGGTCTACCGCGTGCAACAGCATCGGCTGGTAGACCTTTTTCTTTGTTCAGACCGTGCGCTTACGATGATGGTACTCTTTCGCGGGAAGCCCGAGGCCATAGAGCGGTCGCTGCGCGCCGATTTCGAAGAGGCGCTGAGCCGCCTCTTCTCACGCCTGGCCGCCGGTAGGCCGGAGCGTCCGGACACCTCGCGCTGATTTGTCGCCCGAAAAGGAACTGCCTTTCAGGGCATAGGTACGCGCTCGGTTCGGCCGCGCTACGCCTCACTGCCGTTTTCTGCCTTTAATTGGATTAAGACCTTGGATCGGAATGTAGTCATTGCCACCGTCCTGATCGCGCTCATCATGTTCGGGTGGCTTTTCTGGCTTTCGCCGACACCCTCGACGGAGCCGACGATGCAGGAGGAGCCTACCGAAGAGGCTACGGCGGTTCCCGAGCCGGAAGTGGAGGCCGACCGAGCGGCACCGCCCGTGCCCTTGCAGGATTCGCTTCTCACCGCCGCGCAGCATGGCGACAGCCGTGAGATCGTCGTTGAGACGCCGCTTTATCGCGCGACACTCTCCACGCGGGGTGCCACGATCACGTCGTTCATCCTCAAGAAGTATAAGAAGTTCGACCAGGAGACGCCGGTCCAGCTCGTGGACTCGTCGCGCGGCGGTGCCATCGCGCTGAACTTTACGACCCCTTCCAGCCACCTCGTCGACACGCGCTCCCTGTATTTCACGTCGGACGCTCCCGACGGTGTTATTCAGGTGCAGGATGAGCCGGTGTCCGTCACGTTCCGCGCGCCGATGGGGTCGGGGAGCCTGACGCAGACCTACGTCTTCCAGCCCAAGGAGTACGAGGTGGAGCTGCACGTTGGCCAGGAGAACCCATCGAGTTACCTGACGAGCGAAGGCTATGAGTTGGTCTGGAATGGCGGTGTTCCCTTCACGGAGAACGACCCGCAGACGGAAGGCCGGGCTACCGGCGCTTTCGCCCGGAGCGGCGGTGAGATCGAGAGCATCACGCTCGACAAAGACGTTCATCAGGAGCAGCGGCTTGCGGGCACCGTCGATTGGGCGGCCGTCAAGAACAAGTACTTCACCGCCGTCATGATCCCTTCGGCCGAAGCGCGCGGCGCGTCCCTCATCGGCGATAAGGATGGCGTGGTGGAGGATTATACGGCTCGGCTGATGATGCCCGCGGCTCCGGCCGAAGGCCACGACTTCCGCCTGTACCTCGGCCCGATGGAGTTCTACCGCATCACCGATTACGACCTCGGCCTCTACGGCATGGTCGATTACGGGTGGGACTTCTTCGAGTTCATCACGCGGCCGCTGGCGCAGTTCGTCTTCATCCCCGTCTTTACGTTCCTCAGCAAGTTCATTCCGAGCTACGGAATCGTCATCATCATCTTCGGATTTCTGGTCAAGCTGCTTGTTTACCCGCTCACGAAGTCGTCTTACACGAGTATGGCGCGGATGCGGGAGATGCAGCCGAAGATGGAGGCGATCAAGGAGAAATTCGCCGACAACCCGCAGAAGCAGCAGGAGGCGATGATGAAGATGTACAAGGAGACGGGCGTCAATCCGCTCGGCGGCGTGCCTCCCGATGCTCCTCCAGTACCCGATCATCATTGCGCTGTGGCAGTTCTTTCCGTCCTCGCTCGAGCTGCGGCAGCAGAGTTTCCTGTGGGCACATGACCTCTCCGCGCCGGACGTGATCCTGCACCTGCCGTTTACCATCCCGCTTTACGGCAACTTCGTGGCCGGATTTACGGTGCTTATGGGCCTCTCGATGATCGTGCAGATGCGGATGCAGATGGATCCGGCGGCATCGAACCCGCAGACGAAGATGCTCACGTACATGATGCCCGTGATGCTCTTCGTGTTCTTCAACCGACTCGCGGCGGGTCTGAGTCTCTATTACCTCGTCTTCAACGTGCTCACGGCCGTTCAGCAGCGGTTCATTAACAAGGGACTGGAGAAGAAAAGGGAAGCTGCAGGCGAGGAAGACCCGCACGTTGGCAAGCGGCGGGACAAGAGCAGCAAGGTCGACCGCGGCCCGCAGAAGCGCCTGTCCCGGAAAGAAAAGACCTGACCCGAGCAAAAGAAGCAACGCCTCCGGCCATGCAAGACACCATCGCCGCCATCTCCACGGCACCGGGCCGGGCGGCGCTCGCAGTCGTGCGGCTCTCCGGTCCGGACGCGCTGCGCGTGGCGGCATCTGCGTTCGTAGGTGCCGATCTCGCGCGGGTAGAGGCCCGTACGGCTCACTTCGGACGCGCGCTTAGTGGGAACGGAAGCGAGATCGACCAAGTCGTGGCGACTGTTTTCCACGCGCCGCAGAGCTTCACGGGGGAGGATCTCGTAGAGATGAGTTGCCATGGCGGTGAGGTGGCACCGCGCCTGATCCTGCAGAGCCTGCTTGCTCGTGGCGCAAGGCCTGCGCTTCCCGGAGAGTTCACGCAGCGCGCGTTCCTGAACGGCAAACTGGATCTGGCGCAAGCCGAGGCCGTGGCCGACCTTATCCACGCTTCCTCCTCGCTTGCCCACCGGGTGTCCCTCTCACAGCTTGAAGGCCGCTACTCCGAGTGGCTGACATCGCTCCGCGAAGAGCTGCTGGAGATGACGGCGCTGGTGGAACTCGAACTCGATTTCTCGGAGGAGGACGTGGATTTCGCCGACCGGCGGAGGCTTGAAGCGCTGCTCGCAAGGAGCGCGTCGCTTCTGGAACGGCTTCTGGGATCCTACGGCACCGGCCGCCTGATCCGCGAAGGCGTACGCGTCGTCATCGGCGGGCGTCCGAATGCGGGCAAGTCGACGCTCCTGAACGCGCTGCTCGGCCGCGAGCGGGCCATCGTAAGCGAAGTGCCCGGAACGACACGCGACACCGTCGAGGCCGACACCGAGATTGACGGGTTCTTGTTTCGCTTTACCGACACGGCCGGACTGCGGGACACAGAGGACCTGGTGGAGCTTGAAGGGGTGCGCCGCGCCGAGCACGCCATCGAGGGTGCCGACGTGCTGCTCTACGTGTTCGACTTGAGTCAGGGGCTGGATGAAGGCGAGCGGTCGTTTCTGCGCCGGTCTGCGGCTTCGCCGGTGCCCGTGGTGCTGATCGGAAACAAAGCGGATCTGGTACCCGCCGCGCCCCCTGGCGACTGGCTCGCGCTCACGGCGTCGCGGGCGCGGGAGGACGAGACACTACTGGCTCCCGTGCGTGCCCGGCTGATCGAGGCGGCCGGAGCGGATGCAGGCGTGGCGGATCGATCGCCGGTGGTCGTCAACGAGCGGCATCGGCGGCACCTTGCCTCGGCGCTCGAAGCCGTGCGCCGCGCGGCCACGGCGCTTGGCGATGGACTCTCCGGCGACCTTCTCGCCGTCGATCTCCACCTTGCGCTTCGCGAGCTTGGCAGCATCACGGGTGAAATCACCAATGAAGACGTGCTCGACGGCATCTTCTCACGGTTCTGCATCGGCAAGTAAAGGTGTGATGGGAGAGGAGAGGGCGTTTGGCTCCGGTCCTGATTTCGCCAGAGTGCGCTTCATGCTGCGCACGGTGCCGCTCGTCCCTTCGCCCTCAACCCGGCGGGGCGTGATGCGTCCAATGCTGTGACTGCGGGCTGAGTGCGACACGCCGCTGTCAAACGTGCCTCACCTTGTTATAATTCCTTTCGCTGCCTCGGCGGCGGAGCTACATTTAGCAGATATATGAAGCGGTTCAGAACGATTGTCTTCTGGTCTCATCTTGTCGTTGGCGTTATTGCGGGCCTCGTGTTGCTTACCATGTCTGTCACCGGTGTGCTGCTGACGTATGAGCGGCAGATCATGGAGTGGTCGGATACGCGCGGGCTCGATGGCAGCAGTCCTGCGCCCGGCGAATCGCCCCTCCCGATCACTGATATTCTGGAGCACGTCGCGGCCGAGCGGGGGCAAAGCGCCACTTCGCTGACGTGGTACGACGCGCCCGGCTTGCCTGTGACCGCATCATTCGGCCGTTCGGGGTCGGTTTACGTCAATGCCTACACAGGTGAGGTCATCGGATCTGGTTCTTCCGCGGCGCACCGGTTCTTCGACTCGGTGACGCACCTGCATCGCTGGCTCGGGCTAAAGGACGCCGGTCGCGCTGTAGGTCGGGCGGTTACCGGAGCGGCGAACCTCGGTTTTCTGCTGCTCGTCGTCAGCGGCTTCTATCTTTGGTGGCCGCGGCGCTGGACGAAGCCGGCGCTCCGGCAAGTGACCTTTTTCCGCCGCCGACTCTCGCCGAAAGCGCGGGACTTTAACTGGCATAATGTAATTGGCCTATGGTGCGCCGTACCGCTGTTGATCATTGTCCTTTCCGGCGTGGTGATTTCATATCCATGGGCGAGCAGCCTCGTGTATACGCTTGTCGGTGAAGAGGCTCCGGCTCGAAGAGGTCAGGGCGGATCGGAACAGGCGGCGGGCCAATCGCCGGGGACGACGACGGAGCCGGCGGACCTTTCCAGGGCGGACGCCCTCTTGTACCAGGCCCAAGCGAGAGTCTCCGACTGGCGCACGATCACGTTGCAAGTGCCTTCAGGTGCAAACGATCCTTTCAAGTTCTCGATTGATCAAGGTTCGGGCGGGCAACCGCAGAAACGCTCGCAGGTCAGCTACGACGCAGCAACCGGCGACGAAATTCAGTTCGTGACCTTTAGCGAAGGCACTTCAGGCGCGAAAGCCCGGTCCATACTGCGTTTCGCGCACACGGGAGAAGTGCTTGGGATGTTCGGTCAGACGGTGGCGGGACTTGCGAGTCTTGGCGCGGCGCTGCTCGTCTGGACCGGGTTGTCTTTGTCGCTCCGCAGGCTCTCCGCGTTCCGGAAGAGGAAGAGGAGAGTGGCAGCTTAGACCGAAGACCCTATCCAATATCATCTGCTCCGCCGGTTCTACCCGCGCCTTGTTCAGGATCGTGTTTGCGGATTAAGTGTCGTTCTTCTCCGGCTGCCGAAGAAGGTGTACCCGACTCGGTTATTTAGGCGCTGGTAAACAGAACAGGCACCGCTTCTGCCGGAGAGCCTGTGCGACAAGGTCCGACGCGACGGTATTGTCGCCTTCTTCAAGAGTCGTGCTGCGCAGCGGCTTTGGTGGTTATGGTGGACCTGGATCGCGTGATTGTACCGGGCGTCTGAGTTGCCGCCGGTGGGCCGGGCCTGCTGCGGCCTCGATGCTGCCTTGCCACCGCATATAGTGGCAAGCGGGCTGCGCCCGGCCCTGCGAGGAGCTGTTTCATCGCACACTTCGTGTGCTCCTGGGCACATGGCGTAATAATAGGGCACCAGGAGCAGGGGAGAAGATCAAATGACCCGCTCGGCGGTAAATGGCATCTTTGCTCCGCCCGCTTGCTTGCGGCGGGCCTGATCTATTGTTTGTTTACAGGCTCCATGGCTTTTGAATATATCGACCGCCGCATCGTCACCCTCGGCATTGCGAGGATGGCGGATGCGGTGGCGAACTCGTTTCTGATTGTTGTTCTTCCTCTTTACATCGCCTCCGGAGTCGTTGAAGGCAGGACCTTCGGCCTTTCTGAGGCGGCCATCACGGGGATCACGCTCGGCGCGTTCGGCCTCGTAGGTGCCGTCGTTCAGCCCATTGCCGGACGCATTTCAGACCGCGCCGGCAAACGCACCGCTTTCATCCTCGGCGGACTGCTTGTACTGGGCCTCGTCACGGTGGCGTATGCCTATACGACGTCCTACCTCTCGATCATCGCTGTGCGCCTGTTGCAAGCCGGTGCCGTAGCGTTCACCATCGTTGGCAGCGTCGCGCTTGTGAGCGAACTGAGTCCCCGCGAACGACGTGGAGCCAACATGGGGATTTACAACTCTTTTCGGCTCTTCGGCTTCGGATCCGGGCCGCTGATCGCGGGCGTGATCGTCACGCATGGCCCCTACAGCACGCCCCTCGGCATTCTCAGCCGGTTCGACGCGGCCTTCTACGGCGCAGCGCTGGCGGCCTTTATCAGCGCGGGCCTTGTCGCCTGGCTCGTGAGCGACCCGCCGGATATTCAGCCTACGCGCGAAAGGATGTCGCTGCGCGTCTTCAGCGATGAGCCAAAGCGGTGGCTCGACCCGATCTTTACCCTTGGCCTCTCCTCGCTCTTCATGGCCGCGTGCATCTCCATGCTCTCTCCGATAGAACCGATCGTCAATGAACGGCTCGGGCAGGGACCGATTTTGTTTGCGGTTGAGTTCGCCGCGTACATCGGCACACAGGTCGCCTTTCAGCCGTACCTCGGGCGACTCACCGACCAGTTCGGCCGGCGCAAGTTCATCGTGTGGGGCCTTATAGGCCTCATACCCGCAACCAGTCTGCAGGGGCTTGTCGTCGCGCCCTGGCAGCTCATAATGGTGCGTTTACTGCAGGGCGGCGTGGCCGCGATGGTATTTGCTCCCGCCCTTGCGCTCGCCGGCGATCTGGCGCGGAAGGGCCAGTCAGGCGCACAGCTTGCCGTTCTCACCGTTTCTTTCGGACTCGGGATTTCACTCGGGCAGTTTATCTCCGGCTTTCTCGTCCGGTTCGGCTTCGTAGTGCCGTTCCTCGCCGGAGGCGCGCTCGCGGCTGTCGGCCTCGTGCTGGTGCTGACGCAGGTGGAGGAGGATGTGCCGCCTGAAGTGATGGCGCGGCGTGAGGAGGAGCGGGTGCGGGAGGAGCAGGAACAGGCATGGGCGTACAACGAAGCTTTCGACGCATAGCGGCCCCAAGCTGCTTCGGCGGCTACTTGCCGTCTGGATTGACACGTCGGGAGATTATCGGCTCCAGGCCTGGGGCGAGCGCCATATCTTTCGGGTGAACAAGTAACGCGCTCCAAGATGAACCTGCGCATCAATCCCCGTCGGACGCTCTACTTCTTCCTCTTGTCCACAGCCGCGCTGGTGGCGCTTGAACTCGGCTCCCTGTTCAACTGGCACGTCATCGGCTTCCGCAATGAATGGACGCTGTTGCCGGTAAAGTTCTTTGATCTGAGCACGGACACAAGCGTTCCCACCTGGTTTTCCTCGTTAATGCTGCTCCTCTGCTCGCTGAGCCTCGCCGTTGTTTGGAAGATGGTTAGAGAACGAAGATTGCCGTACCGGGCGCACTGGCTGGGTCTCCCGGCCATCTTTCTGCTGATGTCCGTTGATGAGGTGGCGATGATCCACGAAAACGTGCTCGGCCTCGCAGCCCGCCTTTCGCTGGGCGAAACGACCGGATGGCTGCATTACGGCTGGGTTGCGTTCGGCGCGCTCTTCGTGCTGCTCTTCGGGCTGGCCTACTTGCGGTTTCTCCTTCATCTACCCGCCCGCACCCGGCTGCTGTTCATGGTTTCGGGCATCGTCTTCGTTGCGGGTGCCCTTGGCGTGGAAGCATTCAATGGGCTATTCAGCGAGACGCATGGCACCTGGAACTTGGGATACGCCGTCGGTACGGCCGTTGAAGAAGGGTGCGAGATGCTCGGAACCACGCTGTTTCTCTTCGCCATTCTGCGGCACATCGACAGGAACTTCGGGGGAATCATTCTCAAGATCGGCAATCAGGGGAGCTTGGCAAGAGGAGTGAAGTCATGAGGAGCCGTTCTTCTCTGCCGGACCCAACGGAGGCTTTGTCGCCATCGTAATCGGGGGTGCCGAAGGGCGTCTGGACTGAATATCGCCGCCCGGTGCCGTGGCCGCGCGCGTCGTTAGGCTGTTGCCTCTCTTCGAGAATTTTCCCTGGCGCTGAGATTGACAAGAGCAACCACGTGAACGCGGATTTTTTGCACTCATGGTTCACATAAGAGGATCAGCATGAGCAAGCAAGGTGGGATGCATTCCGGAGCAGACAATGGCGGCGAGTTTCTGGTCTACAGAGCAGAAGACGGACAGATCAAACTCGAGGTGCGCCTCCAGCGGGAGACGGTGTGGCTGACGCAGCAGCAAATGGCCGATCTATTTCAGACCACCAAACAGAACATCAGCCTTCACCTGCAGAACATCTATGCCGAGGGTGAACTCGATTCCGGAGCAACTGTCAAGAGATACTTGACGTTTCGACGGGAGGGCAGTCGCGAGGTTCATCGGGAGCCGGAGTCCTACAATCTGGATGCCGTCCCGTCAGTAAGATACAGGCCTCAGCTTTTGGGAAGAGTAGATCCTTCGCTGCGCTCAGGATGACAGCCTGGGGCGGGGAGGATTGCTGGTGTCGCCTCGTGAATGTGGTCGACATTGTTGTTCTTGTCCGGGGCGACGGGCGGGCAGCGGGTGCGTTGTTGCCTGTTGAAGAGGTCCCTCCGCGCGGCGGCGGATGATGTGGTCTCACGTTGAGGGCCGGTAGCGCCGCCTTGGTCGGGATGACACTCTGGGAGACCGGAGAAGGCGCGGACACGTGGAGCACCGTGAAGGCAGAACGGCCCTCCCGAGTCGTGCGGGCGCAATGAAGCGACTCGGGCTGCGAAAGAAAACAGATCCTTCGCTGCTCTCAGGATGACAGCCCGGGAGGATGACAGCCCGGGAGGATGACAGCCCGGAAGAGGGGAGGTGGCGGGTGCGGAGCGGGATCGCCGGTGATCTGCGGAAGACCAATTTCCCGTTGATTGCGCCGGATGTTCTTGGGTAGCAGCAGTGGGTGAGCTACCTTTGTTCTCTCCTTTCCGCTACCCCCCTCAGCCATGATGGAAGAACTCGACGCGCTTCGGCTTGCGCTTGAACACGAGCAGGCGATTGCCGGCCCCTTCGTGCCCCTCGGTACCGAAAGGTCGCCCGGGCAGGTCGCTGCCCGCGAGGAGCATCCGTCAGCCACCGCCTCCCCGTCTCCGGACCCGCGCAACGAGAACGACGACGATATGCCTCAGCCCACGCGCCACCCTTCCGCCGATCTGACGACATCCTCCAGCAGCAATCTTTCGCCGTATGAGCGGATTGAGGGCTTGATCGCGCAGGAGAACCCCGTTCGGGAGATCGATTCACTCGATGCGCTCCGAGCGTACATGGAGCAGCACGTGCTCATTCCGCTCGACCGTGAACGAACGAAACTCGTCTTCGGCACCGGCGATCCGGAAGCGAACCTCATGATCATCGGCGAAGCGCCGGGTGCCGACGAGGACCGGCAGGGCGAGCCGTTCGTCGGCCGCGCGGGCAAGCTGCTCAACGACATCCTGAAGGCCATCGGCTTTGCGCGGGAGGAAGTCTACATCGCGAACATCCTGAAGAGCCGGCCCCCGAACAACCGCGAACCCCAGCCGGAGGAGGTGGCGGCGCATCTCCCGGTCCTCTACAAACAAATTGCGCTCGTTGAGCCGAAGATCATCCTCTGCGTCGGGCGCACGGCCGGCAACGGCATGCTGGGCGCCAAGGAGTCGCTGGCGAACCTGAGGACGAAAGAGCATAGTTTCCATGGACTGCCGCTCCTCGTCACCTACCACCCTGCCGCGCTGCTTCGTAACGAACAGTGGAAACGACCGACCTGGGAAGACGTTAAGCGACTGCGCGCCCGCTACGATGAACTCGTTGCCGCTTGAACGTAGCCCACGCCGTTGTCCCAAAGCAGCCTTATGTCCGATTCTGAAGAGCTAAAGCCGCGAAGGCTGAACATCGACGACCAGAGCCAGCGCTACCCGCTCGAAAAAATGACGAAGGGCGGGCGGGTTCGTCGTGCGGAAGGGCGAGATCTTCAGGAAGCCGGTGGCCGCGTCCCGCCGCAGGCGATGCCGGTCGAGCAGTCCGTGCTTGGGGCCATGCTTATCGAGCGCGAGGCCATTCCGCGCGTGATCGAGGTGCTCGGCGAGGAGGATACGTTCTATAACTCCAAGCACCAAAAGATTTACGGCGCGATCCGGAGCCTCTTCGACCGGAGCAACCCGGTCGACCTGATCACGCTCACGGAAGAACTCAAGCGCCGGGGCGAGCTGGACGAGGTGGGCGGCGCATATTACCTCGGCGAGATAACAACGAAAGTCGCTACGGCGGCCAACGTCGAGTATCACGCGCGCATCATTGCGGAGAAATCGCTCCTTCGCAAGATGATCGAGACGATGACCGGGCTGGTCGGGCGCGCATACGATCCGAGCAGCGACGCCTTCGATCTGCTCGATGAGGCCGAGCGCGACATCTTCCAGATCTCCGAGTCGCAGCTGCGGAAGTCGGCGGTCTCGATGAACGAGATTCTTAAGGACACCCTTGCGCGTCTCGAGGCGATTCACGGGAGAACGGGCGGAATCACCGGCATCCCCACGGGCTTCACGCGACTGGACGATATCACGGGCGGCTGGCAGCCCTCGGACCTGATCGTAATCGCCGCCAGGCCGTCGATGGGGAAAACCGCCTTCAGCTTAAGTATGGCGCGGAATGCGGCCATGCACGCCGAGCACCCGGCCGGCGTAGCGATCTTTTCGCTTGAAATGAGCGCTTATCAGCTCGCGCAGCGCCTTCTCACTTCGGAGGCCCGCGTGGACGCGCAGGCGGCGCGTACAGGTCGCCTCAGCGAGGACGACTGGCCACGCCTCGCGCGCGCCGCCGGGCGGCTGTCCCAGGCGCCGATCTTCATCGACGATACGCCGGGCCTCGGCATTCTCGAACTCCGCGCCAAGTGCCGCCGGCTCAAGGCGGAGCACGACATCAAGCTGGTCGTGGTCGATTACCTGCAGCTCATGCACGGGACGACGAACTCGCGCAGTTCGAACCGTGAGCAGGAGATCGCGCAGATATCGCGCTCGCTCAAGATGCTGGCAAAGGAAATAAACGTTCCCGTTATCGCGCTTTCGCAGCTTAGCCGCGCCGTCGAAACGCGCGGCGGCGACAAGCGCCCGCAGCTCTCCGATCTTCGCGAATCGGGCAGTATCGAGCAGGACGCCGATGTGGTCGGATTCATTTACCGCGCCGAGCGGTATGGCATCCTGCAAGACGACAACGGCAACTCGACCGAGGGCATGGCGGAGATTATCATCGGTAAGCAGCGTAATGGGCCGATAGGATCAGTCAACCTCGCCTTTGTTCACCAGCACGCCCGCTTTGAGAATCTGACCACCTACTACGCCGATTCGGGAGACGGCGAAGGCTACCTTCCCGCTACGGCTCCCGTGCCGCCCAGCGAGGACGCGCCGTTTTAGTCCGTCAGGTCGGCTGCTTGCAGACCGCAGTCGCGCGCCCGAGGTAACAATGCACGCAAGTTTGCGCCGCGGCTTCGCCGTCGTTCTTGCCGGTTCGTAGATTGTTCGTCTGAGCAACCATCACTGAAAGGCAAGAACATGGATCTGAAGGATAAAGTGGTCGTCGTGACCGGCGCAAGCAGCGGCATTGGGAGGGAGTTTGCGCGCGTGCTCGTGGGCCGTGGAAGCCGCGTATTCGGCCTTGCACGCGGAGAGGGAAAGCTGAACGATCTGCAGGAAGAACTCGGCGACCGCTTTAAGCCGGTCCGCTGCGATGTGCAGGATGAGGCGTCCGTGAAGCAAGCGTTCTCCGCTATACTGAAGGATGCCGGGCGCATCGACGCGCTCATCAACAACGCCGGCATCGGCCTCTTCGGCGAGGTCGAGGAGATTGCGGTCGACGAATGGGACGACCTCATGGCCACGAACGTGCGCGGCGTTTTTCTTTGCTCCCGCGCGGCGATCCCGGCCATGAAAGAGCAGAACAGCAAGAGCGGCTTTGGCGGCTACATCATCAACGTGGCGTCTATTGCGGGCCTCCTCGGCAACCCGAAGATGAGCCTCTACAACGCTTCGAAGTTCGCCGTCCGCGGTTTTTCGGAAAGCCTGATGAAGGAGGTGCGCAGCGACGGGATCAAAGTCAGCTGCATCTTCCCCGGCTCCATCGAGACCGACTTCGGTGATTCCGGCCGATCAACCGGCGGATCTACGAACAAAATGACGCCGCAGGACATCGCGAGCACGATCCTTCACCTGTTGGAAACCGGCGACAACTACCTCATCTCGGAAGTAACGATGCGCCCGCTGCGGCCGAAAGGCTGAGAGGCCGCCGTCGTTCTGAAAGCCCGTATGCAAGCGAGCCGCCCCGGCATGTGGACCGGGGCGGCTCGCTTCTACTGCCTTCGCAAAGGCGCTCAGGTGCCGGCCGAATAGTCCGTGGCGTAGGCCACCTGCTCGTCGGTGAGGTTGTCGATGTGGATGCCCTGCGTCTCCAGCTTAATGCGGGCGATTTCCTGATCGAGTTCTTCCGGCAGATCGATGACGGTGTTATCGAGCGTTTCCCCAGCCTCGTGCTTCTGAACCAGGTTCAGGTGCGCCATAAACTGGTTGGCAAAGCTCATGTCCATCACTTCCGAAGGGTGTCCCTCAGCGGCGGCAAGGTTCACGAGCCGGCCGTCGGCCAGTACGTAGACGCGCTTGCCGTTGTCGAGCGTGTACTCGCGGTTGTTATCGCGAATCTGCCGGGTGTCGGAGGAGACTTCGGCGAGCTCTTTGAGGTTGATCTCGACGTCGTAATGGCCGGTGTTCGAGATGATCGCGCCGTCCTTCATCTTCACGAAGTGGTTGCCGCGGATCACGTCCTTCATGCCGGTGGCGGTCACGAAGATGTCGCCGACTTCCGCCGCTTCGTCCATGGACATGACGCGGCAGCCTTCGAGCGTGGCCTTGAGAGCGGCGGTGGGCTTCACCTCCGTCACGATCACGTTCGCGCCCATGCCGCGCGCGCGCATTGCGACGCCTCGGCCGCAGTGGCCGTACCCTGCAACGACGAAGTTCTTACCGGCGAGCAGCACCGACGAGGCGCGCAGGATGCCGTCGAGCGTGCTCTGACCGGTGCCGAACACGTTGTCGAAGTCCCACTTCGTCTCCGCGTCGTTGACCGCGTAGACCGGATAAAGGAGCTTGCCGTCGGCCGCCATCGCGCGAAGGCGGTGGACGCCCGTAGTGGTTTCCTCCGAGCCGCCGATAATACCGTCGGCTTTCTCAGGGTAAGCGGAATGCACGCGGAAGATGAGGTCCGCGCCGTCATCGAGCGTCAGGTGCGGCTGCTTGTCCGTCGTGCGGTCGATGCACCAGTAGAACTCTTCCGTGTTCATCCCGTGCCAGGCGTAGATCTCGATCCCGGCGGCAGCGAGTGCTGCGGCAACTTCGTCGTTGGTGCTGAGCGGATTGCAGCCGCTCCAGGCCACGTCTGCGCCGCAGGCAGCGAACGTCTCGACGAGCACCGCCGTCTCCTTCGTCACATGCAGACAACCCGTGAGGCGATAGCCCTCGAACGGCTTCGACTTTGAATATTCTTCTCGCAGGCGCATCAGCACCGGCATCCGGCTCTCGGCCCACTCCATGCGCAGGCGGCCGGCCGGCGCGAGGTTAATGTCGCGCACTTTATAGGCGCCTTCCTTGTGATCCATGCTTAACTTTTCGCTTTTATAATTGCCGAGACACACGCCTCACTCGCTTCTTCCAGGGAGGCTCGGACTCAGGAGAGTGCAGAATGTATATCTATGCGCGCAACCGAGGTGCGTTCCGGCCCGTGAACGCTTAGTGCGCCACGACGAGGGTGCGAACGCGCCGGTCATGGCCCGCCTCCAGTCGCAGCCAGTAAACTCCGGACGCGAGGCGCGTGCCGTCCACCTCGACGGTATACGTGCCTGCCGGGCGGCTCCCTTTGTCCACGAGCGCCATCTGCCGCCCGAGCACGTCGTAGAGGACCAGTTGAACATCGGCGGACTCTTCAAGCGTGTAGCTCACGGTCGTGCTGGACGCAAACGGGTTGGGAAAGGCGGGGTGGAGCGCCAGTTCGCGGGTCGTCTCAAAGTCCGGCTCGCCGGTTGCCGCGAAGAGCCGCACGGTGCCGATCTGCCAGAACTCATCCTTTTCAAGCGGATGATCTGTGGCGAAATCGATTCGAATCTGCACTTGCCTGCCGGCGTAGTCCGTCAGCCGAAAACGGTCCGGGAGAGACCACGTGCCGACGAGGGCGGTCTCGCCGTCGGTGCTGCGCAAGGGGCGCAGCGGGAGCCATGTTCGGCCATGGTCCAGCGAAAGCATGACGTTTCCGCTCGCGCCGGTTCCGAGCGCGTACTGGTGGTCGAGCACGAGCGCGAGCGAGTCCGCATTGCGCGGCAGATCCACGGGTGGGAGCACCAGGGCAGAACGATCGGCCGGAACCAGCCGGTGGTTCAGGCGAAATCCGGACGGGCCGTTCGCCAGCCAGTCGCCGTTAATGCTGGTGCCTTCGCTGATTGCTCTCTCTTCGTGCAGGCGCACCTTCCAGGTCAGGGGGAGCGCGGAGGGCGCGGGATAGGTGGCGGAGTTGCCGTCGGCATCCTGCAGGCGCACGCGGTAGAGGATCTCGTCTCCGGGCGTCAGCAGTTCACCCGGCGCGATCGTGCCGCTGAAGAGCGACAGGTCCGATTCGCTCATCGAAAGGCGCACAGAGTCAACATGGGCCTCCCCGCCCGCTTGAAGCGTGTACACGGCCCACGCCTCTGCCACGCCGGTTTCATCGGAGGCGCGCACGGCCACGGGCACGAGTACCGCGCCCGGATTGGCATAGCCGCCGGAGGGGGCGTCGAGCACGACGGGCGCTTGTTCGTCCGGAGGCCAGGACGTGGCAACGGAAACGTCATCGATGAACCAGCCCGCGTGGTAGCGCGCGCGGCTCTCGACCGTAGATGCGTCCGTTCCAAAACTAAAGCGCAAGAGCACATTCGGGGCGAGGGGCAGAGGCAGCCGGACGCGCTGCCAACCGTAGCTGTATCCGCCAAAGCCCGGCTCGGATCCGAGCGGGTTCTCGGACGCGGCGATGGTTCTCGGATAACCGCCCTCGGGCACCATCAGGCTCCACGTGGACCCGCCGTCCACGGACACCTTAACGTTGCCGCCGTCGTAGAGCACGCCGTCTGCGGGCATTCCGGGAAGGGCCGTACGGGACTGCTCGGTGTCGAACCAGTGCCAGAACTGGAGTGAAGCTTTCCCAAGGCCCTGCAGGTTCATCGGGCCGAACGTGAGCGTCGAAACTCCGGCGGAGTCCGGGTAACGACCTTCCGGGTTAGTGCCCCATGCGGCGGCTCCGCCATGTGCGATTTTCAATCCATAAGCCGGCTTCCCCACCGCCCAGCTGCCGGTGGCGGAGCCTTCAGCCGCGTCTTCTCCCTCGAATGCGTAAGCAAGCAGGACGCCCTCCGCCATGATCTCCGTCGAGAAGTAGCCCGCGGCCGGGAGCGCTGTTTCGTTAGCGGAACGGGAACTGTCGCGCGCATGGATGCGGTACTCGATGCGGCCGCCGGTTTCCACTGCCTCCCGCGGCAGATCGAAGAATCCCTCGCCCTCTCTTGCCAAGCCGAACTGGCCTTCCCTTTGCAGGGCACCAGCGTCGTCGAAGAGGCGGTATGCCACCCAGATGCTGTCGATACCCAGGTCGTCCCAGGCGGCGACCGTCAGCGGAACGGGCCAGCGCACCAGCGACACGCGCTCCATCGGCACATGCTCGATCGCCGGCGGCTCGTGGTCCGGGCCCGCGACAAGTTGCGGTGAGTCCGCTGGATCCTCCGGCCAGATGCGCCGCCTCCCGCCGCGGTCCACCGACTCGAACTGCAGGCGCACCGATCCGCTCTCCGCCGGAAGGGGTACGTCTGCGCGAAAGAGGCCGCCGCCGAGGTTTTCCATTTTGATGCTGCCCGACGCGCCACCGTCAGCGGCGTAGTACACGTGGACGGAATCTACGGGCAGCGGCCGACCCTCAGCCTCGATTGCCACCGGCAGCGTACCGCCGAGCTGTTCGGTGCGCGTGCGACTCAAGAGCGTCAGATGGGGCGCAAGAGACGGGGCATCCAGGAACCCTCTCGATGAAAAGACGGCGAGGATGGCCGGGGCGTGTGCGCCGTCGTAGAGGTCAAGATCGGCCTGAAGAATGGCCTCCGCCGCATCTCGCAAGGTGGCGGGCCGCGCGAGGTAGGCGTGGGAAGCGAGGTTCAGACGGTCGCTCACGGTTCGGCCTACTTCGCTGTAAAGCTCCATGAGCGTCGTGGCCCAGAGCAGACCATGTACATACGCGGTGGATCCGTACGAACATCCTGCGGGTGGCGGTGTGTCCATCGCATCCGGATAGTGTCCCGGGTGGTTGATCCATCTTCCGCACCAGCTCTGCGCGGCATTGTTGCCGTCCCACACGAACAGGTGGTGCCAGTCCGAAGGTGGCAGCTCGCTCCGCTCGATAGCGCCGCGAACGGAGGATGCGGCCCAGTAATCGGACCATCCTTCATGCAGCGCCTTTCCTTCGTCGGAGGCCGAGAAGAGGCCGGGCGCGCTGCTTTCAAGGAGCGCATGGGCGTACTCGTGCAGGATCACTTCGCCGTCCTCCGCATCGTCCACGCCGCCGGTGCCGAATCCAATTGCATATCGGTCATAGAAGAATCCGGAGTTTTCGTACGACGTATAGCGCGGATTCACGCGCACCGGGGTTTCCGCAATCGGACGGCCGACGTCCAGCGACTGCACGTAGCGCTGCGACGCATCAATATGATAGTAGGCCATGACGGCCTCGAAGCTTGGGTCGGACCGCGAATAACGGAATGCGTCCGGATCGGCCTCCGAGGGCGGCGTGTAGGGCAAGTCGCCCACACCGATCTCTTCCACGATGCGGACGTAGGGCCCTTCCAAAACGTACCGGCCGTCGCGCTCCGATAAGTCCCGCAACACTCGCTCCTTGCGCTCCGACGCGAGTTCCGGCAGGTCGGCATCGTTCTGATCGACGTATGCGCCGCCGTAGGCAACGCCAGCCGTGCGCAAAGGATTTGGATCGAACACGAGACCGGATCCAGAGGCCGACGGCGCTGCAACCGCTCGGTCCTTCCGGGCCGCCGCGCCCTCGGCCGGTTCGCCGGACGCATGAACGCTTGCCGTAGACTGGTTTATAAGCTGTAGCGGTTCGTCCGTCTGCGCGTCAATCAAGACCTCCCACTCGGCCGGCGCTGCGGCGGGCCAGACGACAACGCGCCACGCCAGCGCCGGAACGGCAGCGGGATAGACAACGAGAGTAGGTTCGCTGGTCTCGCCCGCCGGGTCCACGAGTTCGCGCGCGCGCGCTCCGGCCGCAGCAGCGCTCAGTCGCGGCCGCGTCGCGATGTCGGCCTCAGCCACGTGGCGGGCGTACGAACTAATCGCCATTGTCGGGCGGCCCCGCCGGTCGAGGCTAACGGTAATTTCGCGGCCATACACCGGCACCTCGCCCACCATCTGGCGAAACCGCACGTGGGCGCTGTAGGGCGTCTCGACGACCCGTACCCTCTCAAGATCGTTCAGCCCCGGCTCCAAACCATACGCAGAAGCCTGGGACGCCAGGTACCGCCGCGCGGACGTTTCCGCAGAACCCCTGAGGGCAGTAGGGGCGTCAATGCGATAGGCCGCGCGGCGCCGGCCCGTTGCCGGGTCCAATCGCCCGCTCGGAACGAACACCGTCTCGGCAGGCCCTGAAGCGTTCGATTCTACGACCAGCGCACGTGCCTCCGGCGCGAGCGGAGCGGCGGAACGCTCCTGTCCCCGGGCGGCGGGCACAAGGAGCGCGGCCGCGAGCAGTGTCGCCAGAAAAAGGCAGCGCACAGGCACGGGAAGACAGTTGTAAATGAGACGCTTAGGCTTAGCGGTACACCCGGAACTGGAGCCGGTTTCCGTCCGCCCCGAACCGCCGCCTCAGCGGGTGCCCATCCGCTCCAGATGCTCCACGCTCAAGATGAACTGCGCCGTGGCCGTGTTGGTCGCCATCGGGACGTTATGAACATTGCAGGCGCGCATGAGCGTCTGGATGTCCGGATCGTGCGGGTGCTTGTCGAGCGGATCGACGAAGAAAAAGACCGCTTGTACATGCCCGGTGACGACGAGCGAAGCGATCTGCGCGTCGCCGCCGAGCGGACCGGAGAGGTAGCGCGTCACCGGAAGGCCCGTCTTGTCCTCGATGAGCTTACCCGTCGTGCCGGTGCCGACGAGCTCGAAGTGGCTCAGCAGGGCGCGATTCTGGATGGCAAAGGCGATCATGTCCGCCTTCTTGCCGTCATGCGCAATGAGCGCGATCGTATTTATTTTGTGCATTGCAGGAAGTCAAAGTGGTGCTGCCGTACCATCGCGCGCTGCATGAATGCGGCGCAGCGACGGGCCGGAACCACAAGGTAGCGCGAAAAAGGCAAAGACGCTTCGAATTACGCCCTTGCGTTCTCCGGCGCGAGAAGCTACATTATTCGCTTGAACGTGAATTCAAGTCAACCATTATTGTAGAGACTATGCCATACGTCGTCGCCGAACCCTGTATCAACTGCAAATATACCGACTGCGTAGAGGTTTGCCCCGTGGACTGCTTCTACGAAGGGCCGAATTTCCTCGCGATCCACCCGGACGAGTGCATCGACTGCAACGCCTGCGTGCCTACCTGCCCGACGGAAGCCATCTTCGCCGATGATGAACTGCCCGACAAGTGGCAGCACTATGGGGAGTGGAACGCCTACCTCGCCGAGCAGTGGCGGGAGATCGGGCGCAACCTCACCGAAAAGCGCGAACCGTTGCCTAATGCGAAGGAATGGGAGGGCGCGGAAAAGAACGAGCAGGACATTCTGACCTGGGAGGCGGAAGCGTAACAGGTCTGCTGTAACGGGTCCCTGGCGAAGTGGCGCATGGTGGCGGAGAATGCGTCTGCCACCCCGGGTGGACTATGCGCGGATTTCAGAAACGGACCGGCACGTTTCGGTGTTCAGAGAGCAATCTCGCCCGTTCGCTCTATGCCGCCGCACTGAATGCCTGGATTCGATCTTCACGCCCAGACCCGGCTTGCCGCCGACCTGAAGGCAGAGGCGGCTCGCCTCGGTTTCGATGCGTGCGGCATTTCGCAAGCGGAGAGGCTCGACGAGGAGGCGCGCCGCCTCGAAGCGTGGCTCCTCGACGGCATGAACGCCTCTATGGGCTGGATGGGCAACCACTTCGACAAGCGCGTCGATCCGAGAAAGCTCGTGGAGGGCGCTCAGTCCGTGGTGTCGGTGCTGCACAATTACTATGTGCCCGTCGAGCGCGGAGGCGGTCCGGGCGCTGGTAAGATCTCCCGATACGCCTGGGGCGACGATTACCACGACGTGATGAAAGAGAAGCTTTTCCTTCTCTTTCGCTGGCTCGACGAGAGGGTGGGCGGCGTCGGCGGGCGCGTCTTTGTGGATTCTGCGCCGGTGCTTGACAAAGCCTGGGCGCGGCGCAGCGGTCTCGGGTGGCAAGGCAAGAACGCCAATCTGCTGAACCGGTCGCTCGGCTCGTTCTTCTTCATCGGCGAGATGATCGTGGACGTGCCGCTTCCCGCTGATGGACCCATGCCCGATTACTGCGGCCGCTGCACGCGCTGCATCGACGCCTGCCCGACGGACGCAATCGTGCAGCCACAGGTCGTCGACGCTCGGCGGTGCCTCTCTTACGCGACGATCGAGCACGGGGGCGGCAGCCTTCCACCTGAGGTCCTGGGCCGGCAGGAGGGCTGGATCTACGGCTGCGACATCTGCCAGGATGTTTGTCCCTGGAACAAGTTCGCTCGGCCGACGGGCGAACCGCGGTACGCACCGCGAGAAGGGCTGCCCGATACGGACCTTCAGGAATGGCTGGAGCTTGACCTTGAAAGCTTCCGCCGGCGCTTCAAAGGCAGCCCCGTGAAGCGGGCGAAGTACGAAGGCTTCATGCGCAATGTCGATGCCGCTCTAACGCAAGGCCGCGTAAGGACGCCTCTCAAACGTTGAAGCGGAACAGCAGCACATCGCCGTCTTCCACCTCGTACTCTTTACCTTCGCTGCGCATGGCACCCGCTTCTCGCGCGGCCGCCTCGGTTCCGTAGCGCACGTAGTCGGCGTACTTGATCGTTTCAGCGCGGATGAAGCCGCGCTCGAAGTCGCTATGGATGACGCCCGCCGCGCCGGGCGCTTTCGTGCCCCGGCGAATCGTCCAGGCGCGAGACTCTTTTGGCCCGGCGGTGAAGTACGTGATCAGCCCCAGCAGGCTGTATGCCGCCTGGATGAGCCGGTCGAGTCCTGATCGTTCGATCCCGAGTTCCTCCAGAAACGCGGCCCGCTCGTCCGGCTCGAGTTCCGCAATCTGAGCTTCAAGCTCCGCGCAAATGGCCACGACGCCCGCTCCTTCGGCCTCGGCCACCCTTCGCACGGTATCGACGTAGGCGTTGCCGCCGGGCAGATCCTCCTCTCCCACATTGCAGACATAGAGGACCGGCTTGCGCGTGAGCAGGAAAAGGGAGCGCATCCACTCCTCTTCCTCTTGCCTCGGCTCGAACGTGCGTCCGAGCGCGCCGGAAGAAAGGTGGGCCAGCAGCCGCTCATAAAAGGCCAGTTCGTCCTTGATCTTCTTGTCGCCACCCTTTGCAGCCTTGCCGGTTCGGTCGATGCGCTTTTCGAGCGTGTCGATGTCCTTCAGAAGCAACTCGGTGTGTATGATCTCGATGTCGCGCTCCGGATCGACCGTAGCCGAGACATGAACGACGTTCTCGTTCTCAAAGCAGCGCACGACGTGCAGCACCGCGTCGACCTCCCGGATGTGCCCCAGGAACTGGTTGCCGAGTCCTTCGCCCTTTGAAGCACCTTCAACGAGGCCGGCGATGTCTACAAACTCGATGGTCGTCGGGACGATACGGGCCGAGCGGGCGAGATCGGCAAGCCGGTCAAGACGCTCGTCCGGCAGTGGCACCACGCCGACATTAGGCTCGATCGTGCAGAATGGGTAGTTTGCAGACTCGGCACCTGCATTGCTGAGCGCGTTGAACAGGGTGGACTTTCCCACATTGGGAAGGCCCACGATACCACAGCGGAGAGGCATAAACGATCGGGATGCTACCGGGACGCCGGAAAGAAGGCGCGAATACTTGACGCGCCGCCCGGGAATGGGCACGTTCAGAACAGCGGCGCTTATGGAAGCAGCGGCCATTTGTTCCACGTTTGAGCGCCTGCACCGAAGCCTCACGTGCCGCCGCCCGAAACACGAGCGCCCGCCCGTCGTCTCATCGGCGCACCCACAGGAAGAACGCCATGCCTGCTCGTCTCGCCCCGCCGGCCGGAGGACTCATTGCCGGTTTGCTCCTTTTACTGCTTGCCGGAGCGCCGCTCCCCGTGCAGGCGCAGCGTACGGTACTCCGTCCGGAGCGGTACTTGCAGGTTGGACCGGGAGCCTTGCCGGGCTTCGGGGCCATGGCGGCTTACGTGCGCCCGCATGGCTTCTACTCGGTCTCGGTTGCGCTCTATATGCACGGGACGCCCTCCTTCGCAGGTGGGGAGGCCACGCTTGAAACCGGCCTTGGCTTCGGCGGAGACGTGCGCCCGCTGGAGGTGCTGCGCGCCATCGGCAACGCGGGATCTTCTCCGTACGAGGTGGACCTCGGCGTCCGTGTCGGGCCGAACCTGTTCTTTGGGTCGGAGGAGAGCCGCGCCGACAAAAATCAGCGCTTTAACCTCTTTATCGACCCTTACGTGCGCGTGACCACGGACTTCGGGGGAAGCCGCATCTGGTTTGCCGAACTCGGTCCGCAGCGGCCGTTCATTCGCGGCGGACTCTGGTTTCACCTCTGAACAGCTGCTATTGCAGCAGCTGGTTATAGTCCGTCAGGTGCGAGGGATCAAGGCGGCTCAGGAGCGCGAAGGCCTGGTTTTCGAGCGGCGAGTTGCGGAAGACCGACGTCAGCTCGGAGTATTTCGCCGAGAAAAACACATCGATGGCGTGGGAGCGGTTGACGGCGCTGTAGAGTTCCTGAATGTTTTCGAGCACCGCAAGCACCTCCGCCCGGGCGGCATCGTTGGCGGAGATGAAGTGGTCGAGTCCGCCGTAGTGGTAAGCGAAATAGGCGGTCCGTAAGGGTTTATACCGCGGATCGAGGATCTGGCTGATGAGCGCGTACCGGCTCTGATCGCCGCTCATGGACGACCATCCCTGCGCGCCGCTGCTCTGCGCCCGGTCTGCTATGCGGCGGGCAAGCTCGAAGTACGGCGTTCCGCCCTGATCGCTGAAGGTATCGTAGTCATAGCCGAGGATGAGGAAGGCGTAAAAATCCAGAACCGACGCAAGCGGGTCGTAGCGCTCGAGATCAAAGATGAGCGGCGTGCCCTGCGTGTAGCTGAACTGGAGGTCTGCGTCCGTAAGCTGAACGACCGTCGACGAAACGCCGGTGCCATAGATCGGCCGGCGGGACGCGACGACGATGCGTCCGGCAAAGCTCGTCAGCGTTGGCGCTTGCTCCAGCGTGATCTGCACGGTACATTCGATCTGCTCGCGCTCCTCGAAGGCGTCGCGCGTCCAGGTGCGATCATTCAGGTACTCGGCGATGCGGTCATCGAGCTCGTCAAGAAACGTGTAGTTCGTCCCGGTGAGGTTGGGGTAAGCCACCGTCACCCGGCAGTTCAGCTCCTGCGCCGCAGCGGAAGGCGGCATGAGCGCGGCGGCGAGAAGCACACCGGTGAAGAGAAACAGAGAGGACCAGGTTCGCATGAGGCACGGGGAAGTCGGTTGCGGGAATGTTACCGAAGTGCCGGTAAGCGGTTTCCGAATAGGAGGTTAAACTGCCGGAGCGACCAGGCACCTGACCTTGCTAATACATGGAATCTCGAATCGAACTCCTCCGGACGGACATCACGCGACTCGACGTGGACGCCATTGTCAACGCGGCCAACTCTTCGCTCCTCGGCGGAGGCGGGGTTGACGGAGCCATTCACCGCGCGGCGGGGCCGGAGCTCCTGGCTGAATGCCGAACGCTGGGCGGCTGCCCCACCGGAGAAGCGAAGATCACGGGTGGCTACCGTTTGCCTGCCCGCTTCGTCATCCACACGGTAGGGCCAATCTGGCGCGGGGGCCGCAACGGGGAGCCGGAGGCCCTGGCGCGGTGCTACCGCAACAGCTTCCGACTCGCGGCGGAGAACGGAATCCGAAGCGTCGCTTTCCCGGCCATCTCCTGCGGCGTCTACGGCTACCCGGCAGACGCGGCGGCCGAGATTGCCCTCCGGGAGACCAGGGACTTCCTCGCCGGGAATGACAAACTGGCGAGCGTCCTCTTCGCTCTGCCGGACACCCGCGTCCACGACGCATACAGCGCCGCCCTGCTACAGCTTCGTTCCGGACAGTCTCCGTGAGCGAGGAGGAACGTCTTGACCTGCGACGCTGACGACAGACTTTGTGCTAACGAGCGCAAACACTCCCCCTTCCAGGGGGAGTACCCGAAGGGGGAGGGGGTGCGCTCAGGAATTGCATTACGCCCGGCCTTGGCAGCTTCAAATCCGCCGCGCTTTTGCGCCCTCACGTCAGATCTTACCAGGTCCGACTTGGGCATGGGCTAATGCCTGCGATCTACCCTCGTCCGGGCGATTCTTGCGGTATGCCAGCTTTAACCCTCCGGTCGCACAGTCATTCCTGAGCCATACCCCTCCGTCGCTTCGCGCCACCTCCCCTGAAAGGGGAGGAGTTTCTTCGACTTAGCTCTTCAATACCACGACGCCGCTAATCCTTGCAAACTATCCCCTACCCGGTCGGAGTTCCTCCCGCTCGGGCGGGACAGGCTCCCGGGGGAGGGGACGAGTTTCTTGGGCCGAAGAAGAGTGTCGTGGTGCTGAAGGGCAGTCGGCATGAGGTATCTGAACCGGGCCGATTATCGGGGGCAGGCATTGCGGCGGTGCCCTCTCGGCCTGTGGTTCCGATCGACAGTCCGTGCGGGCAAAAAGAAAAGGCCCGGCTGCAAATGAGCCGGGCCTTTTCAGAAACGCAAAGCGTTTGGGGCTTAGTAGCCGCGCCGTCCGCCGCCGCCACCGCCGCTGTAGCCGCCGCCGCCACGATTTCCACCGCCGCTGCCGCCGAAGCCTTCACGCCGGCCACCGCCGCCGCCGCCTCCGTAGGAGCCGCCGCCGCCACCGCCGCTGTAGCCGCCACGGCTGCCGCCACGGCTGCCGCCACCGCCACCGGAACGCTCCTCACGAGGACGCGCTTCGTTGACGGTCAGCGTGCGACCGCCGAGGTCGCTTCCGTTGAGCGCAGTGATCGCGGCCTGTGCTTCCGCATTCTTGGGCATCTCCACAAAGCCGAAGCCGCGCGAGTCGCCAGTAAATTTGTCCTTGATGATTGCAGCCGAGCTGACGTCGCCGTACTGTTCGAAAGCGTCTTTGAGTTCCGACTCAGTGGTCGCGTGTGGCAGATTGCCTACGTAGATATTCATCCGTATAACGATAAGAGAAAAGCATCAGGCAGCCATCCATTGAAAAGGCTCCCTACCACCATGTGCTCGTAAACCGCACCTGAGGTAGAAAGCCTGCGACAGCGACCGAGGATGCATTTTTTGGATACCTTACCTATACCACTCGTTTCGAGCGTGGTTCCGGAGCCTTCAAAAATTATATTGGGTGCTACGGCCAGGCCATCCCTTTCAGAAAACCCTTTGCTCACCATGCCCACGCATATCAATCAGCCCACAGTCATCCAGTCGGTAGGTACCAAGCCGAAAACGATTGAAGAGTTCATCGGACGGGTAAACAGCGGCCATTCGGCGTTCAGCGTCGCGCGGATGGTGGCTCCGGAAGGGTGGCAGGAGCCTGGCCAAAGGCCGGAGTTCGAGGAAGTCACGCTCGTGCTCAGCGGCGTTGTTAGGGTCGAACACGAGGGCGGCTCCTTTGACGTCGGACCCGGCCAGGCCGTCGTGACCACGCCCGGCGAGTGGGTGCGCTACAGCACACCCGTCCCGGGCGGGGCCGAATATATTGCTGTTTGCACCCCCGCCTTCTCCCCGACGACGGTTCACCGGGACGAATCTGCCGGGGCGTGACCGCTAAACGAGCGCAGCAAGCCCCTTCTCGATCCTGCCGAGTGCCTCTTCGAGTTCTTCCATCGACGCCGCGTAGGAGATCCGCAGCCCCGCCGGTTCGCCGAAAGCGGAACCCGGCACCGCGGCGACATGGCAGGATTCAAGCAAATACATACACAGCGCTTCGCTGCCGGTGAGCGTCGTGCCTTCCGGCGTCGTTCGTCCGAAGTAGGCGGAAACGTCAGGAAAGAGGTAGAACGCGCCCTCCGGCGTCGGGCAGCGCACGCCGTCGATGGCGTTCAGGCGTGCGACCATCATGTCGCGTCTTTTATGAAAGGCGTCGCGCATGGCCGCGACAGGCTCCATGCTCATTTCGAGGGCGGCAATGCCCGCCTTTTGCGAAATGGTAGAGGGTGCCGAGGTGGTCTGGCTCTGAATCTTTCCCGCCGCCTTCACGATGGCCGCGTCCGCCGCCATGTACCCGAGCCGCCACCCGGTCATGGCATAGGCCTTCGAGAAGCCGTTGACTGTGATCGTGCGCTCCTTCATCCCGTCGAGCGTCGCGAAGGAGACGTGTTCGCCTTCAAAGAGAATATGCTCGTAGATCTCGTCCGAGAGGACGAACACGCCCTCGTGCCGCCGCAGCACGGCGGCGATGGCCTCCATCTCCTCGCGGCTGTACGCCGTTCCGGTAGGATTAGAGGGCGAACAGAGCACGAGCATGCGCGTCTTTTCGTTGATCGCGCGCTCAAGACCCTCCGGCGTCATCCGGTAGCCGGTCTCGACCGAAGTTGATACCGAAACGGGATCGGCGTCGGAAAGGCGGGCCATTTCGGGATAGAGACCCAGTAGGGTGCCGGGATGAGCACTTCGTCTCCGGGCCTGCAGAGCGCCATCATGGCGAGGGCCACCGACTGTTTAGCCCCGTTCGAGACAAGAATCTGATCGGCACCGTAGCGCAATCCGTTGTCTCGCTCCAGCTTGCGCGCGATCTCACGGCGAAGTTCGAGAAGGCCCGCGTTCTCCGTGTAGCGCGTCCACCCGCTTCGCATCGCCTCCGCCGCCGCCTCGATGATCGGGGCGGGCGTATCGAAGTCGGGCTCACCGGCGCTCAGCGATATGACGGGCTTGCCCTCGCGCTTTAGCTCCTTGGCGCGCGCGGTCATGGCGAGCGTCGCTGAGGGTTCCATGGCCTCCACGCGCGGGTTGAAACGAATCGATGCGGTCGGATTGTTCATCATGAACAGTGGGTGAGAACGTGTTATTGCCTAAACGCTGCCGCGCCATATGCGCGCAGGCTTTATTAAGTTAAGCATCCGGCGGCAAAGTCCGCTCGGGCTTGGCCTTCTTTCTTAGCCGATCCGCCACCGGCTTCGGCACGAACGAGGACACGTCGCCGTTCCAGCGGTGTATTTCGCGCACGATGGAAGCGGCCACATAGGCGTGCTCTTCGGACGTCATGAAAAAGACGCTTTCCAGTTCCGGGTAGAGCCGGCGGTTGGCGAACGCCATGCGAAGCTCATAATCGAAGTCGCTGACCTGCCGCAGTCCGCGCACGAGCGCAACCGCGCCGACCTCGCGCGCCCGGTCAACGAGCAGGCCCTCGAAGGACGCGACGGATACGCCGTCCAGGTGCGAAGTGCAGGTGCGGACAAGCTCCGTCCGTTCCGGTAGCGACAAGAGCGTCGTCTTACCGGCGTTGACGGCGACGGTGACTTCGACCCGGTCGAAGACGTGCAGCGCACGCTCGAGAATGTCGAGGTGCCCGTTGGTAAGCGGATCGAAGGTGCCGGGGTAAAGGGCGAGAGCCATAGGCGGTTCGCAGCGCACGCATCAAGGATCAAGGGGGGACGGCGAGAAGATACTCACGACGGTCTTACCATAAGCCCGGCTCGTTTCGAGGTGCGGGTGGCTGTCGAACGAATCGTGGATGTCGTGTTCAAGCACGAACAAACCGTCCTCCCGCACATGAGGCAGAGCGAGATCCGGGAGGGCCGCCAGGTCCTTCAGGTCGTATGGCGGATCGGCGAGGATGAGCGAGTAGGGCGGGCCGCTGTAGCGGCGGACATACGCCACGGCATCAGCGCGCACGAAGACGGCCGAATCGGCCACGCCGAGCGTGTCGGCGTTGCGGCGGGCAACTTTGAGCACGGCCGCGTCGAGTTCTACGAACGTCGCCACCTGCGCGCCCCGGCTGACGGCTTCGAGGCCGAGCGCGCCCGTGCCCGCGAAAAGGTCGAGCACGTCGGCATCTTCCAGGTCAATCCTGGAGGCGACCAGATTGAAGATGGCTTCGCGCGTGCGGTCGGTGCTCGGGCGCGTCTGGTTTCCGGTAGGAGCGTGGAGCGTGCGCCGCCTCAGGCGGCCGGCGATGATGCGCATAGAACATCCGGCTTACGTCCCGATGGCGACGGGACTACTGCAGGGAATCGGCGTGGGCGGAGGCAGGCTACCCTTCGAGAGCGGCCCCCACGCACGGGACGTACGCCTCGGCTTCAAAGTCGGCCGGGAGGCTATCCGCTTCGACCGCCACGAGCGCCATAGGATCCATTTTGCGCGACGGCTGCCGGAAAACGGCTTCAAGCACGGCCGGATCCGCCAAGTCCGCACGGGTGCCGTAGAGGTTCACCGCGTCGAGGTCGGCGGCACCGATCCCGATCCGGCCGAGCAGGGTTGCGGCAAAGAAAGCGGCATCGGCAGGGTGGCTCGGCTCCGCATAGTGGGAGAAGCGCAGCTTTCCGCCCCGCTCGATCACGTACTCGACAAAAGAGCCGTAGAAGCCGAGCGCCAGTTGAAACCCGGACCCGCTTCCGGTATCGCTCAGCGTCATTGCTGCCGCAGCGGCCTGCATGCTTGTGGCGAGACGGTGACTCGGGTAAGGCAGCAGGCGGAAGATTTCTCCGAGGCGATCCGTCACAGGCTCGCGGAGGGCGAGCACGTGGTGCCAGAGCACGTCGCGGCCGTGTGGGAGCGTCTCGCGGTGCAATGCTTCGGACGTAAAATGCAGCGCGTCGGCCTCGTGCCCGTCCGCCGTTACCAGCGCAATCTCCTGAACGAGCCGATCGTCGCGTTCAGCGCTGTCGGCGTCGGCCGAGAGCGGCGTCAGGAAAGAGTATCCAGTAGGCGGATGCAGCGCCAGGTTGAGCTGCGTAGCCTCCGAGCCGGCGAATACGTCCGCGAGCGCCTCCACGACGGTGCCGAGATGCCGGGGCTGCGCCTCTCCGAAGAGGTCGTCCGCTACGTCGAAGTCGAAGTCGCACGCGCCGAGGCGAAGCAGGTGAAAGCCCTCCTTTGTCTCTTCGACTTCGGCGTACCGAAGGATGGATCCGTTGAAATCAATGCCGGCGCGGACGTTCAGGCTCATGGCGCGGATCGAAGGTCAGCGAGAACGCGGGCGGGCGCGAACCGAAAAAGAGCGAGGCGGAAGCCGGAGCAGAAGTCCGGCCGTCCGCTACTCCCAGGAGGCCGCGTTCAGGCGCGTCACGTCTGAAGCAACGGTGCCGATGTGGTCGTCCGAATCCGGGTCTTCCAGAAGGTATGTTTTGACGCGCGCCGTGTCGTTGACCGCGAGCTTGAAGCGGTTACCCGTTCGCGGGGAATACGGCAGCGAATCGACCACGAAGGAAGGACCGAAGAGGCTGTCGCCGTCCGCCTGGAAGACGGAATCTTGCCGGACGAAAATGACCAGCGAGTCCAGCGAACTTGGATAGCGGTTATTCACCTGCTCGTAACGAACCATGGCCTTGCGCACGTAATCCATGCGGGTGCGGGTCAGATCCGTCATCGCGCGTTGCCGCTCGACGACGGCGTAGGGTTCGGTGATCGAGACGTAGAGCCAGTAGGAGAGGCCGACAATGACGATCGCCAGGAGAATCTGCAGGGCTACTCGAATTCCTTGGCTGCTCGAAGCCATAATATCTATGCTACAGAAAGGTGAGATGATGAGACGAGGCGGACCGGCAACGGCTTGGCGGCCCCGCGGTTCGACCCCGAAAATACACGCGAAATGCGCCGAATGCAACCAGATCGCAACCAAAAGCATTGGCCCGTGCGATTCTGCAGCACCCGAGCGCAGATTCCAGGCACCGGCACCGAACTTTCCGCAATCGCGTCGTACATACGGCAACCGGCTGACAAGCTTTCGGCATGAAGGTAGACACCCCGCCTTCGCCGTAGTTGCTGCTCCGCCGCGTTTTCACCTGTAATATACGCATAGATTCTGTGACGCGCCTTTTAATCAATATCGATCATATCGCCACACTGCGGAATGCGCGGCGGGAGTCCTTCCCGGACCCGGTCCATGCCGCCGCCCTCTGCGAGGCGGCCGGTGCGGACGGCATCGTTTTCCATCTTCGGGAGGATCGCCGGCACATTACCGACCGCGACGTGCGGCTGCTCCGCGAGACCGTGAAGACGAAGCTGGATTTTGAACTTTCGACGCACGAGGATGTCGTCTCCGTCTGCTGCGATGTGCGGCCGGCGCTTGCGACCCTCGTGCCGGAGCGCCGCGAGGAGGTGACCACCGAAGGGGGCCTCGATGTTCTGAAGAACGAAGAGCGCGTGGAGCAGGTGGTCCGCCGCCTGTTTGAAGCAGGAACCGAGGAAGTGGCGTTGTTTCTCGACCCGGATCCCTACCAGATCGAAGCGGCGCACGCCGTCGGGGCGAACTGCGTGGAGTTGCACACGGGCGATTATGCAAACGCGCGCACGGGTGAGGAACGGAAAGAAGCGCTCGGGCTGCTCGCCGGTGCCGCCGAACGCGCGCGCGCCCTCGGAATGATGGTTCATGCCGGGCACGGCCTCGACTACGCCAATTACACCGCTTTTGCCGCTGCCATGCCGAAGATCGATGAGGTTTCGATTGGCTTTGCCGTGATCGCGCGCGCCGTCCTCGTCGGCCTCGACCGGGCCGTGGGGGATATGCGCCGCCTCGTCAAAGGGTACTGAACAGAGGTCGCGAGGGAAGGGGACGCGGAACGGAGCTATTTACCTTGCGGCTCAGAGAAACGATCGCATCGGCATTGACCGAGTCGTCGAAAGTGGCTTTACGCCGCTTCACTCGCCGCCACGCGGCGCTCTTCCTCGCGCCACCAGCGGGCGAGGGACGTCTCAGCGAAACGACGCGCCGTGGCAGGGCGCACCTCGTGCAGGCCCGCCCGGTCGACGAGCACCACGCGCTCCTCTGAGATCTCGAAGGCGGCGATCAGCTCCGCGTCGCACGCCATCTTCAGGAGCATTTCGAGCCGGATCTTTGTAAAGTCGATCACGCTACAGGGGCTTGTGAAGCGCCGTTGAAGGACGCGGCGTCTTCGGACAATGCGCGCACAGGAGCCGGGCAACCCGTTCATGTGCGTTTGTGGTTACGGGCGGACTAAATCAAGGTTTCCCCGTCCGCCGTGGGTAACGAACCCGCCCCTCTGCGGCGCGTTCTAAGGGGACTCTTCACCCTCACGCGCGACGCATGGAACCCACGCTCATCAATCTGGACAACATCCCGGCCGACCATCGCAGCGGCTACGTCGCCCTGACGGGGCGGCCCAACGTGGGCAAGAGCACGCTCCTGAACGCGCTCATGGGGCGCAAGCTCTCCATCGTCACCCGCAAGCCGCAGACGACGCGCCACCGCATCCTCGGCATCCTGACGGCCGAGGGATACCAGATCATCTTCCTGGATACGCCCGGCATCATCGAGCCGCGCTACCGGTTGCAGGAAGCCATGATGCAGACGGTGCACGGCGCGGTCGCGGAGGCCGACCTGCTCCTCTTCATGGCCGACGCATCGCGCGACGAGCCGGACACGCTCAGCATGGACACGATCGGCGAGCGCCCGGCCATTCTTGTGCTCAACAAGATGGACCTCGTGCCGCAGGAAAAGGCGCTGCCGCTCGTGGAGGCGTACACGAACATGCGCGCCTTCGAGGCCGTCGTTCCTATTTCCGCCAGGGAGGGGCGCAACCTCGACGTCCTTCTGCAAGAGGTTCAGAGTCGCCTGCCCCTCGGCCCCCCGTTCTATCCGGCGGACATGGTGAGCGAGCATCCCGAGCGGTTCTTTGTGGCCGAGATCATCCGGGAGAAGATCTTCGAGCGGTTCCGGCAGGAAGTGCCCTACGCGACGCAGGTGAACATCGTGCAGTACGAGGAGCGCGAGAACGGCCTCCACTTCATCGACGCCGAGATCGTGGCCGAACGCGACACGCAGAAGGCCATGATCATTGGGAAGAAAGGTGTTGCGCTGAAGGAAGTCGGGGCGGCGGCCCGGCAGGACATCGAGCGGTTCGTCAACGCCCGCGTCTACCTGCAGCTGCACGTAAAGGTGCGCGACAACTGGCGCGACCGCGACACGTTTCTGCGCTCGTACGGATACTCGACGTGAGCCGAGGGGCTGTTTTGCCCCGCCTATTGTCGTATATTACGCCTCGCTGCCCGGGTGGCGGAATGGTAGACGCAATGGTCTCAAACACCATTGGCTGCAAGGCCGTGTGGGTTCGAGTCCCACCCCGGGTACTCTAATCGCCCTCTGCGACGAAGTGGAGGGCGATTCTGCGTTAAGTGCAGGCTTGAATGTAGGCACGCTTTGGGCCCTGCTCCTTTTTAGCGGGCGCGGCGCTGCGCACGCGGCGCAAAGCTGGCGCAAAGCCGGCGCAGCGGCGGATCGTTCTTCTCGCCTCCGCGTTCCGAACTTCCCACCTCCCGCGCTCGTTTGTGCGTTCTTTTCGATCCTCGACCTGCATCACGCTATGCCCTTTTCAAATAACGCCGTAGCCACCTCGCTCCATGAGCGCATTGTTGGAGGCACGGCCACCCTCGGCGTCATCGGACTCGGCTACGTCGGGCTTCCGCTTGCCGTCGAAATGGCCGCCGCCGGATTTCGAACCATTGGTTTTGAAGTGGCCCGTGCCGTCGTCGACGGCATCAATCGCGGCGAAAGCCACATCGGCGATGTGGCCTCCGAAACGGTGGCGCGCCTGACAGCCGCCGGCACCCTTGAGGCCACGGCCGACCTCGGCCGCCTCGCCGAGTGCGACGCGATCTCGATCTGCGTGCCCACGCCGCTCTCGAAGACGAAGGACCCGGACCTCTCCTTCGTGGTCAGCGCCACGCAGGCCGTGGCGCGGCGCGCTGCGGCCCGGGCAGCTGATCATCCTGGAGAGCACCACCTATCCGGGCACCACGCGGGAGGCGATGCTGCCGGTGCTGGAGGAGAAGGGGCTCGCGGTCGGGCGAGGACTTCTTCCTCTGCTTCTCGCCCCGAGCGCGTGGATCCCGGCAACCCGGTCTGGCACACCCGGAACACGCCGAAGGTGATCGGGCGGCATCACCGCCGCGTGCACCGGCGGTCGGGGGGCGCTCTACTCGCGAGATCTTCGAGACGGTCGTCCCGGTCTCCAGCGCGGAGGCGGCGGAGCTGGTGAAGCTCCACGAGAACACCTTCCGGATGATCAACATCGCCCTCGCCAACGAGATGGCGCAGGTGTGCGACCGGCTGGGCGTGGACGTCTGGGAGGTGATCGAGGCGGCGGCCACGAAGCCCTTCGGCTTCATGAAGTTCACGCCGGGGCCGGGGCTCGGCGGGCACTGCATCCCGCTGGATCCGCACTACCTCTCGTGGAAGATGCGGACGCTCGCCTTCAAGACGCGCATGATCGAGCTCTCCAGCGAGATCAACGCGGAGATGCCCGCCTTCGTGGTGCGGAAGGTCGCGGACGCGCTGAACGAGGCGACAGAAGGCCGATCAACGGCAGCCGGGTGCTGGTGCTGGGCGATCGCCTACAAGCAGGACATCGACGACCTGCGGGAGAGCCCGGCGCTCGAGATCATCCACCTCCTGCAGGAGAAGGGCGCGGAGCGTGCAGCTACCACGATCCCTATCTGCCCCGCGATCCGCGACGACGGGCACACGCTCATCGAGAACCTGCCGCTCTACAGCGAGGCGCTTACCGAAGAACTCCTCGGCACCGTGGACGCGGTCATTGTGGTGACCGATCACACGGAGATCGATTATACGTGGGTGCGCAACCACGCTCCGCTCGTTGTCGATACGCGCGGCGTAATGCGGCACGTCCCCGGCTCTGGGCGGGTGGTTGGGCTTTCGGGACAGGAGCTGAATAGCGCCGCGAGTCTCGCCGAGGCGTAGAGCTGCGGGAGGGGATGATGGCCCGTTTCCTTCCGGCCGACAGGTTCGTGCGAAGGGTGTGGCGAAGGAGCGCGGCGTAGCGCGTCAACATGGTCTGTTGCGCGGGAGGCGGCTCCGCCTCCCGCGCATCGTCACGCGGCTCCGGTTGACGGCCCGACGCGCCGGGGTCCGCTGGACTCCCGGATGATGAGCTGCGAAGGCAACACGACGTGCAGCGGTTCCACCTGGTTGCCTTCAATCAGGTCGACGATCATGTTGGCGGCTCGTTCGCCCTTTTCGTAGATCGGCTGGCCGACGGTCGTGAGCGGCGGCGTAGTGAAGGCCGACCCCGGCAAGTCGCCAAAGCCGACAACCGAAATGTCGTCCGGCACGCGGTAGCGGGCGCGGAAGAGGGCGAGGCAAACGCCCGCCGCGATGGTGTCGCTCGCGCAGAAAACGGCGGTTGGCGCGCGGTCGCCGCGCAGCCAGTCGTTCATCACGTCATAGCCGCTTCGTTCGGTGTACGCTCCGGAGACGACGAGCAGCGGATCGACGGGGAGGTTGGCCTCCCGGAAGGCGGTTTCAAAGCCCGCGCGGCGCGCCGCCGATTCCAGCAAGTGCGCGCCGCCGAGTATCAGTCCGATTCGGCGATGCCCCAGGCTCATCAGGTGCTGCGTGGCTTCGTAAGCCCCTGTTTCGTTTTCAGCATCAACGGATGACAAGTCCGGCTTCTCCGGATCGGCTCCGATGAGCACCACAGGGGCCTTGCGATCTCGAAGGGCCGGTGCAAGCAGCGTCGTGACCTCCTGCGTAATGAGGATGTAGCCGCTGAACGAGCGTTCGCGAAGCACCCGGCCGGTCAGTTCGGCCGCGGTCTGCTGAGTAATCACCATGTTCGTGGCAAAGTACCCGCGCTGGATGAGCGCCTCGGTGATGCCGAGGTGTAGCAGGGGCCAGTAGCCGCTCCCAACCGACTCCCGGTGGGCGCGCGGCGTGAGGATGCAGATTTCGAACGAGCGCTCGGTGGCAAGGCTGCGGGCCACAGAGCTGGGCCGGTAGTGGTACTTCTCAATGATTTCAAGGACGTGTTGCCGCGTCTCCGCGCTGACACCGGGCCGGTTGTTGAGAACGCGCGAAACGACCGTTCGCGAGACCTTGGCGATGAGCGCGATCTGATCGATCGTGTATCGTGAGTCGTCCTGCATAAGGCATTTATCTGTCAACGGCGCTCCGCAGTTGGGGCCGTTTGTAAGCATATGTAAACTGAAAAGATATGCAGCGACCTCCCCATTTCGAGGCGTTTCGCCAGGGGGCGAGGCGTTGCTGCGGCTGCAAAATACGAAAGGCGGATAAATGGAACCGCTTCCGCTCCTTTGGCACAGCAGAATGTCTTGTTCTTGGCCTCCGATTGCGGTATATATCACTCCGCAGACGAGACGCGCTTCCGAGGGGGTCCTTTTTTGGGAAAAGAAAGGAGCCGTCAACCGGGCGCGGCAGACCTTCACGGCGGAGCCGCGGAAATGCGCAGAAATCGACAGACATCTTTCTGATACCAATTATGCGAACAGCCCTCGCATTTGCCCTTCTGAGCACCTTGTTGCTCGTCGCTTGTGACAGCGAGTCCTCTCACCGCGTGGAGTATGTCGCGGACGGCAACATCACCAAGAGCATCGATGTGGCCCTCGTTCTCCCGCGCGGCATCGTGCCGGCCGATGATAGCTTGTTCGTGATGGGGGATTCCGTCTACGTCTCCGGCGACACGACCTACGTGCTCAATGTCGCCCCTCCCTGGCACTACGCCTTTGACGCGGACGAGGGGCAGACGCTCTTTCTTCGCACCCACAACCGGCAGGACCGCAAGTACGTCACCTCCATCATCTATGTGGACGACAAGTTCTTCAAGTCCTCGACCGACATAACGCCCTTCGGCGCGGCGGTCTCCAAAGGCACGCTCTAAGTTTTAGTTGCACGTCTGCGCCGGACCGGATCGGGACGGCAAATTGCCTCTACACCTATGCGTACGCACAATCATCGCCTTTTCTTCCTTCTTCAGGCGCTGCTTTTTCTTTTGATCGCGCCCGGCGCGCTGGCGCAGTCCGGCAAGATCGCCGGCCGTGTCGTAGACGCCGCAACCGGCGAACCGGTGCCCGGCGTGAACGTGGTCATCACGGAAAAGTGGAGCAACGGCCGGGCCATTGCCGCTCCCGACATCCTCGGTGCCGCCACCGGAGGGGAAGGATACTACGCCATCCTGAACGTGCCGCCGGGGACCTACAACGTCACGGCATCCTTTATCGGCTTCGCGCCCCTCGTCAAGACGGAAGTGCGTGTCAGTTCCGGTCTTACGGCGACGGTTGATTTCGACATGCGCGAGGAGGTGATCGAGGGCGAGGAGGTTGAGATCGTTGCGAACCGCTCCGTCGTTCAGGCGGATATCTCCTCCACCATGGAAATCATATCGCCCACGCGCATGACGCAGGCACCGACGCAGCGACTTGACGAGTTCATCGGCAAGGTGAAGGGCGTCGAGTTGGTGTCGAACGCGCAGGGAAGCGGGCTGAGCATCCGCGGCGGCGACATTCGCGAGACGGACATTCGGATCGACGGACAGTCGGTGCGTGACCCGCGCTCGGGCAATTCCTACCTCGGGTTCAACACGACGACCGTGGAGGAAATCCAGGTTAAGACCGGCGGCTTCGAGGCGCGGTATGGAGGCATCCAGTCAGGCCTGGTGAATATCGTCACGAAGGAGGGTTCGCGGGACCGTTTTACCTCTTCGTTCCGGCTCGACTACGCCCCGGCCGGTCAGCGCCGGTTCTTCGGCGACGGTCCGTGGGAACCAGGCTCGCCGCTCTATGAAACGTATTCCGGTATGTATGCCATGACCGGCGTTCCGGACTCGGTCATCCACCGAGTGCAGAACTGCGGCGACCCGGGCCAGCCTGAATGCAACCCGGGCGGCTGGATTCCGGACGACCTGCTCTTTACCGGATTCCGCGGCTGGTCGAACAGGCGCACGCCGGATACCGACCTTACGGCCGCCGAGAAGCTCGCACTCTGGCGTGCGCAGCACCCCGTCTTTGAGGTAGCCTCCAAGCCGGACGTCTTCGCTGAGGGTGCCCTGACAGGACCGTTCTTCCTGCCGAAGACCACGTTCCTGCTCGGCGTCAAGTATGAAAACACGCAGTTCGCCTTTCCGCTCGGGCCGCGGGACAACTACCTCGATTGGAACGCGCAGCTTAAACTGACCACGCGCTTCAGCCCGAAGACGAAGCTCTCCGTCAACGGTATGTATGCGAAGATCGCGACGATCAACTCCGGCTCGAACAGCACCGGCGGCGGCGCCGTGGTCTCCCTCACCGACCGGTTCAGCTTCCTGAGCAATTCGCGCTCCTCGGTCGTGCAGCAGGCCGGGATGATTGGCAGCGATTACGGCTTCCAGCACCTCTACAACGTGGGTCGCACGCAGTTCTACGATCAGCGAATCGTTCTCGGCGGGGCCAAGCTTACGCATTCGCTCTCGCCGACGACCTTCTTCAACCTCGAGGGGCAGGTCTCCTTTAGCGACAACCTCGTGCGTCCGTTCGGCTTCGACACGGCCGACCCGAACAACTCGCTCGCGCTCGGCGGCAAGAGCTTTTATGATCTGCGCCTCGGAATGCCGGACTGGGGTGTTCAGTTCATAGACGACCCGCTTGGCATGTTCCGCTTGACGGGCTGGACGGCGGCCTCCGATTCTTCCTACTCCTGGAGCGCTTCGTTCAAGGGCGACGTAACGCGGCAGGTCGGCCGTCACCACCAGTTCGAAGCCGGCTTCGACGCCAAGTACAATTACCTTTACGTCTACTCAGGCATCAACCGCTCCACCAAGTTCGGATTTGAGCCTGGGTACTACCAGTATTACACCGCAACGCCGATCGAAGGCGCGCTCTACATTCAGGACAAGCTTGAGTATGAGGGCATGGTGGCCACGATCGGTCTCCGGGGCGAGTACTTCAATCCCCGCCGACATGGCTACGACATCAGCATCCCGCTCGATGCGGACTTCCGCGATTTCTGGGGGAACGTCTACTTCAATCTGCCGGGAGAGACGAATTCGTATGAGCGTTGGGTGGAGTGGCGCGACCTACTCGACGAGCCGCCGGGATGGCCGAAGAAGGACGTGGGGGGCAAGTTCAAGCTCTCGCCGCGCGTAGGCACGTCCTTCCCGATCACGACCGCCTCCAAGCTCTACTTCAACTACGGCATGTTCTATCAGAGGCCGTACCTGCCCTTCGTTTACAACCAGGTGATTCAGGCGGGGCAGACCACCATTCCGAACCCGGATCTGGAGCCGGAACGCACCACGGCGTTCGAATTCGGATACGAGCAGAGTCTGTTCAACAACTACCTCGCCAACGTCACGTTCTACTATAAGGACGTGCAGAACCGGCCGCTTTCGGTCGCCTATTACTCGTACTACGAGGATAACATCGTTCGCACGTACTCGAACGATGCCTACCGGGACATTCGCGGCATCGAGCTGCGCCTCGAGAAGAACTTCGGGAAGTTCTTCACCTTCTGGGCCAACTACGATTACCAGGTTTCCAGCTCCGGCCAGAGTGGCCTCGCGTATGTCTACGAAAACCAGCTCAAAGCAAACGAGCAGGCGCGCTTCCCGATCGTGTCTCGTCCGCAGCCGTACCCGAAGGCGTACGTCAACCTGAACTTCCACACGCCGAACAATTTCGGACCGGAGTTCCTGGGCAACTATCCGCTCGGTGGCTTCTATATCAATCCGCTCATTGAGTGGCGCGACGGCGGCTATCTCGTCTGGAATCCTGAAGAGACGAATCCTGACGAACAGCTCCGCGTGGACGTGCTGGATTACCGCAACGTCGACCTGCGCCTCTCGAAGACGTTCAACGTGCCCATGGGGCGCATGGAAGCCGTCGCGACCATCGAGAACGTGCTCAACTTCCGCCGCCTCTACACGGGTAATATGCGCAACGCGCAGCTGGCGGCTTACAAGAACTCGCTCAAGCTACCCTTTAAGGGCGGCGACATGCAGGGCAATGACAAGTGGGGCGAGTGGGACAAGGACTACCTTGACATCGGCTGGTACACCGCGCCGCTGTATCTCAACCCCCGCCGCGTGCTCATCGGTCTTCGCCTCATACTGTAGTCGCTCGATCTCGCAATCTCTATATAAGTTTATATCTAATGATCGCCTGTACGACCATGCGTATCTCTGAACGGCGACGCCCGCAGCAACTTTGCGCGCTCTTGGCGGGCCTGCTCCTCGCGCTTGCGCCGGCATTCTCGGCGAAAGCTCAGGTGGACTCGACGGGGTCGAAGCCCTTCTTCATCGATGTCAATAAGATCCACTGGAACTTGACGCCCGGCCTCGGGGACGGGGGGATGACGAGCCAGTTTTCGTGGAATACCGTCGCCCGTAAGGAAGCCACCGAGCCGTTCTACTATCCGGCCGATCGCTGGTACGGCAATATGCTTTTCCAGCTTTGGAATATCCTGAACCTCAGCGACTCGGGGTATGTGAACCTCGAGGGCGAGCGCCAGCTCCGTAAATGGCGCATCGCATCCGGCGACACGGAGTGGTCGATAGAGCGCCGCCGATACCGCCCGGCGAACATCGTCGTCGACGGCATTCAGGTCAACCCGCCCTACATCTGGGAGGTCGATCCTACGCTCACGTCCGATTATCACGGCACGTTCGTAGACATCTTCCGCAACCCCGATACCGGGTACGGCGGGATGCGTAGCAAGATTGATATCTGGGCCTTTGCCAATCCCAACCACCAGGACTATGTCATCTGGAAAGAGACGCGCACGTTTACGGGCGAGACGCGCCTGACGCGCGAGTACGAAGCGGAGCCGAGCCGGGAGGACTACCTTCCGGATCAGACGATCAAGCTCTGGTGGACGTTCGTTGCGGGATTCGGCCCGAGCAAGGGCGGCGAACGCTCCTCCTGGAAGTTTTTCGTGTACGAGGGCGAGGATGATAAAGAAAACTACTTCAAACGCACATCGGAACTCGTGACCGACCGCGCGCGCAAGGAACTCACGGTCGCCTATTTCTGGGACGACATGAGCGACCAGTCGCCCCCTTATGCGCTCGTCATGCCCGATGGCACCACCTCTCCCCGTGACGACGATGCCGGCGATCCGAACCGCATCAACGGCGGGTTGACCGCCACCCAGATTCCGGGGTTCACGGTGCTATATGCCGACAAATCCGGACAGGAGCACGTTGATGACCCCACGCAGCCCGTGGCGGCACCGCGCGGCAACATCAACGACAACTTCTTTTCACAGCAGGACAAGTTCATCCAGCGCGACATCTGGGCGGGCCTCAACGCTCCGTGGCCAGGCCCGCCTGCGAAGGTTCAGAAAGGCGCTATGCGCGGTCTTGCGACCGGTCCATACACGCTCACCATGGAGCGCGACGAGAACGCCAACCTGGTCCGCGCGGACTCCTTTACCGTCGTCTACGCGATCGGTGTAGGAGACGTGGGCTACCAGTTTGCCGATAGTCTTGGAAAAGCGTGGTTCAGGGGTGATATTACCGACGCCGAGAAGCGCGTTTTCATCGAAATGGGACGCGACAGCCTCTTCCGCAATCTCGACCGGGCGTATTGGGCGTGGGACCACGACTTGAAGGTGCCGGCACCGCTGCCTCCTCCGGATATCGAGGTCAACTCGGGGCCGGGCTACAACGAGGTCAACTGGTCCTATCCGGAGGAACGTTACTGGCTCGATCCGCACACCGGCGTGAATGACTTCTACGCGTGGCGCGTCTACCGCAAGACCGGAGGCTTCTGGGTGAACGATCCGAACGACGATTTCGCGGGATTCCAGTGGGAGCTTGTTCACGAGACAACGAACCCGCAGGAGCAGTCGTGGCAGGACGACACCGTCCAGCGTGGGGCTTCTTATTACTACGCGGTGACGGCGGTCGATGACGGAAGCCAGAATACGTTCGGCCTGTTTCCGGGCCAAAAGCTGGAAAGCTCCCGGTATGAAAATGCCTCGCAGGCTCCGGCGATATCATTCCAGCCCGGCCTTGACGTTACGAACCTCGTGCGCGCCGTACCGAACCCGGCAACGGGAGCGCGCGGAGCGCTCGGCTTCCCGGGCAATCCGGACAAGATTCTTTTCGTCAACCTCCCCTACGAAGCCACCCTTTCCATCTACACGGAGAACGGCGAGTTGATCAAGCGCATGGAGCACACGGCGTCCGCTGATGAGACGTGGAACCAGCGCACGGAGGCCAACCAGTACGTGGCGAGCGGCATCTACATCCTGGCCGTTCACAACGCGCGGGATGCTGCGGGTAACGGGCTACCGGATCAGTTCGTCAAGTTCGTCATCATTCGATAACGAAGGCAGCCATGAAAGCAGAAAACATCATTCGCGGAGCACTGCTCCTTGCGCTGCTCCTCGCAGTCTCACAGCCGGCAACGGCTCAGATCGAGAAAGATGCGCAGGCAGGCTTCCGCTTCCTCGAGAACCCGATCTCGGCCGAAGCGGTCGGGCGCGGCGGCGTCGGCACGACGATGCTCCGCAACAGCAGCGCCGTGTTCTTCAACCCGGCCGGAATGGCCTGGATCGAGGGCAAGCTCGACTTCGGGATGCACTATACGCTCGGTATCGCAGAGATCGACCAGCTCTCCGGCGTGATCGCGGGGCGCATTGGCAACCTCGGCGTGCTCGGCGTGAGCGTGACGACGATGGATTACGGCGACCTCTACCGGACCTATGTCGAAAACAACGCCGATGGGTACGTCGAGACCGGCACCTTCTCGCCGGGCGCATACGCCGTCGGGGTTGCGTTCAGCCGCGCCATGAGCGACCGTTTTTCTTTCGGCGTTCACGTCAAACTCGCGCGGCAAGATCTGGGGGACGCCTGGATCGTGCCGGCCGGCGAGGCGGAGGCGGGACTGAAGAACTACAGCAAATCAACACCCGCCATCGACGTGGGCGCGCTCTACGATTTTCAGTCGCACGGCTTGACGTTTGGGGCGGCCATTCAGAACATTTCGCAGGAAGTCCGCTACGTGGACGAGCAGTTTCCGCTGCCTTTCGCCGTACGCTTCAGCATGACGGCCGCGCCCCTGACGTTCCTCGACATGGACCGCTCGGTTCATGACTTCACGGTTGCCGTGGAGTCGTGGAAGGGCCGCGACTTTGGCAACCACGTGCAAGTAGGCGGCGAATACCACATGATGGAGACGCTGGTGGCCCGTGTAGGTTATATGGGCAATTACAGCGAGCGCGGCGTGACGTTCGGGGCCGGACTCCGGTTCTCGGGCCTTCGCTTCGACTACGCCTTCCAGGAGTTTGGCGTTTTCGGAAACATACACCTCATCTCACTCGGCTACGGGCTTGGTTCTTGAACCCACCTTGCCCTCTCTCGGACAAACCCACAACCATCCAACAGGAGAGAAATCATGAAAAAGATGCTACTGATGATCGCCATGCTCGTGCCCTTCGGCATGGCACAGGCGCAGTCGACATGGACGGAAGTCACCGCCCCGGTTCACCTCGAGTATCCAGGTTCTTGCTTCTTCACGGCACCGAACATCGCACACGGGGTGGTCGTCGACCATGAAGGCAAGATATGGTACAACGGGTACGGCGCAGAAAACGGGCTTTTCATCCTGAATCCTGATGGGACGCAGGCGTCCTTCTCGCCCATTATGACAGTGATGGCGGATCAGGAAATTCCGACCACGAACGGTCGTGGAATGACCATCGATGCCGATGGAAACGTCCTTGCGGTCGTGAGTAACCAATACCTCATCCGCCTCGACGCCGCAACCGGTGCTGTAAAGGACTGGTGGAAAGGCCCCGGCTCGCAGACTCAGCCGGGCATAGACAAGGACGGCTACGTCTATATCGCCACCGTAGCTGGTTCGGAGCCGATTCGGATCCTGGAATCGCCTGCTTACACGGAGGTCGGCACCGTCGACGACGGAACGGACTATACCTGGTGGTCCCGCGCGACGGCTGTTAGCAATGACGGCCTGAAGATCATTGCCGGCCGTCTCGGCGGCGGCCTCATCATCTTCGAGAGTGAGGACGCGATCACGTACACCATGACGGACTCGCTCATTCGTCCGACCGGTGCGCCCTTCTTCGGCGGCGATGTGTCCTCGCTTCAGTGGGGACCGGACTACGTGTCCTCCATGACGGCAACCGGACCTTTCACCAGCGAGAACGGCGTGCTCTGGATGACGGATGAAGGCGCCTTTGCCGGGGACAAGGACCTGTCGACCCGCAATATCAAGGTTTTTGATCTTAATGCGAAGACCTACTATACGCTGCGTCACGACTCGCTCTCCATCAACCCGCGCGGGATCGGTTTTGCGCCGGACGGCACGTCGATTTATGTGAGCAACTTCAAGACGGGTTGCCTGCAGAAGTTTAACATCGCGGCGGGCGTTCCCGTTGAGGAGGCCTTCGAAATGCCGCAAGCGTTTGAGCTGGACCGGAACTACCCGAATCCGTTTAGCGCGAGCACGACCATCGGCTTCAAGCTCCGCGATCCAAACGTCGTGACGCTTCGCGTCTATGATGCCACGGGCCGCCTTGTTGAGACCCTCATGGAGGGTGCCATGCAGGCTTCCGGGCCGCACTCGGTCGCGTGGAATGCAGCGGCCGCGCCGAGCGGACTATACTTCTACAGCCTGGAGGTCGGCGGCCGGCGGCAGGTGCAGGCGATGGTGCTTGCCCGGTAGGCGTCCACACCAGGGATAGTTGATACACGTTAGTTAACGAGCGACATGGAGGCCCTGCGCGGCACAAAACCCCGCCGGGGCCTCCTTTCGCTTCATGAAGAACAATGAACCGCTTCGCCTACTTCGCGCCCGCGCTCCTGCTACTCCTCCTCGCGCCCTTCTCCGGCGCAAAGGCGCAGTATGCCGAATCGCCGCTCTACGAAACGCGCGGAGCATGGTTCACCCTCGTCTACCGGCTCGACTGGCCGCCCTACGACGGGAATGTGGATGCCGCTACGCTCCGCACCGTTCAGCAAAAGGCGCTTCGCGACCGCTTCGCGCTCATGAAGGCGCGTGGCATGAACACCGTCGTCTTTCAGGTCCTCTTCCACGGAACGGCCGTTTATCCGAGCGCGCGGCTGCCGTTCAGCGACGCCATTGCGGGCGCGCCGGGGCGGGTGCCGGACTGGGATCCGCTCGCGTACGCCGTTGAGCAAGCCCACGCCCTCGGCATGGAGCTGCACGCCTGGATCAACGTCGTTCAAATGGGAAGTCCGACCACCAACATCAGCGAAACCGTTGAGCCGCAGCACGTCCGATTCGCGCACCCCGAATGGATCAAGGAGTTCAAGACGGGAACGAAGGTGAACGACTACTGGATCAACATGGCCATCCCGCAGGCGCGCGAATGGCTCGTGGGGAACGTCGAAGAAATCGTTCGCAACTACGATGTAGACGCGGTCCATTTCGATTACCTCCGCTATCCGGAGATGGGCTTCCCGGACGACTACCAGGACCAGGCCACCTGGCCCAATGGCGAGTTCAGCACGGACAACTGGCGGCGGGAGAACATCAACCGTTTTATCCGGGCCGTATACCCGGCCGTGAAGGCGATCAAGCCCTGGGTGAAGGTCGGATCGGCCCCGATTGGCACGCGCAAGTATTATAACGGCGCGCCGCCGGGATACTGGGGCTTTGACCATCTTTACCAGGACGCCGCAACGTGGATGCGCGAAGGCTTCCACGACTATGTCGCCCCGCAGCTTTACTTCGACATTGGCGAGGCCCCGAACCCCGGCACCTCGTACAACTCGCAGGATTACTCCCGCTGGGTCGACGACTGGTTGGCCAATTCTTTTGGCCGGCACGTCTACGCGGGCCTTGCTACCTACATGGAGGCACCCGGCACCGATCACCGCTTCGACGCCGGCGAGATCGAGCGGCAGGTCAGTCTTGCCCGGACGAAGGGACTCGACGGGCAGGTGCAGTTCCGCTACGCCCAAACCGCGCAGGTGCCGCTGTCCAACGTTTACTCGTCGCCGGCGCTCCCGCCGCGAATGCCGTGGATGCTGAACGCTTCTGCGCCGACGGCCCCGCAAAGCGTCGCAAGCACGTGGGACGAAGCGGCGAAGACGATGACGTTATCGTGGGGAGCGGCCACGTCGGCCCCCGAGGACCCGATGCGGCGCTACGCCATCTTCCGCAGCATCGGCACGCCGATCGGCGGCAACGTGACGGGCGAGTTGATCGGGTTTGTGGGCGTAGGCACCCTGCAGTTTAAGGATGTGCTCGACGGGGGCACGGCAGATCCCGTTTACTACGGCGTCGCCGCGCAAAGCCTGCTTGGCTTCCTCTCGCCCATTACGAACGCGCTCTCAACGGCGTCCGAAGGCGAGGCTGAACCTTACGCTTTCGACCTGAAAGCGCCCTATCCGAACCCCGCAACGGCGTCGGTCGTCATTCGCTACAGCCTCGAGGTGCCCGGCGACGTGACGCTCGCCGTCTACGACCTGTTGGGGCGCGAAGTGAACGTCGTGCGGCAGGGGAGAGAAGAGGCCGGATTGCGTGAGGTGGCGTTCGACGTGACGGCGCTGGCACCCGGTGCGTATCTCGTCTCGCTCCGCTCGGGCGATGCGCGTGATGTTGAAACGATAGTCATCTCCCGATAGCCATGGCCGCTATAGCACTCGATCTCGGAGGCACGAAGCTCAGTTCGGCCCTTTTTACCGATGACGGGATCATGCTTCACCGAGACGCAACCCCGCTCGAAGGGCGCAACGGCGACCGAGTCGGCACGCTGATCGCCGAGCGGCTTTCGCTGCTCATGGAATGGGCGGACCGCGACGCTTACCGCGTAGACGCCATCGGAGCGTGCGTGCCCGGCATCTACCATGCCGACACGGGGCGCGTCTGGGCACCAAACATTCGCGGATGGGAGGACTACCCGCTCCAGGAAGAGTTGCAGGAGGCGGTCGGAGACGACCTTGCGGTGCGGGTTGACAGCGACCGCAGCTGCTACATTCTCGGCGAGACGTGGAAGGGCGTGGCCGTGGGCTGCCGCGATGCCATTTACCTGGCCGTCGGGACCGGCATCGGGGCGGGTATTCTCGCCGACGGCCGCGTTCTTCGCGGACATGCAGACATCGCCGGAGCCATCGGATGGCTCGCGCTCGACCGGCCGTACCGTTCCGCCTACGACGCCTGTGGCTGCTTTGAGTACAACGCTTCCGGCACCGGCCTCGTGCGCGTGGCGACGGACCACCTTGAAGCCGGATTCAAGCCGAGTCCGGTTCTTGGCAAACTCGACCGGACGCTTCTTACCGGCTATGATCTTTTCGAAGCGCTCGACGCGGGCGACCCGCTGGCACGCGAAGTGTTCAGCAATGCCGTTTCCTTCTGGGGCATGGCGGTTGCGAATCTCGTGAGCCTTTTCAACCCGGAGATGATCGTCTTTGGCGGCGGCGTGTTTGGCCCGGCCTCTCGCTTCATAGACGCGATTCGCACGGAGGCGACGCGCTGGGCGCAGCCGATCAGCATGAAGCAAGTTCGGCTGGAGACGAGCCGCCTCGGCGGCGATGCCGGGCTGTACGGTGCCGGTCGCCTGGCGCTCGTGGCGGCGGGCGAAATCGCACAGAACCTCTGAACGCCCATGTACGACCGCAGCAAAGTATTCGCCGCCGCCTGCCTCGGGATGCTCCTCTTCGGCATCGTCATGACGACGCTCGGGGCCATCCTGCCGGACCTCATGCTCCGCTTCGGCGTGGACAAGGCCGCCGCCGGATCGCTCTTTCTGCTCATGAGCTTCGGCGTGTTGCTCGGTTCCGTCGTCTTCGGCCCTCTGGTTGACCGCTACGGCTACAAGGGGCAACTCGTCCTTTGCGCGGCGATGATCCTGCTCGGGCTGGAAGGAACCGCGTTCGCCAACACGTTCGGGCTGCTCTACGCCTCCGTGTTCCTCTTCGGCTTCGGCGGCGGCATCATAAACGGCGGGACGAACGCGCTCGTGGCCGACATCAGCGAGGGAGGGCGGAGCGCGAACTTGAGTCTGCTCGGCGTCTTCTTCGGCCTCGGGGCCTTCGGAATGCCTTTTACGCTCGGGTTCTTGCTGAAGTCGTTCTCGTACTCGGCCATTCTTGCGGGCGTAGGCCTGGTTGCGCTCCTGCCGCTGGTTTTCTTCGCCGCCATCCGTTTTCCTGCACCCAAACTCCCGCAGGGATTCCCGCTCGCATCCAGTCTGAAGCTCGTCGGGGACCGGACACTCCTGCTGCTCGGCCTCATCCTCTTTCTCCAGAGCGGCATGGAGATTCTCGTCGGCGGGTGGACGGCCGCGTACTTCAATGAGGTGCTTGCGCTCGACGCGAGCGACGCCGTGTTCTTTCTGTCGCTCTTTACCGCCGGCATGACCGTGGCGCGTCTTCTGCTCGGCGGCATCTTGCGCAAGCGCGCGCCGGCACCGGTTTTCAAAGCTTCCATCGCGCTCGCCCTGGCCGGGGCGGTCCTGCTGCTCGTCGCAGGGTCGGCCGCCATGGCAGCCCCCGGCGTGTTCCTGATCGGAGCCGGGCTTGGTGCCGGCTTCCCGGTTGTGCTCGGGTTCGTTGGAGATCGTTATCCGGCGCTCTCCGGGACGGCTTTCAGCATCGTGCTCGTCGTTGCGCTCATCGGCGGAAGCGTGTTGCCGTACCTCGCGGGTGTCTTCGGCAGCCTTTGGAGCTTGCAAGCCTCGTTCTTGATCGTTCCAGTGGCGCTCCTCTTGCAGATTGCGCTGCTAATCTTCGTGCTACCACGTCTCAAAACGGCCGCGAGCGCATCGGTCGGTGTCGCGTAGCCGGTCTTCGGCTGCATCTTACTGCGAGTCACAATTGGCTAAACATAGTTATATACTTATGGAACAGGCAACCCAACTTTCCACCGCCCTCGCTACCGAATGGCTCGGCCATACGCGCAGTGTCATGGACAAGATCGAGCGGACGCAGATGGACAACATCCGCGCGGCGGCGGCCCTGATGGCGGACAGCATCCAGGCTGAACGGTGGGTCCATACCTTCGGCTGCGGCCACGCCACCATCCCGATTGAAGAAATGTACCCACGCATCGGCGGATTCGTCGGATTCCACCCGATGATCGAGCTACCGCTCTCATTCTTTACGCACATCGTCGGCGAAATGGGTGTCCACCAGTTCGTGTTTCTGGAGCGCGTCGAGGGCTACGGCACGCAGATCATGAAGAGTTGGACCTTCGACGAGCGCGACACGATGTGGCTCTTCTCGCACTCGGGCATCAACAACGTCAATATCGATGTCGCGCTGCGGGCGAAAGAACTGGGCATGAAGGTGGTCGTCGCCGGTTCGCAAGCGGCCTTTGCGGACAAGCCGACGCGGCACTCTTCCGGCAAAAACATCTTCGATATAGCCGACGTGGTCATCGACATTTGTGCCCCCGCCGTCGATGCCGCCGTGGATTTGAAGAACCACGTGGACAAGATCGGGCCGATCTCGACCATGGCTTTCGTGACGGTTGTCTGGATGACCATTGCCACGGTGGCGGAGGAACTGGCCAACCGGGGCGTGAAGCTCTACATCCATCCGACGCACAACAATCCCAACGACCCGACGGCAAGCGACCGCCTGACGGAGGCGCTTTCGGTGTACAAGCAGCGTATCGCGGGCGTGTGACCGGGTTAGGCAGCCTGGTAGACGAGATCTCCGTCTACAAAGGTGGCGCGAACGGAAAGGTCGGCGTGATCGAGGAGGATGATGTCCGCATCAAACCCCGGCTGCAGCCGACCTTTTCTGTTCTGGAGGCCGAGCACCCGCGCGGGCACCGCGGAGGCGCTGTCGACGGCCTGCTGGAGGGTACAACCGGTGAAACGATGGAAACGCCGCATGACTTCTCCAAGTCCGAGCGTGGTGCCGATGAGTCCGCCGCCTTCGACGTAGCGCGCGGCTCCGGCTTCGGAGCGGTACGGGTGGCCGTTGAACACATACTCGCCGGCGGGAAGGCCCGTACTCGCAATGCCGTCGGTGACGCACGCGCAGCGCGCGTACCCGAGCGTGCGGGCGGTCCACGCAACGATGTCCGCCCCGAGGTGAACGTCATCCGCGATCAGTTCAACAGAGAGCCGGTCATCTTCAAAGATGGCGGCAATGGGTCCGGGTTCGCGGTGGTGAAGCGGCCGCATTGCATTGTAGAGGTGAGTCACGTGGCGAATACCGGCAGCAATGCCGTCGGCGGCTTTGCGGTAAGAGGTGTCCGAGTGCCCGAGCGAAGGAACGACGCCGCTTTCGGCAAGCCGCTCGATGAGCGGAAGCACGCCGTCGAGTTCCGGCGCGATGGTCATCAGCCGAAGCGTCCCGGCGGCGGCTTCGAGCATGGCATCGAGCCGTCTTTCGTCGGGTGAAAAGATGACTTCGGGCGGAATGCCGCCCTTACGCACAGGATTGATGAACGGACCTTCCACATACGAGCCGAGCAGATGCGCGCCGCCGAGCGGGCGACCCGTCCACGCCGCGACCGTGCGGAGGGGCTGGTTGCCGGTGGCGGGCTGCGCAAACGAGGTGGCGAGGAAGCCGGTCACCCCGACTTGCGGGAGCGTTGCCGACATGCGTGCAAGGTCCTCTTCCGTTCCCTGGATGGCATCTCCGCCCCCGGCACCGTGGATGTGCAGATCGATGAAACCGGGTGCCGCCCAAGCTCCGCCGCCGTCAAAGAGGGGCGCTGCCGACTGCGGTGGTGCTTCGGTATGCACGGCGGCGATGCGGCCGTCTGCCAGTTCGAGGTGGACGAGCGGTGCCCCGTCGCTTTCCGTATAAAGACCGACATTCGTTATGAACGTACGCCCCCTTTCACTTCCTTTGATCATGATATTTTCTGCCTGTTCTCTCGCGTCGCGCCGAGTTTTCGTCGCGGCTACGCTTCTCGTTGGTCTGCTCACCTTGCCGGCTTGCGCCGCGCCGCCGCGCAGCATCCAGACGCAGGCTGCGGTAGACAGCGTCTATCTTCGTGTTAATCTCGTCGGCTACCGCCCGGACGATGAGAAGGTCGCCGTGGCCTTTTCCGACGGCAAGATGCGAGGCGCGTTCACGGTCCTCGATGCCGCCACGGGAAGGGAAGCATTTCGCGGTAAAGGTACGCCTGTAGAAGCCGAGCGTTGGGGCCGGTTCAAGCATTATTACCATTATGATTTCAGTGCGGTGAAAACGCCGGGCACCTACCGGGTGCGGGATGAGGCGTCGGGCCGGCTGTCCGCACCATTCAACATAGGGCCGGATGCCTATGGCACCTACCAGGACGACCTGCTCGGTTTCATGCAGCAGCAGCGTTGTGGGTACAATCCGTTCCTCGACATTGTCTGCCACCAGCGGGACGGCCGCTCCTTCTACGGGCCGATGCCTGATTCGACCTTCATCGATGTTTCCGGCGGCTGGCACGACGCGGGCGACCAGCTCAAGTACCTCATCACCGGCAGCAACGCCACGGCGCGGATGCTGATGGCTTATGAGCTGGAACCCTCGAAGTTTGGCGACCGCGTGAACGCGCTGGGGCAACCGCAGCCCAACGGCGTCGCCGATGTTCTGGATGAGGCGCGATGGGGTCTCGACTGGATGCACAAGCTTCATCCCGCGCCTGACCTGCTCGTTCACCAGGTGGGCGACGACCGGGACCACATCGGACTCGGCAAGTGGCCCGACCGAGACTCGTCGGACTACGGCTGGGGTCCGTTCTCTTACCGGGTTGCGTACTTTGCGACGGGTTTGCCGCAGGGCTTGCGGCAGTACAAGAGCGAGGCAACCGGCGTCGCCAATCTCGCCGGGCGCGTCGCCGCTGCGATGGCGATGGGATACCGCGTGTTCAAGGATTCTGACCCGGTTTACGCGGCCAAATGCCTCCGGGACGCGCGTTCCGTATACGCGCTCGGAAAGGCGAAAGAAGGATTTCAGCAGGGCAACTCCTACGGCGCGCCTTACCGCTACGGCGAGGACACCTGGGCGGACGACATGGAGTGGGGCGCGGCTGAACTATTCGACGTAACCCGCGAGCCGGCTTATCTCGCCGACGCGCGGCGCTATGCGCGAATGGCCGCCACCACCTCTTGGATGCCGCTCGACACGACGGAGCATTATCGCTTCTACCCGTTTCTGAACGCCGGCCACTTCGCCCTCTACCGGCACGTCGACGCCGCCTTCCAGGATACGCTCGCCGGTTACTACCGATCAGGCATCGAGGCGACCGTGAAACGCGGTGCGGGCAATCCCTTTCGCGTCGGCGTGCCGTTTATCTGGGTTTCAAACAACCTCGCCGTTGCGCTTACGACCCAGATCTTGCTTTATGAAAAGATGACGGGCGATCTGCGCTATCATAGCTTTATGCTCGCGCAGCGGGACTGGCTGCTCGGCCGCAATCCGTGGGGCACCTCCATGTTTACGGCCATCCCGCGCGGCGGCGAGGTGCCGCTGGACGTGCACACCTCCGTCTACGCCGTCACCGGGGTCGTCGTGCCGGGCGGGCTGGTGGACGGGCCGGTTTATGCGACCATCTACAACAGCTTGCGGGGCCTGCACCTCAAAGATCCGGACGAGTTTGCCCACCTGCAGGACCCCTTTGTCGTCTACCACGACGACATCGGCGACTACTCGACCAACGAGCCGACCATGGACGGGACCGCCGGGGCCGTCTACATGATGGCTCATTTCGGCGCGGACGATCCAACCGCTCCCGTGCTCTCGAAGTAGGCGTACGGACTTCCTGTACATAACCGCTATAAGATGATGATGAAGATCGCCAGGCAGACCATGACCAGGGTGCTGCTCATAACCGGAGTCCTCGCGCTCTGTAGCGCGGCGTGGCCGGCGGCGGCCCAGCCGAAAGCGGCGTCCGAAAACCTCTTCTACATGACGGATGCCGAGGACTCCTACGAAAGCTTTAAGGAGCACGTCGGCGACGTTTCCATCGTAGCTCCGCAGGTGTTCTTCGTCAATGAAGCGGGCGTCGTGTGGGGGCAGATCGACCCGCGCGTGCTGCACCTTGCCCGCGAGAACGGCATCGATGTGGTGCCGCTCATCATGAATCCGGGTTTCGACCAGCCCCTGTTTCACGCGCTCCTTCACGACGACGATGCGCGGGCAAGGTCCATAAAGACGATGGTGGATCTTGCGGCGAAGCACGATTTCCGCGGCTGGCAATTTGATTTTGAGAACGTTCATATCTCCGACCGCAACGCGCTGACAGAGTATTACAAAGAAGCCGCCGCGGCGCTTCACGCAGCGGGCCGCACCATCTCGATTGCCGTCGTTCCGCGCGGTAGCGACTTTGCCGGCGCTACAAGCTATCATCGCTGGATTCATGAATACTGGAATGGAGGATACGACCTCAAGGCACTCGCCGAAGCGGGCGATTTTATCTCGCTCATGACCTATTCGCAGCACACCCGCCGGACGCCTCCCGGGCCGGTCGCCGGGCTGCCATGGATGGAGCAAGCCGTAGCCTTTGCGCTGGAACAAGGTGTTCCGCCGGAGAAGATCTCACTTGGCATTCCTTTCTTCTCCGTTCGATGGTATCCGGCTTACACCGCCGAGCGCGGCGGGCACACGAGCGGCACGGGACTCAGCTTCAAGGACGCCATGGGCCTCGTAGAACGCCACCGGGCGGAGGTGCAGTGGCTCGACGAGGCCCAGGCCCCGTTCGCGCTCTGGGCGAACGAAGGCGTTTATGAATACGTTTTTCTTGAGAATGCCCGCTCGCTCGAGCCCCGGCTGAAGCTGGTTCAGCAACACGGCCTGAGAGGAATCTCCGTATGGCGTCTCGGGCAGGAGGACCCGGCGGTGTGGCCGGTAGTTGCGCGGATGCTGGAGGTGACGCGATGAACCGGTTCGTGCTGCTCTTCTTTCTACTGCTTCTCGGCGCGGCCGCGTGCAAAACGCCCGAGTCGGATCTCGATCAGCGGACCCGCGCGGTTCCTTTCCCGGTAGACGTATCCCGCGCCGAGTGGGGAGCGAAGGCACCGACTCTGCCGATGGAAGCCCATGAACCCTCCCGCATAACCATCCATCACACGGCAACGCGCATGGACGCTGCACTTTCTCTCGAAGAAAAGTTGCAGCATCTGCAGGCGTTCTCCCAGCGTCGGGACTCGCTGGCGGGAGGTGCCGTCAAGCCGCCGTGGGCGGACGTGCCGTACCACTTTTACATTGCCGGGGACGGCCGCGTGGCCGAAGGGCGGGACATTCGCTTTGCCGGCGACTCGAACACGCCGTATGATCCGTCCGGGCACGTGCTCGTCGTGGTTGAGGGAAATTTCGAGGTCGAGACGCTTACCGCCGCCCAAGAGAAGGCCCTGCTTGGGCTTACAAAAGGCCTCGTCGCCCGCTATAACATCCCGGCAGATTCCGTGAAGGGCCATCGCGACTTCGCAGCGACGCAGTGCCCCGGCGAGGCGCTCTACAATTTTCTTCCAGAACTCCGCTCCGACCTTCGCGCGCGCAGCGCACCGCAGCAATAAACGAGGCTTCAGTATGACCGGGCTCTCTCGCTCCCTCTGGCTTTCCGTCATGTTCTTTTCTCTTGCCCTGGCAGCCGCCGGTCAGCCGGCACCCACGAACCGCCTCATGCCGGTTCCTGCCGAAGTTCGTTTCGGGACGGGCGGGATGGCGCTCGATTCTTCCTTCACGATCTCTCTGGAGGGCTACACCGAGCCGCGACTCGAAGCGGCGGCCGAGCGGCTGTTGGAGCACCTGACCGCGCAGACGGGCGTCCTCTTTATGCCCGGGGCGCTGAAGTCGAGCGGCGAACCGGCTGATCTCGTCATCGAGACCGGCGCTCCGGGCGGCTTCTATCCCGGTGTGCGAGAGGACGAGTCTTACCGGCTCACGGTCGCGGAAGACGGCGCGCGGCTCGTGGCGAATTCGCCCTATGGTGCGCTGCGTGGCATGGAAACGTTCCGGCAGCTTGCCGAGGTCGGCGGTTCGGGCATGATGGTCCGCGCCGCGCAAATCCAGGATGCGCCGCGGTTCCCGTGGAGGGGCCAGCACTTCGACGTAGCCCGGCACTGGATGCCGAAGGACGTCGTCCTGCGCACCCTCGACGGGATGGCGGCCGTCAAGATGAATGTGCTCCACTTCCATCTCACCGACGACCAGGGCTTCCGCATCGAGAGCCGCGCTTTCCCCTGCCTCCACGAGTACGGCTCGGACGGCCACTACTTTACGCAAGAAGAGATCCGCGAGATCATCGAGTACGCGCGCCTGCGCGGCATCCGCGTGGTGCCGGAGTTCGATATGCCGGGCCATACGACCGCGTGGTTCGCCGGGCACCCTGAGCTTGCCGCCGCGCCGGGACCATACGAGATCGAGCGGGGCTGGGGCATCTTTGACCCGGCCATGGACCCGACGAAAGAAAGCGTCTATCGCTTCCTCGACACGTTCATCGGCGAGATGGCCGCCCTGTTCCCGGACACGTACTTCCACATCGGCGGCGACGAAGTGACGGGCAAGCCGTGGACGGACAGCCCGCGTATCCAGGCGTTTATCAAGGACAACGATCTGAAGGACAACCACGGCTTGCAGACATATTTCACGCGGCGCGTGCAAGAGATCGTGGCGCGCAACGGCAAGCAAATGATGGGCTGGGACGAGATTCTGCATCCAGACCTGCCCACGAGCATTCTGGTTCACTCGTGGCGGGGGCAGAAGTCGCTGGCGGAGGCGGCCCGGCAGGGCTACGAGGGCATCCTCTCGGCCGGATACTACCTCGACCTGATGCTTCCCGCGTCCGAGCATTACGCCGTTGATCCGCTGGGCGGGGATGCGGCGAACCTGACGCTCGAGGAGCAGAACCGCATCCTTGGCGGCGAGAGCGCCATGTGGGCCGAACTCGTGACGCCCGAAACGATGGACTCGCGCATCTGGCCGCGCGCTGCCGCCATAGCAGAAAAACTCTGGTCGCCCGCCGAGAAAACGACGGACATAGACGACATGTATCGCCGTCTCGACATCACGAGCAAGCGGCTCGCGGCGCTCGGCCTCAAGCACCGTTCCAACTACCGCGTCATGCTGGAGCGCTTGACGGATTACGCGCCCGTAGAGCCGCTTCAAACGCTCGCCGACCTCCTGGAGCCGGTCAAGCGCTACCAGCGCCACCGTGGCCGCAAGCTGAACCAGGCGACGGCGTACAATCGCCTGATCGATGCTTTGCGGCCGGAGAGTGACTCGGCGCGCGTCTTTGCCGCGGACGTGGCGGCGTATCTCTCGGACCGCTCTGAAAGCCGGGCAGAACGACTGCGCAACCGCCTCGAACGCTGGCAGGCCAACCGTGCGGCGCTTGCGCCGGTCATCGACGGGTCGCCGATGCTGGCAGAGATCGACGGCCTATCCGCCGATCTCGCCGCTGTCGCCGGTCTCGGCCTTCAGGCGCTCGATGCGCTGCAGAATGGAGGATCGTTGCCGCAGGAGCGCGTCGCGGAGGATGTCGCGCTGCTCGACCGCGCGGCCGAGCCGCACGCCAAGATGCTTCTCATGGTCGTGCCACCGATCCGCGACCTCGTCATGGCCGCTCACTTACCGTAAACAAGAGAGAGATCTGTTATGAAAGCGCACCAATTGCCGGCATTGCTGATCGGCCTCATGCTTCTCGCGGCCCCTGATGCGGTGGGGCAGGGTAAGCGGGTTGTGGGGTACTACTCAGCCTGGTCGAACAGCGCCCTGCCGGCTTCGCAGATCGCCTATGAGAACCTGACGCACATAGCCCACTCGTTCGCATGGCCGGACGAGGACGGATCGCTCTTCGTGCCGGAGGGCTTTTTGTATCCGGAATTGAACCGCATCGCCCACGAGCACGACGTGAAGGTTGTCGTTGCGCTCGGCGGATGGGGCGCGGTGCAGGAAGCGAACTTCAAGAGCGTGGCCGCGGACCCGGTAAAGCGCGCCCGCTTTGTCAAGGAAGTTGTCGACTTTCTTCAGGCGAAAGATTACGACGGCGTCGACCTCGACTGGGAGTATCCCCGCGCGGCCGACCGGGCGGCGAACACGGCCCTCATTCTGGCGCTGCGCGCGGCTTTCGATGCCGTCAATCCTGCATTCACACTCTCGGCTGCCGTCCCTACCTCCGACTGGTCCGGCGGCTACGACGTTTCTGCCATCAAAGAAGCGCTCGATTGGATTGGCGTCATGACGTACGACTATCATGGTTCCTGGACCAACCATGCCGGTCACAACGCGCCGCTCTTCCGCAACCCGAAGGACCCCGACGGATCGGCGGATGAGAACGTCCGCGGCTGGGCCGCCAAGGGAATGCCGCGGTCGAAGGTGCTTCTCGGCGTGCCCTTTTACGGCCGCCGGTTCAACGCGACCGCGCTTTTCGGCCCCGCGACGGACGGCAGCGCGCTCACGTATCAGGACAGCATGAACCGCATTCTGGCGGGATGGACCTACACATGGGATGATGCCGCCAAGGTGCCCTACTTGCAGGATCCGCAAAAGAAGATCCTTGTCACCTTCGAGGACACCACCTCGGCGCGGGTGAAAGCCGAGTACGTGCAGCAGCAAGGGTTCGGCGGCGTAATCATCTGGGCGCTGCATCAGGGAAAGACGACCGATGGTGCCCAGCCGCTGCTTGCTACGCTTGGCCGCGTCCTGCAGCCGCGCGCCTCTGTTGGATCTGAGACAGATCATAGCGTCCAAGAGGACCTGATGGGCAGGGTATATCCGAATCCCTCCTCGGGAAAAACCACCATTCCATTCTTCATGTCCACGCCAGACCACGTCAGGCTGGAGGCCTTTGACTTGCTCGGTCACCGCGTGGCGCTGCTCGTCGACGAGCGGCTCGGCTCCGGAGCGCATCAAGCGCTGTGGGACGCTTCTGCGCTTCCGGGCGGCGTTTACCTCCTGGCTTTGCGAACCGGCCACACTTCCAACCATACGTCCATTGTTGTGGCGAGGTGAAACGACATGATCGTTCTTAAAAGAAGGCGCTGCGTTTTGCTCGTCGTTGCCTTGCTCGCGTTCATCGGCACGCCGGCGTTTGCTCAGGAAGCGCCGCGCACGATTCTCGCCATTGGCGCGCACGCGGGGGACATGGAGCTTACGAGCGGGGCCGTACTCGCGCATCAGGCTGCTCGTGGCGACCGCGTGGTGCTGCTCCACCTCACGCTCGGCGAAGGTGGCAATCCGAAGCTCTCACCGGACGAATACGGCGAACAGAAACGCCGCGAGGCTGTGGCGGTCGCCGAAGCGCTCGGCGCTGAGGTGCTCTTCGGCCCGTACAAGGACGGGGAGATACCCGACGATGAGGCCGCCCGGCGCTACGTCGCCGATGCCATTCGGCAGGTCCGGCCGACCCACATCATCACGCACTGGAAGAGCAGCATTCATAAGGATCACGCCGTGACTTACCGGGTGGTCTCGGACGCGGTCCTGCTGGCGTCCCTGGAAGGCGTGAGGACGGCGCATCCCCGGCATCGCGGCGTGCGGTCGGTGATGTACGCCGAAAACTGGGAAGATCCCGAAGGCTTTTCCCCCTATCTGTATGTGGACGTGACCGACAGCTTCGAGCGCTGGCGGGAAGCCGTTGCGAAGTACGAGTTCGTCGGCGGCGCGATCTCCTCCTTCCCGTATCTCGACTACTACACCGCGCTTTCTTCGGTGCGCGGAGCCGAAGCCCGCCGCGCGCACGCGGTTGCATTTGACATCGACCCGATGGGAAAGAAGCGTATCCTGGACGGGCTGCCCTGAGCGCATGTTGATCTACTGTTGATCGGATACAAGACAGATTCTGTAGGGCCTTATGTGCAATTGTGATGCTGCCTAACACCCCCTTGAATCTCCCTCAAGGGGGAGGTTGCGTGGGTGCTTTGGTCCGCATGGCCAGCTACATACAGCGCGTTCTGTTATTTGAAAGGCCACTGAAAGCACGGAACAGATGCTTCGCTTCGCCGGCATGACACGCGGGGAAGGTGCGGCCTTTCTTGTGGTCCTCAGTGCTGCCTTTCATGTGCTCCCCAGAGTCCGTGCCTCCTCCGACGCCCCCGGGGTGTCATCCTGAACGCAGTGAAGGATCTGTTTCCTTTCGCAGCCCGAGACTCTACGATGCGCCCGCACGACTCGGTAGGGCCGTTCTGCCTTCCCGGTGCTCCAGGTGCCTGCGCCTTCTCCAACCCCCCCTGTCATCCCGACCAAGGCGGCACCACCGACCCTCATCATGAACCCACCCCATCCGCCGCCGCGCGGAGGGACCTCCTCATAATGGCAAAGAACACCCCCCAATCCAAAGCCGCCCACCCAGGCCTCCATCACGCAACGCCTGAACAGCATCAGACGCAGACACGCAGAGACCGGCAGCGGCGGAGCGCCGCGCCACAAGCCGGCCCGTTTCGCCCATTCCTCGAACGTCCCCGCCCCCTCCATCCTCCCCGAAATATCATCCTCTCGGAATGTCATCCTGAGCGAAGCGAAGGATCTGTTTTCTTTCGCAGCCACAGACGCTTCGGTGCGTCGTCATGACGGTCGAGGGCTACGTGCCAATCCTGCGCACCTCCGCACTCCCATTATCCTCCGACACCTTGGAATGTCATCCTGAACGCAGTGAAGGATCTTATGCTTACCGAAAGCTAAGAGGCTGGGGATGGAGGGCGGACGGGCCATATCGGGGCCTGATCACGCTCAGTGCGTGTCTTAGAGGCTACCTTGCATCTCCGTAAATCTCCTCCGGGGGAGATCGCGCCGGTACTTTGGTCCGCATGGCCGGCTGCATACAGCGCCTGCTACTTGTTTAACGGCGTCGTGACGGCGACCGGAGGTGAGTCTTGCGGCGTCAGATTCCCGATGCGATGAGCAGCTCTATGTCGCGGTGAGGCATTCCGAAGGACGTGGCGAGGCTCTTCTTCGTCAGGTGGCGGCGGTAAACGTACGCGCCGTTTCGCAGGCCCACGTTCCGCCAGAGCGCCTCATTGATCGACCCGACGTGGCCGATCTGGATGAGATACGGCACGAGCACGTTCGTGAGCGCGTACGTTGCCGTGCGCGCCGCATTAGACGGCATGTTGAGCACGCAGTAGTGAATCACGTCGTGAACGCGGAAGGTCGGATCGGAGTGCGTCGTAGCGCGGCTCGTCTCGATGCACCCGCCCTGATCCATGACAGCGTCGACGATGACCGATCCCGGCCGCATGGTCGCGACGATTTCTTCGGCGAGCACCACGGGCGAGCGCTGCCCGTCAACCATCATCGCGCCGATCACCACGTCGGCCGAAGGCACGGCTTGCCGGATGTACTGGTCGTTTGCCATGGCCGTCGTGATGCGGCGGTCGAGGTAGTGCTCGAGCGCCCTCAGCGCGCCGAGGTCTGAATCCAGCACGATCACGTGGGCACCATAGCCGAGCGCCGTCCGCGCGGCCCACTCGCCCACGACGCCTGCACCGAGAATGACGACCGTGGCCGGGGGCACGCCGGAGATGCCGCCGAGCATGACGCCCTTGCCGCCCTGATTGCTCTCGAGGTAGCGCGCCGCGATCTGCACGGACATCGATCCCATGATCTCGTGCATCATTCGAACAATCGGCAGCGAGCCGTCCGGGTCGCGGATGAATTCGAAACCGATACCCGTGATGCCGAGGTCCATCAGGCGGCGCAGAAAGTCCGGCGTCGTTCCGCCGAGGTGCAGCGCGGAGATGAGAATCTGCTTTTCCTGCAGGTAGGAAAGCTCTTCACCTACGGGCGGCCCGACCTTCGCGATCAGGTTGCAGGCCGCATAGAGATCCTCCGGCCCCGTCACCATTTGCGCGCCGACTTCCGAGTAGGCGTTATCGCTGAAGTGCGCGAGGGTGCCGGCGCCGGACTCGACGTAAACCTCATGCCCGTTCGCAACGAGGGCGCTCACGCCGCTGGGCGCAAGGGCTACCCGGCGTTCCTCATTAGAAGTCTCGCGCGGAATGCCGATGCGTAGCGAGGTTTGCCCCTCGCCGGTCGGCTGCGGCTTCTCCATCGTCATCAAGCCGCGCTCCATCGCGATTCCCTGAAGGGAGGGAATTTCCATGACGGGGTTTGTTTATGTTTCTTCGGAGATCACCGGGGAAAGGCCATTGCAAGCGAAACGCGCCGGGCACTCGTTATCTGCTGACATCCTTCCGCTCCGCGCGGGCAGGCGGAACGACTCCGCTCGTCCCGCCGAGCGAGCCAGCCCTTCCCACCGGAAAGAAGAATCCGCCCCTGCGCTCACCCCGATGCCTTCGTGCGGCTGTCAGGGATGGTGGCGAAGAGCACTTTTTGGTAATCTGCGAAGAACCTTAATTGTTGTCGGATTGATGAATGTTCTGTCTTAAAATATACGTCCAACGGAGTGCTTTCGCACCCCCCGCTCGCGAAAAGCTCTGTACGGCCAACGCGACGGAAGAAAACAATTTTCGAGGCGCTCCGTAACTATCGGCCTTCTTGCGGCGGCGGTATACATCGTCCACCTGCCCCCTATTCCGGCATCCCAAAGCGACTCTCTCCACCTCTTTGATGGCTATGAATACTAAAAAATCTACCAACGCCCTCCTGTCATTGGTCTTGCCGGCCGCGGTCATGCTATTCGTCTCTGCGTGCGACTCCGGCAGCTCCACCGCGCGGCAGGACTGTTCGCAGGTTGCGGGTCGGTACGACTTCACGCGGTTTGAGTTTGTCGCGCAGGCGAGCGCCGTGCAGGACAAGCTCGGGCCGTTCAGCTATCTCGATACGCTCGATGCCGACCGGACGGAGCTGTGGCTCGTGGATAGCAAGCCGGGCACCACGTCCTGCCAGTACCTTCTTTCCTACGGTTACAAAGAAGGCGATGAAGGGTTTGTGCAGGGCAATTACGCCGTCAACCGCGACGGTGTGGTGCTGTCCGTGCCGTCCGGCAGTCTCGACCTGGCCAAGCTCAACTTGAACCGGGGGAGCATCGTTCTTCGCCAGACCTCTCGGATGAGCGATCTCTTCGGGGAGTATTTCGTTGCCGCCACGGACCTGAGCAACATCAAGCCCGGATTCGAAGGGTTTCAGAAAGTGGACGGGACGATGTACCTGACCTTGAAGCGCAAGTAAAGCCGCCGCTCAGTCCGGGACGCGCCCCCCGGCGACGAAGAAGTCGTCCTGCCGCCAGGCGCAATCCACGTCGGTGAAGCCGGCGCGCTCCATGGCTTTCATCTGCCGGTAAAGCCCGAGGGTGCCCACGTGGTCGGCGACGATGACGTGGCCGCCCGGCAGCGTGCCCTCACGAATGCCCCGGAAGAGCAGTTCGTAGCGTGATTCCGCCTCCGGCACTTCAACGTTGCTCCCGACGATGGCGTGCAGCGACAGCGAAGCGACGACGACGCTGTAAGGGCCTCCCGGCACCGGTTCGCCGTCGGCGCGCACGGATGCTTCGATGAGGTTCACGTCGCGCGTAAAGTCCTGAATCTTTTCCGCCGCAATCGAGAGCAGCGCGGCATCCTCGTCCACGAGGGTCATGCGGGTGAGCGGGTAGGCAGAGAGCACCGTGTAGGCGGCATTTCCGGTGCCGCATCCAAGGTCGCAGACGGCGCTTTCCGGGTCGAGCGGAGGCAGCGCGGCCAGCAGCTCTTCGAGCATCGGCACGACGAGCGGCATCCGGCGCTCCAGGTGCAGGTCGTACCAGCGGCCATGCGACCAGAAGCCGCCGCGCCGCGCGAGATTGCGCCGCCAGTTAGGGTTTTTCATCCGGCAGAAAGTTGCAGAAGGGCGAGTGCTCTTGCGGCGGCGCTACGCATGGCCCACATGCATGGCATAGGGCCGGGCGCGCTTGTAGATGCCGCCATTATTGACGTGCCCGACATAGCGCCCGAGAATACGAACCTCTTCGAAAACGTCCGGCTTGATGTAGATGTTCTGGTACTCGTCATTAGCCGGTTCGAGGCGGAGGCCCTCTTCGTCGTAAAAAACGCGCTTGAGAGACGTTTCGCCGTTGTAAAGAATGGCACCGATGCCGCCGTTCGGAATGTCGTCGTCGATGAGGAGCACGTAGTCCCCGTCGTTGATGTCCGCGCCCTGCATGGACTGCCCGGCCACGCGAATGGCAAAGATGCGGTCCAGGTTCGGGAAGAGCATGTCAAGCGTGATGGTGCCGAGGTTTTCCTCGACGGCCTCCTGCAGCTGGCCCGCCGTGATGATACCGCGAACGGGGATTCCAAGCGGCCTTTGTGACGTGCTGCCCGGCCGTTCCACGAGCGCATAGCCCTCGTGGTCGCGCTTGAGCCGCCCTTTCTTCTCAAGCGCCGCAAGGTTCTGCGTTACGCTGTTGGGAGAGCGGTACTCAAACCGCTCGACAATCTCGCGGTAGGTGGGCCACACGCCGTACTGCCCGACGTACTTCTGAAGAAAGTTGAGGAACTCGAGCTGTTTTGAGGTAAGCTGGCGGCGGCTCATAGGAGGGAGAGGATGGGGTACGCCGGGGGGAATGGCGTAACTGGAGGGCATATGTTGTACATGTGCAATGTACACCCCATTTGCTGCCGAAGCAAGCGGTTGAAAAGAAAAAGAAGGAGTTTCTACAGCCGCGTTTTGGAAAGCAGCTGAGAGGCCACTCTTGCCGAGCGAGAGGGGTAACCCTCGTCGATGTGGAAGCGCAGAAAAGCTTCAATGAGGCCGTCGAGTTCGTCCCTCACAGCGGGCGAGAGCAGCATCTGCATGACGGCATCCAGATGGGCGCGCGAGCAGATGGCGAAGGCGCGAAGAGCGGCCCGCGAGGCGCGGCGAAGCGCCGTCCCGGGAGCAGCGTCGGTGAAAATGCCGCCGGTCGAGAGGACCAGCGTGCCTCCTTCAGGCGGGAGCGCCTCGACCCGCGCCTTGTCGAAGTCCGGCGCAAAGCCGAGAATGGAAGCGAGGCGCAGTTGGAAGTACGGAAGCAGATTGGCGAGACGCTCATCCGCCGTGTTGATCCGGTCGAGCACCTGCAGGAGCAAGTTGAACACCACCGGATGCGGCTCCTCTTCCGGCAGCAGGGCGTGGACGAGTTCGAGAACGCGAAGCGAAAGCGTGAGCTTCTCGAGCGAACGTCCGGTTTGGTGGTACGATTCGAGGTGGGCCGCCTCGCTGAGCAGCTGCAGTCCACGCGACGGTTTGTAGTAGAACACCGCCTGGATGTGCGATCCCGGTTGGAGCATGGACCCGAACCGGCTGCGCGTCAGCCGCGCGCCCTTTGCCATGACGGAGAGCCGACCACGCTCCCGCGAGAACAGCGCTACGATGCGGCTCGTTTCGCCGTAGTCCATCGCGCGCAGCACGACAGCCTCAGTGCGTACAATCATGCAAGGTCACGCGGCGGGTGACGAATGCCAACAACTCGGTCAACCCCCAACGTCGCGGACGGATTCCCGGAAAGTCCTGCGGCGACCACTCTCTGCCGATCTGCGCCGGCGTGCCCTTGGAAGAGGCGGTAAACGGCACAACCCGATCAGAAAGGATTTAGTAGGATCTTCCCTGGCTACGCTCGCCCTCGCTGCACGCTGGATATAAACGCCGTCGCCTCCTCTTCTAACTTCGACGCATCTTCAAGGCCTTTCTGCCACGCCTCGGGGAATGCGGACCAGCCGTGTAGCGCGCCGAGAAGGCTGCCGACCATCGCACCCACGGTCTCCGTATCGCCGCCAACGTTGATGGCCGAGAGAAGTGTCGCTTCGAGCAGGTGCGGCGCGCGGGCAAACATCGCCACGGCAAACGGCCATGACTCGTCGGCATTGACTCCCGCGCCGTCGCACTCGTCCAAAAGGTCGAGTGGAAAATCGGAGAGGTGCCCCGCAAGTCGGGCGAGTTTAAGGGATAGCACCGCACCTTCTTCCCCGAGGATCCTTTCGATCTCCGCCGTTCTTTGAACGAGATCGTCCCAGTAGGCGGTAGCTAAAGGCCCGGCGGGGGCGCAAAGCGTTTGCCGAATGGCGTAGGCTTGTGCCACGCCTGCTGTGAGCGCGACGGGGTGCCGATGCGTGATGCTCAGAACGCCGGCCGTCTGCTCGACGCCTTGTGCGAAGGTCCACTCCTCGACTGCCCATTCGACGCCAAGCGGCGCGACACGCATGGCTGCTCCATTCGTCGCAATCTCCGGCAAAGGAAGGGCCTCCGGCCGCTTTCCAGCCGCGAGCGCCTCTACCGCGGCGCGGGAAGTTGCCCCCCAACGGCGAGCAGTTGGAAGGAGGGACACGTACTCCCGCTCGGTGCGCTGCCGCCGTTCTCCTGGTTCAGCAAGTGCGCGGACGAGCGCAAAAGTCGCCTGCGTGTCGCCGGTCCACTGGCCCGCGGCAAAGTCCATCCGCTTTTCGTCGCCGACATACTCCTTAATGCCCTTGTACCACATGCGCAGATGCGTGTGGCTAAAGCCTTCGACCGGCATTCCAAGCGCGTCGCCGACGGCCGTGCCCATGAGCGCGCCCAACATTCTGTCCGTCGTCATCGTCCCTCGATTGGCTATATTCAGGCGGCGCAAAGAGAGAAGCCCTCCGCCTCTGCGATCCGCTCGGGTGGGAAGATACGTGGAAGGGACGGGCCGGCTCCTGCGCCGGGCGTCAAGAATACGGGAAGGTCAGGAACACAGGAAAGGATGAAGTGGATGCGCGGGGCGTGGGCGGTGTTTGCGAAGGATGCGCGGCTTGAGCTGCGAAGCCGGTTTGCCGTGAACACCCTGCTCATGTTCGTGCTCTCCTCGCTGCTGCTCGTGCTGTTTGCCGTGGGGCAGACGCCCACCTCTCCGCGCGTGCAGTCCGCGCTGCTCTGGGTGATCCTCACGTTCGCGGCAGCCGTGGGTCTCGGGCGGGCGTTCATTGCAGAGGAGGAGCGCGGCACCGTGTTGCTGCTTCAGCTCAACGCGCCGGGCAGCGCCGTCTACGCCGGAAAACTGCTCTTCAACCTGGTTCTGGTCCTCGCGATCAACGTGCTGGCCGTGGCGGTTTTCCTGCTGCTCATGGGGCTGGAGGTTCGGTTGCCCGGGCTGCTTGTGGCCACGCTGCTGCTCGGCTCCGTCGGACTCTCCGGCGCAACGACGTTCCTTTCGGCGCTCATCGCGCGGACGGCCGCCCAGGGGCCTCTCCTTCCGGTGCTTGCCTTCCCGCTGCTGATCCCGCTGCTCCTCTCTGTCGTCAGCGCCACGAGGATCGCCCTTGCCGGGCCGAGTTGGACGCCCGCGCTGGATGAACTGATGACGCTCCTCGGGTTTGCCGGCGTCACGATCACCGGCGCGTTCCTGCTTTTCGATTTCGTATGGCAGGACTAAAGAAACGCCGCTACCGCATATTCTTTGCCTCATCCGGGGGCGGCGGAAACACCGCCCGTCCAAGCTGCATTCAGCCATGATGCCGCAGACACCAACCATGCCTTTCCGTATAAACCTCCCGCTATACCGGCGGATGCGCCTCGCCGTTGTCGTCTGGATGACGGGCGTGCTGCTCGCCGGATTCCTGCTGGACATTCCGCGGATTAACATTCTCGAACACACGGCGCGTAACCTGTATTTCCACGTGCCGATGTGGTTCACGCTCATGGCGGCCGTCGGAGTCTCGGCCTACCACTCGTTGCGTTATCTCGGGACGGGGGACCTTGCGCGAGATATACGCGCCGAAGAGTCGGCGCGGCTGGGTGTTCTCTTTGGCGTGCTCGGGCTGGTAACGGGCATCGTTTGGGCGCGATTTACGTGGTATCAGGGCACGAATGTGTGGTGGAACTTCGACCCGAAACAGTCCATGGCGGCCGTGCAGATCTTGATCTACGGGGGCTATTTCGTTTTGCGCTCCTCAATGGACGATCCGGTAAAGCGCGCGCGCATCTCGGCCGTGTTCAACCTTTTTGCTTTCACAACGGTGCCGTTTTTGCTCTACGTGTTGCCGCGGCAGATGGAAAGCCTGCACCCCGGCGCGGACGGAAACCCGGCGTTCAGCGAAATCACGCACCCGATCATGCGGCTCGTATTCTATCCTGCGGTGATCGGGTTTATCGGGCTTTTCTGGGTGCTGTACACGCAGCGCGTGCGGGCGTCCTTCGTGGCGCAGAGGCTTCGCCACCGGCACATCGATCTGTAGAAAGAACCAATGGCAATGATCCTTCAAGCACTACAGGATACCATCCCGGCGATGGGGGAGGCAACCGCATACGACAGCGTCTGGGCGAGGGCGGGTGTGCCCGCGCAGGCCCCAACCGGCGTGGAAGCCCTCATGCTCTCTCACGACAAACTTTATGTCGTTCTCGCCGTAATTCTGATCATATGGGCCGGCATTGTCTTTCTGCTCTGGCGAACGGACCAAAAGCTTGGCCGGTTGGAACGTTCAGTAGAAAGCGGCATTTTCCCGGAAGACAGGGTTCGATCTTAATCTTTTGTACATCCTATGAAGCTCAAGCCCAAGACGCTTGTTGGCGTGCTGCTTATCGCCGGATTCTCGTCGCTGCTGTTCCTCAATTTCGGAGAGCAGGTGGGGGGATACATGAACTTTGCGCAGGCCGCCGAGACGGGGCAGCGCGCCCATGTCGTTGGCACCTGGGCCAAGGATCAGCCGGTGGCCTACAACCGGGACCGCAACGTATTCTCGTTCAGTATGCTTGATGACCAGGGCGTGCTTCGCCGCGTAGAGTACGCCAATCCGAAGCCTGCGAACTTCGAAGATGCCGAGAAACTGGTTGTGGATGGATATGCCAGCGGCGATGTTTTCGTGGCCGAGCACATCCTTGTCAAATGCCCCTCCAAGTACAACGACACCCGGAGCCTGGAGACGGCGGGGGTGTAGGAAAGGTTTGTTGCTCGTTTAGGTCTGCTGAATAGATGCGGGCGTGCTCTGTTGTTTTTGACGAGAGCTGACTGAAACGCTCATGGGAAGTTCGCGACTCCTCCTCAAAAGAGTTACGGGTGCACGAGGATCGGCACCAAGTCCGTCTCAGCGAAACCCAGGTGACATTTAGGCGGACCTAAGCGCCCGCGTTCAGATCGTCCACCCTCCACAGCCCGAGGCTCTTGTCGCGGAAAGCTCCGCGGCCTTCCGTGCAGCCTTCGTTGATCAATCGTGCGGGAGGCGGCAGGTTGAAAGGCGGACGCTCCAGGTTGATCGGCCGCCAGTCGCCGGTCGCGATATTTTCGTTCTCTGTCGTGCCGGGAAACGTAGTCGTCAGGAGAAAACGGATCCGGCTGCGTCGGACGTTCACGAGCGCGCGCTCGACGTCGGCGAAGGAAAAGTGAACAAGCAGGTCGCGGCAGAGCAGAAGATCGGCCGCAGGAAGGGCGTCCGTCAGGAGATCGAGATCAATGAAGGTGCGGTACGGGCTGCTAAACTGGTCGCGATTGCGGGCGACAATCTCCGGCACGATATCCCCTCCGACGTACGCTACGCCGCTCAGGTCGACGTGCTGCATCCACGAGAAGTCGCCGCATGGCACGTCGAGCAGCGTGCGAACCTGAAATTCGCGGCAAAGAAGCGGGAGCGCCGCACCGAGCACCGCCGTCTGCGCTTCGGCCGCGCCTTCCCCGGAAACCGACGTGTCGGCGGCCCAGTGACTGGTTCTGTAGATTCGCTGGAAGATCTCGCGCGCGCTGCCGGCTTCGCCTTCCTTTTCAAAGAGGCGCGGATCAAAGGGGACCGCGAAGCGCCGGTCCGCGCCTTTCTCTTCAATCCCGCCCGTCCCGTTGTAGGCCATGTCTAAGAGCCTGTTTACTTACTTTCGATGGAATGTATCGCAGAGACCCGGGACAATGTACGTGCCTGATATGCTGTCTAACACTCCCTTGAACATCCATCAAGGGGGAGGTTGCGTTGGTACTTTGGCCCATGTCGCCAGCTACATACAGCGCGTCCGGTTATTTCAACAGCCTCCTAAAGGTAAATGATCGACGCGATGATGAAGTAGACGGTCAGCCCGATAATGTCATTGAGCGTCGTCACGAAAGGCCCCATGGCGCTCGCCGGGTCCACATCGAGCGCGTGCAGAATGAACGGCACGAGCGCGCCGTTGCTCGTGGCGAGGAGAATGACGGAAAGCATCGTGAGCGCAATCGTGAGCGCAAGCCGGTCCGCGTTGCCGATGCCCACTGCAAGGACGAATCCGCCCACGATCGTCGAAAGTACCAGCCCGTTCAGGAGCGCAACGAGAAACTCCTTACCAATCCGCTTAAAAATGTTGCTCGCCCAGAGCCTCCCGGACGCGAGGCCCTGCACGGCGATGGCGGCGCTCTGAACAGCCGCGTTGCCGCCCATCGCGGTCACGATCGGGATGAACGAAGCCAGTACAACCGCCTGTTCGAGCTTTCCTTCAAACAGCCCGATAACGGTGCCCGAGATGCCTGCGCCTGCCAGACCGATGAGCAGCCACGGCAAACGGCCCCGGCTGATGCGCAGCACGGAGTCCGTCGTTTCTTCATCGCCGGAAATACCGCTGGCGAGGCGAAGGTCTTCTTCAGCCTCTTCGCGGATCACGTCCACCACGTCGTCGATGGTGATGCGGCCCACGAGCCGGTTACGGCCGTCGACAACGGGAAGAGAGATCAAGTCGTAGCGCTGCATGATCCGGGCGACTTCCTCCTGGTCCGTACGAACGCCCACGGCGATGACATCGTCCTCCATGATGTCCTCGATGCGGGCGTCGGACGGGGAGAGAAGCAGCCGCTTCAGCGACACCGTCCCGAGAAGCCGGTCGTCCACATCACTGACAAAGACGGAGAAGATTTCTTCCACCATCTCCGCGTTGCGCCGGACTTCCTCTGTCGCCTCAGAAACGGTGCTCGACGGGTGTACGGCGACGTACTCCGTCCCCATGATGCCGCCGGCCGTGTCCTCCGGATAACCGAGCAGTTCCTGGACGTCCTCGGAGTCTTCGAGCTGCGGAAGGACCTGCTGCGCGACGGCGTGCGGGAGGTCCGCAAGAACGTCCGCCGCATCGTCCGTATTCAGTTCGTCGAGGATGGCGGTGATCCGCTCCGTACGTACTTCCTCGAGCAGGGCCGCCCGGAAGTTGCCATCCATTTCCGCCAGCACTTCCGAGGCCTGTTCGGCGGAAAGCCAGTGGAAAAGGCGGTGCGCGTCCTCGAAGGGAAGTTGATGGAGCAGCCGCTCGACATCAGGCGCGTAGAGATCCGCAACGAGGTTCAGGACCATTCCCCGCTGATCGGCCTCCAGCAGGGCAGCCAGATCGCGGACGAGTGTTTCGTCGACTTCGAGCAAGGCAGCCCGACGATCCTGCTCTTCACTGGTGATCACTTCCGCCATTCGGTGCCTGTTCGGGGGCTGTATGCGTTGCTGAGGGTCCTTACATCGGCGTGCGGCCCGCTCCAAACGGAAGGGCGCATAGAAAGGTTACGGGAGACGGGCAGCCGCGAAAACGATCGTGCCGGGTCAATAGGGTGCTACGCGGCAGCCTCTGCTTTGTGCCGCATGATCCAGCGCGCCAGATCGATGAAGCCCTCGGGGGAAAGCTCTTCGGCGCGCCGGCTCTCTACGTCGGCGGGGAGAACGAGCGCTTGTTCGCGCGTCAGTTCGGCGAGGCTGTTGCGCAGCGTTTTGCGCCGCTGGTTAAAGGCCTGGCGAACAAGTCTCCGCACAAACGCCGCTTCCTCTGGAAGGACGAGGGGCGTCGGCAGGAAGGAGAGCCGCACGACAGCGCTGGTCACGTCGGGTTTGGGAAAGAACACGTTCGGCGAGACGCGAAAGAGAATCTCCGGCTGCGCCGCGAGTTGAACGGCCACGCTGAGAATGCCGTAAGCCTTCGTGCGCGGCAGCGCCACCAGCCGCTCGGCGACTTCGAGCTGCATCATAACGACTGCTTCGGAGATACACGGCCCCGCGTCGAGAAGTCGAAAGAGAATCTGCGACGTGATGTAGTAAGGCAGATTGCCGATTACGTGCAGCGGCCCGCCCTGCTCATGCGACAGCGCTTGCCAGTTCACATCCAGCACGTCCGCGTGGCGCACGTTGAGGGCGGGCCAGCGCTCGTTGAGCAGAGCCACGGCGCGCTGATCGACTTCGAGCGCGCACAGGTTCTCAAACAGTTCCAGAAGGAAGCCGGTCAGCGCCCCGGTCCCCGGACCAATCTCTACAACGGGGTCGCCGGGCACCGCCCGCAGCGCACCAACTATTTTGCGCGCCGTGTTCGGGTCGCTGAGGAAGTTTTGCCCGAGGCTCTTCTTCGGTTGCAGGGAGAGGCTCACGGGGTACCTGTAGGATAAGTGCGCGTGTTTATTGCTTCGCCAAGTCAAACCCGCCGCTGCTGATACGTCGCCGGTGACATAATCTTTGCTACACCATCGATGAGATCGCCCTTCTGGTCTTCCTGGATGAAGTCCATGAACTCGGCGTACGACATCTTGCGCCGCGCCGCGCCGGGCTTGGCCTTTGAAAGGGGCTGTTTGACGGCGGTGGTCATGACGGAGTCCCTCGTTTAAGAGCCTGTTGATTTACAATGGATGGTTTTTATCCAATACTGATTATGACTCTACGCGCGTCTTGAATGCTGCATAACACCCCCGTGAATCCCCCTCAAGGGGGAGGTCGCGTCGGTACGTTGATCCATAATGACAGCTACATAAGGCGCTTTCCATTACTTCAACGGCCTCTTGAGCATCTCTTCAAGTAGCGCAAGTTCATCCGGCTTCTCTTCGGTGAAGATCCATTCCGGGCGGAGATAGAAGCCGGGCACTGCTTCAGAACGGAAGGTGCCGCCTTCCGGATGGACTTCTTCAAGCCTCTCTTCCCGCCGCACGTAAAACGTGGCTTCTTCGCGCAGCGGATCGATGATCCAGTACTCGCCAACGCCGGCTCGCTCGTAGCCGGTGAACTTGCGCGCATAGTCGTCGGTGCGGGACGAGGGGGAGACAATCTCCACCACAAGATCCGGCCCTTCAATGATCTCCAGGTCATGAATGATGCCGAGGCGCTCGCGGGCGACGAAGAGAAGGTCCGGCTCGTAGCCGTTGCGCTCGTCAATATGCACGAGCGAGCGGGAGCCGAGAACCTTGCCCAATCCTACCGAAGTGACGTAACCTCGCAGAAGAAAGGCCAGGAATCCCTGCAGATCCTCGTGCTGATACGTCGCTGGTGACATAATCTTTGCTACACCATCGATGAGATCGCCTTTCTGGTCTTCCTGAATGAAGGCCATGAACTCGGCGTACGACATCTTGCGCCGCGCCGCGCCGGGCTTGGCCTTTGAACGAGACTGTTTGACGGCGGTGGTCATGCGTTTTTACCGGCTTGCTGCATCTCATTAGCAATCGCGAGGGCGTCGGGAAGCTCCTTCCCGAAGAGCCATTCGGTGCGCAGGAAGAAGCCCGGCACTGCCTCGGAGTGAAAGACGCCCTCGACCGGCTCCGAAGGCTTGAACTCGCCTTCTTGCAGGACATAGAAGTCGGCTTGCCGGCGTTCCGCGTCGATGATCCAATACTCCTTAACTCCCACCTTTTCGTACCCGATGAACTTCCGGACGCGGTCGTCTGTGCGCGAGGAAGCCGATACGATCTCCACGACAAGGTCGGGCCCCTCCACGACTTCCAGCGGGTGAATCGCGCCTGTCCGTTCGCGCGAGACGAAGAGAATATCCGGTTCAAAGCCGTTCTGCTCGTCTATGCGGACGAGCGTGCGCGATCCTAGGACGTCGCCGAGATCTCGACGGCTCGCGAACATAAGAAGAAGTCCGGAGAGGAATGCTTGCAGCCGTTCATGCTGATAAGAAGCCGGTGACATAATCTTTGCTACACCATCGATGAGATCGCCCTTCTGGTCTTCCTGGATGAAGTCCATGAACTCGGCGTACGACATCTTGCGCCGCGCCGCGCCGGGCTTGGCCTTTGAAAGGGGCTGTTTGACGGCGGTGGTCATGACGGAGTCCCTCGCTTAAGAGCCTGTTGATTTACAATGGGTGGTTTTTATCCAATACTGATTATGCTCTACGCGCGTCTTAAAGGCTGCATAACACCCCCTTGAATCCCCCTCAAGGGGGAGGTCGCGTCGGTACGTTGATCCATAATGACAGCTACATACGGCGCTTTCCATTACTTCAACGGCCTCTTGAGCATCTCTTCAAGTAGCGCAAGTTCATCCAGCTTCTCTTCGGTGAAGATCCATTCCGGGCGGAGATAGAAGCCGGGCACTGCTTCAGAACGGAAGGTGCCGCCTTCCGGATGGACTTCTTCAAGCCTCTCTTCCCGCCGCACGTAAAACGTGGCTTCTTCGCGCAGCGGATCGATGATCCAGTACTCGCCAACGCCGGCGCGCTCGTAGCCGGTGAACTTGCGCGCATAGTCGTCGGTGCGGGACGAGGGGGAGACAATCTCCACCACAAGATCCGGCCCTTCGATGATCTCCAGGTCATGAATGATGCCGAGGCGCTCGCGGGCGACGAAGAGAAGGTCCGGCTCATAGCCGTTGTGCTCGTCGATGCGCACGAGGGAGCGGGAACCAAGTATCTGCCCCAGCCCTCGTCTATTAATAAACACCGAAAGAAGTGTAAACAGAATCCCAAACAGCCGCTCGTGCTGATACGTCGCTGGTGACATAATCTTTGCTACACCATCGATGAGATCGCCTTTCTGGTCTTCCTGAATGAAGGCCATGAACTCGGCATAGGTCATGCGGCGCGATTCCTTGTTCCGCGTCGCTCGCATGAGGGAGGAAGCAGCCTGGCTCATTGTGTTCACCGGGTTTTTTTACGGCGATTACGAACGAAATCTTCGAAGATGAACTCGCCGAGGTTGTCGAGATCGGCGTAGTAGGCGCGGCCCTGATTGGCTTCCGTCATTTCGTGGACGAAGCGCTGAAGATACGGGTCGTGGGCGATCATGAACGTGGTGATCGTAATGCCTTCCCGGCGGCAGATGACGGCTTCATCCAGCACTTTGTTGACGATCTTGCGGTCCAACCCATAGGCGTTGCGGTACATTCGCCCGTACTCCAGGTGGCAACTCGGCTTGCCGTCGGTGATCATGAAGATCTGCTTGTTGCGGTTCTTCCGGCGGCGAAGAATGTCCCGTGCGCGCTGCAGACCGGCGCGCGTGTTGGTGTAGAACGGGCCCACCTGCAGGTAGGGGAGGTCCTTCACGGCCACCTCCCACGCCTCGTTGCCGAAGGCGACGATGTCGAGCGAGTCTTTGGGATAGCGCGTCATGATAAGCTCCGAGAGCGCCATCGCGGTGCGGCGGGCGGGCGTAATCCGGTCTTCTCCGTAAAGAATCATGGAGTGGGAGAGATCGATCATGAGCACGGTTGCCACCGAGGTGTTATGATCGGTCTCATAGATCTCGAAGTCGTCTTCCGCCAGATTCCACTCGTCGATACCGCTCCGGCGATAGGAGTTCGACATGGTGCCCGTCACGTCGATTCGCTGCGGATCATCACCGAACTGCCACCGCCGCGTCTCAGCCTGCCGCTCATCGCCCGCACCCGGATACGGCGTTTTGTGGCGACCCGGGCTGCTCTTCCGCAACCGGCTGAAGATGTCCTCGAGCGAGCGCTGCCTGAGCGAGCGCTCCGTGCGGGCCGTAATCCGGACGGTGCCGCCGGCGTCCTCCTCCAGGAAGCCCTGCTTTTTGAGCTCTTCGATAAAGTCGCCCATGCCCATGCCTTCGTCCGAGAGGCCGTAGCGAGCGTCGAGCTGCGTGAGCCAGTTTAGCGCCTCGGCAGCATCGCCTGCCGTGAACTGCAGGAGTTGTTGAAAGAGATCGAGCAGCTTCTCGAACGTCGTGCCCGGCGGCCCGTGCTGCTCATCAACCCACTGCGTGTAGCGAAAAGAATTCATCGTCGGTGCAGGATAGCGCCAGGATACCGGCGGCAAACGCCTGCCGGGAAAGTGGTTACGACCTTCTACCCGCAATTGTTTTACGCTCCGGCCCAGTGTCCGCGCGTGCTCAAGTGAGGCGTTGCCGGGATATTCCCTCAGGTGCAAGGTCACGCGCCTTTGTTGGGACGATCCAGGTAGCGACGGGCGGTTTCGTGCGCGTCCCCCCAGTTCTTCATCCGAAGCACCTGCCGGTAGGCTTCGACGGCGCGGGTTCGGTTGCCAAGCGCATCGAGCGCCATTCCCTGCCGCAGAAGGCCCCACACCTTGAAGTAAGTGTCGGTCGGACGTTCGCGCGTGAGGCGTTCGAGCTGGGAGAGATTCGCCATGGCGTCCGCGTAGAGGCCCATGTTCATCCGGATGCGCGCGATGTAGTAGAACGATTGCTCGGCGGCGGCCTGGTTATACCCCGGCTTCTTCTCTCGAAAGGCGCGGATAATGCGCTCGAAGCTCTCTTCCGCCTTGTCCCACTCGCCCCAGCGGTACTGTACGCGCGCTTGAAAGGCATGGAAGAACGGGTTATTGGGATGCTTCTTGCGAAGAAGGTCCGCGTAGTAAAACGTCTTTTCGCGGTCGTTCTCGAAGAGGTAGTAGATCTGAAGGAGAAAGTACGCCGCCTCGGTTTGCAGAAAGCGGCCCCGGCTGGCGGTTCTTTCCAGTTCGCGAATGCCCAGCAGGCGGTTGCCGCGTGGAAAGAACACCATGATCGGCTTCGTGAACGGATAACGTTCCGGCACGACGTCCGCGTAATAGTCGTAGATGCCTTTGCCGAAGATGTAGTCGTGATTGCCGGGATGCTTGCGGGCGACGGAGAGGACGTAATCCATCGCGCGCTTGCCGTCGAGGCCCGCCTTGAACCAGTCGCCGCGGTTGGACCGAAGCCGTCCGCGGAAGCCCAGCGCCGCGCCTTTGAAGAACATGGCGTCGAAGTCGTTCTTGTCGCGCGCAAGCAGCCGATCGCTTCGGCGGATGACCTCGTCCATTGCGGCGTAGAACCGCGCGTCATAGGCGTTGTCGGAAAGGTCGAGCAGGATCTTCCACCAGGTGGTGAGCGCCTTCAGAAACGGCCCGATGGGATGGTCGGGGTACTTCTTGTCAACCTCGCTGAAGACAAGGTTGGCCTCATCGAAGCGCATGTCGTAGACAAGGTTCAGCCCCACTTCCGCGCGTACGGCGACGAATGGATCGTCGAGAACAGAATCGTACTGAGCGCCCGCGCGAGGCTGCGCGTGTGCGGTAGTCGCGCTGCAGGCGAGCAGAAGCAGTAGGAGTAACCTGGTGGAAGCGTTGATCATCCGGCAAGAGGGTAGGCTCATGCTGAATGGAACGACCGGGGCAGCGCGCCATGTTCCGCCCGGCCCCTCAACCTCTTTGACGCGCAGACGCCGAGACGCAGAGGGCAGAATCGGCACCCTTACGTCCCGGCGTCTCGGCGCAAGAAGCGGCACTTATAGAGGCCCGGGGTATCCGGGTCCCCGCCCCATGCATCCTCGCGCCGTACTCCGGCTACCGAACAAGCGTCACGCTGCCCGTAACCACGTCCCCGCCCGCCGAGGCGCGGAAGAAGTAGACGCCGCTCGGAAGGGCGGAGGCGTTGAAGGGCACCTCGTGCAAGCCTGCCTTCTCCGGCGCGTCCACCGGGCGGGCCACTTCGCGTCCGAGCACGTCGTAGAGCGTCACCTGAACGTCGGCGTCTTCGGGGAGGCGGTACCAAACGGTTCCGGTCGTCGCCACCGGGTTCGGGTACCATCCGGCGGCGAAGGGCTGCTCTGGCGTCCTGGCGGCCTTCATGGACGGAGCCGCGCTTGGGGCCGTCTCGGCTACGCTCCGGTAGACCGCCTGCAGCAGCCCGTTCCTCGCGTCCTCGTCGCCGAGGCGGGCGAGCACGGGTATCCACTTTTCGGCCTCAGCGGGGCTCTTCTCCTCCAGCAGCGCCCGGTAAAAGAGGCGGCTGGCAAGGATCGCCTGGTCCTCCGGTGGCATGGCGCCCCAGCCGGGAGCCGAGCGGCCGAGAGCGAGCGCGTCGCCCTCAAGGGCCGCTTCAGCTATGGCTTTGGCCTCGAACGAGCGACCTGCGCGCTGGAGCGCCTTCGGATAGAGCACCTGCGCTGCGCGAGTCTCCGGCGCGCCCGGCGCGGCAAGCACCGAATCGAGGAGCGCGAGCGCCGCACCCGGATCTTCCCGCAAGAGACGCCGCGCACGCGCGACGAACGGCTCCTGGCCGGTTGCCGTGACCGGCACCGCGCGCAGTCCTGCGAGCATCGGCGAGGCCGCCTCCGGCGCGGGCGGCGGCGCGAAGTACTCGCCGGGGTCGTAGCTGAGGTAGTGGCCGTAATCCACCTGACCGGGGTAGTCCTGCAGGAACTGCGACGCGGATGGCACGGGGCGGCCCCAGTAGGTCAGGTGCGCTCTCATGCCGCTGCCGGCGACGTGCACGTCGTAGGCACCGTTGTCCATGACCGTGTTGCAGCCGCCGATAAAGTTGTAGCCCTGCTGCGCGGGATGCGGATCGAGGCAGAGTCCGTCAGGCGTGCCGCCACCCGGAAGCGGCGGCCCGCCGCCCGGCGGGTAGAAGCGGCCAATCTCCAGGAACGAGCCGAGATAGGACGAGATTCCGTAGAGACCGTTCTCCATGGCGAGCACCCCCGCGCGCTCGCCGAAAGCGCCGAACGTGGCCGAACTGTAGCCGCGGTGCGTCAGGCCGTTCTGCGTGTTGAAGGAGAACTCGGCTCCGCCGCGGAAGCGCACGTCGCCCGAGTCGTCGATGTAAGCGCCGTCAGAACAACCTGCGCTCGCGCTGCTGTCCATGCGCCGAATGGCAAGAGGAGCAGCAGCAGAAGGAAAAGTGAATGCTGAAAGAACAGGGGCGTTTTCATGGCGGATGCAACTACGTGGAGGTATGACCGCTGCTTTGTGACAATTAACTGGATATTATATACTGATACTAATCCCTCGGCAATACTACTACCGTGAAGTAGGTGTCTCCATACATTTCACCGCTAACGTGACGTGGAAACACCGCGTATGAATAGGTACCTGCAGGAACCGGTACTCGCCACACGAGGCGATTCCGTTCAGTTCGTTTCAGAAGGGATATGCCGCCCCACACATATAGGAAATCAGGATTAAGGCTGTCCTTCGTGACGGCCGTAAAGACCACCGTATCGCCGGTGACGACCGGGTTCGGACGGACGATGACGCTATCTATCGTGATGGAATACTTGGCCGCTTCCGGCCCGCCGCTGTCTTCCCAGTCGCATCCGGCAAGCCCCAGGAGCAGGAGGGCAGAGAGGGCGAGGAGGAGTAGGGAGTTGGTATTCATACGAGACCTCGTTGCAAGGTGGTCAGACACATTGAACGTTCCGCCGCAGCGAGTCGAGCGTTGCGGATGATTTGTGGCGCGTCTCAGCGCTGCACGATGGTGATGTCGCTCATGATCTGGTGGTGACCATCAAATGGCTCGAGCGTTCGCTCCCAGCGGCGCTCGCGCAAGTTGACGAGAAGCAGTGGACCAAACGTCCACCCGTTGCCCCATGTGCCCACATAGGCGTAGCACTCGTCAGGCGTTATGGCTATTGGTCGGGGTTTGGCACATAGGTACTGCCATCGCCCTCCCGCTCCCACCTTTCCCACCGGGCACCCACCAGCGAAATAGTGTGGTTCAAGCGCCCGCTGTCTGTATCATATACATTGATAATGGGACTTGACGGGCCCTCGTGCCAGTTGCCCGGCTGTGTCTGAAACAGGGAACTTCCGTCGGGAGCCAGCACGATCCGGTTCATGGCGTGATGAATTTGGGTCCAGATCTTGAGAGCACCGGTATCAAGATCTAATTCCAGCAGCCACTCGCCGGCATAGTCTCCCGGGTCTATGGGTCCCTGGCCTTGATCAGTATCCGCTGTGGCGGTAAGATAAAGCCTCTGTCCATCTGGATGTATGACCATCCTACGTGGAATAAAGCGCTTGCCGTCGGCGCGGAGCGGATACCTGCGCATGACTTTATAAGCGTCAAAATCGTATGCAACTACTTCGCGAGCCACATTGGGCGAGTAAAAGGCGATACTTTGCCGGGGATGTATTGCCCTAAGCATCGATTTCTCATCACCTCTGCCATAACCCTCGGTATGTAGCACCTCACCAGTGCGCGTATTGGCAAATACAGTCCAAGTTGTATCATTAGAGGCATAGGACAGCAACAGGGTGCCTCCGTCTGAAGTGAGGAAAGCGTCGGGAACGTTGGGAACGAACAAGTAGTTGAGCCGGCTCTCCAATAGCCTACCTCGTTCCGTATCCATGGTAAACAAGGCTCTCCATATTGTGTAGGGAGCTTCAAACTCGTAGGGACCACTACCGTAGAGTAGTTTACGGATGGGATCGAATGCGAGGCGTGTTTGTGATCCCCCGACGAAGAAGCTATCGCTTGTCCGCGTTTCGGTGTTCAGCCGATAAAGATAGTCGTTGCTCGAACTGGAAAGGTACACGTCGTAGCTGCCGGGTGGCAGGCAAGCGGGTTCAGCGTCGCCGGCGGAGTCACAAGCGGACGTAAGCAGGAGAGTGGCCACCATGAGGCTGCCTAAGACGGTCGGAAGCAGGGAGGGATGGCGCATGGGAGAACGTACCTTGTGAGGACTCTGACCAAGTGTTATTTACGATGCCGATGGCATGAAATATGTAGGGGGGTACTAAGTTGTTCTAGGGGAATCCCTGTCTGGTATGTAAGGTCGGTTGCCTGTAGAGGCCGCCACTTGACGCCTTCGCTTACCGGGAAAACGCCGGAAATCTGAGTAGATGCCGATCCGGGTAGCGGACGAGCCGGTAGTGTACGCCCATGCCTGGCCGACGTGGTGAACATCAAAGAGATACTGCTGCTGCCCAACGAGCGGGTCGTTCGTCTGCTGCGCGCGTGCTGCCGAGGCAGGCGCGAGGAGCAGAAGGAGCGCGAAGAGAAGCCTTGCGAATGGACCCGAGTGAGTTTTCATGGGTCACCTCGGCCCTTGCGGGCACAAGTGAGGGACTGGCGCGTTGAGAATAGAGCAAACGAAGCCTCTGCTGCTCTCCACGAGGAGGTAGCCCAGTCCAGGATGCCGGTTTGCGATCTGTGGGCCTCCGGTGTGGATTCAGCACGCCGGAGGCTTTTCCGTAGTGGCTATGTCTTCATCGCGTACATGTTAAGGTGAACGGGTGGCGCTCATGGAGCAAGGCCGAAGGCGGCGCTGCTGGGTTCTGAGAGCGCGGGAAATTGGGGCAAGGAGTCAGGTTGCAACGCAAAGAGCACGGACTCCGAACCCGATTCTACGTCGTAGATGAAGGGTACGTAGCGGGCACCAGCACCTTTGTGCACGTCTCGTTTGAAAAGCACATACCGGCCATCATAGGTCCACCTGGGATTTTCTGCCCCGAAGTGCGTCACCTGCCCTATGCTATTTCCATCGCTGTCCATCAGGAACAGTTGCCAAGCGTTGCTCACCACTCGAGCCTGCGCCAGCATAGGCTTAGTTGGACTTGGCACTGCAACTTCGACATATTTAAGGGAGTCGTACGCCAATTCGGTAAGCCACTTCCACTGCCTTGTTTCGAAGTCAAAGCGGGCGGAGTTGCCGTCTCGCGGATCCTTATTCATGACGTATTTTCTCCCGGTAGCGTATAGGTCACCTTCACCCAAGAAGGCTGCTTGCATCAACTCCACGAGCGGCCCTACAATTTCACCCGTTCGCGTGTTGATCGTGTAGAGACCGCGCTCAAAGGGTTGCTGGTAATCTTTTGCCATTACCGAAACAAGCAGGCGCTCGCCGTCCTGAAACCAGATGGGATTGCTGACGGTGGGATGGTTAAAGAAGTCCGTGTCTCGGCCGGTCCACTGCGTTGCCGTTAGCATCTTGAGATTGATGGTGTATACATAAGCATCAATCCCATACCACACCGTCACCGCCAACTTCTCTCCGTCCGGAGACCAGTCAATCGTGCCGACATTCACTCCGATGATCTGCGGATCGCTGCCGTCGCGGTTCGTGATCCAGAGCTGATCGCGAGGGTCCATCGGGGCGCCCGGAGTAAACGAGCGGATGAACGCTACCTTCTGCCCATCGGGGCTGAGGCGCACGTTGTAGAGGTGCTCGGTTCCAGGCAGCGGATCGCCGCCATACTCCCCCGGTTTGAAGTAGGGTTCGGGCGCGGTGTCCTTTTGGCGGAATGCGTCACAAGCGGACGTAAGCAGCAGCGCGGAGACGAGGCACGCGGCCAGGGCCGGTGCGAAGGTGGGCTGGCGCATGGGGAACCTCGACTAATTGCAGCCTTGACTGATCGTTATTTACGACCCTTCTGGCATGTAATATGTAGGGGGGTAGAAAGATGATGTAGGGGAAAGCCGCGCCGCTGTGTAGGGGTGTTGTTTATGTTTGGCACCGGTCTTCCATGAAGAACGCGATGGCCTTAGCCGGAAACCCTGGGGATGGTCGTCGTCGCGGTCGGCGCCTGCGGACACGGCCGGAGGCGAACCGGCTCGGCAGGCGTCTACTATAGACGATAGGCGCATCCTCTACAAAAAGCAAGGGGTAAGCCCGTCGAAAATCGCTTTTGTGCAACAGGCAGGCGGGTGGACAGCGTTGGAGCGGCGGCGGCAAAGTCGGTGCTGAACTGCAGAGCAGGCGCGCTCATGTCGCCTTGCAGCCCAACCCCCCGGTCGCAGGTAGTCAAAGCCCTGCCGGGCCTTCACTACGGGCTTTTCTCAGGTACCATTCCACCCAGGTGGATCAGTCCGGCTGTTCCGCAGCGCGCACGGTCGTGGAAGAGCGGGCATCGTCCGGGTGGGCGGGCACCTCGTCCTGGTAATTGATGCCGTTGCAGTATACTTGCCTCGTCCCTCGTTACCACGCCGTTTTCAAAGCTCCCTATTATGCAAGCTGAAACGACGCGCCCGGGCCTCACCGCCCGGTTTCTCTCCGTCATCGAGCGCGTGGGCAATGCCCTGCCGCACCCGGCGACGCTTTTCGCCCTCTTCGCCCTGCTCGTGATCGTCTTCTCGTGGGTCTTCAGCCTGTTTGACCTCGCCGTCACGAACCCCGGCACGGGCGAGATCATCCGGCCAATGAACCTCCTCTCGGTAACGGGGCTGCACCTGATCCTGACCGAGATGATCGATAACTTCACGGGGTTTGCGCCGCTCGGCACCGTGCTCGTCGCCATGCTCGGCATCGGGGTGGCCGAGGGAAGCGGACTGATTGGCGCGGCGCTGCGGCTGCTGGTGCTCTCGGCCCCCCGCCATCTGCTCACCTTCGTGATCGTGACCGCCGGGGTGCTCTCGAACACGGCGAGCGAGGTTGGCTACGTGCTCCTCGTTCCGCTGGCGGCCATCATCTTTCTCGCGGTGGGGCGGCACCCTATCGCCGGGCTTGCCGCCGCCTTTGCGGGCGTTTCGGGCGGATACAGCGCGAATCTGCTCCTTGGAACGATCGACCCGCTGCTGGCCGGGCTTTCCCAGGAAGCGGCGCGCATCATCAACCCGGAGTACGTAGTCAATGCGGCCTGCAACTACTACTTCATGTTTGCATCCACCTTTTTCATTGCCGCGGCGGGGACGTGGGTGACCGAGAAGATCGTCGTTCCGCGTCTCGGGACCTACACGGGCGACGAGAAGCCTGAGGAGATTCGCACGCTGACGCCCGAAGAAAAGCGGGGCCTCTGGTTCGCCTTGTGGGCCTCGATGGGTCTGACGGCGCTGGTGTTGTGGGGCCTGATCCCTGCCGACGGCTTTCTGCGAAATCCGGAGACCGGAGAGATCCTGCATTCGCCCTTCATGAGCGGCATTGTCGCCTTTATCTTCATTGCGGCGGCGCTGGCGGGGATCGCCTACGGCATCGGTGCCCATACGATCCGGAGCGATGCCGACGTAATGCGCGGAATGGGCAAGTCCATGGAAACGCTCGGCACGTACATGGTTCTTGTGTTCTTCGCCGCGCAGTTCGTCGCCTACTTCAAGTGGTCCAATCTGGGACTTGTCTTTGCGGTCGAAGGTGCCGCCGTGCTACAGGCCTCCGGCCTCGGTCCTATTCCGCTCATGATCGCGTTCATCTTTCTCTCTGCCGTCATCAACCTCGCGATGGGAAGCGCCTCCGCCAAATGGGCGATCATGGCCCCGGTGTTCATCCCGATGTTCATGCTGCTCGGATACTCGCCCGAGCTTGTGCAAGCGGCTTACCGAATAGGGGACAGCACGACGAACATCATTTCGCCCATGATGTCTTATTTCGCGCTGATCGTTGCCTTTGTGGAGCGCTACGATGCGAAGGCCGGCATCGGGACGGTCATTGCCACCATGCTTCCCTACAGCGTCGTTTTTCTCATCATCTGGATGATCATGTTCATTGTCTGGATCAGCCTCTCCCTGCCGCTTGGTCCCGGCGCGCCGATGTTTCTGCCGGGATGAGGCGCCGCATTGTCACGCAAACGGAACAGCGCGATGCGCGCGAATGGAATCCGCGGAGGGGCCATGCGGGTTTCTAATCCTTCGATTCACCAACTGCCAAAGATTCCATGAGCAAGTCTGCAGAACCCGTCACCGACCACGACAAGATTCGCAAATGGGCTGAAAAGCACGGAGGCAAACCGGCCCGCGTCAAGAGCACCGGCGGCAAAGGCGATCCCGGCGTGCTCCGGATCGATTTCCCGGGCTACAGCGGCGAGGATACGCTGGACGAGATCTCCTGGGAGAACTGGTTCGAGGCGTTCGACGAGAACAAGCTGGCCCTCCTCATCCGGGATGAAGGGGACGACCGCTTTAACAAGCTGGTCAGCCGCGACCGCAAGTAGCGCAAGGCCCGGTGCCGGGTTTCAGTTGAGGCCCGGCACCGCGCCTTCAGTTGTTCATCCGCCCGGCCTGGCTCCCGGGGAGTGCGCCGCGTTCGCGCTGGGTGGCCATGCGAAGCGTTATCCGCTGCGAAATGACGGACGCGACGGCTTCGCCGCGCAGCAGCGCGGGCTGAAAGCGAATATCCGCGAGCGCCCGGGCCACGGCGTACTCGCACGCCTCACCGGAAACGTTCGGCGAGTGCACCCCCACGACCCGCCCCGCCTGGTCGATCACGATGGCGTAGGCGAGCCGGTCCATTTCGCTGCAGGGCGAGTAATGCAGCGCCTCGCGGATGCGGCGGTGCATGAGCGTCGAGCCGCCGAACGGCACCGGTAACTTTTCGACGCCTACGAAGACGTCCCTGTAGCCGTACTGCTCCTCGCCGATCCAGTGCGCGCCGAGCGGCACTCTCTGCCTGGATGAATGCCGGCTGCCGCTGCAACCGGCGAGAAGGACGAGGAGACTCAGGGCGATGAGAGGCTTCATGGTACAGGCGTAAAGGATGGTTCGGGTACAAAGTCTTATAGAATGTAGCACCGCTGCGGGAAGCGTGCAAGAGGGCTTGCGCCGGCGTAGAAATTTTTGTCCCTGTTACTACGTCGCGGGGCGCAGAACGGCGTAAGTGGCGGAGCGGCCGCGGGCATCGTTGGAGCGCGCTGCTGAATGAATACTGAGATCGGAAACGCGGCGACTTTCGCGTGGTATATACCCGGCAGGCCGAGCCTGCATCGTTCTTTACTTGCTGCTTCGAGGACTGTTGGGGGTGCCCTGCCGATAAGGCCGGGCTGAGAGCATACCCTTCGAACCTGACCCGGATCATACCGGCGTAGGAAAACAACACTTCCGCTCCCGTGCTGCCCGCCCGTTTTTCGGGTCCTGGCGGCGCGTGCGGTTGTGCGTCGAATGGGGCTCCAGAGCCGCTCCCAGTCTTTTCTGCGGAGCGGCTTTTTCTATTCTGGAGGACCCGCCATGCGCTCTTCAATTCTATCTCTTTCTTTTCTATCACTCTTCCTCCTTGCAGCCTGTCTTGCTCCTGCCGCCGCGGCGCAGCCGGGGCCGGGCGGCGTCTCCGGGACAGTGACTGACGAAACGGGCCGGCCGCTTGGCGGAGCTACGGTTCGGCTTTTCGACGAGCGTTCCGGCAGCGCGCCCTACGGCACCGCTTCGGACGAAGAAGGGCGGTACAGCCTCAGCAGCGTTCGGGCGGGACAGTATCTGCTCGCCGTCTCTTTCGTCGGATTCGCCGAGTATAAGGAGCGCATCGAAGTCGTGAGGAACGGCGTCGCCCCGGCGGACGTGCAGCTGTCTCTCCATGCGGTCGAGCAGCCGGACGTTGTCGTGACCGCCCTCCGCGCCCGCCCGCGCCTGACGCCCGTCACGTTCAGCAATCTCACGGCTTTAGAACTGGAGGAGCAGCCGGACATGAAAGATCTGCCTGTCCTGCTTGCCACCATGCCATCCGTCACTTACTACTCGGAGAACGGCAATGGAATGGGCTACTCCTACCTTCTCATGCGCGGCTTCGACGAGCGGCGGATCGCGGTCTCGATCAACGGTATTCCGCAGAATAATCCGGAGGATTTCAGCGTCTACTGGATCAACTTCTTTGATCTGCAAGGTGCCGTTCAGGACATCCAGGTGCAGCGCGGAGCCGGATCGGCGCTCTACGGTCCTGTGGCGATCGGCGGCGCCGTCAACATCGTGGCGATGCCCTACCGGCCGGAACCCTACGCCGTCATGGAGGCCGGGGCTGGAGCCTATGGCACCCGCAGATATACCGCCGAAGTCAACTCCGGACTCCTCGGCGGCCGGTACGTGGCCTTTGGACGCTACAGCCGGCTCCTCTCCGACGGGTACCGCGATTGGTCCTGGTCGGAATTCCACCGTTTCTTTGCCGGCGTAACGCGCTACGGCGATCATTCGGCCCTGACGGTGCAGGCGTATGGCGGACCGCAGCGGGACGCCCTGGCTTACTACGGCGTTTCAAAGGAAGACAACGAGAGCCCGTCCGCGCGACGAGAAAATGCCGCGGCAGCGACGGAGGACATCGAGTGGTTCCATCAGCCGCACCTCGAAGTGCTGCATGACTGGACGCTTTCCGACAACGTGAGTCTCAAGCAAGCACTCTACGCCATTCGCGGCAGGGGATACTTCGACTTTGACGGCTCTTACCGCTCGGCCGACTACCTCCGTCTCCCGTCGGATTTCGCAGGCCTGACGAGCGATGAACGCGCGCTGCCGCTCTACGAGTCCGCGCCGGATCTGTCGAAGCTGCTCTTCCGGGCTTATGTTGATCAGTACCAGACCGGATGGGTTCCGCGGGTCACGGTGCGCAACGGCCGTTCCGAAACGACGATCGGCGCGGAGGCTCGTTTCCACCGAAGTTTGCACTGGGGACGAATCCAGGAAGCCGAAGGGCTGCCCCGCGGTGTGAGCGAGGCGGCCGGGCCGCGCGTATACCAGTGGAGAGGAGAGCAGGCGACAGCCTCCGTCTTCGGCAGCCATTTAACGAGGCCGCTGCCGTGGCTGGCCGTCCAGGGGGATTTGCAGCTTACCTACCGCCACTACCGGGTATTCGACGAAGCCTTCTTCGGCCGCTCCTTCCGTATTCCCTACCTGTTCGCGAATCCCCGGCTTGGCGTGACGATCAACCCGGAGCAACCCTTGAGCGGCTATGTTAGCGTTGCGCTGGCCCGGCGGGAACCGCGCCTGAGCACTTATTACAACGCCGACGAGGCCGGCGCGGGCGCGCTCCCGCAGTTCGAACAGACGGGGAATGGCGCGCTCGATTACGACCGGCCGCTCGTTCGCCCGGAGCGACTCGTCAATGTCGAGGCCGGCGCGTCGTACGCCCGCGAAGGATACCGCCTGGCCGGCAACGTCTTCTACATGGACTTTCACGACGAAATTGTGCCGAGCGGCGGCCTCGATCAGTTCGGCGTGCCGCGCACCGGGAATGCCGACCGTACACGGCACCTCGGCGTGGAGCTTGAGGCGGCTATGCGGCTTCTCCCCGGACTCGATGCACAAGGCAACCTGACGCTCAGCCGCAACCGGTTCGTGCGGTTTACGGAGTACGCGACGCTGGCGGACTGGAGCGTCCGGCCCCTCGACCGCTCCGGCAACCCCATCGCCGGTTTCCCGCAGCGCATTGCCCATCTGGGGCTGAGTTACCGGAAGGGCGGCTTTACGGCAAAGACGGACGCGAAGTACGCGGGCAAGCAGTACGTCGACAATTCGGGCGGAAAGACGCCGGAAGGAGCGAGCACGAAAGCCCTCGTCGTGGACCCATACGTGCTGATGAATGCGGGCGTGTCGTATGCTTTCGGTTCGAAGAGCGCGTCAGGGCTGGCGCTGTCGCTCGACGTGAACAATTTGCTCGACCAGAAGGTGCTGCTTTACGGCAACGCGGGTTTCGGCGCGCCTCAGTTCTTTCCGGCCGCGACGCGCCACCTGTTCTTCGGCGCGCGATACACGCTCCGGTAGGAAGGCTCCGTTCGCGGTTCGCATGGTGTCCGGGAGAACGGATGACTGCACGCAGAGGCGTAGAGACGCGGAGGCCGAGGTGCAGGGATCAAGGGGCGGGGGTTGCCTTCTGGCGGGAGATCGCAAAAAGGGCGGCCCCGGCGAGGAGCGCCACCGCGCCCACGGCCCACCCGCTCGGCCCCGTGCGTGCCGGAGTCGCGGCAGGGAGCGTTTCGACGGACGCACGCTGCACGTGGGCAGCTTCTTTCACCGGCGCTGCGGGAGCGTCGTTCCAGAGAAGCGCAGTTGCCACGGCCTGCCTGCCGATGGTTCCTTCAACATAGGTCCGGTAAGCATCCGGAAAGAGCGCGACGTGGTAGTGCGGCGGCCGGCGCTCGCGCGTGACGTCCAGGAGCCCTTTGCCCTCCAGGTTCAGCAGAACGCCCTCCAACCAGGCTCGCGCTTTCGCATTGTTGCTGATGCGGAAGTCGACGGCCATGCCGGCCGGGTGGACGGACAGCTTGTGCGCGTTCCACGGCTGCTCTTCGCGCGGCCGATAAGGCTCGTCACCACGAGCTTCTCGCCGGTGGCGGCGCGGTACTGCTGGGCAAGCCGCTCGATGAACAGGCGCAATTCCGGCCGGGCGTAAGGATGAGAGACGCTTTCGAGGACGCTGTAGTCGCTGTTGGCCGGAATGATGATCACTTCTTCATCGCGCTCCATCTCGCGAAGCTGATCTGCGCGCTCGATGAAAGTACCAATTTCCTGCTCGGCTATACGAAACTGCCGCTGCATCGACGCGGGCGACCCTTTGAGCGAGGTCGTTACGCGAGCCGATGCGGGGGCGACGGAAAGAAGGAAAAGGGCACACAAGAGCGTAAACTGCCGCATAAGGTATTCGCGCTGTACTAATGGGAAGAAACAAACCGGGCAAGCCGGAGCACGATCACCCTATTAGTAACAAATCGTATACCAAAGCGCCGCGAATAGTCTCTTAAGTGCTTGATTAATCAGGACCGAAGGATTGAATGCACGCTGCACCCCGGGCAGTGCGCTCGCCTTGGACACCTATTGATATAATGGACCGAGCTGTATGAAACTGACGCTACTGATCAAAGTGCCGAAGCAACCTCCCTCTTGGGTGAGATTCACAGATATGTTAGACAGCTTTTCAGCCATTTACATCGTCCCAAATAGTGGGAGTACATGCCATCGATAGCAAATCAACAGCCTCTTCGACGCCGCCCAACTCCCAATGTCTTCCTCCAGCGGGCAGTTGTGTTGGCGGTATATATGGCGGCTTCATTAGACGTGCGGGATTCGTTTCTTTTCAACCGCCTCGTAGCTGCCGACTCGCCCCGGCTTTCAATTCTGCAAGAGACCGGCACCCCTCACGAATACCGCTCCAGCTGATGCGCGTGGAGGTAATCGACAACGTTCTTCACCTGCTGCGTACTCTCGCGGTTGCAGATGAGCACGGCGTCTTCGGTGTCCACCACCACGGCGTCGTGGATACCCACGAGCACCACGAGCCGGTCGCGGGCGTGGACGAGATTGCGGCTCGCGTTGTGAACGATGACGTTGCCCGTAAGGGCGTTGCCAATCTGATCTTTCTCGCTCAGTTCGTAAACGGCGCGCCAGTCGCCTATGTCGTTCCACCCGAAAGAGCCGGGGACGACGAACACGTGCTCTGCGCGCTCCATTACGCCGTAATCAATGGAGATGCGCGGGCTGCTCTGATAGGCGTGGAGCACTTCTTCATCCGTCGGTGGCTCGCTGCGGTCGAGCAGCGCTGAGAAGGCCTCGATGGCATCGGGCAGGTGCAGGCGCATCTGGCTGAGGATCGTGTCGGCCCGCCAGATGAACATGCCGCTGTTCCAGAGGAAGTCGCCCGAGTCGAGGAAGCGTTCGGCCGTCGCCACATCGGGCTTCTCGGCAAAGGTGCGCACGGGGAAGGCAGCGGGCACATCGCCGGCCGCGTAGGAAGCACTCTCGAACTGCACGTAACCGTAGCCCGTCTCCGGATGCGTCGGCGTGATCCCGATGGTGACGAGCGCATTCGGCTCTTGCGCCTTTTCAATGGCGGCGCGCAGCACCTGGTGGAAACGCTTGACGTTCGTGATGACGTGGTCCGCCGGGAGCACGATCATCGTCGCATCGGGATCACGGCGCAGGAGTTCTACCGCCGCAAACGCGATGCACGGCGCCGTGTTGCGGCTGATTGGCTCGGCGAGGACGTTTTCCTCCGGCACGGCCGGAAGCTGGTCCCGCGTCTGCTCGACATAGCGCGCGTGCGTCACGACGAGGCATCGCTCCGGCGGCACGAGACCTTGCAGGCGGGCGACGGTGTTCTGGATGAGCGTTCCCTCGCCGAAGACGCTCAGAAACTGCTTGGGACGTTGCCGGCGGCTGGCGGGCCAGAAGCGGCTCCCGATGCCGCCGGCCATGACTACGGAATAGAGCATGAGGAATGGACGATAGATCCTTGATCAGCGCACGATTAGGCAGAAGAAGGTAACCCGAAACATGCCTCGTTTCCAACCGCGTTGTGGCGGCGTTGCAGAATTGGCGGCACAGAGCGGCAAACGCGGCGTACTCACGGCACGTTTGCTTCCCCTGATCGGAGCGGGCGTGCCTGAACATTTGCCCCTGCCCCGCTTCCGTGCAGATAGCCGTCGTCTCAGACATTCACGCCAACATTGTCGCGCTCAAAGCCGTTGCCGCTGAGATCGACCGCGCAGGCGTGGACGCGGTATACTGCCTCGGGGACACCGTCGGGTACGGCCCCGACGCATCGGCGTGCGTCGACTTTTTGCGAGAACGCTCCTGGAAAGCCGTTCGTGGCAACCATGACGAGGCCGTGGCGCTCGACGTTGGTGTCGAACGGCTGCCGCAGGCGGCGCAAGTTGCCGCCGCATACAACCGTGAGCACCTCTCGGCGGATCAGCTCGACTTTCTCGCCGGGCTGCCGCTCGTGGTGGAGGAAAACGGATGCACGTTCGTCCATGCCACCCCGGATGAACCGCACGCCTGGCGGCGCACCGACTCGCACGCCCTCGTGCAGGCACAGTTCGGCCACTTCGAGACGGACGTATGTTTCCTCGGGCACACGCACATTCCGGCCGTCGCGGGGGACCGCGTCGGGGTACTCCGGGTGCGCCGGGGCCACCGTTTCCTCATCAACGTGGGCAGCGTGGGGCAGCCGCGCGACGGGAGCCAGAAGGCATGCCTCGGCCTCTTCGATACGGAGGCGTTCAGCTACAGCCTCGTTCGGGTCCCTTACGATGTAGACCGCGCCGCTCGCCGTTCCCTCGACGCCGGACTACCGGCATCCCTTGCGCGCCGCCTGCGCGCCGGCCGCTAAAGAGGTTTTGATGAAGAGATGATGAAGGATGACGGGCCGGGTAGACTCGTTAGCAGGGTAGGTCAACGGAGCATCTACCGGGCGTCCTGACTCTCTCTTCCTTCAACTCTTTCCCAGAGGCACACCCATGCGTTCTGCAAGGCCGCTTGCCCTCCTATGCGCGCTCGTATTGATCGGGTATGGATCCGCCCGGGCGCAGGACTCAACCCTCGTCGACGAGACATTCGACACCGCCTACGTGCCGGCGCTGCCTAACTTATGGCGTTCCAACCCCATTGGGCAGCAGTGGATGACCACCACCTCCCTGCCCTCTCCTGGTTCAGGTGGCAACAACGCCATCTTGAGCGGGGTAACGGGCAGCTTTCTGGATTCAAAAAAGTTCTGGCTGACCGGTCTCGGAAGTGCGCACCTCCAGTATTACGCGCGCCGAACAGCCGCCTACCCCGTCGCAAACATGGTCGTGACCCTTTCTCACGACAACGGAATCTCATTTCCCGATACGCTCATCTTCCCCGGAGCCGCTCTGCCGGAGAACGGAGACGAATACGAACTCATCTCCGTCAACATTCCGGCGCGCCTGTTCAGGAGTGGCGTTTGTATGCTCCGGTTCAATGCAAAAGGCGCTTCTTCAGGCTCCGCTAACATACGCATCGACGACGTCAAATTGACTGCGCGAAAAGCGGCCCTCCTGGTTTCCGCCGACACGCTTTCCTTCGCAACCGATGTCGGAAAGACGGTTGCGCAGACACTCTCCGTCATCAACGCCAGCACGTCGACCGTTACCGTGCAGGTGCCGTTGCTCAGCAACGCGGCGTTCAAGATTACACCCACCGTCGCCGTGACCCTCGCGCCCGGCGAAGAGACGCTTTACAACGTCGTTTTTGCACCGGAAACCTCCGATCTCTTTTCGGGCACGTTGTCCTTCGATAGCCCCTTCGGCGTAAAGAAGGTGACGCTCATCGGCCGCGTCGGCTCTAATGAATTCGCTTTCGCCGGCACGGGCGCGCGCACGACCGACGGCGGTGAGCCTTTGATCGTTCCGCTCAAACTCAATTACCTGAACCAGGCGGGACTCCACGGTTTCCAGTTCGACATTTCCTGGAACCCCGCTGCCTTTACCTTCGCCGGCGTTGATCGCGGGCGCGCCATCGCCAGTGAAGCCCTCTGGAACCTGTCCTCGCACCCCATCGCGGGTGGCGTTCGCGTCCTCGTGCTTTCCACGACCACGAGCGGACTACCGCAGGCCCGGTACGACACGCTGGTCTCGATGAGGTTCAGTGCGGTGCCGCTCGTCGGGACGGACAGCGCATCGACCACCCTGTTGCTCTCCAACGTGATTGGCTCGCTCGCGCTGCCCACGGGCGACGACGCCGCCCTTTCCGCCGGAGAGGAGCCCTTCAGCGTTACGGTTCTCAAAAACCGGGCGGCGTTCCAGGTCGACGCAAGCCCGATGCTCTTCGGTGCGGTGGCCGTGGGAAGCGCCATTTCGTTTCAGAAGGTCGTGTCGAATCCTCACGGGACCGGCAATCTCCAGATCTCGGCCGTCAACTCCACGAACACCCTATTCGCGGTCTCGCCGGCCACCGCGAGCGTGCCGCCCAACAGCGACGCGACGTTCACGTTCACCTTTACGCCCTTGCCCTTCGACTTCGGGCGGCAAGAAGGTGAGATGATCTTTATCCACAACGCGGGCAGCCCGGTTATCATTCCCGTGAACGGCCACGGAACCGGTGGACGCGGCGATGCCGATGGAGACGGCCGCGTGGACGCCCTTGATCTCGTCGGCCTGATCAACCTCGTGCTCGGCCGTACTGATCCCTCGCCCGCTTTGCAGCCCGCGTCCGACCTTTACCCCTTCCCCGTGGGTGATGCCAAGTTCGACGTGCATGACCTCACTGTTCTTGCGCAGGCCATTTCGAGAGGCAAGTGGCCCAACGAACACCTGCTTCCCGTCGAGCAGATGGAGGGTGTTGGGGGCATGAATGCCGTCGCGGAAGAGGCTCCGGTCTCGCTCTTCGTGGATGAAGGCAACTTCGAGCGCGTGCTTTACCTGGACCTCAAGGTGCCGCTGCGTGCTTTCCAAATGGTAGCGGAGCTGCAAGGTGCCGACGGGGCCGACGCCGGCTTCATTCCCGGCACTCAGATCATGATGGCTCCGGCGACGCGCCAGGAGGGGCTGCGCGTGCTGCTCTACCGCGCGGACGGCGAAGTCATTCCCGCCGGGCGGCACGCGCTGGCCTATCTCCCGAAGCTGGAGGACAACGCCGTTCGCCCGTCCTACGCCGTCGCGGTGGATGGAGACGGAAAGCGGCTCGTCCTCGACCTCGCAACGCTGGTCAAAGGTGGAACGGACGGGGGCGTTGAGCTGCCGGAAAGGGCACTTCTCGGCCGGCCCTTCCCGAATCCTGTCCAGCTCGGCGCTTCCAACCTTCGCATCCCGCTCGAAATGAACGAGCAAGGAGCCGTTCGCGTCTCCGTCTACGACCTGCTCGGGCGCAAAGTGGCGGTGCTGGCCGACGAACGCATTGAAGCAGGTCGGCGGATGCTCTCCTGGGACGGAACGGGCATCGACGGCATGGCGGTGGCACCCGGTATGTACATGGTGCAGGCAGTGTTCGACGGCGGCATGCAGTCGGCTGCCGTGGTGGTGTTAAGGTGAGCCGGCAGCCTCGGGCGCTTTCAGGCGGAGGCGCACCGTGAGCGGGCGGTGATCAGAGAGGGACGTGTTTGCCACGCGGGCGGCAACCACGTCCCACTCTTTTGATGCGAGCACAAAGTCGATCCGGGCGAACGGAAAGGCGTCGTGCCAGGTCGCGCCCCACCGGGTGCCGGCGAGGCGGTAGCTGTCCTGAAGCGAGCGTGCGATATGATGAAACGCCCAGTTGTGCGCGGTGCTGTTGAAGTCGCCGGAGACAATCACCGGCACACGCTCGGCCGCCACGGCTCGGGCGATCTGGCGGGCTTCTTCGGCCCGGGCGATGAAGGCAGCACGCGATCCGAGAATCCGGTCTATCCAGATGCGCGGCGTCGGGCGCGTCAAGTTCGTAGGCGTGCGGGCGGGCGCGTGGTAGGACTGCAAATGCACCACGTACAACACCGCCGGCCGGCCTTGCCACTTGAAGGCCACGCGGGTGTAGTGGTTTGCGTGAGCGCCTTCCTCGCGGTGCTCCAGCGGAATATAAGAGATCGAATCAATGGGGATGCGACTGACAAGTACCTGCCGGGGATCGAAGGTAACCGGCATCTTCCGGCTCTGGCGGAGGCAGTACGGCGCGTCCGGAGCGGCCCAGCGGTAACAAAGGTCGGGTCCGATGCCGAAGGTAGATCGCAGATGAACAGCCTCCTGAAAGCCCGCGAGGTGCGGCTGCGTCCATTCCATGAGCGCTTGCAGGCGTTCTCCCTGCACCCGGTGCGGAAGCCCGACGCGCTCCGGCCCGGGCAAGTTCAGGGTCAGCAGGACGAGATCCTCGGCCGACTCTTTTTCAAACCACGACGGATCGCCCCACGGCAAAAACCGGAGGGCGACGAGCACAACCAGAACGCCGTAGAGCAGCGCTGATCGGAGCCGCCGGCGCAGAAGCCTCGCTGCGAACACGCCGGCCAACAGCAAGCTGAAGTAGGGGAGCGCGATGCTGAACAGTTCCGGCCACCACAGGGTGCTCGGATGGACGTAGCGAGCCGCGTACCCCAGGATGAACGACGTGATCAGGAGCGCGTCAAACACGAACCAAATCCATCTCCTCCGGCGCGGTGCCGTTTTGCGAGACCTGCGGACGCGCCTCACCGCTTGCTTGCGTCGAGAAGGATTTTCTTCTCCTCCGAGGAGAGCGAGTCATAGCCGCTCGCGCTGATCTTGTCGAGGATTCGGTCTACCTCGCTGTCCGGTGCGACCGCCGCTTCGGAGGACCGGAGGGGATAGACTCTCGTTGATCGCGCCTCCGCCTTGGACTCTACCTCTCGAGGCGCGTTGCGCGCACCCAGCCAGTTCTCCATACGGTGCATCATCGAGGACTCCTGCCGGCGGGCGCTCGTCGAACGGGCGCGGGTGCGCCGCTTCGCCGGGCGGTCGAAGAACACACGTGCCCACCCGCTCAGGTTCATGCCGCTCATTTCGCCACGGGCAAATAGAAAGCCGAAGAGCGCCCCGCCGAGATGCGCCGCAACGGCGGTTGATCCGTCGGCCATGAAGACGATGTCGAGCACGAGAAAGCCCACCACCACCCAGACGAGGCGCACCGTTCCGATGAAGAGCAGTCCGATGCTCTGGTACGGATAGAAAGTCGCTACGGCAGCCATAATGCCCAGCACGGACGCCGAGGCCCCGTAGACAATGGTGCTGTGTCCGGGAAGGATGCCGTAGAATAGCACCGAGAGCAGCCCGCCGCCGACGCCCGCGATCAGGTAAATGGCGAGGAACCGGTGCGACCCCTGCATCTGCTCAAACTCGCGCCCGATCCACACGAGCCAGAGCATGTTGAACAGGATGTGCAGCAGCCCGCCGATGCCCATTCCCATGTGGACGAAGTTGTACGTCACCAGGCCCCATGCCTTGTAAAGAACGTCCGGCACGGAGGCGTCCAGCGCGAGGTACGTACCGACGAAAGAGGCCACGGCCGCGCTCCGCCCGATCTGCACTAAAACGAGCCATAGAACGTAGAAGCCGACATTCACCGTCAGAACGGCGCGCAAGGCGGGCGGCTGTGCTCGGTACCAGGACTGAAAGTTGTTCACAGGTGCTACATGCCGGCTCGTTGGAGGGCCAATGTCGTCAGGCTGCAGGTGTTACCCCTTTGCGGAAGCGAGGTTTTCTGCCGGGCTGCTCAACTCGCTACCAGTAGAGCGTCTGGCTCGGCTTCATGGGTAGCTTGCCGCGCCAGTACTGAAAGAGTATGAAGCCGAAGAGCATTCCGCCGAGATGCGCAAAGTGCGCAATGCCCGACTGCGTAGAGGTAATGCCCGAGTAGAGTTCAAGCGCGCCGTAACCTATGACGAAGTATTTCGCCTTGATCGGAATGGGCGGAAAGAGGAGCATGATATACCGGTCCGGATACATCATGCCGAAGGCGAGCAAGATGCCGAATACGCCGCCCGATGCGCCCACGGTCGGCACGTTCGTACCGAACGTTACGACGAGTTGCAGCAGGCCGGCACCGAGGACGCAAACGAAATAATAGATGGCGAACCGCTTTGAACCCCACGCATTCTCGATCTGGATGCCGAACATCCAGAGGGCCAGCATATTGAAGAAGAGGTGCCCGAGGCCGCCATGCAGGAAGCTGTACGTGATGAGCTGCCAGGGAAGGAAGCCGGGAATCTCCCGAAAGGTGCCGAAGATCGTATATCCCTGAGCAGGCGCGTCGATGGGGTAGAGCGCCATCGCGTTGAGCAGCCACGCCAGCGTGCTTGCGCCTGTAGCCATCGCGACGTACTTCGCCAGAAAGGCGAGCGCGTTCAGGATCAGCAGGTTCTTAATGACGGGGGGAAATACCGCGAACCCGCTCGGCGGTTGAAAGGTCTGATTCATGCGTTGACGGACGACGCGGCCTTGCCGGGCCTTCCTCGATCGGCGCTGTTATTATCGAATGACGGATCCGCAAGAACGGTGTTCACGCGCGGCCCCGCTCCTGTATATATTAGCTCCCGGAAGGTTTCCACCGCCGGCCCTCACCCGGCCTTGCCCCTGCGCTGCTCTTGGTCCTCTTTTTCTCGGACATACACCTCGGACGCGGACCTGCATCCTCTGAGCGCGCCATTGAGCGCGAGCTGCTCTCCTGCCTGAGCGCCTACGAGGAGCGCGTGAGCGCGCTATATTTGCTGGGCGACGTGTTCGACCACTTTATCGAGTATCGCCACCTCGTGCCGAAAGGCTTTGTGCGCCTTCAGGCGCTGCTCGCCGAGTGGACAGATGCAGGCGTGCCGGTGACGTATATTGTGGGCAATCACGATCCGTGGCACCGGCGGTATTTCCAGGAAGAGCTTGGCGTCCGGGTGGTGATGGACAGCCTCCTGGAGACGCTCTGCGGTAGGAGGGTTTGTCTCGCCCACGGGGACGGACTCGATCCGGGCGAGCGGACGTACAATTTCTTGAAGCCGGTTCTTCGCCATTCGTTGCCGGTGTGGTTATACACGTCCGTGCTGCCGGCCGACCTTGGCGTTGGGCTTGCGCTGAAGGCAAAAAGATGGCTCGGCAGCGAGGAAACGTCGGCGAGAACGGCCGGTGCGCTGCAGAAGTGGGCTTCCGCGCGGCTCGGGCAAGGGGATGCCGACGGGGTCGTGCTCGGGCACAGTCACCAGGCGGCGCTCCTGGGAGTCGCCGGCGGATTTTATCTCAACGCGGGCTACTTTCGGGAAGAGCGAACGTTTGGCATATTGGACGGCGAATCGGTGCAACTGCAGCGATGGAACGGGGTTTGTTCGGACACTATCCACCGCATCGCCTTTTCGGCCCTGCGGGGCGCGCAGGCTCCGGGTTGATCGTGTAGTTTATATAGTCGAATGAAAGAGACGGGCGCTGTGGCGGGCATATTCACCGGCGGCACCCGCCGAGCGTAGCAGTATGGCGAACAGGCAGTATACCGACGAAGAACTCGAGCGCTACTTCAACGACCCTGCCGCCCGCAAAGGACGGGTTGATCAGGGCGGAACCAACGGAAATGCTTTGGCAACACGCAAGAATAAGAGCTTCTGGTACCGGCGCTTCAAGGACCCGCGAAAGGCGCAGGCCGCTACCGTCGTCACGTGGCTCGCGGGATTTCTGCTCCTGCTGACCGTCGCCCTCGTTGTGTTCCTGCTCGTGCTGCGCTTCGGCTCGGATCTTCCCGATCCCGAAGTGATCGCAAATCCCGATCTGCAGCTTGCGACCGTCGCCTACACGGCAGACGGCGAAGAACTGCAGCGGTACGCCTTCCAGAACCGTTCGATGCTGCACTACGACGAGATCTCGCCGCACGTCGTGAACGCGCTTATCGCCGTAGAGGACCATCGTTTCTACGAACACTGGGGAATGGACCTCTTTCGCACCTTCTCGGCGGTCGTGCAAACGGTGTTCGACAAGGTCGGCGTTCCCGGCTTCAGGACGCAGGGCGGCTCTACGATCACGCAGCAGCTCGCGCGAAACCTCTTTAACGAACAGATCGGGCGCGAGCAGAACATCGGGCGCAAACTCAAGGAGTGGATCACGGCGGTGGAGTTGGAGCGGCGCTTCACCAAGAAGGAAATCATTGAGATGTACCTGAACACGGTCGAGTTCGGGTACAACTCGTTTGGCATCGAGACGGCAGCCAAGACGTTCTTCGGCAAGACGGCGGCCGAGCTTAACGTGGAGGAATCTGCGGTGCTCGTCGGCATGCAGAAAGCGCCGACGTACTACAACCCCGTCCGCAACCCGGAGAACGCCAAGCGTCGGCGCAACGTCGTCATGCTGCAGATGGTGCGCAACGGCTTCATTACGCGCGAATACTACGACGAGCACAAGGACGAACCGATCGTCACGGACTACAACTCGTCGGAGATCACGGCCGGCATCGCGCCCTACTTTGCCGAATACGTTCGCAACTGGCTCAATGCCTGGGCGAAGGCGGAGGGGCGCAATCTGTACGAGGACGGCCTCGTCGTTTACACGACCCTCGATTCAAGACTGCAAGAGGTCGCGCAGGACGCCGTTCAGGAGCAGATGAAGGGTCTGCAGGCCGTCGTTGATTATGAGTGGAGCCGCGCTTCAGGTTATAGCCTCGGAAGCGAGCTGGCACCCTACGTGCGCGCAGCGGGATATGAGCCGTTCGGGTACTTCTGGAAGAATAAGCGGGATCTCGTCACCGCCTTTATGAAGGACACGGACAGTTACCGGGCGCTCCGAAAAGAGGGACGCCCCGAAGCGGCGGCCCTTAGCACGCTCCGCAATGACGCGGCCTTCATGGACTCGCTCAAGGCAACGAAGACGCGCCTTGAAGCAGCGCTCCTTTCCATCGACCCCCGCACCGGCTACGTCAAGGCGTGGGTGGGCGGCCGCGACCTTGCCACGGACTGGTACGACCACGTCGCGACGGCCAAGCGGCAGCCGGGTTCGACCTTCAAGCCGTTCGTGTACACCGCGGCCATCGACAACGGCTATTCGCCCTCCTTTGCGCTTCCGGATTGCACCTTCACGTGGCGCGACCCGGAAAGCGGTGCCGTCTGGCAGCCGGGCAACTTCGGCGGGCAGTCCGGCGCGATGGTCACGCTGCGCGAAGCGCTCGCCACGTCGAACAACCTCATTACCGCGCGATTGATGAGCCTGATCGGGCCGCGCACCGTTGCGCAATACGCGCACAACATGGGCATCAAGAGCGACCTCGACGAAGTCATGGCGCTTGCCCTCGGTACGAGCGACGTTAGCCTGCTCGAACTCACGTCCGCCTACGCGACCCTCGCCGACGGCGGGCTGTACCACGAGCCGACGGTGGTGACGCGCATCCAGGACCGTTTCGGCAACGTGCTCTACGAGGCCGAGCCGGTGCCGGAAGAGGCGCTATCGGAAGAAACGGCGTACACAGTTGTGGACATGTTGCGCGGCGGCGTTCGCCACCCGAACGGCACTGGTTCACGGCTGTCCTGGCAGTGGGGCCTCGGCGACTACGACATCGCGTCCAAGACGGGAACTACGCAGGAGAGCGCCGACGGCTGGCTCATGTTGCTGCACCCGGATCTCGTCACCGGCGCGTGGGTCGGATTCAATGACCGCCGGATCGTCTTTCGCTCCAATTACTGGGGCCAAGGTGCCCACAACGCCCTCTTCCTTGTCGGCGATTACTTCAAAAGAGCCGTGGCATTGCCGGACACGCCGATCATGAAAAGTGCTCTTTTCCCCAGTCCGGCCGAATACACGTCCCCGGAAGAGCGCGCTATCGATGTCGGCAACTCCGACGGTCGTGCTGAAGAGGAGCGCGACGCGCGCGACCCCGGCCGTGTCGCCTGGTAGCGCAACCCTGTTTAACTTGATCCTCGGCGCGGTTTGAAGATCCTGCACACGGCCGACATTCACCTCGGCACCAACACCTACGGCCGCATTGACGGGGCGACGGGAATTAACACCCGCCTGCTGGATTTTCAGCGGGCCTTTGACCGCATGGTGGCCGTTGGGCTTGAAGAAGATATCGACGTATTCCTCTTCTGCGGAGATGCCTATCGCACGGCCGACCCCTCGCCCACGGAGCAGCGCACGTTCGCCGAGTGCCTGAAGCCCATCTCGGATGCGGGCATTCCCATCGTGATGATCGTTGGAAACCACGATCATCCCGTCTCCTACGGGCGCGCGTCGTCTATCGACATCTTCGGATATCTCTCGGGCACGGTTTACGTCTATCGCAAGATCGACGCCGCGACCATCCCGACGCGTAGTGGGCCGCTGCAGCTCGTTGCCCTCCCGTGGCCGATCCGCAGCGGCATCCTCTCGCGGGAAGAGCACCGGAAGAAGACGCCGCTCCAGGTTCGCGATTTCATCGAGGAGACGTACACGAACTTTCTGGAGTCCGCGGTGGCCCAGTTCGATCCCGCGCTGCCTACCGTCGTTGCAGCGCACCTCACAGTTCGCGGCGCTGAGTCGGCGCACCGCGAACGCACGAGCCACATCGACAGCGAGCCTACGTTTGGCGTCGGGCAGCTGGCCTTGCCGGGCGTCGACTATGTGGCGCTCGGGCATATCCACCGGTACCAAGACCGGAATGAAGGAGCGCAGCCGGCGGTCGTGTATCCGAGCAGCATCGAGCGCGTCTCGTTTAACGAAGCGGACGAGGAGAAGGGTTTTGTGATCGTCGAGATCGACACGAGCGGACCGGAGAAGCGCACGACGCATCGTTTCGAACCGACGGGCGCGCGGCGCTATGTCAAGTTCGATGTGGACGCGCGGGAGAGTGTAGACCCGACGGCCGCCATTGTAGAGGCGATCTCCCAGAGGTCTGTAGAAGATGCCATCGTTCGCGTCCGGTACCGGGTGGACGAGCGGCAGGTTGCCCTCCTCGATGCGAGCCGGATCCGGGAAGCCCTTCGGGGCAGTTTTGCCATCGCAGAGGTGCAGCGCACCGTAGATTCGGAAGAGCGGCAGCGCCGCAGCGTCGTCCACCGCGACACTGATTTGAAGGAGGCGCTCGAGCGCTACATCGAGCAGCGGGAGCCGCTGAAGGGGATCAAGGAAGACCTCTTAGGTGCAGCCATGGAGATCGAGGCAGCATACAACACGTCAATTAAAGGCGAGACGGATACTTTTGAAGAGCATTGATCGCGAAGCGTTGCTTTCGAAGCCCAGAGGGCTGGACGTAACGCTCGGCATTTCGTACGAGAAACTGGATCCGGACGAGGTGGTCGCGACCATGCCCGTCACGGCGGGGCACCGGCAGCCGGTGGGCTACCTTCACGGCGGCGCGAGTGTCGCGCTGGCCGAGAGCGTCGCCAGCATCGGCGGGACGCTCCGGTGTCCGGAAGGCAAGGCGACTTTCGGAATGGAGATCAATGCCAACCACGTGCGGCCCATGCGCGAAGGCATCTTGCGGGCGGTCGGGCACCCGGTGTTCACGGGCCGGAGCACGCAGGTTTGGGAGGTACGTCTTTCCGACGAGCGGGAGCGCCTGATCTGCATCTCGCGCTGCACGCTCGCCGTCGTGGATATTGAGAACGAGACGAAGTCATCGGGTAATGAAAGCTGAAGAACTCTTCGTGACCATTCCACGCAAGGAAGGCGTCGCGGAAAAGGAAGCGCCGGTCCAGGCGTGGCCCTTCGTCGAGGCGGCCTTGAACGTCATCGGTGCCGATCCCGCCACCCGCGAAGCGGCGGCTGAGGCTATTCTACTCAGCGACGGATGCGTCGTGCTGGCAAACTATCTGAACAGCGAAGCCAAGCGCGTTCACCGGATGGACTACCGGTTCAAAGTGCCTCTCATCGTGCTTGCCGCTGAGCTGGGCAGGGAAGACGGCGGCGTCGACTCCATCTACGATCCCGGCGAAGGCGCGATCTACTTCGAGACGGACGAGGCCCAGTATTCCTTCCACATTTTCAAAGACTGGACCGTGGACTGGACCGCCGTCGCCGACGAGGTGCAGGAGAAGTACGGCTGGAGCGGGGTCGAGAACCAGGCGTGGGCGCTCGATCAGCTGCTGGCCTTTCTGCCTGAGGAATAGCGCCTGTCAGGGTTCCAGGCCGTGCCACGAGGCAAGGCCGTTCAGCCGCGCCGCCTCGGCAGCTCCCATCGCCTCTGAAGCGTCCTCAAAGACGCCGTAAACCGCCGATCCCGATCCCGACAGCGACACGTAATCCGCTCCCGCGCTGCGGAGCATCGCCGCCGCATCCGCAACGGCGGGGTAGCGCGAGAAGATCGGGGCTTGAAAGTGGTTGACCAGCTCCTCGCGCCACCGGACAAGATCGTTCGAGCGCACCACTTCGCGCAGATCGGGTAGCCCCTCGTCGAGTGGGGTCACGAGACCGTACGCCTCCGCCGTCGCCACTTCCACCGGTGGCACGACCACCACAAGGCTGAACGGCAGCCGGTATGCCTCTCCTGTGTCCCCGTCGAGGAGCGGCTCCAGCCGTTCGCCCCGGCCCGTGGCATAGGCGGTGCTATCGCCGAGGAAAAACGGCACGTCAGATCCCAGTGCCGCGGCGACGGCGTGCAGCCGATCCTTCGGAAGGTGCAGACGCCAGAGGCGATCAAGAAGAATCAGCGTAGAGGCTGCATCGGAAGACCCGCCGCCGAGTCCGGCACCGTAGGGAATATGCTTCTCCAGATGAATGGCAGCGCCCGCGTCCGTTCCCGCTTCGCGCCTGAGCACCTCAGCCGCCCTGATGCACAGGTTTCGGCCGTCGACTGGGAGCGCAGGGTGGGAACAAGTCATCGACACCTCCGGCGCGCGCTCGACAGTTAGCTCGTCCGCCCACGGCACCGGTAGAAAAACGGTTTCGAGATCATGGAACCCGTCGGGGCGGCGGCGGCGTACGTGCAGGCCGAGATTGATCTTGGCCGGTGCTGAACGCGTGAGAACGATAGGTTTAAGCAAAGGGGTACTGCAGTTTGCATTGCGTTCCGTCTCGGTGGTTCGTAAGTTACGAACTCTTCGTACAAGGTATTCTCCCGCTTTGCCGCCGCCCGCCTATCGATCCTCTCGATACGAACTCATAGCCTTCTCTCATGCCAACGGCTTGAAAGCGGAGCCTTCTGTTGTACTTTCCTTCCTACTGGCGAATGCGCGGTTTTAATTTGCGGAGCGGCCTGCTCCTTCTTGGCGGGCTGATCCTCCTTGCTACGTCGAATCCGGCGCACGCTCAGACGCTCCGGGGCATTGGCCGTCTGCAACAAGACCCGGATGAGGAGTCGGCTTCCGCCGCGCGCGCGCTGCGCGTCGAGCGTGCGGCTGGCGGCACGTTCGCGCTCGAAGGGGCGGTCGATGCCGATGCCTATCTCGTGGGACCCGGCGACGTGTTCTCCGTTTCCATCGGCGGGGCACAGCCGGTCGTCTACACGGCCATGGTGACGCCCGACGGCTACCTCGTCTTTCCGGACGCGGGCGGCGTGCCGGTTGCGGGCGAGAGCCTTCTGGCGGCTCGCCGCCGGGCGCAGGCGGCCCTTGCGACGCATTACCGCAATGTGCCCATTGATCTGGCGCTCATGCAACCGCGGCGGTTTGCCGTCCATGTGACCGGCGCCGTGCCCAACGCCGGCCGCGCCTACGCCTCCGCTACCGAGCGCGTAAGCGACGTGGTAACGCGCGTCTTTGACACGCCCCGGCAGGCCGCCGTAACCAATCAGGAATACGAGCCGTCGCTGCGCGACATTCTCGTGCGCCACCGAGACGGCACCGAGCAGCACGTCGATCTCGTTCGCTACAAAGCGACCGGCGAGGTAGACCTGAACCCGTACCTGCAAGACGGCGACGTGATCTCCATTCCGGCCTACCGCACCCGCTTCGACGTGGTTTTTGTCAACGGAGCCGTGCCGTTCCCCGACACTTACGCTTATCGCCCGGGCGACCGCGTGCTCGACCTGCTTGCCATCTCCGGCGGGCGGCAGTTAATCGAGGAAGGCGGAACGGTTCGCTTGCAGCGCCGCGGCACGAGCGAGCCGATGCTCCTCGACATCCAGGCAATGGCCAGCGGAACGGCTGAAAACGTGCCCATCCAGCCATTGGACGGCATCTTTGTTATCTCCAGCAACGATCTCCGGGGGACGGCCGACGTGATCGGACCGGTGAAATATCCCGGAACGTATCCAATCGTCGAGGGAGAAAGCACGCTGAAGGAACTGGTGCTTCGTCAGGCCGGCGGGTTGCTTCCCGGTGCCCGGATGCAAGGCGCGCTGCTGCTGCGCGGCCGGAACACGGACTGGCGCCAGGCGCGCGCCGACACGACGGCGCTGTCGAGAACAGCCAGCGGGGCCGACTTGCCGCTATTGAGCCGGATTTATCTGCAGAATCAATTGAGACTGAGCGATGTGGTGCCCGTCGATCTGTCGGACGCGCTTCAAAGCGGCGGCGCGCCCGTTTACCTGCACGACGGCGACCGGCTGCTCATCCAGACGGATGATCGCTCGGTGTACGTGTTTGGCCAAGTGGCGCGGCCCGGCTACGTGCCTTACGTGGCGGGCGGCAGCGCGGCAAGTTACCTCGCGCAGGCGGGAGGTGCGACCGAGGCTGCGACGGAGCGGTGGGTGGTTAAGGCCGGCAGCAACCGGCTTTTGCCTCTGGAGGGAGCGAGTATAGAGTCCGGTGACGCCATTTTCATCGACCGTTCGCCGATGGCAGAAACGCTGCCGGCGCGCCAGCTCGAGATCCAGGAGAACCAGCTCGACCTTCAGCGCCGCCAGCTCCGAAGCGATAACCGGAGCCGGTTCATTCAGACTGCGCTGCAGACGGTAAGTCTGGTAGCCAGCACCATCACGACGATCATCGTATTGCAGCGATAGGAGCGACCAAGAGTGAGACGGTTATGACCAACGGGAACGGAAATCTTGGCCCGAGCGGTTCCCTTGGGGGTGCCCCTCAGTCCGCGCGTGAGCCGGGAAAGGACGCGCTCTGGTATGTGGCCGGCGTGCTGATGAGGCGGCGGCTGTTCATTATTGGCACAGCGGCGTTCGTGGCGGTGGCATCGGTGGTCATAACGCTCCTGATGCCGAACGTTTACGAGGCATCCGTGCGCGTGCTTGCTCCCGAGCGCGGCAGCAGCGGACTTCTCGCCTCCGCGCTTATGAAGAACCTTCCGGGCGGTGCCTTGAGCCTCTTGGGCGGACCGTCGGCCGACTACAGCCGGTATCTCACGATACTTTCGAGCCGCAACCTTCATGAGGACGTCGTCGACAAGTTTGATCTCGTGAACGTCTACGAGGTTCAGGATAAGAAATTTCCCGGCTTGCTGGCGCGCAAAAGGTTGAATGATAATCTGACCCTTGAAGTGGACGCGGAGTACGAGTATCTGGCGGTGAAAGTAAAGGATGAAGATCCCGAGCGCGCCGCCGAGATCGCCAACTACTTCGTGCGCCGGATGAACGAGCTTAACGCCGATCTGGCCAGTGGAAGCGCCGGGAAGTACAGGCAGTTTATCGAAGACCGGTACGCCGCCAGCATTTCCGCAATGGACTCCGTCATGGACGCCATTCAGGCTTTTCAGCAGCAGTACGGCCTATACGATCTTCCGGCGCAAACGCAAACGTTCTTCGAGCAGGTGGGTGGAATGCGGGCTGCCGCCATCGAGGCGGAGATCCAGTATGAAACGCTCTCGGCGCAGCTTGGGCCGGACAATTCCCAGGTGCAGGCGCTCCGCGATGCCGCCAACGTAGCCAACCGCAAGTACCGTAACGCTTTGGAAGGTCAGGAGGCCGTCATGCCGGTACCGAGAGAGGAGATGGCGGGCGTGATGCGGCAGTACCTGCAGCTTCAGCGCGAAAGCATCATGCAGGGCCGGATCCTCGAAGTCGTGCGGCCGCTGCTCGAGCAGGCGCGACTCGACGAACAGCAGAAAGTCGAGGCCGTGCAGGTCGTCGACCCCGCCGTTGCGCCCGAGCGCAAGGTAGAGCCGCGCCGGTCGATCATTGTCATCATGGCAACCCTTTCCGCTTTTGTCCTCGCCATGATATTTGCGGTTCTATACGACTTTGCTCAACGGCGTTCGCCGGCGCTGCTGGCCCATCTTCGCGAGGCCGAACAGGAGCACCCGGAGAAGCCACTATCAAAAGCGACGGCATGATGGCCCGTCCGCTGTTCGCTACCGTTTCGGAAGAACGCTTCTGGCGCATCGAACGCGCGCTGCTGGCGGCAGCCTTCGCCGCAGTGCTCGCACTCCTTCTGCTTCTGGCATGGAAGGCACCCGAATTTATGCTGGTGTTGCCCGCGCTTTTCTTGCTCGGGGCTGCCGTTCGCCGCCTGGGAAAACACCCTCTACTGAACCTTTGCATCATCGTGGGAGGGTTCGTGCTGACGCTTCAGCAGAGCGATGGCTTTGATGCAGCGGAGGCCATCTATGCCGTGTACCTGGTCTCGTACCTGCTCGGATGGTTCGCTTTCGAGTTTGCCGAACGTGGGATGAGCGTTTTTCAGTCTGCCGAGGACCTGCTCCTCCTCGGGTTTCTCATCCTCGGCACGGCTTCTATCGGGACGTCGATCATCTTCCGGGCCGAGCCGGCAGAGATTCTCAGCGGTTGGTACCCGCTGCTGGTGCTTTCGCTCTTTTACCCGCTGAAGGAGACCTGCCGGCGGTACCCGGAGGCGCTACGGTACCTGCTGATCGCCTTTGCCCTCCTGACGATTTTCATCGTGGTGCGCAACTTCTACTACTATATGACGCGCCTGGGCGATGCAAAGTACGTCTGGCAGATCATCAACGGGCGGGCACGGCTGAACGAGCGGCTACTCTTCATCGCCTTTACAGGAAGCCTTTCGCTTGCGCTCTATATCAGGCGAGCGGCAGCCACCGTGCCGCTTTTTGTCTTCTCCGCCTTTCTGCTGGCCGGCATCATCATCGGGCAGGGCCGCGCCGTGTGGATGGCCGTCGCCCTGACAATCGGAATCCTGTTCGTGCTGTCCGGCGGTCGGGAGCGCATGCGCCTCTCATTGCTGGCGGTCGGAGCCTCCCTGCTGGTAATCGTGGCGATGGGGTTCATTCTGGACAACTTCGCCAACATCGTCGCACATGGACTCACGCGGCGGTTTACCTCGCTGGAAACAGCGACTACGAAGGACCTCTCGCTCGTCAATCGCTTCTACGAGTGGAAGGCGGCAGGTGCTCTGATTCTGCAGAATCCATTTCTGGGCTACGGCTTTGGCCGGGAGTATGCTTTCTATGACATCATTGAAAACATCACCGTTCGTAAAAGCTTCATCCACAATATGTATATGGGCGTGACGTATCGCCACGGAATCATGGCGCTGGTCTTGCTCCTGTCGTTCTGGGGAGTGGTCATATGGAAAAGCTTCCGAGCCTTCAGATTATCGCGGCTCGATAGTTGGGAACGACCAATGGCGCTGGCCACGTTCGCCGCGCTGGTGGGTCTCGCGCTTGCCAACGCAACAGAGCCTATGTTTACCTCCGATGAAGGAACGTTCGCGGTCGCCTTCCTGGGTGCCGTAGCGACGGCGCTCTGGCACCGAGTGACGGCGCGGGAGAACCCCCACACGCCGGCCGCTGCGATGGCCGATGTGTAGGCTTGCCGCCTGGAGCCGGGCTTATCATGCGGGCCGGCATGTTCGCAGACACAGAGGGGTGCCTTCATGCTGAACCTCTCCTGGTCGGATGTGGCGAGCCGGTCCCGATACGTTCTTGGTCATACGGTCGTGCGCAACGCCGCGTCGCTTTTCGCCGTCCGGATGACGATAAGCGTTACCGCCCTGGCTACGCTTCCTTATCTCGGGCGGGTGCTTGGCCCTGTGGCCTTTGGCGTGTATATCCTGGCCGAATCGCTGAACGGCGTGCTTTTAACCCTATTCGACTATGGCTTCGGCCTTTCGATTACCCGGGCCATTGCACGCTGCCGCGACAAGCCGGAGGAGATGGCCCGAATCGTTGCCGGCGTATACGGTGCCAAACTCCTTCTGCTGCTGGCAGGATTGCTGCTGGCCATAGCAGCTCTTTTTGTCTGGCCTACGTTCATGCAGTTCTGGCCCTTCTGGCTTGCCGCCGTTCTGTCAGCAGTAATTAGTACGACCATTCCCTGGTGGTTCTTTCAGGGCATCGAGGATCTGCGCTTGCCGGCCGGACTTAGCATCTCGATGAGGCTCGTTGCCACCGCTGCCGTGTTCGTCTTCATCCGTTCCCCCTCCGACGGGTGGATGGTGGCCGGGCTTGTGGGTCTCACCAGCCTTCCCATGTCCGTCCTAACGCTTCGCCGGATGTACCAGACCGTCCCGTGGCAACGCCCCTCATGGAGCCTTTCGGCCTCGGTCTTGTGCGAAGGTTGGCCCCTGTTCCTCGACCAGGCGTCCCGGGTCCTCTACTCGACGGTTAATCCCCTGGTGCTTGGCTTCTTCGCTGCGCCTGCCATTGTCGGTTTTTATGGTGCAGGTGAGAAGGTCATCCGGATCGTCAGGCAGTTAATAGAGGGCGCATCGACGGCGCTCTACCCGCGCATGAGCAACGTGGTCCTAGCCGACCATGCAAAAGCGTTTCGAATCAAGAAGCGATTGCTGCTCGGAGCCACGGTGAGCGGTGTCGCTCTCGCGATCGGACTCGTCGCGCTCGGGCCTATCATCGTTCCCATACTCATGGGGGCGGAGTACGGTGCGTCCGTACCAGTCTTGCGCATCCTGGCCGTCGCCGTACCTTTGAGTGCGCTTGCAACCGTGTTTGGAGCGCAGTGGCTGCTGCCGCACGGGCGGGATCGCGCCTTCGCGTCCGCTACGATCTCTGCCGGACTCGTGAACCTGGTCCTCGGCTCCACCCTTGCCTATTTCTACGGCGCGGTAGGTATGGCCGCCGCGGTGGTCGCAGTGGAAGCGCTCGTGCTGACGATGCTGTGGGCGTTCAGTCGCCGGGTGGGTATCGAGGTTCACAGCGCGGAGATGCGCAGCGGCGAAGGGTCCCGTAAGGAATCTGCCGAACCCTCTGCGCCTGCTGCCGGTGCTTTTCCGCCGAAGTAACCATGCGCGTACTCATTCACGACTATGCCGGTCATCCCTTCGCCGTCGGCCTCAGCCGAGAACTTGCGCGGCGCGGCCATCAGGTGTGCCACGCCTATTGCGCCTCTCTCGTCACGACGCCACAAGGGTCTTTGACAATGCGTCCGGATGACCCTGCGTCATTTGCAGTCGCACCCATTCGGCTCAGCCGGCCGCTGGAGAAGTTTTCGTTTGTACGCCGCTGGCGGCAGGAGAACGAGTATGGAAGGCTCCTTATAGAAGTCGTTCGGCAGTTCCAGCCTGACGTCGTCCTCTCTGGACAGGCCCCCCTCGACGCGCAGCGAAGGGTACTTGCCTACTGTCGCCGCGCGAATATTCGCTTTGCATTCTGGCTGCAAGACATCATCGGACTGGCGGCGCACCGGCTCCTGTCCAAGAAAAACGAACTGCTTGGCAGGCTCGTTGGAGGACACTACATACGCCTTGAAAAGAAGCTACTAAGGCGCAGCGACGCCGTAATTCCCATCGCCGAAAGTTTCCGCCCGACGCTCGACGGATGGCATGTTGACGGCCGCCTTGTTCACATCGTTGAGAACTGGGCACCTATAGCCGATGTGCCGCTCCGCCCACGGCTGAACGCCTGGTCGCGCGAACACCTGCTTGACGACCGGTTCTGCTATCTATATTCCGGTACACTCGGGCTCAAACACAACCCCGCCCGGCTTCTGGAGCTTGCCATTCACCACCGGGATGACCCCGATGTTATGGTGGTCGTTGTATCGAGCGGCCTTGGAGCCGAGTGGCTCGCCCGGCAGAAAGAGGCCCTGCAGCTTGAGAATCTTCTCCTGCTGCCCTTCCAATCCTTTGAGCAGATGCAGGATGTGCTCGCCTCGGCAGATGTCCTCATTGCTCTACTCGAGGAAGATGCCGGTATCTTCTCGGTCCCATCGAAAGTCCTGACCTACCTCTGTGCCGGCCGTGCTCTACTGATGTCCGTCCCGCGTGACAACCTGGCCGTGCAAGTAGTTGACTCGTCCCGGTCCGGCATCTGCGTGGACCCCCAGGACGTAGCGGGTTTCCTCTCGGGTGCCGACGAGCTTCGCGGAGACGAGCGGCGGCGCAAGGAAATGGGCGAGAACGGCCGTCTCTACGCGGAGTCCGCTTTCAGCATCGGGAAGGTAGCGGATCGGTTCGAATCCATTCTGCTGCCGCTCCTGCAAGACAACGGCAACAGGAAACAGCCTGTCGCGAAAGAAGAATGAATACCATCCGGAAAATTGCGGTTCATTGGCCTCGCTTCGGGCCGTATCACATTGCCCGGCTTCAGGCTGCGAATTCATTTCTTGTGGAGCGCGGCGTGGAACTCGTCGGCCTCGAGACGGCGGGCACCGACGAAATGTACGCCTGGCAGCGAGAAGATGCCGTATTGCCCTTCTCCCGCGCCCAGGTCTTTCCAGGATCGTCGTTTGAAACCGTACGGCCAAGAGAAATGCACCGACGTGTGACCGAGGCCCTTGACCAGATTCAGCCGGATGCCGTCGCAATAAGCTCGTACAGCTTCCCGGACGCGCGTGCCTGCCTCGCGTGGTGCCGTCGAAACAGAAGGGTGGCCGTGCTCATGACCGACACCCGGGAGGACGACGTGCGCCGCCACCCTCTCCGCGAAGCCGTCAAGAAGGCCATCGCTTCCCAGTTCGACTCGGCTTTTATAAGCGGCACGCCACATCAACGCTACTTCGAAAAGCTCGGTATGCCCTCCGACGTAATCGTTCAGGGGTGCAGCGTCGTGGACAATGCCTACTTTGCGTCCGGCGCGTCAAGCCGTCCTGAGCTCAACTTGCCCGATGTTAAAGACGATCAGCCGTTCTTTCTCGCCTCCAACAGATTCATTCGGCGCAAGAACCTCGATACGCTCATTCGCGCCTATGCCGCGTACCGGCAGCATGCACAGAACCCCTGGCCTCTGGTTCTGCTTGGCGACGGGCCCGAGCGAGCCGCGTTGGAAAGGCTGATTGCGGAGGAGGGTGTCATGGGCGTCGCGTTTGCGGGCTTCAGGCAGATCGAGGAGCTTCCGGCCTATTATGCCCGCGCCACGGCGTTCATTCACCCCGCCCTGTCAGAGCAGTGGGGCCTCGTCGTCAACGAAGCAATGGCGGCCTCGCTGCCGGTGGTCGTGTCCCGCGGCGTCGGCTGTGCCGAAGACCTGGTCACCCACGGCGAAAATGGACTGCTGTTCGATCCCTACAACCCTTCTGAGCTTACGGCTCACTTGACGTACCTTGCCACTCATGATGATCAGCGTCGGTTGATGGGTGAAGCGGCGGCTCGGCGCATAGCCTCCTGGAATCTGTCGCGATTTGCGGAGGGACTCTGGGACGCGGTGCAGCGGGGAAGCCCGCGATCGAACAGAGGGCTGGACCTTTTACCTTCGGCCATCTTGCGTCTGCTACTCCTGGCGGCTTCCCGGCCCAATTCCTTCCACAAGGTAGAAGCCTGAGAAGGCGAAGAGGCACTATTGAACGTTCTGATGATCCATCACTTTCATCGATCTCACGTGCCGAGCGGAGAGGACGCGGTCGTCTCGCGGGAACTGGACCTGTTGAAGGCCGGAGATCACGAGGTCGAACTGTACGCCCGCTAAAACGATCAAGCGGATTCGTCGTCTCTGTTAGATGTGGCGCGCACGGCCTCTCGGATTCAGTAGCTTTCTGGGTCGGAAAAGCCCGGAAGAGGTCGTCGAGCTGATGAGGTAAGCGACTTGTGTTGTCTCTCCGTCGGTGTGCGAGGAAACATTCGGACTCTCACTCGTGGAGGCCTTTGCCACCGCTACCGCCGTCGTTGCTTCCGACCTCGGCGGCACAAGCGAGATCGTCACCCGGGACGTTGGACGCCTCTTTCCCTCCGGCGACGCGGCCTCACTGGCCAAACACCTGAGGTTCTTCGCTGATAATGTGCCTGAACCCGCCCGCATGGGTGCCGCGGCGCGCGCAAGGTGGGGAGATCTTTATAGACCGGCCGCTAACCTCGAAACCCTCGAATCGGTTTATTCGAGCGCCATGCGCCTGCCCGTGTGTGCCTCATCGCGCCCCTAACCTTCTGTGCCGCACGACCAGGCAAGCCCTGAATGGAACAACACTTCTTTAGATTGGTGGCCCACGGCAGGCTTGACTGGACAGGGGCGGCCTGAAGTGAAGTACGTCATCGCTAACGGTTCTACGGATGTGTCCGGCTGCGGAACGTGTCCTGATGGGCACCTGCCATCATGCAGAACGGCATCCCTTTCGATCAGCGTGGACGTGGGGCCGGCGCAATCGACTCAGTCTCCACCGATGCCCGACAAGGCAAATAACGACCTCGCCGACGGAGGTTCAACGGAATTGCGACCGCAATTCGGCGGCGAATTCCGCCGGTAGCCGGTCGCTATCGGACAACTGCACCTCGCGGTGTGGTGCTTCCCCATAGAGCGGATGCGGAAGCTGTGATGGATACCAGATCGCAGGCTTCCGCCCCAAAAAGGCGGACCATAAGGAGAACGTCGAACCAGATGTGATGAGCATCCCGCACTCGGAAAGTGCCAGGACGTCGGCAATACTGGAGCCAAAGAACACGCGCTCGACATCAGGAAGCTGCAGGAGCGGTGCGAGGTCGGAGTCTGACCCGTCCGAGAAGATGCGTATCGGAACTGCCGGACCGAGAAGGTCTCTGACCTTCCGGACCTGTGCCACATACCACGTAATCGGGATGCGCACCGTGAGCAGAATCTTGCTCAAACTTCCTGTGTCGGCGGGCAAAAAATCTCCCAAGCGCACATGTATGCCGACGCACTGTGAAAGGCCACGCGCTGCCGGCGGCTTCCACTGCGGACGGGTTATTCGAAGGAGTTCTTCTCTTACTACCTCGTAGTCGGAGATGAATGGTTCAAAGAACCCTTCCATTCCGCTGAAAACCACTACTCTCGCCTTGTCGCTATCACTCCACGGGGCGATGAGGCTCGGAAGACCGGCCTCCGGCACGCGACTCGCCCCGGCTAAAAGGCGGAGCTTCTGCCATCCCGTGATATATCCCTCAGCAGGGCTAAACAGATTGTGATACGTTCGTTTGTCGCGGTCGCCGGCGCGAAACGGCTTGTCAATTACCTGGGGCCAGGTGGGCCAGATGAGCGGCGCGCCGAGCGATCTGGACGCCACCACGGCCCTTGCCCATGGAAACAGATGGTTGCCTAAACCCACACCGCCGATGCGAACAGCAAGAAGGTCGACCTTAGAACGGAGTTTTGGATAGAGATAGACGTTTGATTGGGGCAGGGGCATGGAGGATGCGGGGCGGAAATGCTTCGGACGCGGTCCGCCAAATTACGTCAACCGGCGGAAGGCGTCACCCTGGAGCCAAACATTCATGCCCGACTTTTCAATTCCTCCAGAACACCGGTCGACCTGCGTAACCTTCGCCTGTGCTAATTCGTACTTTCTATGCGGCCCCAGTCACGCTTCTTTGTCGCACACGACTATGCACAGGCGCGACCTACGGCCGAAAGGGATAGCGTCTTGGAGGGTCAGCCTGCCTGGATAGCTAAGGGGGCAACCGATGCGCTCTGGCGCGGCTCGCGCGGCATCCGAAATCATTCCTCTCCGTCAAAGAGTAGTTCTCATGCAAGCCGGCAACTTCGCGTCAGTATTTGTTATAGGCAGATTTCCGCCGCCGCTCGACGGGCAGAGCATCAGCACGAGACGGCTGGCGGAGCTACTCGAAGGAAACAGACAGGTTGAGAGGGTAAACACGTCTCCGCCGGACTCTAAATTTGTGGTTGCAGAGGCCAAGGTTCGGATTGGCCGAATAGTTCATTATGCGGTGCTGCTGCCGAGCCTGAGGAGGAAGCTCCGCAGAGCGCCGGAGGCTCCAGTGCTGTGGGCGTCCATTTCCCCTGTTAAACTGGGACACTGGCGGGACATGCTCACCGTCTTCCCTGCCTTTGGTCCTGAACGGAAGGTTTTTGCAGTGGTTCATCGCGCCACGTTCGAGCAGGTGTTTACTTCGCCACTCACGTCATGGTCCGGCAGGCTCCTCGCAGAGCGACTGTCCGGATTCGTGTTCCTGGATGAGCAACTTGCCAGTGCGTGTGCCCCGTGGATTCCGGACGGGAAGCGATTCGTGATTCCCAATACCGTTGAAGCGGCTGTCTTGTGCAGTGAAGACGCGCTCCGCGAGAAGCGACGTGACCGCGCCGGACGCTCGCAGCTGAGGCTCCTTTTTCTTGCCGGTATGATGCCCGAAAAGGGCTACTGGGATGTTCTGGAGGCTATCAAGATACTCCGGCAGCGAGGTGTATCCGTTCAGGCAAAGTTCGCCGGCGGCTGGGTACATCCCAAAGATGAAGCGGCTTTTGATCAATTTCTCAGCGAGAATGATCTGAGAGGGTTGGCGACGCACATTGGTGCAGTTAAGGAGCGCGGCCGAGTGAAGGAGCTGCATCTCTGGGCCGATGTGTTTCTGCTCCCAACCTACCACCCAACAGAAGCGCAGCCGATCTCGCTCATAGAAGCCATGAATGCGGGTACACCATTGATCGTCTCGCCACAGGGGGGCGTCGCGCAGATGGTTCAATCAGGACGTGAGGGCCTGCACGTACCGTCCCGCACGCCGTCGGCCATCGCTGACGCAGTGGAGCAGCTCGTTGATAACGAAACGTGGTTGGGTATGTCACTGAATGCGCGCGCGCGCTTCGACGCCACGTATGGTCCAGATGTCGTGCTGAAGCAGTGGGTGGCTCTTCTTGATAGTCAAAGATGAGGCGCACGGTCCAGTAGAGAAAGGCTAATGTGCCGCTGCGAAGATGTAACCTTCCTCGCTTGAAACTCGTAATCTGAACAACCCGGCCTATCGATCCCGGCAAGTGGTTCTTACTTCCGCCTTCTCTGTGTTGCTGCCATGAGATCCCTCCCTTTTGCTGCACTTTGCGCCGTTCTCGCGCTTCTCACAGCCCCCGCCACTTTCGCGCAGGGCGTCGATGTGGATTCGATTTCCGTTGAGGTTCATCGCGCGACGGAGCGGGCGCGCGGCGTCTCTGCGGAGGCGCTCGTGGATACTCGTGCCCGGCTGAGCCAGGCGCAGGCGGATGTGCGCGAGGCCAGGATGCGCGCCGAGGAAGCAGGACAAAAAGAGCTGGTGCTCCGACTCAAAGCGCTCGAACTGGACCTGATCGAGGCGCTCGGCGCGCTCGAAGGCGACGGTCCGCCGGTTGCAGAACGCGAAAGCGCGGTCAATGAGCCGGCCTGGGAGGCCCCCGATACCTCCTCCACGCGGCCCTCCTGGTGGGGGCGCGGCCACCGGCATCACAGCGACACGGCGGCAGCTCGCAGCCATTCCGGCGCGACCGTCGACTGGCGGCTCAAAGCGCCGACCCGCAGCGCCGCCGTCATGGTGGGCGAGTTTCCTAATCGTTGGCCGTTCGCTGAAACGGCGCTCTACCGAGAAACGCCGGCGCTTAGGTACAACCGCGTCGACGGCTTCGTACTCGGCCTCGCGCGCGACCCGCTGCAGTGGGATGAACCGGATCAGGCCAAGGTCTACGGACAGGTGGGCTATGCCTTCGGCCTCGACAAATGGCGTTACGAGATCGGTGTCGAGGCGCGGCCGTTCCTTTCATCCGATGAAACGTACGGCCTGAAGCTCGGCGCGTCTTACCGCTACAACACCGTCACGAATGATCTCTGGAAAGCGAACTGGATCGAAAACTCGCTCGCCTTCTTCTTTTTCCGCAACGACTTCTTCGACTATTACGGCGTGGAGGGCTGGACGTTCTATGCCGTGCAGCGACTCTCGCCCAAGCTTCAGGTGAGCGCCGGGTTCCGCACGGAGGATCATAGTTCGCTGCGGCAGACGAGCCACTGGTCGCTCTTCGGCGGCGATCCGGTGCCGTACAACCCTTCCGTCACGCAGGGCCGAATGAAAACGTTCGTGGCCGCGCTCGAAGGCGGCGCGGTGTCTGACCTGAACGAGTTTCCTCGCGGCTGGGCGTTCCGGGCCGACGGGGAAACCGGAGATTCCCCCATCGGCACCTTCCGCAGTCTTACCGGCGACGTGCGCGCATACGTGCCCGTCTCCCGCTTCAGCTACCTGGCCCTTCGGCTGCGCGGCGGAACGGCGGGCGGCGACGTGCCGCTCCAGAATCGGTTCAGCATTGGCGGCATTGGTACGGTGAGAGGTTACGAGCAGAACTATATTGGCGGCACGAGCATCGCCCTCGCCAACGCGGAGTACGCCATTGGCAATGCGAGCCCGTTCGACGACGTGTTTGAAGACGCGCAGATCTTTGGCTTCTTCGACGCCGGGCGCGTCGGGGGATCGCGCTTCGGTTCAGCGGATGAGTGGCTGACTTCGGCCGGCCTCGGCATCTCGCTCGACGAACGCAATCTGCGGTTCGAACTGGCCTTCCCGCTTCAGGACTCGCCCTTTGGCAACGGACCTACGCTCTGGTTCCGCCTCAGCCCCACGTTCTGACGCTCAGTGCTTGCCGGTTGACCCGAATCCACCTGCCCCTCGCTCCGTCTCTCCGAGCGAGGCCTGCTCGTCCCATTCCACGCGGGAATGGGCGGCCACGACCATCTGCGCCACGCGCTCGCCTCGCCGGACGACGAACGGCTCCTCGCCGTGGTTGATGAGGATGACTTTGATCTCGCCCCTGTAGTCCGCGTCTATGGTGCCGGGGCTGTTCAGGACCGTCACCCCGTGCTTTGCCGCAAGTCCGCTGCGAGGCCGCACCTGGGCTTCGTAACCGACGGGGAGCGCGATGGCAAGGCCGGTCGGGACGAGGGCGTACCGGCCGGGACCGAGCGTCAGCGGCTCGTCCTCGGGAACGGCCGCCCGCAGGTCCATGCCCGCGCTCGCCCCGGTGGCATAAAAAGGCAGATCGATATCCGACGCGTGCGAAAAGCGGGTGACAGAAAGTTCTATGGAGTGGGACATCTGCGGGTCGAAGTTGATAGCGTGAAGAGTCGTTAAGAGGCGGGAAGATTACGGGTAGCTGCCAAACACAGCAGGCGCTCTGCACTGTACAAACGCGCAGACGCTCGAGATTCAAGGGGTAACGCCGGCGCTGCTGCGATGTATGTTTCTGGTGAATGGAGTCCGGAACTGCCGCAGGGAGAACCCACGTCCGCGCGTGAAGCCGGACGAAGCGTGGCAAGAGACTGTTGATTGACTATTGATCCATCACAGATTTACACGCGTTTATATGCCGCTGGAATGCGGGCTAACACTCCACTGACCCTCCCTCAGGCGTGAGGTTGCTTCGGTACTTTGATCCATAGTGCCAGCTACACAGGGCGCTTTCTACAATATCAGCAGTCTCTTGGCCTACGCGCCCGTACTGAAATAAGAGGAGAGGACGACAAGAGCTATCAGTGCTCGTTCAATGAAAAGCTACTACCCACCGTCAACCCGTTTCACATCGGGGATAAGGTTGCTGCGTATGTCGGGGAGCGGACATTCTTCAATACGGCCCCGTGGCGACCCGTACGCGATTCGCATTGAAGACGATCCGGATCTTGAGCGATTTAGGTCAGCAGGTCTGACTTCGTAATGCACCTTCCCCTCCACCAAGCCGCCGCGCCGGCACGGGGCACACCTGCGTCTGCTCTATTCGCTGTCGCTCTCCGGCAGGGGCTCGCTCCGGGCCGAGAGTGCGCGCCGGAGCACGGCCCGCCGCTGAGGGGTAGTGGCTATTCTCCCCGTCAGGTACTGTTCGGCCATGAGACTGGCGATGGGGCCGGCCACCGTTGCACCAAAGCCGGCGTTCTCGACCATGACGGCTATGGCGATCTTGGGATCATCGAACGGCGCAAAAATGATGAAGATGGAGTGATCCTTTCCGTGCGGGTTCTCCGCCGTCCCGGTCTTTCCGCCGCTCGCAATTCCGGGGATCTGGACGTAGTAACCAGTGCCTGCTTCCATCACCTGCCGCATGCCCTCGCGCACGATCCCAAAGTACTCGTCCTTTATCGGGATCTCTTCCGGAGCCGGTATGGCCGGACGGAGTACCTCGCCTGTCTTCGGGTGAACGAGATCGAGGACGAGGTGCGGCGAATAGAGCGTGCCCCCGTTCGCCACGGCGGCAACGTAGCGGGCCATCTGCATCGGCGTGACGACCATGTCGCCCTGGCCAATGCCGAGGTTGATCGTGTAGCCGGAAGTCCACCCCCGCGGGTACGTGCGGTTGTAATACGAGGAGTCCGGGATCAGCCCCGCGCTCTGTTCGGGAATGTCCATTGGGACCGGCACGCCAAACCCGAACCGCGTGGCCCACTTCTTAAACGTATCTACGTCGAGGCCCATCATCACGTTGAAGAAGAATGCATTCGAAGAGACACGAATGGCATCCTGCACGTTGATGGGGCCGTAGACGTGCCCGGCGTGGTTGCTGAAGACGCGGCGGCCGAGTGTATAGCCCCCCCGGTCATGATAGATGCTGGTCGGGGAAATGACCCCTTCCTGAAGCCCTACCAGCGCCATGAAGGGCTTCCATGTGGAGCCGGGTGGTAGCCCCATCATGGTGGCCCGGTTGAACATCGGCTTCACGGGACTTGTCGTGAGATAAGCCCACAGGTCGGGATCCATGGGTTTGGAAAATGCCTCCGGATCGTAATCCGGCGCGCTCACCATCGCGAGGATGCCGCCCGTCTCGGGATCGAGCGCAACGGCCGCACCCCGCTTGTTTACGAAGAGCGATTCCGCGAACGCCTGGAGTTGGCTGTCCAGCGTCAGGTGAACGCCGTACCCGCCGAAGGGCTGTACGTCGCGCGCCCCACCCTTATACCGCCCTATCAACGTGCCCCGGGAGTCTACCAGCCCCAACTCTCTTCCGACACGTCCCCGCAAGTAGGGCTCGTACAGCCGCTCCAGTCCAGTCTGTCCGATCTGGTCGCCCATGCGGTAGGTTTTCTCCGGTTGCCGCGCAAGCTCAGCGTCCGTGATCTCGCGGATATAGCCTAAGGCGTGGGCCGCTCTTGCTCGGGTGGAATAATGCCGCTTCTGTCCCAGTGCGAACCCGACGCCTGGCAGCTCATACTGACGCTCTTGTACCCGGCTGAATATCTCATACGAGACCTCCGGGAAGCTTGCGCTGGGACGGTGAATGCTCCATTCACGCGCGTCCGCCAGCTTCCTCAAGACTACTGAATCGGGCACCTCGAGGAGATCTGCCAAAAAGCTGACCTTCGAGCGGTCAAAATACTGGGGTGTCAAGGTGACGGTATAGGCCTGGGCATTGTCCACCATCAGGACGCCTTCGCGGTCGTATACTGCGCCGCGCGCGGGCTGCACTCGCACCGGTCGGACAGCATTGCCCCGAGCAACTTTGGCGTACTCGTCACGATCGACGAGTTGGAGCTGAGCCAATCGGAGTCCCAGAATGGCAAGGGCCACCAGAACGACCCCGGCGAATATCAATGCGCGTGCTCTGAACTTATCCACGGTTGCAGCCTCTCATCTACGCAATGGGGGTCTCGGCGGTGAGTCCTGTGCCGTTTACCCACGTGCGGAGGTCCACCACCCTTTCCTCCCGTCGTCTTCTCGATTCGTTGGATCGTCTGTTATTGTTGCGACCCCCGGTACGGCAAGATGGTTCCGGCAGCAGGCACCGAGGGCGGGCAGCGCATCGCCGTGATCCAATTAGGAAACTCGGCTCAATCGACGGGATAATTCCAGGGGGCTATCGCTTATTTTACGGCGCGCTCCGCTGTGGGGTGCCCTGACCGCAAGCCTTAACACTTCACCGCGCGCATGGCTTCCATGGCGACAAGAGGAGAGAACATAGCCGCCACGGCTCAGATTGGCGCGGGGACCACCTTCGGCCATTTCTGTGTGGTGGAGGACGGCGTTACCATCGGCAGCGGGTGCCGGATCGGGCACCACGTTGTCATTCACGCGGGCACGCGCATTGGTGACGAGGTTCGCATCGATGACCATGCCGTGCTCGGTAAGCAGCCCCTGCGAGCGGCGAACAGCGCCGTCACGTCGGAGGAGCGGCAACCGCCCGCCGTCGTCGGAAAGGGCTGCCTCGTCGGCACGGGGGCCGTCCTGTATGCCGGATGCTCTCTCGGAGAAAAGGTCCTTGTTGCAGACCTTGCCACGATTCGCGAAGACGTGACCATCGGCGACTACACGATCATCGGGCGGGGCGTGGCCGTCGAGAATCACTGCCGCATCGGGCGCTACTGCAAGCTGGAGACGAACGCCTATTTGGCGGCCTACTCAGTGCTTGAAGACCGCGTTTTTCTCGCGCCCGGCGTGCTGACGAGCAACGACCCGTTCATTGGCCGCACGAAAGAAAGGTTCGATCACTTCAGAGGCGTTACGGTAAGGCGGGGCGGCCGAATCGGCGTCGGAGCCGTGACGCTGCCGGGCGTCGAGTTGGGACCGGACGCGCTCGTCGGTGCGGCCGCCCTGCTGACGCGCAATGCGGAGCCGGGAAAGGTTTACGCAGGCGTTCCCGCGCGCGCTGTCCGAGACGTTCCGGAGGCGCAGCTGCTCGACCGGCAGGGCTGGCCGCATTGAGCGCACGGCGCGGAGTTGGGGAGCATTTACACCCGATCGTCGTTATGCCGCGCTGAGTATGAAAACTATAGAGTTACCGGAATCACGATGACGAGGCCACGCAGAATATCCCGTGCAGTAAACGTCGGCGGTGTGCAGATTGGCGGCGGCGCGCCGGTGTCGGTGCAGTCGATGACGACCTCTAAAACCCACGATGTAGAGGCGACCCTCGCCGAGGTTCGGCGGCTGGCGGACGCGGGAGCGGACATCGTCCGCGTGGCAGTTCCTCGGCCTGAAGACGTGGCCGTGCTGCGGGACATTGTTCAGGGGTCGCCGGTGCCCATCGTGGCGGACATTCACTTCAACTATCAGTATGCGCTCAAGGCCATTGCGGCGGGTGTGGCGAAGGTGCGCATCAACCCCGGCAACATCGGAAAGCCGGAGTGGGAACAGGAGGTGCTGCTGGCCGCCAAAGAGGCAGGCACCCCGATTCGCATCGGCGTCAACTCCGGCTCGCTCGAGAAAGATATCCTTGACAAGTACGGTTATCCGCAGCCGGAGGCGCTCTTTGAAAGCGCCATGCGCCACGTCGAAATCTGCCGCAAGCATGGCTTCGAGGATCTTGTCATCTCCGTCAAGCACTCGGACGTGTACTTCATGATTCAGTCCTACCGGCTCCTCGCCGAGCGGACGGACTACCCGCTCCATCTCGGCGTCACCGAGTCCGGCACGCTCTCGACCGGCACGGTCAAAAGCTCTATCGGAATCGGCGCGCTGCTGGCCGACGGCATCGGCGACACGATCCGCGTCTCGCTTACCACCGACTCGGTGAATGAAGTCGAGGTGGGGCACATGATCCTCAAGTCGCTGCGGCTGGGGCGTCCGGGCGTGAACATCATCGCCTGCCCGACCTGCGGTCGGCTGGACGGCGACCTGTTCTCCATCGTGAACGAAGTTGAGGCTGCGGTCAAAGCGCGGCGGTTTACGAAAGACCTGAACGTTGCCCTGATGGGCTGCGCGGTGAACGGTCCCGGCGAGGCGGCCGGCGCGCACCTCGGCGTGTCGCTCGGCCGCGGGCGGGCCCACCTCTTCAAGAAGGGAGAGATCCTCCGCACCGTCCCGACGGAGGAGATTGTCGATGCCGTTCTGGAAGCTATAGAGAGCTGGGACGAGGAGCCGGTGGATACGGGTGCGTAGAACCTCCCGCTTCTCTCGCCGCGCTTCCCGGCCGTGCGCAAGGGAGGCGGGCTTCCCAAGTGCATCGGTGTTGGCGGGATCGGGTCAGCGAGAGCTGTCCTTTCGCGGCTTCGTGGGAAGTTCTTAGCCGCGCGGCCGCACCGGTCCGGTCTGCGGGTGTCGCGTTCGGCAAACGAGTGGATGAAATTGCGTAAGCGGTTTCATATTATTTTCGTCTGCAAACATAGTGCTTACCCGGTAAAGCTCCGTCTTAGAAGCTGCGCGCAAGGATCGTAAACATAGATGCTTCGTAGTGAATCGCTGCGCATGAAGCCGAAGAGAGGGGGCGCAGAAATGGACTTGACGCGGCACCCCTGATTGTTGTATCATCGGCATCGCAAGTAAGCGCTTACACAACGATCCCCTCTATCTCGCTCTGTGGCGATCACCATCTACGACATAGCCGCTAAGGCCGACGTATCTATCGCCACGGTGTCGCGGGTACTTAACAACCATCCGCGCGTGTCCGCCCAGACGCGGCGACGCGTTCTGGAGATCGCCGGCGAAGCAGGCTATCAGCCCCACGCTTTTGCGCAGGGCCTCGCCCGCCGGCGCGGCAACCTGATCGCCGCGATCGTTCCGATGCTGACGAGCTTCTTTTTCATCGAAGTCCTTCGGGGCGTGCAGGACCGGCTTGCCGAGAGCGAATACGATCTGCTCGTGCTCACCGTTCGCAGTCCCGAAGAGGTGGAGGACCAAATGGACCGCGTGCTGCAGAAGGGCCTCGCCGCCGGGGTGCTACTGTTCTCGTCCCCGCTGACGGAAGCCGCCGTCGAACGCCTGTTGCAGATCGAGAGCGCGGTCGTGCTCGTGGACACGATGCACGACGCCTTCGACAGCGTCTTTGTGAACAACGAGACGGGCGGTTACCTCGCCACGCACCACCTCATTGAACATGGGCGAAAGCGTATTGGCCTCATTCTCGGGCATCCGGCCTCCGTCCCGGCGGCGCAGCGACGCTTTGGGTATGAACATGCCATGAGCGAAGCCGGTCTTCGCATCGATTCGCGCCTGATATACGTCTCTGACGAGCAGCACCATCACGGCTTTACCGAAGAAGCCGGTTTCGCCGGAATGAATGCGCTGCTGAAAACCGGGGGGCGGCCCGACGCCGTCTTCGTCTCCGCCGACATACAGGCCCTCGGCGCGCTGCGCGCCCTGCAGGAGCATGACGTTCGCTGCCCTGAAGAGGTCGCGCTCATTGGTTTCGACGACGTGCAGATCAGCCGCTTTATCGGCCTTTCGACCCTGCGGCAGCCGATGTTCGAAATGGGGCAGATTGCCGTCGATAAGCTTCTCACGCGGATGCGCTTTCATGACCATCCGACCTCTCACACAGTGTTCTCTCCGAGTCTCGTTTGCCGGGCGACCTGCGGCGGGCAAGCGCCCATCGCGGAGGCAACGATGCCTCTTTCTGCTAAAATCTCCATTCCGGTGGCTTAACTACGTCCGCCGATGTTCCAACCTGAAGGTTCAACACAGATGATGATTGGACGACTACCAAGAACGACTTTGCGTCTGGCAGGCATAGCGGCGCTCCTGCTGATGCTCGCTTTCGTGACAACGAACGAGGCGGCCGCGCAGTACGGCAAAATCTCCGGCACCGTCACCGACGCGGCGACGGGAGAGCCGCTCATCGGCGTCAACGTCATTATCGACGGCACGGCGACGGGCGCTACGACGAACCTCGACGGAGACTACGTGATCATCGGCGTGCGCCCCGGCCAGTATGCCATTACGGCTTCTTACATCGGCTACCAGTCCGTTCGTGTCGAAGAAGTGCGCGTGCAGATCGATCTGACGACAGACATAGACTTCAGCCTGCCCGAAGAGGTCATCGAGGGGCAAGAGATCGTCATTACGGCGGACCGGCCGCTCATTCAGAAAGACGTAACCGCAACGACCGCCTCCGTAAGCGGCGAAGAGATTCGCGCGATTCCGGTGGAGAACTTCCAGGACGTGGTCAACCTGCAGGCCGGCGTCGTTAACGGCCACTTCCGGGGCGGTCGTACGGGCGAGGTCGGCTACTGGGTAGACGGAATGCCCGTGTCCGACGTTTATGACGGCGGCCTGGCCGTCGCGGTCGAAAACGATCTCGTGCAAGAGATGCAGGTCGTCACGGGGGCCTTTAACGCGGAGTACGGACAGGCGATGTCCGGCATCGTGAACGTGGTTACGCGCGACGGCTCAAACGATTTCACCGGCGGCTTCTCCGGGTTTGCGGGGGACTACGGCTCCAACCGCACGCAGATTTTCAACGGCATCGACAACATCGATCCGCTCGCCGTGCGAAACGTCGAAGCGAACCTTGGCGGCCCGATACTCAAGAACCGCCTGTTCTTCTTCACCAGCGGCCGCTACTTCCAGAACGACGGCTGGGTGCAGGGGCGAAATGTGTTTTCGTTCAACGACGTCGGCGTCGACCCGTCCAACAAGCTGGCGCTGCTCAATCCCGGCGGTACGGGGGACTCGAGCATCGTTCAGATGAACCCGTACGAGAAGGTTTCCGGACAGGCGAAGCTGACCCTCGCCGTCACGAACCGCATTCGGCTGGCCGCCAACACGATCATTTCGCAGGAGACCTTCAAGTCCTTCGATGGCGACGGCGATCTGCAGTTTCTCTATATGCCGCAGAACCAGCTCGACAAGAAGCGCTGGGCGCGGACGACCTACCTCAAGTGGACGCACACGCTGTCAAACCGCACCTTCTACGAGGCGGGCGTGACGAACAACTACAGCGCTTACCGGCAGTGGCTTTTCGAGGACCCGCTGGACAACCGCTACATGGATCACGAAGTGCTCAACTTCAGCGACGTTGCGCTTACGTCCGGCTTCAAGGCGGGCGGTACGAACAACGGGCGGTTCTCCCGGTCGACGAACACGTTCCTTGCCAAGGTGGACATCACGAGCCAGATCACCGACGCCAACATGGTCAAGCTCGGGGTTGAGGGCCGCATGCACGATCTGCGGTTCAACGACTCCTATGTCATCCGTCCCTTCGAGGACCAGGCACCTGCGGTTGCGCAGAATGGCAGGTTCCACTACAAGCCGATGGAGCTATCCGCCTACATTCAGGACAAGGTGGAAATGGGCGACCTCATCATTAACCTCGGCGTGCGGTTCGACTACTTCGATTCAAACGGCCGGGTTCTCAAAGATCCCACGAAGCCGCAGTTCGTATTCGAGCAGCAACGCTTCGAGCTATATCCGGAGGATCTACCGAGCGACCTGACCAAGGACCAGCTCTACGAGCGCCTCTATCCCTACTTTACGGAGGATGCGAGTCCGCGCTGGCAGTTCAGCCCGCGGCTCGGCGTCGCGTTCCCGATCTCGCAGGGAGGCGTGATTCACTTCTCCTACGGGCGGTTCTTCCAGATTCCCAACTTTGAGAACCTGTATCAGAACCCGTACTTCCTGCTCAGCGCGTCCGGCTCGGGCCTCGTCGGGCTGATGGGAAATGCCAACCTGAAGCCGGAAGAGACCACGAACGGCGAGATCGGGCTTAAGCAGCAGCTCTCCGGGTCCACGGCGATCGAGCTTACGGCCTACTACCGCGACATCCGCAATCTCGCGGGCACGGCCACCAACCCGATCGTGATCGAGGGCACGGGCGCGCGCTACGGTATGCTCATCAACTCGGACTTCGGCTTCGTTCGCGGCGTCGTGTTCCGGTTCGACCAGACCTTCGGCGACGGGTTCTTCGCCGGTGCGGATTACACCTACCAGATCGCCAAGGCCAACGCCTCCGATCCGGCGCAGGTGTACAACGCCGCCGCTGCCAAGCAGGACTTGCCGAAGCAGATCGTTGCGACGAACTGGGACCAGCGCCACACGATCAACGTGACTGCGGCCTACACTTCGCGGCAGAACTGGGGCTTTGGCCTCGTGGGGTCGCTGGGTTCCGGGCAGCCCTACACTCCGGCGCAGACCACGCAGCAGAGTGGACTCATTCTTCCGACGACCATTCAGCTCAACAGTGAAACGCGCCCGACGACGTTCAACATCAACCTGAACGTGTTCAAGAACTTCACCGTCGCCGGCTCGCAAAACGTGCAGGTCTTTGCCAAGATCGACAACCTGCTCGACACGAAAAACGAGTACGGCGTCTTCGGCGATACCGGGCGGGCCACGTACTCGTTGCAGAAGAACGTAGATGCCGCCTCATATAGCGGCAGCCCGCTCTTCCTCGACTCGTGGTACGTGCGGCCTTATTTCTACAGCCAGCCGCGCCGCGTGGTGCTCGGACTGGAATACCGCTTCTGATCGGACCAATTCACGGAAAGTACGGTCCGGGCGATTTTCCGGGCCGATGGATATGATCCTTCTATGCTAATGAAAGAGTTGAAAAGGGAAAGAGAAGTGCGCTTGCTCGCTTCGGCGCTGCTTGCGCTTCTACTATCGGCCGCCTTCCTGCCGCGCGCCGAGGCGCAGACCCGCGCCGATCTTCCGCCGTTCATCTTCGATTCGGACTACTACTCCTCGCGGGTCAACGAGAAGAAGGCGATTCACGACGGCAACGAAGTGGCCATCACGTTCTTCAACTATGGGCTGCTCGGCGGCACGGGCGAAGTGCGCGGCAACTGGCCGAAAGGTTCAGAGGACTTCTACGTCGGCGACGTGCTACCGGTCGTTGCAGCCGAGGTGCCGATCGACCTCGACGGCGACGGCACGCCGGACACGACGGTCGTTCACGCCGTAACGACGCGCGGGCCGCGCGGCAACCAGAACTCTCCGCCGGGCAACCAGAGCATCTTCTGGGGCTTCGAGGCCAAGCCGGGTTTCGCATCCGACGTTCGCTCGGACGGTGAGCCGAATGGCAAGCCGGCGCTCTCCACCGACGCCGAGACGTGGCCGGACTTCTGGCCCGATCAGCCGACCTGGATGGACCCTGCGACCGGCCGTGCGCCATGGAACGGCTACTTCGGGCGCGGCATCAAGAACGCCGATCTGGAGAGCTACTTCTGGATGGACGACCAGAATGATGGTGAGCTGCAGTTTCGTTATCCGAACTTCGTCGCCGACACCACGCGGCCGGAGCGAAAGGGCATGGGTCTTGAAGTAAAGGCGCGTGGCATGCAGTGGAGCCAGTTCCTCGCGCAGGACGCGCTCTATTTCCTCTACGAGGTCACGAACTCCAGCACCACCACCTATCCCCGCGTGGCGGTCGGCCTGACCGTCGGTACGCTGGCCGGTGGCGACGGCGATTCGCAGGACGACATGGCCTTCTTCGACCAGGCCAACCGTATCGTTTACTCCTGGGATTACGACAACCGCGGCAACCGGCAGCAGCCCGTCGGCTACGTCGGCTATGCGTTCATGGAAAGCCCGGGCGACGACTTCAACGGCCTTGACGACGACGGCGATGCCGATCCGTTTACCGACCTGGGCCTGAACGTAGACAAGCTGCCCTTTGTCAATCCTGCCGTCGCCGGGGAGGGCAACGTCTTTACGGCCGCCGACTTCATGCCGCGCGTGCTGCAGGCGGGCGACCCGCTCATCCTGATCGACGCCAAAACGGGCGAGCGCTCCATCACCTACATGGGCGACGGTCCTACCACCGTGGTCTCGCAGGGCATCACGTACAACCTGACGCCCGGCCAGGCAATCGAGGAAGCCACCAAGATCATCCGGGGCCAGCGCGACGAAGTGACCGTGACAGCGCGAAACCTCATCGATGAGGACCTCGACGGCGTGCTGGACGAAGACGAAAACCTGCACTTCAACCGGCGGCAGGAGACCGTCGAAGGCGGTGTTCGCCAGATCGTGACGGTGCCGGCCGTTCGCTACGTCAACTACGTGGGCCTTGCCAACGATATTCGCAACCGAACGGCTACCCACGAGGACTCTGTCCGCCACGGCTTCCTCAATCCGATGATCGACGAAGCGCGTGAAGACGGCATCGACAACGACGGCGACTGGAACCCGCTGACGGATGACACGGGTGCCGACGGTGCCGCAGGCACGGGAGATCGCGGCGAAGGCGACGGCAAGCCCACGCCGGGCGAGCCGAACTTCGACGCGCTCGACGTCGACGAGTCGGACCAGGTCGGCCTGACCTCGTTCTACTACTTCACGCCGCCGGGTGCTCTCCAGATGAACAACGACAACCGGATCTGGGAGGCCATGAACCCGGGCTTCTTTACCACCAACGCCGAACTGGAGGCGCAGCAGGCGGGCAAGGGCATCGACGGCGACTTTATCTTCTCCTCGGGCTACTTCCGCCTCGAACCCGGCCAGACGCTTCGCTTCTCCATGGCCATGGTCTTCGGGCAGGACCTCGTCGACATCACGAACAACTCAAAGACCGTTCAGGAGATCTACGACCGCAACTACAACTTCGCGCGTCCTCCCGATCGGCCCACGCTCTACGCCGCGGAAGGCGACGGCCGGGTGACGCTCTACTGGGACTCGATCGCGGAGCAGTCCGTCGATCCGGTCCTCGGAATGGACTTTGAAGGCTACCGCCTCTACCGCTCGACCGATCCGTACTTCAAAGACCCGGCGGTCGTGACGGACGTGTTCGGCAACCGGGCGCTTCTGGCACCGATGATCCAGTTCGACCTCAAGAACAACTTGAGCGGCTACTGGATGCCTTCGGCGGACAACAACCTCTACGAGCGCGTGCGCGGCGTGCCGTTCTACCTGGGCAGCGACACGGGGATCAGGCACTCATACGTCGACACGACCGTTCAGAACGGCCGCACGTACTACTACGCGCTGAACGCCTATGACCACGGGTCGTCCGAGTTCTATCCGGCCGAGAACGACCGCGCCATCAGCGTCTCCGAGGACAACGTCGTTGTCACCGGCACCAATGTCGTGGAAGTGCGGCCGAACGCGCCGGCGGCCGGATATTTCGCGGGCACGGTCAGCACCGACGTGGCTCATGCGTCGGGCGCGGCCACCGGCGACGTGCTCGTCGAAGTGCTGAACCCGATGATGCTGAGAGAGAACACCGAGTACCGGGTGATCTTCAGCGGGGCGGGGGTGTCTGCAGACAGCTTCCGTGTCGAGTCCAGGGATGGCACCGTTGTAAGTAAGGTGCCGATCGGCGCTTACGAGTCCGCCATCTTCGACGGGATGCGCGTCATCTTCCGCAACGACGGCACCCGGCTCAACATGGACGAGACAAAATGGGAGAATCCGGACGGCAAAGTGCCGCTCTTCGTTGCGCGCAACAATGTGTCGCAGTGGCGCTACGAAGGCGTTGTCGCGCCGTACGACTATGAGATCCGGTTCAAGGATACGGTGGTTGACACCTCCATCGGCGGATTCCGGCTCGGAACGAATAACCGGGGACCTGTGGCAGTCGCGACACCGACCTACTTCGAGGTCTACAATACGACGCTCGGCCGCCCGTCCGACTTCGTTTTTCTGGAGCCGGCAGCGGCTACGGCCAACGGCCGTTTCGATGATAACGAGTTCATCTTCATTTACGAGACGTTCAACGGCACGCGGACCTCGACGTACGGCGTGCGCGCTGACGTAGACTTCACGCAGCCGTTCGAGGGTAGCTTCCCGTCTCCGGGCGACGTGTTCAAGATCGCGACCTACAAGCCGTTCAGTCCCAACGACCAGTACACCTTCACGACGGCGTCAGCCGGGGTGGACGAGGAACTGGCGGCCAACAGCCTCGACAAGATCAAGGTGGTGCCGAACCCCTACGTCGCCGGAGCGGCCTGGGAGAAGTCGCTGCCGGTGGGCGCAACGGGCCGGGGCGAGCGCCGCGTGGACTTCATTCACGTTCCCGCGAACGCGAGCATCCGGATCTACAACGTTCGCGGCGAGCTTGTGCGCGAGCTGTTCCACGACGGCGCGATCGACGACGGCACGGTCTCCTGGAATCTCCGCACGCGCGAAGACCTGGACCTCGCCTTCGGCGTCTACTTCTACCACGTCGACGTGCCCGGTGTAGGGGAGACGACGGGCAAAATTGCGGTCATTAAGTAATCGGCGTTCCCGGCGGCGCGCTTCCGCCGCCGGGGCCACGGAATAGAGACGAACATGTTTCAAAAGATCATTCTTCTCGCAGCGGCCGCAGCGTTTCTGCTCGGTCCTGCCTCCGCGCAGGACAAGGTGGGCACCGTCGCCGCGCCGTTCCTCAACATCGGTGTTGGGGCGCGGGCTACGGCCATGGGCGGCGCGCAGGTCGCCTTCGCCGAGGGTCCGTCGGCGCTCTACTGGAACCCCTCCGCCGTTACCGCCATGCAGTCGAGCGGCGTCGAGTTCTCGCACGCCGACTGGTTCATCGACTCGCGGTTCGAGTACCTCGCCGTCGTGCTCAATGCCGGCAACATGGGGCACATCGGTTTCTCGCTGCTTTCCATGAATTACGGAGAGATCGAGGTTACTTCGGTCGACCGTCCGGAGGGTACGGGCGAGCAGTTCGTGCCGCAGGACCTCTCCGTCGGCGTCTCCTACGCGCGTGCGCTGACGGACCGGTTCTCCATCGGTGGAACGGCCAAGTTCATCAACCAGAGCATCTGGAACGAAAGCGCGTCCGGTGCGGCGCTGGACCTTGGCGTTACCTACCTGACCGGCTTCCGCAACCTGCGCATCGGCATGTCGCTGGCCAACTTTGGAACGACGATGAAGATGGACGGCAAGGACCTGCGCCGCGCCATCGACATCGACCAGAACAACAACGGCAACAATCCCTATCTACCCGCCTACCTGGAGGTAGACGAATGGGCGCTGCCACTCATGTTCCGCGTCGGTATTGCCATGAACGCCTTTGAGACGAGCAACCAGCGCTTCAGCGTGTCCGCGGATGCCGTGGCTCCGTCGGACAATGCGCAGAGCGCGAATCTCGGGGCCGAGTACGCTTTCCGCGACCTCTTCTTCCTGCGCGGTGGTTACCGGCAGGCGTTCTCCTCGATTTCGGACGATGCCGGTTGGAGCGTCGGCGGCGGCCTTCGCTACAGCGTCAACGACCGCATGGCCGGCTATTTCGACTACACGTTCCGCCAGCACAACCGGCTCGGCAACCCGCAGATATTCAGCGCGGGCTTTACCTTCTGATATCGCAGGCGGCGGCTCGCCTTGCGCGCGTGCCGCCGCCGAATCCTTTTACTGCCGATCAAGACCTACGGCGATGATGACGGATCAAGATCCTATCGGCGGCGCACCATACGGCACTCTCCGGCATAGATCCGGAAGGCACGTAAAAGAAAAACAATCAACAACCTAAGAGGCGAAGAAATGAAAAGCGGTACCAGACTGCTTCTCGCGACACTCGCGATGCTCCTGTGGGCAGCCCCCGCATGGGCGCAAAAAAACGTCACCTTTCAGGTTGACCTGAATGCGCTTTCGGACGCATGTCAGTTCAATCCTGCGATTGACCGGGTGTTCATGCCGGGTTCCATCAACGGCTGGGACACTGCGCAAGGCGAACTCAAGGATGCCGATGGAGACGGCATCTACACGAATACGCTGTCGCTCGCGGAGGGCACGGAAGTGTCGTTCAAGTTTTATCCGAGCACCCTTGGATGGGAGGACGACCCGAACGGGACATACACCGTCACGGCTGACGCGGACCAAATGGTGCCCGTCGCTACGTACCGTAAGCAGTATGCAAGCGCTTGCGCTCCGGCAGGACAATCGCTCGTCACGTTCCAGGTGGACATGGGTCCCGCGATGGCCGCGTGCCAGTTCAACCCGGTTCGCGACTCCGTCTTCGTTCGCGGCTCGCTCAACGAGTGGGGCTTGACCTCACGCGCCCGGGACGCAAACATGGACAGCATCTACACCTACACCGACACGCTCGACGTCGGCTCGACGGTCACCTGGAAGTTCTGGGCGACCGGCGGATGGGGCAGCGGCGATGCCGCCTATGAAGGGGACCCCAACCGCAGTTATGCGGTGGTGGACATGCCGCAGCAGGCCATTCCCGTCGTGCCGATCCGCAAGACGTTTACCGACATCTGCGGTGCTGCCCGTACCGTGTACGACGTGGAGTTCCAGGTTGACATGAGCGTGGCCAAGCTCAGCCCGGCCTTCAATCCGGAAGAGGGAGACCTCGTGACGGTGTCCGGCAACTTCAATGGCTGGAACACAACAGCCGACACGCTCCAACCCGGCTTCCTCGAGCCGAATCTGTACACCGGCATCATTCAGACGGACACCATTGCAACTCCGTATGAACTGCTCTACAAGTTCGTCATCCACGAAGGCAATGGCGGTGCGACGGAAGCTTACGAAAGCGTTCCGAACCGCTCGTTCGTGCTTACAGGGGATGATTCCGACACCGACGGCAACGGAGCGCTCGACGTGACGGTTCCGTCCACGTACTTCAACAACGTCACCCCGGACCAGGTATTTACGGAAGACGTTCTGGTGACCTATGAAGTGGACCTACGCCCGGCGTACTACTACTTCAAGGACAACAACGACCTCCCGCGCGATACGCAGACCGGCGAACCCGTCGCAGCCCTCACCGGCGTTTGGATCAACGGCCCTGTTATCGGCGCCTCTGACGGCCTCGCCGATTGGGCAGGATGGGGACCCGAGAGCCTCGGTTCTCTTGAAACCCGGCAGCTCGTCGACGACGGCTCGAAGGGCGATGTTACGGCCAATGACAGCGTCTTTACCATCACGCTTGCGTATCCCGCCGGTACGCCGCGCCAGCTCAGCGGCAAGTTCGGTGCTTCCTCGTACGACAATGAGGGCGGCTTCGGTGCCGACCACGTGTTCATGCTCGCTGCCGACACGACGATCCTGCGCGCTTTTGGCGTGCCGCGTCTCGTCGACGGCCGGTATACGGATGCGCGCGGACCGGCCAGCTTTGAGCACGCCTATGATCCGTACGTCGTGATCTCGAGCGACAGCATGTCCTACTACGTTGTCCGCAGCGGCGGCATGGCCACGGCCAACGAGAACGGAAGTGAACTGCCGGAGGTCGTTTCGCTCCAGCAGAACTATCCGAACCCGTTCAGCGGCCGGACGACGTTCACCTACACGCTCGACGCGACGCAGCAGGTTTCGCTGCGGGTCTTCGACATCACGGGCCGGCAGGTGGCGGTCCTCGTCGACGGCGTGCAGTCGCCGGCGCAGTATGATGTCGCGTTCGAGGCAGGTAGCCTGCCCAGCGGCGTGTATATGTACCAGCTCCGCACGGCAAGCGGCTCCATCACGAAGCAGATGGTGCTCGTGAAGTAAAGCCAACCTGAGTGCGCGCTCCCGGCGGTCCGCCCTTACGGGCCGCCGGGTAGCCGCGACCAGGATTACTGTCCGTCGTACGGGACCGGCCACTCCGCTCGGGTGGCCGGTCCCATATGGACCGGCTCCATGTCCCCGGCAAGGTGTTGTTCGTGCGATGCCGGCGCACGCCCAAGCAGACGCCCAAATCTATGCTGCGCTCTTTCCTCTTTTCGAACCGTTTCTTTGCGGTCGCCGCCGTGCTGCTCCTCGCCGCCACGAGCGTGCGGGCGCAGGTCGTGACGCACGACCCGGCCTTCCCAACGGAAGCGCAGCCGGTCACGATCTACTTTCACGCCAAAGAAGGGACCGGCGGCCTCGCCGGGTACACGGGAGACGTGTACGCGCACACGGGCGTCTTAACGAACCTCAGCACCTCGCTCGGAGACTGGCGTTACGTCAAGACGAACTGGGGGCAAAACACCCCCGCCACAAAGCTGGAGCGCCTCGCGCCCGACGAGTACAAGCTCACCATCGCCGATGTACGCGCCTATTACGGGGTGCCGGCGTCCGAAACGATCCAGAAGCTCGCCTTCGTCTTCCGCAGTGGCGTGCAGGTTGGCGGCGCGTACAAGGAAGGCAAGGCAAAGGACGCCGGCGGCGCGCCCGCCGATATCTTTGTCGATCTCTTTCAGGGCGGAGTCAATGTACGCTTTTCGCAGCCGAGCGTCTCGGCGCTCAATCCGATCATTGCCGCGCGTGATACGACGATCGAAGTCGAAGCCGTAGCGTCCGTTGCAGGGGCGTCGCTCGAGAGCCTGCGGCTGCTCGTCGGCGGCGTCGAGGTTTCCTCAACCGGCGGCGACACGCTCCGCTACAGCCTCCCGCTTACCACGGCGGGGCGCTTTGACGTGCAGGCCATTGCGCGCTCGTCGGACGCGACGGCCGATACGGCGTCGTTCTACGCCGTGCGCAACCCGGAGGTCGTGAACTGGCCGCTGCCGGAGAATGTGATCGATGGGATCGGCATGAACGATGCCGATCCGACAACGGCGACGCTCTCCTTCTATGCGCCGGGCAAGTCGTTCGCCTATGTCATCGGCTCCTTCAACGACTGGGAGATCGATCCGGCCTTTTTCATGCACAAGGACGGCAGCCGGTTCTGGATCACCCTTCACGGGCTCGATCCCGGCCGGGAATACGCCTTCCAGTACTACATCGACGGCAGCCTCCGCATGGCCGACCTTTACTCCGAGAAGGTACTCGTGCCCGGAGATGATGCGTACATCACGCCTGAGACGTACCCGGATCTGATGCCGTACCCGGAGAACAAGACCGTCGGCCCGGTGACCGTTTTTACGACCGGCGAGCCGGACTTTGCTTTCTCCGCCTTCGACGCGCCGCCGCAGTCGAGCCTCGTCATCTACGAGCTGCTCGTCCGCGACTTCCTTGCGGCGCACGACTACGAGACGCTGACCGACACGCTCTCGTACCTCGAACGGCTCGGCATCAACGCCATCGAGCTGATGCCGGTGAGCGAATTCGACGGCAACCTCAGCTGGGGATATAACCCGGACTTCCACCTCGCGGCGGACAAGTACTACGGCTCAGCCGAGAGCCTGAAGTGGTTTGTTGAACAGGCGCACCGTCGCGGCATCGCCGTCATCCTCGATGTGGTTTATAACCACGCCCACGACGACTCGCCGCTCGTTCGCCTCTACGGCGCTGTCGACGCGAATCCGTTCATCAACGTGCCGGCGCGGCACCCGTTCAGCGTCTTCCTCGATCTCAACCACGAGAACCCGTACGTGCAGTACTGGCTTGACCGCGCCAACCGGTTCTGGCTGGAGGAATACAACGTGGACGGCTACCGCTTTGACCTGAGCAAAGGCTTCACGCAGAAGAACACGGGAGACAACGTCGGTGCGTGGGGCGCGTACGACGCTTCCCGCGTTGCCATTCTGACCCGTATGGCGGACCGCATCTGGGACGTTGATCCGGAGGCGTACGTCATCCTCGAACACCTCGGCGACAATGCCGAAGAGCGGGTGCTGGCTGAGTACGGCACCGATAACGGCAAGCCAGGCCTGATGCTCTGGGGCAAAATGACCGACGCCTACAACGAGGCCACCATGGGTTACAACAGTTCCGGTGCCTCGAACTTCGCCTATGGCTATTACGGCACGCGCGGCTGGGCGGTGCCGAACCTCGTCACGTACATGGAAAGCCACGACGAGGAGCGCCTGATGGTCAAGAATCTTGCGTATGGCGCGTGCGCTGCGGCTCCCGCCGGAAGTGCGGTATGCTCCGGCGCATCGAGCGGGTACAGCGCGCGCGACCCGCGGACGGCGCTCGAAAGGATGAAGATGGCCGGCGCGTTCTTCTTCACCATCCCCGGTCCGAAAATGATCTGGCAGTTCGGCGAGCTGGGTTACGACGTGAGCATCGACCAGAACGGCCGCACCGGCTCCAAACCAATCCTCTGGCAGTACGCCGAGGATATGCAGCGCAAGCGGCTTTATGACGCATGGGCGGCGATGATCCACCTGCGCAACGATCATGAGGTCTTCAGCAGCCCGGAGACGCAGGTTACAATGGCGACCACCGGCGCGGTTAAGACGATCCGGCTCGTCCACCCGAGCCTGAGCGCCGTCATCGTCGGTAACTTCGACGTGCTCCCCCGCGAGGTGACGACCGCCTTCCCGGCGGCGGGTACCTGGTACGACTACTTCAGCGGCTCGCCGGCAGAGGTCCCGAGCAGTGGTCTTGCGGCGACGCTTGCGCCCGGCGAGTTCCACATCTACCTGAGTGCCTACGTTGCGCCGCCCGAGGGCAACCTGATCGGCGTAGGGACGGAAGAACGGGCAGCCGAGTTGCCGGGCGGCCTCACGCTCGGGCAAAACTATCCCAATCCGTTCGCGAGCCATACGGTCGTTCCGTACACCGTGAGCGCTACGGGCAGCGTGCGATTGGCCGTTTACGACGTGCTCGGAAGGGAAGTCGGCGTGCTCGTCGATGAAGTCGTGGCGGCCGGCGCGCACACGGCGCGCTTCAACGCGGACGCGCTTCCGAGCGGAACGTACTTTTACCGCCTTCGCGGAGCCGCCGACGTGCAGACCGGTATCATGACTGTGGCAAGGTAGGACCAACCATCGTGAGGCGGCTCCATGTATCCGACAGGCGAGAAACGCGGCACTTCCGCTGACCCTATCATTCGCGAGAATACGAAAGAGTGGACCTATGACGACCTGCGCGATTTACCGGAAAGCCACGACCAGATCGAGATATTAGACGGAGTGCTTTATATGTCGCCCTCTGCGCATATGCGCCATCATCAGCGCGTGATTTCAAAGCTTTTCGGCAAGCTGCATAACTGGGCTGATGGGCAGGGAGCCGGCGAGGTTTACACGGCGGCTACCGATGTGGTGTTTGCACACCGCCGCGTGCTGCAGCCCGATCTGTTCTTTATATCCAAGGATCGTCTGGACGAGATCGGGGCCTTCTTCCCGGGACCGCCGGATATGGTTGTGGAAGTCTTGTCTCCTTCCAGTGTCCAGTATGACCGGCGGCAGAAGTACGCCATCTACGAGCAGTCCGGCGTGCGCGAGTACTGGATCGTGGATCCGGAGGAGCAGGAAGTGGAAGTCTTTGTTTTAAAAGAAGAGCGCTATGAAAGGCTCGGGAAGTGGGGCCGTGGCGCGTCGGCCCGGTCTGTAGTGCTCGACGGGTTTACCGTGGCGGTAGACGAACTGTTTAAATAGACCCTTTCTCCAGATGTTCAAACGATTTACTTTCAGGATTAAGCTCTTCATCGCTGCAGGAGCCGTTTTCGCCGCCGGGTGCGCCCCGCGACCTGCGGTGGAAGCGCCTTCCGTCCCGCCGGTGGCCGAAGAGAAGGCACCGCCTGCCGCCTTCGGATCGATCTCGCCTGCCGATGCCGTGCCGGATTGGGCCAAAGACGCCGTCTTCTATCAGATCTTCCCCGAACGCTTTCGCAATGGCGACCCGTCCAATGATCCGACGGCCGAATCGCTCGAACTCGGCGTCCAGGTGCCGCCGTCGTGGCGCATTTCCCCCTGGACGGGCGACTGGTATGCGCAGGAAGATTGGGAAAAGGAGATGGGCGACTTCTACGAAGGTGGCGGCGTCTTCAACCGGCGCTACGGCGGCGATCTGCAGGGCGTCGTAGAGGAGCTGAATTACCTGAAGGAACTTGGCATCAACGTCATTTACTTCAATCCCGTGTTCTACGCGCGGTCGATGCACAAGTATGACGGCAACACCTTCCACCACATCGATCCGTACTTCGGCCCCGATCCGGACGGCGACCTGGCGCTCATGGCCACCGAGACCAGCAGCCCCTCCACCTGGCACGTGACGGCCGCCGACAGCCTCTTCTTCTCCCTCGTCCGGCAGGCGCACGCGCGCGGCATCCGCGTCATTATCGACGGCGTGTTCAACCATACCGGGCGCAACTTCTTCGCTTTCGAGAACCTTCGCCGCGAGCAAGAGCGGTCGCCTTATAAGGACTGGTACATCGTTCAGTCGTACGACGACCCCGCCACGCCGGAGAACGAGTTCAGGTACAACGGCTGGTGGGGATATGACACGCTGCCCGAGCTCGCCGAGACGGACAACGACCTCCATCCCGGGCCGAAGGCGTACATCTTCGACGCGACCGCCCGTTGGATGGACCCCAACGGCGACGGCGACCTCTCTGACGGGATCGACGGCTGGCGGCTCGATGTGGCGAACGAAGTCCCGCTCGGCTTCTGGAACAACTGGAACCGGCACATCCGCTCCATCAACCCGGAGGCGTATACGGTGACGGAGATCTGGGAAAACGCGGCCGACTTCCTGCAGCGCGGCGGCTTCTCCGCGACCATGAACTATCACGGCTTCGCCTTTCCGGTCAAAGGATTCCTCGTCGACGGCGCGCTCGAACCTGCCGCCTTCGCCGAGCAGATCGAAGAGCGGCGCGAGGAGTACCCCGTGGTGCGGCAGTATGCGCAGCAGAATTTGATGGATTCGCACGACACCGACCGGCTCGCCTCCATGATCGTAAACGCCGGGCGGCAGCCCTACGAGAACGCGGACCGGTTTGACTACGACGTTACCAGCCGCGTCTCTCCTCGCAACTCTCCGCTCGTGGAGGTGCGCGCGCCGAACGCCCGCGAGCGCGCAGTCCAGAAGATGGTCGCGCTGTTTCAGATGGCCTACGTCGGTCCCCCGATGATCTACTACGGCACCGAGGCCGGCATGTGGGGCAACGATGACCCCGACGACCGGATGCCGATGGTCTGGCCCGACCTTCAGTACGCCGATCAGGCATCCGACCCCATGGGCCGCCCGCGCGTGCCGGACCCAGTGGCCTTTGACCGCGGCCTGTTCAATTACTATAAGGACGTCATTGCGCTCCGGCACGCGCGTCCCGAACTGCGCCGGGGAAGTTACGAGACCCTCGCGGCCGACAATGAGCGGGACATCCTTGCCGTTGCCCGGACGCTCGGCTCCGAGGTGACGATCGTCGTGCTGAACCGGAGCGAAGAGGCGCACAGCATCCGCATTCCGCTTCCGGAGAGTCTGCGTAAGACCTACAGGATCAGCATGACGACGAACGGAACGTCCTACCGGCTGCAGCAGGACGCCGAGGCGCTGCTGCTGGAGATCCCCGGCCTGACGGGCCTCGTCTTGCAGCCGGAGTAACGCCGCACGATGCCGACTACCGCTCGTCCGCCCCAGATCGCCGCCGAGCGAGAGGCCCCGCCCCTCTCGCCAGCGAAGCGTGCGCTCTTTACGGGCTTGATGCTGGCGGTTCCGGTCGTCTTCTTCCTGCTTCTGGAAGGCGGGTTGAGGCTCGCGGGCTATGGAGATGCTTACCCGCTTTTCGTGTTGGTCGCTACGAAAGCGGATTATGTTTACCAGAACCGCGATGTGGCGCGGAGGTATTTCGTAAACATCGCCGACGTGCCGGAAAGTCAACGGGACTATTTTCGCGCCGAGAAAGCGCCCAACGCGCTGCGCGTCTTCGTGCAGGGCGGCTCGACGGCTGCCGGCTTTCCGTACTACTACGGCGGCTCGTTTTCGCGGATGCTCGAACGGCGGCTCCAGCGCACCTTCCCCGAGCGGGAAGTGGAGGTGGTGAACACCGCCATGTCCGCCGTCAACTCGTACACCTTGCTCGATCTCGCGGACGAAATCATCGAGCAGCAGCCCGATGCCGTGCTCATCTACGCAGGACATAACGAGTACTACGGCGCGCTCGGCGTCGGTTCGTCGCAGAAGGTGGCGGCTTTTCCGTGGCTCAACCGGGCTTATCTCGGCCTGATGAAGCTTCGCACCGGGCAGCTTCTTCGGGCGATTGTAGCCCGTAGCGCGGCCCTTCTGAGCGGCCGAGAAAAGGGACGGGCACCCTCTGGCACGCTCATGCAGCGCATGGTCGGCGAGCAGTCGATTCCTTACGGCTCGGGTGCCTACCGGCTCGGGCTTCGCCAGTTCGAGAGCAACATGGACCGGCTGCTGGCGAAGTACGCCGCCCACGGCATCCCGGTTTACATCGCAACGCTGGCCGCCAACGAGCGCGATCACCCGCCGTTCGCCTCCGGACTCTCCGGCGGTGTGGACGAGCAAGCGTGGCGGCGGGGCATCCAGGAGGCCGAACGAGCGGCGGCGGCGGGCCGTCTCGACGAGGCGCTGTGGGGAGCGGATGAGGTTATCGCGCTGGATTCGGCCGCATCGACGGGATACTTCGTCAAAGGGCGCATCCTTGAGAAGGCCGGACGAGTGGAGGATGCGCGCACGGCATACCTCCAGGCGAAAGATCGCGACGCGCTGCGTTTTCGGGCACCGGAAGCAGTGAACGCCGTCATTCGCCGTCTCGCACAAAGGCACGGCGCGACGCTGGTGGACGCTCAGGAGCGGCTGCGCGCATCGTCGCCGGACGGCATCATAGGATCGGCCGTCATGGTGGAGCACCTGCACCCGAATGTCAACGGCTACGCGGTCCTCTCGGACGCCTTCTACGAGGCGCTGCGCGACCGGCACGCATTCGGCGACTGGTCGGGCTACGTCACCGCCGAAGAGGCGCGAGCCGGTGGGCTGATGACCGCCGTGGACTCCCTCGCCGGCACTTTCCGTGTGCGGTCGCTCATGGGCAGCTGGCCCTTCAAGGCACCGGGCGTTGTGGACCATACGCTTGACACGTTGCGCTCGTCCGACCCTCTGGAGACCATTGCGCTGCGGCTCTACCGCAACGATCTTTCCTGGTTCGAAGCAACGGAGGAATTGCGCCGGCTCTACGAGCAACAAGGCCGGTATGATCTCGCGCTCCAGGCGGCCCTCGCCGAGGTCGAGGAGTACCCGTTCGAGCCGCTACCGAACCTCAGTGCCGGGAACGTCCTCATGCTTATGAAGCAATACGACAAGGCGCTGCCGTACTTCGAGACATCGAACAAGCTCAAAGAATCGCCGCCGGCGTTGACTATGATCGGCAGTATTCTGCTCAGCCGGGGCGATCAGCAGGGGGCCATACCTTTCCTCGAACGTGCGGTAGAGATGGACCCGCAGGGAAGGCAGGCGCTGTACAACCTGGCGGGGGCCTACGCGCTCAGCGGCAACCGAACGCGCGCGCGCGAAGTGGCCGAGCGGCTCGTGCAGGTCGCGCCAAACGACGAAGCAGGTCGGCAGCTCCTCTTAAGCCTCGGCGGGCGCTGAACCCCTCCGGCTATTACAGGATCGAAAACATGAGTAAAATCAGGATCATCGGAGAGTTCTGGCGCTTCTTGCGGGTGCGTAAGAAGTACTGGCTCGTACCGATTGTAGCGGTACTGCTTGTGCTCAGCCTCCTCATCGTGCTCACGCAAGGCTCTGCGCTGGCCCCGTTCATCTACGCCCTTTTTTAGAGGCGCATTGCTCATGCTCACACCGGCGAAGTGGTTGCGGGAAGAAGTGGCGGGTCTTGACACGTCGCGAAAGGCGCTGCGCGCTTTCGGGTGGGTCGTGGGCGGCGTCCTTCTCGTGATAGCTGCGTTCGTGTTCTACCAGAACGACGGGGAGGCTACTGCGGCAGTGATTGCGCTTGCCGCCGGAGCGGCGATCCTGCTCGCAGGCGGCGCTTTTAGGCCGGCAGCGCTGCGGCCGTTATACATTGTTTGGATGACGCTCGCGCTGGCTCTCGGCTTCGTTATGACGCGCGTGCTGCTCACGATCACCTTCGTCGTCATGATCACGCCCATTGGTCTGCTCATGCGCGCCTTTGGCAAGGACCCCATGCAGCGCAAGATCGACCCGGCCCTGCCGACTTACTGGATCCCGAAAGAGCCTTCCGGCGACGACCGCGAACGCCTGACAAGATATTTCTGATCGCTCCGTTCAACATGATGCAAAGACTGTATGTCCTCGCGCTTGCGCTTCTTTTTCTCTCCGGCTGCGGCGGGAAAGATGAGCGCGTTCACATCAACATCTGGCACCAGAAGGACGTTGCCGAGCGCGCCTTCTTCAACCAGGTGGTCGACGAGTACAACCAGGCGCATCCCGACCGCGTCGTGGATGTACTCTACCGCGAGACGGAGGAGCTGCGCAACCTCTTTGTCGTGGCCTCGGTGGGAGGGCAGGGGCCAGAGATCGTTTACGGGCCGTCGGACAACGTCTCCATCTTCGCCCTCACGGAATCCATCATGCCTATAGACCGGGTGCTGGATGAGGACTACTTGCTCGGTTTCTCAGACCAGGGCGTCATCCGGTGGAAAGGCGAACCGTGGATGGTGGCGGATCAGGTGGGCAACCACCTTGCGTTCGTCTACAATCAGGACCTGCTGCCGCGCGCCCCGGAAACGACCGATGAAATGATCGAAATGATGCAGGGGGTCACGGCCGACACCAACAACGACGGGCGGCCGGACCAGTACGGTCTCACCTGGAATTACACCGAACCTTTCTTCTTCATTCCCTTCCTGACAGGCTTTGGCGGCTGGATCATGGACGAGGAAGGCAATCCGACGCTGAACACGCCTGAAACCGTCAAGGCGATCCAGTTCGTCCTCGATCTGCGGGACAAGTACCGCATCATTCCCGGTGAGAGCGATTACAACGTGGCCGAGACGCTCTTCAAGGAAGGTCGCGCGGCGGCGATCATCAACGGTCCCTGGGCGTGGTCCGGCTACGGAGAGGCGGGAGTCAACTACAACGTCGCACGGCTGCCGCGTGTATCGGAGACCGGCCTCTGGATCGCGCCGCTGGTCTCGTCGAAGGGGTACTCGGTAAACATCAACGTTGATGAAGAAAAGTTGCCGTATGTTCGGGATGTGCTCGAGTACCTGACCAATGCCGATATGCAGACGCGGATGGCGGCCACCCTTTCGACGATCCCGGTGATCGAAAGCGTGCGTAACTCCGCCGCCGTGCAGAACAACCCGATCCTGCAGGCTTCCATCCGGCAGGCGCTGGTGGGCCGCCCGATGCCGGTGATGCCGGAGATGAGGCAGATCTGGGACGGAATGCGCGGCCCGTACCAACTCGTCATGAACGGTGCCATCTCGGCGGAAGAAGGGGCCGCGCAGATGCAACGAGAAGTTGAAAAGCGCATCGCCGACACGTTCCTCTAAGCCGCCATCTCATTCAAGAATATGCTTGATCCGTCAGAAGAAGTTGCAGGGCTGCAGAGCAAGCGGCGCTCGCAGGAAACCGGGGCCGTCCGTTCGCCGGATGCGCAGATCGCCACGCGCTCCGGCAGGTTCGCCATGCGAGACGAGACGCGCAACCGCCTGTTCATGCTCGGTCTGCTCGGGCCGACCGTAGCGATCGTGCTGGCCGTATGGCCTACCCGTTCGTCTACAACGTCGTGCTCTCCCTCTCGAATATGAACATCTATCATATACGAGACTGGGAGATCATCGGGTTTGCGCAGTATATCGCCGTCTTTGCCGAACCGCGTTTCTGGGAGGTGTTCTTGAAGACCATCATCTGGACGGTGACGAACGTCTTCTTCCACGTCACCATCGGCGTGTTTCTGGCGGTGCTGCTGCATCAGAAGTTCGTAGCGGGAAAGCCGGCCTGGCGCGTGCTGCTCATCCTGCCGTGGGCGCTGCCGCAGTACATCACGGCGCTCACATGGCGGGGCGAGTTCAACTACGAGTACGGCGCGATCAACATTTTCCTGACGAAGTACCTCCACCTTGCGCCCGTGCAGTGGCTTACCTCGCCATTTGAAGCGTTCGTGGCCGTTATCCTGACGAACATCTGGCTCGGTTTCCCCTTCATGATGGTCGTCGCGCTGGGGGGGCTTCAGTCCGTGCCGGGCGAGCTGTACGAGGCGGCCGACGTGGACGGCGCGTCGGCGTGGCGCAAGTTTTGGAGCGTCACGGCCCCGCTTCTGCGCCCGGTGATGATACCGGCGATCACGCTCGGCATCGTGTGGACGTTCAACAACATCAACGTCGTCTGGCTACTCTCGAACGGAGGCGAGCCGAACGATCAAACGCACATTCTTGTCTCGTTCGTTTATGAGGCGGCGTTCTCTATGTACCGGTTCGGCTGGGCGGCCGCGCTCTCGATGATCATCTTTCTGGTGCTCTTCACGTTCACGCAGGTCCTTCTCAAGCGCACCAACGCCACGGAACCGGCGTATTAAGAGGGACGGATGAGGAGTGGATGTTTACGAGAGTTTGATTTTTTATGGATAGAATACGTCATGGATCTATGGGGCAATTTACATGGCTCGGATGCTGCATAACACCCCCTTGAATCCCCCTCCAGGGGGAGGTTAAGTTGGTTTTGTGGTCCGCGATCTAAGCTATATAGAACGTTCCTTCTTACTTTTAACAGTCTCTCAGCAGTCGGAAAGGGTAGATCCTTCACTGCGTTCAGGATGACAAGCAGGGATGTTGGAGGAGGCGAGAAATGAAAGAGGACAAGAGAGGCAGAACATCCCGCCGTGTCATGCTGAGCGAAGCGAAGCATCTCAGCCGAGCTTAAAGTCGCCGTTAATATGATAGTTATGGATTACATCAAAGACTCAGGGGCGGTGCATAAGGCTCTGAGGCTGCGGAACACCCTCTTAAATCGTCCTCTTGGGCCAGGTTGCGTTGGTGCTTTGATCCGCCGTTACGGCTATATACAACGCCCTTCCTCGTTGTGACCGGCATCTAGCTTACGTTAATAATATGGCTTCGAGCAAAAAGACTTTCGACGCGAAGCGTCTCGGCGGTATGGTGGGCACCTACGCAGTGCTTGCTCTCTTCGCCTTCATTGCCGTTTACCCGATCACCCGCATCCTGACGATCTCGCTGCGGCCCGGCAACCGGCTGCTTTCGACTTCGCTGCAGTTCATCCCGGAGGGGGCGACGCTGCAGAATTACATCGTGCTCTTTACGGAGACGCCGTTCCTGCGCTGGCTCTTCAACTCGCTCCTCGTTTCCTTTGTGGTGACGATCACGGGTGTCGCCCTCGCGTCTACGGCCGGCTATGCGCTCTCCCGTTTCAAGTTCAGAGGACGCGGATCAATGCTGAGCGGGCTGCTCGTCACGCAGATGTTTCCTGCCACGATGCTGCTCCTGCCGCTCTATGTGGTGCTGATCAACCTTCAACTGCTCAACTCATACATCGGCATCGTCGTGATCTATACGGCCACGGCGCTCCCGTTCTGCGTCTGGCAGATGAAAGGCTACTACGACACCATTCCGGCCACGCTCGAAGAGGCCGCCCGCATCGACGGCTGCTCGCCCTGGCAGGCATTCTACCTCGTCATCTTTCCGCTTGCCGCGCCTGCGCTCGTGATCACGGCGCTGTTCTCGTTCATGACCGCGTGGAATGAATACGTTGTGGCCAATGTCGTGCTGCAAGAAGTGGATATGTTTACGCTCCCGCTCGGACTGAAGATGTTCCAGGGCAGCATGGTCACGCAGTGGGGCCTCTACGCCGCCGGTGCCCTCGTCGTATCCATTCCGGTCGTGGCGCTCTTCCTGATCCTGAGTCGGTATCTGATCTCCGGCCTGACGCTCGGCGCGGTCAAGGGCTGACCCGCTCACCAGTGCCGGGGCCGCGAGAGCATGCCAAGCGGCGCGATAAGGAGGTTGTAAGCGGCGTAGAGCATTTCCAGCAGAGGGAACGCCCGCATGAGATCGGTTTCTCCGAGCGTTGTTGCTGCGCGCCGGAGCACGACGGCTTGCAGAAGGAGCTTAAGGGCGAGCAAGCCGAGTCCGCTCCACCCGAGAAACAAGGGAGCCGCCCAAAGTAGCAGCCCCGTCCCGTGGAAGAGCAGGAGCCAGGCCTGTATGCTCGGGGCGTAAAAGGGTGCTGCGGACGTGTGGCGGCGCTTGCCGTGCAGCCAGCGCCGCCACGTGCCCGGCGCGTCCGTCCACACGAACGTTCCGGGATCAAACAGATGCGCGACCCTGGCAGCCCTTGCTCTCGCAACTTCCTGCACGAGAAGGTCGTCGTCGCCGCTCATGGACCCTGCGGAGTGCGCAAACCCGCCGATATGCTCGAAAAGGGTTTTTGAATAGGCGAGATTGCGCCCCACCGCCATATACGGCCGGTTCAGCCCGACGGCAGCCGCCGTGAGAAAGCCGGTGACGAACGTCTCATACCGGGCCAGCTTGTTCAGCAGGCCGGGCCGGGGGCGAAACGGGCTGTACCCGATGAGGAGCGTCGCGCCGGCTCCCGTGCGCGTCATCGGGGTGGACGCCACGAGCGCGAGCCACTCTGGTGGAGGGGCGCAGTCGGCGTCGGTGAAGGCGAGCCGTTCATGTGAGGCAGCCTGGATGCCGAGCGTCAGCGCGTGTTTCTTACGAGGGGCAACCGGCTGTGTGATCCGGATGAGGCGCAGCGGAAGTCCATCCTGCCGAGCCTTCTCCGCGAGGGCAGCCGTGCGGTCCTCCGAAGCGTCGTCGATGAGAATAACCTCGAAGGCGGGATGTGTCTGCGCGCCAAGCGCGCCCAGTAGCCCCGGCAGATTGCCTTCTTCGTTCCGGGCAGCCACGACGACGGAGATCGGCTCCGGCGCTGTTGCCGCGGCCATAAGCCTTGCGCCCTGCCGGCGGGCGGCGGCAAACCCGACGCCGAGCGCGGCCCAAAGCGCAGACTGCACCGCGAATAAACCGGTAAAAAGGAGAAAGGTCATGGAAGGAAGGTACAACGGCGGAGCTTCCGGGCGTCGCGCCAAAACTTAGGGTATCCGCGCGCGTACCAATATTCTGTCAACTCGAAGAGGATCGGGCCGGCGTCATGTCGCAGAACGGAGAACAGGAACGGGTTCATATCAGAAAAACACTGGGGCGTTTCTGGACGGTCGCCAACGTGCTGAGCCTCTTCCGCTTGCTGCTCGTCCTGCCGATCACCCTGCTGATCCTGCAGGACGGCTCGCTCTCGACGATCTTCGTCCTCGTGCTGGTCGGCATCATCACCGATTACTTCGATGGGCGCGTCGCCCGCTGGTCGAACACGGTCTCGGACTGGGGCAAGGTGCTCGATCCGCTGGCGGACAAGGCCGCAGCCGTTCTCATCACGCTCGCGCTGGCCGTACGCGGCATCCTTCCCCTGTGGTTCCTCTCGCTCGTGATCCTCCGCGAAGCGCTCATTGTGGCCGGTGGCATCGTGCTTGCGCGGCGGACGGCGCATATCGCCATGAGCCTCTGGTGGGGAAAGATCGCCGTGGCAAGCCTTTCGCTGACCATTGTCGCCGCCCTGCTGCGTGCCGACGCGCCGGTGCTGCGCGTCCTCGTTCTCGCCACGACCGCGCTGCTGCTCGTCTCGTTCCTCTTGTATGTTCGCCGCTTCGCCTGGCTGCTGCGCTACCGGGCGGCCCCGGACCGTGTAGCGTCGCAAGCCGCTGAGCGCTCAAAAGAAACCGAGCCGTTGCCGTAGGCGCTCCGGCGCGGGCTTGACCTCAATTTTAGCATAGATCATTCGTTGTCATAAATGGGATTCTTCGACCGTTTCAAACAGCAGGACGAGCAGCGCCTGCAGCAAGGCCTCGAGAAAACTCGTACCTCTTTCTTCGACAAGATCGACCGGGCCGTTCGCGGCAAAGACACCGTCGACGACGAGGTGCTCGACCGGCTCGAAGAAGCCATGGTGACGAGCGACGTGGGCGTTCAGACCACGCTCGACATCGTGCGCCGGGTGGAGGAGCGCGTCCGGCGGGACCTCTACGTCTCCACCTCCGAGCTGAACAACCTGATCCGATCGGAAATCTCGGATCTCCTGCTCGTCAGCGATGCCGAACGTCCGGCGGAGTTCGATGCCGACCTCGTCCACAAGCCGCATGTCATCATGGTGGTGGGCGTAAACGGGGTCGGCAAGACGACCTCTATCGGCAAGATCGCGCATCGGTACAAGCAGGCGGGTAAGAGTGTCGTGCTTGGCGCGGCCGATACCTTCCGCGCGGCGGCCACCGAGCAGCTCGATATCTGGGCCGAACGAGCCGGGGTGCCCATCATCAAGCAGGGCCACGGCGCAGATCCGGCGGCAGTCGCCTTCGACACCGTCGCCGCCGCCAACAGCCGCAGCATCGATGTGGCCATCGTGGACACCGCCGGCCGGCTCCACACCAAGGGCGGCCTGATGGACGAGTTGACCAAGATCAAGCGTGTCATGGACCGCCAGGTGCCCGAGGCGCCTCACGAAGTGCTGCTCGTCCTTGATGCGTCGACGGGTCAGAACGCTATCCGGCAGGCGGAGGAGTTTACCAAGAGCGTCGAAGTCACCGGCCTTGTCCTTACGAAACTCGACGGCACGGCGAAAGGGGGCATTGCGATTGGCATTTCCAACGAGTTCAAGATTCCCGTAAAATACATCGGGGTCGGTGAGCGCATCGATGACCTGCAGGTCTTTGATCGGCGTCGGTTCGTTGAAGCGATGTTCGGTTGAACGCATTAAAACCGTTTCAGTCGATTGCCGCTCGAAGCTACAGGATGACCGTTCACCGTCCTTATTGTACGATAGGTTACCTCTAAGTCCCGCTTTGCGTGTGACTTTGCGATATTGCGGAGGTTAAATCGTCGTAGATGCGAGCGTTAATCGCTCTCGTCTGAGGGCGCGGGACGGCAACCTCTCGGCGCTGCTCGATGGTGGAAGGGGTTTCTGATTGCGGAAGCTGAACAGATGCGCAAGCGCGGCAATATCGAACGATGGACGAGCATCCTCTGCTCGCTGATCGTGGCGGTCCTCCTGCAGGGCACCGTCCGCGTCGAGGCCGACCCGTCCTTCCAGGTCAACGTCGTCGGCGTGCGCCCGGATGCGAATCAGAGCGGCACCCGCGTAGACATTCTGACCGGCGTTCCCTACACGATGATGCAGTTCATCGCGTCCGGAAACGGCTTCGAGGCGCGGTACAACGTCCTCGCGCGTTTCTACGCGGTCAACGATGCGGGCAAGCGCGGCAACCTGGTCGAAAATCATTCCTGGAGCCGCACGGTACTCGCGTCCGCCTATGGTGCCACGCAGGCCGACGGAGCGCTGGACCGCTCGACGGAGTCCGTGCTGCTCCCCCCCGGCCGCTATCTGCTGCGCCTGCGGCTCGAAGATCGGTCGACGCGCAAGTCAACGGAGCAGGAGCTGGCCGTCTTTGTCCGCGACCTTAGCCGACCTCTGGCCATAAGCGACTTGCTGCTCATCGACGCCTATGATGCCGTGTCTCAGGCCATCACCCCCGTCGTGTCCACCACGCTGCCAACCACGCGGTCCGGGTTCAAGCTCTTTTACGAGCTTTACGCCGCTTCCCCGACCAAAGTGCGTCTGCAGACGGAGGTATACCGCATCCGGGGCGGCGGCGGCCCGCGTTCGATCCGCGCCACGTTCGGCCTGCTCGATGACGAGGAACCCGGCGACCTGACGTACACCGACTATGCGCCCAAGCCGCTAAAGGCCGGCCGTTCGCCCCACGTCCTCGACATTCCGATGGGCAAGCTCAGGGCCGGCGATTATCTCGTTCGCATCAGCGTACAAACCGAAGACGGCCGCGTGGTGGACACTGCGGACCGTGTCATCACAGCCGTCTGGGCCGGGCTTGAGGAGCACATTCAAAACATCGACTCGGCTATTGCGCAGCTTGCCTACATCGCCAAGGGCAAGGAGCTTGACGCGATGCGCTCGGGCGCAACGCAGTCCGAAAAGCTCGCGCGCTTCCGGGCGTTCTGGAAAAAACGTGATCCGACCCCCGGCACGGAGCGCAACGAGCGGATGGAGGAGTATTACTACCGCATCGCCAATGCGAACCAGCAGTACGGCGCGCTGGCCGCCGGGTGGAGCACGGATCGCGGCCACGTGATGGTCCTCTTCGGCGAACCCGACCGCGTGGATCGCCACCAGCAGAACTACGACGTGAAGCCGTACGAAGTATGGTATTACGACGGCATCCGCCGCCAGTTTATCTTTATCGACAACGAGGGCAAGGGGGATTACCGGCTCATGGAACCGGTATGGGACGAGCGCTCGCGCCTGCGGTAAACGCCGCCCTCCGCCTTGTCTCTTAGAGGATCACGCCTCCTGCTCATGCGCATCATCTTTATGGGAACGCCCGATTTTGCCGTTCCCTCGCTGCAGACGCTCGCCCGGGCGGGCTATAAACCCGTCGCCGTCGTGACGGCCCCGGATAAGCCGCGCGGTCGCGGGCAGAAGGTTTCCATGACGCCCGTTAAAGAGGCCGCGCTGCAGCTGGGGATCGCGGAAATCCTCCAGCCTGCGTCCGTCAAGGACCCCGGCTTTGCAGAGGAAGTGGCGAAGCTTGAGGCGGACCTTCTGGTTGTGGTGGCATTTCGCATCTTGCCGCCCGACGTGTTCACGGCCGCGCGACTCGGGGCCTTCAACCTTCACGGATCGCTGCTGCCGAAGTACCGAGGAGCGGCTCCCATCAACCGCGCCGTTATGGCGGGCGAGCGAGAGACCGGCGTCACGACGTTTTTTCTCGAACGCAAGGTCGACACCGGCAACGTCATTCTACAGCGCTCCATGTCCATCGGCCCGGACGAAACGGCGGGCGAGGTCCACGACCGGATGATGCTGCTTGGCGCAGACGCCGTCCTTGAGACCGTGCGACTGATCGAGTCTGGAAGCGTACAGGCGGCGCATCAGGACGACGCGCGGGCCACGCCTGCACCGAAAATCTTCCGCGAGGACGCAGAGGTCGACTGGCGACTTCCGGCCGAGACCGTACACAACCACATCCGCGGCCTCTCTCCGCACCCCGCAGCCTGGACGACGCTCGGCGGCGATTTGCTGAAGGTGTACCGAAGCCGCCTCGCATCGGGTGCCGGTGCGCCGGGCACGGTCCTGGAGGCGGGGGAGCGGCTCGTCGTGGCTTGCGGATCGGGCGCTGTTATGCTCACCGAAGTGCAGGCCGAAGGGCGCCGCGCACTGGGAGCGGGCGATTTCCTCCGCGGCCATCCCATTGCGGCTGGCACCGTGCTTGGGGCGAGCGCGAAGCGCTAAAGAGGCCGCTGGAAGCGCGGCGGCGGCGGCTGAATGATGAAGGTCGTAGTGCCGCCTTTGCCGGGATGACACTCCGGGCCGTCGGAGGACCTCGAAACGTGAGGAAGCACGCGAATAGCAGAACAACCCGCCCGTGTCATGCTGAGCGAAGCGAAGCATCTCAGGCTGGGGAAAGACAGATCCTTCACTGCGTTCAGGATGAACTGTGTTGAAAGTCAACCCAAATGTGGGTGAGGGGCGACCATTTCGTTTCTGAAGGGCACCCCGGATTTGACGACGCCGAAGATCTGCCGGATGAGCTTGTTGGCGACCGCGATGCGCGCCGCCTTGACCGATTTGCCCTTGGCAATGAGCCGCTCATAGAGCGCGCAGCACATCTTGTTACATTTACTGGCCGATAATGAACACATGTATAGCAGGGTTCGCAGCGGCTTCGATCCCTGCTTCGAGATGTGCCGCGGCGCGTCTCTCTTGCCCGACTGGTTCGGCTTTGGATTGATCCCGAGAAAGGCTGAGACTTGTTGCGGCGTCGCGAACGTTGTCAGGTCTCCGAGGTAGGCAAGCAGCGCCGCAGTCGCGGCTATACCGATGCCGGTGATGCTCAGCAGAAGCTCAGCAGTTGCCGGGTAAGCCTTGAGCGCGAGCTTCTTTCGCTCCGTGCGCAAGTGGGCGATCTGCGCCTCGATGTGCGCGAGGTCCTGCTTGAGGATCTCCTTGCATACGCTGGAGACGTGCGGCCGCTGCTCCTGCGCGTGCAAGTTGTTGGTCACCGCGGTCCGCTGCTGCATGAGCTGCCGCAGGAGCGTGTTGATCTGCTTGAGCTCCGACTGCTCCGGCGTGTCCGGCCGGAAGTCCTTCGGCTTCTGCTCGCAGCCGTAGACGGCGATCAGCCTGGCGTCTGCGCGGTCGGTCTTGAGCTGCGAGCGCTTGGCCTTGCCGTAGTGATTGGTCTGAATCGGATTGATCACGCTCGTCCTGATCCCCTTACGGGAGAGGGTTTCGGCCAGGCAGAGGTGATAGGTCCCCGTTGCTTCCATCACTACATGCGCGCGGCCCCAGTCCTTCATCTTCGAGAGCAGCTTTTCGATCCCGCTGGCGCTGTTGGGCAGACCGCCGGCTTCGCACTCTTCCTGGGTGCTGGGGCAGAGCACGCTGTAGTTGAAGTTATCGTCCGAGATATCGATCCCAATGACCGACTCTTCAAGGATTCTCTTCTTCATGACGCTTTCTTGTCTTTGTGGCACTGATGCTTACGCGAGGGCGCACGCCTTCTCCGGACTATCATAGCGATGGAAGCTCTGCGGCCGAGCGCGAACATATGTTGGCGGCCCGGTCCGGCGTTGGCTTAATGAACTGTTCAGTCTCGGAAGGCAGGGAAGGCGGGGCTGACCATCCTGAACGATCTCGTGGATCAGATGACATGTGAGCCTTGTTCACCTCCCCTGGCGCGCCTCCCTTAAAGTAGGCTGTACGGGCCTACAGTCTCAACATACTATGACAGAGGGGAGGCCGGAGGAGGCGAAAAGCGATGGAGCAGGCGAATGGCGCAACATCCCGCCCGTATCATGCCGGCGAAGCGAAGCATCTCAGCGTGCCTAAAGTCGCTGCTGATGGGATACAAGAAGATCTAACGCAGTATTCGGGTATGACACGCTGCATAGCATTCCTGTTTATTCGCGTCGGGGGGTAGTGACGTCGATGCTATTGGGATAAGACTTGCCAGTTGATCTGGGTTCTGGTTATTTTAACAGTTTCTGAAAGCAACGTGGGTAGGGATGGCGAACAGTAATTTGGAGGAGATCTGGAATTTTGCCTATGAAAAGCTGCGCGAGCACGGGTTGGCAGATAAAGGCTGGACGTTCACCTACGACAAGGCCAAAGTGCGCTATGGCTGCTGCCACTTTGATCGGAAGCAGATCACGCTGTCGAGGTACCTCGTCGTGCTCAATCCGCAGGAGGAGAGCCGGGATACCGTGCTGCACGAACTCGCGCACGCCTTCGCCGGTCGCGCTGCCGGGCATGGTCCGCGCTGGAAAGCGGTTTGCGAGCAAGTGGGCGCAAACCCGACCCGCTGCTACGACAGTGATGACATCGTGCAACCCAAGCCCCACTACTGGGCCACGTGTCCGGCGTGCGGCGGGCGTAGTGGCCTTTTCAAAACACCTCTGCGGGTTCGCGCCTGCGCAGATTGCTGCAAAACGCACGGCAACGGCCGCTATGATGAACGGTTCAAACTAATTATCACGGACGCCGGGACCGGCCGGGTAGTCTCCATCGGCGGGCAGGATGACGATGGGCCGCGAAACGCAAAGTACGTCGGCCGCTGCCCCGCCTGCAAAAAGGAATATCCGTTCTACCGTAAGCAGAACTTCAACAAGGCGTGCGGCGCTTGCTGCAAGAAGCACGCGGACGGGCGCTTCGACGAGCGCTTCCGCTTGAAGATCTTCGTTCGCCAGTAAACTTCGCTCGTGAGGCTAGAGCCGCGGGCGTATTTCCTTGTGCCTTGCGTTCGACGGGGGCGCGAGGGACCCGGCGCGCCCCTATGTCCGGCTTCGTCCGCGCGTGCCCGAGAGGTTCTGCACATCGTCTTCTTCCGCGTCCGGCAGCGGAATCGTCGCAGCGCCGGGCGCGGCTGTGGTCGACGCAGAGCGCCGGCCGCTTTGGTCCAGGGGCACCGCCGAAAGGTCTTTGAAGAGCCTTCCGAGTTTGCGGGTTCGTTGCCGCGCCAACCGGTCGAGCGTGAAACGCCCAACGAAAAGGGTAAGCATGGCGACCAGAAAAAGGGCGAAGGAGTGCAGCGCAAGCCGAGGCCCGATCATCAGCAGAATGCTCACCGCCAGGAACACCGCCCCGGGCGCGTGTGCCGCAATAGCCCACTGCGTGTTGATCTGCTCGACCGTCAGGTGCGTCATGCCCTCTTCGGTGGACGCGCGAACGACCACGGTGAACTCCTTGCCGTTCCCGTCCCGCCATTCGAAGGAGCGCCCGAGCGTTTCCAAAGACCCGGGTGCCGGGGCGAAGAGCTTCCGAATCGCATGCACCATCGACGCAATGGCGTCTTCCGTAAGGCTGCCGGGAAGCGTCTGTTCGAACCGAACCACAGCGGGCGCGCCGAGAAGCCGCCCTTCGGTGGTGGAGACTTCAGGCCCTTCCACGTCCGCCGCCGCGGCCGTGAGAAACTGCGGGTCAATGCCGGATTCGGCGGCGATGCGCTCGATTTCCGCCATCGTAAGTCCGGCCGAGGCCTCGTAGAGGCGGTCCTGCGCCTGCTGCTGCCGTTCGGCCGCCCGCGAGAGCATCTTGCGGACTTGCTCCTCCGAATAGATGCGATCTTCTGTACTCATGGTTTCCTGCGGAATGCGCCTGGTTCAGCGTCTAACACGTTGCGAAGTTGCCCTGCTTTATAGCATATTACGGTTGCGCACAGGCAGTTTGCAATTGCATCGGACAAAGAGAGGTTCATTTATGGCGGCAGGCGTTGTGACGAAGGCTCCTCCTGTGGAAAAGCGCAAGAAAAAGCAGGTGGAGAAGCCTAAAACGGTACATGTGCCGCGCTACCATGTCGTGCTGCTCGACGACAATGACCACTCTTACGAGTACGTCATCGAGATGCTCGGCAAGGTCTTCGGCCACAGCACGGCCACCGCTTTCCGGATGGCGTGCGAAGTGGATTTGCGCGGCCGCGTTGTGGTGGACACAACGCACCTCGAACGGGCTGAACTCAAGCGCGATCAGATCCACGGCTATGGGGCCGACCCGCGCATTCCGCAGTGCAAGGGATCCATGTCCGCCATCATCGAGCCGGCTGAATAGGCACGGCCCTTCCGGGAAGGTGCGGAAGAGCCGGAGCCTGCCGTGATGCCGTTATCAGAAGGAGAAGGTTGTCATCAGATAGAGCCAGTAGGAACGCGCGGCCGTTGGCTCTCCCTGCAAGGCGCCGGGGGCGAGCATATCGAACATCTCACCTATGAAGAAAGTCGAAGCGCCCGCTTCGATGGACAGGTTTGGGTTGTACCGGTACTTTCCGACGAAGTCGACCTCCTGGCCGTATGTATCGTACTCTTTTAGGAGATCTCCTTGCATATTCCTCGTGCGAAGGGGTTCGGTGGCCATGAAGTGGTGCAGATCGACCGACAACCGAAGATCCTCGGCGGGCGTTAGGCCAAGGGAAAGCACCAAGTCTTGAAGTCCTGCCGCAGCGGAATAGGCCGGAAAGTAGTCCATGTAGCCGTAGAACCTGTGGCCGGTGCCGAAGACGGTGTTGAAGGAGCCAAGGCTCCTACCGGGTCCGTCGGGACCGGAAAGGCGCGTATACGTGCCCGCGATGCGCGGTGCCGCTGCGCCGGGCAGCGTCACGCCGAGCGTTCCGCTGAAGAGATTCGCCGCGATGCGCGTGTCGTAGGACTTACCGGCCTGTAGAATAGCTTCGGCGGAGTAATCCAGAAAACCGCGTTCGCCCGCCAGATAGATACCCGGGCTGAAGCGGCTCAGGGTCCATCTGTCGTCGTCCGAAGGGATTTGTGCAGGCGCGGTTATGTTGTCGGCGAGCAGGAAGAGTTGCGCTCGGTTCGTTTCGAGAAAACGGAAAGCGAGATCGACGCCCCAGAGATTCTGGGAGTAGGCCTGTCGACCCTGTTGCCCGAGTGTCGCAGCGGGTTCATCGACCAGGCGGGCGGCGTAGGCGCGGGCCGTAACCTGCTGGATCTCGGCCGAAACCATCACGCCGTCGAACGACCGGCCTGTGTTGGACCAGTTCGATACGCCGAGGATGCGCTCGTTCGCGATCCGCATCTCCTGCCGGCCGAGCTTCACATCAAGCGGGGTGCCGAAAGCATCGTTTAAGAAGATGTAGGCTTGATGCAGATCGATCTGGTCGGCGGACGCATCCGTTGTGCCGCGCCCTTTCGCAGGATTGCCTTCACCGAAAAGACGGGCGTTTTGCAGTTGCACAAACGCGCCGATGCCAGGCGAGGGCTCCACCGTCACTCCGATCCGGGCGCGCAGAAGGTGGTAGTCGTCGAGGTGCCGCCTTTCAATAAGTGTGCGCTGGTCCAGTTCGGAACGCTGCCGCAGTTCACCTGATAGGAACCAGACAGGATTGTCCTGCGCGGCTGCGTCGGAGGCGAGCAGGAGCGTCGTAAAGAGCAGAAGAAAGAGCTTGTTCATCATGGGTGTGCGTGAGGGGTAAGACAAGGAAACCGCTCATTTCCCTTGGGCAACGAGCCGAAGGTCGAACGTGTCTGTGCGCCGGGCGACTTCCGCGAGGGAGGTCGTGGCGAAGAGGCGTTGCAGGCGCGTTCGCTCCTCTACCCAGCCCGCGTGCATCGGGCACGGCTTCTGAATGCCGCACCCGGGAAGCCCGAGCACGCATTCGGTGAAAAGCGCTGCGCCATCGATAGCGAGCACGAGGTCGTTCAGGGAGACGCTGCCTGCCGGCTTGGCGAGCGCGATCCCGCCGGCTGGACCTCTGGAAGAACGCATGATGCCCGCGGCCGTCAACTTCTGAAAGATCTTGGTTAAAAAAGGGAAAGAGATATCCAGCCGGTCGCTGATGTCCCGAATACTCACGTATCGCTCTTCCTGCAGGGAGGCGAGGTAAATCGAAGCTCTGATTCCATATTCGCACGTTCGAGAGAGAAGCATAGCAGGATCCGCTTAAGCTGATGCGCCCGGCAACGGCCGCCGCCGTGTTCGTGTTCTTTGATCATGAAAGAGAAAGCCTGCCGCAATCACCGGCAGAAGCGCCGCGACAGCGGCGGCAAACGTCACCCAGCGGCCGGCGAGAGTCCGAGGCCAGAGCGCCGTCAGCGGCAGGAGACTCAGCAGCAGCACAACCACCGACGCGGTAAAGGCCGCCACGCCTCGCGACGAAAAGCCCGCCGTCCCGGCAATCAGTCCGAGCGTAACGAAGCCCAGCAGCATGAGGTGAATATAGAGAATCCGCAGCCCTCCCGTGTCGGCGGGCCATATTTTCGGGACGAGTCCGGACGCCAGTTGAATGGCCGCCATAACCGTAAACATCGTCAGCGGAACGCGCCACGCACTGCGATCTGCGAGCGGAAGACGGCTCCAAATCGTGCGTGCGAGTACCAGAAACGCCGCGCCCGCCACGACCATGGCCGCCGATGAAAGGTGGCGCAGCGGGACTGGAACCATCGCGGAGGGCATACCGAAAGCGAACGTGAACGGAAGCGTCGCTCCGAGTAGCCACACCGCTTCCCTCCCCCGGTTCGCCTGACCTTCTCTGTGCATCCGCGCGGCGGCAACGGAAAGGACGCCGGGAACGAGCCAGCCGGCTGAGAAGAGGTCGAGGAAGAAGTGCGTCAGCCCGATCTGCCATGCCGGGTTCGTGACCTTTAGCGGGACGAGCAGGCCCAGCGCCCACGCCCCCACCGTGGATACGCAAAGAAACACCACGGCCAGGCCCGCCAGGTGCGCTGATAGCGAGCGGTCCTGCCCCCTCGCGCGCCGCAGGTACCGCGCCGCGAAAGCGTACCAGAGGATCATGTTCGCCGTCGAGGCGATCACGGAAAGGGGAATCCGCCGGCCCAGTAGCGCAGCGGGCGAGTAGCCGTAGGCGAGAAAAAGGGGATAAGTCGCCGCGGCGGCCACGAACAGAGCGGCGAAAAGCCGATCGGTGCGGCCCTTCGCGTCGGCATCCGGAAGCCTTTGCAGCAGCAGCGCCATCAAGAGCGGGGTGACCCACCCGAAGAGCATCAGGTGAGAATGCGCGTGCCGCACGTTCACGAGCCGCCCAGCGGAAAGCAACCCGAGGGCGACGGAGATCCGGAAGAAAGCGCCCGTCGCTGCCGCCACGAGGAAGAAGCCAAGCGAAATGCGAGCGATCGTCTCGACCGGACCACCGCGCTCCCCGAGGGACTTGGCGGCCGTGACGTTGTGTGTGGAAAGCGGGTCCAATCAGGTTGTGCGTTCGGGAGGTCCGAAGCCGACTCGTTGCAACATTTTGCAACCAGCGCCACCGGCGGTTCTTTACTATTCCGAGAAGAAACGGCCGAAGCCCGAGGAACAGATCCGCGGGACGGCCCTATTAAGGAGTAAATACTCTTTTATAACCAACCTGATCCTCGGCGCTCCCTTCAAAACCAGCGGCACCGGCACCCTGAACGTCACGACCCATGATTAAACCCCTGCCTCTATACAATTCTTTGATCCTTTCCGCAGCGATGATCCTTCTTGTAGGTGGATCGGTGCTCGGCTGCGCTGATGCCGGCGACGCGGAGCAAGTGCCCGCTGCCGCGGAAGCGGGCGAGACGGACGACTTGCCGGCCGTGCAGCCGCGCATTCGCGGAACGCTGCCGCCCGTCGAAATGTCGGATGCAACCATCTCTCCCGCCTCTCTGCCGCCCATCAGCGGCGAAGAAAGGGCGCAGCTTACCTACGCACCCGAGGTTCCGCCGCTGATCACCCGGCGTAACGCGACCCGCGTGATCGTACACCTGGAAACGGAAGAGGTCGTGAAGGAGCTTGCCGACGGCGTGTTCTACCGCTTCTGGACGTTCGGCGGCGAAACGCCCGGACCCATGATCCGCGTGCGGGAGGGCGATCTGATCGAGTTTCACCTGAGCAACAACCCTTCGAATTCGGTTGCGCACAATATCGATCTCCACGCCGTGACCGGAACCGGAGGCGGCGCGGCCGCGACCATCGTGGCACCCGGCCAGACGGCGGTATTCGAGGCGCGCGCCATCAAGCCCGGCCTATATATCTATCACTGCGCCATGGCCCCGGTTGCCATTCACATTGCGAATGGTATGTACGGCCTGATCCTCGTCCAGCCCAAAGACGGAATGCCTCCCGTCGACCGAGAGTTCTACGTCCTCCAGAGCGAGTTCTACACGGAAGGCAAGTTCATGGAGAAGGGCTTGCAGGACTTCAGCATGGAAAAGGCGCTGGCCGAGACCCCGGACTATGTCGTGTTTAACGGCGGTGTGGGCACGCTAACGGATGACAATTCGCTCACGGCAGCCGTCGGCGAAAAAGTCCGCTTCTACCTCGGCAACGCCGGTCCCAATCTGATTTCGAGCTTCCACCTCATCGGCGAGATGTTTGACGACGTGTACATGGAGGGTGGCACCGTCGCTACCCAGCACAACGTGCAAACGACGCTCATCCCCGCTGGTGGCTCCTCTATCGTTGACTTCACGCTGGACGTGCCGGGCCACTACACGCTTGTGGACCATTCCATCTTCCGCGCCTTCAACAAAGGCGCGCTCGGATCGCTCGTCGCCATCGGCCCGGACAATCCTGCCATCTTTACGGGGCAGCTTGGCCTGGAGGATTACGTGCCCGCGGCCGTGGACACCAACGTGGTGCGGTAGGAGACGGTTGAAATTATCGGGAGCGTCGTATGTCGCTGGAATCATGGACCAAAGTACCAACGCAACTTCCCCCTGGAGCGGGACGCAAGGAGGTGTTATGTAGCATTCCAGTTGTGTACACCGCCCCGGAAATCTGCGCTCTATTCCACACAGGGATAGTAAACAGCCCCCAAGTACTCCGCTGAACGCGCGTTCAAAAGCTTCCGAGTAGCAAAATGTGGGGGCGCGTGCCCTCTTGTTTTCATTCATATGCCACCGCTTTACCTCCACGAGAAGTAAAGCTAATTCAGAACAGGTCACTCAATATAAAATGTCGACTTCAGATCCAGTTTCCACCGTTTGGCGGCTCAATGACTTGCTCCACTACCAGGAAGGAGCCGTCGTGAGCCGGCAGTTGCTCAAGAAAAAGACGGGCAACGTGACGCTCTTCGCCTTTGGCGCAGGAGAGGGTCTCAGCGAGCATCGCACTCCATTCGATGCCTTACTGAACGTGATCGACGGTGAAGCCGAAGTGCGCATCGGCGAAGAAACGTTTACCATTGCCACTGGCGAGGCCATCGTGCTGCCCGCGAACATTCCTCACGCCGTGCACGCCACGTCCGACTTTCGGATGATCCTCACCATGATCAAGGAGGCCGAGGCCGCGAAAGGCTAAGTGGCATTGGCATATGGGCCGTGGACCTGGTATAGCGACAGTTCACTCTTCAGAAGGGGAAACACAGATCCTTCGCTGCGCTCGGGATGACATTCCGGGAGGATGACGTTCCGGGGAGAATGGAGGGGGCGGGAAGGGCCGGCTTGTGGCGCGGCGCTTCACCGCTACTATTCTCTGCGTCTCAGCGTCTCTTGCTGTTCAGGCGTTGGGTGATGGAGTTTGGGGTGAGCGGCTTTGGAGTGGGGGGTGTTCTGTGCTATTAAGAGGAGGTCCCTCCGCGCGGCGGCGGATGATGTGGTCTCACGATGAGGGTCGGTGGCGCCGCCTTGGTCGGGATGACAACCGGGGAGGCTGGAGAAGGCGCGGACATCTGGAGCACCGGGAAGGCGGAACGGCCCTGCCGAGTCGTGCGGGCGCACCGGAGCGTCTGAGGCTCGGGGAAAGACAGATCCTTCGCTGCGCTCGGGATGACATTCCGGGAGGATGACGTTCCGGGGAGAATGGAGGGGGCGGGAAGGGCCGGCTTGTGGCGCGGCGCTTCACCGCTACTATTCTCTGCGTCTCAGCGTCTCTTGCTGTTCAGGCGTTGGGTGATGGAGTTTGGGGTGAGCGGCTTTGGAGTGGGGGGTGTTCTGTGCTATTAAGAGGAGGTCCCTCCGCGCGGCGGCGGATGATGTGGTCTCACGATGAGGGTCGGTGGCGCCGCCTTGGTCGGGATGACACTCGGGGAGGCTGGAGAAGGCGCGGATATCTGGAGCACCGGGAAGGCGGAACGGCCCTGCCGAGTCGTGCGGGCGCACCGGAGCGTCTGAGGCTCGGGGAAAGACAGATCCTTCGCTGCGCTCGGGATGACATTCCGGGAGGATGACGTTCCGGGGAGAATGGAGGGGGCGGGAAGGGCCGGCTTGTGGCGCGGCGCTCCGCCGCTTTTAGTCTCTGCGTTTCAGCGTCTCTTGCTGTTCAGGCGTTGGGTGATGGAGTTTGGGGTGAGCGGCTTTGGAGTGGGGGGTGTTCTGTGCTATTAAGAGGAGGTCCCTCCGCGCGGCGGCGGATGATGTGGTCTCACGATGAGGGTCGGTGGCGCCGCCTTGGTCGGGATGACACCCGGGGAGGCTGGAGAAGGTGCGGACATCTGGAGCACCGGGAAGGCGGAACGGCCCTGCCGAGTCGTGCGGGCGCTCCGAAGCGTCTCAGGCTGGGGGAAAGACAGGTCCTTCGCTGCGCTCGGGATGACATTTCTTTATTGGGGCACGCATTAAGCTATTGCACCTTTGACCCGATATTAGGATTTTAGGCCTCGGACCGCACGTTTCACACTGCGGTCCACCTTTTCTACGCGCCCCGGTATCCCCGCATGAGCACTCGACGAGGAGAAGACATCATCCGCTGCTCTTTTTGCGGGCGGACGGCGCACGAGGTTTCCTCCATGGTGGCCGGGCCGGATGTGTACATCTGCGACCGGTGCATCCACGACGCGGCCGGAATCGTCCGCAACGACCTGGCGGCCTATCCGCAGCCAACCGGCGTCACGCCCCGCCGTCCGGCACCCGCGCGTCGGCACCAACTGACGCCCTGGGACCTCAAACACGCGCTCGATGAGTACGTCATCGGGCAGGACGCTGCCAAGAAGGCGCTCGCCGTCGCCGTTCACAACCACTACAAGCGCATCGACAGCAGCGAGTACCTGCTCGGCTTTGAAGATGTCGAGCTGGAGAAGTCGAACATCCTGCTCATCGGCCCCACGGGCACCGGAAAGACGCTCCTTGCCCGAACCATGGCCCGCGTGCTCGATGTGCCCTTTTCCATCTCGGACGCCACGGCGCTGACGGAGGCCGGGTACGTCGGCGAAGACGTCGAAAGCATTCTCGCGCACCTGCTGCAAGCAGCCGATTTCAACGTCGAACGCGCAGAGCGCGGCATCGTCTACATCGACGAGATCGACAAAATCGCGCGCAAGGCCGACAACGCTTCTATAACGCGGGATGTCTCCGGCGAAGGCGTTCAGCAAGCGCTGCTCAAGATTCTCGAAGGAACGGTGGCGGGCGTGCCGCCGAAGGGCGGGCGCAAACACCCGGAGCAAAGCCTGATCAACATCGACACGCGCAACATTCTTTTCATCTGCGGCGGCGCGTTTGATGGTTTACAGAACATCATCTCCCACCGGCTTTCCACCAGCACGATCGGCTTCCTGACGCAGTCGCAGCGGAAGGTGGACAAGAACGACCCGAACATCTTTCAGCACGCCGAGCCGGACGATCTGCTCAAGTTCGGCATGATTCCCGAGTTCGTCGGGCGCCTTCCCGTGCTTGCGCCGCTCCACCAGCTTTCGAATGATGCCCTGAAGAGCATTCTGACGCAGCCTCGCAACGCGCTTGCCCGTCAGTATCAAAAACTCTTCGCGATGGACGGCGTCGACCTGCACTTCGACGACGAGGCGCTCGACGCCATCGTCACCCGCGCACGGGCGCTGGGTACGGGCGCGCGCGGCCTCCGCTCTGTCATGGAAGAGACCATGTTGGACATTATGTTCAACATCCATGCTCGGCCCGATGTAGGTTCCTGCCGCATCACGCTCGCCACCGTGGAGGAACGCGTCGAGCCGATCTACGAGGAGCGAAAAGCGACGGCGTAGTAGCGGCGAAGCACTTAACGAGGGTGTTGCAGTTGGTCAGCGTGCTGCCCCCTATGTTTCTGGTGGCCGAGACGACCGTGTCGCCGACGGTATCTGCCTTACACCCCTGCGAGATCGTATGCACGATCAACTCGGCCTGATCATGGAACAAGCCCGCCGCCGCGTTTTCGTGGGGCGGGAAGACGAACTGCGTGTCTTTGCCGAAGCGCTCGAGGACGGTCCTCTGCCATTCCATGTGCTTGCCGTGCAAGGCCCGGCGGGCGTCGGGAAGACGTACCTGCTGCAGCAGTTCCAGCGGCTCTGCCGCGACCGTGCCGTTCCTTCGTTCTTCCTGAACGCGCGCGACATCAGCAACGCCCCGGAAACGCTGCTGGATAAGCTTGCCGGCCCGGCGGAGGGCGAGGCCGGTGGTCAGGCCGTTTTCGGCACCACGCAATCCGCCGCCGGGCGGCGTGTCGTGTTTCTGGACGAATACGAAACGCTGGCCCCGTCGGACGCCTGGATCCGCACCGGCCTCCTTCCTTCCTTGTCGGCCTCAACGCTGGTCGTTCTCTCGGGCAAGCGCTCCCTGCCCGCGCCCTGGCATACGGATCCGGGACTCAGCCGCATCTTGCGCAAGATGCCGCTGCGCAACCTGACGGCAGCCGAAAGTCGCGAGTACCTGCGGCAATGCGCCGTGCCTGATCAGCGCCGCGAGGCACTCATAACGTTCGCCCACGGCCACCCACTCGCGCTCTCGCTTCTGGCCGACGCCTCGCTCCAGCACTTCGACTACGCCTCCGAGAGGGCCACGCCGGACATCATTGCACTCCTGCTCGACCGCTTTTTACAGGACGTTCCTTCAGACCGCCACCGGCTGGCCATTGAAGCGGCGTCGGTGGTGAACGTCATGACCGAAGGCTTGCTCGCCGCCATGCTTGGCGATGCGGCGGCACACGACCTGTTCTCCTGGCTCCAGGAGCGCTCGTTCGTGGAATGTGGCGCGCGCGGCATTTTCCCACACGACATCGTGCGCCAGACCGTCGTGGCGGACCTGAAATGGCGAGATCCGGAACGTTTCGCTACGTTTCTTGAGCGAGCGCGCCGCTTCTATACGCACTTACTATCCAACGGCGGCGGTCCGGCGCACGAGCAGGTGCTGACCGATTATATGTTCGCGCACCGGCACAATCCGCTTATCGAGCCCTACTACAATCAGCTTATCGAGCAGTGGGGCGGACGTGGTGCGTTGCGGCGCGAGGAGGCCGCGGACGAGGATTATGGCGAACTGCGCGCGATCGTCGAGCGGCACGAGGGTGAAGCCTCGGCAAAGCTCTTCAGTCTCTGGGCCGGCCATCCCGCCTGCTCCGTTCAGGTGTTCCGCAATTCCGCGGGCAAGACGGAGGGGCTGCTGGTCCTGCTCAGTCTCGAACAGATCACGGCCGAAGAGTCCCTGCAAGATCCCGCCACGGCGGCGGCCAAAGCATGGATGGACGCGGCGGCACCCCTGAGAGGCCGCGAAAAGGCGACGCTTTTCCGCTGGTGGATGAGCGCCGACGCCTATCAGGCCGTCTCGCCGGCACAAAGCCTCATCTTCGTGCATACCGTTCGCCACTACCTCACTACGCCCGCGCTCGCTTGCACCTTTTTGCCGTGCGCCCGCCCGTCGGACTGGCAGATCGTGCTGGGGTTCGCCGACCTCGGGCGTCTTCCTGATGCGGATTTTCGAGTGGGTAGTCAAACCTTCGGCGTTTTTATGCACGACTGGCGCGCCGTTCCACCGGGCGCGTGGCTGGAGCGCGTTGCCGGACGTGCCGGACTCTTCAACCTCGACGGACAGGCGGCCCCGCCGGAACCGGTTCAGACGGTGCTTGTGCTGAGCAAGGAAGAGTTTGCCGTTTCGGTAAAGGAAGCTCTTAAAACGCTCCTCCACGACGACGCGCTCCTTGGCAATCCGCTCCTGCATTCTCGCCTCGTTCTCGCCGGCACAGCCGAAAAGGATAGCCAAGCGAGCTTCGCACGCACGCTGCGGGAGTTAGTGGTGGAGGAAGTCCGCCGATTTGGCGTCTCGCCGGGCGGCGCGAAGCTCAGTCGCGCGATCCACCACACCTACATCGAGCCTTCTGCGTCTCAGGAGCAAGCGGCTGCGACGCTCGGTGTGCCCTACAGCACGTTCCGCCGCCACTTGAGCCGCGGGATCGACCGGCTCGTGGAAGCGCTATGGCAGCGCGAGTTGCGCGCTTGACGGGTGGCGCGGAGGCGCTACAGCATCCTCGCTGCTCGCGGCAAAGCCCGCGAAGAGTGCTGCGGATGTGCGTTATAGAAAGCTGTGTAAGTACAGTGTATGCTGGGCGTTACGGAAGTGCAACCATACTGCTACACAATGCAAGTGAGCGGAAAGTGAGCACTTTTTGAGTAGGCCGGCTTCGCAGGTTCTTCGTATTGTGCTTCACGCTTCGGGCAAACGCCGCAAGAAGAGGCGTCGGTCGGGTAGTCAGTTCAAGCCCGCGTCCGCATCAACCACCAACTCGAGGAGAGGCCCATGTCCAACAACGTACCACGAGCCTTACGAGGGCTTAGCGACGAACCCAATTCGGCAGGAGAAAATGGCCGCCGAAATTTCCTGAAGATGCTCCTCGGCGGAGCAGGCGTAGCTACGGCAGCCACAATGGCAACCGGCTGCGACTTCATCTTTCCCGGAGACGACGACGGCGAAATGGCCGGAAGCGTCAATCTCGGCAGCGGCGACGTCGGGATCCTGAATTATGCCTTCGCGCTCGAACAGCTCGAAGCCGCCTTCTACACCGTTGTCGCCGACAACTGGTACTCCGGCGCGACGCAAATGGAAAAGGACGTGCTTATGTACGTTCGCGATCATGAAATCGCCCACCGCGAGTTCTTCAAGGCCGCTCTCGGCAGCAATGGCATTCCCGGCCTGAAGGTCAACTTCTCAACAATCGACTTCAGCAGCCGGTCGAGCGTTCTCGGCACCGCCCGCACGTTCGAAGACCTGGGCGTTTCCGCGTACAACGGTGCCGGTCCGTTGCTCGAAGACGCCGGTTACCTGACTGCCGCGGGCAAGATCGTCTCCGTCGAGGCGCGCCACGCGGCCGCCATTCGCGACATGATCACGCCGAAGAGTCCGTATTCGCTCGGTGAGGATATCATGGAGATGGGCCTCGATGTTGCGCGCTCCCCGAAGCGGGTGCTCAAGATGGCAAGCCCGTACATCCTGAACCCGATCAACGCCAACAATCTGCCCTCCAGCAACTTGCCCGACTGAGGATAACCCTATGGAAATGAAGAAGAACCTTTTCGAATCACTCGACCCGGAGATTATAGACCGGGTGACCTCACGGCGCAACGCAGTGGAGACCATGGGCCGCTTCGGCCTCGGCCTTGCCGTCGCGTCCGTTCCGATTGCCTTCGGCGCGCTCACGCGCAACGCCTTCGGGCAGTCGCAGGACCTGCCGCAAGACGCGGTCGATGTTCTGAACTTCGCCCTGACGCTCGAGCGGCTTGAGTCCGCCTATTACGACATGGGCGTTAAGGCGAGTAACCTCATCCCGGCCGAGGTGCAGGACGTGTACATGACGATCGCCGACGACGAGAAGGCGCACGTGAGTCTGCTCGAAGGCGTGCTCGGCAGCAAGGCCGGCCCGATGCCCACCTTCGACTTTACGGCGGGGGGCAAGTTTACGCCGTTCTCCGACTACGCGCAGTTCCTGATCCTCTCGCAGGGGTTCGAGGATCTCGGCGTTCGCGCCTACAAGGGCCAGGCACCCAACCTGATGCCTTATGACGAACTGCTGCTCACGGCGCTCCGAATCCACTCGGTCGAAGCTCGTCACGCCGCCATCGTTCGCCGCATCCGTGGCAAGAGCGCCTGGATCACCGGCAACATGACCGATGCCGCGCCGATCGAGCCGATCTACATGGGCGAGGACAAGACGGAGCAACTCGGGGTCGACGTTGTAAGCGTCTCTGGGCTTTCCATGGAGAGGGTGTCTGAGGCTTTCGACGAGCCGCTTGCCAAAGACGACGTTCTGAGCATCGCAGGCATGTTTATCCAATCCTGACGACGGATGGTCGGGGGGAGAGACGGTTGCCGGTGATCTCCGGACCGGTCTGTCCCCCCGGCTTTTTGCATTACTCTAATCTTAGGACATGAACATGCGCAACAATGTTACAAGACGGCTCCGATTGTTAGCGGTGCGGCCGCTGCTCACCCTTCTTTTCCTATCACTCGGCGCGCTGCCCGCTTACGCGCAGGCGTACGGCGACTCGACGGCGATGGGCGGCTTTGACGAAGTGATGGCGGCTGCCGAAGCGAAAGCGGACGGCGTCGAGCTGCTCGCCGTCCTCGGCGCGGACGTATCTCTGATCGACGGGTCCTCGCCCTCGTGGGTCTACCTGTTCGGAGTAGACGGGACCGCCAACTTCGTGGCCGTCGTGCGGGACGGCGATACGGTGGCCGCCATCGATGCGAGCGCCCTCGTTGGCGGAACGATGGTGCTCGGTAACCTCATCGGCGAATACTATTCACCGAAGCCTATCGGAATGAACTGGGTGGACAGCGACACGGCGGTTCGCTCGTCGGATCAGATCGGCGGGAATGCCTTCAGGTCGAGCCATGAGCAAACCCGTGTCTCGGCCCTCCTCGTGAGCATACCGCTGACGATCTCCATGGGCGACGTGCTGCTCAACCGGCCGCTATGGCTGGTTACCTATAGCTCGCCGATGGGAGGCGATTATAAGCTCTTCGTGGTCGACGGCGCAACGGGCACGCCGATCATGAGCGTGGACCCGACCACGTCTGACTACAACCGCCCGGCCGCTGATGCCGCAAGCACCGACTTCGCGGCGGATGCGATGCTCGTGTCCGTACAGTCCGTCCTGCCGGACGTGAGCGCGATGGGCAAGTCGATGCTGTGGGAGTATCTGTATTACTCTCCTAACATGGAATCGTACCAGGCTCTCTACGTCATCGACGGGGCCGTCGTGACGACCATGGACCCGCTGCTCATGCCGCCGAGCCACCGCGGACTGCCACAGGAAACCATCAGTCTTGAAGAAGCGCTGTCCATCGGCGTCGATTCTTTGACCGTTTATGGAGACGAGATTGGCGCGCTCGTGCAGGCGCGGCTCACGCGCGGCGTTGCCCCGGACGGGAGCGACAACGCCGTCTGGGTGATTAACTACTACGTGATCTCGACGCAGCGCTCCTATACCGTCTACGTCGATGCGACGAACGGCAACGTCGTGGTCGTGGGGAATGAAGACGGGAATGGTTCGGAACTGCCGGAGGCGCTTCGCCTATCGCAGAACTATCCGAATCCGTTTGGGACGGCCACCCGGATTGCGTACACCCTCAAAGAGGCCGGGCAGGCTTCGGTCACCGTCTATGACGCGCTCGGCCGCGAGGTCCGGACGCTGACGCAAGGCATGCAGGCAGCGGGTTCGCACGAAGTGGCGTGGGACGGCCGCAACGCTGCCGGAGCCGAAGCCGCGGGCGGCCTTTACCTGTACCGTCTGCGCTCTGGCAATGAGTCCAGAACGCGCACCATGATTCTCGTGCGGTAACGGCGAGACTCGGACCTCATGCTTGGAAGGCACCACCCGTCGGGGCGCGAAGGTTCGTGCCCCGACGGCGTTTGTGGGGGTGCCCGAATCAACCGTCGGCTCCCGGGCGTATCGCTCGAAAGCGCTTCTAACGCGGCACGTGCGCGCAGGCTCATTCAGATTACTTCGATCCGACTACTTCATCGACTCAAGAACATGCCTTCCGACCTCTACCAGCCCGGTCATCGCGTCCGGTTCATTACGGCGGCCAGCCTTTTCGACGGGCATGATGCAGCCATCAACATCATCCGGCGCATGTTGCAGGCTACCGGCGCGGAGGTGATTCACCTTGGGCACAACCGCTCGGTCGTCGAGGTCGTGCAGACCGCCATCGAGGAAGATGCGCAGGGAATCGCGGTTTCCTCCTACCAGGGCGGGCATATGGAATACTTCCGCTACATGATCGATCTGCTGCGCGAGCGTGGTGCGGGGCGCATCAAAGTGTTCGGGGGAGGCGGCGGTGTGATCGTGCCGGAGGAAATCGAGGAGCTACAGGCGTACGGCGTCGCCCGCGTGTTTTCTCCTGAGGACGGCCTGGAGCTGGGCCTCCAGGGCATGATCAACTTGATGGTCGAGGCGTGCGACTTCTCCACGGCGGACCTCGCCACGGCATCCGCCGACGCGCCCCTCTACAGGCAGCTGACGCGGGCCGAGCAGCGCCGCGCTTCGGCGGCGGAGCCGGTGCCGGCGGGTGAGGCTACGGAGAGAGACCCTGCGGCCGGGGGCGACGGAAGCCAGGCGCTCACGGCGCAGCGGCCCAATGGAAACGTCCGGACGAACGCGCCCTCCGTCGGCGTCACAGGCACGGGCGGTGCGGGGAAGTCCACGCTGACCGACGAACTCGTCCGCCGATTCCTGCTCGATTTCCCCGACCTGCACATCGCCATCCTGTCCGTCGATCCAACCCGCCGCCGGACTGGGGGCGCGCTCCTCGGCGACCGCATCCGCATGAACGCCATCTACGGCGAGCACGCGGACCGCGTCTATATGCGCTCCTTCGCCACCCGGCAGGCGCACCGAAGCACGTCTGCCGCCCTCAAGGAGAGCATCGACGTGTGCCGGGCCGCGGGCTACCACCTTGTCCTGCTCGAAACAGCCGGTATCGGCCAGAGCGATACGGAGGTGGCGGACCTGACCGACCTCTCGCTCTACGTCATGACGAGCGACTTTGGCGCGCCCACCCAGCTCGAAAAGATCGGCATGCTCGACGTGGCGGACCTGGTTGCGCTCAATAAGTTTGAACGGCAAGGCAGCCAGGATGCCCTGCGCGACGTGCGCAAACAAGTGCAGCGCAACCGGGGGCTGTTCAGCGAAAGCGTCGCCAATATGCCGGTCTACCCGACCATGGCCTCGCGATTCGGCGATCCGGGCGTGACGCGGCTCTACCTCGCGCTGCTCGACCGGTTGCGGAAGGACTTCGATATTGAACTCACGTCAACCCTGTTCTCCGGCGAGTCCTTGCCCGAGGAAAACGCCGGGGCAATGGCGCTCATTCCGCCCAAACGGAGCCGGTACCTCGGCGACATTGCTGAGGGCGCGCGCGGCTACCGCTCGTGGGCGGAAGCGCAGGTGGAGATCGCGCGGAAGTGGGGAGAGGCCACGGGCGCGCGCGATCAGGTAGCCCGCTGGGCACCGGAAGACCGCGACATGCTGGAGGATCGGCTCTCAGCGATGGCCGCCCACTGGTGGCAGCGCCTCGACGCCCGATGCCGGCGCATTCTGGAAGCGTGGGACGCAGTGGCGGAAGCTTACGGCGGGGAGACGTACACCTACACCGTTCGCGGCCGCAAGATCGAAGTGCCGCTCAGGACAGAGACGCTTTCAGGCACGCTCGTCCCGCGCGTCGCGCTGCCACGTACCCGGGACGCCGGGGAGCGGCTTCGCTTCGCGCTTCTCGAAAACCTCCCCGGCTTCTTTCCCTACACGGCCGGGGTCTTTCCGTTCAAACGGGCCAATGAAGACCCGACCCGCATGTTTGCCGGAGAGGGAAGCCCGGAGCGGACGAACCGGCGCTTTCACCTCGTCTCCGAGGGAATGCCCGCGCGGCGACTCTCCACCGCCTTCGACTCGGTTACGCTCTACGGCTTTGATCCCGACGAGCGACCCGACATATACGGCAAAGTGGGCAACGCGGGCGTGTCGGTGCCGACGCTCGACAGCATGAAGAAGCTTTACTCCGGCTTCGACCTATGCGACCCGGCAACGTCCGTCTCGATGACCATCAACGGCCCGGCCCCGATGATCCTCGCCATGTACATGAACACGGCCGTCGATCAGCAGGTGGAGCGCTATTTGAAGGAGGAAGGCCAATGGGAAGAGGCCGAAGCGCAAATACGGCGGCATACGAAGGCGGCGTACACGCCCTTTGGCCCGAATGGCAAGCTCGACGGCCTGCCGCCGGGCCATGATGGAACCGGACTTGGCCTGCTCGGCACCAGCGGGGCGGAACTCGTGCGGTGGGGACTCCTGACGCAAGAGACCTACGACCGCATTCAGCAGGAGACCCTTCGGGCGGTGCGCGGAACCGTGCAGGCGGACATTCTCAAAGAAGATCAGGCCCAGAACACGTGCATCTTCTCGACTGAGTTCGCCCTGCGGATGATGGGCGACATCCAGGCGTACTTCATCGATCACGAGGTGCGGAACTACTACTCCGTATCGATTTCCGGCTACCACATTGCCGAGGCCGGAGCGAATCCAATTACGCAGCTGGCCTTCACGCTCGCCAACGGGTTCACGTATGTCGAGTATTACCTCGCGCGCGGCCTCGCCATCGACGAGTTCGCGCCCAACCTGTCGTTCTTCTTCTCGAACGGAATGGACGCGGAGTACAGCGTCCTCGGGCGAGTGGCGCGGCGCATCTGGGCGGTGGCTATGCGCGAGCGCTACGGGGCCAACGACCGAAGCCAGAAGCTCAAGTACCACATCCAGACCTCCGGCCGTTCGCTGCACGCGCGCGACATACAGTTCAACGACATCCGAACGACGCTTCAGGCGCTCACGGCCGTCTATGACAACTGCAACTCGCTCCACACGAACGCCTATGACGAGGCCATCACGACGCCGACCGAAGAGAGCGTCCGCCGTGCCATGGCGATTCAACTCATCATCAACCGCGAGCTTGGCATGGCGATGAACGAGAACCCGCTGCAGGGTGCCTTCATCGTGGACGAGTTGACCGATCTGGTGGAAGAGGCTGTCTTGAAAGAGTTCGACCGCATCAACGATCGCGGTGGCGTACTCGGAGCAATGGAGAGCATGTATCAACGGGGCAAGATCCAGGAGGAGTCCATGCTTTACGAGCACCGCAAGCACTCCGGCGAGCTGCCCGTTATCGGCGTGAACACCTTCCGCGCCGAAGAAGGGGAGGAGGCGGACGGTCCGCTTGCCCTGATGCGCTCCTCGGACGAGGAGAAAAAGGTGCAGATCGCGGATCTGCGGCGCTTCAAGGAGCGGCACCGGGAGGAAGCGCCCGCAGCGCTCGCCCGCCTTCAAGAGACGGCGCGCAAGGGCGGCAATCTGTTTGCAGAGCTGATGAAGACGGTGCAGGTATGCTCGCTCGGAGAGATTACGAGCGCGCTCTTCGAGGTGGGCGGTCAGTACCGGCGGAGCATGTAGCGTGCCCGGTCAGAACGGCAGCATCGGCTGTGAGGACGGTTTGCCCACGCCATCGAGCCGAAGCACGCCGAGCCTGATCATCTCCCAGAAACAGCGAATGGTGGCCTCGATATCGGCGGCGGCATCATGCGTTTCCGTCGGCGCGCAACCGAAGAGTTTTTGATGAAGCTCCGTTAGCGTGGGCCACTTGGGGCCGTATCGTCCCGGAAGGTTGCAGTAGTTGGTCGACGCCTTCATGGTGCAGACCTTCGTGAGGTCTTCCAAGCGACACGTGCTCTGCTCGCGGAGCAGCTCGGCCCCGACGATCTTCTCGTCGAAGTCTATGTTGTGCGCCACGAGAAAGTAAGACGACGCTACGGCCTTCGCGAAGCCGGCGAGGACCTCGTCGAGCGGATGCCCTTCGCGGAGGGCGCGTGCAGTGGTAATTCCGTGGACGCGCGCGGCATCGTCGGGGATGGTGTAACCGACCGGGCGGATGATGTACGTCCCGGAAGAGCACGTTCTGCCCGACGCGTCGATCTGCTGCCAAGCGATCTGGACCATGCGCGGCCAGTTGTCGAGGTCTGTCACCGCCGCGCGGTAGTTGCGGGGAATGCCGGTCGTTTCGGTATCAAAAAAGAGCAGGTTGCGCATGAGCGGTACGGCGGTAACGGCTTGCAGGGGAAGACGTCACCTATATCGGCACGCGGCGGCGTTCTGACAAGATGTGCAAGGTATGGGTCCGCGCAATGCCCCCTTCTCCCGCCGGGCCGAGGATTTCCCTGCACCTCAAAGCGCTTTTCCTCCCGGCTTCCCCAATATCTAATGCGTATATAAGGAAGCAACCTGCCCTGTCCGGACCCAACGTAGCACAGACGGAAGAAAACTCGGCTCACAGTTGGGGCTGAACACTGGCTATTCAACCCGACGGGGGTGATTGTTACCGGCGGATGCGCAACCGTCCAGTACGACACCACAGGTGCCGAGTAGTGGAGAGTAGAACATAATACGTGGGTGTGGAACGGAACGGATCCGGAAATTTGCGGTGGCGCGCTGAATCCTCCGAGGCGATCCGGGGGCGATGTTCGCCAGCGGACTGCCGTTCACCGGCGCAGACCCTTCCGCCCACTGACCCGCTCAAAGACCAAGGGCGCGCTGCCGGATCATTGCCGGGGACTTGTCCGAACGAAAAAAGGGCTACGAACCATGCGTCCGTAACCCTTTGATTTTCTTGAGAGTGGAGCTAAGGAGATTCGAACTCCTGACCTCTGCAGTGCGATTGCAGCGCTCTACCAGCTGAGCTATAGCCCCGTTTGGCTGCATGAACGCGCCTTTGTAACGGGCTGTTCCGGCCGGGTCCCTTAAGATAGGCATCGAGCCGCCGGTGGGGCAAGAGGAGCGAGGAAAACCAATCCGCCCCAACTCCGTAAAGAGGCACGGCCGCCAGACCCTTCGCCAAGGCCAAGGCCCAACTGAAACTCCACCGCTTCGGCCGTTCCAATGCCCCTCACCGATACCTTCCCGGCCGCTACTGCCGATATCGGCTTCGATCAGGAAGCCGTGCTCCGCGGCGACCATGCCGCCTTTGAAGCGCTCGTCCACCAGGAAAGCCCCCGCCTCTTTCGCGTCATACAGCGGATCGTGCGGGACGAAGAGGAGTCGCGCAGCATCCTTCAGGAGACGTTCCTTCAGGCTTATCGCCGCCGTGAAACGTTTCGCGGCGAAGCGAAACTTACGACATGGCTCTACGGAATCGGTATCAATCTCGCCCGTATGTCGCTGCGCAAGCGGCGACGCATGGAGCCGCTTGAAGAGCAAGAGATCGACCGGCTACAACCGAGTTTCTTTGACGGCGCTTTTGCCGCGCCGCCGCACGAGTGGAGTCCGGAAAGGCTTGCCGTCCAGTCGGACCACCAGCGCATCGTTCGCGAGGCTATCGAGCGGCTGCCCGAGTCTTACCGGCTCGTCATCATGCTCAGGGATATTGAAGAACTCTCGACCGAAGAGGCTGCCGAGATCCTAAAGGTGACGCCCGGCGCGCTGCGCGTGCGCCTGCACCGCGCTCGGCAGGCCCTCCGCGCTCTGCTTGACCCTTATTTCGGTAAAACGCTATGAAGACCGTCCTCGAAGATGATCGCGCCTCCGGACTCTCCTGCGCAGAGGTGAACGCCTTTCTCGCCGACTACGCAGACGGCGGCCTGCAGGCGGATGTGTGCTCGCGCTTCGAAGCGCACGTTGAACGCTGCGCCTCCTGCCGAACGTACCTCGACCAGTACCGGAACACCATTCAAATGGTTAAAGGCTGCGGAGACGAACCCTGTCCGCCCCCGGAACCGCTCGTCGAAGCCACCCTGCAGTTCCTCCGCGAGCACTGGCGGGAGAGCGAATAGAGGCGGGCATCAAAGAAGGCCGCGGCTTGTTTGTCGCGCCGCTTCGGCCGGAGCGGAGAAAACCGCTTCCGAACAGAATCTTCAAAAAACTTGGGGCGAGGCGGAACAAGGAAGCGGAGCGGCTTGTCATACGGCCCATGAAACGATGTTTCTGATAGCTCATCCAGAAGGGTGGAGGGTGCAGGCCCTACGAAACCCTGGCAACCGGCCTGGTTCGCTGAAGAGGCGACCGGGACAAGGTGCCAACTCCTGCCTCGCAACAGCGCGCGAGGACAGATGAGCGGAAGGGAAAGCCCACCCTCCCCAACCGGAGGGCGTATACCTCTTCCGCAGCATATTGGCGCGGAGGAGGTTTTTTTATGGACCTCTCTGTCGTCTGCCGCCCTTTGGCCGGGGCGGAGCTGTCCCCTCGCACGTTCGCGACGCCGGTGAGCCGCCAGACCCCTCGGGTCTCTCTCGCACCTCACTCAACGGACGAACGCACATGAGCACGAACGGCAGCAACGGACAAAGTCGCAAGCCCCACTACGAAACCCTCCAGGTTCACGCCGGGCAAACGCCGGCCCCCGGCACGAACGCCCGGGCCGTACCGATCTACGCGACCACCTCGTACACCTTCAACGACGCGGATCACGGCGCCAATCTCTTCGCCCTGAAGGAGTTCGGCAACATCTACACCCGCATCATGAACCCCACCACGGACGTGTTCGAGCAGCGCATCGCGGCGCTCGAAGGGGGCGTGGGCGCGGTTGCAACCGCGAGCGGACAGGCGGCGCAGTTCCTCACCCTTACAACCATTGCGGAGGCGGGCGACAACATCGTCTCTACCTCCTTCCTCTACGGCGGCACGTACAACCAGTTCAAGGTGGCCTTCCCGCGCCTCGGCATCGACGTGCGCTTCGCCGATGGCGACGATGCCGATTCCATCGAGAGCCTTCTCGACGATCGCACAAAGGCCATCTATCTCGAGACCATCGGCAACCCGCGCTTCAACATTCCCGACTTCAAACGTATTTCGGAGATTGCCAAAAAGCACGGCGTCCCGCTGGTAGTGGACAACACCTTCGGCGCGGCCGGGTATCTCTTCCGCCCCATCGAGCACGGTGCGGACATCGTGGTCGAGAGCGCCACGAAGTGGATCGGCGGCCATGGCACCACCGTCGGCGGCGTAATTGTCGACGCGGGCACGTTCCCGTGGGACAATGGGCGCTTCCCGAGCTTCACCTCGCCCTCGCCCGGCTACCATGGACTGAACTTCTGGGAGACTTTCGGTCCAGACGGCGTCCTCGGCGCTAACGCCGCCTTCATCATCCGCGCCCGGGTGGAAGGTCTGCGCGACTTCGGACCCGCGCAGAACCCCTTTGGCTCCTTCCTGCTGCTTCAGGGGCTTGAAACCCTCTCGTTGCGCGTCGAGCGCTCGTGCGAGAATACGCTGGCGCTGGCGCGCTGGCTGAAGGATCAGGAGCAGGTGGCGTGGGTCAGCTATCCCGGCCTCGAGGATCATCCCTATCACGAGCGGGCAAAAGAGTACCTGCACAACGGCTTCGGTGCCGTGCTCGCCTTCGGCATCGAGGGCGGACTGGAAGCAGGGCGCGCGTTCGTAGGAAAGGTCAAGCTCGCCAGTCACCTCGCCAATGTGGGGGACGCCAAGACGCTCGTCATCCACCCGGCCTCCACGACGCATCAGCAGCTCGCAGCCGAGGCGCAGGTGGCGGCGGGCGTGACGCAGGACCTCATCCGCGTCTCCGTCGGCATCGAGCACATCGAGGATATCCGCGACGACTTCGCCCAGGCACTCGCCGCTGTGACCGCCCCGGTGGCCGCGTAAAATGTACATGATCTCGGGAAAGGGGAGAGGCTGCCATTTGAAGCGGCCTCTCCCTTCCCTCAACATCAGGATGGAAGTAGTATCCGTACCCGCATTCCAGTTAGAGAACGGCCAGACCATTCAGGACGCCCCCGTTGCCTATAAAACATGGGGTGCGCTGAACGAGGCGCGGGATAACGTCATCCTCGTCTGCCACGCGCTGACCGGCGACGTGAATGCAGACCGGTGGTGGGGCGCGCTCATCGGCCCGGGTGCGCCGTTCGACACGAATCGCTATTTCGTGATCTGCCTGAACGTCATTGGTTCGCCCTACGGCACGCTTTCGCCGCTTACCATCAATCCGGAGACCGGCCGCGCTTATGGTGCCGACTTCCCCGATGTGACGATTCGGGACACTGTCGCCCTTCACAAAGCGGCGCTGGACCTTCTCGGTATTCGCGGCATTGCTCTTGCAGCAGGTGGGTCCATGGGGGCCATGCAAGTGCTGGAATGGGCGTTCTTCGGCTCTTACGTCCGCGCCATCGCCGCCTTTGCGGTAGGCGCGCGCCACTCCGCGTGGTGCATTGGGTGGAGCGAAGCGCAGCGGCAGGCCATCTACGCCGATCCGGGATGGATGGGCGGCCGGTATGAAGGCACGCCGGGGCCGGTTGGCGGCCTCGCGGCGGCCCGCATGATGGCGATGGTTTCGTATCGAAGCCGCGCCTCCTTTGCGTCGCGCTTTGGGCGAGATCGTATGGGCGGCGCAGAAGTCCCCTTTGCCGTCGAAAGCTACCTGCGCTATCAGGGAGAAAAGCTGGTCAATCGCTTCGACGCAAACTGTTATGTCAACCTCACCCGTCAGATGGACACCCACGACGTCTCGCGAGGGCGGCACCCGGATGCGCTGCGATCATGCCTGCAGCCGGCGCTTGTCGTCGGCATCGACTCGGATGTCCTTTACCCGCTCATCGAGCAGCGGGAACTCGCCGACGCTTTGCCGAACGGCGAGTTGCACGTTTTGCGTTCCGTTCACGGGCACGACGCCTTTCTCATTGAACTTGAAGATATCGAAGCGATTCTGCGTCCATGGTTGGAGTTAAACTTGGTACCCTCTTACCACGCCGTAGCCGCCGCATAACGCGGTCGCGGCCTGTTAAGGTGATGAAATTCGGCGGCACCTCCGTAGGGTCGCCCGAGCGCGTGCAGCGGCTGATAGAGATCGTCCTGGAAGCCTCTGCCACGCACACGCCTGTCGTGGTCGTGTCCGCCGCATCGGGCGTGACCGACCGGCTCGTGTCCGCATGGGACGACGGCAAGGCGCAGCCGGGAGCCGCAGACGCGCTGCGTCGGAAGCTTCTGGATCGCTACTTGACGCTCGCGAAGGCGCTCATCACGCCCTCCGCCCTTCGTGATTACCGACTTTCCATGGTCCGGCAGCTGTCCGGTCTCGAACGCATCCTGGCCGGCCGGGCACGGGAGGACGGTGCCTGCCGGGACGAACTGCTCGCGCTCGGCGAACGGCTCTCGGTTCCTCTCATCGCCGCAGCGCTCCGGGAGGCGGGCGTTCAGACGGAACCCGTCGACGCTGCATCGCTCATTTGTACCGACGCTACGCACGGCGACGCGGCCGTCGATCTTGCACGTACGGAACGGCAGATCCGGCGGCAGTTCCGAAAATTGGACAGCGGCGTCGTCGCGGTTGTGCCGGGTTTCATCGGCTCCGGTCCGGATGGCCGCGTAACCACGCTTGGCCGGGGCGGCAGCGACTATTCCGCCGCGCTTTTGGCCGCTGCTCTTCGCGCGGAAAAGCTCGAACGCTGGACGGACGTGGACGGCATCTATACCGAGGATCCCCGGAAGAACCAGAATGCGAAAAGGCTTGCCTGCATCGTCCTCGAAGAAGCGTGGTCCTGGAACCAGGCCGGCCGCCTCGGGATGCACCGCAAGGCGCTCGATCCGCTCGTGGTTGCCGGCATTCCCGTTCACGTCCGGTCAACGGGCGAGCCGGACCATCCAGGCACGCTCATCCTTCCCGCCGAGCACGAACTGGCCCGCCGCGCCGTGAACGAATAATCGCTCCCCGCCCTCACGACTCCATGACCTCCGCCGCGACTATCGCTGGGTGGTTTTCCTATACAGAAGCTATGACTCCACAGTACAAAGTTGGCATTCTCGGCGCGACCGGGGCCGTCGGCCAGAAGTTCATTGAAGTGCTCGATGGGCATCCCTGGTTCACCGTGACGGCGCTCGCCGCCTCCGAACGCTCGGCGGGCAAGAAGTACAAGTATGCCGTGAACTGGATCGGTTCGACGCCCATCCCCGCCAACATCGCAGAGATGGTTGTGGTCGAAGCGCGGCCGGACCTTGACTGCGACTTTGTCTTCTCCGGTCTGGACGCGAACGTTGCCGGCGACATAGAGGGCGCATTCGCAGAGGCGGGGTATCCGGTCATCTCCAACGCCCGCAACTTCCGCATGGAGAAGAGCGTGCCGCTGCTCATCCCGGAGGTCAACCCGGACCACACCGCGCTCGTCGAGCGGCAGACGTGGGGAAGCGGCGGTTACATCGTCACGAACCCGAACTGCTCGACGGTGGGCCTTGTTTGCGCCCTTCGTCCGCTCGAAGACGCCTTTGGCCTCGATGCCGTGCAAGTGACGACGATGCAGGCCGTCTCGGGGGCGGGCTACCCCGGCGTGCCTTCGCTCGACATCATGGGCAACGTCGTCCCCTTCATCGGGGGCGAAGAGGACAAGATGGCGGTCGAGCCGCTCAAGCTCCTCGGCCGCCTCGACGGCGACGGCGTCGCCTTTGCAGATTTTCCTATTAGCGCGCAGTGTAACCGCGTGCCGGTGCTGGAAGGGCATCTCGAATGTATTTCCGTGAGGCTCAAGAACAAGGCTACGCCGGAAGCCGTCCGGCAGGTCTTCGCCGACTTTCGCAGCCCAATCGACGACCTTGATCTGCCGGCGGCTCCGGAGCGCCTGCTGAACGTCTTTGATGACGAGCGTTTTCCGCAGCCGCGTCGGCACGCAGAACTCGGACGCGGCATGACCGTCTCAGTGGGACGGGTGCGCGCGTGCGAGGTGCTGGACGTCAAGTTCGTCGTGCTCGTTCACAATACCATCCGCGGCGCGGCAGGGGGCGCAGTGCTCAATGCCGAGCTGCTTATTCGGCAGGGCCTTCTGAAAACCCGCGAGGCCTTCGCCACGACCACGGCATAACGCCTATGAACTTCACCGTGCGCCCGGCCGAGCGCCGCGACATCGACGCGCTTGCGTCGCTCTGGAAAGCATTCCTGGATGAGCAGGCGACGCTTGATCCCTGGTTCCGCCCGGCGGAGGACGTGCTGGAGCGCTGGCGCAACGACTTCCCGCTCCTCATTCGCCACGAGCGCCGGAAGATGCTCGTCGCTGAAGAAGCGAATAAGCTCGTAGGGTTTGCGCTTGCCTCCCGGTGGGCGCCGCCTGCGCTCTACGAACTGGTGCCCGAGATCTTTATCGAAGAACTGTACGTCGCTCCCGATGCGCGGCGAAAGGGCGTGGGCGCGCGGTTGGTAGAGGAAGTGCGGGCGTGGGCCGAGTCGCTCGGCGCGCGCGCGTTGCGGCTCGGGGTGCTGAGCGAGAACGAAGCGGGACAGGCTTTCTGGAAACTCCAGGGCGGCCGCTCCTTCTCGCAGACCTATCTCGTAGACCTCCCCGCCACCACCGCACTGCCGAAAGAGGAAAAGAGAGGCAAGCTGGGGTTCTGACCGTTGTCAAAAGCCGGCAGGTTCGCGCCGAGGCGGGCTGCTGAATGCGGGTTGGCCGCCCGGAGCGCCGCCGCCCGTCTGGTGGTGTGCTCGTGAAGCTGAGGAGCAGGCGGGCATAGGACCGCTGCATCTGCACCTTGTTTATAGAAAAAAAGTTTCGATGCTTGCGCAAACACTTGACAAAAGGGGTTAAGACCCGGTATATTATAGGTCATATCCCCCCTGCCTCTTCGGGGGCAGGGCGCGAGGCCGGGTGGGTAACCGCTCGGCCTCTGCTATTTTTGTGGCCCATTGGGTGGATGTGGTGGGAATGAAAACGTCCGTTTACGTTGACGGCTTTAATTTGTACTATGGAGCTCTAAAAGGTACGCCTTACAAATGGCTTGATCTTCGACGGCTTTGCTCGCTGATGCTGCCGCACAATGATGTGCAGGTCATCAAGTATTTTACCGCGAGAGTGAGTGCCCGTGCGGGCGATCCGGGGCAGCCTATGCGTCAGCAAACTTATCTGAGGGCATTAGGGACGCTGCCGAACCTGGATATCGTATATGGGCATTTTCTCTCACATCCTTGTCGGATGCCACTTGCAAATCCCCCGGTGAAGGGATCTCGCTTCGTGGAAGTTTTGAAGACTGAGGAAAAGGGATCGGACGTGAATCTCGCTTCCCATCTCTTGCATGATGCACATCTCGGCCGCTTCGACGTGGCCGTGCTAATCACAAACTATTCCGATTTAGTTGAGCCAATTCGTTTAATCAGGAACGATCTTCACTTGCCGGTAGGAGTCCTAAACCCTCATCGGAAAGCCGCTCATGAAATTGCCAAGGAGGCGACTTTCATTAAGGCCATTCGGGATGGTGTGTTGGCGAATAGCCAGTTCCTTGATGAGGTGGAAGATGAACGTGGAATCTTCAGCAGGCCGGAAGGATGGTGAAACACAGGCCGCCTTTGCGATCTCAATGCGCGTAAGTCTTTGGGGCGGCACGCCCTCTTAGAACATTCCGTGAGATTGCGGCGGGATGGCGCAACCAGTTGACAAGAAGGGCGTTGTGTTCGTATCATACGTGCCCGCGAGGGACAGGCGGAACTAGCTCAGTTGGTAGAGCGCAACCTTGCCAAGGTTGAGGTCGCGGGTTCGAGTCCCGTGTTCCGCTCCACAAACCGCCCGGTCAGGCTTCACAAGCCCGGCCGGGCGTTCTTGCGTTCTTGCGTTCTGGCTGACGAAGCCGTTTGGCGGTGCCGCGTCGAAGCAGATGAGGTTGGGACCCTCGCAGAGCCGACCTCGCCCTTCAGGAACACGGAAAAAATCTCCCTCTTCAGCTGGTGCAGCTCAAGACCAGACACCCTGTTGCAGCAGAGGCCACTAATAAATAGCCAGCAATTCGCGGTTCTCGTTGAGAACCGCTATGCTACTATCATAAACAGGGAGGCCGCCTTGCGGATTGCTGTTCACTCGCACGTAGAAGTAGAACCTTCCAGCCTTGTAGTAGCTGTGGGTCCAGGAGGAGGTTGATGTGTTCTGCGGATAAGGAGAGAATAGGGTTGCAAGTCCTTCGCATAGACACCCATCCTCTGCGTCCGTCAGTGATCTGATGCTGTTACCGGTAAGATCCGGAAGACCCAGGATCGGTGCGCACCGCTGCCGTTAATGCGCTTGTCAAAAAGGATGTCAGGTGCAGTCGAGCGCTTGGCACGTCCGCTGGACATGCACCCGTGAGACAGCTCGGATCCTGAATCTGGCCGGCAGCGGTGGGAGCATAAACGGCAACGGCAATGAGGAGCGCAAATGAAGCGAGCAGCCTCGGTAGCGAAAGGATAGAAGCTTTCATGGTTTATTCCTGGTGTATATAGGACGTGATAAGGAGCAGGATGCATATTGACATGCCGAAGGCTACCTTGCCGCGCACCTCTACTGCCAGAACGCTACATGTCAATCCACCCTGCCAAAAAGTCGTATTCGGCACCTATAATCGTGAGCGAACCGCCCCCATATTCTATTGCTTCGGGGTCTGGATTCGCTTTCAGCCGAACGTCAAAATAGAACGAACCAGCCTTATAGAAGGAGTGGAGAAAATGAGCTTGCGGTCGGCCGCCGGCAGTAGAGCGCATTGCTTCGAGACGAGCACAGGCAGTGCTATCCGCATCGCGATACAAGATCCTTACATCGCTCGCACTAAGTCCGGTTGTCCCATTCCGCTGTCGTTCCTCAGCGAACCGCTCTTCGGTGAGATACGCAACCACCCTGTCGCGCAGCCGAGCGTCGTCTGGAAGGCAAGCAGTCTGTGCGTACTGATCTTGCGAATCGTCAGGACGGGCTGCAGGCACTGCCTCCTGCGCGAGGGCTGGAATCGTGGGAGTCAAAAATACCCAAAGGGTGAAGATGTGGATGGCCACATGGATCCAGAAGGCTTGTGTTTGTAGTTTCATGGATCTATCCGAGGTGTCGGTGATTGCTGTTACGAGTGTACGTGCAGGTGCCTTAGTAGCCGCATCGAGCGAAGCTCAGTGGTTTTCTGTTCCTGCTGACTGTGTCCCTTGACGTGGTAAACCAATGAATCTTGGTGCTGGAAACCAAGAATGCCGGGCGAGCGACGTCAGATGCGGCAAAGTAGTCATTAGTACTCGGCCATGAGTGATACTTGTACTTCCCGATATCTTTGGTCGGATCGTGGTCTGCAGCTATAAGACACGCCGCGTCCTTAACGGCAGCCCCGCGGTCTGCTGGATGAGTGTGGATGATAGCGACCGTTCCACGCGGCATGTGCCCTACTGTCGGTCCCCTCACCGAGCATGACGTATAGTGGATATCCTCCTGTACCTGCTCGAATGGCACTATTGAGTAGTGGCCGTCGCGGTATACGATCCAGCCTCCCTGCTCCTGACGTTCATCATTTGCAGCATTCGGCTTGCTGTTCTTCCAGAGACTCGCTAGAGCCTCTGCAAAGGCAGGGTCGTTGAGAATAGGGGCAACGTCCGGAAAGTCTTGCATGTCGAGGTTGCACGCGACAACAGAGTCCGGCGGCACGCAGGTCGTGCAGGGGCCTCCCCCTCCATCTCCACCGCGGCGCGGCGGATCCTGGGGCACGCCCGGCCCCGGCAGAGATGGGCCGGGATCCATCGGTGGCGGGTCTTCTGGCCACTCCGGCTCCTTAGGGTCACGACTAATCACATGTTCTAACCTAAGTTTGCGCACTCGGCACTGGAAATCAGTCCGGTCGTCCCGCCGCTTGGCATTATTTGGTTGCTAAAGGAGGTACATAACCAGCGGTTCTAAGTGGTTGTCCAAAATACGTACGCTTCCCGGCACGAGATCTATAATTTCCGGATCGATAGGCTCATTCCATTGAACAATGAAGTAGAACTCGCCCGCCTTGTAGAAGGTTTGGGTCCAGCGTAGACGCGCATTGTTCTTCGGTGCCGGATGGTTTATCCTGAACCGCTCGCATATACAAGCGTCTTCAGAGCCAGTGAGAACTTGTATATCTGATGTACTTAATCCGATCACTCCATATTTGGCAATGCGTCCTATCCATCGTTCATTTGAAAGTACATTCTCGATTATTGATCGCGATTCTGAATTGTCCGGGTTACATTGAGTGGCGCTGCAAGTTGCGACTGGATCATCGTCAATAAAGGTATGCTGTTCGGGTTGAGCCTTGGCAATGGAGGCCCCCAATAGCCATACTACTAAGAGTGCGAATGTTGTAACCAGATCCGTTACATGGATGTTTGGCTTCTTCATTGTGTCACCTATTTCAAGCAGAAGATTTTGAAGGGTGCTTACAACGAGCATCCTTGCAAAGGGACTGAGCGGTGCTCAGGATCCTGCCAGTCATAAGGCCCTGAGAAACTCAAGACTCCATTATGATCTATTAGGAAACCTGGTAAGTCAACAAACTGGGACAAGAAGTGATCGGCCTTGCTGGCCTCGCTGATGTACTCGAGTGGGTACTCTGCGGCGACGGGATGCTCGTCTTGCCGTTCATAACATAACGGGTCCTTTATCAACTCACCGTCTGTAAATGGATGTGAGTGAATGAACGCAACTGTTCCGTCAGGTCGACGGCCCGGCCTCACACCGGACATGTAGCACGAGCGGTATACTACGCCGTCTTGCACCTGCTCGAATTGCATGATGGAATAGTGACCGTCCTGAAGAATTACCCAGCCAGCCTGCTCGCGTCGTTTTGTCTGGTCCTCACTGTAGGCGTTGGTTCGTTGCCAAAGCGCGTTTAAGTCTGACTGAAGCGCAGGATCACTGAAAACTTGAGCTTCGAATGGATAGGAGGTTGGGTCCAAAGTACACGCCACCACAGAATCCGGCGGCACGCAGGTCGTGCAGGGGCCTCCCCCTCCATCTCCACCGGGGCGCGGCGGATCCTGGGGCACGCCCGGCCCCGGCAGAGATGGGCCGGGATCCATCGGTGGCGGGTCCTCAGGCCACTGAGGCTCTTCGGGGTCGGGGTCGCCTTCGACGATGATCTCCTCGATCACGTAGCATTCGCAACCGGGATCGTACACGTAATCGTATCCCGGATCGGAAGCCGTAAGTCCCATGGTCCTCACTCCGACGGTCCGGGCTGCCTTCGTCTTCAGAGGTTTTGCCTTCGCCAGCCGAAGCCGCTTGAACGCTTCTTCCATCGCTTCCCGGCTGTCCGGCACCGTACAGGCGGCGCTGCGGATCAGCACGCTGTCGGCGCTGTAGAGCGCGTAGTGGATGGACCGGGACCCGCTGACCTCGCTGAAACGTCTGGGAAAGGTCAGCGCCACCTGCCGGCTCGTATACCGGAGCGGCTCCGTGCCGACGCGTAACGTTACGGAACAGGTATACGGTTCGGTCTCTTTCGTCTTCGACGCCGAGAGAGCAGAGATGCGCAGCGTCTCCGTCGCAGCTCGATAGCCTGCGGTGTCATCCGCCTCCTGCAGGGCCGTCTGGCTATCGCAGGCGCTAAGAGAGAAGAAAAGGACGAGCGCCGTCAGAAGCGCGGCGCGGGGGGGGGTGGTAAGTTAAGTTGCTTCACGGAACCACCTTGTTGAGTTGAACAAACCCTGCCGCGGGCGCGGCAGAACGGAAGCGCTTTTATGGTAAGGCATTCGCTCCCGTTTGTCAAGGCATTTGCAGCATCCATTTGCATTTTCTCGGCAGCGTCTTGCCGGCGGCGCGTTGAAGGGCAGGAAACGGGCAACGTGTCTTCGCCGCGTCGTGCTATCCATCATCAATACCGCACGCTGGGTGTGTAAGGATCATGCTGAAGGCGGACGGCTCGGCGAGCCGTCCCTACCGAGCAGGGATGGTCCTTCCAGGTTGCGGGCACCATCCTCTTTCCGTTCCCCACTCGGATCTCCCCCCGCCCGAGTCGCCGCTCAGCACCAGGCGGTCGCGGCCGCTGGCCTGGCTCGGATGGCCTTCGTAGCCGCCGAAGATGCCGTCGAGGCGCCAAGCGTCCGTCACGACGAGGCCGCGCCAGTTGCCTGCCGTGAGCAGCTGCCCCCGCACGATGAGCGCGGCCGAACGGATGACGTGGTCCATGCGCTCGAGCGCCTCCGGCCGCACGACGCACTGGATGAAGCCGGTCTCGTCCTCGATCGTCACGAAAAGCACGCCCTTCGCCGTCGGCGGCCGCTGGCGCAGGATCGACAGCCCGGCGACCGTCAGGATAGGCGGCAAGCCCCCCGGCCGCCCTTTCACTGCGCGCCCGAACTTCCAGCACGTATCGATGGTCCGGATCTCCAGTTCGCCCAGTTGCCGCCGGAGCAGTGTCATCGGATGGCTTCGCCCGGCCCCGTGCGTCCTGTAGTCCCAGCGCAGCCGCTCGGCCTCGCCCAGCGCCGGAAAGCTCGGCAAGTCCGCCTCCGTAAAGACCGGCAGATCGAAAAGCGACGGTTGCGGCACTTCGCCGGGCCGGCCGTTGCGCCGCGCAAGCAAGCCCACCTGCCAGAGCGCCCGGCGGCTGCCGCCCGCAAGCGCATCCATCGCTCCGGATTGCGCGAGGCTTTTGAAGAGGTCTACGTCGAGGTTCACCCGCCTGTAAAGATCCTCGACACTCTCGAACGGACCCCGCAGCCGCTCCATGAACACTGCCCTGGCGTCGTCGGCGGACATCCCGGCCACGGCCGCGAGCGGCTTGCGGATCGCCCAGCGCCCCTCGGCCGTCCGCTCGATGTCGTACCGCGTGCCGGACTGGTTCACCTCGGGCAAGAGCGTCGGCACGCGAAAGCGGCGCGCGTCCTGCTCGAGCGTCATCAGGTCGTACATCCCCGGGCGGTGCTGCATGAAGGCGGCCATGTAGGCGGCCGTATAGTGCCGCTTGAGGTAGCACGACTGGTAGACCGTCTTCGCAAACGCCGCCGCGTGGCTGCGGCAGAAGCCGTATCCCACGAAAAAGGAGACGTGATTGAAGACTTTGTCCGCAATCTCCGGATCCACGCCGCGCCCAACGGCACCCGCCACGAAACGCCCCCGCAGCTTCTCCATCTCCTCGCGGTTGCGGTACTTCGACATGAGCCGCCGAAACTCGTCCGCCTCCTCCAGGCTCATCCCCGCGAAGTGGTGCGCAATCTCCAGATTCTGCTCCTGAAAAAGAATGATGCCAAAGGTGTCTTTGAGGATCGGCTCCAGGTCGGGATGGTCGTACTGCACCGGCTCCATCCCCCGTCGGCGGCGGACGAACGGGTTGACCATGTTGCCCTGCACCGGCCCCGGCCGAAAGAGCGCGATCTCGGCGATCAGGTCCTCGAAACAGTCCACCTGGTTGCGGGCGAGCAGGTGAAGCTGCCCCTGCGACTCGATCTGGAAAGTAGCCATCGTGTCGCTTGCACGGATCATGTTGAACGTCGGCACGTCGTCGAGCGGGACGCTGTCGAGGTCGAAATCCGGGTCGATGTGCCGGTGAATGAGTTCGACGGCCTCGGAGATGCAGGCAAGCATCCGGAGCGCAAGCACGTCGAACTTGACAAGCCCGAGCGCTTCGGTGTCGTCCTTGTCGAACTGCGTCACCTTGACGCCGTTGGCCGAGCGCTGAATGGGCGTGAAGTGGAAAAGCGGCTTGCTGGAGAGTACCATGCCGCCCGAGTGCTGCCCGAGATGGCGCGGGCACTCGTGCATCCCTTCGACGGAGTCGAGGAGCACCTCCAGCAGCGGAGAGCGCCCGAGCACGCCCTCGATCGGGACGCGGTAATCGCGGACGTGCCGCGCCGACCGATGCTCGACCGCCTTGGAGAGTTTGTTGACCGTTTCCAGCGGCCAGCCGAGCGCTTTGGCGGCATCGCGCAGGGCCGAGCGGAGGCGGTAGGTGATCACGTTGGCGGTCATGGCCGTCTGCGCCTCTCCGAAGCGCTCCTCCATCCACGCGATGATCTCCCCCCGGCGGTCGGAGTCGAAGTCCACGTCGATGTCGGGCGTGCCCTTGCGGCCGCCGTGCAGGAAACGTTCGAAGAGCAGCCGGTGCGCGATCGGGTCCACGGCGGTGATGCCGAGCAGATAGGCTACGAGCGAGTTGGCCGCCGAGCCGCGCCCGGCGCACCGAATGCCCCGCCGCCGCGACTCTACGACGACCTCATGGACGACAAGGAAGAAGCCGTCCAGCTCCAGCCCCGAGATGACGCCAAGCTCCTTCCGAAGCTGCGCCTCGGCCCGGGCGCGGCGTTCGGGCGGGTAGAAGCGGGGAAGGGCCTTGTAGCAAAGCGCGACGAGGTGCGCCCGTGCGGTGGTGCCTTCCGGTACACGCGCCGCCGGAGGCGTCAGGTGCTCCGGTACGAGGTTCAGGTCGCACCCCGCCGCCACCGCTTCCGCCCGCGCGAACGCGGCGGGGTAGGGGAGGAGGCGGCGCAACTCGGCCTCGTCTTTCAAAAACGCCTGCGCGTTCTGCGGCCGCTCGGGGTGCGGCTCGAAAACCGTGATGCCGAGCCGCACGCAAGTAAGCAGATCGTAGAGCCGGTAGTCGTCGCGAAGGGCATAGCGGACGTCGCCGGTGGCGAGCAGCGGGATACCGGTGGCTTCGGCAAGGCGGCTGAGCCGGTCGGCACGCAGCGTGTCGCCGGGCTGCTCGTGGTGCGCCACCTCAATGGAAAGATGCTCGCCGAAAATTTTGGCCAGTTCTTCCAGCCAGCCCAGCGCCAGGTCGGCCCGCCTGTCCTCAACGAAGCGCCAGAGGCGGCTGCCCCGGGTGCCGGTGAGCGCGTGCAAGTCGGCAGCATGGTCCCGAAGCTCGTCGAGGGTGGCCGTGGGCGCGTCGCGGTCTCGCAGGTGGGCGCGCGTGAGGAGGCGGCAGAGGTTGGCATAACCCTCCGCCGATCGGGCCAGCAGCACGAGCATCCCGTCCTCGACGTGTACCTCCGCCCCGATGATCGGCTTGATGCCGTGGAGGCGGCACGCTTTCTGAAAACGCACCGCGCCGTAGACGCCGTTCACGTCCGTCAGCGCCACCGCCTTCATGCCGAGCGCTGCCGCGCGGGCGGCCAGCTTCTCGGGCGAGGCCCCGCCGGCCTGAAAGGAGAACCAGCTTCGAACGTGCAGGTGCGCAAACATAAGGCCCCTCTTCAGTCCAGAATTTTTGAAAGCATCCACGTCTCGCCGGAGTGGTACAGCTCGACCACCCCGGTCGAGGTCAGCAGGCGGTAATAACGGCGGCAGACTTCGCCGCTCCACCAGCGGCCTTCGACCAGCCAGGTGCCCATCACGCCGTCCACGCGGATCACCCGCCGCCCCAGGCGCAGGCGCACCGGCACTTCCCGCTGCAACCTGACCTCAACTGGTGTCGCGACGCGCTTCATGAGGTCACCTTCGCGCGCGTGCGCCGGCGGCGGGGCGGCGGCGTTTCAGGGTAAGGCTCCAGCCGCATTTCATCCTCGTGCAGCAGCGCCGAAGGAACAGCGACCGCCCGCCAAAGCGAAGCGGGAAACTTCCGATGAACCACCCGCACGGCCTCGTAGACGGAAGGGCGCTCGGTGAAGAGCGACTGCTGCCGCAGGTCGAGCACGCGCAGCGCCCCCAGTTCAACCGCCACGGCGTCTGTCTCCATGTCCGGCTCGAGCCGCTCCGTCAGGAGCATCTGCACCGTCTGCGATATCCGCCGCCCATCGCAGACAGGCTCCGGAAGCGCCCGGGAGGCGTAGAGGGGCATAGGGCGGCCCCGAACCGTTAGAGACAGGCGAATGCGGCGGCAGTGACAGGCCCCAAGCGCGCCCGCAGCCTCGTGGGCCAGGGCGTCCAGCACCGGCAAGAGATCCGCCGGTTCGGTAGCCGGATGCTCGAAGTCGTAGAATGCTCGAATGACGGGGGCCGGCTTGAAGAGCGGGACCGGCGGCTCCTCGCCGGGATGGAGCATCTCGAAGAGGCGCTTTCCCTCGTCCCCGAACTGCCCCTTCAGGTGCCGCTCGCTGAGCGAGCCGACCTGCTGCAAGGACTCGTAGCCGAAGAGCTGCAGCGCCTCCACAAATTCTTCAGCAAACCCGGCCGCAACGAGCCGTGCCGTGCCGAAGCGCGCCATGAACGCCTTTTCCTGGTGCCCGCCCACTTCCATCACGCGCCCGGGTGCCGCGCGCAGGGCGGCCAGCAAAGCGAAAGAGCGATGGCGCGCGAATCCAATGCGCCCGCCCAGGCGTTCCGCCAACACCTGCACTTCTTCCGGCGACGCGCCCGTGAAGTAGGCCGTTCCCTCTCCCGCGTCCTCCATGAAGGGCGTGAGGCGGTTGACTTCTTCGAGCGCCTGCTCCCACGCCGCCTCTTCGAGAGGCCGGTCCCGAGCGGCGAGCGCCGCGTCGGGCAGGAGCGCGGCGGCGCGTCCGGCCGCCATGCCGAGCACGATGCCCGCGCGCCGGCACTCAGCCGAGGCCGCTATGACGCGCCCGCCGGAGACGACGGCCACCGGGGCGCATTCCTCCGGCTGCGCGCGGCCGAACGCCCAGAGGGGAAACGAAGCTATGTAGAGGCAGCCGATCAAAGGAGAGGACAAACATATATGTTATAACCATTGTAAGGGAAGTATACTACCGCGCACGCCCGAGCGCAACCCAAAGTTATCCACCTCGCGCCACAGACGCCCCCGAGGCCATCGGGTAACGAAAAAGGAGCAGAATCACCACGGCGTGTTCACAAAGAACCCCGGCCGCGCAAGACTCATCGCTTCAGCCGGACGCTGAAGATCAGGCTCCCGGCCGGCGGCCGAGTAGCCGTTTATCGGCGCTGCGCCCAGCCGCTATCTGGAGGAGCCGAGTAGAAGAGCGCCCTCTTCAAACCCGTACGCGCGCGCGTAGTCGGCGGCGGTTTTGCCCGACGGGTCCGTTTCTTCCACCCGCGCGCCGTGATGCAGCAGCAGGCGGATGATGCCGGCCTGGCGAAACATCGCCGCCATCATGAGCGGCGTTGCGCCGGCCCCGTTGCGCGCGTTCGCATCGGCACCGCGCGCAAGGAGCAAGGCGGCCGCGTCCGCGAACCCCTTGAAGCACAAGCCCATGAGCGGCGTGTTGCCCGCCCCATCTCGCCCGTCAATATCCGCCCCGGCGGACAACAGCCGCTCCGCGAGCGCGCGCTGGTCATTATAGGCGGCAATCATGAGGAGCGAGTAGCCGCGCTCGTCGCGTAGGTCCGGGTCCAGTCCGGCCTCCAGGAAAGCGCTCATCACCTCCACGTCGCCGCGCCGGGCGATCTCGTGGAAGTCAACCTTATCGAGGTCAATCATGAGGGGCACGAATGAACCCGCCCCGGCGCAACAGAGGCGCAGGGGCGGGAAGTGCGTAACGGAAGAGCGGGCTCTACGCTCCCGGCTGCACGCTTGCGTGCTCGGCGTCCTCTTCGCGGTGCATGGCGTGCTGATCGAGCGCCGCGCGCACGCGCCGGCCGTAGTCGGCGTCGGCCTGGTCGAAGTGCGCCAGTTGCCGCTCGACAATCTCCTGCCGGCACTCGCCCAGCGACTCGGAGATGTTGCGCGCCAGGCGGTCTTTCTCCTCTTCATTCATCAGCCGGAAAAGATCGCCCGCCTGCGTGTAGTCGTCGTGGCCCTCGCGCGAGTTCCAGTGGTCTACCGTGACGTCGCCAAGCTTCCACGGCGGCTCGGTGTAGGACGCATCCGGCTGCGGCGCGCCCTCGATGCTGTTGGGGTAGTAGTTCGGGAAGCCCGTGCCGTCATCGAAAAGGCCGCCAAACTGCCCGTCCCGCATGTAGCTGCGGACAGGCACTTTCGGGCGGTTCACGGGAAGCTGCCGGTAGTTTACGCCGATCCGGTAGAGGTGCGCATCTTGATAGCTCAAAAGCCGCCCCTGGAGCATCTTGTCCGGACTCGGCCCGATCCCCGGTACGAACGCGCTGGGATTGTAGGCCGCCTGTTCGACCTCGTGGTGGTAATTCTCGGGCATACGGTTCAGCTCCAGCGTGCCCACCTCGATGAGCGGGAAGTCGCCGTGCGGCCACACTTTTGTCAGATCGAACGGATTCCAGCGGAAGCGCTCGGCTTCTTCCTGCGTCATCACCTGGATGTGGGCCGTCCATCTCGGAAAATCGCCGCGGCCGATGGCCTCGTTCATGTCCCGCTGGTGGCTTTCGCGATCCGAGGAGATCAGCTTGCCCGCTTCCTCATTGGTAAGATGCTGGTGCCCCTGGTGGGTTTTGAAATGGAAACGAACCCAGACGCGCACGCCCTCCGCGTTGATCATCGAGTAAGTGTGGCTGCTGTAGCCGTTCATGTGGCGGTAGGTGCGCGGGATGCCCCGGTCGCCGAAGAGCCACGTCACCTGGTGCAGACTTTCCGGGCAGAGGCTCCAGAAGTCCCACTGCATGTTCGGGTCGCGCAGGTTCGTTTGCGGATGCCGTTTCTGCGAATGGATGAACATGGCGAACTTGTACGGATCGCGCACGAAGAAGACCGGCGTGTTGTTGCACACGAGGTCCCAGTTGCCCTCGTCCGTGTAGAACTTCATGGCGAAGCCGCGCGGATCGCGCTCGGCGTCCGCCGCGCCGCGCTCGCCGGCGACGGTAGAGAAGCGAACGACGCAGTCGGTCGTCCTGCCGATCTTCGAGAAAATTGAAGCGCGGGTATACTTTGAAATGTCGTGGGTCACGGTGAAGGTGCCGTAAACGCCGGTCCCTTTGGCGTGGACGACCCGTTCCGGCACGCGCTCCCGGTTGAAGCGCTGGATCTGCTCGATCAGGTTCACGTCCTGCATGAGCAGCGGCCCGCGCGGTCCTGCCGAGAGGGCGTTTTCCTGTTCGGCCAGAGGGGCACCGTCTGCACTTGTCAGTAGGGGCGCGCGGCGGGAGGATTCTTTAGCTTCCATGATGGCAGGCTTCTATGCTGGAGGAGGGAGACGCGGAAGAGTGGAGCGGCGTCGCATCCTGAAAGGTATCGTGCAGACGGGTAAACAACAGGCGCATAATTGTTACCATCCTGCTACCCGCCCGAGGCCATGCCCCGGCCCCTCCGTCGCCTCGCGCCACCTTCCTTCGCAGGGGAGGAGTTCTTTATGCTTCAGACCTACACGCATCCCTGAACGCTAACCTTCGCAAACTCTCCCCCTTCCAGGGGGAGTACCCGAAGGGGGAGGGGGTTCTTCGCACCGGCGGACTGAACGCACTGCCATTCCGGAGCCACACCCCTCCGTCGCTTCGCGCCACCTTCCTTCGGCTTCGCTCAGGACAGGCTCCCTGAAAGGGGAGGAGTTCTTTATGTTTTAGACCTGCACGCATTCCTGAACGCTAATGCTCGATAAACTCTCCCCCTTCCAGGGGGAGTACCCCGAAGGGGGAGGGGGTTTTTGCGTGATGCAAGCACAGGTCATTCGGTTGCTGAGTTGCCGAGGTGAGCCACACCCCTCTGTTGCTTCGCGCCACCTTCCTTCGGCTTCGCTCAGGACAGGCTCCCTGAAAGGGGAGGAGTTTCTTGTTCTGCGCCGCTGACAACCATCTGTACGCTAATCCGTGCAAACTCTCCCCCTTCCAGGGGGAGTACCCGAAGGGGGAGGGGGTTCTTCGCACCGGCGGACTGAACGCACAGCCATTCCTGAGCCGCACCCCTCCGTCGCTTCGCGCCACCTCCCCTTCGCAGGGGAGGAGTTCTTTATGCTTTAGACATTCATGCATTCCTGAACGCTAACGTTCGCAAACTCTCCCCCTTCCAGGGGCGTCCCTCCCGCTCGGGCGGGACAGGCTCCGGGGGGAGGGGGTGCGCTCGGGAATTGCATTATGCCTGGCCCTGGCAACTTCATATCCCCTGCGCCTCTGCGTCAAATCGGTACATCAACCGGCGAACCACGGGTGCGTCACGTCTACGTTGCCGCCGCTCAGGATGACGCCTATGCGCGCGCCTCGCGCCTCGACGGCACCGGAGAGAAGCGCCGCGGCGGCGAGCGCGCCTGTCGGCTCTACGACTATCTTCAGCCGTTCCCAGAGGAACCGCATGGCCTCGATCAGCGCGCGGTCGGAGACCGTTTGCATGTCGCTCACGAGCGAGAGCACGAGCGGAAACGTGTAGCGGCCCAGAGAGGGCGTCCGCGCGCCGTCGGCGATCGTCGGCGGGTCCTTGACGGTTTGCAGGGTGCCGGTCCGGAACGAGCGCGTCGCGTCGTCTGCCGCCTCCGGCTCTACACCCACCACGCGGCACGCCGGCATCGCCGACGAGGCTGCCAGCGCCGACCCCGAGAGCAGTCCGCCGCCCCCGCACGGGACGAGCAGAAGGTCCATGTCGCCCGCGTCCTCGAACAGTTCCAACGCCGCCGTGCCCTGCCCCGCGATCACGTCCGGGTGGTCATACGGCGGGATGATGGGCAGGCCGCGTTCCTCGGAAATTTCAGCGCCAAGTGCCTCGCGCGTCGTTTTCTCCCGGTCGTACAGAATGACTTCCGCACCATATCCGCGCGTAGCGAGCACCTTGACCGCGGGGGCGTCGGAGGGCATGATGATCGTCGCCGCAATTCCGAGCAGCCGGCCTGCAAGCGCGACCGCCTGGGCATGGTTGCCGGACGAATACGTGAGCACGCCGCGCCGTCGCTCGTCCGGCGACAGGCGTGAGAGCGCGTTGTAAGCGCCTCTGAACTTGAACGCGCCCGCGCGCTGCAAAGGCTCGGCCTTGAAGAAGACGCGCGCGCCGACCGCCTCGTCAAACTGGCGAGACGTGAGGACCGGCGTCCGGTGGGCGATGCCGCGGATGCGCTCCGCCGCCGCGCGCACGTCGTCAGGGGTGGGCAGTGGACGGGGGAGAGGCGTTGTGTGGAGCATGGATAAGCAAAACGTCCCGCGCCCGGCGAGGCCACGGGGGCACGCAGGCGCGGGACGGTCAGCGAAGGGGTGAGGCGCTTTAGAAGCTGTCCTCAGGGCGGTTGAAGACGCCGGGGGTGGGAGGGGGCGTGGTCGGGTGGATGTCCAGCGGCGACGAAGGCTTCTCGACGCGCTCGACCACGATGGAGACGTCCGTTACGAGCGCCGCGAATGCGCCGACGGCCGCGAGTGTCGGCGACCAGAAGAGCGCTGCGGCCGCGCCGCCGACGCCGACCGAGAGCGGGAAGCTCAGGACCGTCTTGCCGTCCTTCTTAATGGCGACGCTCCGCGCATTGCCGTCCTCGATGACCTCTTTAACCTTGTCGACGAGCTGGTTGCCCTTGACTTTCATCTCGTGGAGGATGACCGGCTCTTTGTTCGTATCTGTCATATCGTTCGCCTCGAAAAGTTCGTGATGCCCGGTTGCGTTGTGGGTCGAGTGGTTCGTACTCGCAACCCCTGAGGAGCGGTTCCGCCTGCGGCCCGCCCCGGTGCCTCGCAAGCGTTACCTGTTTGCAAAACCGCTCCGCGAAGCAGCGTTGAGGCAATGGTTTGCCGGTTTGGTGGCGAAGTCCCGCTGGGCTTTGCCTGTCCGCGCCGCAGAACCTTTGACGCAGAGGCGCAGAGACGCAGAGGCGGGGACCACGGAGGTGCATTCAGGAAGAGGCCGGTGTGTGGCGGGTTATGCGGCGATTGGGAGCGGCTCTGTGTGGGCGGGTGTTCTTTGCTGTTGGTAGGAGGTCCCTCCGCGCGGACGCGAACGAGGGGCGGGGCAACGGGCCGGTAGGTGGCGCGTCCTTGGTCGGGATGACAGCGAGGGAGGGCGGAGCGTTGCATTGGGATGGAGGAGCAGCGAGGGTCGGGGCGGCGAGTAGCGGCTGCCCGTACACCGGCGTTTCATGCTGAACGCAGCGAAGCATCTCAGGCGCGCTCAGAAGACAGATTCTTCGCTTTGCCCAGAATGACAAGTGGGGAGGGGGGAGGCGGAATGCTGAACGCAGTGGCGCATCTCAGCCGTTCCTGTAGTACAGATTCTTCGCTTTGCTCAGAATGACAGGTGGGGAGGGGGGAGGCGGCGATTGGGAGCGGCTCTGTGTGGGCGGGTGTTCTTTGCTGTTGGTAGGAGGTCCCTCCGCGCGGACGCGAACGAGGGGCGGGGCAACGGGCCGGTAGGTGGCGCGTCCTTGGTCGGGATGACGGCGAGGGAGGGCGGAGCGTTGGATTGGGATGGAGGAGCAGCGAGGGTCGGGGCGGCGAGTAGCGGCTGCCGTTGGTGCGCCCGGCCTGTAATAAGC